>NZ_JBVIKS010000001.1:1210496-1690239 GCF_055580825.1 Kribbella sp. NPDC031520
ACCCCCACCGCCCCCCCCCCCCCCCCCCCCCCCCCCTCCCCCCTCTCCCCCCCCCCCCCCCCCCCCCCCCCCCCCCCCCCCCCCCCCCCCCCCCCCCCCCCCCCCCCCCCCCCCCCCCCCCCCCCCCCCCGCCACCGTCTTTTCCAGGGCAAGAACAGGCGCACAGGGCGGCCCCTAGGACCCCCTAAGAGCGCCTAGGTGGTCACCGCCGCCAGGGATAGGGAGGAGTTCCGATGTGGGGGCCCACCTCAGACGTGCAGATTAGTGGTTGTCGGCAGGGAGCCGGCACAGAACGACGGAGGAACACATGTTCAGCAACGCATCGGTCAAGGCAGAGGTCGACTACCGCAGGGAGCGCCTCAGCCGCGACTTCCGGCAGCACCGGGAGACCCGGAGCCGCCGGACCATCAGCCACCTGTTCGGCCGGAAAGCCTGAAGGGAGGGAAACCATGACCTACTTGCCACTGACACCGGACTCGGTCCGGGCCGAGACGGCGTACCGGCTGGAGCGCGCCAAGCGTGACTTCCGGGCCGCCAACCGCCGCAAGCGGACCGCGAAGGGCTCGCAGAGCGAGCAGCCCGGGCAGCCCGAGGCGCGCCACGCCCTCCGACCCCGCCCCGCCGCATGACCGCCAGGACCGCCGTCCCCGATCGGGAAACACCGATCCGGGACGGCGTTTCTGCACCCGGTCCGGTCACCCGCCCAGCGGCCGGTTCAGCGACTGGTTCAGCGGCCGGTTCTGCGGCTGGGAGAACCCACGGAACGGGATGCCGTCGATTTGTGTCGGCTCCAGGGGCGAAGATGGACGACGTGCCCTGGAACTCGACACCTCTCGTCGGCCGCTCGTCCGAGATGGCCGCCCTGCTCAGCGCCGTGGACGACGCCAGAACCCGGCGCGCCGGCGCCGTGCTGCTGTCCGGCGACGCCGGCGTCGGCAAGACCCGGATGCTCGACGAGATCGCGACCGGTGCACACGAGCGCGGTTTCGGAGTACTGGTCGGGCACTGCACCGACTTCGGCGACGCCGGCCTGCCGTACCAGCCGTTCTCGGAGATCTTCGGCCGGCTGGCCGGTGACCGCCCCGACCTGGTCGAGGGCGTGCTGACGAACTTCCCGGCGATCGCCCGCCTGCTGCCGGCGCACCGGCTGCTCGGCGCGCAGCCGGTGCCGCAGGAGGCGCAGCTCGACCGGGCCGCGCTGTTCGACGCGGTCCTCGGCGCGTTCACCGCGCTCGCGACCAGCGAGCCGCAACTGGTGATCATCGAGGACGCGCACTGGGCCGACGACTCGACCCGGGACCTGATCGGTTTCCTGATCACCCGCCTGACCTCGCAGCGCCTCGCGCTCGTGGTGTCGTACCGCAGCGACGACCTGCACCGCCGGCACCCGCTGCGCCGGCCGATCGCCGAGTGGTCCCGCAACCCGCGGGTCCGCCGGGTGAACCTGCTCCCGCTCGACGCCGAGGAGGCGCGCACGCTGCTGCATTCGCTGCTGCCCGCTCCGCTGCCCGCGGTCGAGGAGCGCCGGATCCTCGAGCGGGCCGGCGGCAACGCGTTCTTCACCGAGGAGCTCGCGGCCGCGGCGTCGATGGGCGACAACGACGGCGTACCGCCCGACCTCGCCGATCTCCTGCTGGTCCGTCTCGACCCACTGTCCGACGACGCCCGCCAGGTGGCCCGGGTGATCGCGGTCGCCGGTCACCGCGTCCCGCACACGCTGCTCACCGCGGTCGCCGACCTTCCGGACCGTGAGCTCGACGAGGCACTGCGCGAGCTGATCGACGCCCACATCATCGACATCCCGACCACCGATCGGTACTACTTCCGCCACGCCCTGCTGGCCGAGGCCGTGTACGACGACCTGCTGCCGGGTGAGCGCGTCCGGCTGCACGCGGCGTACGTGAAGGCCCTCAAGGACCAGACCGTCGCGGGTACGGCGGCCGAGCTCGCGGGGCATGCCACGCGGTCGCACAACCTGCCGGTCGCGTTCGAGGCGCGGGTCCGCGCGGGCGAAGAGGCGATCTCGGTCGCCGCCCCGCAGGACGCGCTGAAGCACTACGAGCTGGCGCTGGAGCTGTATCCGAACCGGGCGCCCGACCACGCGATCGACAAGACCTGGCTGATCGTCCAGACCGCGACCGCCGCGACCCTGTCGTCGCAGCACCTGCGGGCGGTGAAGATCCTCCGCAAGGCGCTGGCCGACCTCCCGGCGGACGCCCCGAAGCTGGAGCGCGCGCGGCTGCTGCTGCCGCTGGCCGACATCGCGCTGGTGATCGACCAGGACCAGGAGTCCAACGAGGCCGTTTCGCAGGCGCTGAAGCTGGTCAACGACGAGCCGGCCAGCGTGTTCAAGGCGCAGGTCGCGTCGCTGTACGCACGCGTCTCGGACGCGCTCGGCCGCCCGATGGAGGCGGAGCGCTGGGCGCACAAGGCGCTCGAGATCGCCCGCGAGGCCGGTCAGGAGTCCGCGGCCAGCGACGCCGGGATCACGCTCGCCCAGCTCCGCCGTCGCGCGGGCGATCCGGAGACGGCGGTGAAGCAGCTCGAGGAGGCCGCCGTACGGGCGCAGCTCACCGGGGACCCGGCCGCCGAGGTGCGCAGCCGGTTCCTGCTCGGCTCCACGCGGTACGAGCAGGGCGACCTGCTGAACGCGAAGGCGGCGCTGTCGTTCGCGACCAAGCGGGCCGGGGAGCTCGGGCGGCAGTGGGCGGCGTACGGGTTCGACGCGCGGCGGATGCTGGCGCTGACGCAGTTCATGCTCGGCGAGTGGGACGAGGCGTCGGCGACCGCGCGGACGGATTCGATGACGCCGGCCGCTGCGGGGGCCGCGCTGCGGGCGGTGGAGTTCTCGGTCCGCAGCGCGCGTGGTGACACCGCGGTCGCGGAGGAGTTCGAGATGTCCCGCAAGTGGTGGGACCTGGACATCATGCTGCCGATCATCGGGCTGCAGCCGGCCGTGGACGCGTACCGGGCGCTCGACAAGCCGGCCGAGGCGGAGAAGCTGATCTCCGACGTGAGCACGCTGTGCGCGGACGTGTTCCAGACCGAGTGGTTCCTCGGGCGGATCCGGTTCGTGACGCTCGGGTTGCAGGTGTTGTGCCACCGGGCGGTCGGCGAGCCGTCGGCCGCCGCGGATCTGGTCGCGCGCGGGGCGGAACTGCTCTCGATCGGTCAGGGGACGGCCGAGAAGGGCCTGCCGCCGGGGCGGTTGATGGGTGTCGAAGGGCTCGCCTGGCTGGCGCGATTGGAGTCGGAGTGGGATCGGTTGCGCTGGCTGACCGGGGTCGACGCGCCGACCCCTGAGGACCACGTCGCGTCGTGGCAGCGGACCACCGACGCCTTCGGGTACGGGTACATATTCGAGCAGGCGTGGTCGCGGGTCCGGTTGTCGGACGCGCTGCGTGCGGCCGGCCGGGTCGGCGAGGCGAACGAGCAGACCGCGCTGGCGGCCGAGGTCGGGCGTGAGCTGGGCGCGCGGCCGTTGCTGGAGGAGGCGGGTGGCGGGGACGCGCACGGTGCGAGCGCGCTGACGTCACGGGAGACCGAGGTACTGCGGTTGCTCGCCGAGGGTCGTACGAACCGGCAGTTGGCGCGCGAGCTGTACATCAGCGAGAAGACCGTCAGCGTGCACGTGTCGAACATCCTCGCGAAGCTCGGCGTCCGCTCGCGGACAGAAGCCGCCGCCGTCGCCCGCCGCGACGGCTTGCTGGACGAGGCCTAGAGCGCGCCCGACGTCCGGGTGCTGCCGGCGGACAAGAGCCCGCGGGATGGCGCCGACGGACGAGAGCGTGCGGCTGGCGCCGTCAGCCGTGGCCGCGTTTGGGTTCGGCTTCCAGGTGGCGGGCTCGGGCGCGGGCCAGTTCGTCCTGCTCGGACTCGGGCTCGGGCGAGCGGCGGCGTTCAGCCGGGCGGTTCAGTTCGGTGATGTCGTCGAAGACCTTGCGGGCGTGCCGCATCCGCGCCGCGGCCAACAGCACCAACCCGGCCGCAGCGAGGGTGATCAATACCCACAGGTGCCACGACATAGCCTCACCACCACGTGCTCGCCCCGTTCCCCCGAGTAATCACCATAACCCCGAAGTCAGCGCTTGGCGATCAGCTGTACGCAATCCGTTAAGAACAGCGCTTGAAACTCCCGTTTGTTGCTCCGCGCAAGCACAAACGGTGACCAGGGCAACGGAAATTGCAGAGACTTTCAGTTACTCCGGGGCGTAAGCCGACCGGCACCGAACAGATACGCTGCGCGACCGTCGACCGGCCGCATATGCTCGGGCAGATGTTGGTGCTCTCCGCCGATGACGTCCGCGCAGCCGTTCCGATGAGTACGGCGATCGCTGCCGTCCGGGACGCGTTCGTCGAACTCGCCGCCGGGAACTTCGTACTGCCGCCGCGGCAGATCTTCGGCGACGGCGCGGTGCTGGTGATGTCGGCGTACCACTCCCCGACCGGGACCGCGGTGGTGAAGAAGATCGGCATCGCGCTCGACCAGGTCCCGGCGATCCGCGCGACCGTGATCTGGACCGGCGGCGGCGAACAACTCGTCGCCGACGGCACCTCGATCACCACGCTGCGGACCGGCGCGGTCGTCGGCGTCGCGACCGACCTGCTCGCGCCCGCCGGCTCCACCCGCCTGACGGTCATCGGCACCGGCGCCCAGGCCCCCGACCAGGTCCGCGCAGTCCTCGCCGTCCGCCCGATCACCGACGTCACCATCGCCGGCCGCTCCGCGGACCGCGCGACGACCCTGGCTCAGAACCTGGCCGCCGAGTTCTCCGAGGTCCGCTTCACCCCGACAACAGCCGTCGAAGCCGCGATCGCCACCCCGGACATCATCTGCTGCGCAACGTCCTCGAGCACACCACTCTTCGACGCGGACACACTCCCCGAAACAGTCCACGTCAACGCCATCGGCGCCTTCCGCCCCACCATGCGCGAACTCCCCCGCAACCTCTTCACCAACAGCACGGTCCTCGTCGACCAACGAGCAGCCGCCCTGGAAGAATCCGGCGAAATCATCGACGCCGTCACCTCAGGCACCCTCGCCAAAGCCGACCTCGTCGAGCTGGGCCCAGCCCTCTCGAACCCACCAGCCCCAACCGGTCGCACCGTCTTCAAATCAGTAGGCATCGGCTGCCAGGACTGGGCCATCGCCGCGGCGTTGGCTCAGGTCCAGCGCAAGACGCCCTTGCGGTAGGCGTACAGCAAGCCCACTGCAACGAACGCGAGGAAGACGAACATCTCGATCAGGGTGGCGAAGCCGAGGGTGTTGAAGATGGTGGCCCACGGGAAGAGGTAGATCGCGTCCACGGCGAAGATCACGTACAGGTAGGCGAACAGGTAGTACCGGATGTGGACCTGGGCCCAGCCTTCGCCGACCGGGTCGACGCCCGACTCGTACGTCTTGAGCTTGCCCTCGGTCGGGTACGTGACGGTCAGCGCCTTGTTCAGCGCGAACGCGCCGATCAGCCCGACCAGGCCGAGCGCGACCACCGCGGCGACGACGCCATAGCTGTCCGACACGGGCAATACTCTAGTTCGTGCAGAGTAGTAGCGAGTAGACGGAGACGTACGGGCCGTACCCGGAGCGGACGTCCGCGACCTGCAGCCGCAGCCGCGTCACGCCGGTGATGTCGTAGTTCAGCCAGGTCTCGGTCTCCTGCTGCATCCGGACCGACGTGATCGCCGTCGTCTGGTTGTGCAGCGACACCCGGGCCAGCCCGTCGGTCAGGTTGCCGAGCCAGTTGCGCGAGTACCGGCAGCCGGTCGAGTCGACCTCGCCCCACACGTACCCGCCCTGGTTCGCGAGCAGATCCGCCTCGGCTCGTTTCGGTCCTTCGTTCGGCGGTACGACGTTGAACTGCGGCTGACCCGCCCCGCCCGCGGCGACCACGCCCTTCTTGAACATGCCCCGCCACACGTAGTGCTTGAAGCTGATCATCGGCGAGAGCCCAGCAGCGTACGGCGCCTGCGCACCGACCGCGATCCGGTACGTCCGGATCGACCCGGGCTGGACCGTGGTGATCGTCACGCTGGTGCCGTTCGAGTACCCGTGGGCGATCTCCTGCCAGCGCTTCAGCGACGGGATCCACTGGTGCAACGGGATCCGGGTCCCGTTCGCGGGCGCCGGCGTCAGCGTGCCGACGACCGTGATCACCCCCTTGGTCGCGTCCGTCGTACGGATGCTGGAGATCGTCACGGTACGCACCGGCGACGGGACCGCGGACGCGCTCGGGACCGCGCAGCCGAGGATCAGCAGCATCAGCAGTCCCGCCAGGGCACGTCCCCCAATCCCACGCCGTCGCGAGGAGGTGCTCGGTGCGGTGCATCGGCGTGCGGGGGCGAAGGTCTCGATGCGGAGCATCGTGGCCTTTGCACCCGTGCGGCGAGGTGCCGTGCCGAGTGCCCCGCAGTAGGCGTGGGATTGGGGGACGTGCCCTAGCAGTCGGCGCATCGCACAACTCCCTGAAGTCGCAATCAGTTGCCCGCCACCCTGCCGGTTCTCGCTGCGGATCGCAAGCGAGCGCTCGCGGACGGTGACAGGTCCTCCATTACCTGACCGGTCCGCCTTCTAACACCACGTCCCAGGCTGTGGACCACCGGGGCTTCCGCATGGTTCCGTTCTAAGGGCGAACTAATATTGGGGTTATCGCCCTGATGGGGGGATCGACCTGTCGTCCACGAAGCGGCAGACCGACCCAAGCTTCGACTTGGAGATGAACAGAACAGTGACCATCGAGGTCAAGCAGCTCGACCGCGTGGTGATCCGCTTCGCCGGCGACTCCGGCGACGGGATGCAGCTCACGGGGGACAGGTTCACAGCGGAAACGGCATCGTTCGGCAATGATCTGTCGACCTTGCCCAACTTCCCAGCCGAGATCCGGGCACCAGCCGGGACCCTGCCGGGAGTCAGCTCCTTCCAGCTCCACTTCGCCGACCACGACATCCTCACGCCGGGTGATGCGCCCGATGTGCTGATCGCTATGAACCCGGCGGCCCTGAAGGCGAATCTCAAGGACGTGCCCCGCGGCCGGACCCTGATCGTCGACACCGCCGACTTCACCGCGCGCAACCTGAAGCGGATCGGGTACGACGAGAACCCGCTGGAGACCGGCGAGCTCGACGGCTACCACGTCGTACCGCTGAACCTGACCGGCATGACGGTGGAATCGGTCAAGGAGTTCGGCCTGTCCCGCAAGGACGCGTCCCGGGCGAAGAACATGTACGCGCTCGGCCTGGTGTCCTGGCTGTTCCAGCGGCCGGTCGAGTCGACGATCAAGTTCCTGCAGACCAAGTTCGCGTCGAAGCCGGACATCCGGGACGCCAACATCGCCGCCTTCCGGGCCGGTTACAACTTCGGCGAGACCGCCGAGGAGTTCTCGGTCCGGTACGAGGTGAAGCCGGCCCGGATGGCCTCCGGGACGTACCGGAACATCTCCGGCAACCTCGCGCTGGCGTACGGCCTGGTGGTGGGCGCGCAGCGGGCCGGGCTGCCGCTGGTCCTCGGTGCGTACCCGATCACCCCGGCGTCCGACGTACTGCACGAGCTGTCCAAGCTGAAGCGGTTCAACGTCACCACGATCCAGGCCGAGGACGAGATCGCCGGCGTCGGCGCGGCGCTCGGTGCGTCGTTCGGCGGCGCGCTCGGCGTCACCACGTCGTCCGGCCCCGGCATCAGCCTGAAGTCGGAGACGATCGGCCTCGGCGTGATGCTCGAGCTGCCGCTGGTGGTCTGCGACATCCAGCGCGCCGGTCCCTCGACCGGGATGCCGACCAAGACCGAGCAGGCCGACCTGCTGCAGGTGATGTTCGGCCGCAACGGCGAGGCCCCGCTGCCGGTGATCGCGGCCCAGTCCCCCGCGGACTGCTTCGCGATCGCGATCGAGGCGGCCCGGATCGCGGTCACCTACCGCACGCCGGTGATCGTGCTGTCCGACGGCTACCTGGCGAACGGCTCCGAGCCGTGGCAGATCCCGGTCGTCGAGGACCTGCCGACCGTCGACCCGAACTTCACCACGGCCCCGAACGGGGTCGATGACAAGGGTCAGCCGGTCTACCTCCCGTACGAGCGTGACCCGGAGACGCTGGCCCGCGCCTGGGCCGTCCCGGGTACGGCGGGTCTCGACCACCGCATCGGTGGCCTCGAGAAGGAGGACAAGACCGGGAACATCTCCTACGACCCGGCCAACCACGACCTGATGATCCGCACCCGGCAGGCGAAGGTGGACGCGGTCGCGCGGAGCATCCCGCCGATCCAGGTCGACGACCCGGACGGTACGGCGAAGGTCCTGGTGCTCGGGTGGGGTTCGACGTACGGCCCGATCGGCGCCGCGGTCCGCCGGGTCCGCACGGTCGGCGGCAAGATCGCGCAGGCGCACCTGCGGCACCTGAACCCGTTCCCGTCGAACCTCGGGGATGTGCTGCGCAGCTACGACAAGGTCCTGGTCCCGGAGATGAACCTCGGCCAGCTGGCGATGCTGCTCCGCTCGAAGTACCTCGTCGACGTGGTCTCGTACGCGCAGGTCCGCGGGATGCCGCTCGGCGCCGCGGAGCTGGCCGAGGTGATCGGCAACCTGGTCGAGGAGACCGAGGGCATCGACGACGACGCCCGCCATCTCGGCGAGGCCGCGGCCGCGCTGAAGCACGGTGAAGCACTCGCCGACCAGAACGGGCACCTGAACAAGGAGGGCGCACGATGAGCACGGTCGAGCTCGGCATGCCGGGCCTGGGTCAGCATGGTCTGGCGGGAGTCCCACTCGCGACCGACCCGCAGAACCGCAAGGAGTACGTGTCGGACCAGGAGGTCCGGTGGTGCCCCGGCTGCGGTGACTACGCCGTACTCGCGGCCTTCCAGGGGTTCCTGCCCGAGCTCGGGATCAAGCGCGAGAACGTCGCGATCGTCTCCGGGATCGGCTGCTCGTCCCGCTTCCCGTACTACCTGTCGACGTACGGCATGCACTCGATCCACGGCCGCGCGCCGGCGATCGCGACCGGGCTGGCGACCGCCCGACCGGACCTCAGCGTGTGGGTGGTGACCGGTGACGGCGACGCGCTGTCGATCGGCGGCAACCACCTGATCCACACGCTGCGGCGGAACGTGAACCTGAAGATCCTGCTGTTCAACAACCGGATCTACGGCCTGACCAAGGGGCAGTACTCGCCGACGTCGGAGCCGGGCAAGGTGACGAAGTCGACGCCGATGGGGTCGGTGGACAACCCGTTCAACCCGGTCTCGCTGGCGCTCGGCGCGGAGGCGACGTTCGTGGCCCGGACCATCGACTCCGACCGTAAGCACCTGACCTCGGTACTGCGGGCCGCCGCCGCGCACCGTGGTACGGCGTTCGTGGAGATCTACCAGAACTGCCCGATCTTCAACGACAACGCGTTCGAGGCGTTCAAGGACCCCGACACCCGGGACGACGCGATCATCCCGCTGGTGCACGGCGAGCCGATCCGGTTCGGCAAGGACGGGCGTCTCGGTGTGGTCCGGGACGGGTTCGCGTCGCTCGCGGTCCGGGAGGTCGCCGACCTGCCCGGCGGCGAGGCCGACCTGGTCGTCCACGACGCCCAGATCGAGGACCCGGCGTACGCCTTCGCCCTGTCCCGCCTCACCGACGCCGGCGTCCTGCACCGCGCCCCGGTCGGCGTGTTCCGCAACGTCGACCGTCCCGCGTACGACGACCTCGTCCGCCAGCAGATCAAGACCGCCCAGGAAACCCAGGGCACCGGCGACCTCCAGTCCCTCGTCACCGGCGCCGACACCTGGACGATCAACTAGAGCAGGTCCAGCAGGGTTCGTCCGGCCGCGCGGTCCAGGTGCCGCGCGGTCATCCCTGCCCGCCGTGCCGCGAGCACGTCGAGCTCCAGGTTGTCCCCGACCATCAGCGCATCGGCCGGCTCCACGCCGAGCTCTTCACAAACACGTTGGTAGACCAACGGATCGGGTTTGCTGACTCCGAGTGATTCGGACGTGCACACCACATCCACGGACCCCGCGAGCCCGATCGCCTCCAGTTTCGCGTTCTGCTGCAGGGTGCTTCCGTTGGTCAGCACCCCGATCCGCCACCCGTTGCCCCGGGCAACTTCCAACGCCGGGCGCGCGTCCGGGTACGCCACCCACTCGCGGCGGTACAGCGTCAGATACCCCTCGAACGTCTCGTCCAACTCGGCATCCGTCTGCGGCACCTCCCGCCCGAGCACCGGCAGGAACTCGCGGAGCCGCGCCCGCCGCTGCCCTTGATGCGTGAACTCACGCCGGAGGTACGCGTCGTACACCCGGTCCTCGATCTCGAACCACTCCGCGACCAGCTCGTCGGTCGGCTCGATCCCCAGCCCCGCGACCCACTCCCGAAGGGCGCGCTGAGCGGACCCGGTGTGGTCGAACAGCGTGTTGTCGAGGTCGAACACGACCGCCTTCACGCGCGCACGACCGAGTCGCGGTTGAGCTCCCGGTGGTTCGCGTAGCCGGACAGTGCCAGCGTCAGGTCGAGCTCTGCGAGGAAACACCGCAGTACGTGCTCGACCCCGGCCTGTCCTGCCAGCGCGAGTCCGTAGAGCAAGGGCCGTCCGAGCAGGACCGCTTTGGCGCCCAGGGCAAGGGCCTTCGCGGCGTCGGAACCCGTACGTACGCCGGAATCGAACAGAATCGTGAGCTGCTCCCCGACCGCGTCCGCGATCGCCGGCAGGGTGTCGAGTGCGGCGACCGCGCCGTCGACCTGACGGCCGCCGTGGTTCGAGACCACGATGCCGTCGACGCCGTTCTCGGCCGCGAGCTTGGCGTCCTCGACGTGGGTGATGCCCTTGAGCACGATCGGGCCGTCCCAGTTGTCGCGCAGGAACGACAGGTCGTCCCAGGACAGGCCGACGTTCGGGAACAGCTGCGCCCACTGCATCACGGCCGCGCCCGGGTCGTCGGCGATCGGTTTGGCCAGCTTCGCCTGGAACGCGGGGTCGCTGAAGTAGTTCGCCAGCCCCTCGCCCTTCAGGAACGGCAGGAACCCGCGGTCCAGGTCGGCCGGCCGCCAGCCGATCGTCCCGGTGTCGAGCGTGACCACGAGTACGGCGTACCCAGCGGCCTTCGCGCGCTGCAGGAAGCTCAGGCAGACGTCGCGGTCGGTCGGGTAGTACAGCTGGAACCACTTGTTCGCGGCCTCGATCTGCTCGATCGCGTGGCTGGCCTGGGTCGAGTGCGTGTACGTCAGCCCGAGGGCGTCGGCGGCCCGGGCGGTCGCGAGTTCGCCGTCCGGGTGCGCGAGGGTCTGGACGCCCATCGGCGCGACCAGCACCGGCGCCGGCATCGCCGTACCGAGGATCGTGCAGGACAGGTCACGGTCGGTGCTGCCGCGGAGCATCCGCGGCGCCAGACGCCAGCGGTCGAACGCCGCCTGGTTCGCGCGGGCGGTCGACCCGCTGCCCGCGCTCGGCACGATGTACCCCATCGCCTCGACCGGCAGCTTCCCGGCCGCCTGCGACTCCAGCCGGGCCAGGTCGGTGGTGATCTCCGGCGTCGTCCCCTGCAACATCCCCTGCAGGTAGATCTGCAACTGGTAGTCCCCGAAGTTGGCCATGCCGGATGCTCCCACAACGCCATGACATCCGTCAGGTACCGGGCCCGACGTCCGTCAGCACAGGATCCGGACGGATCGCATCCGCACCAGCGGCCCGGCGCGGCCAGAGTGAGGAGCATGACGAACACGAACGTGGTGACCACTCCCCGGCGAAGCGGCGTGCGGCGCGGCCTGCCGGCTCTCGGCCTGTTCTTCCTGTCCCCGATGGTCGCCGAGTTCCTGCTCGGGAACATCCCGATCAGCGGCCTGTTCGCCCTGTTCGGGCTGGCCCCGCTGTACGGCGGCGGCGCCGTCCTGATCCGCGAGCTGGCCCGCCGCCGCGGCTGGCGCTACCCGAGCATCCTGATCCTGGCCCTGGCGTACGGCGTGATCGAGGAAGGCGTCACCACCCAGTCGCTGTTCAACCCGAACTACGCACATTTGCGACTGCTCGACCCCGGCCACATCTCGTTCCTCGGTATGGGCGCACCGTGGACCGTGATGGTGCTCGGCCTGCATACGCTGTGGAGCATCACGGTCCCGATCGTGGTGATGGAGTCGCTGTCCAGCCGCCCGCGCGAACCGTGGCTCGGCAAGCTCGGCTTCAGCCTGTACGCCGCCCTCTTCGTCGTCGGGGTCGTCGCGACCACCCTGTTCGGGTACGCCCAGGACCCGTTCCGCGCCTCCGTCGGTCAGGACCTCGGCGTTGCCGTCGCAGTCGTCGTACTGGTCGCCCTCGCGGTCCGGGTCGGCCGCCGTGCGCCTCGCAGTACCGCCGGGAACGTCCCGTCGCCGTGGATCGTCGGCGTCGTCGGACTGGTGATCAGCAGCGGCTGGATGCTCGTGAACGATCAGATCAAGAACGGCTGGCTGTGCGCCGGGGTGTCGCTGCTGATCGACGTACTCGCGATCGTCCTGTTCGTCACCTGGTCCCGCCGGACCAGCTGGACCCGGATGCACACACTGGCCGCGGCGGGTGGCGCGATGCTCACCTACGCGTGGCACGCGTTCCCGGAGAGCCCGACGTTCGGGGCCTCGATGGCGGTCGACCTGATCGGGAACGGCGTCTTCGCCCTGCTCGCGGTGGTCCTGCTGATCTCTGCGACAATCAGGTGTGACAAGTTCAGTCGCTCCTGACACGACCTCGCGGCACGTCAGTCTGGCATTGTTCGCGCTGGCGACCGGCGGTTTCGCGATCGGGACCACCGAGTTCGTCACGATGGGGCTGCTCCCGCAGATCGCGGACGGCGTACGCATCTCGATCCCGGCCGCCGGCCATGTGGTCTCGGCGTACGCGCTGGGCGTCGTGGTCGGCGCTCCGGTGATCGCGGCGCTCGGTGCACGGACCGGAAGAAAACGCCTGCTGCTCGGCCTGATGGCGGTCTTCGTGGTCGGCAACGTGCTGTCGTCGATTGCCTCGAGCTACGAGTTCCTGATGGCGGCCAGGTTCCTGTCCGGGCTGCCGCACGGTGCGTTCTTCGGGATCGGTGCGGTGACCGGCGCGTCGATGGTGCCGGCCGAGCGGCGGGCGCGGGCGGTGTCGATGACGATGGTGGGACTTCCGGTCGCGAACATCATCGGTGTACCGCTGACCACCCTGCTCGGGCAGCGGCTCGGGTGGCAGGTGCCGTTCCTCGCGGTCGGCGTACTGGGCCTGCTCACGCTGGTCGCGGTCTGGTTCTGGGTCCCGCCGCAGCCGGTCGGGAGCGACGTGAACGTCCGCAGCGAGCTGAGCGCGCTGGCCCGGCCGCAGGTGTGGATGGCGCTGCTGGTCGGGATGGTCGGTTTCGGCGGGATGTTCGCGACGTACTCCTACATCACGCCGACGATGACCGAACTGGCCGGTTTCTCCGAGTCCGCGGTGACGATCGTGCTCGGCGTGTACGGCGTGGGCATGACGGTGGGCACCGTCCTCGGCGGGCGGCTGGCGGACCGCTCGCTGATGGGCAGCGTGTACGGCGGACTGGTCGCGGTCGCCGTCGTCCTCGGAACGTTCGGGTGGCTCGCGCAGACCCGGCCCGGCGCGCTGGTCGCGGTGTTCGCGATGGGCTGCTCCGCAAGCATCCTGGTGCCGGCGCTGCAGACCCGCCTCATGGACGTCGCCCACGAGGGCCAGTCGCTGGCCGCCTCGCTGAACCACTCCACGCTGAACATCGCGAACGCCCTTGGCGCTTGGCTCGGCGGCGTCGTCCTGGCCGCCGGCTACGGCTACGAATGGCCCAGCCGCCTCGGCGCCGCCCTCGCCGTGGCCGGCCTGATCCTGGCCGCGGTCTCCGGCCTGATGGAACGTCGAGGGTCGAATCAGGTACCTGCCTGAGGGTTTCCTCACCGCCGACTTGGTTAGATCGGAGGTATGGCGACCTTGACGTTGGGCGCCGCCGATCTGGTACGGCGGCGTGGGCTGCGGCGGATGCGGTCGGTGGCGTTGTCGCTGCTGGTGCTGGCCGCGGTGATCTACGTGGCGACCCTGCACCGCGGCGGCGGATGGGCGTACCTGAACGCGGCGTCCGAGGCGGCGATGGTGGGTGCGCTGGCGGACTGGTTCGCGGTGACCGCGCTGTTCCGGCGGCCGCTCGGGCTGCCGATCCCGCACACCGCGATCGTGCCGACCCGCAAGGACAGCCTGGCGGAGAGTCTCGAGCAGTTCGTGACGGAGAACTTCCTCTCCGAGGAAGTCGTTGCGGAGAAGATGCGGACCGCGGAGATCAGCCGCCGGGTCGGTGAGTGGCTTGCCGACGGCAACCATGCCGATCGGATCGTCGCCGAGGGCGCCCGCACGGTCGGCGCGGCGCTGCCGAAGCTGGGCGACGACGACGTGGCGGCGTTCGTCCGCGGATCGTTGCTGCCACGGTTCGTGAAGGAGCCGTTGAGCCCGATCGCCGGGCACTTCGTCCAGTCGGTGGTCGAGGACGGCGCGCACCACGCGCTGTTCGACCTGCTGATGGTGGAGGCGTACGACTGGCTGGCGAGCAACCGCGACCTGCTCGCCGACGTGGTCGGTCCGCGCGCGCCGCGGTGGTCACCGCAGTGGGTGGACCGGCTGGTGATCGACCGGATCCACCGCGAGGCGCTGGCCTGGCTGGCCGACGTACGGGACAACCAGACGCACGCCGCCCGCCGGGCCGTCGACCGGCTGCTCGCACAGCTGGCCGACGACCTGCAGCACGACCCGGAGACGATGGAACGGTTCGAGACGTGGAAGGCGCGGATGCTGACGCACCCGGACATGGGCAACAGCCTGACCGCGGTCTGGGACGCGATGCGGACCGCGCTGATCGACTCGATCAACGACCCGGACAGCACGCTCCGCGTCCGCGGCGTCAAGGTCCTGCACGACCTCGGCGACCGCCTCCAGCACGACGAGACCCTCCGTACCAAGGTCGACACCCGCGCGGCGGAGGCCGTCGGCTACGTCGTCCGCACGTACGGCACGGAGATCGTTTCGGTAATTTCCGACACGATCGAACGCTGGGACGGCCGCGAGGCCGCCGCCCGGATCGAACTCCACGTCGGCCGCGACCTCCAGTTCATCCGCATCAACGGCACCGTGGTGGGCGCCCTCGTCGGCCTTCTGATCCACACCGCCAGCCAGCTGATCTAGAAAACGTTTCGACAACCAGTTGTTAACCTTCCCGAACCTCGGGCCCTGGATGATGTTCGCGGTACTGTCCGACAACCGGTTGTGGGGTCGATGATGAAGGGCTTCTCGCGCCCGAACCTGCTGGACGCGTTCGTCCGGATCTGCACGCTGGCCGACGGCCAGCACGGTCTGGTCGCGATCGCCCAGCTGCGCGGCGAGGTGACCGACCAGGTCCTGACCCAGCTGCAGGACGCGGAGATCGTCGAGCCGGTCATCGACGGCGTACTCCGGGTCCGCGCCGGCGCGAGCCACCCGCACCCGACGCTGTACGCGACCTGGCTGCTCGCCGAGGCCGCGCCGGCGTGGGAACGTACCCTCAACACCCTGGTCGTCTCGCACCGGTCGGCCGCCGAGCTGTACGGCGCCGGCACCATGAGCGCGGCGCGGATCGAGTTCTCCGGCCGCGCCCGTAGCGCCCTGCCCGACCACGTCGAAGTGCATCCGCGCTCGGTCCAGGAAGATCAGTGCACGGTGATCGAGGGCCTGCCGGTCACCGGTCCGGCGCGTACGCTGGCCGACCTCGCCGACGGTCAGGGCTTCGACCTGTCCGACCTCGGCCGGCTGGCCCGCTCGTTGATCGCCCAGGGCTGGACGACCGCCGACGAGCTCGGTCCCGAGCTGACGGAGCAGTTCGCCGGCCGCGAGCCGTCGTACGACGGTCCGGTCTGGCTCCGGTCCGCGCTCGACGCCGCTGCGAAGGGCTGACATGTACACGGGCCACCTCGATCTGAAGGTCTTCCGCGGCGCGTTCCCGCTCTGGAGCCGGCTGATGGGGCGGCTGGAGGAGAGCAGCACGCCGCGGTTCTCGGCCGATCGCGCGAAGCGGCAGCTGATCGGCGGCGACCTGATCAGCCAGCTGAACCAGGGCGGCGACGACTACGAGAAGACCGGCTCGGACCCACTCGGTGCGTACGCCGAGGCCTGGAGCCGTCCGTCGGAGTCCAGCATCGACCCGGTCTACGAGATGGCCCGGACCGCGAACGACCTGGACATCTACAACGGCGCGCTCGGCCACCTGACGGCCGAGGAGTACGTGGACCGGGTCCGCGCGGACCTCCTGAAGGTCGCGCCGATCCGGCAGAACCCGCTCGACGGCGCCCCGGGCCTCGGCGGGCTGGTCCGCTACTCGACCCGGAGCGTCAAGGTCGCCGGCAGCGGGCACGCCGTCTTCACGGTCGACGTACAGCCGGTCGACGACAGCCGCGGGCCGCTCGGTCTGCGCGCGGCCGGGGACAGGTTCTCGATCGAGATCGACGTCAAGCTGCCGGCGATGATCCAGCGGTCCAGCGAGTCGGAGCGGGCCCGCCGGTCGGTGGTCGGCGTACAACTCGACGGCCTGAAGCCGATCACGCCGCTGCTGCGGCCGGTGGCGGACCTGGCCGCCGACAAGATGGCCGCGCTCGCCCTGCAGCCCGGCGTCGGCGACGGCATCGCGGCTCCCCGCTTCAAGGACATCGCCGACCTGTACTACATCGCGCGGACCTGCTCGGTGGACGGTGACAAGCTGCGGAAAGCGTTGGCTGAAAACTGGCACTGGCGCGAGGCCGGCCGTTCCGGGCCGCCGCAGCCGTACCGTTTCTACGGCCAGCAGCCGGCGCCGGACCACGAGACGGAAATCCTGTGGGAACAGGGTTTCCGGCAGTTGCGGAACCGCGAGGGCCTCGAGCAGCTCCAGGACTACCCGGACTTCAACACGATGACCGAGACGATCGGCGCTTTCCTGGACGGCGCCGCGGATCCGGCCAACGGGGTCTGGGACCCGGCGCGCGGGCAGTGGCGGCCGTCGGTCCGCAGCGAGGTGGCCTCGACGATGGACCACGCGATGACCCCCATGACTCTGCAGGCGGTCGAGGGTACGCACCAGCCGATCGTGCCGATGCAGCAGCACCTCTTCGTCTTCGACGTCGACCAGACGCTGAGCCAGAACGACACCCTGAACGATCTCGCCGACCGGGCCGGACTGCTGGACCAGATCAACGCGGTCCACGCTCCCGACTACGAGACGTCGATCCGTGCCAAGGTCAACCAGCTGGCCGGGGTCGAGGCGACCCTCGTCGAGGCCGTCGCGCAGAACCTCCAGCTGAGCGAGGGCGCCGAGCAACTGATCCGCGACCTGAAGGCCGCCGGTCACAAGGTCGCGATCGCCAGCGGTGGCTTCGACGCGATCGTCGGACCGCTCGCGAAGCGGCTCGGCGTCGAACTGTACGCCGCGGGGCACCTCGAGATCGAGAACGGCGTACTCACCGGCAACGTCAGCGGCCTGATCGACGGTCCCGGGAAGGCGACCGCGATCCGCGGCTGGAACGAGAAGCTCAACATCCCGCGGGAACGTACGATCGCGGTCGGGGACGGCAGCAACGACGTGGACATGTTCGAGGCGGTCGGCTTCGCGGTCGGGTACAAACCCGGCGAGGCAGCGGCCGCGGCGGCGCACACGATCCTGCGCGACATGGGCTACCTGAACCGCGTCGTAAACCTCCCGCTGCCGGAGCGCCTCACCACCGGCCCCCGGGTCGCCACCCCCGCCGGGCGAGGCGCCGGCGAACGCACCGCCTGAGTCATCGGACAACCGGTGGGGCAACCATCCGCGCGACCCAGGCGGTCCAGCAGGATGTGAGCATCGACGACGGCGTGGTGACGGGGGTGAGAGCGGTGCCGACCGACGGTACGGCGAGCTTCGACGCCTTCGTCGCGGCCCGCTCGCAGGCCCTGGTCCGGACCGCCTACCTGCTGACCCGCGACCACGCGCTGGCCGAGGATCTCGTCCAGACCGCGCTGGCGAAAGCCTGGTTCCACTGGAACCGGATCCGCGAGGACAACCCCGAGCCGTACGTCCGCCGGATCCTCGTCACGACGTACGCGTCCTGGTGGCGGCGCCGGTGGACCGGCGAGATCCCGACCGAGGAACTCCCCGAGACCCCGGAGTCGCCCGGCGAGGACCGCCTCGACCTGTGGAACGCGATCGGCCGGCTCCCCCGCCGCCAACGCGCAGTCGTCGTACTGCGTTTCTACGAAGACCTCAGCGAGGCCGAGACCGCGCGCCTGATGGGCACGAGCGTCGGCACCGTCAAGAGCCAGACCGCCAAGGCCTTGACGAAACTCCGGCTCGACCCCGCGCTGACCACTCCGGCAGATCAGGAGATCCCGCGATGAACCTCCAAGACCTCCGCGACGAGCTCAGCACCCGCGCCACCGAGGCCGACCAGCACCAGAACGACCTGCTGGCCGGCGTACACCACAAGATCCGCCGCACCAAGCAGCGCCGCACCCTCACCGCCGCCGGAACGCTCGCCGTACTGGCGGCCGTCGCCGCCGGATTCCTCCCCGGGACGCACTCGGCGACGCCGCCGGCCGACCGGCCGCCCGAGGACTACACCCGCGACGGCGTGACGGTCCCGGGCACGGTCGGCAGCGACAAGTTGCTCAAGGCATGGATCGGCGACCGCGGCCAGGACAAGCTGTCGTTCTCCTGGACCCCGAGCACGGACTCGATCACCGTCCACGCCAACTGCGACGCGGACGGCGGCCTGTACGGCATCCGGTTCCGGATCAACGGTTGGTACGTCGGCGACGCCGGCTGCCTCACCGGACCCAAGGCCTGGGCGATGGGCAGCAGCGTGTCGCTGCGGCCGGACTCGCCGTTCTGGCTGGTGTCCCCGGTCGGCAGACCGGCCCAGGTCACCGCGGACGTGATCGACCTCGCGACCCGCCGCGTGGTCACTCCGCACGCCAGGATCTCGCTCGGCATCTACTCGACGCCGTACGACCCGTCGGCGGCGGTCAACGGCGCACCGGCGCGGACCGTGCCGCCCGGACCGGACGACTACACCAAGGACGGCGTGGTCTACCGGAAACGCATCGGCGGCGACACCCTGGCCGGCGCCCAGGTCGTGGACCCCGGCCGCAACCAGGTGCACTTCAGCTTCACCTCGACGGGCAGGCCTTTGGTCCTGCACCAGTTCTGTACGGCGAACGCGGGTTCCGACAGCGAAGAACGGCCGTACTCGGTCTCCGTCCGCGTCGGCGCCGGACAGCCGAACATCTCGACCTGCGTCGGCAACTCGACGGACGCGGGTGCCGGCGACAGTGTGACCCTCCCGGCGCCGGTCCCGGCCGGACAGCGCGTGGACGTCGTCGCCGAGGTCGTACCGGCGAAACCGAACGGGCCGCCGGTACCACCGGACACCCGGTTCGGGCTGGGCGTCTACTTCCAGGGCGAGCAGCGGACGATCGACGGGGTCGACCTCCCGGAGCGGATCGAGACCGGCGGGTACGACTACCGCCTCGCCGACGTCCGGACGGCGCCCGGCCCGGGCAAGAAGCTGGCCATCGGCACACCCGGCGGGCGCCCGTACGTGATCGCCTACGGCAGCTCACCGCTCGGCGTACCGGGCGAGGTCACCGGCAGCCTCTGGTTCGGCAACATCGAGCGCACGCTCAGCGTCGGACCGAACACCACCGGAGCCCTTGGCCTCAGCACCTATCCGCATGCCGCCGGAGCGGCCGGCCGCGCCACGCTCACCGTCTCGAACGGGATCCCGACCAAGGGCACGCTGATCGTGGCGCTGTACGAACCGGTGGCCTAGACCCAGCTGTGCAGGTCGGCGGCGTCCTTGGTGAACTGTTCGGTGGAGTCGTCGGCGACGAACTCGAGCAGTGCGTTGATCTCCCGGGGCTCCGCGGCCAGGCGGTCGAGGACCGGGCGCCACAGAGACTCACGCGCGGCCAGCGGGAGCCGGTTGTTCGACGGCCACCACGAGAACACGTGCACCGTACTCAGCCAGGGCATCAGCGACTCGAGCTGCCGCAGGCATTCGGCGTCGTCCAGGTCGACAGGTGGCTGCCAGTACGTCGTGAGGTTCGGAGCGCCGACGTCGAGCAGCAGCGTGATCGTCGAGTCCACCTCGTCGGTGAGCGTGTTCCGGTGGTACTCCAGCGCGATCTCGAGGCCCGCGCCGGCGGCCATGTCGGCGAGTTCACCGAGGCCCCGGGTGACCGCCATCCGGTCACCGACGCCCGCGTCCGCCGTACCGACGTTGCCTGCCCAGACCCGGATCCGCGGCGCGCCGAGGGCCTCCGCGGTGGCGATCGCCGACCGCATCTCCTCCCGGTCGACGCTGCCCGCCCGCAGGTACGAGCCGTACGCCGCGACCTGCAGGCCGTGGACCTCGGTGAGGTTCCGGACCCGCTTCGCGTTCACGAGATTGCCGAGCGGGACATGGATGTCCCCACCCCACTCGACCGCCATAAGCCCCGCCCCGGCCGCCACCTCGACCACCTGGTCGACGGCCAACTCGCGAAACGTCACCGAGACCAGACCGGTCCTCACACCCACGCGCGCCTCCTGGTGTCCACCCGTCCATCCAACCCCATCACACCAACAGACACACGCCGCAAGTCACCCGATGGACGATCCGCTCTGACCCGGCCTGCCCTGCGGCTGCCCTGCGCGGCCGTGCAGACGTGCTTCGTTGACCGCCTGCGTCCCCTTGACCACGCCGGCGACCGCAACGCCGACCGCCGGAGCGGCGGCAGCCGCCTTGGGGCGCTGGCTCACCCGCTCCGCGGCGGCCGTGACCTGGTGGGCGATGTAGTACTCGGCCCGCCTCTGCAGCTCGCCCATGGATCGGTTCAGCCGGTCGTCGGACGCGACGATCTCGGCCCCCAGCTTGCGCGCCGGCGACCGGTCGGCGTCCGGTTGCGCCAGGTCGCGGTCCCGCTGCTCCCGGTAGGAGTTGTTCACGTAGTCGAAGAACCGGTCCGCCTCGGCTCCTCGACTGTCGCCGTACGCCAGCGCGATCACGTCACGGTGCGCCTGTTGGGCCGCCTGCACCACCTGCTCCCTGGCGAGCACCCGCTCCTCGGCACCGAGCCCCTTGGTGTCGTGGGTGACCTGGCCGGCCAGTTGGTCGAGCAGTTCGCTGCGGGACTGCGCCATTCGATACCTCCTGAGGTGTGGAGTTGCACGGTAACCAGGCAAGGGGCCGTACCGTCTCACGTCATGAGCAAAGTGTTTGGATGCGGCTGTCGGGCGGGCTTACGCTGAGCGTCGTGCCGGAACAGCGAAAAGGGTTCACCTACGGGTTCAGCGCCTACCTGATCTGGGGCCTGTTCCCGCTGTACTGGAAGCTTCTCGACTCCTCCGGCGCGATCGAACTGCTGGCCCACCGGGTGCTCTGGTCGCTGGTCACGATCGTGATCCTGGTCGCCGTACTGCGGAAGTTCGGCGCGGTGAAAGCACTCCTGGCGGAGCCCCGCCGGCGCTGGCCGTTGATCGCGGCGGCGTTCCTGATCTCGGCGAACTGGGGTACGTACATCTGGGGCGTCGGCAACGGCCACGTCGTCGAGACCTCGCTCGGGTACTTCATCACCCCGCTGTTCACCGTCCTGCTCGGCGTCTTCGTACTGAAGGAGAAACTCCGCCCGGTGCAGTGGACCGCGCTCGGGATCGCGTTCGTCGCGGTCGTCGGCCTGACCGTCGAGAACGGGCGGCCGCCGTGGGTCGCGATCATCCTGACGTTCTCGTTCGGGTGCTACGGGCTGGCGAAGAAGCAGGCCGGCGCCGGTGCTATCGAGGGCATGGCGGTCGAGTCGGGCACCGTCGTACCGCTGGCGGTCGCCGCGATCGTCGTCCTCGGGCTGCAGGGCCACAGCACGGTCACGCACCACGGCACGGCCTACCTGATCCTGGTGATGCTGACCGGCCCGATCACCGCCGTACCACTGTTGCTCTTCGGTGCCGCCGCGACCCGCGTCTCGATGACGACCCTCGGGCTGCTGAACTACATCGCCCCGATCATGCAGTTCATCTGCGGCCTGGTGATCTTCCACGAACGAATGACCCTCATGCGCTGGCTCGGGTTCAGCCTGGTCTGGGTAGCCCTGGCCCTGTTCACCTTCGACAGCATGCACTCCCGCCGCCGCGCGATGGCCCTCGAACGCGCCGCGCTCACAGCGACCGCTTGACCTTCGTTATCTTGGATATTTAGTATCCAGATTATGAAGATGAACGAGGGCGTCGAGTGGGCGATGCACAGCTGCGTGAACCTCAGCTGGATGCCCGGCGCGGCGGTTACCGCCAAGCGGCTCGCGGCCTTCTACGACCTGCCGACGGCGTACCTGAACAAGCAGCTCCAGGCGCTGGCGCGGGCCGGGATCCTCACGTCGGTCTCGGGACCCAAGGGCGGCTTCCAACTGGCCCGGGATCCGCGCAACATCTCACTGCTCGACATCGTGGTCGCGATCGACGGACCGGACGAGGCGTTCCGGTGTACCGAGATCCTTCGCGCCGGGCCGGGCGCGGACGCGAAGGTCGACTACACGAAGGCCTGCTTGATCTCACAGGCGATGCGGTCGGCGGAGCTGTCGTACCGGCGCGAGCTGGCCGGGCAGAGCATCGCGGACATCGCCGCGCAGGTGGTCGAGCAGGCGCCGGACGCGCCGGCGAACACCCGCAACCATTTCGCAAACCTGAAGGCCTGACGGCCGTTCTTTTTGGGGGTAATTCTGGATGTCGAATATCCTGAATAAGCCGATGATCCTCGCGCTGCTCGCGTTCGCGCAGCTGATCATCGCGATCGACTACACGATCGTGTTCGTCGCCGTACCGGACATCGGCCGCGAGCTCGGGTTCGCGGCGCACAACCTGCAGTGGGTGGTCAGCGGGTACGCCGTGATGTTCGGCGGATTCCTGCTGCTCGGCGGCCGGATGTCCGACCTGCTCGGGCGCCGCCGGATGTTCATCCTCGGCCTCTTCCTGTACGGCGCCTCGTCGCTGGCCGGCGGGTTGGCGACGAGCCCCGGGCTGCTCGCCGCTGCCCGCGCGGTACAGGGGTTCGGTGGCAGCGGGATGGCGCTCGGTTCGCTGCTCGGGGGCGTACTGACCCAGGCGTTCGGCTGGCCCGCGATCTTCTTCGTGAACGTACCGCTCGCGGCGGTCGGGGTGGTTGCCGCGTACGTGCTGCTGCCGGCAGACGGGTCGGCGCTCAGCGGCCGGCGGTTCGACGTACCAGGTGCGCTTGCCGTTGCCGCCGCCGGAGTCGCCTGGCTGGGCCTGACGATCTCGGCCGACGCGTCGTACGCCGCGATCGTCCCCGCACTGCTGATCCTCGGCCTCGGCCAGGGCAGCGCCTTCACCACGATGTACGCCACCGTCTCCACGGGCGTCGCTGCCGAACACCAAGGCGTCGGCTCCGGCACCGCGTCCACCGGCCAGCAGATCGGCAACGCCGTCGGACTGGCGGTCCTGGTAGCCGTGGCCGACAACACCGACCTCCGCCTGACCATCCTCGTCAGCGCGGCAGGCGTCCTCCTCACCGCCGCAGTGGCACTCACCGGCCGCCGCGCTCCAGCCCTTGCCCTCAGCAACTAAAAGGAGAAACTCATGACCATCTTGATCCGCGCCGACGAGGCCGAGACGCTGTCCGCGAGTGGGGTCACGCTGCTCGCAGACATGACCGATACCAACGGACACCTCACCAGCCACCGCTCGATCTTCCAGCCAGGCAAGGAAGGCGCACCACCACACCTGCACCGCGAAGCCGCCGAGCTGTTCTTCGTCCTCAAGGGTTCCCTGCGAGTACTGACCGGCGAAGACCTCGTCACCCTCGAGCAGGGCGACTTCCTGCACGTCCCACCGAACACGCCCCACGCCTTCGAGGCAGCGGGTGACGAGCCGGCCGAGGTGCTCTTCGTACTCACCCAAGCAAAGCCCCGCTTCGGCTACTACCGCCTACTGGAAGGCGCCTACCGAGGCGAAACGGACTGGGCAGAGGTCGCCGCCACCAGCGACCTCTATGACAACCACTACGTCGAGAGCCCTACTTGGCAGGACCGCTGACACAGAATCCCTTCAAATAAAGGGTTTCTGGCTTTGAAAACTGTCGGTGGCGGTCTGTAGTGTTGCAGGCATGGACGTTCTCAGCGGGCGGGCGGTGGTGGCGTTGGGCAACCACGAACTGCTGCCCGCCCTCGACGACGTCGACGCCGAGATCAACCGCCTGGAAGGGATCCGCCTCCAACTGGTCGCCCGCGTCGAGGAATCCGGCCACGCCGAGGAGGTCGGCGCCCGCGACGCCGTGGATCTGCTGTCCTTCCGCCACCGCCGGGACCGCGCCGAAGCCTGGCGAGACGTGCGCCTCGCCCGAGCCTTGCCGAAGTACGCCGCTGTCGGCAACGCCCTCACCAACGGCATCGAGCTCCCCGACCAGTCGGCGGACGGGGCGGTGCGGCCGATGCGTACCGCCCACGCAGCCGCGATCGTCTCCGAACTCGAACGCGTCCGCGCACGCGTCCCGGTGGAAGACCTGGACGTCGCCGAGGAACAACTGGTCAACCTGGCCGCCTACCTCGCACCGAAGGAACTCCGCGCAGCCGCCAAAGACATCTGCAACCTCCTCGACACCGACGGACTCGAACCCGCGGAGCAAAAGGCCTACGAGCGCGAAACTCTCACCCTCACCACCGCCGAGAACGGCGTGAAGTTCAAGGGCTTCCTCGCCAACGAGAACGCCGAACTCCTCCGCTCCGTCGTCCACGCCGGGGCCCGTCCACACAAAACCACCGACGGCGAACACGACCCCCGCCCCCGCGACAAACGCCAAGCCGATGCCCTCACCACCGCTCTCACCCTCGCCGCCAACACCTGGGACGGCAACACCCCGACCTCAGCTCGCGATTCAGCGCCGGATTCGACGGCGGAACCTGGCGACGGACCCGGCGCTGGACATGGCGACAGGTCAGGGACCGGATCTGGCGGTACGGCAGCCCGCGACTGTGGCCGCCGGGTGCCGGGGCACGGAGCGAAGGCGAACATCACGGTGACGATCGACTTCGAAGACCTCAAGGCCGCCACCGCCAAGGCGGTCGGCCAAACCGTCTACAGCGACAACCTCTCCGCCGCCACCATCCGCCGCCTGGCCTGCGACGCGACTGTGATCCCTCTCGTCCTCGGCTCCAACTCCGAACCCCTGGACGTCGGGCGCCGGGAACGCCTCGTCACCAAAGCCATGCGACAGGCCCTGAACGCCCGCGACCGCGGCTGCGTAGTCTGCGGAGCTCCGCCCGTAATGTGCGACGCACATCATGTAGTCAGCTGGATCGACGGCGGTGCGACCGCCATCAGCAACCTGGCCCTCGTCTGCCGTCGCGACCACGTAGACATCCACCACGAACGCTGGCACATCACCATCACCAACGGCAAAGTCCATGTAGCCCGCCCGTCATGGGCGGATCCACCACCGCTGCGACTCCACAGACCGTACGACGGCACACGCGTGTCACCCGTACCACCAGGTGAGGAACTGGCACGTCTGGCTCCAGCACCTGTCGACCCGTGGAGTGGGACAGGTCTGCCCGCCGCCGGCGCGACCAGGGCACGTTCTGGTCGCTGGAAGGCCGATGGCGCGAAGCTCGCGGACGCCGCACGGTTCGCAGTGTGGGGCGAGACCACGGAGCCGAGCACCGGCCCACCAACGTTCGCAACAGTCTGACCCCATCATTCCCGCAACGCTGCGCGGACCGGCGGCGGAGCCGTGGCCTGACCACCTCCGGCGACCGGCCAACCCGCTGGTGCGAGCGCCGGCGGTGGCGCCTTCAGGCTGGAGTCAGCGTGCGGGCTTTTGGCTTTCCAGTTCGCGTGCGAGGCCGGAGGCCAATGCCTGTACCGCGGATGCGCTCGGCGTGCCCTTGTCGTCGGCCTGTTCGAATTCGGTTTCGAGCACCACGTTGTCGATCCGGATCTCGGTGCCGACGCCGAGGGTGTCCTCGGAGCTGAGGTAGCTGTCGAAGGTGTGCAGGAACGCGTCGTCGCCGGCCTGGAACTCGGTGATCGTGTCGCCGTCGCTTTCCGCCGACTTCCGCTCCGAACGCATCCCGCGACCGGCGTTGCGGGAGTTGCTGTACTGGAAGGCGGTGATCTCGAGCCTGGCACGGTCGTCACCGGTCCGCTCCCAGGTACAACGCACATAGTCGCGATCCGAGAACGCGTCCACCTCCGGCGGATCCGGAATGAGCGCCGCGACGGCCTGCTGCGACAGCGCGGACGACGTACAGATGTCGGGGACGGACGTGAAGTCGTCCAGACCCTGCACGTAGTACACGGTCGAGCGGATGCCGGCGAGGAGCGGGATGATCAGGAGCACGACCACCGTGACGACCAGGCCGGCCCGCGGCGCCCGCGGCACGGGTGCTTTGCGGAGCGCGGGCAACGTGAGCAACACGGTGAGCGTCACGATGCCGCCGATGACGATGAGGACGAGGTTCAGAACGGCGGCCTGGAGCCCGGCCCCGTGGACGATCTCGACGAACGCGACCGCGAGCGGACACCCCACGACGGCCGCGATGACACCGTTGCGCCGATAGACCTTGGCCGCTCGGGCGTACTCGGGCTCGGGCACGATATGTCGCCGGAACGCCGAAGCCAGCCGGAGCCAGACGGTGAAGGACACCAACGCGATCGCACACAGAACGGCTGCCGGAACCGGGCTGCTCGTGTCCAGCACGAGGCCCCCGGCAAGCGACGATTCCCCAAGCAGCAAGGCACTTCCGGCCAATGCTGTTGGTAGCCCCAACAACCTTCCGAGAAGTCGCGCCAGGACGGCGCCGATCGCGAAGCCGCCCGCGATCGCGACCACCATCACGACAGCGATCCAGTACGGCATGCCGCCCACCAACGAGAAGGCCATCAGACCGAAGAACGCGGCGACCGCGCCGGTCATGACGACGAGCTGACTCGTCAGCGCCGCGATCACCCGTGCAGGTGCCTCGGGCTGGAGCACCTTCGTACCGCTGCCGATCTTCTCCGTACGACGATCCGGGTCGACGACCGGGTTCTCGAACGTGGGATAGCCGCCCGCGACGGCCATCAGCTGCTCGCGCGCCGCAGCCGCGTCGGGCCGGTGAGCCGGGTCGCGTTGCATCAGCGCGGTGATGACGGGCGCGAGTGGTCCGGCCAGGCGCATCGGCTCGGGTTCGCGGGTGAGGACGGCGGCGATCATCGCCGGGAGGTCGTCGTGGTCGTACGCGTTCCGTCCTTCGACAGCGAAGTACAGCGTCGCGCCGAGGGCCCACAGGTCGGCCGGCGCTCCGGGTTCGGCGCCCGCGAGCCGTTCCGGGGCGACGTACCCGAGGGTCCCGGTGACGATCCCGGTGCCCGTCAGCGTCCGCGTCGCACCCGCGACCGAGGCGATTCCGAAATCGGTGAGCATCCAGCGGTCGTCGCCGCCGAGCATGACGTTCTGCGGCTTCACGTCCCGGTGCAGTACGCCGTTCGCGTGCGCCGCGCTCAACGCATCGAGCAGCCGGACGCCGAGCTCGGCCGCCCGGCGTGGGCTGAGCGGACCGTTCGCACGCACCGCCTGGTCCAGCGAACGCCCGGGCAGCAACTGCATCACGATCCACGGCCGGCCGCCCTCGTCCACGACGTCGTGGATCGTCACGATCGCCGGATGATCCAGCCCCGCGGCCGCCCGCGCCTCACGCAGCGCCCGCAGCCGCAGCTTGTCCTGCTCCTGCGCATTCAACCCGTCAGGAATGCGGAGCTCCTTCACCGCGACCTCGCGATGAAGCACCGTGTCGAACGCCTTCCAAACGGTCCCCATACCACCCGCGCCGAGCGGCTGCTCGCCCAGGACGTACCGGCCACCGGCCAAGCTGCGTTCGTTCACCCGGAGACCTTAGCCGCCCTCGGTGCCACTCACCGTCGGCTTGCAGACACAGTCCGTCAGCCAACCGCAACCTGCCACACGTGAGCTGCGACACGGGACGTCACAATCGTGGGGGCCGTGGGGTCGTATGGGTATGAGGGGTCCCTGGGGCAATCTTCGTGGGCGGGTGTTTCCGGACGATTGGTCGTTGTTGTTCGGGCAGATCGCCTTCTACAGCTTCGTCATGCTCGTGGTGAGTGGCGTGGTCCTCACCGTGTACTACGAGCCTTCTGTTGGTCACGTCGTGTACGACGGGCCGTACGGGCCGCTCCGTGGGTTGCCGATGTCGCGGGCGTTGGACTCCACGTTGCGGATCACGTTCGAGGTACGGGGTGGGCTGCTGGTGCGGCAGATCCATCACTGGTCGACCTTGCTGATGGTGGCCGCGATCACCCTGCACCTGTTGCGGTTGTTCTTCACGGCCGGGTTCCGGCGGCCGCGGCGGTTGGCGTGGATCGTGGTGTTCGGGCTGCTGGTGGTCACGCTCGGAGCGGCCCTCACCGGTACGTCGCTGCCGGACGACATGGCGTCGGGCACGAGTCTCGCCGTACTCGACGGGGTTCTGCAGGCGACGCCGTTCGTCGGGTCCGCCTTGTCGTACGTGTTGTTCGGCGGGGAGTTCCCGGGGGATGTGATCTCGCGGTTCTACCCGTTGCACGTGATCGTGCTGCCCGTCGTACTGCTCGTACTCTTCGCCGCCTGGGCGGTGCTCGGGCTGAGGCAGAAGCCCGCCCGGTTCGCCAATGGGCGTACGAAGTCGGCGAAGGTCGCAGTCGCGAAAGGTGCCGGGCTGTTCGCCTTCGTGGCCGGGGTGTCGGTGGTGATGGGCGCGACGGCGACGATCAACCCGGTGTGGCTGTACGGGCCTGCCGATCCGGCGGACACCTCGGCAGGGGTCGGCCCGGCCTGGTACCTGGCGTTCCTGGACGGGTCGCTGCGGCTGGCGCCGGGGTGGGAGGTGGTCTGGTGGGGCAAGACGATCAGCTTCGCGGTCCTCGTACCGGTTGCGGCCTGCACGCTGTTCCTCGGGCTCGTCGCCGGCTACCCGTTCATCGAGGAGCGGCTGACCGGTGACCGGAAGGATCACGACCTCCTGGAGCGCCCGCGCGACAACCCGACCCGTACCGGCATCGGTGTGGCCGGGATGACCTTCTACGCCGTGTTGTGGGCCGCGGCCGGTGCCGACACGATGGCCGTCCAGTTCCACCTGTCGATGAACGCGCTCCTGCACGTCTTCCAGGTGCTGCTGATCCTCGGCCCGCCCGCCGCGCTGTTCGTCACGCGGCGTATCTGCCTGGGTCTGCAGCAGAGCGAGGCAGAGGTCGCGGAACACGGCATCGAGACCGGCCGGATCTTCCGGCGCCCGGACGGCGGGTACGTCGAGGTGCACCGGCCGAGTCGTGAGCTGGGGCGATCCGGGGCACAGGGGGTCGGTGACACACGACTGGTTCCTGACAGCGGCCGAGCGGGGTAACCCGGCGACCGGTATCGATTCCGGCGGTGCGTGGACCGAGGGCAACCTGGTCCGGCCGCTGGTGCACGGTGCGACGTACTTCCGGCGGTTGTACGACGAACTGCGCGTACTGCGACCTGGCGACCAGGTGTACTTCACCGACTGGCGCGGCGATCCGGACGAAATGCTCGACGACGAAGGCCCGTCGATCGGCGAGGCGCTCTGCGACCTGGCCCGATCCGGGGTGCAGGTCCGCGCCCTGCTCTGGCGCTCGCATTCCGACCACCTGACCTTCAGCTCGCAGGAGAACCAGCACTTCGGCACCGAGCTGAACGAGGCCGGCGGCGAGGTCCTGCTGGACCAGCGGGTCCGTCGGCTGGCCTCGCACCACCAGAAGCTGTTCGTCATCCGGCACCGGGACGCGGAAGCGCACGACGTCGCCTTCGTCGGCGGCATCGACCTGTGCCACGGGCGGCGCGACGACCTCCGGCACCAGGGCGATCCGCAGGCCGCGCCGATGGATCCGCGGTACGGACCACGGCCGCCGTGGCACGACGTGACGCTCGAGGTCCGCG
Source organism: Kribbella sp. NPDC031520 (assembly GCF_055580825.1). Taxonomy (NCBI): domain Bacteria; kingdom Bacillati; phylum Actinomycetota; class Actinomycetes; order Propionibacteriales; family Kribbellaceae; genus Kribbella; species Kribbella sp. NPDC031520. The sequence continues at coordinate 1,240,412 of NZ_JBVIKS010000001.1, forward strand.
GGCCGGCGGTCGGCGACCTGTTGCGCTGCTTCGCCGAACGGTGGGACGACGGCCATCCGCTGGACCGGCGGACGCCGTACCGGATGGTCGTTCAGCGGCTGGCCCGGATGCCACGCCACCCCGAGCAACTCCCGGAGGCCTTCCCGGATCCGCCGCCTGCCGGTCCGCACGCCGTGCAGGTGCTACGGACGTACGGGCACAGGCATCCAGGCTTCCCCTTCGCGCCGCACGGTGAGTACAGCATCGCCCGGGCGTACCTGAAGGCGTTCGCCCGGGCGGAGTCCCTGATCTACGTGGAGGACCAGTACCTCTGGTCGGACCCGGTCGCCGAAGCTCTCCGGGACGCGCTGGCCCGGTCGCCGGCGCTGCGGATCATCGCGGTGGTACCGCGGTTCCCGGACCACGACGGCCGGATCAGCGGACCGCCGACCCGACGGGCGCAGCTGGACGCGTTGCGGCACCTGGACTCCGACCGGGTCGCCGTCTACGACCTCGAGAACGTGGACGGCGTACCGATCTACGTCCACGCGAAGGTCTGCATCGTCGACGACCGCTGGACGACCTGCGGATCGGACAACTTCAACCTCAGGTCGTGGACCAGCGACAGCGAGCTCACCTGCGCGATCGACTCGCCCGAGTTCGCCCGGTCGCTCCGCTCGGAGCTGTGGTCCGAACACCTCGGCACGGCCGAGCCCGAGCTGGAGCCGGTCAGCGGCTTCGAACAGTGGCGGTCGACGGCCGGCGCCCTCGACCGGTGGTACGCCGATGGTTGCCGAGGGCCACGACCTCGCGGACTGATCCGGTCGCACCGCCCGCAGGCCGTCAGCCAGTTCCAGTCGGTCTGGGCCGGCTGGCTCGCCCACCACCTCTACGATCCGGACGGCCGCCCACACGCGGCCCGTCGCCACAACACCTTCTGACTAGGTCCTGTCTGGTCTAAACGAGCGCGCCATTCGTGTGGATACGGCCCGTGGTCGTGGAGAGCGGACGGGTACTGGCCGCCGTCCGGGTGGCGATGATCTCGGCCGCGATCGAGATCGCCGTCTCCTCGGGCGTCCGCGCGCCGAGGTCCAGGCCGGTCGGCGACGACATCCGGGCTAGCTCTGCCTCGGTGAGCCCCGCGGCGCGCAGGCGGATCAGCCGGTCCTCGTGGGTACGGCGTGATCCCATCGCGCCGATGTAGCCGGCATCGGTCCGCAACGCCAGCTGAAGCAGCGGTACGTCGAACTTCGGGTCATGGGTCAGCACACACAACGCCGTCCGGCTGTCGAAGGTGTCGAGTACGCCCGCGAGGAACCGGTGCGGCCAGTCGACCACCACCTCGTCCGCCTCGGGGAACCGCGCCCGGGTGGCGAAGACGGCACGCGCGTCGCACACCGTGACGTGGTACCCGAGGAACTTGCCGACCCGCGCCACGGCCGCCGCGAAGTCGATCGCCCCGAACACGAACATCCGCGGCGGCGGCGTCAACGCCTGCACGAACACGGCCACATCGGAGCGCTCACATTCCCCATGGACGCCGTACGAGCGGATCCCGGTCGAGCCGCCGGCGAGCATCCCCAGCGCGTCGTCGACCACCGCACTGTCCAGCCCGGCATCGCCCAGGCTGCCGCTGATTGATGGGCCGATGACGAGGCGCCGGCCGAGGCGCTCGCCCGCCGTGACCACGGTCGCCACCGCCATCGGCCGGCCTGATTCGATCGCGTCCGCGACCGCGCCGAACTCCACGTACGACGCCGGATCGACCGGCTCGACCAGTACGTCGAGCACGCCGCCGCAGGTCAGCCCGATCGCGATCACGTCGTCGTCGGAGATCCCGTACCGCCGTACCACCGGAACCCCGGTCCGGATGACCTCCTCGGCCACCGCGTACACGTCGGCCTCGACGCACCCGCCCGACACGCTCCCGACCACCACACCGGCGGACGACACCGCCATCGTCGCGCCCGGCTGCCGCGGCGCCGAACGGAACGTGTCGATCACGGTCGCAATCGCGAACCGCTCGCCGGCCTCGTACCAGTCCCGGACGTGCGCGAGTACCTCACGCACCCATGTTCTCCGCGCCGGCCTTGACCGCTTCGCGGATCCGCGAGTACGTCCCGCAGCGGCAGATGTTCCGCAGCTCGTCGAGGTCCGCGTCGGTGATCGTCCGGCCCTCCTCGTGCGCCTGCCGGACGAGCGCGGTGGCGGCCATGATCTGCCCGGGCTGGCAGTACCCGCACTGGGCGACGTCGTACTTCAGCCAGGCCTCCTGCATCGGGTGCAGGTCCTTGCCGACCGTCGCCGGCAACCCCTCGATCGTGGTCACCTCGTCGGTCGGCTCGATGTCCTTCACCTGCACCGAGCACGGGTTGAACGCCTTGCCGTTGATGTGCGAGGTGCACGACTTGCAGACGTTCAGCGCGCACCCGTACTTCGGGCCGGTGATGCCGAGCAGGTCGCGCAGCACCCACAGCAGCCGCACGTTGTCCTCGACGTCGACGCTGACCTGCTTGCCGTTGAGCTTGAAAGTGTGCGTAGGCATGATCCCTCAGAACGTGTGGTCGAGGCCGTCGGTCGGCGACTGCGGGGTGGACGGCTGCACCGGCAACGGCTCGAACCCGAGCGTGCCGTGGTTGATCGGGAAGTACTTCGGCAGCGTGCCGGTCGCACGTGCGTACGCACACGCGACCGCCGCGAAGGAAGGAGCCACCGCGAGCTCACCGGCACCGCCGGGGCTGTCGCTGGTGTTCGGCATGATCACCACCTGCACGTCCAGCGGCGTGTTCCACTCCCGGGTGTAGAAGTAGTTGTCCCAGCTGCCCTCGAGCGGGATGCCGTCCTTGATGTGCAGGCTGGACGTCAGCGCCAGCGCGATCGCGTCCTGCAGGCCGCCGAACATCTGCGCCTCCAGACCGCGTGGGTTGATGCAGAACCCCGGGTCGACGACGATCAACGCCTTGGTGACCCGCGGCCCCGTCACCCCCTCGACGGGCAACGGCCGGTCCACCGTCCCGGGGCGGCAGTCGATCTCGACCAGCGTCGCCACCGCGGCCCGGTACTCGGAGTGCACGCCGATGCCCTGCGCCGTACCCTTCGGCATCGCCTTACCCCAGTTGCCGACCTCGGCCGCCTTGTTCAGGACGGCGAGCAGCCGCTGGTCCTTGAGGAAGCTCCGGCGGAAGTGGACCGGGTCCTGGCCCAGCTTCGCGGCGAGCTGGTCGACCATCAGTTCCTCGGCGCAGACCACGTTCGGCGAGTAGATGTTGCGCATGCTGCCGGTGTTGAACTCGAGCGGGATCTCGTTCAGCAGCTGCGTCGTCACGCCGAAGTTGTACGGCGAGGACTGGGTGAGCTCGAAGATCGACTCGGCGAACGACAGGTTGCCCCCGATCGGCAGGTGGGCCGCGTACGAGGTGAGCATCTCGCCGAGACCGTGGCCGAAGTCCGTCTGGACGCTGGTATGCCGTTGCTCGTAGCTGAGCACGTTGCCGGCCGCGTAGTTCACCCGGACCCGCGACGTGCTCATCGGGTGCGTACGGCCCTGGCGGAAGTTGTCGGTCCGCGACCAGGACAGCTTGACCGCCTTGCCCATCTTCTGCGAGATCTCCGCCGCCTCGGCCGCGACGTCGTGGAACAGGTGCCGGCCGAACGAGCCGCCGCCCTGCACCACGTGTACCTTGACCGCGTCGATCGGCAGGCCGAGGTGCTTCGCGATGTCCTCCTGCGCCACGATCGGCACCTTGAGGCTGGCCCAGATCTCCGCGCTGTCCGGGCCGACGTCCGCGATCGCGCAGTCCGGCTCCAGCGGGCTGTTGCTGGCGAACGCGAACACGAACTCCGCGTCGAGCGTCTGGGTCAGCAGCGGCGGCACCGTCATCGGCAGCTGGGCCGCACGCAGTTTCGCCAGCACGGTCGCGTCGGACTCCTCGTCGACCGTGCCCGGACCCCAGGTCGCGTCGACCTTCTGGATCGCGTCGATGCACTGACCGAAGGTCTCCGCGCGGATCGCCACACCGTGGGCGATACCAACGACATCGGTGACGCCCGGCATCGCCCGGATCGCCGAGAGGTTGTTGATCCGGCGCAACGTCCCGTTGATCGTCGGCGGCCGGGCCACCATCGTCGGCTTCGCACCCGGTACGTGCATGTCCATCGCGAACTGCTTGCGGCCGGTGACGATGTCGTACGCGTCGACCCGGTTCTGCGGCTTGCCGAGAACCGTGAACTCCGACGAGGGCTTGAGCTGCGCCGTCACCTCCAGAGTCTTGGTGACAGCGGCCGCGGTCGCCAATGACCCGTACGTCGCCGTCAGACCGTTCGGTCCGCTCAGCACGCCGGCGGCCGCGGTGACCTTGTCGACCGCGACACCCCATTGCAGAGCAGCCACCTCGACCAGGCGCTGACGGGTGATCGCGGCGGCGGTACGGACCGGGGTGTACATGCTGCGCATCGAGTTCGATCCGCCGGTCAGCTGGTTCATCAGCAGCTCGGGACGGGCGTCCGCGAGGCCGATCTCGACCTTGTCGATCGGCAGGTCCAGCTCCTCGGCGACGATCATCGCGAACGCGGTCGTGATCCCCTGCCCGACCTCGGCCCGCGGTACGGCGAAGTACGCCATACCGTCGGTGCGCAGCTGGACCGTGATCAGGCCGGACGTCGGCGACGCGGCGAGGTTCTGCAGGTCGCCGAGGTCGAAGACGTCCACCGGCTGCGGCAGCGACGGGACCGCGGCGTCGGCCGGACGCGGGTCGGAATCGTTGACGAGCCAGCTCACCCCGACCGCCAGCGTCGGGGCGGCGATCAGGTAGCCGAGGACGCGCCGCCGGCCGAGCAAACCTGGCTTCTCGTCGCTTGGTGGCGCCAACGATCGACGGTGTCCGGCGCTGCGTTCGACCATTGGGGACCTCCGAGCTCTAGCAATGCTGGGAACGCAGTCTGGCACCGCCGGAGTCGCTGCGGGATAGCCGCAATGCCTAGGTTTCCAACGGTTTCACTGTGCACAACGCACAGGCAGGCGTTCGGTCACGCAGGGAAGAGCCGGAAAGCCTTCAGGGCAAGGCCGAGCTCCAACTGGACGCCGTCCTCGGTGATGTCACGGCCAGTGATCTGCTCGACCCGGTGCAGGCGGTTGATGACCGTGTTCCGGTGACAGTGCGCGAGTTCCGCCGTACGGCGGACCGATCCGGCGGCCAGGACCCACTTGTCCAAGGTGTCCAGTAACAGCTCGCGTTCCGGGGCCGAGGTGGTTGTCAGCGGCATCAGCCAGGCCTGGATCAGCTGGTCGGCCAGCTCGGGTGCGCTGAGCAACAACGCCTCCGGAAGGTGTTCGGGTAACGCGGCGACCTCGATCCGGCCGGGCGGCAGGGTCCGGCGGGCCAGCATCGCCTGCCGGTACGCGACGTCCACCTCGGCCAGACCTGCGACCACCCCGGAGAGTCCGGCAGGCGCGTCTACGAATCGGCGCAGCAGCCGGAGTACCGTATCTGCGGACTCGGTGCCGAGGGCAAGCAATCCGACGACGGTCTGCGGCCGCACCTGCCAGGCGGACGCGACCCGTACGCCGGCCAACCGCCGGGCGAACGAGGTCGTCGTACAGTCGTCGTCGATCAGGTTGTCGATCGCGACCACCACGTACGGGCCGTTCACCGGGATGTCCAGGACGGTGGCCGCTTCCTGGACGAAGGCGCGATTCGCCCGGCCCTGCAGGAGCCCCTCCCACAGCGTCGACCTGCGCTGTTCGTCGGCGCGGACCAGGTAGCGCTCGGCGGCGTGGTACGCGGTCGCGACCTGTGACGACGTCCGGTCAACGACCTCCCAGACCTTGCCGGCGACGTCCAGCAACACCTCGGACTCGGCCATCCCCTGCGCCCGCGCCTCGTCGATCAACGCCTCCCAGACGACCCGGCCGCCTAGCCGGAACGACTTCAGTACGTCGTCCAACGGCATCCGCTGCTCCGCCCGCCGCCGCCCGGTCGCCTGCGCCGCATCGAAGTGGTCGTCGCTGTCGGCAATCATCTGCACAACCCGGGCAACGTTGTCATGACAGGACCGCCACAAGTCCTGCCGGGGCACGGCATCCAGCTCCTCGTACACCGGATTCTGCTCGTAGATCGTCGCCACCAGGACGTCCGTCAACTCCGGCAGATTGCCCAGCACACTCTGCGCCAGCGACTCCACGGTCAGCCCGGCCCGATCAACAGCGCTACCCATAGTCGGCACAGCATCGCACACCGTCGCCGAACGGCACAGACCTCAGACCGAGCGGGTTGCTACCAGGTCGCAGAGGGTGTCGAGGGCCTGGCGGCCGGGACCGTCGGGGAGGGTGGCGAGGAGTTTGCGGGCGTCGGCCGCGCGGCGGCGTACGTCCTCCTCGGCCTGGTGGAACGCCGGGTGGGAGCGGAGCAGGTCCAGAGCCTCGGAGAGGCGGGCGTCGTCGGACAGGTCCGAGTCCAGCAGCTCGAGCAGCCGCGCGTCCGTCGGATCGGTCGGATCGGCCTGGGCGCGGAAGATCAGTACCGGCAGCGTCGGCACACCCTCGCGCAGGTCCGTACCGGGCGTCTTGCCCGACTGACCCGACTCCGAGGCGATGTCGAGGATGTCGTCGGCGAGCTGGAACGCGACGCCGATCTCCTCACCGAACGCGCGCAGCGCCTCCTGGATCTCCTCGGAGGCTCCGGCGTACCGAGCGCCGAAGACGGCGGACGTCGCGATCAGCGAGCCGGTCTTGTCGGCGACCACCGACAGGTAGTGCTTCAACGGGTCCTGGCCTTCGCCGACGCCCATCGTCTCGCGGATCTGCCCCTCGACCAGCCGGCCGAAGGTACGCGCCTGGATCCGGACCGCCTCCGGCCCGAGGTCCGCGACCAGGTCCGACGCGCGGGCGAACAGCCAGTCGCCGGACAGGATCGCGACCGAGTTGTCCCAGCGCGCGTTCGCGGTGGACGAGCCGCGGCGCAGCGCGGCCTCGTCCATCACGTCGTCGTGGTGCAGCGTCGCGACATGCGTCAACTCGACGACGACCGCAGACTTCACCACGTCATCGGATCCGGCGTCAGCGCCGAACTCTGCCCCCAGCAGTACCAGCAGCGGCCGGAACCGCTTGCCACCGGCAACCATGACGTGCCGGGCGGCGGCGGTGACGAACGGCGCCTCGGACTCGGTCGCGTCGAGCAGCGCCTGCTCCACACGCTCGAGCCCAGCACGAACCCGGGACTCGAGCGCCGCGTCGGCGAACTCGAATCCCAGGCTCTCGGCCGGCAGCGGGGTCGGACTCAACGGATGAACTCACCAGCTCGGGCCGCCAGGTCGAGCACCGGTCCGGGAACCAGACCGAGCACCACCGTGGCGGCGAGACCCAGTGCGACCGCCGACGTGGTCTGCCAGCCCGGCAGCGCCACGTCCGGCGCGTCGGCCGGCAGGTCGGAGAAGAACATCAGCACGATCACGCGAACGTAGAAGAACGCGGCCACGAGGCTCGACAGGACAGCGACAACTACGAGCGGCCAGGCGCCGCCGCTCCACGCCGCGCTGAAGACCGCCCACTTGCCGGTGAAGCCCGCGGTCAGCGGGATCCCGGCGAAGGACAGCAGGAAGAACGCGAAGATGCCGGCCAGCAGCGGCGACTTCTTGCCCAGGCCCGCCCAGCGGGACAGGTGCGTCGCCTCGCCGCCCGCGTCCCGGACCAGCGTGACGACCGCGAACGCGCCGATCGTCGGGAAGCCGTACGAGACCAGGTAGAACAGCACCGCCTGGGTCGAGGTGATCCCGTTGTGGACGCCGTTGCCCGCCTGCGCGAGGCCGACGAACGCGGTCAGCAGGAAGCCCGCGTGCGCGATCGACGAGTACGCCAGCATCCGCTTCACGTCGGTCTGGGTGATCGCGACGATCGAACCGACCACCATGGTGAGGATCGCGATGATCCACATCATCGGCGCCCAGTCCCAGCGGGTTCCGCCGAGCGCGACGTAGAAGACCCGCATCAGGCCGACGAACGCCGCGATCTTGGTGCAGGCCGCCATGAAGCCGGTGACCGGCGTCGGGGCGCCCTGGTAGACGTCCGGCGTCCAGGAGTGGAACGGTACGGCGCCGACCTTGAACAGCATGCCGACCCCGAGCAGACCGGTACCGGCCAGCAGGATCGTGTCGCCACCGGTCTGCGTACCGAGCGCGTCGGCGATGCCGCCGAGCGACATGGTGCCGGCGTACCCGTACAGCAGCGCGATGCCGAACAGCAGGAACGCCGACGAGAACGCCCCGAGCAGGAAGTACTTCATCGCGGCTTCCTGCGAGATCAGCCGGCGACGGCGGGCCAGGCCACAGAGCAGGTACAGCGGCAGCGAGAAGACCTCGAGCGCGACGAACAGGATCAGCAGGTCGTTCGACGCCGCGAACAGCATCATGCCGCCGACCGCGAACAGCGTCAGCGGGAAGATCTCGGTGTGCTCGACGCGGGCCGCCGTACCCTCCCGCTCGGCCTCCGAGCCCGGCACCGCGGCCGCCTGGCCGGCGAACGCGGACAGGCCGCCGTCGATCGAGCGCTCGGCGAACAGCAGCACGCTGATCAGCGTCAGCGCCAGCAGGATGATCCAGGTGAACAGCGCCGGGCCGTCGACCGAGATCGCACCCTGGGCGGCGATGATCTCCTTCTTGCCGTGCATCAGCATGCCGGTCCGCACGCCGGCCGCGATCACGGCGACCACCGTGATCGTCAGCTGCACCAGGTGCCGCAGCGGCCGGGGCACGAACGCCTCGACCAGGACTCCCACGGCCGCGGCACCGAAGACGATGAACAGCGGAAGCAGTTCGCCGTACTCGATGCTGGGCTTCGTGAAGTCCGCCAGCGGCAGCAACATCGCGGTCACTTCTGTCCCTCCGTCACGGGGATCTGCGGTGCCTTGTCGGTCACGCCCACCCGCTGCATGGTCGAGTCGACCGCGGGTTTGATGATGTCGACGATCGGCTTCGGGAAGATGCCCAGGCCGATGATCAGGATCACGAGCGGTGCGATCGCCAGCACCTCACGCGGGTTCAGGTCCTTCAGCTTCTCGATCCCCTCGCGGACCGGGCCGGTCATCGTGCGTTGGTACATCAGCAGGATGTACAGCGCGGCCAGCACGATCCCGAGGACCGCGATCACCGCGATCACCTTGTGCCGGCTGAACGTCCCGGCCAGCACCATGAACTCGGAGATGAACGGCGACAGGCCGGGCAGCGCCAGGCTGGACAGGCCGGCGAACAGGAACGTTCCGGCGAGAACCGGCGCCACCTTCTCGACCCCGCCGTAGTCGGCGATCCGCGCGGACCCGCGCCGGGAGATCAGGTACCCGGCGACCAGGAACAGTGCCGCGGTGGAGAGACCGTGGTTGAACATGTACAGCGTCGACCCGGTCAGGCCCTGCGACGTCAGCGCGAAGATGCCCATCACGATGAAGCCGAAGTGCGAGATCGACGTGTACGCGATCAGCCGCTTGATGTCGGTCTGCCCGATCGCCAGCAGCGCGCCGTACAGCACCGAGATCAGCGCCAGCACCAGGATCACCGGGGTGGCCCACTGGGACGCGTTCGGGAACAGGCCCAGGCAGAACCGGATCATCCCGAAGGTGCCGATCTTGTCCAGGATGCCGACCAGCAGCACCGACGTCCCCGGCGTCGCCTCACCGGCCGCGTCCGGCAGCCAGGTGTGGAACGGCACCATCGGCGCCTTCACCGCGAACGCGAAGAAGAACCCGAGGAAGAGCCAGCGCTCGGTGTTCTGGCTGATGTCCAGCTTGACCATGTCGGACAGCAGGTACGACGGGGCGCCGTGCTTGGCCGAGACGACGTACAGGCCGACGACCGAGGCCAGCATCAGCAGACCGCCGAGCAGCGAGTAGAGCAGGAACTTCACCGCGGCGTACGAACGCTGCGGGCCGCCGAAGCCACCGATCAGGAAGTACATCGGGATCAGCGTGGCCTCGAACAGCACGTAGAACAGGAACACGTCGGTCGCGGAGAAGACGCCGATCGAGAGCGCCTCCAGGCCGAGGATCCAGGCGAAGAAGGACTTCTCCGACCAGCGTCCGTGCGCGGCGTCGTTCCAGGACGCGATGATCACGATCGGCGACAGCAGCGCGGTCAGCACCACCATGACGATGCCGAGACCGTCCAGGCCGAGCGCGTAGTGCGCGCCGAACGCCTTGATCCAGGTGTGCGTCTCGGCGTAGTCCGCGGCGCCGTTGCGGTGGTACCCGATCGCGACGATCACGGTCAGGACCAGCGTCACGAGCGAGAACCCGAGCGCGACCTGCTTGGCCGTCAGCGCCTTCGCCTTCGGCACCAGCATCGTCGCGATCGCCCCGACGAACGGCAGGAGCAGTAACAGGGTCAGCCAACCGATGTTCACGACAACCTCACCGCGAGGAGGGCGACGACCACGAATGCGGCGCCGAAGACCATGCTGAGTGCGTACGAACGGACGAAGCCCGTCTGGAACCGGCGGAGCCGGCCGGACAGTCCGCCGAAGAGTGCGGCCAGGCCGTTGACCAGGCCGTCGACGCCCCGGTTGTCGAGCCAGACCAGCGTCCGGGTCAGGTACTGCCCGGGACGCATGAAGAGCGCCTCGTTGAGCGCGTCGCCGTACAGGTCACGCCGGGCGAACCGGGTGATCGGGGAGCCGACGGGTGCCTCGCGCGGGATGTCCCGGCGGTACATCAGCACCGCGATCGCGATACCCACCGCGACCACCGCGAGCGTGATGATCGTCATCACCGTGGCGTTCAGCGGCGCGTGCGCCTCCTCGTGCCCGACGATCGGCTCGAGCCACTTCACGATCCAGTGGCCGGCGAAGTACAGCGCACCACCGCCGAGCGAGAGCGCGGCGAGGATGATCAGCGGCCACGTCATCACCTTGGGCGACTCGTGCGGGTGCACCTCCTCGGCCCAGCGCTTCTTGCCGAAGAACGTCATCAGCATCACCCGCGACATGTAGAACGCGGTGATACCGGCGCCGAGCAGCGCGCACAGACCGATCACCGTGTTGTCCGCGAACGCGGCCTCGATGATCTTGTCCTTGCTGAAGAAGCCCGCGAACGGCGGGATGCCGAGGATCGCCAGGTAACCGAACGCGAACGTGACGAAGGTGATCTTCATCGGCGTCCGCAGGGCACCGTAGTGGCGCATGTTCACGTCGTCGTCCATACCGTGCATCACGGATCCGGCGCCGAGGAACATGTTCGCCTTGAAGAAACCGTGGGTGAGCAGGTGGAAGATCGCGAACACGTACCCGACCGGGCCGAGGCCCGCGGCGAGCATCATGTAGCCGATCTGGCTCATCGTCGAACCGGCGAGCGCCTTCTTGATGTCGTCCTTGGCGCAACCGATGATCGCACCAGCAAGCGCGGTGACCGTACCGACGATCACCACCGCGGTCGAGGCCGCGTCGGTGACCGCGTAGATCGCGTGCGAGCGGACCACCAGGTAGACGCCCGCGGTGACCATCGTCGCCGCGTGGATCAGCGCCGACACCGGGGTCGGGCCCTCCATCGCGTCCAGCAGCCAGGACTGCAGCGGCACCTGTGCGGACTTGCCGCAGGCGGCCAGCAGCAGCATCAGGCCGAGCAGCGTGGCCCACGTCTTGGACAGGTGCCCGGCACCGGCGTCCACCGTGGAGAAGGCCGACGAGCCGAACAGCGCCCACATGCTCATCACCGCGAGCGAGAGACCGATGTCACCGACCCGGTTCACCACGAACGCCTTCTTCGCGGCGACCGCGGCCGAGTCCTTGTGCTGCCAGAAGCCGATCAGCAGGTACGACGCCAGACCGACGCCTTCCCAGCCGACGAAGACCAGCAGGTAGTCGGCGGCCAGCACCAGCAGCAGCATCGACGCGATGAAGAGGTTCAGGTACCCGAAGAACCGGCGCCGCCGTGGGTCGTGCTCCATGTAGCCGATCGAGTAGATGTGGATCAGCGAACCGACACCAGTGATCAGCAGCACGAACAGGATCGACAGCGGGTCGATCAGCAGCGTGAAGTCGACCTTGATGTGGCCGACCGAGAACCACTCGAACAGCCGGACCGTCGTGGACCGGTCGTCGCCCGACTTGCCCTGCATCTGGAAGAACAGCACGACGCCGAAGGCGAACGAGATCACCGGCGCCAGCGTGCCCAGCAGGTGACCCCACGCGTTGGTGGCCTTGCCACCGAGCAGCAGGATCGCCGCGGACAAGGCCGGTACGGCGACCAGCAGCCACGTCAGCTCATGACTCATCGGTTGCTACCTCAGTACTTGAGCAGGTTGGCGTCGTCGACCGAGGCCGAACGACGGGTGCGGAAGATGGCCATGATGATCGCCAGCCCGATCACGACCTCGGCCGCGGCCACCACCATCACGAAGAAGGCGGCGATCTGACCGTCGAGGTTGCCGTGCTGGCGGGCGAAGCTCACGAACGCGAGGTTGGTCGCGTTCAGCATCAGCTCGACGCACATGAAGACGACGATCGCGTTCCGGCGGACCAGCACGCCGAGCGCACCGATGCTGAACAGGATCGCGGCGAGCACGATGTACGGCTCGGTGTTCACTTGCCCTCCTCCTGTCCGACGAAGCCGGTCGTGTCGGTGCTCTCCGCCTCACGCGGGTACGCCTCGCCGAGGTCGAGTTCGCGGACCTCTTCGACGTCCGCGCGCTCCTCGGCTTCGGGGAACACGGTGCCACGTGCCTGCAGCACACGCGAAACCGAGGTCGGTGCGATCGACCCGTCCGGCAGCAGCGCCGGCGTGTCGACGGCGTTGTGCCGCGCGAGCACACCGGGCGTCGGCAGCGGGCCCGGGTGGATGCCCTGCTCGGCGTACTTGCGGATCCGCTCCTCGGCGTGGTCGCGCTGCGTCTTCTTCTTGGTCAGCCGCTCGCGGTGCGCCAGCATCATCGCGCCCATCGCCGCGGTGATCAGCAGCGCCGAGGTGACCTCGAACGCGAACACGTACTTACCGAACAGCAGCTGCGCGATGCCCTTCGGGTTGCCGTCCGGCTGCGCGTCGGCGAGTCCGGTCGGGTGCCCGTAGATCGCGTTGCCGACCGCGGCGATCAGCAAGATGCCGAAGCCGAGGAACGCCAGCCCGGCCAGCAGCCGCTGGCCGCGGATGGTCTCGACCAGCGAGTCCGAGGCGTCGACGCCGACCAGCATCAGGACGAACAGGAACAGCATCAGGATCGCGCCGGTGTAGACGATGATCTGGACCGCGAACAGGAACGGCGCGTCCTGCGCCGCGTACTGCACCGCGAGGCAGATCATCACCGTCGCCAGCAGCAGCGCCGAGTGCACCGCCTTGCGGACCAGCACCATGCAGATCGCGGCCAGGATCATGACTGGGGCCAGCAGCCAGAACGCGACCTGCGAGCCGGTGACGAGACCGATCACTTCGTCTCACTCCCCTCGGGGCGCGCGGCAGCACCGGTCAGACCGAGGTAGTAGTCCTTCTCGGTCGTGCCCAGCTGCATCTCGTGCGGCGGCTCCTGCATGCCCGGGAGCAGCGGCGCCAGCAGGTCCTTCTTCTCGTAGATGAGGGACTCGCGGGTGGTGTCGGCCAGCTCGTACTCGTTGGTCATGGTGAGCGCCCGGGTCGGGCAGGCCTCGATGCACAGACCGCAGAGGATGCAGCGCAGGTAGTTGATCTGGTACACCCGGCCGTACCGCTCGCCCGGCGAGAACCGGTCGCCCTCGGTGTTGGAGGCGCCCTCGACGTAGATCGCGTCCGCGGGGCAGGCCCACGCGCACAGCTCACAGCCGATGCACTTCTCCAGCCCGTCCGGCCAGCGGTTCAGCTGGTGCCGGCCGTGGAACCGTGGGGCGGTCGGCTTCTTCTCGAACGGGTACTGCTCGGTGAACACCTTGCGGAACATCGTCCGGAAGGTGACGCCGAACCCGGCTACCGGGTCCCAGAGGGACTCTTTGACACTAGCCACGGCTGCCTTCCTTGCTTTGGCTCGGAGTGTTGACGGCCATTGGTGGTGGCACCGGGAAGCCGCCGGCGAACGCGTCGAAGTCCTTGCCGTCGGCAACCTCGGGCTCTTCCGGCTTGGGCTTGGCCGGGACGAACATGCTGATGATCGCGATCACCAGGACCACGGCCGCGGCGACCAGCAGGGTGGTCCGGCTGAAGTTCGTCTCCCGGCCGACCGCGCGGACGGTGGCGACCAGCAGGATCCAGACCAGCGAGACCGGGATCAGGACCTTCCAGCCGAGCTTCATGAACTGGTCGTAGCGCAGTCGCGGCAGCGTTCCGCGCAGCCAGATGTAGAAGAAGATGAAGCACATCAGCTTGCCCATGAACCACAGCACCGGCCAGTAGCCGGAGTTCGCGCCGTCCCAGATCGAGATCGGCCACGGCGCCCGCCAGCCGCCCAGGAACAGCGTGGTGGCCAGCGCCGACACGGTCGCCATGTTGATGTACTCGGCCAGGAAGAACATCGCGTACTTGATCGAGGAGTACTCGGTCAGGAAGCCCGCGACCAGCTCGCCCTCGGCCTCCGGGAGGTCGAACGGCGCCCGGTTCGTCTCGCCGATCATCGAGATCACGTAGATCACGAACGACGGGAACAGCAGGAACCCGTACCACCCGGGCAGTGGGATCGACGCCCCGAACCAGTGCACGGTCTGGTGCCCCTGCGCGGCCACGATCTCCGAGGTGGACAGCGAGCCGGCGAACAGGAACACCGTGACCAGCGCGAGGCCCATCGCGACCTCGTACGAGATCATCTGGGCGCTGGAGCGCAGACCACCGAGCAGCGAGTACGTCGAGTTCGACGACCAGCCGCCGAGCACGATGCCGTAGATGCCGATCGAGGCGATCGCCATCACGTACAGCACCGAGACCGGCAGGTCGGTGAGCTGCAGCCGGGTGTAGGTGTCGGTCCAGGGGATCCGCACCGTCGGCCCGAACGGGATCACCGCGAAGGTGAGGAAGGCCGGGATGGCGACGATCGCGGGCGCCAGCACGAAGACGACCTTGTCGACGCCCTTGGGCATCAGGTCTTCCTTCAGCATCAGCTTCACGCCGTCGGCCAGCGACTGCAGCAGACCCTGCGGGCCGTGCACGTTCGGGCCGATCCGGTGCTGCATCCGCGCAACGACCCGGCGCTCCCACCAGATGTTGAACAGCGTCAGCACGACGAGGAAGACGAAGATGAAGAGGACCTTGATCAGGATGACCCACCACGGGTCGTGCCCGACCCCCGCGTCAGGTACCGCGAGCGGGATGTTCATGCGTTCCCTCCGGCGATCGTCACGATCGAGCCATGGTCTGCGTGCAACGAACGGCGCACGTGGGAGTCGGCCGAGTTGGTCGGCAGCCAGACCACGTTGTCGGTCATCGGCGTGATCACGACCGGCAGCCGGATGCTCCCGGCGTCGGTGCTCACCGCCAGCTCGTCCCCGTCGGCGACCCCGATCCGGCGCGCGGTGGTGACCGAGATCCGGGCGACCGGCCGGCGCGCGGTCGCGGTCAGGTGCGGCTCACCGTCGCAGGCCCGGCTGTCGTCGATCAGCATCCGCCAGGTCGCCAGCCGGGTCGAGTCGAACGCGCCGAGCGCCGGGCCGGCCTGGTACGTCGGCTCCTGCGCGCGGCCGCCGTCCCAGCGGCCGAGCTCGTCGAACTCCTGCTTCGCGCCCTCCGGCGTGCTGAAGCCGAGCGAGTGCCCCATCTCCTGCGTCAGCGCGGCCAGCGCCCGGGTGTCCGGCATCGCGGTCGGTACCTTCAGTACGACCGGGAACGGCCGCTCGCGGCCTTCCCAGTTCACGAAGGTGCCGGACTTCTCCACCGGCGGTACGACCGGGAACACGACGTCGGCGTACTCGGTGACCTGCGAGTTGCGGACCTCGAAGCTGACCACGAACGGCGCCGCCTCGAGTGCGGCCAGCGCCGCGGCCGGGTCCGGCAGGTCGTCGATCTCGACACCCGCGACGACCAAGGCCTGCAGCGAGCCCGCGCCGGCGATGATCTCGGTCAGGTCCTTGCCGGTCTCGCCCGGGAGGTTCTCCACACCCCAGGCGGCCTGAAGGTCGACCCGCGCCTGCGGGTCGCTGACCAGCCGGCCACCCGGCAGCAGGCCCGGCAGACAGCCGGCCTCGAGCGCGGCCCGGTCACCCGCGCGACGCGGGATCCAGGCCAGGTCCGCACCGGTGTCGAGCGCCAGCCGCAGTGCCGCGGAGTACCCGCCCGGTACTGAAGCGAGCCGCTCGCCGACGACGATGATCGAGCCTGCACCGAGCGCGGCCCGGGCAGCCGCCCCGGCCTCGCCGGCGTTCCCGAGGTCGGCCAGTACGGCGGACTCGGTGCCGGGCGCTGCCGGTACGACGACGCCGTCGAGCTTCTCGATCCCACGGGACGCGTACGCCGCGACCGTGAACACCTTGGTGCCGTGCGTCTTCACGCCCTTGCGGACGCGCAGGAAGACCGACGGTGCTTCCTCTTCCGGCTCGAACCCGACGAACAGCACCGAGCCGGCCTTCTCCAGGTCCGCGAACGTCGTACCGAGACCGGTGCCGGCCACCGCGGCGGCCAGGAAGTCGGCCTCCTCGGCGGAGTGCGGCCGGGCCCGGAAGTCGATGTCGTTGCTGCCCAGCGCGACCCGGGCGAACTTCGAGTACGCGTAGGCGTCCTCGAGGGTCAGCCGGCCGCCGGTCAGCACCGCCGCGTTGCCGCGCGCCGCGTTCAGCTTCCCGGCCGCGAAGGTCAGCGCCTCCGGCCAGGACGCCGGGCGCAGCTCGCCGTCCTCGCGGATCAGCGGGTGGGTCAGCCGGTCGCCGGTGGTCGCGTACTGGAACGCGAACCGGTCCTTGTCGGAGATCCACTCCTCGTTGACCTGCGGGTCGTCGCCGGACAGCCTGCGCATCACCTTGCCGCGCCGGTAGTCGACCCGGATCGCCGCACCGGACGAGTCGTGCTCGGCCACGGACGGCACCGAGACCAGGTCGAACGGCCGGGAGCGGAAGCGGTACGCCGCACTGGTCAGCGCACCGACCGGGCAGATCTGGATCGTGTTGCCGGAGAAGTAGCTCTCGAAGGGCTCCTTCTCGTAGATGCCGACCTGCTGCAGCGCGCCGCGCTCGATCAGCGCGATGAACGGGTCACCGGCGATCTGCTCGGAGAACCGGGTGCAGCGCGCGCACAGGATGCAGCGCTCGCGGTCCAGCAGCACCTCGGCGGAGATGTTGATCGGCTTCGGGTACGTCCGCTTCACCCCGTGGCTGGTGTGGAAGCGGGACTCGCCGGCGCCGTTGCTCATCGCCTGGTTCTGCAGCGGGCACTCGCCGCCCTTGTCGCAGACCGGGCAGTCGAGCGGGTGGTTGATCAGCAGGAACTCCATCTGCCCGTGCTGCGCCTTGTCGGCAACGGGCGAGGAGACCTGGGTCCGGACCACCATGCCATCGGCGACGGCGATCGTGCAGGATGCCTGCGGCTTGGGCATACCCCGGCCGTTCCCGGCATCGGTGATCTCGACCAGGCACTGCCGGCAGGCACCGACCGGGTCCAGCAGCGGATGGTCGCAGAACCGCGGGATCTGGACCCCGATCTGCTCCGCGGCCCGGATCAGCATCGTGTTCTTCGGAACCTTGACCTCGATGTCGTCGATGGTCACGGTCACCAGATCGGTGCGCTCCACCTCCGACCCGGCGGGCGGGTTCGCTTGGATCGTCATGCGCTAGCTCCAGCAGTCGCGAAGACAGTGCTTGCCATCGGGTCGAACGGGCAGCCGCCGTTCTCGAAGTGCGCCAGGTACTCGTCCTTGAAGTGCGCGATCGAGCTGGTGATCGGCGCCGTGGCACCGTCACCGAGCGCACAGAACGACCGGCCGAGGATGTTCTCGGACAGGTCGAGCAGGACCTCCAGATCCTCCTCCGACCCCTGGCCCTTCTCCAGCCGCTCGAGGATCTGCACCAGCCACCACGTGCCTTCCCGGCACGGGGTGCACTTGCCGCAGGACTCGTGCTTGTAGAACTCGGTCCAGCGCAGTACGGCGCGGACGACACACACGGAGTCGTCGAAGATCTGCAGCGCCTTGGTACCGAGCATCGAACCGACCGAGCCGACGCCCTCGTAGTCGAGCGGTACGTCGAGGTGCTCGGCCGTCAGCAGCGGCGTCGAGGAACCACCCGGCGTCCAGAACTTCAGCTCGTGTCCCTCGCGGACCCCGCCGGCCAGGTCGAGCAGCTGGCGCAGCGTGATGCCCAGCGGGGCCTCGTACTGACCTGGGCGGGTGACGTGCCCGGACAGCGAGTACAGCGTCATGCCCTTGGACTTCTCGGTGCCCATCGAGGAGAACCAGTCCGCACCGTTCTTGATGATCACGGGAACGGAAGCGATCGACTCGACGTTGTTGATGACAGTGGGGCAGCCGTACAGACCGGCCACGGCCGGGAACGGAGGACGCAGCCGAGGTTGACCGCGACGTCCTTCCAGCGAGTCGAGCAGCGCCGTCTCCTCGCCGCAGATGTAGGCGCCGGCGCCGGCGTGCACGACGACGTCCAGGTCGTAGCCGCTGCCGAGGATGTTCGTGCCGATGTAGCCGGCGTCCTTGGCCTCCTGGACCGCCTGCTGCAGCCGGCGGACCACGTGCAGCACTTCACCGCGTACGTAGATGAAGGCGACCGACGCGCGGATCGCGTACGACGCGATGACGACGCCCTCGACGAGCGTGTGCGGCGAGGCCATCATCAGCGGGATGTCCTTGCAGGTGCCCGGCTCGGACTCGTCCGCGTTGACGACCAGGTACTTGGGCTTCGGGTTGTCCTGCGGGATGAAGGACCACTTCATCCCGGTCGGGAAGCCCGCGCCGCCACGGCCGCGCAGACCGGAGTCCTTGACCGTGGCAACCACGTCGGCCGGCTGCATCGCGAGCGCCTTGCGGAGGGCGTCGTACCCACCGGTGCGCTGGTACGAGGCCAGCTGCCAGGCGTTGATCTGGTCCCAGTTGTCGGAGAGCACCGGGGTCAGCACGTCGGTCATGGTCAGGCCTCCTTCGGGGTGTCGGAGCCGTTCGGGGCGGACCAGTTGCGCTCGCGGGCCAGCCGCAGGCCGGCCAGCGTGGCCTTGCCACCGGTCGGGCCCTCGTCGGCGCGGCCGTCCGGGTACCCGGCGAGGACGCGCTCGGCCTCACGCCAGGTGCAGATGGTGGCGCCGCGCGGCGACTTCACCTCGTTGCCCTCGCGCAGGTCGTCGACCAGCTGGGTCGCGGACTCCGGCGTCATGTCGTCGAAGAACTCCCAGTTGACCATCATCACCGGCGCGTAGTCGCAGGCCGCGTTGCACTCGAGGTGCTCGAGGGTGATCTTGCCGTCCTCGGTGGTCTCGTCGTTGCCGACGTCGAGGTGCTGCTTGAGCCGGTCGAAGATCAGGTCGCCGCCCATCACCGCGCACAGCGTGTTGGTGCAGACGCCGACGTGGTAGTCACCGACGGGGCGGCGCTTGTACATCGTGTAAAAGGTGGCCACCGCCGACACCTCGGCGCCGGTCAGCCCGAGCACCTCGGCGCAGGCCTCGATGCCCTCCGGGGTGACCCGGCCCTCGACCGACTGCACCAGGTGCAGCATCGGCAGCAGCGCGGACCGGCCCTCGGGGTACCGGGCCGCGAGCTCGCGCATCTCCGCGATCGTGGTCTCGGTGATCTTCGAGTCGCCGGTGCTGTACGGCACCGTCTTGTCGGTAGCAGTCGTGTGGTTCTCGGCCATTTAGCGGTCCACTCCACCCATCACCGGGTCAAGGCTGGCGACGGCGACGATCACGTCGGCGACCTGGCCGCCCTCGCACATGATCGGCATCGCCTGCAGGTTTGCGAAGGACGGGTCACGGAAGTGCACCCGGAACGGCTTGGTGCCACCGTCGGAGACGACGTGCGCACCCATCTCGCCACGCGGCGACTCGATCGCCACGTAGGCCTGGCCGGCCGGGACCCGGAAGCCCTCGGTGACCAGCTTGAAGTGATGGATCAGGGCTTCCATCGACTCGCCCATGATGTGCTTGATGTGGTCGAGCGAGTTGCCCATCCCGTCGGCGCCGACCGCCAGCTGGCTCGGCCAGCCGATCTTCTTGTCGGCGACCATCACCGGCTGACCGTCCATCTTCTCCAGCCGGTCCGCGCACTGCTCGACGATCTTCAGCGACTCGTGCATCTCCTGCAGCCGGACCCGGAAGCGTCCGTAGGCGTCGGAGGAGTCCCAGGTCGGCACGTCGAAGTCGTACGTCTCGTAACCGCAGTACGGCTGGGTCTTGCGCAGGTCCAGCGCGTACCCGGTGGAGCGCACCGTCGGGCCGGAGATCCCGAGCGCCATGCAGCCGGCCAGATCCAGGTAGCCGACGTTCTGCAGCCGGGCCTTGAAGATCGGGTTGGCGTTGCAGAGCTCGGCGTACTCCTTGAGGTGCCGGTTCATCCAGGTGATGTACTCGCGGATCTTGTCCAGCGCACCCGGCGGCAGGTCCTGCGCGACGCCGCCCGGCCGGATGAACGCGTGGTTCATCCGCAGCCCGGTGATCAGCTCGAACAGGTCGAGGGTCTTCTCCCGCTCGCGGAAGCCGATCGTCATCACGGTCAGCGCGCCGATCTCCATACCGCCGGTGGCGATACAGACCAGGTGGCTGCTGATCCGGTTGAGCTCCATCAGGAGCACCCGCATGACGTTGGCCTTCTCCGGGATCTGGTCCTCGATCCCGAGCAGCCGCTCGACCGACAGGCAGTACGCCGCCTCGTTGTAGAACGGCGACAGGTAGTCCATCCGGGTGACGAACGTGACGCCCTGCACCCAGGAGCGGAACTCCATGTTCTTCTCGATGCCGGTGTGCAGGTAGCCGATGCCGCAGCGGGCCTCGGTCACGTTCTCACCGTCGAGCTCGAGGATGAGCCGGAGCACGCCGTGCGTGGACGGGTGCTGCGGGCCCATGTTGACGACGACGCGCTCCTCCGGCTCGTCGCCGAGACCGGAGACGACCGAGTCCCAGTCCTGGCCGGTGACGGTGAAGACGCGACCTTCGGTCGTGTCCCGAGTGGCCGCGTACGGGTCTGACGGCGTGGAATTGGTTTGGGTCATCAGTTGTACGACCTCCGCGTGTCGGGCGGCGGGATGACGGCGCCCTTGTACTCGACGTCGATGCCGCCGAGCGGGTAGTCCTTGCGCTGCGGGTGGCCCGGCCAGTCGTCCGGCATCAGCACCCGGGTCAGCGCCGGGTGACCGTCGAAGACGATGCCGAACATGTCCCAGGTCTCCCGCTCGTGCCAGTCGTTGGCCGGGTAGACCGAGACGATCGACGGGATGTGCGGGTCGGCGTCGGGCGCCGACACCTCCAGCCGGATCCGGCGGTTGTGGGTGATCGACAGGAAGTGGTACACCGCGTGCAGTTCGCGGCCGGTCTCGTGCGGGTAGTTGACCCCGCTGACCCCGGAGCAGAACTCGAACCGCAGCGCCTCGTCGTCACGCAGGTGCTTGCACACCTCGACCAGATTCTCGCGCTTGATGTGCAGGGTCAGCTCGCCGCGGTCGACGACGACCTTCTCGACCGAGCCGTCGGCGGTCAGGCCTTCCAGCTTGTCCACCGCGGCGTCGAACCAGGAGCCGTACGGCCGCGGGGTCGCACCGGGCAGCGCGACCTGACGGCGCAGGCCGCCGAAGCCGGAGGTGTCACCGGTACCGCGAACACCGAACATGCCCTCGCGCTGGTCGACGACCTCGGCCTGCGGAGTCTGCGCGTCACTGGCGGCAGAGGTCGCCGGAAGGTTCTCGGGTTGGGAGTCACTCATCGAACACCTCGCTGCGCTCGGTGGTCGCTGCGCGACGGGGTCGCTGTGTTGTTTGTTCCCTCGCTGCGCTCGGTCATCGCAGCAGCCCCTTCATCTCGATCGTCGGCGCGGCCACCAGCGCCGCGGCCTCCTGCTCGGTCTGCAGCGCCTTCTTGTGCGCGCCGAGCTTCATGTGCTGGATCTGGTCGTGGATCTTCAGGAACGCGTCCAGCAGCATCTCCGGCCGCGGCGGGCAGCCCGGCAGGTACATGTCGACCGGGACCACGTGGTCCACGCCCTGCACGATCGCGTAGTTGTTGAACATGCCACCCGACGACGCGCAGACGCCCATCGCCAGCACCCACTTCGGGCCCGGCATCTGGTCGTAGATCTGGCGCAGTACCGGAGCCATCTTCTGGCTCACCCGGCCGGCCACGATCATCAGGTCGGCCTGCCGCGGCGAGGCCCGGAAGACCTCCATACCGAACCGCGCGGCGTCGTACCGCGGCGCGCCGGTGGTCATCATCTCGATGGCGCAGCAGGCCAGCCCGAAGGTTGCCGGCCACAACGAGGCCTTGCGCATGTAGCCGAGCAGTCCTTCGACGGTGCTCAGCAGTACGCCGGCCGGAAGCTGTTCCTCAAGACCCATGTCAGTCCCACTCCAGTCCGCCGCGGCGCCACACGTAGGCGTACGCGACGAAGACGGTGACGATGAAGATGACCATCTCGACCAGCCCGAACAGCGCCATCTGGTCGAAGGCCACCGCCCAGGGGTAGAGGAAGATGATCTCGATGTCGAACACGATGAACAGCATCGCGGTGATGTAGTACTTCACCGGGAAGCGGCCGCCGCCGACCGGCTGCGGGGTCGGTTCGATGCCGCACTCGTACGAGTCCAGCCTGGCCCGGTTGTACCGCTTCGGGCCGACCAGCGCACTCACGGTGATGCTGCCCGCCACGAAGAGCAGCGCGAGCACACCAAGAGCAAGAATCGGTGTGTAGGGGTGCATCGCTGCGTGCTCCCTCCTTCAGCCGGTGGTCTGTCTGTGTCTGTTCTTGTCTGTTGTTATCAGTACCGCTGTGGCTCGGCTCACCCGCCCCGCCGGTCAGGCCGCCGGAGCCAGCTTCGTGAGCCCGTTGATGATCTTGTCCATCACGTCGCCGTCGCGCGGGTCGGTGAGGTTGGCCAGCAACTTCAAGGTGAACTTCATCAACGTGGTGCGCGGCAGACCGTACTTGGTGCACAGCCGCATCACCTCCGGATTTCCGATCAGCTTCACGAAGATCCGGCCGAGCGTGTAGTAGCCGCCGTACTCCTGCTTCAGCGCCTTCGGGTACGCCGACAGCGCGCGCTCGCGCTGGTTCGGCTGCCGGCGCAGCGCCTGGGCAGCGACCTCGGCGGCGAACGCCCCGGACTCCATCGCGTACGGGATGCCCTCGCCGTTGAACGGGTTGACCATGCCACCGGCGTCGCCGAGCAGCATCAGCCCGCGGGTGTAGTGCGGCTGCCGGTTGAAGCCCATCGGCAGCGCGGCCCCGCGGATCGGAATGGTCTGGAACTCGTCCCGGAACTGCCACTCCTCCGGGGTGTTCTTCAGCCAGGCCTTCAGCAGATCGGCGTAGTCGACCTTGCCGAACGCCTCGGAGGTGTTCAGGATGCCGAGGCCGACGTTGACGGTGCCGTCGCCCATCCCGAAGATCCAGCCGTACCCGGGCAGCAGCACCTTCCCGCCCGGCTGCTTCGGGTCGTCGGCCCACAGCTCCAGCCAGGACTCGAGGTAGTCGTCGTCGGTCCGCGGGCTGGTGAAGTACGTCCGTACGGCGACGCCCATCGGCCGGTCGTCGCGCTTGTGCAGCCCCATCGCGATGCTCAGCCGGGACGAGTTGCCGTCGGCCGCCATCACCAGTGGCGCCCGGAACTCGACGTCGTCGCCGGCCCGGCGGCCGTTGTCGTCGACCGGTTTCGCGGTGACGCCGACGATGTGGCCGCGGTCGTCCAGGATCGGGCCGCTGACGTTGGTCCGTTCGCGCAGCCGCGCCCCGGCCTTCACGGCCTGCCGGGCGAGCATGTCGTCGAAGTCCATCCGGTTCCGGGTCAGGCCGTAGTTCGGGTGGCTGGCCAGATCCGGCCAGTCGAGCTGCAACTGGTGCCCGGCGCCCTGGATCCGGAGGCCGTAGTTGCGGATCCAGCCGGCCTCTTCGGAGATGTCGATGCCCATGTTGATCAGCTGCTTCGTGCCGCGCGGGGTCAGCCCGTCACCGCACACCTTCTCCCGCGGGAACGCGGTCTTCTCCAGCAGCAGCACGTCGAGACCGGCGTTCGCCAGGTGGTACGCGGCCGCCGATCCGGCAGGTCCGGCACCGACGACGATCACATCGGCGGTCTCCGCCTGCTGCCCGCTCGGCACGCTCTGGCTCATCTCTCCGGCCTGGATGTTCTTGGGGGGCGTGTGCGCTCGTGAACGACTTCACGAGCCCTCTTCACTCGACAGTCTAGGACTGCCTGACTCGGACACGAAACTCGCCCCAACCCCCTTGCAGACAAGCCAATTACGCATAATTTCCGTTGCGTAATTAACAGGGTGCGGGAGACGTGCCCGAGGGCTTGACTGCCCGGTGGATCGCGACCAGACCGCCAGTCAGGTTGCGCCACTGCACGCGCGTCCACCCGGCGTCCTCGATCGCCCGGGCCAGCGGTTCCTGCGGCAGCCACGCGCGGGTCGACTCGGCCAGGTACTCGTAGGCCTCCGGGTTGGTCGACACCACCTTCGCCACCGCCGGCACGGCGCGCATCATGTACTCCAGGTACACCACCCGGAACGGTTTCCAGGTCGGGTGCGACTGCTCGAGTACGACGAGCCGGCCGCCCGGCCGGGTGACCCGGAGCATCTCGCGCAGCGCGAGCGGTACGTCGTTCACGTTCCGCAGCGCCCAGGAGATCGTCACCACGTCGAACGTGCCGTCCGCGAACGGCAGCCGGAGCGCGTCGCCGGCGATCAGGTCCAGCTCGGGGTGCCGGCGCTTGCCGACCGTCAGCATGCCGACCGAGAAGTCGCAGGACACCACCTCGGCGCCGGCCTCGCGGAGCTTGATGCTGGACGCGCCGGTTCCGGCGGCCAGGTCGAGGATCTTCAGGCCCTTCCGCGGCGCGATCTCGGCCAGCGTGGCGGGCCGCCAGTACAGCTTCTCCAGCCCCATCGTCGCGACCGCGTTGGTCCGGTCGTAGCCCTCGGCGACGTTGTCGAACATGGCCGCCACGTCGTGCGGTTGTTTGCTCAGATCTGCGCGGGTCACTTGTCTAGTTCATCACGCGGGCTCAGGCAGGACGGACGGGAGGCATACGCTTGCATCTCGTGAGTGCATCTCCAGGTAGCCGTGCGGCCCTTGCGACCCGAGGCCCCGCACCGCAGTTGGTGGTTCGCAGTCAACCGGTGGACGGCGTGTCGGCGCACCTGCTCGACCATCTGCCGGACGAAGGCGGACTCGCGTGGGTACGGCGTGGCGACGGTCACGTCGGCTGGGGCGTCGCCGCCCGGCTGGAGGTTGCCGGGAGCAACCGGTTCGAGAAGGCCGCGCGCTGGTGGCAGGAGCTCGTCGGGGCCGCCGTGGTCCGCGACGAGATCGGCGTACCCGGCTCGGGCCTGGTCTGCTTCGGATCGTTCGGCTTCACCGACTCCGATCCGAGTGAGCTGGTCGTACCCGAGGTGATCGTCGGCCGCCGCGCCGGGACCACCTGGGTGACCACGATCTCCCCGGCGAGTTCGCTGGCCGCGCCGCCGGAGCTGCTGGTGCACGAGCCGTCACCGGTGTACGACGTGACGTTCGCCGACGGCGCCCGGACCGGGACGGACTGGTCGAGCATCGTCGCCGACGCGGTCCGCCGGATCACTGCGGGCGACCTCGACAAGGTGGTGCTGGCCCGCGACCTGATCGCGATCGCCGAGCAGCCGATCGACCTGCGCTGGCCGCTGCACCGGCTCGCCACGGCGTACCCGAACTGCTGGACGTTCTCCGTCGACGGGCTGATCGGTGCCACGCCGGAGCTGCTCGTCCGCCGGGAGAAGGGCCTGATCACGTCCCGGGTGCTCGCCGGGACGATCCGCCGTACCGGCGACGACGCGCACGACCTGGCCTTGGCCGCGTCGCTGGCGCGGTCCTCGAAGGACCTCGAGGAGCACGAGTTCGCGGTCCGCTCGGTCGCCGACGCACTCGAGCCGCACTGCTCGTCGATGAACGTCCCGGAGACCCCGTTCGTACTGCACCTGCCGAACGTGATGCATCTGGCCACCGACGTCGCCGGCGTCGCGAACAACGGCGCCTCCGCGCTCGGGCTGGCCGCCGCGCTGCATCCGTCGGCCGCGGTCTGCGGTACGCCGACGCCGGTCGCGCGGGACCTGATCGGTGAGATCGAGGGCATGCAGCGCGGCCGGTTTAGCGGACCGGTCGGCTGGATGGACGCGGCCGGCGACGGCGAGTGGTGCATCGCGCTGCGCTGCGGCCAGGCCGACCCCGACGACGCCCGCCGGATGCGGCTGTTCGCCGGCGCCGGCATCGTCGCGGGCTCCAACCCGGACGCCGAACTGGCCGAGACGAACGCCAAGCTGGTACCGATGCGAGACGCTCTAGGAGATTGATGAAGCTGACGAAGTTCGCCCATGCGTGTGTCCGGCTGGAGAAGGACGGGCGGGTGCTGCTGATCGACCCGGGCATGTTCAGCGAGAGCGCGGCCTTCGAGAAGGCGGACGCGATCCTGGTCACGCACGAGCACCCGGACCACCTCGACCTCGAACGGGTCACCGCGCTCGACGTACCGGTCTACACGAACGCGGGTGTCGCGGCACAGCTGGCCGCGCTGGGCGACCGGGTGCACGTGGTCGAGGGCGGGCAGTCGTTCGACGCGGCCGGCTTCTCGGTCAGTGCCTACGGCAAGGACCACGCGGTGATCCTGCCCGAGCTCGGCGTACCGTGCGAGAACATCGGCTACCTGGTCGACGACGCGGTGTACCACCCCGGCGACTCGTTCACGCAGCCGGACCGCGCGGTGCACACCAACCTGGTACCGATCTCCGGCCCGTGGTTCGCGCTGCCGTCAGCCGTCGAGTACGTGCGCACGGTGAAGGCGGAGCAGACCGTAGGCATCCACAACGCCCTCCTCAGCGACATCGGCCTCGGCATGATGCAACGCTGGCTCAACGAAACCGGCGGCCGCCCCTACCTCGGCCTGACCCCGGGCCAGTCCACCGAGCTCAGCTGAACTCCACGTCGATGAAGTCGGCGACTGGGCGGTAGCCGGCCTGGTGGTAAATCTTGTTGGAGGTGGGGTTGGCGAGGTCGGTGTAGAGGCAGGCCTGGTTGCCGGTGGCAAGGATGTTGGCGGTGACGTGGCTGGTGAGGGCACCGGCGTAGCCGTGGCGGCGGTGGTCCGGTGGTGTGTAGACCGGGCCGACGCGGCAGACGCCGTACAACGGCAGGTGGTAGCCGACCATGCTGACCGGTTCGCCGTCGGCCTCCCAGATCCACAGCGTCTGCTCCTCGAGCCGCCGCTCGGCCCACTCGTGGTTGTCGGCCGCGACCTCGTCGGCGATTTCGGCGGCGAAGCCGTCGCCCCAGGCGGCAACCAGGTCGACGTCGTCGGCCCGCATCGGGCGCGGACCACCCTCCGCCGACAGCGGGGTGAGCTCGATGAGCTTGTGCAGGCGGGTGCCGCGCGTCTCGGTCGCCGTACCACCACGCAGTTCGCACCAGCGCCGGGCGAAGCGGAACGCTGCCGGCCGGTCACCCGCGACACCTTTCAGCTCGGGCAGTACGTCGGCATACGCGTCGGCGATCGGCTCCGCGAGATCCTCCCGCAGCGCGCCGACGTACACGCCGCGCCCGGGCGTCCGCATCGCGACGCCGAGGACGTCCGGGTCGTGTACGGACACGAAGTACGACGGCTCGCCCTCGGCGGGCACCGTACCGCCGGCCCGTTCGTGGACGTTGCTCATGATGATCGTGTGCAGTACCGGATCCTGTTGCAGGAAAGGGAAAACCGTCTGCTCGAACGCCTGCGGATCGCTCGTCACCCGGACATCCATGCACCGGAGCGTACGCCTGCCCACCCCGGACGGTCGCCCGGATTTACACTGCGGCTATGTCCACCACGCGGTTGTTGCTGCTCGGCGTCGTACGGATCTTCCAGCCGGCGTACGGGTACCAGCTGCGCCGCGAGCTGCTGACCTGGAACGTGCAGGACTGGGCGAACATCAACCCCGGCTCGATCTACACCGGCCTGCGGACGCTGGCCAAGCACGGGTACCTGCAGGAGCTCGAGCAGGACGGCGCGCACCGCCCCGCGCGGACGTCGTACAAGCTGACCGCGGACGGTGAGACGGAGTACTTCTCGCTCCTGCGCGGCATGCTCTGGACCGTCGACGGGTTCCACCCGGACAAGATGCAGGCCACGATCAGCTTCATGTGGTCGCTGCGCCGCGACGAGGTGGTCGCGGCGTTGGAGGCGCGGATCAGCCAGCTCGAGTCCTGGCTCAAGTCGGAGCCGTTCTCCGAACGCCAGATCCTCGAAGACCCGGGCACGCCGAACCACGTGGTCGAGATGTTCCGGATCACCACTGCCCGCGACAACGGCGAGCTGCAGTGGACCCGGGAGTTCCTGGACCGGATCCGCGACGGCGCCTACGCCTTCGCCGGCGAGCCCGCCGACTGGGCGCCGTACCCGGGCATGGTCACGCACTGGGGCGAGATCCCTGACCCGCCCCCGAGAACCCCCTGATCTCGCTCTCCACCCTCATAATCAAGATTGACTAGTCAATGTTGATCACCCACACTGGCTCGCATGATGATCGAAGCGCGCGGGCTGGTGCGGACGTTCAAGACCAAGCGAGGGGCGGTCCAGGCCGTCCAAGGAGTTGACCTGGATGTGGCCGACGGGGAGATCGTCGGATTTCTCGGGCCCAACGGGGCCGGCAAGACCACGACGATGCGGATGCTCGCCACGCTGATCAAGCCGACCAGCGGGACCGCGACGGTCGCCGGGTGCGACCTGGCGAAGGATCCCGTCGGCGTGCGCCGCGGGATCGGGTACGTACCGCAGAGCGGCTCCACGCTGCCCGAGGCGGTTGCCGGCGACGAGGTCGTCGACCACGCCCGGCTGTACGGCGTACCGAAGGCGAAGGCGGCTGCGGACGGGCAGCGGCTGTTCGAGGAGCTCGACCTGCCCGGGCTGTGGCGCCGGCAGTGCAAGACGCTGTCCGGCGGGCAGCGCCGGCGGCTGGACATCGTGATGGGCCTGATCCACGACCCGAAGCTGATCTTCCTGGACGAGCCGACCACCGGCCTCGACCCGCAGGCGCGGGCCAACCTGTGGGAGCACATCCGCGGCCTCCGGGACCGCGGCGCGACGATCTTCCTGACCACGCACTACCTGGACGAGGCGGACGCGCTCTGCGACCGGATCCTGGTCATCGACCACGGCCGGATCGTCGCCTCCGGTACCCCGGACAACCTCAAGCAGCAGGTCTCCGGCGACGCGGTCCGGCTGAGCATCGCGGACACCGCGCAGGCGCCGGCGGTGATGAAGATCGTCCGCGAACTCGACGGCGCCGTCGAGGTCGAGACCGAGGACGACGTGGTCGGGTTCCGGATCCCGCGTGGTGGTTCGGTGCTGCCCGGGCTGCTCCGCTCGATCGATGCCCAGGGCATCGAGTTGCACGGGGTCGAGGTGCACCGGCCGACCCTCGACGACGTCTTCCTCACCATGACCGGCCGTTCCCTCCGCGACGAGCACACCACACCTGCCGCCGCCGACGAGGAGAAGGAGCCTGCAGCATGACCGTCCTTCGCGAGACGTGGATCGTGTTCCACCGGGCGATGCGGCTGTCGCTGCGGAACCCGATGTGGTCGATCCTGATGCTGAGCCAGCCGCTGATGTACCTGTTCCTGTTCGGCCCGCTGCTGAAGCCGATCACCGCGCAGATCAGCGAGGGCCACGCCACCAACGCCTACCAGGTGTTCATCCCGGGCCTGATCGTGCAGCTCGGGATGTTCGGCGCGATGTTCGTCGGCTTCGGCCTGATCGCGGAGTACCGGGCCGGCGTCATCGAGGCCGACCGGGTCACGCCGGCCTCCCGGATCGCGCTGATGGCCGGGCGGGTCCTGCGGGACGTCGTGGTGCTCGTCGTACAGTCCGTACTCCTGCTGCTCGCCGCACTCCCCCTGGGTCTGCGGGCGCCGTGGGACGGCGTGCTGCTGTCGCTGGTGATCGTCGCGCTCCTTGGCGCCACCTTCGCGTCGCTGTCGTACTCGGTCGCCCTGATCACCAAGAGCGAGGACGCGCTGGCCCCGCTGCTGAACGGCATCGCCATGCCGCTCCTGCTGCTGTCCGGCATCCTCCTGCCGATGCAGATCGGTCCGACGTGGCTGCAGCGGTTGTCCGACATCAGCCCGCTGAAGCACGTGGTGAACGGCGTCCGCGCCCTGTTCCGCGGCGACATCAGCAGCTCCGCCTCGCTGTGGGGCCTGTTCTGGGTCGTTCTGCTGACCGTCGTCGGACTGGCTGTCGGCGCACGTACCTTCCGTAAGGAATCTGCTTGATGTTCATCGACGTGTTGCATGGCGGGGCTACGGTGCCGCCATGCGCTCGCCGATGGTCCGTGGGGTCGTCGGCTCAGTCGTAGTCGCGGTCGCCAGCCTGGTGACGTCGGTGGTACCCCAGTCGTCCTGGGTCGCCTCGTTCCCGCTGCGCGACTCCCTCGCCGGCCGGATGGTCGGCTTGACGTTCATGGTGGCCGGGCTCGGTTTGATGGCCTGGGCCTGGCTCACCGTGGGCCGACGGGTCATGGCCGGCGAGAAGCTTCCGCTGCTCCGGATGACGGTGTACTGGAGCATCCCGCTCCTGCTGGCTCCGCCCTTGTTCAGCCGCGACGCCTGGAGCTACGCGGCGCAGGGCGCGTTGGTGGCGAAAGGCTACAACCCGTACGAGGTGGGTCCTGGCGTACTGTCCGGCCACATCGTCGAGGCCGTGGATCCGATGTGGATGCAGACCCCAGCCCCGTACGGCCCGTTGCCGCTCGCGTACGGCGGTCTGGTCGCCCACCTCACCATGAACCCGTACCTGCTGATGCTGGCGCACCGCCTCCTCGCAGTACTGGGCGTAGTGCTCATAGCGTGGGCCGTACCGCGCCTCGCGATCGCCTGTCGCGTGGACCCGGCTTTCGCCACCTGGCTGGTCGTACTGAACCCCATGCTGATCACCCACGGCATCGGCGCCGCCCACAACGACATGCTGATGCTCGGACTCGCCTGTAGCGCGTTCGCTCTCGCCCTGACAGGCCACTGGGGTACGGCGGCCGTAGTGGCCGGCACTGCCGCCGCAGTGAAGCTCCCGGGCGGTCTTGTCGCAATAGCGATCGCCGCGGTGATGAGCCCGCCAGCAGGGCGCCTCCACCGTTTCGCAAGCCTCCTGATCGCAGGAGCCGTCTCGGTACTGACCCTGGTCACCGTCGGCGCTCTGACCGGTGTCGGCTCCGGTTGGCTCGGTGCACTCGACGTACCCGGGCTGGTACGTTCGCCGTTCTCCATCGCCAACCTGATCGGCATGGCAGCGTCCGGCGTACTCGGCTGGCTCGGTGAGGACAGTGCGGCGGCGCAGGCGTTGCAGATCGTCCGGCTGATCGGCATGATCGCAGCGCTCGGTCTGATCGCGTGGCTGAGCCTCAGGTCGTCCATCCACTACGCGGCGCGTGCTGTAGGGGTCGCACTGCTCGCGGTTGTCGTCCTAGGTCCAAGCGCGCACGACTGGTACTTCTTATGGTGCCTACCGTTCCTCGCTGTCGCACGTCCCGGCCGGCGGCTGACCACGATCATCACCGCGGTCAGCCTGATCTTCACGATCGCCGCACCGCTCAACTCCTCGCTGCGCGGTGCGACCATCCCGATCCTCACGACGACCGCTCTGGTCATCGCGATCGCCCTGCCGCTGCTCAACCATCTCCGCACGTTGCAGCCGGCGCGGAAGGTACCTGTTACAGCTGCTTGATCGCGTCCACCAGCGACTGGCTCAACGGCCGGTGGTCGTCACGGGAGACCTGTACCTCCACCACGTCCAGCCCTGCCACGGTCGGCTTGAGGGCAGCTTGTAGTTCGTCCACGGTCCGCACCAGCGTGTACGGCGTACCGCTGGCCGCGCACAGTGCGGACAGGTCGACGTTGTGCGGCGTACCGAAGACGCGCTCGAAATGCGTGGCGTGGTTCGGGTCGCCCTGCTCGAGTGTGGAGAAGATGCCGCCGCCGTTGTCGTTGACGACCACGATCCGCAGGTCCGGGCGGGGCTCGTCCGGCCCGATGATCAGGCCGTTGCTGTCGTGCAGGAACGCCAGGTCGCCGATCAGCGCGTACGTCGGGCCCGCGTTCGCGAGCGCGGCGCCGACGGCGGTCGAGATCGTGCCGTCGATACCGGCCAGGCCGCGGTTGGCGATGGTCCGGATCGGGACGACCGGGGCGAGGTCGAGGTCGCGGACCGGGTTCGAGGAGGCGACGACGAGCATGCCGTCGGCACCGGCCGCCGCACCGACGAGTGCCGCGATACGTGGGCCGCTGAGCCCGTCCGCGAGTACCTTGTCGACGGCCGGCCGGGCGGCCTGATCGGCGTCCTGCCACTGCTCCAGCCAGCCGGTCGGGTCGGCCGCGGTGACGGTCAGTCCGGTGACGACAGACTTTGCCCGGCGGGCCGGATCGGGCCAGTGCCCGGTCGGCGCCACCACGATCACCTCGACGTCAGGTCGTGCCAGCAGCTTGGAGATCGGGCGCGACAGCGTCGGGTGCCCGAACACCAGCACCCGCTCGATCTCACCGGCCAACTTGCTTGCCTGCAGCAACAACCTGTACAGGGTGATGGTGGACGGCCCCGTCCGCGCCCGGCTCGACGGCTCCGCGAACAACGGCCACCGCCCCGCCTCTGCGATCAGCCGCGCCGCCTGAGAAGCCCCATCCCCAGCAACTACAACAGTTCTGGGACCCGGCGACACCGCCGCAGGTTGCCCGTTCGCAGCATGCACAGCAGTCCAAGGCCCCGTACTGCGCCCTGTCAGAGGCTCCGGCCACTCAGGACCCTCGGTAGGCACCAACGGCTCACTGAACGGGCAGTTGAGCTGCACCGGCCCCGGATCAGCAGACCGTGTCCCCGTAGCGATCGCAACGGCTCGAGCGACCTGAGACCGCCAGTACGCGACCTGCCCGACCTCACGAACCGGCGTACCCATCTCATGGAACAACCGCACCGCGGACCCGAACACCTTCAGCTGATCGGTCGTCTGGTTCGCACCGCTACCTCTGAGCGCAGGCGGCCTGTCAGCACTCAGCACGATCAACGGCAGCCCACTGTGCGAGGCCTCCAACACTGCGGGATGCAGGTTGGCCACTGCAGTGCCAGAGGTAGTAACCACAGGCACAGGCAGCCCGTTGCCGCGCATCAGCCCAACAGCAAGGAAGCCCGCCGTACGTTCGTCGATACGAACATGCAGGCGCAGCCGCCCCTCACGATCAGCCGCCGCGAGTGCCAGCGCCAGGGGCGCGCTTCGAGAACCAGGTGAGAGCACAGCCTCGCGTACACCGTTGCGGATCAGCTCGTCGACCACCACAGTCGCAAACGCTGTGGACGGGTTCATCCGGCACTCCTTACTCGGGAGAGGCGCTCTTCCCACACCCTGGTCCGTTCTGCGTCGGCGCGCGCGGCCTGCAGCAGCTGGGGATCCGGTACGACGCGTTTGACCGGCAGAAAGCCGTAGGTGGGGAGGAGGGGTTCTGCGACGACCTCCTGGGTGAACATCGACACCGTGGCCAGGCCGCACGCGTACGGGAGCTCCGGAAGGGCTGCGGCGAGTGCTATACCTGCAGCGATTCCTACTGAGGTCTCCAGCGCCGAGGACACCACTACGGGCAGTCCGATCTGCTCTGCGATCTCCATGCACGCACGGACGCCGCCGATCGGCTGCACCTTCAGTACGGCGATGTCAGCCGCGTCGAGCTTCTTCACCCGCAGCGGGTCCTCCGCCCGGCGGATGGACTCGTCAGCCGCAACAGGCACGTCCGTACGTCGCCTGACGTCGGCCAACTCCTCCACAGTCGCACAAGGCTGCTCGACGTACTCCAGGTCGAACCGCTGCAACTGCTTGAGGTTCTGCACTGCCTGGTCGACAGACCACAGCCCGTTAGCGTCGATGCGGACGTTGCCGCTGCCGATGGCGTCCCGTACTGCTTCAACACGTTCCAGGTCATCAGCAAGTGTCTGACCCGGCTCGGCCACCTTCACCTTTGCCGTACTGCACCCTGACGCTCTGACGATCTCCGCCGCCTTCTCAGGGCCCACCGCGGGCACAGTGCAGTTGACGGGCACCTGGTCGCGTACTGGTGCCGGCCACCCGTCCTCGGCCGCCTCACGCGCCGCACGTAACCAGGAGACACAGGTGGCGTCGTCGTAGTCCAAGAACGGACTCCACTCAGCCCAGCCCGCAGGGCCTTCGTACAGCATGCCCTCGCGCACTGTGATCCCGCGGAACTTGTTCTTGAGGCTGATCGAGTACGTGATCACCGCACGCCCTCCAGCAACCGCTGCCGATCAACCTTGCCCGAGGCAAGCATCGGCAACGCCTCCAGCCGTACGACATCCTGCGGGGCCCACGTCCGCGGCAGCGTCTCACCGACCCAGTCGCGCAGCTCGTCCCGCGACGGCTCACCCACGACGAACGCGACCACCCGCGTCCCCCACTCGGCGTCCGGAACGCCCAGTACTACAGCGTCTTCGAGCTTCGGGTGCTCCAGCAGCCGCGCCTGCACCGTCGTCAGCGTGACGTTCACACCACCGGAGATCACCACGTCGTCCACCCGGCCTACGACCCGCAGCCGGCCGTCGACGAGCTCGCCCCGGTCCTGCGTCCGGAACCAGCCGTCGCGCAGCACCTCCGCGGTGAGCTCGGGCCGCAGCCGGTACCCGGAGAACAGCGTGTTCCCCTTGATCAGGATGCGGCCCTCGTCCAGGTCGATCGACGTACCGTCCAGCGGCACGCCGCCGTACACGCAGCCACTTCCGGTCTCGGTCATCCCGTACGACGGGATCGCGTTGACGCCGGCCTCCCGGGCGCGCTGTTTGAGTGGCTCCGGCGTCGGCGCCCCGCCGATGATGATCGCGTCGAACGACCGGAGCGCCTCCAGGTCCGTGTCGAGGTAGCGCGCCAGCTGCGTCGGGACCATCGCCGTGTAGCGCCGTACGCCGGTCAGTTGCTGGGTCGCGTTGGTGAAGCTGTCGTTCAGCAGCACCGGCGTCGTACCGGCGACGAGCGAACGGGTGAGGATCTGCAGACCGCCCACGAAGTACGGCTTCATCGGTAGCAGCCACTGCCCCGGGCCGCCGAGACGGTCGTGGGTGGCGGTCGCCGACGCGATCAGCGCCTCCCGCGACAGCAGCACGCCCTTCGGCTCACCCGACGACCCCGACGTGGTCAGTACGACGGCGCAGTCGTCCTCGACCGGCTCGTCCGGCGCGGCCGCCTGGCGGACCCGCGCGGCCCCGACCGCATCCGCCGGCACCGGCGCGAACGGCGTACCGCTCCCGTCGAGTACGCCGCTCAACGCAGACAGCACCGCATCGGGCGTACCAGGGATCAGCCGCAAGGTAGACATGTCACAGTCGAGCGTACGGCCCGCGCACCGCGGTCGGCGTCACCCCCGGCGAGAGCCACGCCACACCCCGGCCCGCCTCTGCCGGTCACCCGCCGGGCTGACAGAATCGACATTCATGGCTACCCCTGCCCAGTGGATCGAAGGCGCCCGCCCCCGCACGTTGCCCGCCGCGATCTCCCCCGTACTCGTCGGAACCGGCGCGGCCGCGTACCTCGACGGCTTCGTCTGGTGGAAGGCGCTGCTCGCCCTCGGCGTCGCGCTCGCCCTGCAGATCGGCGTCAACTACGCCAACGACTACAGCGACGGCATCCGCGGTACCGACGAGAACCGCGTCGGCCCGCTCCGCCTGGTCGGTTCGAAGGTCGCGACACCTGGCGCCGTCAGGACGGCCGCCTTCACCTGCTTCGGCGTCGGCGCCGCGCTGGGCATCGTGCTGTGCGCGACGACCACCTGGTGGCTGCTGGTCGCCGGCGCGGCGTCGCTTCTCGGCGCGTGGTTCTACACCGGCGGAAAGAAGCCGTACGGGTACCGCGCGCTCGGCGAGGTCAGCGTTTTCCTCTTTTTCGGACTGGTCGCCGTCCTCGGTACGACGTACGTCCAGGCCGAGACGCTGCACTGGACCGCCGTCGCGGGCGCGGTCTCGGTCGGCTCGATCGCCTGCGCCCTGCTGGTCGCGAACAACCTCCGCGACATCCCCACGGACTCGGTCACCGGCAAGCGCACCCTCGCCGTTGTCCTCGGCGCTTCCCGGTCGCGCCGCCTGTACGCGGCCCTGGTAGCCCTCGCGTTCGTCCTGGCCGCCGTTTCCGCGATCGCAACCCCATGGACTCTCCTGGCCTTCATCGCCGTCCCCCTGGCCATCAAGTCCACCCGAGTAGTCCTCAGCGACGCAGTAGGCCCCGCCCTGATCCCCGTCCTGAAGAACACCGGCCTCACCGAACTCCTCTACGCCCTCGGCCTCGCAATCGGCCTGGCCCTCGGGGGCTAGCGGGCCCGGGCGACCAGGTCCTCGATCGCGTCGGCGAGCTCCGGCACGGGTTGGCGGCTGTCGAGTTCGAGGGTGGCGCCTTGCCGGAGCAGGGGCTCGACGCTTCGGACGTACTGAGCGATCTCGGCTTGTTCCGTTGCGGTTTTCCCGTACGGGTTGTTGGTACGGCGGACTACACGGTCGATGAGGACGTCCAGTGGGGCCGTCAGTAGGACGATGTCGTGGAAGCGGTTGTAGAACCTTCCTTGGTTCTCCACGGTGCCGGAGACGATGACGTCGGGTTGGGTCAGCAGGTCGGCCATGCGAGGTTCGTTCCAGAGGCCGTCCTCGGTCCAGCCGTCGTAATCCGTGTCGACGGTGTGGTGGCCTCGGCGGGCCAACTCGTCCAGCACAGTGGTCTTGCCGGTGCCGGACATGCCGGTGATCAGGATGCGGGTCATGACGTGAGGGTTTCCCAGGCGGCCATGGCGCAGGTGATGACGGTTTCGAGTTCGGGGCGGGTGGCGCCGTCGCGGGCTTGGATGGAGAGGCCTTGGACGACGGTGGTGTAGTAGCGGGCCATCGCGTCGAGGTCGGCGGGCGGGATCTCCTTGGCCAGGCGGTCCCTGATCTCCAGGTACATGCCGTGGCGGCCGTCGGCGAGGAACTGGCGTACGGCGTGGTTCTCCACGGCGCCGGTCGGGGCGGCCAGGATCAGCATGCAGTAGTGCGGGTGTTCGGGATGGGTGATCTGGTCCGCGGTCGCCCGGAGCATCGCGTGGATCGCCTCGCGGGCGGTCGGCGCTTCGCGGAGGGCGCGGCGAGGCGGTTCGCCGGCAGTTGCGCCGTACAGCGCCATGACCTGGCGGAACAGGTTTTCCTTGCTGCCGAAGTACGCGTAGATGCTCGCGGACCGGATCCCCATCGCCTCGGCAAGGTCGCTGAGGGACGTGCCCTCGTACCCGCGTTCCCAGAACACGTCGAGCGCCTGCCGCAACGCGACGTCCGGGTCGAACGTCCGCGGCCTGCCGCGAGTCGCCATCCGGTCCTCCGCACTTTGTTGGTCGATCGACCAAGTTTAACCTTGACGGCCTCCGGATGCCGGTGGGACCCTTTGTTGGTCGATCGACCAAGAAATGAGGCACGGCATGCGCGCACTGCGGCAGACGACGCTCGACGGACCACCGGACCTGAAGCTGACCGACGTACCGATCCCCCGCCCCGGCCCTGGTGAGGTCCTTCTCCGCGTGACCGCGGCGGGCGTCAACTACGTCGACATCTCGCAGTCGTACGGCACGTTCGCAGGCGGCCCGCAGCCGCCGTACACCGCCGGAATCGAAGCCGCCGGCGAGGTGGTCACCGTCGGCGAGGGCGTCGACCTCCCGCTCGGCACGCATGTCGTCGGCGCGACCATCGGCGGCGGAGCCTTCGCCGAGTACTGCGTACTGCCGGCAGCCGCGGCGATCCCGATCCCACCCGGCTGGGACGACGAACAAGCCCTGGGCCTGGCCGTCAGCTGGCCAACCGCCCAGGCCGCCCTACGACTCGGCGAGGTCGCAGCTGGCCAGACCGTACTGATCCACGCCGCAGCAGGCGGGACCGGGCAAGCGGCAGTACGGATGGCCAAGCTCTACGGCGCCACCGTCATCGCGACGGCCTCCCCCGAGAAGCACGAGACGGTACGCGGCCTGGGCGCCGACCACGTCCTCAACTCCCGCAACCCCAACCTGGCAGCCGAGATCCTGGCCCTCACCAAAGGCGTCGACCTGGTCCTGGAGTCCGTCGGCGGCCCCACCCTCGAAACCAGCCTCGCGGTCAGCAAACGAGTGACCGGCCGAGTGGTCGTCTACGGCCTCCCCGCCGGCAACGCGTCGATCACCAACTGGGACCTCGTCTACAAACACCAACTCCATCTCATAGGCCTGAACCTCGGCGCCCTGATCCAACACGCCCCCGAAACCTTCGGCGAAGTAATGCGCGAACTCTTCACCCTCATAGCCACCGGAGTCCTACCCCCAACCGAACCGACCACCTACGACCTTGCCGACGGCCCCAAAGCCCTCACCGAACTAGAATCCCGAGCCACAACAGGAAAACTGGCTCTACTCCCCTGATCAGGTCAGCAGTAGATGTCCTCCCAGAACTCGCCTGTCTGCAGGCGATCAAGCTGAAACTGGAGCGACTCAGACCGCCCGGCCGTGCTAGTAAGTTCGAACCGCACCGTGTGACGCTGCACCGGACGCACAAACTCGCGCACCTGCTCGAACCCGCCCGAACGTCAACTGACAACCAGGCCGGTTATCACAAGACCCGTTGCCAGCAAACAAGTGCCGACAGCAACGATCCCCTGGCTCCTGGCCACCCGTCACCACACGGAAAGTGTGGCCATCCCCACGACACCCACGATCAGGACACCCTGACCAACCCGCGCTCGACGGTACTCGCCGTTGCTGAGCACCTGATACCCATGCTCCCGCTCCACCAACTCACACGCGATCAGCAACGGCCGCCCCCACGACCCGACAATCGCCAGCAGATAAACACCGGCACCCGCCCACGCGGACAACGCCAGCGGATCCCCGACGATGGCACCTCGCGCGAGACCAAGCGGCGCGAACGAACACCAAGCACCCGCGATCTTCCCGCCCAACCCTTGACGCGACCGAGCAACCGGATCCACAACCGTAAGCAAACAAAGCAACCCCAACATCAGCCCCATAACCACAAGCCCAAGCACAGCGTTGCCGAGAACACCCGACTTCCCGATCCCCATACGGTCCATTCAGCGTCACGCACCCTTAGTCGGCAACTCGACTTCGGCGTCACCTTCGAGCGGGTGACGCGGACAGTCCACTCAACGACGGGTGGTCAGAGCGCAAGCGTCCAGTCGTCGTTGGGGCTCGTGAGGGTGTTCCTATCGGCCGTGAATTCGACCGTCATGCTGTGGAGCGGGAACTGGCCGGCCGTCGTCCATCGCTCACGGACGCACTCCAGGTCATCCCAGAGTCGTCGTGGACCACTTTGGTGAACAGTCATGGTTGCGCTGTCAGCGCGCGCCCAGGAACCATCCGTTGCCAGCAGCCACAGAAGTTGGCTGCCGTCCTCGCATGTTGCCGAACGGTTCTCGACGTCCGGGGTCGCGAGCTCGTACAGGCAACGCAGCTCCCAGTCCTCCCAGAGATCAGGCATGGGGCCTGTCAGTTGGCGGCTCTCCGCGCCTGGCTGGTCGCGCGCGGCGGCGTACACATCATCGAGCCTGGCCGGGTAGTCCTTCTCGCCTCGGGTGCGCATGAAGCTGGCCGGATCTGGTTGGACGCGACCGCGAACGACTCCGTCGGGATCTTTCTCGGCTTTGATCAGAAGCGAGGTGCCGATGATGGTAGTGACGATTTTCCCGCCAGGGCGGAGAGCCTTGAGCCAGGCCGGCGGGACAGGACGGACGGAGACGGTCGCGATGATCCGGTCGTACTCGGAGTCCGGCAGCGAGCCGGTAGCATCGGCGACCTCGAGGCGCGGTGCTCGGCCGAAGCCGGCGAGGCGTTCGCGGGCAACGTCGACGAGGTAGGGATCTACGTCGATGCTGGTCACCTGCTGATCGCCGAGGCGATGTGCCAGAAGCGCAGCGGAGTACCCGGAGCCAGTGCCGACGTCCAGCACCCGGTCGTGCTCGTGCGCGTCGAGCAGATGCAGCATGCGCACGATCAACCCAGGCAAGGTCGAGGACGAAGTCGGGAGACCAGTTGGCCGGACGTCGAGCTCGGCCTGGTCCGCGTGCAGCGCCCCCACGCGGGTAACGAGGGTCTCGTCGGCGTACACCTCCGCCCACGGCTGGTCGGGCTGCGGCATGCGGAGCCCCCAGACGAACGGATAGCTGTCGGGGATCGGCTCCCACCACCTCGGCACCAACTGATGCCGAGGTGTCAAGCTGACCGAGTCGTGCCACTCCGGTGCAGCTGCCGCCACTTCGTCGGCAAGCTTGCGAGCGGCGTCGGTCCAGTCAGTCACGGAGTCAATCGTCCTTTCCTTGAAGGGCATCGGCCATTGCCTCGACCATCGGCACACCGGCCGGACGCAGCACCGGCCATCCACGCTCGGTGCGCTCGATCGGCGTCGGCTCACGGGACGGCTCCAGCAATTGCCGGATCGCACGGATGGTCTGCTCGGCCGGTCGCCCCTCGTCGAGAACCCGGCGTACGTCGGCAAGTACGTTCTGGTCGGTCATTCACGATCCCCGTCGTGCAGAGGTCATTGGAACGGTCAGGGCGACAGGGCAGGAGAGCGACGTACCGCCTACCTTCTCGGGGCTCACCCGCCGCCCTGACCTACTCCAACCCTGTCGCCGACCATCCATCCGAACCACCGAGCCGACCGGTGATCATCGGCGTCACTGTTCCCCGTTCAGCGGGGACGTTTCGTGGCATGATGAGTACTGTGAGTGTTCGGGTTGGTCCCAGGTCGAGCAATGGACCGAGCCTGCGACAGGCGCGAAAGAAGTGGTCGGCTGACCTGCGCTCACAGGGCTCGACCTGGGTCGAGATCGCTGCGACGTTCGCGGACGGGTACGGCGTGAACCCGCGCGTCGCGTTCCGGCTGGCACACGGCTGGAGTCAGCGCGAGGCTGCGGAACAGTGGAACCGGCAGTGGCCGGACGATCCGAAGACCTTCAAGAACTTCTCGTACTGGGAGCAATGGCCGGCGGCGAGCGGATATGCACCGTCGTTGGGTGTCCTGTCCAGAATGGCTCAGCTGTACCAATGCTCGGTTGCCGACCTTGTCGTCGATCTCTCCGACTTCCGCGAGATGGACTCCGCCCAAACGGCCGGAGGAAGCCTGACCGGACTATGG
The DNA here is from genome assembly GCF_055580825.1 of Kribbella sp. NPDC031520. Classification (NCBI taxonomy): domain Bacteria; kingdom Bacillati; phylum Actinomycetota; class Actinomycetes; order Propionibacteriales; family Kribbellaceae; genus Kribbella; species Kribbella sp. NPDC031520. Next base: position 1,281,618 of record NZ_JBVIKS010000001.1, read on the forward strand.
CGCTCCTCGTACACGTACTACTCGTCAAGCCGCCGCGAAGAACTCGAAGGCAAGCACATGGTCCGCCTGCGCCACGTCGGCGGACGGATCGTCGGAACCAGTGAGCGCGACGACCAGGAATCGAGGCTATCCCTCGATCTGTCGCTCAGAGGAGCGATCGCGACCGGAACCTGGACCGAACGAACGTCACCCGCCGGCTACTACCGAGGTGCGGTCTATCACGGGGCCATCCAACTCGTCGTCGGACCCCACGGACACTCCATGACAGGCCGCTGGCTCGGTTTCGGCAAGCAGTTCACCGTCAACAGCGGAGACTGGCGCCTCGACTGGGCGAGCGCGTGAGGTCACCCGCCGGGGACCTCACTGGAGCCGCAGATCAATGCGACGATTGTTGTGCCTGATCCGAAGGCTCCGCTGTGTACCTGGTCGAACAGGGCGTACATCATCTTTGCTTCGTAGACCCAGTCGAGTAGAAGGCCGTGTCTGGTCTCGAAGTCGCGGATGAAGGTGTCCAGTTCCTGCGATCGCTTCGCATAGCCGCCGAAGTGGTAGTCGCACTCGAGGTGCCAGGTGCCCGTTCGCTTGCCGTACGCCGAGGTCTGGAGATCGACCACCTCCTGCTCCAAGTACGCGCCACCCTTCAGGACGGGTACGCCGACAGCCGCCTGCTCCGGGGCCAATCCCGCGGCAACGCCCGCGAGGGTTCCGCCCGTGCCAACCGCGCAGAACATCACGTCGAAGGGTTCGGTCAGTTCGTCGGGAAGCTCTGCGCATCCCAGAACGGCCTCTTTGTTGCTGCCGCCTTCAGGCAGGAGGTAGAACTCGCCGAACTCACGGCTCAGACGGCTGATCACCGCGTCCGACGTCTTCGCACGGTAGGAAGGCCGGTCGAGATAGGTGAGGCGCATGCCGCGGTCGATTGCGTAGGCGAGCGACGGGTTGAGCGGCAGATGTTCCTCGCCTCGGATGACGCCGATCGTCTCGAAGCCGCCGTAGTGGCCCGCGGCGGCGGTCGCGCGGATGTGGTTCGAGTACGCGCCGCCGAACGTCAGCAGGGTCCTGAGGCCGAGCTCGTGCGCCGCGGCGAGGTTGTACTTCAACTTGCGCCATTTGTTGCCGGGGAACTCGGGATGAATCAGATCATCCCGCTTCAGCAGAACCCGAACCCCGGCCGCCTCCAGACGGTCGTCGTGCACCTCGTGCACAGGCGAAGGCAGCCGAAGCTCCACCGACCGAAGGCCTTCCACCACTCCACGATCCCATACGCGCCCACTGGGTCGGCGTACACACGTGCACTGCTTCTGGTCGTTTGTGACAGGGTGCGGACGTCCAGGCCATCACAATGTGCGCGTTGCGGACGACCTGCCGCGTGGGCCGCTGCACGGGTTGCGATTGTGATGGCCTGGCGGTCCGCACTTTGCGGAGGTGGATGTGGAGCCCACGACGGACGATCACAAGCAGCCGGTCACCACCTCCGACTTCGCCCACGAACTCGCGCCAAGTTCTCACCCGCGAGTGGCAGCTCGCAGTGCGCCGGCGGAGCAGGCGCGGTGAGGAGCGTGGCGACGAAGTTAGCGGCTGTGTAGCACGCGGGGGTGGACCACATGCACCGCGTGACTACGGCTATGCCGGTTCGGTCCAGTGGCCGGTGGTGGCGAAGGTTTCTAGGGTGGTGGTGTAGGGGGTGATGTCGATGCCGGCGGTGCGTAGCCAGGTGTCGTCGTAGTAGGTGTTGCCGTAGCGTTCGCCGCTGTCGCAGAGGAGGGTGACGATGCTGCCGCGGGCTCCGGTGCGGCGCATTTCGGCGGCCAGGCGGAGTGAGCCCCAGAGGTTGGTGCCGGTGGAGCCGCCGACGAGGCGGCCGGTGACGCGGGAGCAGAAGCGCATGGCGGCGATCGAGGCGGCGTCGGGGACGGAGATCATCCGGTCGACGACGCCGAGGACGAACGACGGTTCGACGCGGGGGCGGCCGATGCCTTCGATGCGGGAGGGGCGGCCGGTGGAGAAGTCGTGGTCGCCGGCTTCGAAGGCGGGGAAGAACGCGGAGTTCTCCGGGTCGACGACGGCGACCGACGTCTCGTGGCGCTGGTAGCGGACGTACCGCCCGATGGTGGCCGACGTACCGCCGGTGCCGGCGCCGACCACGATCCAGGTCGGGATCGGGTGCTGCTCCAGCGACAGTTGCCCGAAGATCGACTCGGCGATGTTGTTGTTGCCGCGCCAGTCGGTGGCGCGTTCGGCGTACGTGAACTGGTCCATGTAGTGCCCGCCGGTCTCCTCGGCGAGGCGCTTGGCCTCGCCGTAGATCTGGCCGGAGCGTTCAACGAAGTGGCAGCGGCCGCCGTAGAACTCGATCAGCTCGACCTTCTCGGGGCTGGTCGAGCGCGGCATCACGGCGACGAACGGGAGACCGAGTAGGCGGGCGAAGTACGCCTCGCTGACCGCGGTCGAGCCGCTGGACGCCTCGATCACGGTGGTGCCCTCGTGGATCCAGCCGTTGCAGAGCGCGTACAGGAACAGCGACCGGGCCAGCCGGTGCTTGAGCGAGCCGGTCGGGTGTACGGACTCATCCTTCAGGTACAGGTCCACACCGGTACCTTCCGGCATCGGGAACACGTGCAGGTGCGTGTCCGCGCTCCGGTTCGCGTCGGCGTCCACGATCCGGATCGCCTCGGACACCCAGGCCCGGTCCTTGTCGTCGCGCCGATCGACCTCGCGGCACACCCCGTCTACCTCACTCATGCGGGCCAGGCTAAGACGTAGAACCCGATTTGAGTATTCCTACGCTCGGTGACCGGGCCTCCGGCCGGGAGCATCGCAGGCATGATCCCCCTCGGACCGATCGAGTTCTCCCCGGCGGACGTGGCCCTGATCCTGGCCGTACTCACGCTGGGCGCGACCGCGCTCGCCCTGCCGGCAACCCTCACCCTCGCCTGGGTCGGCCACCGCCGTGCGACCGACCATCCCGGCTGGAACGCACTCTGGTACTGGTTCACGGGTACGTCGATCAGCCTCGCCACAACCGCTTTCGCGACCAGCAGGGGCCTCGGCTGGTGGGCAGTGCCGGTGGGGTGGCTGCCGACGCTCGTCGCCGCCGCGATCCTGAATCCCCGGACGCCGGTGGCCGATGATTACCCGTCCGAACGCTCCGGCGGCTGATCGAGATTCTGCTCGCGTTTCTTCTGTTCGGCACTGAGCCGCTCGACCTCTTCAACCAACTCGGCCAGAGCGGCATCCTTGTTCTTCCCGCGATATCGACCGATACCGAGATCGTAGTTGTTCCATTCCGACTCGATGGCATCCGCGGTCTGTTGCAGGTAGAAGCTTCGCTCCTTGAACTTGAAGTAACCCATGAACCCGGCCGCAAGCCCGACCAGGAACGTCACGACCACACTGATCCACCGGAGCGCCACTGCCGTCAGTGCCAGGCTCGTGACGGCGGTCGCGGCCAGCGATCCGACGATCACCACTGCCTGCAAAGCGTTGTTGACCCGCCGGTAATAGGTGGCGCCCGAGCGGAGCGTTCCCAGATCGGACCCGATCGACTCCCGATAGTTGTTGCGGCGCACGGCGAGCGGCAACTCCGCGGACTCGGCGACGAGTATCGCTTTCGACTGCCGGCCGACAACCAGCTCGAGCTCGATCAATCCAGACCGATATTTGTCCGGATAATCATGCTTCAAAATTGCGAACACCGCCAGGAAGATCGCGGACGCAATTCCGATCGCGACCAGAGGGGCGACGAAGACCTTCTTCTGGACACCGAATTCCGGGGTGTTCTCGGCGACATAGACAATACCTACCGCCACCGGCAGGAACACCAGACACAGGCGCTGTATCCGATCCAGTTGCCTCGCCACTCGGAGTCTCAACTCGAGTTCGAGCAGAGCGCGGTTGTGTGCCACGAAGCGCTCGGGGTCTATCGGCAACTCTCCAACTCCCATCTGTGGCGGGCGGGTCACTTTACAACGGTGGGTTGCCGACGGCGCAGGTATCACGCTCGACCCGGGGGCGAGCTAGTGTCGGAACTCATGACGACCGGGCAGGGGGAGCGATGAGCGAGAACAGTGATCGGCCGACGAGGCAGCGGGTGACGTTGACGGATATCAGTTCGCGGGCGTGGGAGCACCCGGCGGACCGCGGTGCGCTGGTGGCGCTGCGGCAGCTGAAGGGGTTCGACTACGTACTGCGGAAGATGTCCGGCCTGATCAACGAGCGTGCCTTCCGGCTGCAGTTCCTGGGCGGCGCGATCCGGGTCGACGAGCGGCAGTTCCCGACCGTGCACCGGCTGTACACGGAGGCGGCGAGCACGCTCGACGTCCGTGAACTGCCGGAGCTGTTCGTCACCAACAGCCCGTTCTGGAACGCGATCACGATCGGCATGGACAAGCCGTTCATCGTGGTGAACAGCTCCCTGCTGACCGGGCTGGACGAGGAGGAGCTGCGGTTCGTCCTCGGCCACGAGCTCGGGCACGCGCAGAGCGGTCACGCGCTGTACCAGTCGCTGCTGATGTGGCTGATGCGGCTGACCGGCGCGTTCAACTGGATGCCGATCGGCGCGCTCGGACTGCGGGCCATCATCGCCGCGCTGCACGAGTGGTCCCGCAAGGCGGAGCTGTCCGGCGACCGGGCCGGTCTGCTCGCCACCCAGGACCCCGCGGTCGCGCTGCGGGTGCAGATGAAGCTCGCCAGCGGCGGTCAGCTGAACGAGCTCGACACCACCGCGTTCCTTGCCCAGGGCACGGAGTACGAGAGCGCCGGCGACCTGCGCGACAGTGTGCTGAAGCTGCTGCTGCTCGAGGCGCAGTCGCACCCGCTGTCCGTGATCCGCGCGCACGAGCTGCGCCGCTGGGTGGACGAGGGCGAGTACACCGCGATCGTCTCCGGCGAGTACCCGAAGCGCCAGGACGACGGCGACGCGTCGATCTCCCAGGAGGCGAAGAACGCCGCCAAGTCGTACTCCGACGCGTTCAGCCGGTCCCAGGACCCGCTGGCCAAACTGCTCCGCGACCTCGGGGACGGCCTCGGCGGCGTCCGCGACTGGGTCTCCTCCAAGTTCCCACCGCGGTGACGGGACAGGTACTGAAGACCGCACGCCTGGAGGCGTTCAGCGACGGTGTCTTCGCGATCGCGATCACCCTGCTGGTGATCGAGATCAAGGTTCCCGAGGACACCGCGCACCTGCTGGACCAGTTGGGTCACCTGTGGCCGTCGTACCTCGGCTACGTCATCAGCTTCCTGGTGATCGGACTGGTGTGGGCGAACCATCACGCGATGTTCGACCACATCGCCAGCGCGGACCGGGTGCTGCTCTTCCTGAATACGATCCTGCTGATGCTCGTCGCCCTCATCCCGTTCACGGCCGGCGTCCTGGCGTCCGCACTCCGCAACCACGAGGGCGAACGGACCGCCGTCGTCCTGTACGGCGCTGTGCTCGTCGCCGGCGGCCTGCCGTTCAACGCGATCTGGGAGTACGCGCGCCGCGGTCATCGGCTCCTGGGCGACACGATCAGCCCGGAGGAGGCTCGTAAGATGAGCCGGCGGTTCCTCCTCGGGCCGTTGCTGTACGGCATCGGCACCGCTCTCGGTGCGATCGTCCCGATCCTCGGCATCGTCGCGTTCTCGCTGCTCATCCCGTACTACTGGCTGCCGCCCCTGACCCAACGGATCAAGACATGATCGAGCTCCAAGCAATCGGCCCGGACGACTGGAAGGCCTGGCGCGAGCTGCGCCTGGCCGCCCTGCAGGAGGCCGCGTTCGCGTTCGGCTCGCAGTACGCCGACTGGGCCGACGCGCCCGAGGAAAGCTGGCGGCAGCGACTCTCCGAACCCGGCGCCTATCAGGTGATCGCGAGCCTCGACGGTACGCCGGCCGGGATGGCCGGCGGGTTCCCGAGCGAGGACCGGACCGCCGAGCTGGTCTCGATGTGGGTCGCACCGGAGGGCCGCGGCAAGGGTGTCGGCAACGCGCTGATGCAGGCGATCGAGGACTGGGCCCGGTCCGTCGGCGCCACCAGCCTCGAGCTCTCCGTTGTCCCCGGCAACGATCCGGCGCACGACCTGTACCTCCGGCACGGGTACGTCGACACCGACGAACCCGGCGACCTGATGGCCGACGGCATCCGCCGCGAACTCGTGATGCGCAAAGCCCTGTAGACAAAGACGAAGGGCTCGCCTCCCCCTCCCGGAAGCGAGCCCTTCGAGACAACGGATCAGCCGATGTGGACTGCGGTCTCGCCGTCGTTGGCCAGGTCCTTGTGCTTGATCGACAGGCCGATCAGCGTGATCAGGGCGGCGCCCAGGGCCAGGAAGGCCGACCACACGAACGCACGGGTGAAGCCGTGCGTCGTGGCGAGCGCGGTGAACTGGCCCTGCAGCTGCTTGATCTGATCGGGCGACTGCCCGGACTCGGCCGCCTTCTGCAGGCCCGGGGCCAGCTCGGCGAACTTGTCCTTGATCGCGTTGGTGGAGATCGTGCCGAGCAGCGCCAGGCCGATCGCACCACCGATCTGCTGCACGGTGTTCAGTACGGCGGAACCGACGCCGGAGTCCTCCGCCGCGACCCCACTGACCGCGGTCAGCGTGAGCGGTACGAAGATCAGGCCCATCCCGAACGACAGCACCAGGATGTACGGCAGCAGGTGCGTGAAGTACGTCGAATCCACCTGGAGCCGGCTGAACCCGAACATGCCGCCCGCGACGAACACACCACCCGCACCGGCGATCCAGCGCGGGTCGATCCGCGCCACCAGCGTCGAGGCGACCTGCGCCGCGACCACGATGCCGACGCTGAACGGCAGGAACGAGACACCGGTCTTCAGCGCGCTGTAGCCCATGATCGACTGCACGAAGATGCCCAGGAAGTAGAACATCGAGAACATCGCGGCGCCGACGATCAGCATCACGAAGAAGCTCACACCGCGGGTTCGGTTGGCCAGGATCCGGAACGGCATCAGCGCGTGCCGCGACCGGGCCTCGATGCCGAGGAAGATCCCGATCAGCGCCAGGCCGCCGACGATGAAGATCAGCGTCCAGGTGTCGCCCCAGCCGTTCGTGGCCGCGTGCGTCAGGCCGTACACCAGCGAGGTGAGACCCGCCGTACCGGTGATCGCACCCGGCAGGTCGAACTTGCCGCTCTGCCGCTCCGACTCACCCAGGAAGCGGAAGGCCAGTACGGCGACCAGCAGGCCGATCGGCGTGTTGATGAAGAACGTCCAGCGCCAGGACGCCTCGGTCAGTGCGCCACCGAGGATCAGTCCGACGGCCGCACCGGCCCCGGACATCGCCGCGTACACGCCCATCGCGCGGTTGCGCTCCTTGCCGGCCGGGAACGTGGTGGTGATCAGTGCCAGCGCGTTCGGCGAGGCCATCGCGGCCGCGAGCCCCTGCAGGATGCGGCTGGTCAGCAGCACGCCTTCACTCTGCGCGATACCACCGACGAACGACGCCAGGCCGAACAGTACGACGCCGACGACGAACACCTTGCGGCGACCGAGGATGTCCCCGATCCGGCCGCCGAGCAACAGCAGACCACCGAACGCCAGCGCGTACGCGTTCACCACCCACGGCAGCGAGGCGTCGGTGAACTTGAGCGCGTCCTTGATGTGCGGCAGCGCGATGTTCACGATCGTCCCGTCCAGCACGACCATCAGCTGCGCCATGCAGATCAGTGCTAGCGCGATCCCCAGGTTGCGATGGCCGTGCGCGGCCGGCTCACCCACCGCGTCGACCGGCCGCCCTTCCGGCGGATCGGCGTTGATGACTTCTTCGGACATAGCAAGATTCCCCTCTTGGCAGACTGTCTTGGTTGCGAACCGGCCCCTCACCGGTCAGCTCGCCTGCGACCCCCGCGCCGCAGGCAGGATCACGTTGTCGATCACGCGGAGGATGAGTTCGTCGGTCGGCTCGACGCCGAGGATGTAGGCGTGGTGGATGATCACCGCGGGCAGCGTCACCGACAGCAGCTCGATGTCGACGCCCGGCGCGATCTCGCCGCGCTCGACGGCCCGCTCGTACACCTTGTTGGTCAGGTCCAGCCGCGGCGCCAGGAAGCGCTCCCGGAAGGCCGTCTGCAGTTCGTCGTCACGGTGCAGCGCGGTCAGCAGGCCGGCCACCACCGACATCGGCAGCTCGTCGGTGAAGCCACCCTCGCCGCAGGACATCGAGATCAGGTCGCCGCGCAGGCTGCCGGTGTCGACGTCCTCCGGCATCGGGCAGCCCTTGGCCCTGCTGATCGCGTCCACGACCAGCTCGGCCTTGGTGGACCAGCGCCGGTACAGCGTGGCCTTGCTGGCCTTCGCCGCGGTCGCCACCGCGTCCATCGTCAACCGGTCGTAGCCGAGCTCGGCCACCACCGCGACGGTCGCGTCGAGGATCTCCTCCTCACGCCCGCCTTCGACCCGGGGCCGCTGCCGTACTGTCTCCACACCCATCACCCTGCGTAGCTACATCATCACGATGGAACGAAACCGTTTCGTTTCATCCACCACGTTACGACTCGTGTGAAGGAATGCACAAATGATTTTGCCCGGAGTTCACGAGTGGCATAGGTCACTCTCCGTACCAGTCGTCCACTGGTACGGCGGTTTCAGGCGGGACTGCCCGCTAGTCGTCGTCCTCGGCGGAGCGGGCCTGCTCGAGGCGCGAGGAGATCTTCGCGGCCCGGGTGTCGATCTTGCCGGCCAGCCGGTCGCGGGCGGCCCGCAGTACGAAGATCGACAGGATCGAGGACACGATCAGCGCCAGCAGCGCGATCGGCCAGATCGACAGCCAGGTGTGCAGGACGACCCACAGCACGCCGAGGCAGACCGCGAACAGCGCGGCCCGCAGGCCGGTGTAGATCCCGAACTCCTTCATTTCACACCCCAGCGTAGGAGTGCATGCCGGAGACCAACAGGTTCACGCCGACGAAGTTGAACAGGAAGACGAACCAGCCCACGATCGCGATCGTCGCGGCCCGGCGGCCCCGCCAGCCCGCGGTCGCCCGCGCGTGCAGGTAGGCGGCGTACACCACCCACGTCACCAGCGACCAGACCTCCTTGGGGTCCCAGCCCCAGTACCGGCCCCAGGCGTACTCGGCCCAGATCGGCCCGGCGACCAGTACGGCGAACGTCCACAGCGGGAACGAGAACGCCAGCACCTTGTACGCCGTACCGTCCATCGCCTCGGCGCTCGGCAGCCGGCGCAGCGCCGGGGACATCGTGCCGCCTTCGAGGACCTTCCGCTCGGCGCGGGCTTTCAACAGGTACAGCACCGAGATCAGCCCGCCGACAGTGAACCCACCACCGGACGTCGCGGCCGCGGAGACGTGCAGGACCAGCCAGTACGAGTGCAGGGCCGGTACGAGCGGGCCGGCCGGCGTGTAGAGCGCCAGCGAGGCGAGGCCCAGGACGCTCGCGATCACCAGCGTCACGCCGAGGCCGAGCCACTGCAGCTTGTACCGCTGGACGAAGATCAGGTACACGATCGCGACCGCGAGCGACGCCGTGATCGAGAACTCGTACATGTTGCCCCACGGCACCCGGCCCGCCGCGAGACCGCGGGTGACCACGCCGCCGAGGTGGAACACGAAGCCCATCCAGGTCAGCAGCAACCCGATCCGGCTCGCCGCGTCCAGCCGCTCGGTCGACGCGGGCTCCTCGGAAGCCTGAACAGTCTGAGCAGTCTCAACGGTCTCGGAGACAGCCCCGGCCGAACCGACCAGCACTTGTTCCCTGACCGCGACCTTCTTCACGACCGCCGTGCGCCCGAGCGCCCACTCCATCGCGTGCGAAACCATCGCCAGCGCATAGATGATCGTGGCGGTGGGGATCAGCAGGTTGGAGACGTGTGCGTAGGTCTCCGGGCTCATGGCTGCTCCTGGTTGCTCGAGCCGGCAGGTTTCAAATGCTTCGTGATCGCCTGGATCTCGTCACCGAGGCCGCGCTCGGGGCCGCGGTCCAGACCGGCGACCTCGACAACGGTACGCCCGTCCTGCTCGCGGACTCGTACCCAGGTACGCCGCGGATGCACGAACAGCGAACCCATCAGCCCGAGGATCGCCAGCAGGACGCCGGCCAGCGCGAGGTCCGTACCGGGCGTGTGGCTGACCTGGAGCTTCACCCAGCGGCTGTATCCGTCGAAAGTGATCGACCCGGCCTTGTCCGGCAGCGCGACGCTCTGGCCCGGCGCGAGCTGGAACCGCCACTTGTCGCCGTCCTTGGTGAACTGCGTCAGCTTGGTCTTGTCCAGCTGGTACACGGACTCGGGCTTGCCTGTCTCCGCCTGCGGACGGCCGTAGTACCCGGTCATCACCAGCGCGGGGTTCAGGTCGTCGGGGAACACCGACACCGGACCCTGCTGGCCGATCACCGCGGTCGGCAGGAAGAACCCTTCGAAACCGAGCGTCCGCGGCCGCGCGTCCGGTGCCTTGATCACGCCGAACGACGAGAAGTTGCTGTCCTGCGGCAGGAACGGCGCCGGCCCGGAGAACGCCACGTTCCCCTGCCCGTCGCGGACCGTCACCCGCGGCGCGTACCCGTGGCCGATCAGGTAGACGCTGCTGCCGTCCAGCTTCAGCGGGTGGTTGACCTGCAGCAGGTACGGCTGCTCCGGCGCGTCCGGGGTCTCCTGGTAGGACAGCTGCGCCTTGAACTCGCGGGCCGCGCCCTTCTGCGGGCCGTCCTGCTGGAACTTCACCTGGAAGTCCTTGACCGTCAGCGAGAACGGCGGCAGGTCGTCGTCGCCGCTGAACGCGCGGCCCGGCGTGAAGTCGTCGTACTGCGCGACCGTGTTCGAGAAACTGTTGCCGACGACAACCAACACCGTGCCGCGGTACCCGAAGAGCGAGCCCCACGCGACGCCGATCAGCGCGAGGATCAGCGAGAAGTGGAAGAGCAGGTTGCCGGCCTCGCGCAGGTAACCACGCTCCGCCGCGACCGCTCCGTCGTACGACTCGACCCGGAACCGGCGGCGCTTCAGCTCCCGCGTCGCCACCGCCAGCACGTCACCCGGGGAGTCGACCTCGAAGCTCTGGTAACCGGGCAGCCGGTTCAGGTTCCGCGGCGGCTTCGGCGGACGGGCCCGCAACGCCTTGAAGTAGACGGAAAGCCTGGGGACGACGCAACCGATCAGCGAGATGAACAGCAGCAGGTAGATCGCCGAGAACCACGCCGACTTGTAGACGTCGAACAGCCCGAGCTTGTCGTACAGCGGGCCGAGCTTCGGGTGCGCGGTGAGGAACTCCGACACCTTGATCGGGTCGATCGACGTCTGCGGGACGAGCGATCCGGGCACCGCGCCGAGCGCGAGCAGGAACAGCAGCACCAGCGCGGTCTTCATCGACGTCAGCTGCCGCCAGGTCCAGCGCAGCCAGCCGACCAGGCCGAGCGCCGGCGGCGGCTCGTTCCCGGAGTTGCCGGTCGGTGCGGTGATGTGGTCCTTGACGCCGTGATCGATATCAGTCACCTCAGACCGCCGATCCGAAGTTGGCGACCCACTGCCGAAGGTCCGCGGTCATCGAGTCCCACACTCCCGTCAGCAGCAGCAGTCCCACCGCGATCATCAGTACGCCGCCGATCCGGATCACCAGCAGCTGGTGCTTGCGGACCCACGCCACCGCGCCCAGCATCCGCCGGAACGCCAGCGCCGCGACGATGAACGGAATGCCCAGCCCGAGGCTGAACACCAGCGCCAGCGTGGCGCCGCGCGCCGTACTGCCCTCGGTGGTGGCCAGCGTCATCACGGTCCCGAGCGTCGGCCCGATACAGGGCGTCCACCCGAATCCGAACAGTACGCCGAGCAGTGGCGCGGCCGCGATCCCGACCGCGGGCACCCGGTGCATGCGCAGGTCCCGCTGCATGAAACCGAACCCGCCGAGGAACACCACGCCGAGCAGGACGGTGAGCCCGCCGAGTACCCGGGTGATCGCGGTCTGGTGGTCGATCAGCAGGTCACCGGCCTTGCCGAACAGCACGCCGGTGAGGATGAACACCGTGGAGAACCCGGCGACGAACAACGCCGTACCGGCCAGCATCCGGCCGCGCTTCTCGGAGCCGAGCTCGGCCGCGGACAGGCCGGTGACGTACGACAGGTAGCCGGGCAGCAGCGGTACGACGCACGGCGAGAAGAACGAGATGGCGCCGGCCAGCACCGCGATCGGCAGCGCGACCAGCATCGAGCCCGTCATCGACGAGGCGAACCACTGTCCCATCAGCTCAACCGGCGTCCTTCACCATGCCCAGCAGGGTCTGCTTGGTCACTTCGCCGACAACGCGCCCGGCGACCTTGCCGGTCTTGTCGATCACGAGTGTGGTCGGGATCGCCGCCGGCGAGATCTGCCCGCGGAACCGCAGCAGCGCCTTGCCGGCCGGGTCGTAGAGGTTCGGATACGGTACGTCGAACTCCTGGACGAACTTCTTCGCCGGGGCCGGGTCGAGGTCGCGGGTGTTCAGCCCGACGAACTGCACCGACGGCCCGAGTTCCTTGGCGGCGGCAACCAGGTCAGGCGCTTCCTTACGGCAAGGCGGGCACCAGGAGCCCCAGACGTTCAGTACGACGACCTTGCCCTTCTGGTCCGCCAAGGTCCAGGTCTTGCCGTCGAGCGTCTTGCCGGTAAGCGCGGGCGCCGCCTTGCGGTCAGCGGCCGCGAACACCGACACGTTGCCGTTGCCGCTGACGAAACCGGCCTGCCCCTGCCGGCTCTGCGCCGCCTGCTGACCGGAGCTGCACCCCGCGACGAGGAACACTCCGGCTGCCAGGACCGCCGTACGGCGCATCATCACGCGCCGCCCACGAACTTCTTCGGGTTCTTCACCGGCAGCAGGTCCTTCGCTGGCTCGGAGTATCCGACCGAGACGATCTGGTCGCCGTGGAAGGTGAACGACGTCAGGCTCGCGAGGCTGCACTGGCGTTTGCGCGGGTCGTGCGCCAGCCGGCGGCCCTCGATCGCGGACCGGACGATCCAGATCGGCAGCTGGTGCGAGACGATCAGCGCCTCGTGCCCGGCGGCCTTCTGCCGGGCGGTCTCGATCGCGTCCCGCATCCGGCGGACGAGTTGCTGGTACGGCTCGCCCCAGGACGGCTTGAACGGGTTCCGCAGCAGCCACCAGGCGCTCGGGTTCTTCAGCGCGCCGTCACCGACGCCGAACTTCTTGCCCTCGAACAGGTTCGCGGCCTCGATCACCCGCTCGTCGATGTCCGGCGTCAGCCCGAACACCTTGGCGATCGGCTCCATCGTCTCCTGGGCCCGCTCCAGCGGCGAGCTGACCAGGTGCACGATGTCGCGGCCCTTGACGTGCTCGGCGACCCGGTCGGCCATCTGCCGGCCGAGCTCGGACAGGTGGTAGTCCGGGATCCGGCCGTAGAGCACACCGGCCGGGTTGTACACCTCGCCGTGACGCATCAGGTGTACGACCGTCGTTTCGGTCACCGCTGTCCCTTCAGTTCTGTCCCGGGCTGCACCGAGGCGGCCGCGCGGGCCGCCGGTACGAGGGCCGACTCCAACGAAGCGAGCGCGTCGTCGTCGATCGCCGCACTCACGAACCAGGCCTCGAACGCGCTCGGCGGCAGGTAGACGCCGGCGTCCAGCATGGCATGGAAGAACGCCGTGAACCGGGGCAGCACCTGGGCGTTCGCCTGGGTGAAGTCCCGGATCTCGGCAGGTCCCTCCGAGGACTCCACGAAGAAGACGCTGAAGAGGTTCCCGGCCGCGGAGATGACGTGCGGCACACCTTCCTTGTCCAGTGCGGTCGACACCAGCCGCTGGATGGTGAGCGAGGTCTCGTCGAGCTTGGCGTACACCTCGTCGGTGGCCAGCCGGAGCGTGGTCAGCCCGGCGGTGGTCGCGATCGGGTTCCCGGACAGCGTGCCGGCCTGGTAGACCGAGCCCTCCGGCGCGAGGTGCGCCATCACGTCGGCGCGACCGCCGAACGCCGCGGCCGGGAAGCCGCCGCCCATCACCTTGCCGAACGTCATCAGGTCCGGCCGGACGCCGTCGACGCCGTACCAACCGGACCTGGTGATCCGGAACCCGGTCATCACCTCGTCGGAGATGAACAGTGCGCCGTTCTCCTTGCACACACGGGCAAGGAACGCGTTGAAGTTGTCCCGCGGCGGTACGACGCCCATGTTGCCCGGCGACGCTTCCGTGATCAGAGCCGCGATCTGGTCGCCGTACTCCGCGAAGGCGGCCGAGACGGCGGCCTGGTCGTTGTACGGCAGCACGATCGTGTCCGCGGTGGTCGCCTCGGTGACACCCGGCGTCCCCGGGATGCCCAGCGTCAGTACGCCGGAACCGGCCTGCGCGAGCAGGGCGTCCACGTGGCCGTGGTAGCAGCCGGCGAACTTGATGATCTTGTTCCGGCCGGTGAACCCGCGGGCCAGCCGGAGCGCGGACATCGTCGCCTCGGTCCCGGACGAAACCAGCCGGACCTTGTCCACCGGCGTCCGGGCGACGATCTCCTCGCCGAGCAGCACCTCGGTCTCGGTCGGCGTCCCGTACGACGTACCGCGGGCGACCGCGGCCTGGACGGCGGCGATCACCTCCGGGTGCGCGTGGCCGAGCAGCAGCGGGCCCCAGGAACTGACCAGGTCGAGATAGCGGTTGCCGTCGACGTCGGTCATGTGACATCCGTCACCGGAGGCCATGAAGCGCGGTACGCCGCCGACGGCGCGGAAGGCCCGTACGGGAGAGTTGACCCCGCCCGGGGTGACAGTGGAGGCCCTCTGGAAGAGCTTGGCGGACTGTTCTGTGGTGTCGGGCACGACCGCCATTGTCCCCTGCCGGCCGGACGCCCCGAAGGCAGGGGCAGGAGACATTTCGGGTCCCGATCGTTCCCGAGGGGTTCACACGGGCTTTGTTACGCGCCAGTATGGATACCCGGTGACCGGTTGTGCACGGTCTGGGTCCGGCGCGTAACCCACGCAACGGGGCGGACGTTAGACCTATCACGACGGTAAACCGGCAAAGACGCAAAGACTGTCCGCGGCGTGGGGCCGGACGAGTCGTTGAGTCACGGAGGGGAATCATCGATGGCGAAGGGCAAGCGCCGCGCCACGGGTGGCGGGTGGCGTCAGGTGGCGCCGCTGATCCCGCTGGCGCTGTTCGCGAGCGCGTTCACCGTCAGCGCCACGGACAATCCGGCGATCGCCACGGCGTCGCTGGACCACGGTCTGTCCGGGAACAACCCGGTCGTCGTACCGAAGCAGCCGATCACCGTGCCGGCGAACGTTACGGTTCCGGGCACGGTCGGGCCGGGTGTCGACCCGGGTGAGCAGCCGACCCAGGTGGTGTCCGGCCTGTCCCGCAACGGCATCCCGAACGCCGCGCTGAAGGCGTACTCCCGGGCCCAGCAGGTGCTGGCCCAGGCGGACCCGAGCTGTCACCTGCCGTGGACGCTGGTGGCCGCGATCGGCCGGGTGGAGTCCAACCACGGCCGCTTCGGCGGCAACTCGCTGAACTCGAAGGGTGTCGCCGTACCGGGTATCTACGGTCCGCGGCTGGACGGCGGGTCCGGCACGGCCCGGATCGCCGACACCGACGCGGGTGCGTTCGACGGCGACGGGGCGTTCGACCGCGCGGTCGGCCCGATGCAGTTCATCCCCGGCACCTGGCGAGCCATGGGAGTGGACGGCGACGGCGACGGCGTGCGGAACCCGCAGGACATCGACGACGCGGCGATGTCCACCGCGGTCTACCTGTGCTCCGGCAACACCGACCTGTCCAAGGCGAGCGACCTGAACGCGGCCGTGCTGCGCTACAACCACTCGCAGCAGTACGTCGACCTCGTGCTCAGCATCGCCAAGGCGTACGCCGGCGGCAGCTGGATCGCGGTTGGCAACGGTTCGTCGGGCGACGACACGGACGAGGCCGGCGACCAGATCACCGACCCGGGCGTCAACCCGCCGGCCGACAAGAACCTGCCCGAGACGACCGGCTTCCCGACGCCGCCGCCGACCAGGCCGACCGCGACGCTGACCGACGAGCGGGGCGTGACCAGGCCGACCACCGAGCCGACCCAGCGCCCGACCGCGGACAAGCCCACCGCCAAGCCGACGGTGGAGCCGACCACCACCCGGCCCACGACGACGAAGCCGACCACCAAGCCGACGACGCCGACGACGACCCCCACGACGCCCGGTGTGGCGACGCTGACGACCGCGGCCGGCCTGATCGTCGGCACCGTCGGCAGCACGCTGCAGCAACTGCAGACCGCGACGACGTACTGCCAGTCCGAGATGGCGAAGGTGACGATCACCAAGCCGACCCAGGACCAGCTGCAGAAGTGCGTCACCGCCTACCAGACCGGTGGCACGGCGGCTGTCGACCAGGTGATCCGCAACCTGCTGTCCCTGCTCGGGCTGCTGGGCGTTCTCGGCGGAGGCGTCCTCGGGAGCTGACCCCGCTCAGACAACCCCGCCCAGACAACAACACAGACCGGCGCGCCTGCCCCCACCCCTCCCTTGGCGCGCCCCTGGCGACGCCACGGAGCACCTCCCCCCGGCTTCGTGGCGTCGCCTTTTAACGTTCAGCTGACCCAGGCCCGGTCGATCCTCTGGGTGATGCTGTTCCCGATCAGGTCGGTGGCCGTCACCCGGAGGCTCGGGTAGGAACCCGCCGGAACACGTGTGCGGAACGTTCCGAAACCGCGCAGCGGGAGCTTCTGCCACGTCTTTCCGTCGAAGGAAATCTCTGCCGTCGTGCGGAAGACTTCCGCACCACGTACCCCGGGCTGGTAGCGCGGCGTCAGCTCAAGCCACCCGTCTGCGTGCTTGTAGTCGACCTGGACCAGCGGCAGTACGGCGCGGCTCTTCGCCGGCACCGACAGGAAGTGCCACTGGGTCCGCGTCGACGTCGAGGTCTTCGCCCAGCTGTTCGGGCCGCGCCGCTGGTCCAGCGTCAGGTCGTACCAGGCCGCCTTCGCCGGTACGGCGAACTGCGCGACCGACCAGTTCTTGCTCCCCAGCTCGACCCCGTTGCTGCTCAGCTTCAGGCTCGTCACGTCGCCACGGTCACCCCAGCCGAACACGCTCCGGTCGCCGCCGACGTACTGCGGAATCGCGATCCGCAGCGCGTTCTCGAACCGCGCCGGTGGCCAGCCCTGGGCCACGTCGCCTGGCGTAGCCGACAACCCTGGCACGGCAGGACGCGTCAGGGACTGCCACCACCCGCGCGTGACGTGCTCGCCCGGCCTGTACGACCGCGGGATCGTCGCTTCGAACCCGGTCTCGTTCCACTCCCCCGCGGACGTCTTCTCGTCCCACGTGACGCCCTTGACGTCGGTGACCAGGTAGTCGGTCCGCTTCACCGCGGCCGCGATGGACCGCGACGCCGACAGACCGGTCGAGATGCCCGGCAGGTGCGCGATCCGCTGGTCGCTGTGCAGCCAGAACGAGTCGTTCTGCTGGAAGTCGGTCGTCACCACGGCCGGGTTCATCCTCGCGACGTCGTACGTCAGACCGCCCTTGACGACGGACGGGCCGATCGCGACGTCGTACCGGTAGGTGCTGTCGCGGACACCGCTCAACCGCAGCGAGGCCGGGCCGTTCAGCAACGGCTTCGCCTGATCCGAGCGCAGCGTGTAGACCGGGATGCCTTGTTCGGTGCCGGTGGACCAATAGCCGGGCTCTTCGTTGTAGAGGAACACGACCTTGGCTCCGGCCGCCTTCGCGGCCTGCACCTGTGCGTTCGTCCGGTCGAACCCGCCCCACCGGATCAGCGCGATCTTGCCCTTTGCCCCGGCCAGCTCGGCGGCCGTGCCGTCCCCGCCGTTGCAGAGCGGGAGCGTCTCGTTCCCGACGTACACGGTCCTCAAGGAGCCGGAGCCTGGCGTCGGAAGCTTGCCGCCGCCGGGCAGGTTCACCGTCAGTTGCGGCTGCGCCAGGTCCCAGCGCTGCACGACCTGGAAGGTGCCGTTGGCAACCTTTCCGAAGTCCTGTACGTAGACGCCGTCAGCGATCCGGCCGTTGAACCCCCAGCCGGACACCGCGTCCCGGCTGCCGACCTTGCGATGCCACGCGACCCCGATGCTCTGCGCGTCGGCCGGCCGCGGTGTCCTGATCGTCACCTTGTGCGCGGTCCGGGCGTCGAACGTGAACGTCCGGTCGCCGTCGATCCACGCGTCCGGGTCGCCGAGCAGCGTCAGCGAGTTCGCCCAGTTCGCCTCGTCACCACCGACCGCGTACGCCATCACGCTGTAGCGGCCGGTCGGTACGTCGAGGGTCCGGCTGCCGTTCTGGTCGAACGCGATCGCGTTGACGTCGCCGGTGTCCTGGTTCCACAGCTGTACGCCGCTCGCACCGGCGGCCGTGGTCGCGGGCAGGCCGTCGCGGCCGATGGCCTTCACGGTCACCTGGTTCAGCCGGCCCCCGGCGGCGAACCCGAGGCCTGTTCGGTACGACGTACTACCGGACTTGGCCGTGACGACGCCCGCGTACTTCCCGGCCGAGGTCTTCGCCAGGTCGAGCGTGACGGTCGCGGACGCCGTACTACCGGCGGGGATGGTCAGCCGGGCTGGGCTCACCGTCAGCCCGGCCTGCACCCCCGCCGGCGATTGTGCACCGACCGACAGCGTGAGCGTCTGCGGGCGGTCCGTGTTGTTGCGGTAGGCAACGGTACGGCTGACCGGCGCGGGCGCGGTCGGACCGGTCCAGGACAGGTCGCCGAAGAACAGGTTGGCGGTGTCCGGGAGGATCTTCGGGTCGAGCGCGGCCGGGATGTCGATCAGGCCGAGGCCTTGCTGGTCGGTCCGGGCGCCGGCCGACGGTACGGCGGTCGACGCGAGCGCTGCCTTCAGTTGCGGGCCGGTCCAGTCGGGGTGGCGTTGCGCGAGGATCGCGGCAGCACCGGCAACATGCGGCGTCGCCATCGAGGTACCGCTCATCGCCGTGTAGTACTGGCCGAGGACGTGGCCCTGCTCGGTACCGGCCGCCCGGGCGGCGGCGATCTCCACGCCAGGGGCGGTCACCTCGGGCTTCAGCGCGCCGTCGCCGAGGCGCGGGCCGCGGCTGGAGAAGTTCGCCAGGTTGTCGTTCTGGTCGACGGCGCCGACGGTCAGCGCCTCGGACGCGGCGCCTGGGGAGCCGACGGTCTCCTCGGCGCCCGAGTTGCCGGCCGCGATCACGAACAGCGCGCCACTCGACTTCGCCAGCCGGTCGACGGCCTCGCTCATCGGGTCGGTACCGTCGGACGGCAGCCCGCCGAGGCTCATACTGATCACCTTCGCGCCCTGCTGGACGGCCCACTCCATCCCGGCGATCGCCTCGGAGTCGTACCCGCCGCCGCTGTTCTCGAGCACCTTGCCGATCAGCAGTTCGGCCCCGGGCGCCACACCCTTCCGTTTGCCGTCGGACGCCGTACCGAGGCCCGCGACGATGGATGCGGTGTGCGTACCGTGGCCGTGCAGGTCCTGCACCGCCTCGTCCGGTACGAAGCTCTGCGACGCGACGACCTGCTTGGCCAGGTCGGGGTGCCCGGCGTCGTAGCCGGTGTCGAGTACGGCGACCTTCACACCGTGGCCGTCGTACCCCTGCTTCCAGGCCGCCGGAGCGCCGATCTGCTGCAGTGACTGCTCGTCGGTGGTGTGGGTGCGGCCGTCGAGCCAGATCTTGCTGACCTCGCTCGACTTGAACGTGGTCGGTCCGCTGATGCCGGCCCAGAAGGTCTTCGCATCTGCCTTCTTCACGGTCACCGCGGTGCTTCCGACGCTGGGAAGGGTACGGCGGAGCGTCGCGGCGCTGCTGTGCAACGTCGTGGAGCCCGTGATGAGCAAGGGCAGCTGGCTGCTGCTCGCGTCGTCGTATCCCTGGGCGGCGAGCTCCGTCAGGTTGAACAGGCGCTTGTCGAGGCGGCCTGCGGACAGGAGCGCGTACGCGTCAGCGGGGACAACGGTCAGGTCGCCGTCGAAGGCACCGAAGTAGTACGGCTCGTCGCCGAGCAGGCGGGCCGAGGACTGGCCGTTGGCGCTGGTGGTCAGCTCGGCGACGTCGCCGGTGACCAGGGTGATGCGTTTGGTGCTCGCACCGGGCGTCGCCTGGACGCCCGGTGCGAGCTGGGTGGGTGGAACCGTGTTCGCCGCGGTGGCCGGCAGCAGCAGGGAACTGGCGACCACCGCGGCGAACAGACCCGTCGCGGCTCGGGACAATCGGGCGGCTACTTTTGCGTGCGGCACGAGGCACCTCCCGATGCCTCGACCCACGCGAGGCCATCGGCAGGAGCCTCACAGTTGCCCTGGGCCCCAGTCCACCACTCTCACTGACCTACATCCGCCATGACCGGTTCTGGTCAGGCTGGGTCAGACGGGGTCAGTCAAAGCGCTTCGCGACGTTCTCGACCCGCTCCAGCAGGTCCAGGTCGTACGCGACGCCCGGCACGTAGAAGATCACGTAGTCGGCGCCCGCCTCGAGGGCCGCGTCGACCTTGTCGGCGATCTCGTCCTCGGTGGCGATGAAGTTGTCCCGGTCGAACTTCTCCCGGTTCATCGGGCCGAGCGCCTTCTCGGTCGCCTTCTGCGGGTCGTCGCCCTTGTCGATCGGGAAGACGTTCAGCCCAGTCGACTTGATGATCTCGTCGTAGTCGCGACCGATCTTGCGGCAGTGCTCGCGGAGGATGTCGCACTTCTCCTTGATCACCTCGGGGTTGCCGCCGCCGATGTTCGCCGCGTCGGCGTACTGCGCGACCAGCTTCAGCGTCACCTTCGGGCCGCCGCCGCCGATCCAGAAGCTCGGGTGCGGCTTGCGGACACCCTTCGGCTCGTTGATCGGCGCGTCGATCGAGTAGTACTTGCCGTCGTAGACCGGCTTGTCCTCGGTCCACATCTTGTAGATGATCTCGGTCGCCTCGCGGAACGCCGCCATCCGCTCCGGTACGTCGGTCCACTCGTAGCCGTACGCCTTCCACTCGTGCTCGTACCAGCCCGCGCCGATCCCGGCGTACAGGCGGCCGTGGCTGGCGACGTCGACGGTGGACGCGATCTTCGCGTACAGCGCCGGGTTGCGGTACCCGTTGCAGCCGACCATCTGGCCGATGTTCACCCGCTTAGTGTCGCGGGCCAGCGCGGCGGTCGCGCTCCAGCACTCGAACGTGGTGTTGTCACTCGGCTCCGGCACCGTGTGGAAGTGGTCGAACAGCCAGATCGAGTCCCAGGACTGCTCGTCGGCCCTCTTGGCGACGTCCGTCATCGCCTCCCACTGCTCGATCGGATCGGCGATCCCGGCCAGATCCATCTTCCAGCCCTGCGGTACGAATACCCCGAAACGTGAAGTCATGCCGCCATCCTTTCGACAGATGGCGGCATCGGTCCATGAATCCGAGTACTGAATTCGTTCTCAATCGGACCACTACGACTTCTTAATTCATTGGGTACTGAGGACTCCCGCTCCGGTTTCGGGGCCGGTGCGCGCTACGGCGCGGGCCGAGAGGATCGTGGTCAACCCGATCGGGGCGAGGTGGCCACCGAACTCCTGCCGGGTCAAGGCGGCGACACCGGCCGCGGTCGGCGCGGAGGCCGACGTACCGAAGAAGCGGCAGGCGCCCTGGGTCGTGGTCGGGCAGGTACCGGAGCCGAAGCCGCCGGCGCCGCTGACCGATTCACCGTCCGCGGCGAGCCAGTTCGGTGCCGGGAAGCTCAGGCCGCCTCCGCCGGAGATGCCGCGGCACGGGCCGGGCGTGTTGCCCGGGCAGCGGGTCGTGGTCAGGAACTGCACCGGCCCGGCGGCGCTGTACGTCTCCACCGGGGTGGTTGCCGGGTCGGTCGAGACGCTCGAGTTCACCGCGCCGGCGCTGGTGGCGAAGTACGTGTAGTTGGAGTCCGGGTTCAGCGAACCGGCCCGGTCCGGCGGGTCGAGCGTCTGCACACCCGCCGCCAGCGCCCGCCAGCGCAGGTCCAGGACCGGCGGCCGGACAGCGGACGAGGTGCCCTGGACGTCGACGACGAGCTTCGCCTTCTGCGGCGCAGACGTCTTGTTGGTGTAGTCGAACTGCTCGATAGTGTCGCCGACGCCGTTCGCCTGGACGTTGTTGCTGACCGCGAGGCACTTGGTGCCGGTCTCGTCCATCAGGTACAGGTTCAGGTCGGTGAAACCGCCCTGGCCCGCGGTCGGGTAGATCGCCCGCGGCTCGCTCCACTGCAGCGTCGGCATGATCCGCGCGCCGGGCAGCAGGTTCAGGTCGTACGACGTGTCGTCGCCGCGGAGCTTCACGACGTTGTCGGGATTCGTCGGGCAATTCGTGTACGGCCCGGTCGCACCGTCGGCGCCCTTGCCGGTACCGATCGCCGTCACCCGCGGCGCGTGCCGGGCACCGAGGTTGCCGGCCGACGAGCTGATGAAGATCCCGTGCTTGGCCAGCGCCTCCGCGGTCGCGGCGGTGATGCCCTGCTGGAAGGCCGGCTCGTCGTCGATCGCGATGTCCTCGGCGATCATCGACACGCCGGCGTTGGCGAGCGTGTGGAACGCTTCGACGTACTGCGCGGTGGTGTCCTGCGCGCTGGCGAACGCGAGCTTCGCGCCCGGCGCCATGTCGTGGATGATCTCCAGCATCGCGGTGCCCTCGTCGTCGGTGTACGACGCGGCCTGCTGGAGAACCTGCACATCCGCCGGGAGCTCACCGGCGGCGATCGCGTCGGCGATATGGTCCACGTCGCCGGAGATCGCGCCGACCTTCTGGCCGCGCCCGGTCAGGCCACGAGCCTGAGCCTGGTCCGCCTTGTGCAGCTGCACACCTTCGGCCGTCACCGGCCCGACATCCACAGCCGGCCGGATCGTCGGCCGCAACGCGGTCACCCAGGGCAATGCCGCCACGGCGTCGAGCTTGTCGTACGGCACCTGTGCCAACACAAGCCCGGTACTGGGCAGGTCGACGCCCGGCACACTCTTGAAGTCCGCGGAGTTCGACTCCACCGACACGCCAAGTGCGCTGAGCTCGCTCTGCTGCTGAGCGTCCACCGGCGCCGCGGCATAAACCTGCACCCCTAGCCGACCGTTGCCCTGCACACCCAACGATCGAGCCTGCTGCTCTCCAGCGACCTTCGCCGCCTGCCGCAGCAACGACGGCACCTTCCCAGCCATATCCGGCGGCGACGCGGCGGTGGCGGGCTGCACCACCGCCACCACAGCCAACGGAACCACCAACATCACCGAACTGAACACATAGCGAAGCTTCATCCGATGTCCTCTCCCCCACCCCGAGCGGTCGCGACCCACAGTCATCTACCCACCGGTCACCTGTCCAGTCCTTACCGGCAGGAGAGCACGGATCGTAAAGTAACGGCCGGAAGAGTTGCTCTGGTCTAGACAGCCGTTCGGGAACGCAGCCGGCGGAGCATCCGGGGGTCCTCGAACCCGACGGTCCGGGCGGCCGCCTCGACGGTGCTGCCGTGGCCGATCAGGTGCTCGGCGCGTTCGACGCGCAGCAGTTGCTGGTACTTCAGCGGGGTCAGCCCGGTGGCGGTGCTGAAGATGCGGGTCAGGGTACGTTCGCTGACGCCGACCTCGCCGGCGAGATCGCCGAGCGGCAGCTTGTCGGCGTACCGGGCATCGATCACGTCCTGCACCCGATGGGCCAGGTCGCTCAGGTGGTCGCGGTACCGGAGCATCGCGGACTCCTGCAGCTCGTCGCCGTTGCGCCGGGCGTAGACGACCATCTCGCGCGCGACCCGGGCGGCCGCCTCGGCGCCGCGACCGGCCGCGACCAGGTGCAGCGCGAGGTCGATCCCGCTCGCGATACCGGCGGAGGTGATCACCCGGTCGTCCTCGACGTACAGCACGTCCCGGACCATGGTCGCCCGCGGGTAGCGGGCGGCCAGCTCGTCGGTCAGGTCGTGGTGGGTGGTGAACCGCCGCCCGTCGAGCAGGCCGGCCCAGCCGAGCGCGTCGGCGCCCGAGCAGACGCTGGCCACCGTCCCGCCGCGGGTGTGATGCGCATGGAGCCGCTGCCGGAACTCCGGACCGATCGGCGGCTCCGGCGACAACCGCGGCGACCGCCAGCCCGGTACGACGATCAGGTCGCCCGGACCGAGCTCCGGCCACACCGACTGCGCCCGCAACGGCACGCCCTGAGCCGTCGCGACCTCGTCGGATTCGGCCACGTACGAGACGTCGTATCCGTACCCGAAGTCCTTCGCCGTACTGAACACCTGCGCCGGCCCGGCCAGATCCAGTAAGTGGAGCCGGGGCACCAGTACGAAGACGACGCGAGTAGGGCGCATTCGGTCAGGATGCCACGGGTACGGCGGTGAGCTCGTCGAGGGTACGGATCGTGGCGAACCGGCCGGCGAGCACGTACTCGGTCCGCTCGGCGACCTGGTCGGCGGTCAGCGTCCGCGGGTCGGCGAGGATCTCCTCGACGCTCGCCTGCTCCCGGATCGACCAGTGCGCCAGCGCCATCGTCGCGGTCGCCTCGGTGACGAACACGACGTCGTACCCGAGGTCGGATCCGACGCGGGCGGTGGTCTCGCAGCACTGCTCGGTCCGGATACCGCAGACGACGATTTCGGACACGCCGTGCTGGGTCAGACACTGCTGCAGATTCGTTGTGGTGAAGGCGTTGTGCGACGTTTTCGTGATGACGGTTTCCGTCGGCAACGGTTCGAGTCCGTCGATCAGCCGGACGTGTCCCTCGGCCGGATCGAACGCACCGCCGGTACCCGGTTCGGTGTGCAGCACCCAGACGACGAGGTCGCCCATGTCCCGGGCCGCGCGGACCAGCCGGTCCACGCGCGAGGCGATGTCCGGGTGGTTCACCAGCTGCCAGTTCGGGCGGACCCGGAACGATTCCTGGACGTCGATCACGATCAGTGCGGTTCGGCTCATGCCTCCATCCTGCGTGCGGACGACCGTACCGCTGAAGGCTCGATCGGGGCTGCGAGCGGACCGATCTGGTCACGCCTCGACATTCCGGCAAGAGATCGGACGAATTCACACTGTTCCGAACTGTTCCAAACACCGGTATGGCGCGCTTATCGTGCCGAGGTCAGGCTTGTACAACGATTGAGGGGATTGCGATGCCCGATCACCTGCCCCGCCGCGAGGTCCTCCGGACCGCCGGCGCCCTGGGCCTCGGTGCTGCCGCCGCGGGCGCTCTCAGCAGCACCGCGGAAGCGGCCACCCGAACCGCCGCCCGATCCGGCACCGGCAGTGGTGCGCCGGATAAGTTGCACGGTATGGGCGCACATCACGGCAAGCTCGAGATCCGCAAGGACCCGTTCGGCACCACCCCGGACGGCCAGGCGGTGGACGTGTACACGTTCACCAACGGACGGATGACGATCTCGATGCTCACCTGGGGCGCGACGATCCAGCGGGTCGAGACGCCGGACCGCCGCGGCCACATCGAGAACATCAGCCTCGGCTTCGACAACCTGCCGGACTACGCGAAGCTCAGCCCGTACTTCGGCGCCACCATCGGCCGGTACGGCAACCGGATCGCCAAGGGCAAGTTCACCCTCGACGGGGTGACGTACCAGATCCCGGTCAACAACGGCGAGAACGCGTTGCACGGCGGCACGATCGGCTTCGACAAGAAGGTCTGGAAGGCGAAGGTCGTACACGACGACACGTCGGTCGGCGTCGCGTTCACCTACGTCAGCCCGGACGGCGAGATGGGCTTCCCCGGTGAGCTCACCAGCACCGTCACGTACACGCTGGACCGGCACGACAACCTGCGGATCGACTACCACGCGACCGTGGCCGGCAAGGCGACGATCGTCAACCTGACCAACCACGTGTACTTCAACCTGCTCGGCGAGGGCAACGGCACGATCTACGACCACGTGCTCGAGCTGAACACGCCGAAGTACACGCCGGTCGACGCGGAGCTGATCCCGACCGGCGAGATCGTCCCGGTCGCCGGTACGCCGTTCGACTTCAGCAAGCCGACCGCGATCGGCCTGCGGCTGCGTGGCGACCACCAGCAGTTGGTCTTCGGCCGCGGGTACGACCACAACTTCGTCATCGGCGGGCACCCGGACAGCAACGGCATGCGACTTGCGGGCCGGTTCTGGGAACCCGAGCACGGCCGCACCATCGAGGTACACACCGACCAGCCGGGCGTGCAGTTCTACAGCGGCAACTTCCTCGACGGCACGTTCCTCGGCATCGGCAAGAAGGCCTACCGCCAGGGCGACGCGTTCGCGTTCGAGACCCAGCACTTCCCCGACTCCCCGAACCACGACACCTTCCCGTCCACCGTCCTCCGCCCCGGCGAGACGTACCAGAGCACCACGATCTACTCGTTCGGCGCCAAGTAGCCCGGACGCCCAGGCCATCACAATCGCTCCGCCGATGCCCGGCCCCGCCTGGCGCGGCCGCGCGGCCGCGATTGTGATGGCCTGGCGGTCCGCCCCCGACGCGCCGGACTCGCAAGCAAGGGTCACCTAACCTGCCTAGGGTTGGGGCCATGGTGCTGGAGATTCCGTTCGAGGACGCGTTTCGGTTCGATCCGTCGCCGACGTTCGCGGAGCTCAGGGAGGGCTGCCCGGTCGCCCGGGTTCGAACTCTGGCGGGGGCCGAGGTCTGGCTGGTGACGCGGTACGACGACGTGAAGCTGGTGCTGGCCGACCCGAGGTTCTCGCGGGCCGCGGTGGTCAAGCAGGGCGCGCCGCGGGTGGCGC
This sequence comes from Kribbella sp. NPDC031520, assembly GCF_055580825.1. NCBI lineage: Bacteria > Bacillati > Actinomycetota > Actinomycetes > Propionibacteriales > Kribbellaceae > Kribbella > Kribbella sp. NPDC031520. The sequence continues at coordinate 1,308,202 of NZ_JBVIKS010000001.1, forward strand.
TGGCCAAGCCGATGCCGAACAGCCTGACCACGACCGACCCGCCGGAGCACACCCGGCTGCGACGGTTGGTCGTACCAACGTTCGCGCACCGGAGGATCGAGCGCACCCGGCCGTGGGTCGCGGAGCTGTCCGCGCAGCTCGCCGAGGACGTCGCGCGAGCGGGCGACGGCGCCGACATCCGGCAGCTGGTCGCGCTGCCGTTGCCGATCCAGGTGATCTGCCAGCTGCTCGGCGTACCGTACGCGGACCGCGCGCAGTTCCGGGAGTGGACCGAGCTCGGGTACAGCATGAAGATGGCCGAGAAGGATCTGGTCGAGGACGCGATGACCAACCTGACCGCGTACATCGAGGAGCTGGTCACGCGCAAACTCGCCAACACCGCGGCGCCGCCCGAGGACCTGCTCGACGAGCTGGTCCGGGCCCGCGAGGAGGGTGACCGGCTCAGCCAGGAGGAGTTGATTGCCTTCGGCGTCAACCTGCTGGTCGCGGGTCACGAGACGTCGGCGAACCAGATCTCCAGCTGCGTCGCGACCCTTTTGCGCTGGCCCGCCAACTGGGCACGGCTGGTGGACGAGCCGGACCTGATCCCGTCCGCGATCGAGGAGCTGCTGCGGTTCAACCGGTTCAGCGAGGTCGGCCAATTGCGGGTCGCGCTCGAGGACGTCGAGTTGCACGGCGTCCGGATCAAGGCCGGTGAGGGGGTGATGGCGGCGCTCAACTCGGCGAACCGGGACCCGCGGGCGTACGACGCACCGGACGAGCTGCGGATCGACCGGAAGGACAACAAGCACCTGTCCTTCGGTTTCGGACCGCACTTCTGCCTCGGGGCACAACTGGCGCGGATCGAACTGCAGGAATCGCTGCTGGCGTTGGTCCGGCGGTTCCCGCGGATGAGCCTCGCGAAGCCGGCCGAAGAACTCGAATGGCGTCCCGTGCTGGTCAGCGGTCTCGCAGAACTGCCGGTGAACCTTGGAGGTCCACCGGCAGCCGGGTGAATCAGTTCTGCGACGTGAACACCAGACCGTGCTCTGCTTCGTACTGCTCGATGAACCGGGTCGCCATCGGCTCACTGCAGTTGATGGCGATGGCCAGGTTCTTGGCGGTGCGCTCGTGGCCCTCCGGCCAATCGGCCAGCATGTTCCAAGCGCGCATGCGCCTCTTCTCCAGGTCGGTCGGCTCCGGCTTGTCCTCCTCCGGCTCGGCCGGTACGACGACGGGGTCGGGCAGCACCGGCTCGACCTTCGGGGTGGTGATCAGCGCCGGCGGTTGCGGGTCGGCGGGTGCGGCGAACGGCGACGGCGGCTTCGGCTTCTCCACCAGCGGCTCGGCCTTCGGCTGCGGGGCGAACGGCTTCAGGCTGCTCGGCGTACCGTTCACGACGTGCTGCGGCTCGCTCTCGTCCTCGACGACGACCGCCTCGGACACGTTCCCGCTGTCGGCCGGGTCCTGGTCGACGATCGCCATCAGCTCGCCGGTCCACGCGTCGTCGTCCCGCAGTCCTACCCCGGTGCCGTCCGCCCGCCGCGGCTGACCGCCTTCGAGCACCCAGACCGCGGCCGGTACGGCGGGACGCTCCTCGGGCTCCGGCGGCGGCGAGATCGCCTTGGTCAGCTTGTTGGTGATGACCTCGTAGTTGATCCGCTCCTCGAGCATCCCGGCCAACCGGTCCGGGTCGTACGTCGTCTCGGCGATCTTCGCCAGCCGCTCGTCCTGGTGCTCGGAACGGATGTACTCCGCGACGGTGCCGGCGATCGCCTCGCGACGACTCCGGTTGCGGATCTGGTGCTGGGCCGCACGCAGGCTCTCGTACAGGCCGTAGCCGTGCTCGATCGCGAGCGACCGCGCGAGCCAGGTGACCCGCGGTTCGCGGGCCCACTGCACGAGGCCGTAGACCGGACCGGTCTCGCGCATCTGCCCGGCACGGCGCAAGGCATCACGACGGCGGGCCGAGCTGTGGATCAGCCAGAGCACGTAGGCGAACGCGGACAGGCCACCGAAGCCGAAGGCCAGGAACCGTTCCTCGGGACGCCAGTGCCCGACCACGTTGAAGACGACCGCGACGAGCGCCGCGAAGAACGACATCGCGCGGTACGCGTAGGCCTGCTCACCCTTGCGGCGGCGCAGGTCGGCGAGCGCCGCGGTGGCGACGCCACCGAGCTCGAGGACCGCGACCGCCGGGGTGACCAGGATGATCTTGAGCAACGGCGAGAAGCCGTCGCTCGGCCAGGGGATGTGGGTCACGCCGGCCCAGACTTGGCCGACCAGCGCCGCGGCTGCCGCGGTCGCGTAGAAAGCGTAGGCGACTTTGTCCGCACCGGTGAGGGGTACGTTGACCAGTTCGCCAGTACTGGTTGTGCTGGTGTTCTCCTGCAAGACGTGCTCTCCTGACCGGTTTGGGCTCTCCGGCAGTTCGTCGGGTGGGTGGTACGGCGGCCCCCATAGCGCGCTGCACGAGGCTACCGGTTCCCGGCCCCGAAAGGGGAGGCGAATCCGGAAACGTCTCGAACGTCCCCAGTCTTACCGCACTTCTAACCTCACAGTTCAAACGAATGGATTCCCCGGAAGGTCACAGAAAATGTCAATCGGTCGTCCAGGGAGCGCCGATCTCGCTGAAGAGCGCTAGCTCGTCCGAGGCGCGGTCGATCCATTCCTCGACGTCTCGGACGATCGGCCGGCGGTCCAGGCCTTCGTCTTCCCAGTCGATCAGATCGGGGTTGATTTCGGTCGGGTCCGGTGCGGTGCGGACCGCCTCGACGACGCGGGTGAAGCCGCCTGTCGCCTGCAGTGGGACGTAGAGCGGTACGGCCGGGTCGGCGCGGTGCGCCAGGAGGTTCTCGAGCAGGTCGGCGCGGCCGTACTTCGTGTTGTCGATCAGGTCGGACTGGTAGCTCAGTACCGCGCGGCGCTTCGAGCCGTGGACGATGACCGAGGCGTCGAGGTGTTCGGTCGCGCAGAGCGTGACCGCGATCAGGATCGGCGTACCGCGGGTGGTCGTGATCCGGACCGACGAGGTGTCGTCGGACTCGATCGGGTTCGCGCGGTACAGCTCGGTCTCGATCGACCGTACGTCGTCCACGCCGGTCGACCCGTCCAGCAACAGGGCGGCGGCGGTCGCGTGCGCGAGCGGGTTCGTCACCGCGCCGTCGACGACGTCGACCCCGTCGAGGTGGCGGCGGCCGGACCAGCGGGCGCGCTGGAAGTACCGCGCCGTCCGCACCCATTTGCCGGTCGCGCTGATGCCGTGGATCTCGCCGAGCTCGCCGTCGGCGATCATCGACCGCAGCTTCAGCGTGGCCTCGGACGCCTGCGCCTGGAAGCCGACCTGGAGCGCGCGGCCGGTTTCCTTCACCACCGCGGACAGCTGCTCGAACTCGGCCAGCGACGCCGTCGGCGGTTTCTCCAGCAGTACGTCGGCACCCGCGCGCATCGCCAGCTCCGCCAGCGGGACGTGGGTCTGGATCGGCGTACAGATCACCACCACGTCGACCTCTGTAGCGCCCAGCAGGTCCTCCAGGCCGGCGAAGACCCGGACACTCGCCGGCAGGTCCCCGCCGCCGAGTGGATCGGCGACGGCGACCAGCTCGGCGTTGTCCAAACGGATGACGTTGCGAACGTGGGAGGCGCCGTGGCCGTGGATTCCCACCACGGCCACGCGGACTCCCGTCATCGGCAATCAGTTGCCATCAGCAACACTATTTGAGCCCACCCTTGACCTCGTCCAGGAACGCCTTGGCAGCCGCGTCCGGCGCCTGCCTTCCGAAGAGTACGTCGGTCGTGTACCGCTGGATGATCTTCTCCACCTGTCCACCACCGACCGGCGGCGCCGGCGAGGGGTCGCCGAGGTCCGGCTTGATGTCCTGGATGAACTTCGCGGTCGCGGCGTCGGCCGGCTTCAGCTTCGGTGTCACCTCGGCGCGGATGTCCGTGTTCGGCGGCACGCCCCGCTCGGCGAGCAGGATGTTCCCGGCGGCCGTGTTGTTCGCCAGGTAGTTGACGAACTCCGCGGCCTCCTTCTGGTGCTTCGACCGCGACGAGATCGACCAGAACATCGAGCCCTTGTAGTACGAGCCGTTGTCGGCGGCCTTGCCGTCGGCGCTCGGGATCCGCAGCAGCTTCAACTGCTGGCCGGTCGCCTTGCTGAAGGCCACCAGCTGGTTGCTCCAGATGAAGGTCATCGCGAGCTTGCCGGTCGCGAACGCGGACTGGTCGAGCGACGCGTTGATGTCCTGCGAGACGGCCTCGGCCGACGGGATCGCCTTCTGGTCGCGCAGCTTCAGGATGTACTTGAAGAAGTCCGTGGTCGTCTCCGGCGAGACGCCCAGCTTGCCGTCCTTCGTCCAGAGCGACTCGCCGTGCTGCCGGGCCCACAGGTTGAGGCCGGCCTCGTTCGTGCCGAGGGGTCCGGCGCCGGTGACCTTGCCGCCGGTCTTGGTGGTGATCTCGGCGGCCGTCGTGGCGAAGTCGTCCCAGGTCCAGGTCTTGTCGTCCGGGACCGGTACGCCGGCCGTCTTGAACGCGGTCGGGTTCACGACAACCGCGAACGAGTTGATGCCGGCGTTCAACCCGTACAGGCCGCCGTCGAACTCGCCCGCGCCGAGAGTGTCCGGCTCGAACTTGCCGGTGTCCAGGCCCTGCGCCTTCTTCAGGTCGAGCAGCGCGCCGCGGTCGGCGTACTCGCGCAGGTACTTCTCGTCCATCTGAATGATGTCCGGCGCGTCGTTCGCCGCGACCGTGGTGGCGAGCTTGTCCCAGTAGCCGGACCAGTCGCCGAACTCGCCTTTGATCGTGACGTTCGGATGGTCTTTCTGGTACGCGTCGATCACCTGCTGGGTGAGCTTGGTCCGGGTGTCCGACCCCCACCAGGTGAATCGGAGCGTGACCTTGCCGCCATCCGACGACGACGCCGCACCACCGGAGTCGCCGCCGCAGGCGCTTGCCGCCAGCAACGTGGTGGCCAGCGCCAGCGCCGTCAGGGCGCGTGGGATGTGCCTCATGTGGGTGAACCTTTCAGGGAGTTACTTGATGCCGGTGGTGGCGATGCCCTTGATCAGGAACCGCTGGCCGAGCAGGAAGGCGAGGAAGACCGGGACGAGGGACACGACCGACATCGCGAACATCGAGCCCCAGGACGAGCTGGAGGTCGCGTCGACGAACGACCGCAGCGCCAGCGGGACGGTGTACTTGTGCGGATCGGTCAGGTAGATCAACTGGCTGAAGAAGTCGTTCCAGGTCCAGATGAACGTGAAGATCGTCGTGGTGGCCAGTGCCGGGACCATCAGCGGCAGGATGATCCGGAGGAAGATCGACGCCTTGCCGCAGCCGTCGATCCGGGCGGCCTCGTCCAGTTCGCGCGGGATGCCGCGGATGAACTGCACCATCAGGAAGACGAAGAACGCGTCGGTGGCGAGCAGCTTCGGCACGATCAGCGGCAGCACGGTGTTGATCCAGCCCAGGTGCGAGAACAGGATGTACTGCGGCACGATCACCACGTGGATCGGCAGCATGATGCTCAGCAGCATGATCGCGAACCAGAACTTCTTGCCGCTGAACTCCAGCCGGGCGAACGCGTACGCGGCCATCGAGCAGGACACCAGGTTGCCGAGGATCGAGCCGAGCACGACCATCGCCGAGTTCAGCAGGTAGCGGGTGAACGGCTCGGTCAGCGCGTTCCAGCCGACCCGGTAGTTGTCGATCCGCAGGTCCTTCACCAGGATCCCGGGGTCGCGGAAGATCTCGTTGCCGGGGCGCAGCGAGCTGACCACCATCCAGATCACCGGGTACAGCATCACCAGCGCGGAGCCGGCCAGCAGTACGTGGATCACCAGCGGCCGGACCCGGGCCCAGGTGAGCGCCGGGGTGCGGCGGGTGGCGACGGTACGGGAGAGCGTTTCAGTCGTCATAGAACACCCAGTACTTCGAGGCGAAGAAGTTCGCCGCGGTGAAGACCCCGATGACCACGAGCAGGAACCACGCCATCGCGGAGGCGTAGCCCATGTCGAAGTTCCCGAAGCCCTTGTCGTAGAGGTACAGCGTGAAGAACATCGTCGAGTCCGACGGTCCGCCGGTACCGCCCGAGACGACGAACGCCTGGGTGAACGACTGGAACGCGTGGATGATCTGCAGCACCAGGTTGAAGAACACGATCGGTGTGAGCAGCGGCAGCGTGATGCTGAAGAACCTGCGCAGCGTCCCGGCGCCGTCGACCGCCGCAGCCTCGTAGTACATCGCGGGGATCTGTCTCAGTCCGGCCAGGAAGATCACCATCGGCGAGCCGAACGTCCAGACGTTCAGCACGACCAGCGTGCCGAGCGCCGTACTCGGGTCCGAGATCCAGCCTTTTCCGTGAATTCCGAAAACCTCTAGCACCTGGTTCAACAGGCCGGTGGTACCGAACACCTGCCGCCAGAGGATCGCGATCGCGACACTCGAGCCGAGCAGCGACGGGAGGTAGAAGATGGACCGGTAGAACGCCATCCCGCGGACGCCGCGGTCCAGGACGACGGCCAGCAGCAGCGCGATCGCCAGCTGCAGCGGTACCGAGACGAACACATAGGTGAACGTCACCCGCAGCGAGTTGTGCAGCCGCTGGTCGGAGAGCATCCGGGTGAAGTTCTCGAGGCCGATCCACTTCGGCGCCTGGATCAGGTTGTAGTCCGTGAACGACAGGTACAACGAGGCCAGCATCGGGCCGATCGTGATCAGGAAAAGACCGAGCAGCCAGGGGGCCAGGAAGAGGTATCCGGCCAGGTTGTCCTTCTTGCTGCCCAAGCCTTTCTTGCCCCGGAGACTGCCCAGCTCGCCTAGCGCACTCATGGCCACCTCCTCGGAAAACGCTTGCCTTGGCCGAGCAAACTAGCCCGAGAAACCGGTTTACGCAAGGGTTCGCAGGCGGGCCCGGGTGTCCGGATGCGGACGCGATGTGGTGGACTGGTGGCCGTGGACGAGGACTTCCTGAACCTGCTGGCCGCCGCCAACCAGAAACAGATTCCGAAACTGCTCGGCAACTCCCAGAACGTTTCCGAAACTGCCCGGGGCGTGGCGCGGAACATCCGCCGGCTGGTTTCCGGGTGGGTCTGCGAGCGGTCGGCGTACCAGCACGCCGCCGAGCTCCTCGGGCCGATGGGCAGACTGGTCGAGCAGCTAGCCGTACGGCAGCACGACGACGGGCTGTTCGACATCGGCAACCTGCACTCGCCGCCGGACACCGCGTTCGTGATCCAGGACGTGTGCACCTCGTACGCGCTGCTCACCGCGGATGCTCAGCCGGAAACGGCTGGTTTTCGTGCCGCGCTCGCAGCGGTGGTGACGAAGGCCGGGCCGGCGCTGGCGTCGGGTGGGGTGCACACGCCGAACCACCGGTGGGAGGTGTGCGCGGCGCTGACTCGGGCGCATCACCTGTTTCCGGATCCGCGGTACGCGGCCCGGATCGACGACTGGCTGGCCGAGGGCATCGACGCGTCGCCGGACGGGATATACAGCGAGCGGAGCTCGACCTACGCCGCCGAAGTCACCAACCCGTGCTTGTCGACACTCGCGTGGGTGCGCGGGGAGCCGGAGCTGCTCGAGTACGTACGACGCAACCTCGACGCGACGCTGTACCTGCTCGAGCCGAACGGCGAGGTCGACACAACAGCCTCACGCCGCCAGGACCAGAAGGGCGTGCGGGACGCATGGTGGTATCTGCTGCAGTTCCGCGAACTCGCAGTACATACGGGCGACGGCCGCTTCACGACTGCGGCCAAGGACATCGAAGCCCGCGGTACCGGCGGGCTCGGCGACTTTCTGGCCGAGGTCCTCGAGCGGCCTGAGCTGGCTGCGGTACTTCCTGCCGCTGTGCCGGCACCGGACGACTTCGTGCGGCACTTCGCGTCGCAGGGGTCGGCGCGGGTACGGCGTGGGACTCGGACGGCGACGGTGTTCGGCGGAACGGACTACCACGACGTACCGCTGGTCGCGTCGGGACTGTCCACCAACCCGACCTTCTTCAAGCTCCGCAACGGCGCGGCGATCCTCGACTCGGTGCGGTTGTCGCCACAGTTCTTCGGCACCGGCCACTTCCGCGCCGACGGACTGCATCGCACCGGCCCGAGTACGTTCGAACTCCAGCAGGAGGTACGGGCGCCGTACCACCTCCCGCTGCCGCCGCAACACCGCCAACCAGCCGGGAACTACCCCCTGTCGCCGGACGGGCGGTTCTACTCGTCGATGGACTTCGAGAACCGACCGCGGCAGTACCGCGCGCTGCGCACCGGCGTACGGGTCGAGGAAGTGCCGAACGGCTTCGACGTCTCCTTCGCGTTCACCGGCGACGAAACCCGGTACGCCGTCGAACTCTGCTTCCGCCCCGGCGGAACGCTGACCGGCGTCGAGTCGTTGGATGCCTCAGGCAACTACCAGCTCGCGTCCGGGACCGGCACCTACACCGTCGGCAACGACCGCATCGTCTTCGGCCCGGGCAACGGCGCGACCCGAGTCCCCATGGACCCGGGCGAGCAGTACACCTACCTGGGCGGCAACCTCACCCCCGAAGGCCTCCGGGTCTACCTGACCGGCCGCACCCCCGGCCGCCAACTCCTGCAACTACGCACCGAGTGAGCCGGCATCGATCCACGTCGGCGACGAGATCTCCGTAGGAGGAGGCTTCGTCGACGTCGCACGCCGTCCCCTGCACAGGCCAAGACCGCATATTCGTAGCCTCCGGCCTGTCACGCCTCTGACGACCCTCCGACTCGCCTCCAGGGTTCTAAAGGAAGCGCGGGGCGAGGCGGTCTGCGGTTCGGTAGGCGAGGGCAAGGGGTGTGGCCAGGCCGGCTACCAGGGCGCCGACCAGTGGGCCGCGGCGGCGGGCCGAGACGCGCGGCGGAAGGGTTGCGAACAGGGTCGCGACGGCGGGCAGTGGGCGGATGAAGACGGTCAGCTCGGCGATCTTGCCCTGGTCGTTACAGCGGACCTGGTTGATTGCCTCGAGCTCGACGCCCCGGACCCGCGCCCGGAACGAGAACGCCTGGGTGTCGCCGTGCGTCAGCGGTTCGCCGGTGCGGACGTCCTCGAGTACGGCGAAGATATCCCGATGCAACGCGACCACCTCGTCCCGGCCCCGGAACGTGAGCCGGTCGGTGAGCGGTGAATGGAACTCGACGTCGTCCGCGAGCACCGCCCCGACCGCCTCCGCATCACCCACCTCACCGGCCGCCCGAAGAGCATCGATCGCATCCAGAGAATTCGTCATGCCGGTAGTCAAGCAGCTCTGCGGTCCTCCCCACCAGTCGCGTAGAAGATTTATTGCTGCGAGCAACTAATCGGTGCGGCCACACCGACCTGGCGACCTGTGGACAACCGGCGCTTCTGGATCTCCTTGGAAATAAGGGGTTCTGGCGTTGGAAACTGTCGGAGGGCGTGTCTAGAGTTGTGGGCATGGAGATTCTCGGCGAACGATCCGTCTGGTCGATGAGCGACAGCGAGGCGCTGTGGGCTCTCGACGCGGTCGTCGCCGAGGGCGCCAGGCTCAAGACCCTGAAGTGGCAGCTGACCGCACGGCTGGACGCATCCGGATACGCCAAGGACCTAGGTGCCCGCGACACCGCCCGCCTGCTGTCGGAGCGCTACCGCCAAGACCTGAAGGACGCCCGCCGAGACGTCCATCTAGCCAACCGCCTCGCGACCTACGCCGCCACCAGCGCGGCCCTGCCGGACCCGGCCATCCCGTTCCAGAACCCGGTCCACGCCACACCGGACGACGCTTCCGCCGCGGCGCCGGACGCTCCTACCGCGGCCACTCCTACTGCGCAAACTGCCGACATGGACAACGCGGCTGACGGCGCGCCCGCAGCGGATGGTGCTGCCGCCGGGAGCGGTGCGGATGGCGGCTGGCGAGTGAATCCTGCCCAGGCAGCCGCGATCGTCTCGGTCCTGGACCAAGTCCCGAACACCGTCCCGGCAGAAGACGTCGCCGTCGCGGAGCGCGAACTGATCGGCCTGGCCGCCACCCACACCCCGGAACAACTGCGCCGCGCAGGCCGCACGATCCGCAACCTCCTCGACCCGGACGGCCCCGAACCCGACGAGAAGGCGGCCTACGACCGCGAGTCCCTCACCCTGAAAACCGCCGCCAACGGCGTCACCTTCAAGGGATACCTCGCCAACGAGAACGCCGAACTCCTCCGCACCCAGATCCACGCACTCGCCCGCCCGCGCAAGACCGTTGACGGCGAACTCGACCCTCGCCCCCTGAGCAAACGCCAAGCCGACGCCCTCAGCACCATCCTCAACTCCACAGACCAACCCAACTCCGCAGGCCGAGCCCCAACCGAAGTCGAGACCGAAGCCGGGACTGAAGCCGCGGTCGGCGGCGGCGTTCCACCCGCCTCCGGGTATGGCGACGTCCTGCCTTTTCCGTCGGACCGCACAGCCCAGGACGGCGCACCCGAGACCCCGGCGCGCATCGGCCTCGACTCGCCTGCAGGCGACGGCGCGAATGCTCGCAGGCCCGCGGGGACCGATCGCGTTCCCGGTCACGGCCCGAAACCGCACATCAGCATCACCATCGACTACGACGACCTCGTCGCCGCGACCACCAACGCGAACAGCCACGGAATCGGCGCGCTGGTCTTCGGTGACGGCCTGTCCGCCGCGACCGTACGCCGCCTCGCCTGCGACGCCGAAGTACTCCCCATCGTCCTCGGCTCGAAATCACAGCCCCTCGACGTCGGCACCACCCAACGCCTCGTCACCCGCCATATGCGCCGCGTCCTCAACGCCCGAGACAAGGGCTGCGTGATCTGCGGAGCCCCACCCGCCCAAACGGAAGCCCATCACATCATCCACTGGGCCGACGGTGGCCCCACGGCCATCACCAACCTCGCGCTGCTCTGCAAGCGCGACCATGTCGACCTCCACCACGGCCACTGGCGGATCCGCATCATCGACGGCGTCGTCCAGGTGACCCGCCCCAATTGGATGAACCCCACGTCCATCCCGCCCGGCAGATACAAACCCTCAGCCGCAGACATCGTCCACAAGCCACTCATCCCCTCGGTCGACCCCTGGGGTGAGGACGCGTCCACCCCGAACGCAGGCCCCGCGCCACCAGCCCCGCGCAACGTCGGGGGCGACGAAGACGCGCCCACACCCTGCACCAGCCCACCACCGACCTCACCCGACCCGTGGGGTGACGCCGACCTGCCCACACCTCGCACCAGCCCGTCGCTGGTCCCACTCGACCCGTGGGGCGAGGATGCGGCGCCCGTTCCGAGCACAAACCCGCGCTCATTGGTTCCGCTCGACCCGTGGGGTGATGCCGACGTACCCGCAGCGCGCACCAGTCCGCCGCTGGTTCCAGCCGACCAGTGGGGAGACGACGTACCGGCTTGACCAACCAGCTCGCACTCACGATCGTGCCCGAATCACGCGCTGCGACGCCGCAACAGCGTTCACGTGATTACCCGGGTACGCGGCCCGTCGCGGTGAAGTTGGTGCCGCCGGTGCAGAGCCAGCCAGCCAATTCTCCGGCGCTAGCGATTCAGTTGCTGGTCTCGTGGGGTTTTTCCGCCTCGGTCGCGGTGGTCCTGCTCGGAGGAGGTCGCGGGTGCCTGCCGGTCGCATGCGGGTGTCGGGTTGGACGCGGCGCGCATCGTGGCCGCCAGGTCGCCGGCAAGCGTCGCGGCCTGCTCGGCCTGTCCATGGGCGGCCGAGGTTGTGCCGAGGCCGGCCTGGAGCCCCGGGAGGGCCTGGTTGACGACTTGCGCGGCATCGTGGACTCCCGGGACAGTCCGGCTGTCCAGCTCGCCGTACGTCTTCTGCATGCGCCCTGCGCTCCGCAGCGCGGTGCCGAGTCGCTGCGCCGTGCGCTCGGCCCCGGACGCGGCGGTCGCGATCGCCGACTCCAAGCGCGTCAACCGCGCCCGCAGGTCCGCCGGCGTCGCCGCTTGCCCGGCGTCGACCGTCGTACCGCGCTCACCGGACTGCTTGTCGAGGGCGTCGGCCGTCGCGCCGCGCTCGCCGGACTGCTGGTCGGAGGTGGCGGGCAGCGCCTCGAGTTGGTCGAGGAACTCGTGGGCCTGTGCGAGCGAGTTCGCGGCGGCGGCGAGTTCATCGCGTACTTTCGCTACCTGCGTCTGCGCGGGTCTCGCGTGCTGACCGACACCAATCGAATAGTTGGTCGCCGCAGCCAGGATCGAAGCCTCGTTGGGCCGGGCGTCCGCGGTGGGCTCATCGCTCGGCAACTCCGGCCGTTCGCCGAACACCTTCTCGAGCTCCCACAGATGAGCGTCGAGTTGTTCGGCGGCCCCGACTGCGCGACCCAGTCTGGTGCGGACCGAGGCCACCGCGTTGAGGACCTGGTCGGCCAGCTCCGCGGCCCGGTTCCCCTCGCTCATCGACCGTCCTCCGTCACCGGCAGATCCTCGGTGGCAGCGGCTGCGTGGTCGTCGTCGGCCAGTGCCGCGCGCAGCCCGGCGGCGACGGCACGGATCTCGTGCCGCGCGGCCCGCAGGTCCGGGTCCGGCGCGAGTTCGTCCGGCAGTTCCAGGGCATCGTTCGACGGCTGATCCGGCACGGTTCGGTTCCTCTCCGGCGACTGAACTCGCGTCAGACTAATTCCCGCCGGGGCAGTCCACGGGCCTCGCCAGATGTACTTCAGTCGTCCGGGCGATGAACTACTGCGGCACTCAGCGGTGGTTCAGCAGGTGGACTGCTTCGCTCGCCCAGTAGGTGAGGATCGTGTCGGCGCCGGCTCGGCGGATGGCGGTGAGGGTTTCGAGGATGGCGGCGTCGCGGTTGATCCAGCCGTTCGCGGCGGCGGCTTCGACCATCGCGTACTCGCCGGAGATGTTGTACGCCGCGACCGGGACGTTCACGTGGTCGCGGACCTGGCGGATGATGTCGAGGTACGCGAGGGCCGGCTTCACCATCACGATGTCGGCGCCCTCGGCGATGTCGAGGTCGACCTCGCGGATCGCGTCGCGGGAGTTCGCGTTGTCCTGCTGGTACGTCTTCCGGTCGCCGGTCAGCGACGAGTCGACGGCCTCGCGGAACGGGCCGAAGAAGGCGGAGGCGTACTTCACGGCGTACGCCAGGATCACCGTGTCGACGAACCCGGCCTTGTCCAGCGCGGCTCGTACGACACCGACCTGGCCGTCCATCATCCCGGACGGGCCGACGACATGGGCGCCGGCAGTGGCCTGCGCAACGCCCATCTCGGCGTAGATCGCAAGCGTGGCGTCGTTGTCCACGCGGCCAGAAGAGTCGAGTACGCCGCAGTGCCCGTGCGAGGTGAACTCGTCCAGGCACAGGTCCGACATCACCAGCAGCGAGTCCCCGACCTCGGACCTCGCGTCCCGGATCGCCACGTTGAGAATGCCCTCAGGATCCAGCGCACCGGACCCGACCTCGTCCTTGGACGAGGGGACGCCGAACAGCATCACGCCGCCGAGGCCGAGCTGAGCGGCCTCCGCGACCGCCTTCCGCGCGGTGTCCCGGGTGTGCTGGACGACGCCCGGCATCGACCGGATCGGGATCGGCTCCCGGGCGTCCTCCCGGACGAACATCGGCAGGATCAGCTGCCGCGGCTCGATGGTCGTCTCCGCGACCAGCCGGCGTACCGCCGCCGACGACCGAAGCCGCCGCGGCCTGACCTCCGGGAAACCACCAGGCATGAAACTCAGCTCTTCCGACGAGATCCCGAGCGACGCTCGGACGGACGGGTGACCGGCTCACCGGCCTCCACCATGGTGTCACGACGGTCTGCACCGAACCGGGCCAGGGCGTCGGCGAGCTCCTCGACCGACGGCGACTCGGCCATCGCGTCGACCCGCAGGCCGTGCTCCTCGGCGGTCTTCAGCGTGGCCGGGCCGATCACCGCGATCACCGTCGACGCGTGCGGCTTGCCGGCGATGCCGACCAGGTTCCGGACCGTGGACGACGAGGTGAACACGACCGCGTCGAACTTGCCGGACTTGATCGCCTCGCGGGTCGGCGCGGGCGGCGGGGCGGCCCGGACGGTCCGGTACGCGGTCACGTCGTCGACCTCCCAGCCCAGATCGGTGAGGCCCGCGACCAGGGTCTCGGTGGCGATGTCGGCGCGCGGCAGGAAGACCCGGTTGATCGGGTCCAGCAGCGCGTCGTACGGCGGCCAGTCCTCGACCAGTCCGGCGGCGGACTGCTCACCGGACGGGACCAGGTCCGGACGGATGCCCCAGGCACCGATCGCCTCGGCGGTCTTGTCGCCGACGGCGGCGATCTTCAGCCCGGAGAACGCCCGCGCGTCCAGCCCGTACTCGTCGAACTTCTCCCGGACCGCCTTCACCGCGTTGACCGAGGTGAACGCGACCCATTCGTAGCGGCCCTCGACCAGACCGCGGATCGCCTTGTCCATCTGCTGCGGGTTCCGCGGAGGCTCGACGGAGATCGTCGGTACCTCTTCCGGCATCGCGCCGTACCGGCGCAGCCGGTCCATCAACGGGCCGGCCTGGTCCTTGGTCCGCGGGACCAGGATCCGCCAGCCGAACAGCGGCTTGGTCTCGAACCAGGACAGCGACTCACGCTGCTCGACCACGGCACCGACGACGACCACGGCCTCGCCGGTGACCTTCGCGGTACGCAGGTCGGCGACGATCGTCTCGAGCGTGCCGACGACGCTGGTCTGCGAGGTGGTCGTACCGCCGACGGTGACGGCGACCGGAGTGGCGGCGTCGAAGCCGGCCTCGATCAGCCCGGCGACGGTCTCCTTCAACACGTCGGACGCGTTCAGCAGGACCAGGGTCTGCTTCGGCTGCAGGCGGGTCAGGTCGAGCTTGTTCTCCGCGAGGTCGATGACTGTGACCTCACGGTCGCCCTTCATGGTCAGCGGGATCCCGGCGTACGTCGGAACCGCGCTCACCTCGCTGACCCCCGGGACGACGTTGAACCCGATGCCCGCCTTCTTGCACGCGGCGGCCTCCTCGGCGCCGCTGGAGAAGGTGAACGGGTCGCCGCTCAGCAGGCGGACCACGTTCGCGGCTGTCTTCGCGGTCTTCACCACGAGCCGCGCGCGGGCCGCGACGCGGAGCGCCCGGCTGCCCTCGGCGCCGGAGCCGTCCACGACCTCGACGCCGGCCTTGCAGAAGTTCAGGAAGGCGTCGTGTTCGGGGCCTTCGACAACGACCGCGTCGGCGTTGGCGAGCACGTCCCGGCCGGCCAGCGTCAGCAGCGCCGGGTCACCAGGACCGACGCCGACGAACGTGACATGGCCGAGCGGTCTGGTCTGCTTGACGGTACTGGTCGCGGCCTTCTGCGGTGCCGCGGTGGCGGCTGCTGTCTTCGCGCTCACGTCTGCCTTCGCCCTCGTCGTTTTGGTGCTCGTCCTGTGGGCCGTCTTCTGGGCCTTCTTGTGGGCCGTGCTTGTGCCCTGCGCCGCTGTCATGTTCGCTCCAGCAACTCGTTCGCCAGCGCTCTGCCGAGGCCCGCCGGGTCGTCGACCGGCCCGTTCGCGGAGAGCCGCCGGACACCGTCCTCCTGGCCGAGCGCGCCCCGCAGCCACAGCTCCGGGCCGTCCTCACCCTCGACCACCTCGGCCAGCGCGCCGACCGGAGCCGTGCATCCTGCCTCGAGGGTGGCCAGCAACTGCCGCTCCGCCGTGACCGCCGCGCGGGTGGCCGCGTCCTCTAGCGGTGCCAGCGCGGCCAGTACGTCGGTGTCGTCCGCGCGGCACTCGACGGCCAGCGCGCCCTGTCCGGGCGACGGCAGCATCTGGATCGGGTCGAGCGTCTCGGTCACCTCGTCGAGCCGGCCCAACCGTGCCAGCCCGGCCCGGGCCAGTACCACCGCATCGACCTTGCCGTCGGCAACCAGTCCGATCCGGGTGTCCACGTTGCCGCGGATCCCGGTGCACTCGACGCCCAGCCCGAGCGCGTCGAGCTGCGCCGTCCGGCGTGGCGCACCGGTACCGATCACCGAACCGTGCGGCAGCTCACCGAGCGTCAGCCCGTCGCGGGCGACGAGTACGTCGCGCGGGTCCTCGCGGACCGGGATCGCGCCGATCACCAGGCCGTCGACAGGCGCGGTCGGAAGATCCTTCAGCGAGTGCACGGCGATGTCGATCTCGCCGGCCAGCAACGCGTCCCGGAGCGCGCTGACGTAGATGCCGGTCCCACCGATCTGCTCGACCGGGGACACCTTGTCCACGTCGCCGGTGGTCGAGATCGGGATCAGCTCGACCTCGTGACCGAGGTTCCGCAGGGCGTCCGCGACCAGCGTCGCCTGTGCGGTCGCCAGCTTGGAGCGGCGCGTCCCGAGCCGGATGATCATGCCTGCTCACCACCCTTCGGCGTGGTGACCGCGTCCACGGCCGCCTGGTCGAGTGCGAACAGTTGCCGCAGCGCGTCGGCGTACGTCGGTCCGCCCGGATCGCCGCCGAGTTCCTTCACCCGGACGGTCGGGTTGTGCAGCACCTTGTCGACGACCCGGTGGATGGTCCGCTCGACTTCGTGCCGTTCGTGCTCGTCGAGGTCCGGCAGCCGGCGCTCGAGCCGGGCAAGTTCCTGGTCGACCAGTGAGCTCGCCATCGCCCGCAGCGCCACCACGGTCGGCGCCACCGACGCGGCCCGCCGGGTCGCCTCGAACGCTCCGGTCTCCTCGCCGACGATCCGCCGGACCTCGTCGATGTCGGCCTCGCTGCCGCCCGCCGTACCGACCAGGTCGGCCAGCGTGATCAGCGTGACGCCGGGGATCCGGGCCGCCTCGGGCGCGACGTCGCGCGGAAGGGCGACGTCGAGTACGCCGAGGGGCCGGTCGCCGGCGGCGTTCCGGATCATCTCCTCGGTGATCACCACACCGCGGGCGCCGGTACACGAGACGAGCAGATCGGCGTCCTTCAGCGCGTCCGGTACGTCGGCGAGCCGGATCGCCGTACCGCCGATCCGGTCGGTCAGCGCGACCGCGCGATCGTAGTTGCGGTTGGCAACGGTCACGCTGCGCGCGCCGTTGTTCATCAGGGTCTGCGCGGCGAGAGAGGCCATCGAGCCGGCGCCGACGATCAGCGCCCGGCGGCCTTCGGTCCCGCCGACCGCCTCCAGCCCGGCCGAGACGACCGAGCGGCCGGCCGCGTCGATCCCGGTCTCGGTACGGGCCCGTTTGCCGACCCGCAACGCGTGCTGGAACAGGGCGTTCAGGTCGGTACCGATGGTCTCGTTGTCCTGGCCGGCCCGCAATGTCTCCTTGAGCTGGCCGAGGATCTGGCTCTCGCCGACGATCATCGAGTCCAGCCCGACCGCGACCTGGAACAGGTGCGCGACCGCGCCCTCCTCGAAGTGCACGTACAGGTGCTCGGCGAGGTCGAGCAGCGGTACGCCGGTGACGTCGGACAGGATCGCGGTGACCTCGTCCATCCCGGCGTGGAACCGGTCGACGGTTGCGTACACCTCGGTGCGGTTGCAGGTGGCAACGACCGCGGACTCCGCGACGGCGGCCGAGTTCCGGACCTGGAGCCCGAGCTTGGTCGCGGCCTCCGCGTCCAGCGCGACCCGCTCGAGAACGTCGATCGCAGCGGACCGGTGACTGATGCCGACAACCAGATAGCTCATGCGCCGACACCTCCCCCGACACTCGGGAAGTCCGTCAGGCCGTTCATCGCTGGTAGTTCGGGCACCTGGGGGAGCGCCGCCTCTCCGGACTTTCGTTGTTCGTGGTACGCCAGGATCTGAAGCTCGATCGAGAGGTCCACCTTGCGGATGTCGACGCCGTCGGGCACGGACAGCACCACGGGCGCGAAGTTCAGGATGCTGGTGACACCGGCGGCGACCAGCCGATCGCACACCTCCTGGGCCGGACCGGCGGGGGTGGTGATGACCCCGATCGAAACCCGGTCGGCCTTCACGATGTCCTCGAGCTGGGCGAAGTCGCGGACCTCCATGTCGCCGATCCGCTCGCCGACCAGGTTCGGGTCGGCGTCCAGCAGCGCGACGATCCGGAAGCCGCGGGTCCCGAAGCCGGAGTAGTTCGCCAGCGCGTGGCCGAGGTTTCCGATCCCGACGATGACGACCGCCCAGTCCTGGGTGACGCCGATCTCGCGGGCGATCTGGTAGCGCAGGTACTCGACGTCGTAGCCGACGCCGCGGGTGCCGTACGACCCCAGGTAGGACAGGTCCTTGCGGAGCTTCGCGGAGTTCACCCCGGCCGCGGTCGCCAGGTCCTCGCTCGACGCGGTGGCGGTGCCACCGTCGGAGAGCGCGGTCAGGGCCCGCAGGTAGACCGGCAAGCGCGCGACAGTCGCCTCGGGGATGCCGCGTTCGGTTCTCGTCGGCGGGCCGGGGCGACGGCTGCTGGCACGCGTCACAATTCTCCTGGGAGCGGTTGGTTCACCGCGGTCTGACGGCCGGCGGCTCTCTTACTCTAGGAGCTTGTGAACGTGAGAACAAAATCGGTGGAAGTGAGCCCTACCTCATCAGCGCTTTTCGCAGTCGGGCGGGGTCCACACGCCAGAAGTCGTGCTGCTTGCCGTCCACGAAGGTGACCGGGATCTGTTCGCCGTACTCCGTGAACAGGCGGTCATCCTGCGTGATGTCGACCTCGCTCCACTCCACGCCCGCCTCGGCGCAGACCGCCCGGATGATCTCCCGGGCGTCGTCGCACAGGTGACAGCCCGGCTTCCCGTACATCACCACGCGACTCATCGGCCGCCCTCCCGGAGCCGGCCCTTCGCGACCTTGCCGGTGACCGAGTGCGGCAGGTGGTCGACCACCTCGATGTCGACCGGGCTCTTGAACCGCGCCAGCCGGCCCTCGGCGTACTCGCGGACCGTTGCGACGTCGACCGATGTGTCCGGCAACGGTACGACGAACGCCTTCACGGCCTCGCCGGTCTCCTCCGACGGTACGCCGATCACCGCCGCCTCGCGGACCCCCGGCGCCGCGACCAGGACGTCCTCGACCTCGCTCGGGAAGACGTTGAAACCGGACACGATGATCAGCTCGCGGAGGCGGTCGACCAGGAACAGGTCGCCGTCCGCGTCCAGGTACCCGACGTCGCCGGTCCGGTACCAGCCCTCCGCGTCCGGGCCGTCCACGCCGTCCGGCCAGTAGCCGGAGAACAGGTTGCCGCCGCGGATCAGGATCTCGCCGGGGTCGTCGCCCTCGACGTCCTCGCCCTGCTCGTCGGCGATCCGGAGTTCGACGTTCGGCAGCGGGCGGCCGACCGATCCGGGCTTCGGCGCGGCCTCGCCGAGGGTCGTGGTGACACCCGGGGACGCCTCGGTCAGCCCGTACCCCTGGTGGACGTACAGCCCGCTCGCCTGCTCGAAGCGGTCCGCGAGCGTACGGTCGAGCGTGGAGGCGCCGGTCAGGACGACCTTGACCGTCTTCAGCGCGGAGCGCAGGTCCGGGCGGGTCAGCAGTGCGTTCAGGGCGGGCGGTGCGAGCGGCAGGCGCGTCACGCCGTACCGCCCGATCAGCTCCAGGGTCTGCTCGGGGTCGAAGCGGCGCTCGACGATCAGCGCGGCGCCGGTCGCGACGGTCCAGCCGAGGACCGCGTTCAGGCCGAACGCGTGGAACATCGGCAGCACCCCGAGCACCACGTCCTCGGGCCCCATCCGGTCCTCGCCGAGCTCGCTGAGGTTCCGTACGTTCGCCGAAAGTGCCCGATGGGTGAGCATCGCGGCCCGCGGATCTCCACTGGTTCCGGACGTGTACAGCAGGACCGCGAGCGACTCGGGATCGATCGGCGGCGGTAACGGAACGTCACCCTGGAGCTCGTCCGGGGCGACCGTCCGGACGCCCTCGACGCGGTCCGCGAGGACCGCGTCGGCGATCGCCAGCCGGGCTCCGGAGTGCGCCGCGACGGTCGCCACCTCGGGTCTGGTGAGTCCGGTGTTCAGCGGTACGGCGACCAGCCCGGCGCGAAGAACGCCCAGGTAGGACGTGACAAATTCGATGCTGTTGGCAACCAGGAGCAGGACCCGGTAGCCGGGCACCAGGCCGGCCGCGGCGAGCCCCCGCGCGGTCCGGTCGACGGCCTCGTCGAGCTCGCTCCAGGTCAGCCGCCGGTCGGCGTCGACCAGCGCGGGACGATCGCCATGACGTTGCGCTGTGTCACGAAGGATGTCCGCGAAATTCACGTTCACCAGGCGAGTCTGTCACGGCCGGGATTCTCCTGAGGACCGACCGGGTTTGCTCGGAACGGTTGCAGCAGAGCGTGACCACCGATATACAGGTGACTTCGCGAGCGAGCTTCTGCTGAACCTCACACTGCAGAAACCCGTCCGCGCGGGGACCCTCATGCGCGATGTACCAACCCCGACAGCAGGCTGCTCCGTCATCGGCGGACGCGGTCCGCTGGCGCATTCACGCAAGCTTCGGACCGGACGGAAGGCGGCACGCCCCAGCCTGTTGACAGCCCGTGCATGAGCAGTAACGTTCGGTGCTGTCCCAGAGTCACTGAGGCCATTCGCGGATGTGTCGAACGACGTGTCAGTCGAACGGGGAGACAACTTGACCACGCCGGAACCAAGCCCGGACGGGATGCGACGTGCTGAGCTCGTCGATCGCGCCCAGGCCGGGGACGTCGGTGCCTTCGGTGAGCTGTACGACGAGTACTCGCTCACCGTCTATCGCTACATCTACGCCCGGGTGTCGTCGTCGGCACTCGCCGAGGACCTGACCAGCGAGACCTTCGTGCGGGCACTCCGCGCGCTGGACTCGTTCCGCTGGCAGGGCCGGGACTTCGGAGCCTGGCTGGTAACGATCGCCCGGAACCTGATCACCGACCACTACAAGTCCGGGCGGGTCCGGCTCGAAGTGGTCACCGACGAGATCGAGACCCACGACCGGCAGACCGAGGGCCCGGAGATCGACGTGCTGGCCGCGGCCACCGCCGAGGTGCTCCGGGACGCGGTGGCCGGCCTGCCCGACGAACAGCGCGACTGCCTGACGATGAGGTTCTTCGCCGGCTTGTCGATCGCCGAGACGGCCAAGGCGCTGGAGAAGTCCGAAGGCGCCGTCAAGCAACTGCAACTGAGGGCCGTACGGCACTTGGCGAAGGTTATCCCCAAGGACTTGAGATGAGGCGGATGACAACGAACGTCTTTCGTAACCCGTCAGGGAGTTACCTCGTTTGCCTGGTGAGGACCTGTCGGTGACCCCGACTGGCCATTGAGGAGAACGAGAACTCATGAGTGACCTACACAGGGCTCGAGCGCGCGCGGAGTCATTCGCGCACGCCATCGATCACGGGCCCCGTCACTCCGCGCGACTGGGCGACGATCCAGAGTTGCTGGAAGCTGTGGAACTGGTCGGACGGCTGAGGACCGCCGGCGCAGTAGCACCGCGACCCGAGTTCAGTGCCGAGCTGCGGCACCGCCTGATGGAGCAGGCGGCGGCGCGGGCGGCGACCACTGCGACTCAACTGACGGTGCACACCGCACCAGACGACTCGGACGACCCGCCGGGTAGCGAGGACGTTGGCGCGTCCGTGACAGATATCCGCCGTCGCCAGAGCCGGAGGATCCGGCTGGTGGCATCGACCGCTGCGCTCGTGTTGCTGGGAGGTGGCATCGGTTCTGCCGCCGCCGCCCAGCAGGCGATGCCCGGCGACACGTTGTACGGGATGAAACGCAGCATCGAGAATGTGGCGACCAATGTGGGTGTCGGCGACGACTCCCGCGGCCGGCGCGATCTCGAACATGCCAGACCCGACTGTCCGAAGTCCAGGAGCTGGCCACCAGCGGCGGCTCGGTGGACACCATCAACGCGACCCTGGACGACTTCTCGAAGCAGGCCCGTCAGGGCGTGTCCAGACTGCTCGCGTCGTACCAGCAGAACAGCGACCAGAGTTCGATCACGGCGATCACGACGTTCATCACCAGCGCCCGCCAGGCTCTCGGTGAGCTCGCGCCGCAACTGCCGCCCGAGTCGCTGAAGTCCGGAGTCGAGGCGTTCGCCACCATCGAGCAGCTGGCCGGCCATGCCGCGGCCGCCTGCCCGAAGTGCGACGCACCGAAGCCGGCGTCCGGTGCGCCGAGCACCGGCTCGAACAAACCGAACCGCACCTCCCCCGGCGCGACCGGGCCGAGCGATCCGGTCCAGGCGTCGTCGACGAGTAAGGCCTCGACGACGATCCCGACCCCGGTCGACTCGACCTCGCTGCAGCCCAGCACCGCGCCGACCAATGTGCCGAACACGACGATCGTCCAGGAGTCCAACACTCCGCCGCCGACCGCCCTGAAGACGCCACCCAAGCCGTCGTCGTCGAACTCGCCGATTGCGACGCCCACGGTGCTGCCTTCCACCTTGACCCCGACCACACCGGCGTGGCCGTGGCCGTTCCCGACCACCCCGCTGATCGACCTGCCCGGTGTCCTCAAGACCCTGCTTCCACCCTGGAAGTAGCAGGCAACAGTTGTGCGAAGGCCCCCGGCAGAGCAGTCCGCCGGGGGCCTTTCGCGTGGGGCCGTCGTTCAGAAGAAGACGCTGCGGCGCTGCATGAGCAGCGTGTACAGGGTCTGCTGGATGGTCTCGCGGACCTGGTCGGTGACGTTGAAGACCAGCATCGGGTCGTCCGCGGCGCCCTCGGCGAAGTCGTCGGTCCGGATCGGTTCGCCGAACTCGATCAGCCACTTCGACGGCAGCGGGATCAGGCCGAGCGGGCCGAGCAGCGGGAAGAACGGCGTCACCGGGATGTACGGGACGCCGAGCAGCCGGGCCAGCGACGCGATGTTGCCGACCAGCGGATAGATCTCCTCGGCGCCGACGATCGAGCACGGCACGATCGGTACGCCGGTCCGCATCGCCGCGCTGACGAACCCGCCGCGGCCGAACCGCTGCAGCTTGTACCGCTCGGAGAACGGCTTCCCGAGGCCCTTGAAGCCCTCCGGCCAGACGCCGACCAGGTTGCCCTGGCGGAGCAGGCGCTCGGCGTCGTCGTTGTTCGCGAGGGTGGCGCCGCCCTTGCGGGACAGCTCGCCGACGAACGGGGTCTGGAACACCAGGTCCGCGGCGAGCGTACGCAGCGGACGGCCGGTGTGGTCCGCCACCACGACCTGGGTGACCAGGCCGTCGAGCGGCATCGTGCCGGAGTGGTTCGCGACGATCAGCGCGCTGCCGTCGGACGGGATGTTCTCGATCCCGCGCACCTCGACCCGGAACCACTTCTCCACCATCGGCCGCAGCATCGGCAGCAGCACCTGGTCGTTCAGGTCGGCGTCGTACCCGAACTCGTCGAGCTCGTACTCCCCCGTCAGCCGCCGCCGCAGGAACGCCAGCCACTCCGCGACCCGCCGCTCCCCGTCCGCCCCGAACAACCCGCGTACCGCCCGCTCGAGCCCGACGAAGTCGAAGCTCGCCTCGGTCGGTCGTTCCTCGGTGTACGCCGGCGCCTCGACGACAGGCTCTACCGTCTCCTCGACAGGCTGCTTCCGGCTCTTCTTCGGGCGGGCCCGGTCGCCGGCCAGTGCGCGAGCGGCTGCTGACGGGGTGGTTCGGCGGTTACCGCGGCCGGGGCGGCCGCCGGAGCCGATCGGGATGACGTCCGCGTCAGCCACGCAACGCCCCCAGTCCGGCGCTCAGCAGGCCGGCGGCGCGGGTCATCGCGCCGGTGCCGAGCGACCTGCGGAAGTCGTCGAAGGCCTCCGCGGTCGTGTACTTCGGCTCGAACCCGAACTCGGTGCGCATCCGCGTGGTGTCCACGCCGCGCCCGTACGTCAGGAAGGTGATCTGGTCCGGCGAGAAGTCCGCCAGCCGGGCGCGCCGTACGACGGCCGCCGTACTGGACGCGGTGAACGAGGGCAGCCGCAACGTCGGGCGGCCGAGCCGGCGGATCGCCTGGGACAGCGACAACACGCCGTCCCCGGCCAGGTTGAAGGTCCCGGGCAGGTCGTCGACCGTCGCGTGGTGGATCGCCTCGACGCCGTCGTCCTCGTGCAGGAACTGCAGGCGCGCGTCGTACCCGAAGACGGTCGGTACGACGGGCAGGCCGAAGTAGCGGGTGATCGGGGAGTCGGTCTTCGGGCCGATCCAGTTCGCCATCCGGAGCGTGGAGACGCAGACGTCCGGGCGGCGCCGGGCGAATCCGCGGACGTACCCCTCGACCTCGACGGCGTCCTTGCTCAGCCCGTGGTGGTGGATCGCCCGCGGCGCCATCTCCTCGGTGAACATCGCCGGGTCCCGCGGACCCGCGCCGTACACCGTGGTCGAGGACTTCACCACCAGCTTGGCCACGCCCGGCGCCTTCTGGCACGCCGCGAGCAGCTGCATGGTGCCGATGACGTTGATCTCCTTCATCGACGACCGGCCGCCGGCGCTGCCAGGAGTGGCCACCACGCCGGTGTGTACGACCGTGTCGACATCCTCGGCGGCGATCACCTTGGCGATCACCGGGTTACGGATGTCGGCCCGGACGAACCGGACCCGGCCGAGCTCCGCGCGCGGCGGAACGACGTCGACACCGATCACGGTGCCGATCGACGGGTCCTCGGCCAGTCTCCGGGCACAACGAGCACCGGCGTCCCGGGAGACGCCGGTCACCATCACCACCTGTGCCACGAGCTACCCCCAGCCGGACCGGGCGCGGCAGAACAGTACGTGCCGGACTACTTGCCGAGCTTGCGGCGCTGCACCCGCGTCTTCTTCAGCAGCTTGCGGTGCTTCTTCTTCGCCATACGCTTACGGCGCTTCTTGATAACGGAACCCACGTCGGACCATCCAAACTCAAAGAGAACGTCGGCAAAGCTTACCCGTAGGTGTCTTCCCCGACCTAAAGCGGGCTCCTTCGGTAGAGTGAGACCTTACCTGGGGAGGCTGGATGCGGGCTCGGTACGACGGTCTGGCGGACTGGTACGACGAGCGGTTCGGGGCGGACGCGCCGCCGCATCAGCCAGGGCTGCTGGAGCTGCTCGGGCCGGGTTCGGGCCCCTGTCTGGACATTGGCTGCGGGACCGGCAGGAACTTCGAGAGCATCCGCGCCAGCGGCCGCTCGGTCGTCGGCCTCGACTTCTCGATCGACCAGCTGCGCCGGGCCCGGATGCGCACCGACGGTTCCTTGTTCCACGGTGACGCGGCGGCCTTGCCGTTCGCCGACGAGTCCTTCGACACTGCGATCTCGATGTGGATCTCGACCGATGTCGACGACTTCGGCGCGGTCCTGCGGGAAGCGGCGCGGGTACTGCGGCCCGGTGGTGTGCTCGTCGCGTACGGCGTACACCCATGCTTCAACGGGCCGCATGTCGTCTACGAGGAGGACGGCCGCCGGATCGTCCATCCGACGTACCGGCAGACCGGCTGGCACACCGACATGCCCTGGTGGGGCATGGACGGCATCCGCCGCCGCATCGGCATGTCCCACCTCACCCTGACCGACTACCTGAACGCCATCATCAGAAGCGGCCTGACCGTCGACCTTTTCGACGAGCCCGCCGGCCCCGACATCCCACACGCCCTCGCCTTCCGCGCCCACCGCCCCGGCTGAGCCTGTCGGTGGCCGCTGATGTACTGAGTACATGGTGACGCTGGTCAGTTGGACCGAGCAGGACTTCGGGTTGCTCGAGCGTTGCAACACGCCCGAGATGACGGCGTACCTCGGTGGTCCGGAGACACCCGGGAAGTTGCAGGAGCGGCATCGCAAGTACGTCGAGAACGCCTTCACCGGGCAGATGTTCGTCATCCTCACCGCCGCCGGTGAGCGCGCCGGCTCGATCGGGTACTGGGAACACACCGAGGGCGACGAGACCGTCTGGGAGACGGGCTGGGCGATCCTGCCAGAGTTCCAGGGGCGCGGACTGGCCACGGACGCGGTGCACGAGGTGGCGAAGGTCGCGGCCGCCGCGGGCTCACACCGGACCTTGCACGCGTACCCCGGGGTGGCCAACACCGCGTCCAACGCGTTGTGCCGCAAGGCCGGGTTCACGGCACTTGGCGAGCGCGACTTCGAGTACCCGAAGGGCCACTGGATGCGCTGCAACGACTGGAGCCTCGACCTCTAGTCCGCCTTGCGGACTGCGCCTGGGGGCCCGGTACCGTGGAGCGCATGGCCTACGTCGTGTTCCTTGCGGGTCTCGTGGTGGTGGTCGGCGGGTTGAGCTGGTTCGCTTCCTGGGCTCGGCGGAACGGGCGGGGATCCGGGGTGGCGGGGGCGCTTGCGGCGTACGAAGAGGGCTACCGCGGGACTGCGCATCGGTCGCACTACGAGCTGCGGGTGCAGGCCGACCGGAAGTCCGAGAGCGGCTCGCCCGAGGATCTCTAACGCAGGTAGTCGGCGACCGGGCCGAAGGTCAGTAAGCCGCTGCCGGCTGCGTGCTCGTTCGCTGCGGGGGCAAGCGTCGTCTGCGCCTTCTTCAACAGCTCTTCGTCTCCGGACTGCCTGGCGACGCGAGCAGTCAGGCACCATTGCGCCTCGAGAAGCAGCCCGGGCGTCGGCTGATACTCCACCTCGGGCACCGGTTCGTTGTGCCGTACGGCGTACGCGGCCAACGCCAACGGAAGGAGGCCATCGCTCAACCCCGGCATCCCCGCACCGTCGAGCAGTTCAGCTGCCAAGCGATACGCATCGGGAGTGTCTTCGCGCAGAGCGCCGTACCAGCGGGTGAAGACGGCGACCAGTGGAAGCTCATGCCGCGCGGACAGCGCGTCGGCGGCTGCGGCATGTTCGTCGGCTGCTGTGTGGTCGGCGCGTGCGCAGGCCGACTGCAGACGGATCAGATGGCCGAGAACCTCATAGGTAAAGAGGTTGTGGCGCTGCGACAGCGTGACGAGTTCCGCGCCGATCGCGTCTCGTTCCGGTGCGAGGCCGGTGCGATAGCAGGTCTGCATGAAGACGCCGTTCAACGTGAACGCCAGCAGTGCGGGATCGTCGAGTCCGCGCGCGAGTTGCTCGGCTTCGAGGGCGGCCTCGCGAGGGCCGGCCTCCCGGGACCCGCGGGACTCGAGCGCGATCGTGGCGAGTAGCCGGGCGCGGATGCTCGGGTGGTCCTGCGTCGGCAGTACGCGCTCCGCGGCGGCCACGATCGCGGCGGCCTGCGCCTCGTCGTCGGAACGGGTCCAGATCGCGGGTACGTCGTACGCGCCGATCACCCGGGCGGTGAGATCGGGATCAGCGAGCTCCTCCGCGGCCTTGATCGCGGCGAGGCGGTGGCGGCGTGCGGCTTCGAGTCCACCGCCTCCGGTGACCGCGAGGTTGCGGAGCAGGCCGACCGTGGACTCGATCCGGGCCCGGGTTCCGCCGACGGCCCGGTCGTAGGCCGCAGCCGTTTCCGCCCACACATTCGGGGCGAGATGCGTTGCCTGGTTGAGGATGTCGCTCTCCAGCCGGCTCAGCGCGGGACCGGGATCGACACCGAGCTGACCTACGAGAGTCTCGCGGGCACGACGCAGTACGGCGAGCGCGTCCCCTTGCCGATCGCTCCGGTACAGCGCCAGCGCGAGCAGCCGCCAGGCGTCCTCGCGCCACGGGTGCTCGGTGACATGCGCGTCAAGGTCCGGCACCGCCTCCGCCGCAAGGCCCAGCTCCAAGCGCGCGCCCGCCACACGCTCGACAGCCTGGAGCCGAAGCTCGGTCAGCCGGGCGCGCTCGGCCAGCGCCCACGGTTCGTCGGCGAATTCGGCGTACGCCGGACCGCGCCACAGCTCCAACCCGGCCAGGAGTTCCGGCAGCAACCGCTCCGCGGGCAGCTCGGACCGGACTGCCGCCTCGAACCGCCACGCGTCGACGTTGCCGGTCCGGAGCGCATACCCGGGCCCCTCGGTGACCAGCAACCGGGCAGGCGCACGTGGTGGACGGTCGGGCTCGACCGCACGACGGAGCGCGGCCACGAACGTCCGCAACGAGCTCAACGCACCGTCCGGCGGATCGGGCCAGAGGTCGTCGACCAGCACGTTCGCCGGCACGACCCGACCGCGCGCGACGATCAGCCGGGCGAGCACGGCCCGATGCCGCGGCCCCTTCAGATCGACCGGCTCGCGATCCCAGGCCACCACCGGACCGAGCACCCCGAACTCCACCCGGCCACGGTAGCGCTCATCGAATGCTCATCGGCCGGCGCGACGCTGGGTGGCATGAAGATCGAAGGATTCGAGTACGTCCGCGTGCGCGGGGTGGATGACATCGAGCTGAACGTAGCTGTCGGGGGATCGGGTACGCCGGTGGTGTTGCTGCACGGGTTTCCGCAGACGCACCTGATGTGGCGTCACGTGGCGCGGGAGCTTGCCGCGGA
Organism: Kribbella sp. NPDC031520; assembly: GCF_055580825.1. Lineage (NCBI taxonomy): Bacteria > Bacillati > Actinomycetota > Actinomycetes > Propionibacteriales > Kribbellaceae > Kribbella > Kribbella sp. NPDC031520. The sequence continues at coordinate 1,336,367 of NZ_JBVIKS010000001.1, forward strand.
GCACACCGTCATCTGCCCGGATCTGCGCGGGTACGGCGAGAGCGGGAAACCGCTGGACGGGTATTCCAAGCGGGCGATGGCGGCGGACGTGGTGGCGGTGGCGGCCGCGCTCGGGCATTCACGGTTCGCGCTGGTCGGGCATGATCGCGGCGCGTTGGTGGCGTTCCGGGCGGGCCTCGATCATCCGGACGTGGTCACGCAGCTGATGTGTCTCGACGTACTGCCGACGCTGGACATGTGGGACGTCATGCACGGGACGACCGCGGCGGTCGGGTTCCATCTGTACCTGATGGCGCAGCCGGCCGGGTTGCCGGAGCGGATGATCGAGGCCGCGCCGGACGAGTTCTTCGGGTACTTCCTGGACCTGTGGGCGAACGACCCGGCGGCGATCCCGGCGGACGTGCGCGCGGAGTACCTGAAGGCGTCGCGGAACGCCGTACCGTCGATCGTGGCGGACTACCGGGCGTCGGCCACGATCGACGTCACCCACGACGAGGACGACCTTGCCACCGGCAACAAACTCCGGATGCCGGTCACGGTGATCCAGCAGGACTGGGGCGCGGCACTGGGCTTCGACGCCGCCGCCCGCTGGAAGAACTGGACCACCGACCTCCAGCACCGAACCACCACAGCCGGCCACTTCATGGCCGAAGAGTCCCCCGAGGAGATCACCACGGCACTCCGCGCTCTCCTCAAGCGGTGAGGTGGGCGGTTGAGTTGGCCAGGGCTGTCAGGGCTCCTGGTAGCGAGGTGCTGGTGATTCGGCCGTTCTGCTTGACCGGGGCGCCGGCTACCAGGACCGTGTCCACGTTGCCGGGGTGGGCCGACGTCACCACGGTGGCCACAGGGTCGTGCAGGCCGCCGGCAAGGTTGACGTCCGTGGCGCGGAGCAGGATCAGGTCGGCCTGGTTGCCTATAGCAAGGGACCCGACGTCGGCGAGACCGAGGGCCTGGGCGCCGGCGTACGTTGCCAGCTGGAGAACCTCGGCGGCGGTGAAGGTGTTGTAGCCAAGGGCAAGTACCTCGTGCATCGCCCGGAACATGTCGCCGCCGGACGTCGTCACGACATCGATTCCGAGGCTGAAGTCGACCCCGGCCGCGCGGAGACGTGGCGCCAGCGGTTGGCCCATCTCCATCCGCGCCTCGACCGTCGGCGTCACCGACACCGCCGCCCCGGTCTCCGCGATCACCTTCAACTCGGCGTCGGGCAGGTTGTTGCCGTGTACGTACAACGTGTTCGGCCGCGCCAGCCCGGCGTCCCGCAGTCGCGTCACGGGGTCCGGCGTGTCGGAGCTGCTGCTGAGGTGTACCACCACCGGCATCCCGAGCGAATCCGCCAGCTCCCAGTCTGCCCGTACGGTCTCGAACGGTGCGAACGACGGCCCGATCGCCGCCACCGCCAGCCCGAGCCGCGCGGACCGGCGCGCCATGATCCGCCGCATCTCCCCCGGGTCCACCGCACCACCGCTCAACGGCGACGGCCCGTACCCGAACACGGCCCGGATACCGCTCCGTTCCAGCGCGTCCAGCGCAGCGTCGGCGTGATCGGGCGTGCGCTGCACATGGGAATAGTCCTGCACCGTGGTGATCCCGGCGTCCAGGCACTCCAGCGCCCCAACGATGTTGCCCGCAGCAACATCCTCGGCCCGGAACCGCGAACCGTACGACCCGAGCACGCGCTCGAAGTACGTTCCGAGGCCGGCGTCGACCGCGACCCCGCGCAGTGCCGTCTGCCATAGATGCCGATGGGTGTCCACGAACCCGGGCAACACGATCCGCTCCCGCGCATCGATCACCTCGGCGTCCGCCCCCAGTCCCGGCCCGACCGCGGCGATCCGCCCGTCCTCGATCAGTACGTCGGTGTTCCGCCGTACGACGACCTCCGGGAACGTGTCGATCACCGTCCCGCCCTCGAGCAACAGCCTCACGAAATCTCCCTCAGTAGAAAGCTTTATGAAAAGCTATCACCAAAGCATCCTAGGATGTCAACCATGAACGACGATCCGGTGGACCGGCTGATCGCGTCGTGGGGCCAGGAGCTGCCGGAGGTGCTGTATCCGTCCAGCGAGCTCACGAAGCGGATCCTGGTGCTGTCCGGCGCGCTGAACGAGGCGACCCGGCGGGTGCTCCGCGACCTCGGGCTGACCACGGCCGAGTTCGACGTGATCGTGGCGCTGCGCCGGTCCGGTACGCCGTACCGCCAGAAGCCGTCCGACCTCAGCCGGAGCCTGCTGCTGTCCACGGGCGGTACGAGCAACGTGACGAATCAGCTGGTCCGACGGGGCCTGGTCGTCCGTGAGCCCGATCCGGCCGACGGCCGCGGTACGCAGATCCGCCTCACGCCCGAGGGGGTCGCACTGGCCGAACAGGCAGTGAAAGCCAGCGCGGCTGCTCACCACGAGCTGTGGTCGGAGCTGCCCGACGACACGATCGAGTACGCGACCAAGGCGTTGCGGAACATCACGCCAGGCAGAAGCGCGGGCTGAGGCATGACGAAGGGGCCGGTCCGTGGATCCGGCCCCCTCGGCTTCTGTGGTTATCCGGCCTGGAAGAAGGCGCCCTTGAGGTAGTCGTGCACCGCGTCCTCGGAGACCCGGAACGAACGACCCACCCGCACCGCGGGCAGCTCACCGGAGTGCACCAGCCGGTACACCGTCATCTTGGACACGCGCATGGCCGTGGCGACCTCCGCCACGGTCAGAAACTTCACCTCGGCGAGCGGCTGCTCACCGCCGGACTTCTTTGATGCCATTGCGCACCGCACTTCCAGCACGGATCGTGCGCCGGCTTCCCCTCCGGCACCTACGTCCGTGCATGTCACGAGGGTAGTGGCTGTTGGTACGAATGGGAAAGAGGGGGACTCGTGTGACTCAGTAGCTCGGGTCGAGACCTAGCAAAGGGAAGCTCGCCTCGCGGGTCGCGTTGATCGCGCGGTCGAGCCAGGTGTCCGGGTTGTAGCCGCTGGACCAGTCGACGTACGACGCGTCGCGGCCGTCGGTCATCCGGACCGGAGCGACGCGCCCGAAGCGCATTTGCACCTCGTCGCGCCACGCCTGCGGCACCGCGGTCGCCGGGTCGATCGGGTTGCCGGCGACGATCGCGAGCAGGTGCGTCCAGGCCCGCGGAACCACGTCGATGATCGCGTACCCACCGCCGCCGGTGGCGATCCATTTCCCGTCGGTGAGCTGGTGCGCGAGGTCGTGCAGAGCGACGTACGCCGCCCGCTGACCGTCGATCGTCTTGGTCAGATGCGCGAGCGGGTCCTCGACGTGGGAGTCACATCCGTGCTGCGTGACCAGCACCTGCGGCCGGAACGCCTTCACCACAGCGGGTACGACGGCGTGGAACGCGCGCAACCAGCCGGCGTCGCCGGTGCCGGGCGGGAGCGCGACGTTGACCGCCGTACCCTCCGCGTCCGGGCCGCCGGTCTCGCCCGCGCTGCCGGTCCCCGGGAAGAGCGTGGTCGGCGACTCGTGCAGGCTGACCGTGAGTACGCGCGGGTCGTTGTAGAAGACGGTCTGTACGCCGTCCCCGTGATGCACGTCCACGTCGACGTACGCGACCCGCTCGGCACCGTGGTCGAGCAGCCACTGAATCGCGATCGCCGGATCGTTGTACACGCAGAAACCGCTGGCCTGGTTGGGCATCGCGTGGTGGAGGCCGCCGGCGATGTTCGCGGCGTGCAGTACGTCGCCCTCCCAGACCGCGCGGGCCGCCTCGACGGAGGCGCCGGCGATCCGGGCGGAGACCTCGTGCATGTGCGGGAAGCAGTACGTGTCCGACGTACCGAGACCGTGCACCGGGTCGGACTCGTCCGGGTCCTCGCCGGCGCGCTTCACGGCGGCGACGTACTCCGCGGTGTGCACGGTCTCGAGCAGCGCGTCGTCGGCGGTCGGCGCCGGCACGATCTTGAGCTGGTCGAGGACCCCGAACTCGCGGGCGAGCTTGATCGTCAACTCGACCCGGATCGGACTCATCGGATGCCCACGGCCGAAGTCGTACGCCGTCAACCCGTCGTCGAAGACCAGCAACGCCTCACCACTCATGCCCTTGACCTTAACCGTCAGACTTCGGGAAGTGGTCTGCCGAAGCGGCGGCTCATCCAGTAGGCGCCGCGGCGGGCGTGGAAGAGGGTCATCAGGACGGCTCCGAACGCTCCCGCGATCAGCGCCGCCCAGGGATGCGCACCGACATGCGCAGCGGCGAGCAGCCCGGCGGCGATCGCGAAGGCCGCGAGGCCGCCGACGGCGTTGTTGGTCGCCGAGTTGCCGGTGAGGTTGGGGAACTCGTGCCCGGTGATGCCGGTAACGAAGTGCGGGACGCCGTTCAGTGCCATCAGCCCGGCCAGGAAGGCCAGCAGGATCGCCTGGATCATCGACTTCTCCTCGGTTTGAGTCTACATCTGTTGACTGAAACCGTATCAGAGATCAGTCAACATGCGTAGACTGAATCTCGTGAGCACCAGGGCGGAGCAACGCAGGCAGACCGAGGTCCGGATCCTCACCGCGGCACGGGAGCTGTTCGGCGAGCACGGGTTCGACCGGACCACCGTGCGGATGGTCGCGAGCCGGGCCGGCAGCGATCCTGGGCTGGTGATGCGGTACTTCGGCTCGAAGGAGAAGCTGTTCGCACAGGCAGCCTCGATCCCGCCGGACGGGGCGATCGAGGGCTCACCGGCGGAGATCGCGGAGCAGTTGATCGCGGCGCTGACCGGCAAGCTGACCGAGGAACCGGCCGCCGCGCTGGCCGCGCTGCGCGCGATGTTCAGCCATCCGGAAGCGGCTGACGAGGTGCGCACGGCGATGACGGCCCAGCAGCGGCAGGTAGCGGATCAGCTGCCCGGCGACGACGCGCTGGTGCGCTCCGGGGTGATCGGCGCACTGACCCTCGGCCTGGTGATCTCGCGGCATCTGGTGAAACTCGACGGCCTCGACGTACCGCCGCAGGAGCTGATGGCGATCGCGGGGCCGTTGATCGAGCATCTCGTGCAGGACGAACGGGCCGCGCAGCACCCCTCCCTGGCTGCGCCGGCCCGTTAGGTCCAACAGTCGATTCATCGGTGGCGGACTGCAAAGCGTTACAGGTTTTGCAATTTCGTGCCGAGAAACCGCAGAATCTGCATCTGTTCCGGTTCCGTCCGACTGCGGACAGTGAGATTCGGACTTGCGAGTACCCGACCGAGGGGCCCAAGGTTCTCCCGTGAGGCAAATGAAACCCAACCGTCGGCAGATCTTCACGGTCGGCGCGGCCGCGGCCGCGGTGACTGCGGCCGGCGCCGCCCAGACCCAGACCGCGTCCGCGAGCAGCTCCGCGTTCGCCAGTGCGACCGCGTCCACCGGGCCGTACGGCTCCGGTGTGGCCGGGTCCTGGACGACCGCGACGCACGCGATCTCGACCGCCGCGCAGTTCCAGTACACCCGCGAGACCAACGGCGTCTACATGTTCGGCGACAGCATCTCGGTCCAGGACGGCAAGGCGCTGGCGATCCGGTTGCTGAACCGGAACGGCACCCAGCTGGCCGTCCACAACTGGTCCAGCCGCCCGACCTCGGGCGCGGTCGACGCGCTCCAGCAGATCGCGTCGGCGTACGGCCTGCCGAAGCGGATCCTGATGGCGAGCGGCTCGAACGACATCTTCGACCCGCCGAACTTCCGGGCCCAGGTCGACCGCGCGATGAGCATCGTCGGCCGGGACCGGACCGTGTTCTGGGTCGACATCCAGGTCGTACGCACGAGCGCGACAGCGGCCGTGCAGCAGGCCGACCAGCGCAACAGCTCGTGGCTCAACATGCAGCTGTACGACGCGCAGACGAAGTACCCGAACCTGCGGATCGTCCGCTGGGCCGAGTGGCTCTGGGTCAAGCCGTACCGTCTCGTCAACTACCTGCGCGACGGCGTCCACCCGTCCGTGCCATTGGGCCAGGACGCCCGCAACGAGCTGATCGTCCAATCGCTGCTAGGCTGATGATGTGAACACGAACTTGCAGCTGTGGTGGGCCGCCTAGGGCGGTCCCCCTGGCGTGTTCGCACGCAGCCACCAAGGCCGCCTCACCGAGGCGGCCTTTTTCATGTCCTCGGTGGGGCCTCACACCATCGAAAGGGCACGATCATGACTTCGCTTTCCGGCATCACCCCGTCCGGCCGGCTGACGCTCGGCAACCACCTCGGCGCACTCCGCCGGTTCACCGACCCGGACGGTTTCTACTTCGTCGCGAACCTGCACGCGATGACGACCAAGCACGATCCCCGAAGACTCGCCACACTCACCCGCGAGTTCGCGACGCTGATGCTCGCGGCCGGCGTCCCCGAGGGCACGGTGTTCGTCCAGTCCGACGTACCCACCCACGCGCAGCTCGCGTACCTGCTCGAGTGCACGTCGTACGTCGGTGAGCTGTCCCGGATGATCCAGTACAAGGAGAAGGGCAAGGGCCGCCCGATGACCCGGGCGTCGCTGTTCACGTACCCGTGCCTGATGGCCGCGGACATCCTGCTGTACGGCGCGGAGCGGGTCCCCGTCGGTGGTGACCAGGACCAGCACGTCGAACTGGCCCGGGACGTCGCGATCCGGTTCAACCGCGAGTACGGCGAGACGTTCGTCGTACCGCGGCTGAACAAGGCGGCGCTGGCGACCCGGGTGAAGGACCTGCAGAACCCGACCGCGAAGATGAGCAAGTCCGACGCCGACGACGCGGTCGGCACGATCCGGCTGCTCGACCCGGTGGACGTGATCCGCCGGCAGATCATGCGCGCCGTCACCGATTCCGAGAACGAGGTCCGGCACGACGAGGCGAACAAGCCCGGCGTCACCAACCTGCTGGACGTCCTGGCCGCCTGCACCGACGGCGACCCGGTCGAGCTGGCCACGTCGTACACGTCGTACGGCGCGCTCAAGCAGGACGTCGCGGACGCCGTGCTGGCCGTCATCGAGCCGCTGCAGAAGGAGTACGCGCGGTTGGCGACCGACCCCGGCGCGATCGATCACCTGCTCGCGCAAGGGCGCGACCGGGCGCTCGAGGCGAGCACGCCGCGCCTCCAGGCTGCGATGCGGGCGATGGGTTTGGCAGGATCTGCGCCATGAAGATCCGCGCCGCCTCGTTCAACATCCGCAACTCGTCCGCGCCGGACGGCGACAACGCCTGGCCGGTCCGACGGAAGGCGACAGTGGCGGCGATCGAACAGCTGGACGCGGACGTGGTCGGGCTGCAGGAGGTGCTGCCCGACCAGCTCGAGTACCTGCGCTGGCGGTTCGGCAAGTACGAGATCGTCGGCGCCGGCCGGGACGACGGGATGAGTGCCGGTGAGCACTCCCCCGTCCTGGTCCGGCCCGGCGACTGGCGGATCGAACGGTACGAGACCCGCTGGCTGTCCGACGACCCGGGGACGCCGGGATCGATCGGATGGGACGCCGACCTGACCCGGATCGCGACGCTGGTCTGGCTGCGGCACCGCAACGGTACGACGGTCGGCGTCGTCAACACGCACTACGACCACGCGGGCGAGGTCGCGCAGCTGCAGTCGTCCCGGCTGATCGCACGCTGGATCACCGGATCGCTGCCGTGGATCGTGATGGGCGACCTGAACGCGACGCCGGACTCGCTGCCGGTCAAGACTCTGGTCGACGCGGGCCTGCGGCTCGCCGTACCGCTGTCCGAAGGCGGCACCTGGCACGACTTCACGGGCACCGTCGACAACGACCGCATCGACCACCTCCTCGTCACGAAGGAGTGGACCGTGAGCGACGCGGCCGTCTCGCACTTCCGCCCCGAAGGTCGCCTACCGAGCGACCACTGGCCGGTCGTCGCGACGCTAGATCTTCGCTAGTACCTCTTCACGCAGTCGCTCCAGCGCCTCGAACCTCCGGTTGCCCTCGCCCAGAAACGCGTCCGGCACCAGCAGTTCGTCGATCCCCGCGTCCGGGTACTGCGCCACCACGTCGAGCACTTCCTGCGCGGACCCCATGATGACGTGCATCCCCCGGCTCTCGAGCCGCTGCTTCCGCCCGGCTGCCTCAACATCCCCCGGCACGACAACCTCCAGGAACGTCTGGGCCGACCGCCGTACGCTCTGCGGATCCCGCCCTGTCCGCTCACAGTGCTGGGCGAACACCACACCCTTCTGCGCCGCCACCTCCGGCCGCCCCCAGTGGTTCCACTCGTCCGCGTACCGAGCAACGATGCCCAAGGCAACCTTCTCCCCGGACGCACCGATGAGGATCGGAAGGCGCTCAGGCTTCGGCTCACAGGGCGCGCCCGAAAGCTGGTAGTACTTGCCGTCGAACGTCGTACGTTCCTGGGTGAGAAGTCCCGTGATCACCTGACAAGCCTCTTCGAACCGCTTCAACCGCGGCCCGATCGCAGGCAGCTCGATCCCGTACACCTCGTGCTCGTTGACCTGCCAGCCTGCCCCGATCCCGAGCACGAACCGCCCGCCGGCCATCTGGTCGATCGTCGCCGCGGCATTCGCGACCACGGCAGGATGCCGGTACGTGTTGCCGAGCACCATCGACCCGACCCGCACCCGCTCGGTCCGGGCGACGATCCCCGCGATCAACGCCAGGCACTCGTTGACCGGGACGCTCAGGTCGTCCCCGTTCTGCATGAAGTGATCGGCGATCCAGACCCCGTGCCATCCGGTGCGTTCGGCGTACTCCGCTCCTTCGAGCACTGACTGCCAAGAACGAGCCGCTGCGGGCCACAAAGAGAAGTCCATGCGGTCATACTGCCTCCTGGGCCGCGAGGACTGCTTCTCCGTTCTCTTCGGCCCACTCGGTGAGCTGCTGGATCGGGCCCATCAAGGTGCGCCCGAGGTCGGTCAGTTCGTACTCGACGCGCGGTGGGACGCCGCCGTGGTCGGTGCGGGTGACGAGACCATTGGCCTGCAGCCGGCGGAGTGTCTGGGTGAGCACCTTCTTCGAGATGCCGCCGATCAGTTCGACCAGCTCCGTGTGCCGCCGGGCATGGTCGTTGAGTCCCCACAGGACGACGACCGACCACTTGTCCGCGATCACCTCGACCGCGAGCCTCGCTGGGCAGTCGGCCAGGAAGATGTCGCCGGGTTCCACTCCGTACACAGACGTCAGGGTACCCAGAGGTTCCCACGGCAGTACCTAGCGTTCCGGGTATGAGCACAATTCCGGCCGCCGCACACCGGCTCTTCGAGGAGCCGAAGAACGCCACGATCATCACCATCGACCCGGACGGGTCGCCGCAGGCCTCGCTCGTGTGGGTTGAGCGTGACGGCGACGACGTGCTGGTCGGGATCCAGGCGCCGCACCGCAAGACCCGCAACCTGTTCCGCGATCCGCGCGTGACGCTGCTGATCCAGGACGACCAGGTCGGCTGGCGCGGGATCACCCAGTACCTCGTGCTGCGCGGTACGGCGAAACTCGAGGGGCCGGGGATCCCGGACGAGTACAAGGCGCTGATGGATCGCGAGACGCAGCGCTACCTCGGGCTGCCCGAGTTCCCTTTCGGCGAAGGAATCTGGGACACCGGCGTGATCGCCCGCGTCACCGTCGAGCGGGTGAGCGGTGAGGGACCGTGGATCAAATGACCAGGTGCCAGCGGAGCATGAAGGCGCCGATGGAGAGGACGACGTAGAGCAGTACGAGGGCCGTGCCGATGCCGGGGCGTGGGCGGTGCCGGCGGACCTGGGTGGTCAGGGAGCGTTCGCGGAGCACCTCCATCACCGCGGCGACCTCGGCGGTGCGGTCCTGCTGGATGCCGTTGATCTCGTGCTCGTCCGGGCCCCGGGTCAGGACGACGCTGTCGTCGCCGATCTCGATCTTGCCGACGTCCTGCCAGGCGAGGCTGCGGATCAGCATGCTGGTGCGGGCCTTCAGGCCGGTCGGGAACAGCTCGACCCGGTACAGCACGACGCCCCCGGCGACCCGGACCACGGACGCGCCGATGATCGTCAGCAGGCCGACCGCGAGCATGTCGCGGGCACCCATCCACAGCCACGAGTTGAGCGCGGGGACGGCGACGAACGGCAGCAGGAACAGCGCCCACGCCCACCACGGCGCCGGATCCAGCGGCACGCGCCACGGGAGCTGCGGCACCTCCTGCTGCTGCTCCTCGAGCTGTGCAGGCTTGGTGACCGGCTCGACCGAACCATTACCCATGGGCGGACTCAATCCCTCGAACATGGCAGGAAACCTCGGCTGGGTTACCTTAACGCCACCTGAGCAAGAGGTGTTATTCGGCTGCCAGGTCGCGGGAGCGGTTGCGGGCGGCCTCGATGGCGGACAGGAACGCGGCGCGGACCTTGTGGTCCTCGAGTTCCCGTACGGCGGCAGCGGTCGTACCGCCGGGAGACGTCACGCGTTCCCGCAGTACTGTCGGGTGCTCGCCGGTCTCGCGCAGCAGCTTCGCGGAACCGACCACGGTCTGTACGACGAGCTCGGTCGCCGTACCGCGCGGCAGCCCCATGTGCACGCCGGCCTCGATCATCGACTCGACCACGAAGAAGATGTACGCCGGACCCGAACCGGAGATCGCGGTCACCGCGTCCTGCTGCTTCTCCGGCACCCGGACCACGCGGCCGGTCGCGGCCAGCAGACTCTCGGCCAGCTCGAGGTGGCTCTCGTCGCAGTGCGCACCGCGGGAGATCGCGGCCATCCCCTCGTCGACCAGGGCCGGCGTGTTCGGCATGACACGGACGACGGCGACGCCTTCGGGCAACCGCGACTCGACGAAGCCGGTGGTGATACCGGCCGCGAGCGACACGACCGTCTGCGTCGGCTGCACCGCCGGGGCGATCTCGGCGAGCAGGTCCGGCATGTCCTGCGGCTTCACCACCAGGACCAGCGTGTCCGCCTGCTTCGCGGCGTCCAGGTTCGACACGACGTCGACGCCGTACCGCTCACGCAGCTCGGCGGCGCGCTCCGGGCGGCGCTCGGTGATCAGGAGGTCCTCCGGTCGCCACCCGGCCCGAATCAGCCCGGACAGCAACGTCTCCCCCATCACACCCGCCCCGAGAACGGCCACCTTTGCACTCATGCCCACAGACTACTGACGAACTGCCCAGATCTTGGTCCCGCTGCCCACGAACCGGGACATAGGCTCTCTTCTCCGCCCCTCCGTCCCGGGAAGGACCGCCCATGCGACTTCGCGCCGCCCTCGCCATCTCCGCCGCCGCACTCCTGCTGCTGGTCGGCGGCTCCACTCAAGCCACCGCCTTCGCACCAGGAGCGACGGCCATCGTCCAGCCCGCGGACGCCGACACCGATGACGGCGACACCGGAACGCTGACCAATCCGACCATGGCCACGGCTGCCGCTCCCGCAGCGATGTCGGCAGCAGGCTTCTCCTATACCGCGCCGGTCGACCACTGCATCCTCTACGGCTACGAGATCGGCGCTACCTGCTACCAGTGGGTCGGTGACGACCAGTGGGTGATCGACGGCGACGCCAACGGCTGGGCCGCCGTCGTGCACGTACAGACCAACTACGGCAAGGACCGGTACTGCCAGGCGCTCCCGGCCGCTCAGGGCTGGGGGAAGTGCAACTACGACCACATCGAAGGCAAGTGCGTCCGCTGGGAGATGTACGAGCTCAAGGACGGCGACACCCGGAACTTCACCGGCTGGAGTGCCTGGTACGGCACGCAGTACGGCTATCCGTGCTGAGCCGGTTGTTGCCTACTTCTTGCTGATCAAGGAGCGGGCGAAGAACTGGAGGTTGGCGGGGCGTTCGGCGAGGCGGCGGACCAGGTAGCCGTACCAGTCCTCGCCGTACGGGATGTAGATCCGCATCGTGTGGCCGAGGCCGGCCAGGCGGAGCTGCTCCTCGGGGCGGATGCCGTACAGCATCTGGTACTCGAAGGAGCCCGGCTTCCGGCCGGCGCGGTCGGCCAGCGCGCCCGCGATCGAGATCAGCCGCGGGTCGTGCGACGCGATCATCGGGTAGCCGTCGCCGTTCATCAGGACCTTCATCGCGCGTACGTACGCCTTGTCGACCTGGCGCTTCTCCTGGAACGCGACCGACTCGGGCTCCTTGTACGCGCCCTTGCAGAGCCGGACCCGGGAGCCCGCGTACGCGAGGTCGCGGCAGTCGGCCTCCGTACGGCGCAGGTACGCCTGCAGGACCGCGCCGGTCTCCGGGAAGTCCTGGCGCAGCTCGCGGAGGATGCCCAGCGTGGAGTCGGTGGTGGTGTGGTCCTCCATGTCGAGGGTCACCGTCGTACCGGCGTTGCGGGCCGCGAGGCAGATCGTCCGCGCGTTCTCCAGGGCGATCTTCTCGCCGTCCCCGGGGAGCGCCTGGCCAACCGCGGACAGCTTCACCGAGACCTCGGCGTTCGCGGTCAGACCGGCCGCGGACAGCTTCTTCAGCAGGTCCAGGTACGCGTCGGCGGTCGCGGTCGCCGCGGCCAGGTCGGTGACGTCCTCGCCGAGGTGGTCGAGGGTGACCCGCAAGCCGTTGCTGACGAGCTTCTCGGTGGCGAGTACGGCCTCCGGAGCGGTCTCACCGGCGACGAACCGGGCGACGATGCCGCTGGACACCGGCAGCGACGACACGGCCTTCTTGATCTGGGGACTGCGGGACATGCCCAGCAGGACTCGCCGAAGCACTACGTGTTCCTCCTCGTGAACCCACGCGCGGCTGTGGCCGCCAGCGGTGTTTGCAGGTTACGCGCCTGAACCTGGCTTTGCGGAATCGTGTGGCCCGGACCACACCACCGGCCGCACTGGTTCGCTTCAGGATCGTTAGGACCTGGTCGCACCCCTGGTTGTTAGAGGATGCGGCTATGCCCATCTTCAGACGCCGCCGCCGGAACGCCGTGGAGGCCGACCCGATCGGCGCGTTCTGGTCCTGGTGGACGACCACCGGCAGCGCGGCCGTCGCGGACGCCGTCGCCCGCCGGGAACCGGATGGCGCGAACGCCGAGCTGAACGAGCGCGTCGGCCGGATCCACCCCGACCTGGAGTGGGAGCTCGGCCCCGGGCTGCACGCCGAGCACGTACTGATCGTCACCGCGGCCGGCAACCCGGCGCAGCGCGCGACCGCCCGGCGCTGGCTGCGGGCCGCGCCGCCGTCGGACCAGCTCTGGGAGTACGCCGATCTGCGCCGGCCGGGACCTCCCGTGACGATCCAGTTCGAGGGGCTCCCGCCGGTGGCGATCGACGAGTCGCTGGTGTCGATCGAGCCGGACTCCGCGTCGGTGCACGTCGGCGTACACCATCCGTCGTTCGCGTCGCTGTCGGTGGACGTGCAGCGGCGGGTGACGTTCCTGATCCTCGATCTGGTGCTCGGCGAGGAGATGGTGGAGACGTGGGTGGGGGCGATCGACACGCTCGCGGATGCCCCGGCGGACGCCGTACCGGTGATGGAACTGCTGCCGGCGGTGGCGGGGTTCGCGGCCGAGCACACGCTGGAGGACGGCAGCCCGGCGTGGAAGATGCTCGAGGGTACGCGTGACGGGCAACGGGTGATCGCGACCGCGGAGTACCCGCTGCGCTCGATCCGGCGGCCGCACCTCGACACGCATGTGGCGGTGTCGATCCGGTACCCCGTCGTCCGCGAGGACGGCCTGCCCGAGTCCGAGATGCTCGACGAACTCCGCGCCTTCGAGGACCACCTCACCGACCGCCTCGGCGGCTCCGGCAACCTCCTCGCCCACGAAACCTCCGCCGGCGTCCGCACCCTGCACTACTACATCGACGGCACCACCCCCGCGGACGCCCAACTGCAGGCCGCCACCACCGGCTGGCCCCACGGCAAAGTCACCGTCACCAGCACCCCTGACCCCGCCTGGCACAACGTCTCCCACCTCTCCGGCTGAGGCGATGCAACCCCGGAGACCGCGGTTTCCGTCTTGGGGTGGAGAGGGAGGTGGGATGGCGGAGCGGGATCGGGAGTTCGTGGCCTTTGTCGAGGAGGCCGGGCCGGGGTTGCGGCGTACTGCGTTTCTCATGTCAGGGGACCGGCATCGGGCCGACGACGTGGTGCAGGACGCGTTGTACAAGCTGTATCTCAAGTGGCCGAAAGTACGGCGGGTGGGGAACCCGTTCGCGTACGCCCGCCGGATGGTGGTGAACGCGGCCTACGACGGAGGGCGTCGGCCCTGGCGCCGGGAGGTCGCGACCGGGGAGCTGCCCGATCACGCGCAGGCGGACGACTTCACCGCCGGGCATGCCGAGCGGGACGAAGTACTGGACGCGTTGCGCTCGTTGCCGCCGCGCCAGCGAGCGTGTGTCGTACTCCGCTACTACGAGGACCTGTCCGTCGAGCAGACCGCAGAACTCCTCGGCTGCACGGAAGGCACCGTGAAGAGCCAGGCCGCGCGTGGTCTCGTGACGCTCCGGCAGGCCATCGACCAGCGACGGACGAGCAGGGCGCTGTGAAGGAGGAGAACATGGAAGACGTACGTGACATCAGCGCCGAACTGCACCGGCTGGCCGACGCGGGACCGATCGAACCGATCGACACCACCCAACTGCTCGACCGCGGCCACCGCGGCCGGCGCCGCCGCACCCTCCTGGGGGTCGGCGGAGCAATCGCCTGTGTCGCGGCGATTGCGGTCGGCGCCGGCCTGCTCCCAGCAGGCACAAAGCCCGAGGTAGCGAACGATTCACAGTTCAGCCCCGTACCAGGGGTACCCCGCGGCGAGGACAGTGCAGGCCAGCTGATCACCCGCACGGAAGCCGCCCGGCGGTGCGCGTTCAAGTACCCGAACGAGTCCGTCACCCTGGCGGAGCCGGCCGTGGGCAGCATCCGGGCAGGCTCGTTCGTCATGGTCAAGGTCGGCGGGAAGAGCCTGCCCTGCCTGGTCCCCGGCGGTGACAAGCCGTCAGCGGAACTCGAGGCCGCGCTCGCACAGAACCGCCTGCCGGTCAGCGCAACGGACAAGCTGCGGAACTGCTCGGTGCTCGCCTGGGTGGACCTGACCAAGTGGCAGGTCGTGGCGACCGACCTGTCGAAGGGCTTCGGCAAGGCGGCGCTGGTCGCGGTCTCGCCGAGCGGCCGGAAGGCGGTCGAGTGCGAACTGGACTCACGCAAGGACAAGTACGACGGCCTCGAAGGCGCGGCGTGGTTCGTAACGCCGCCCGACACCACGACCCGAGCAGACCTGTACCGCACCGGCGGCATGACCAGTCTGGCCTGCAGCGCCACGACCTGCGGCGGCTACGCAATCGTCGGCTGGGGCCGCGTCGCCGCGACGGACGCGATCGCGATCCGCCTCCGGATGGGAGACGGCCCGATCTACCAGGTCCCGGTCGGCCCGGACGGCTGGTTCACGTTCACCTGGCAGTCAGGCCCCTACAAAGCCGGCGCCCGCCCGAGCATCGCCGCGTACGACCGCCAAGGGCGAATCGTGAAGACCTTCCGCTAGCTCCGGCCGTCGTCTGCCCACGCTAGGCCGTGCGCCGTTTGAGGGTGGCGGCGCCGAGGCCGAGGGCGGCGAGGATGAAGGCGGCGACAACGAGGGTGTCGCCGCCGGTCCCGGTGGTCAGACCGTTGCCTTTGGCAACTCCAAGGACGGCGTCGACCGCGTAGGACAGCGGCAGTACGTCGCTGATCGCGTGCAGGATCGACGGTAGCTGGTCGCGGGGGACGAACAGGCCGCACAGCAGAATCTGCGGGATCATGATCGCCGGCATCATCTGCACCGCCTGGAACTCGGTGGCGGCGAAGGCGCTCGCGAACAGGCCGAGCGCGGCACCCAGTACGCCGTCCAGTACGGCGACCACGCCCAGCTGCCAGGCCGCGCCCTGGATGTCCAGACCGAGCAGATAGAGCGAGATCGAGACCACGACCACCGCCTGCACGAGGGCGACCAGTGCGAACGCCAGCGCGTAGCCGAGCAGGAAGTCCAGCTTGGACATCGGCATCGTGAACAACCTCGACAGCGTCCCGCTGGAGCGTTCGCGCAGCGTCGTCACCGAGGTGACGACGAACATGATGATCGACGGGAAGACCGCGAGCAGCGGACCACCGGCCTGGTCGAACACCCTCGGGGAGTCGTGGAAGATCCACCACATCAGGCTGATGAAGACGGACGGCAGCAGGATCAGCATCGCCACCGTGCGGTGGTCCCGCCGGAGTTGGGCCAGCACTCTGGCCGCGATCGCGAACGTCACGCGCGGAGTCATCGCGCACCTGCCTTTCGCTCGATCAGGGTGAGGAACGCCTGCTCGATGTCGCTGGTCCCGACCGAGTCGAGCAGCGCGTCGGGGGTCTCGTCGGCGAGCAGTTCACCGTCGCGCATCAGCAGCAACCGGTCGCAGCGCGACGCCTCGTCCATCACGTGGCTCGAGACGAGCAGCGTCGAACCCGCGTCCGCCAACTGGTGGAAGAGAGCCCACAAGTCCCTGCGCAGCACGGGATCCAGGCCAACCGTTGGTTCGTCCAACACCAACAGCTCAGGACTCCCGAGCAACGCGGCCGCCAGTGAGGCGCGCGAACGCTGCCCGCCGGACAAACTGTCCACCCGCGCGTCGGCATGTTCGGTCAGGTCGACGGCCTCGATCACCCGGGTCACCTCGGAGGCCGGGACGCCGAGTACGGCCGCGAAGAAGCGTACGTTCTCGACCACGGTCAGATCGCCGTAGACGCTCGGCTCCTGGGTCACGTACCCGATCCGCCCGCGCAGATTCGGCGCACCGGCCGGCGACCCGAGCACCGAGACGTCGCCGGTGACCTGCGCCTGCAGACCGACGATCGCGCGGATCAGCGTGGTCTTGCCGCATCCGGACGGCCCGAGCAGACCGGTCACGGTGCCGGCGTGGAGGTCGAACCCGACCCCGTGCAGGACCTCCCGGTCACCCCGCACCACGACCAGGTCGTGGCAGCTCACCGCGTTTTTCATCATGTGATGAATTTAGCGCGGGCAGCCGAACCGGTGCAAGGGTCAGATGACGGCGTATCCGGTGGCGTCGCTCAGCGGGCCCAGGTCCGGCTCGCCGTACCGATGCCGGAGCTCACCGAACCGCAGGACCTTGTCCGCGCCGAACCGTCCCACCTCGGTCGCGTACGTGTTCCCGGACACGAACACCGGTGGTATCCGCTTGCTGTGGAACTTGTCGGCATACATCACCAGCTCCTCCTCCGGCGTCCGCGGCACGTAGTCGTCCACCGGGATCGGCAACCCCTGCCGTACGACGTCCTCCCGGGTGATGCCCATGCCGGTATGGCACGAGGCGAACCGGCAGAGCTCGACCGGGAACCCGAGCGACGCGAGCAGCTCGTACCCGAGGACGCCGTGCCGGACGTACGCCGCCGACTCCAGCCGGTACACCCCGATGTCGTGCAGCAACGCACCTGCCCGCACCAGATCCGTGTCCACGTCCAGACCGTCGAAGAACTGCGAGGCCACCTGGGTGACGAGCTCGCAGTGCTCGTACACCAGCTCGAACGCCGCCCGGCTCGGCGCCTGGTCGCGATGCAGAGCAAGGATCTCCGCGTCGGTCGGGATCTCCATCAGCCGGTCAGGTACTGCTGCAGGACCGGTGCGACGCGGTCGATCAGTTCCTCGACGTCGAGCGAGGCGAGCGGCTCGAGCCGCACGACGTACCGGAGCATGGCGGCCCCCACCAGCTGGGTCCCGGCCAGACCGACCCGGAGCGCCGCGTCCGGTACGTCGAGTGCCTGGGAGACCGGCTGCAGGATCATCTGCCCGATGCCCTCCCGCATCATCCGGGCCACCTCGTCGCTGCTGACGATGCTGCCGAACAGGGCCTGCATCCGCTGCTGCCCGTCCGGCGTCTCCCACACCCCGAGGAAGGCGGTGGCGATCCGCCGGCCCATCTCCTCCACCGGCCCGTCGAGGATCTGTGCGGCGATCATCCGCGGGTCGACCGGGATCGCCATCGCCTCGACGAACAGCGCGTCCTTGCTGTCGAAGTAGTGGTGCACGAGCGCGGCGTCGACCCCGGCGCCGCGGGCGACCGCGCGCAGCGAGGTGGCCGCGAAACCCTTGTCCGCAAAGGATTCCCGGGCCGACCGCACGATCTCCCCCCGGGTGTCAGGGCCGCCCGGCCGGCGTCCCGGCGTACCGCGTCCCTGCGTACGGCGGGCAGCCGTCACGGCGTCAGCTCCGAGATCTCCCCTTCCGGGGTGACCGCGAACGGCGTCCGGCGGGACTTCACGAAGTGCCGGCGGGTGAACTCCAGCGACTCGACCAGGTCGACCTCGCGCTCGGAGCGGCTGGTCGCGCGCCGGGTGTTGATCTCGACGATGATGTGCCCGCGGAAGTCTTGTTTCGCCAGCTCGTTCAGCAGGTCGGCGGCGCGCTGCGTACCGCGGCCCGGGACCAGGTGCTCGTCCTTCGCGGAGCCGGTGCCGTCGGTGAGGTGTACGTGGGTGAGGCTCTTGCCCATCGTCGCGGCGAGCTCGACGCAGTCCTGCTCGGCGGTGGACGCGTGCGACAGGTCGAGTGTGGTGTGCGCGTACGTCTGCTCGGTCGGGTCCCAGCTCGGCGCGTACGCCTGCAGGTCCCGCCCCGGCGCGCGCCACGGGTACATGTTCTCGACCGCGAGCGTCACGCCGGTCTCGGCCTCCAGCCGGGCGATCCCCTCGACGAACCCGCGGGCGTAGTCCCGCTGCCAGCGGAACGGCGGGTGGACGACGACCACGTCCGCGCCGAGCTCCTTCGCCGCCTCGGCGCTGCGCTCGAGCTTGCTCCACGGGTCGGTACCCCAGACGCGCTGCATGATCAGCAGCGTCGGCGCGTGCAGCGCCAGCACCGGCAACTGGTGGTAGTCGATCAGCCGCTGGATCGCGTCGATCTGGGTGCTCAGCGGATCGATCCCGATCATCACCTCGACCCCGTCGTACCCGAGCCGGGCGGCCAGCTCGAAACCGCTGGCGGTGGACTCGGGGTAGACGGAGGCTGTGGACAGGCCGATCTTCGCGGTCGTACGGGGGTTCATTCGTTCACCGGGGTTGGAGCTGGTCGAGCCTTGACAGGATGACACCCTCACGGAGCGCCCACGGGCAAATCTCGAGCGCGGACAGGTCGAAGAGGTCCATCACCGCGTCGGCGACCAGTGCGCCGGCGGTCAGCTGGGAAGCGCGACCGGCCGAGACGCCGGGCAGGGCGGCCCGCTCGGCGGCCGACATCTTGGTCAGCTTCGGGATCCACTCGTTCAGGTCGTCCCGGTTCAGGCTGCGCGGTACGTACGGTCCGTCGGCGGACGGGGCGGCGCCGGTGATCCGGGCGAGCGAGCGGAACGTCTTGCTGGTGGCCACGGAGCGCTGGGGCCTGCCGGCCCGAAGTACCGGACCGGCGACCGCGGCCAGCTCCAGCCGGATCCGGCGGCGGAGCGCGCGTACCTCGTCCTTGTCCGGCGGGTCCGCGGTCAGGCTCTCGCGGGTGAGCCGCCCGGCACCGAGCTGGACCGACTCCGCGACGGTCGGCTGCTCGTCCGACCCGGCGGCGATCTCCAGCGAGCCGCCACCGATGTCGAACACGGCCAGCCGGCCGGAGGACCAGCCGAACCACCGGCGGACGGCGAGGAACGTCAGCCGGGCCTCGTCGTCGCCGCTGAGCACCTCGAGGTCGACGCCGGTCTCGGCGCGGACGCGGTCCAGCACCTTCTCGCCGTTCGGCGCCTCACGGAGCGCAGAGGTGGCGAACGCGAGCACCGACTCGCAGCCCTTGTCCTCGGCCAGGTCGACCGCTTCCTTGGTGAACGCGATCAGCCCGTCGGCGCCGGACTGGTCGATCCGGCCGTCCTTGTCGAGGTGCTCGGCCAGCCGCAACTCGGTCTTGTGCGAGTACGCCGGGAGCGGCGCGGCACCACGATGTGCGTCCACCACGAGCAGGTGGACGGTGTTGGATCCCACGTCGAGTACGCCGAGCCGCATACCCTCACGCTACTGGACAACCGGAGTATCGGTGCGTTCCCGGTTGCGCGTAGGCTTTCCAGGTGCCTGAGGTTTCTCTCGACTTCCCCCGCGCCTGGGTCGAGTTCGTCGACCCCGACGACTCCGACCAGGTCTTCCGCTGCGACCTGACCTGGCTGACGTCCAACTGGTCCTGCATCTTCGGAGGCGGCTGCCAGGGGATCTACAAGGGCCGTCCGAACGACGGCTGCTGCACGCTCGGTGCGCACTTCTCCGACGCCGACGACGAGAAGCGGGTGAAGAAGTACGTCAAGGAGCTGTCCAAGGACGACTGGCAGTTCCGCAAGGAAGGCCGGGCGAACGGCTGGGTCGAGACCGACGACGAGGGCGACCGCAAGACCCGGGTCTGGGACGGTGCCTGCATCTTCCTGAACCGCCCCGGGTTCGCCGGCGGCGCCGGATGCGCGCTGCACGGGCTGGCGCTGAAGCGTGGCGTGCACTTCGTCGAGACCAAGCCGGACGTGTGCTGGCAGCTGCCGATCCGGCGGACGTTCCGCGAGGTCGAGCGCCCGGACGGTACGTCGTACACCGAGGTCGGCATCGCGGAGTACGACCGCCGCGGCTGGGGTCCCGGTGGGCACGACCTCGACTGGTACTGCACCGGTAACACCGAGGCGCACATCGCGGTCGAGCCGGTGTTCGAGTCCAGCAAGGTCGAGCTGCAGACGCTGATGGGTCTCAAGGCGTACGACGTACTCGCCGACCTGTGCCGTCAGCACCTGGAGGCGGCCCGCCCGCTGCTGCCCCATCCGGCCTCCAAGTAGGCCGCGACACACCCTGCGCGACGGATTGTCGGCGCGGGACGCAACAATGACTGACATGCGTCTGGATCACTTGTCGTACGCGTGCGGACCGGATGGTTGTGCGGCCACCATCGAACGGCTCTCGGAGCTGCTCGGTGCCGAGTTCGTGGACGGTGGGGTGCACCCGCGGTTCGGCACCGTGAACCACATCCTCCCGCTGGAGAACGACCGGTACATCGAGGTCGTCGACGTGCTCGACCACCCGGCGTCGGACAAGGCGCCGTTCGGTCAGGCGGTCCGGGCCCGCAAGGAGCTCGGCGGCGGCTGGCTCGGCTGGGTCGTCGAGGTGACCGACATGGAGGCGATGGAGCAGCGCCTCGGGCGGCAGGCGGTGCCCGGCAACCGGCACCGGCCGGACGGGGTGAACCTGACCTGGCGGCAGATCGGCGTGAAGGGCCTGATCGCGGATCCGCAGCTGCCGTTCTTCATCCACTGGGACGACCTGAGCGAGCACCCGTCGATCGGCGGCAAGGACGTCAAGCTGACCGGCCTGGAGATCGCCGGCGACCCGACCCGGGTCACCGACTGGATCGGTCACCCCGCCGACCACCTGCTCGACGACCTCGACGTCGGCTGGGTCGGGCCGAACGGGCAGCCCGGCCTGGTCGCCGCGGTCTTCCGGACCCCGAACGGCGTCGTCCGGATCTAGTGGATGTTCTCCAGCTCGGCCAGTGAGGTTTCGAGGTGGGCAAGCATGCGCTGCAGGTGCGGGACGGTGCGGCGGCAGCCGACCAGGCCGAAGTGCAGTTGGTGGGCGTAGCTGGTGACGCTGATGTTCAGCGCCTGGCCGTTCATCACGATGCTCGCCGGGTAGAGGCCGAGCAGGCGGGAGCCATTCCAGTAGAGCGGGCTCTGCGTGGGGCCGGGGACGTTCGAGATGACGAGGTTGTACGGCGGCGTCGTACGGCCGGCGACTCCGGGCAGGACCGCGCCGGGGCCGGCGACGGCGAACCCGAGGGCGCCGACGATCAGGTTCTGTAACGGCGTGAGGCCGGACAGGACGCTCTTCGCCCGGGCGGTCGAGGCCATGATGCGGCGGATGCGTTTCTCCGGGTCGGAGAGGTCGGTGGCGAGGTCGGCGATCAACGTCGCGAGCGAGTTGCCGCCGCCGGGGCCGCTGTTCGACGTACGCAGGTTCACCGGGACCATCGCCGTCAGCGCCTTGTCCGGGAGCGCGTTCAGGTCGAGCAGATAGTTGCGCAGGGCCCCTGAACACATCGCGAGCAGTACGTCGTTGAGCGTCGCGCCCGTGATCGCACGCACCTTCTCCAACCGCTCCAGCGGCCAAGACTGAGCCGCGAACCGCCGAGCCCCGGTCACCGACTGATTGAACACCGTCCGCGGCGCTTGAAACGGCATCGTCGAATGCAGCAAGCTCTTCATTCCGGCGAGCGGCAAACCCGCGAGGCCGGCGGCCGTCTTCAGCACGTCGCCGGGCATTCGAGCCATCGTCGGCAACCACCCACTCCCCGGCACCGACTCCGTCGGTTGCGCCGGCAAGGCGTAGGTGGCCGGCATGTTCGTTCGGGTGGGGTCCGTGGTGAGGGTTTGTTGCATCAGACGGAGGGCGGTGACGCCGTCGAGCATCGAGTGGTGGATCTTGCTGTAGAGGGCGAAGCGGCGGCCTTCGACACCCTCGATCAGGTGCATTTCCCACAGCGGGCGGTGCCGGTCCAGGAGGGTGCCGTGCAGGCGGCTGGTCAGCTCGAACAGTTCGCGGTACCGCCCGGGGCGCGGCAGTGCCGACAGCCGGACGTGGTACTCGAGGTCGATCTCGTCGTCCTGTGCCCAGGACCAGTACCCGAGGTCGACCGCCCGGTTCCGTACCCGCCGCGCGAAGAGCGGGTTCACCTCCGGCGCCGCGAGCAGGTCGTGGTACAGCCGCGACACGAAGTCCCGCGAGCTCTCCGGGAACACGTGGTCCCGCCCGGCACCCTCCGGGAGCTCGAACAGCATCAGCCCGCCGACATGCATCGGCTGCTCCCGCGACTCCCCACCCAGGAACATCGCATCCAGCGGCCCTACCGCGGTCATGCGCGCCTCCGCTCCCGCACCGGCCTCCTGCAAATTCATCTTTGTCAGGTCCGGCCGGGTCGTCTACCCCTTCTAACAGGGCTAACGGAGATTTAGTTATCCCCTCAGCTATCCAGCGGACGGTAGTTCACACCGAGCTTCTCGATCCGCTGCAGGTGCGGGCGGAGCCGGCCGAGGAATTCGTCGTACGAGACCTTCGGCGAGCCCCACGCCCGCTCGGCGAACGCGGACAGACGCGGCAGCAACATGTAGCCGACCTGCTCCGGGCCTTCCATGTACTCGGTCCAGATCTGGCACTGCGTACCGACGATCAGCGCCTGCTCAGCCTCCGACAGCGCCGCCGGGACGACCTCGAAGTCGTACACCTTCTGGAGCGGGATGTTCCCGCCAATGGCCAGCGGCTCGGTGGCCGGGTCGCCTTGGTAGTAGTCGAAGTACACCGACTCGCATGGCGCCATCACGACCTCGTGGCCCGCCTTCGCCGCGACGACGCCGCGCTCCGCGCTGCGCCAAGCCATGATGACGGCGTCCTTCGGGCAGTCGGTCTCGACCATCTCGTCCCAGCCGACCAGCCGGCGCCCCTCCTCCGCGAGCACCTCCGCGACCTGCGCGGTGAACCACCCCTGCAGCTGCCCCGGCTCGTCGAGCCCGAGCTCGGCCTGCCGCTTCTGCGCCTCCTCCGACTCGCCCCACTGCACCGACGGACACTCGTCGCCACCGAGGTGCACGTACGGCGAGGGGAAGATGTCGAGCACCTCCCGCAGCACGGTCTTCACGAACTCGACCGTCGCGTCGTTGACGTTCAGCACGTCCTCGCTGATCCCCCAGTACGGCCGGACGGTGAGCTGCTGGTCCGGGTGGTTCCCGAGCTCCGGGTACGCCGCGATCGCCGCCTGCATGTGCCCCGGCAGGTCGATCTCCGGTACGACCGTGATGCCACGCTCCGCGGCGTACGCGACGATCTCGCGGAGCTCGTCCTTGGTGTAGAACCCGCCGTGCCGCGTCCCGTCGTACTCGAACTCGGTCTGGCCGTGCGACATCTTGCCGACCATCGTGTGCTCGCGCCACGCGCCGACCTCGGTGAGCCGCGGGTACGCCTCGATCTCGACCCGCCAGCCCTGGTCGTCGGTGAGGTGGAAGTGCAGCACGTTCAGCCGGTGCAGCGCGAGTACGTCGATGACCCGAAGGACGAACTCCTTCGGCATGAAGTGCCGGGCGACGTCGAGCATCATCCCGCGCCACGCGAACCGCGGCGCGTCCGCGACGTGTGCCAGCGGTACGGCGACCGTCCCGTCCCCGGCGTCCTCCGCGGCCTCGACGAGCTGCGCGTACGTCGTCTCCGCGTGCCGGAGCGCGTCCTCGGAGCCGGCCGTCAGGCGCGCGCCGCCGGCGGTGATGTCGATCCGGTACTCGGTAGCGTCGAGGTTCCCGACGACGTCCCGGACGGCGTCGGCGACCGGGTCGCGGGTGATCCACCGGCCCTCGTCGACGGTGAGTTCACGTGGGGCGGGAACGATCGCGATGTCGGACATCCGGGCTCTCCAGAGGCGCGCTGAGATATGTCAGGTCGATCCTATATCCGCTCGGAACTGTTCAGAACCCTTGGCACCGAGCATTAACAATCGATCTACCTTCGATGTCAGGTTCATGAGAGGGTTTGCCCGTGACGAGCGAGCGGCAGCGGACAACTCTCCGGGTTCTGGTGGCGAGCAACGCGCTCGGAGGGGTCGCAACAGCCAGCGGTTTCGCGGTAGCCGCCCTCCTCGCCGAGAACGTCTCCGGCTCCACCTCACTGGCAGGCCTGGTCGCCACCTCCACGACGCTCGGCGCGGCTGTCCTGGCGGTGCCTCTGGCCAGCCTTGCCCGTTCACACGGCCGCAGGGTCTCGTTGAGCCTCGGTTATCTCATCGCCTGCGTGGGCGCCGTACTGACCATCTTCGCCGCGCAGGTCGGGTCCCTCGCCTTGCTGCTCGCTGCAGGCTGCCTCTTCGGCAGTGGCTCGGCCTCGAACCTCCAGTCGCGGTACGCCGCCACCGACGCCGCCGAGCCCACCCGCATCGCCCGTTCGCTCGGCCTGGTCGTCTGGGCCACCACGATCGGCGTCATCGTCGGCCCGAACCTGACCGGCGTCGGCGGCTCGATCGGTACGTCGCTGGGCCTGCTCTCGCTGGCCGGCCCGTACGTGTTCTCCGTGGTCGCCTTCGGCCTCAGCGCAGCCACCGTCTGGCTCGGTATGCGCAGCCAAATACGCCCGGAAAGGGTGGAGCGTCAGCCGCTCGCACAGACGTTCCGTCTGGTCATCAGCATCCCCCACGCCCGCCTGGGCCTGCTGGCGATCGCTACGGCCCACGCAGTGATGGTCGGGGTCATGTCGATGACGTCCGTACATCTACGGCACCACGGTGCGTCGCTGACCATCGTCGGCTTCGTCATCAGCGGTCACGTGGCCGGCATGTACGCCCTCTCTCCACTGACCGGCTGGCTGGCCGACCGCCTGGGCCGCATCCCTACGATCGGCATTGGCCTCGGCATCCTGGCCGTCGCGATGACACTGGCCGCAGTGGCCCCCGACGACGCGCACGCCCTGACAGGGCTCGCGCTGTTCACGCTGGGCCTCGGCTGGTCCGCCTGCCTGGTCGCCGGCTCCACCCTCCTGTCCCGCTCGGTACCCGACGAGATCCGCACCTCGGCGCAAGGTCTCTCCGACCTCACCATGGGCGTCCTGGCTTCCCTTTCGGGCACAGCTGCCGGCCCGGTCCTCGCGCACCTCGGCTTCCACTGGCTGGCCGTCTTCTGCGGCATCCTGCTCGTCCCGGCGGCGCTCCTGGCCGCTACGACCAAGCAGGCACTGGCTAGGGTCTAGCGTCGTGAGCATTGCGGACGGGAGCATCCCGAGCCCGAACATCTGGCATCACCCGAAGGTGTACGAGATCGAGAACCGGGCCGTCGATCCGAACGGCGTGATCGAGCCGGCGATGCGGGCAATCCGGGACTGGGCCGGCGCGAACGTGCTCGACATCGGCTGCGGTACCGGGTTCTACCTGCCGAGGTTCGCGGCGACCGCTGCTCGGGTGATCGGGGTCGAGCCACACGGGGGCCTCGTGGACGCGGCGCGGCGACGGACCCAGGCGTTGCCGAACGTCGAAGTACGGCAGGGATCGGCGCAGCGGTTGCCGGTACCGGACTCGTCGGTGGACGTGATGCACGCGCGCTGGGCGTACTTCTTCGGGCCGGGCTGCGAGCCGGGGCTGGCCGAGCTGGACCGGGTGATGCGCCGCGGCGGGACCGCGTTCGTGATCGACAACGACGGGAGCCGGTCGACGTTCGGGCAGTGGTTCAGTACGTCGTACCCGACGATCAAGGCGCCGGTCGTGGAGCGGTTCTGGGCCGACCGCGGGTGGCACCGGACGCAGCTGGACATGGGCTGGCGCTTCGAGACCCGCGCCGACCTGGAGGCGGTGGTGAAGATCGAGTTCACCCCCAAGGACGCGAAGCGGATCCTCGCGTCGCACACCGGCGTCGAGGTCGACTACGCGATCAACCTGTGGAGCCGCACCTACTGAACGACACACAGGCGGCCTGCGGACGGACCTCTGATCCTCATAGGGTTGACGCACGATTCGACGGGGCAACTCTGGGGAGGCGCCGGCCACCGATGGACGGACTGCTGCTCGAACGCGTGCCGGGGTTACCGGAGCGGCTCCGCGTCGATGTCGGTGAGCAGCGTGCGGTCGTGGTGCCGCAGGCCTCGGACCGTCGGCGGCTGGCCGACATCGTGAGCGGGCTGGACGAGCCGCCGCCCGACGCGATCGTTCTTGCCGGCGGACCGGTCCGGCTGGTGCCTGCTGAAGGCGGACTGCTCCCCCATCTCACCGTGCTCGGCAACGTGGTGCACGGGCACCTCACGACACACTCGATCACCAAGCAGGCTGCCCGCGACCAGAGTCGGGTACAGGCGATCGGCTGTGGTCTCGAGGACGTACTCGACCGCTACCCGCACGAGATCACCCCAGGGCGTCGCCGCCTGGCCGGTGTGGCCCGCGCACTCGGCGCCTACCCGCGAGCAATCGTTCTGGAGGATGCGAACGGCCTACCGACGTGGGGCTCGCTGTTGTCGATCCGCCCGAACCCTGACCTCGCCTCGGTTGCCCTGCTGCTCATCACGACCAGCACCACCCGCACTACTGGATTTGACGATGCTGAGTAGCCGCAGGACGTTCTTGGGTGCCGCAGCAACGCTCCTGCTCACCAGCTGTTCCAGTGACGTACTAGGGCTACGCCGTGCGGTGCGTGTCGCCGTCAGCTGGAGTGGCGAGGAGCTGCGCGCCTTCCACAAGGTCCTCGACGGCCTCGGCGCCCTGGACTATCCAGTCGAGGTAGTACCGCTCGGAGACGACATTTCCACCGCTTTCGGATCCCCGTCCGCCAGGCGACCCGACGTGGTCATGCTGCCGCAGCCCGGTCTCGTACGGCAGCACTTGAAGGAGCTGGCGCCGATACCCGACGACCTGGCTGCACTCGGCCAGGCCCGACTCTGGCGCGACCTGCTCGTGCAGAACGGCACGACGTACGGCGTGCCCTTCAAGACCGCGCACAAGTCAGCGGTCTGGTACCGCCCGTCGGTGTTCGAGAAGGCCGGCATGCAGCCACCGCGGCACTGGTCGGAGTGGATCACGCTGAACCAGACCCTGATCCAAGCCGGCGTCACACCGCTCGCACTCGGCGCCGGCGACGGCTGGGTGCTCACCGACTTCTTGGAGAACATCCTGCTGGGCATAGCGCCTGCTGTGTACGCCGGGCTCGCAACGGCAGAGCACCCGCGGCCGTCGCAGCAGCCGCAGTTCAGTGCTGCCCTACGTCTGCTGGGGACCATGTGGTCGACACCTGGCGCTCTGGCGGGCGGGGTGAAGGAGTCGCTCGTCCAGCAATTCCCGGACGCTCTCGTCGAGGTGTTCGGTCATCGCCGGGCGGCGATGGTGCTCGCGTCCGACTTCGCCGAGCCTGTAGTCCGCTCGTTCGCCGCAGATCCCGACGACATCGGCCTTTTCACGTTCCCTCCGATGTCACCGGGTGCCGCGGCACCCGTGGTCGTCGGGGGTGACGTGATGGTGCTGACGTCGCCGATCACCGACAACTCCCGCGACCTCGTACGGCGGTTGGCTGCGCCCACCGCGGTGGACCCGTGGATCAAGGAGGGCGGGTTCCTCGTCGACGGTCGCACCACCGGGTACACACCGGAGCTCACCCGGCTGGCGGAACAGCTCACGCTGCCCGGCAAGCAACTGCAGTTCGACCTGTCCGACCTGCTCGGTGCGCTCGGCGGCATCAACGGCCTCTGGAAGGTACTGACCGACTTCCTGATCGCGGTGGGCGGCCACGGCGCCGACGCCGTGCCCGGGGCCGTGGAGACCGCGCTGAGCGACCTGCGGACGCTGGAGGAAGGCTGATGGGCCTGCACACGAACGGCCTGTCGCTGGAGGTCGTCGGCCGCGAGATCACCGGTAGACCGGTACAGGGCAAGCCGCGCCGCCCGGCCGGGCCTTATCTGCTCGGGCTGCCCGCGTTGCTGCTGAGCTGTCTGCTGCTGATCCCGATCGGCGTGACCGTGGTGAAGGCGTTCACCACGAACCACCACCTCAGCCTCGGGAACTTCGCGGTGATCGGCGACCCGGCCGCACTGCATGCCGTCGGCAACAGTCTGCTGTGGGTACTGATCGCGTTCGGGACGGTCGCGGTCGGGTTTTCCCTTGCATTGTTGAGTTATCGGCTGCCCGCTGTCACGACGCTCCTGCAGCCTGCGCTGGTCATCCCGTTCGCGGTGTCGGTGCTGGCGTCCGGTGCGACGTTCCGGATGATCTACGACCCCACACCGGAACGCGGGACGATCACAGCGGTCTGGACGAAGCTCTTCGGCACCAGCCCGGTCTGGTTGGGCCCCGGGCTGTTCTGGCTGGTCCTGATGTCCGCGTTCGGCTGGACGTGGCTCGGGTACGTCGTGTCGCTGTTCCGCGCCGGTCTGGACGCGATACCCGACGACGTGTCGCGGACGCTCACGGCCGAAGGCGTGAAGGGCTGGAAACGCCTGCGTGCGTTGGAGATCCCGTTACTGCGCCCGATCACCGGTGTGGTCACGCTGACGCTCGTCATCGCCGCAGTACGGGTGTTCGACCTGGTGCTGATCGTCGTACCGGGGTCCATGCAGCGGTCCGCCGACGTACTCGGGCTGAACTGGTGGCGGTCGACCACGTCCGGTGTGGATCAGGGTCGTACGGCTGCGCTCGGCGTGGTGCTGTTCGCGATCGTGGCCGCCGTCGGGCTGATCGGCGTCCGCGGTCTGCGACGGCGGCGCTGGGCGATGCCTGTGGCCGTAGTACGTCAGGAGCCGTCGCTGGGAAGGCCGCGGCCGAGCCGGAGGGTACGGCGGTTCGGCTGGGTCATCGGCTCCGCTGTCGCGTTGGTGTGGGTGTTCCCGGCCGTAGTACTCGTCGCCACGGCGCTGCACTCGCCGCGGGAGGCGGGCCTGCGCGGCTGGTGGTCGACGTCCGGGCTGGGGTTCTCGTCGTTCGCCGCGGCGGCCAACGTAGGTCTGTTCCGGGCGTTGGTGTCGACGCTTGTCATCGCGACGGCCGCTACCGCGGTACTCCTGGTGATCGCCGTACCGACGGCCCACCTGATCGCTTGGGGCGGGCTGCCATCACGACTGGGCCGCCTGGCTATGGCAGTGCTCGTAGTACTGGCCGTCACCCCGGTACAGATGTACGCCGCTCCGCTGCGGGACGCGATCGACGCAGCGGGGCTGGCCGGCTCACGGGTCGCACTGGCACTCGTACACGCGGCGGCCGGCCTGCCGTTCGCGGTACTGCTCCTGCGGTCCGCCTTCGCGTCTGCACCACCCGCCGTGGTCTCCGAAGCGCTGCAGGGGCCGGTGCGGCAGAGCGCCGTACTGGCGACTGTTCAGCGGGCGTATCGACCTGCCCTGGTTGCCGTTGCGGTGTTGGAGTTCGCCCTGGTGTGGAACGACTTCATCGTCGGCTTCCTGATCAGCGGGCCTGGTACGACGCCGCTCTCACTGGTGTTGTGGGGTGAGGCGCGGCAGTTCTCCGTGTCGAGCGGACCGGTCGCGGCTGCGGCTACTGTCGCGTCCGTCGTACCCGTGGTGCTGTTGCTCTCGTTCTGGCGCACCGTGGTACGCGGGCTCACTACAGGGAGCCGGCCATGAGCGACGAGCGCGAGAAACCAGAGGAGGAACGCGACGACCCCTCGCGGACCCAGGAGTTCTCACTGGCGATCGGTGCGGTCGCCTCCGGTCTGCTGACCGACCTCATGTCGCAACTGCTCAACCAGAGCTTCGGACAGCGCGGCATCGTGCAGTGGGTCGGCTACTCGGTCACCGCCCTGCTGGTGATCGTGTCGTTCCTGCGACTGCGTTCGCGGACCAGACGGGCACGTAAACGCAAGCAGCAAGGCGTTACCGACCTCCACGCAGCCGCGGAGGAGGCAGAGCAGTGGATGGTCGCACTCGGCTCCACCGCGGGTGGGATGGCAGCAGCGGAGTGGTTCGCGTTGAACGAGGACCGGCTCCGGCAGCTGCTCGCCACCGAGAAGCCGCAGAACGACGAGATCGACGACTTCGCCCGCATCTGCGACGCCTTGGAGGCCTGGTACGTACGGCATCCGGATCCTGATGCGCTACTGCAGCTCAGCGACATGCTCAGCGCTGCAGCGGAAGCGGCAGGTCGTCGAAGCCTCTCCGAGCTCGCAGCAGCTCGCGCGGCAACGGCGTACCGGATGTTCGGTGATCTGGACACGGCCAGCGCCAGGCTGAGTGTCTCGGCCAACATTGCCACCAACGGCCGTACTGCGTTCGCGCTCAGGATGCGACGGCAGGTGGAGCGAGCGTTGATCAACCTCGCGGTGGCAGACCGCGCACCAGCGGGCAACGACCGCGACGAGGCCGTACTGAACGCACGCGACCGCCTGGACGAGGCGCGCCTCAGAAGACCCGGGCCGGACCTGGCAGCCGACGTGGCGATCTCCATCAACCAGGCCGTCGTGCACCTGTACCAGTACGACAGCCAAGGCGCCCTGGAACACCTGCGACCCGCACATGCGCACGCGACCGCAGCCGGTGACGTCAGCGGCGAGGCACACGCCCTGGAGCTGATCGGTGTCGCCGCCTGGATGCAGCGCAATCGGCATGAGGCAGTGAGTCGCTGGAAGCACGCCGCCGACCTGTACGCCGAGATCGACGAACGCGAAGGTCACGCCCGCTGCCTGCAGCACCTCGGCTCCGCGGAGGTCGTCGCCGGGAACCGCGAGGCCGCCCTCCTACTGCTCGAGCAGAGCCGCCTGCTGCGCACCACGGAGAGCGAGATCCTCACCCGGTACCTCGACGCGGCCCAGCGGATCGCCGACGTGCCGGAGGTCGGCGAGGACCCTCCGCACCGGAAGGCCGGCACCTGGCTGAAACGTGCCTTCAAGGGTTTTGTCGGCGGCCTCAAATAGGTTGTCCTCATGGCGAAAGCGGCGACTCAGGCGAAGGGCAAATCGGCGTACGCGTGCTCGGAGTGTGGCTGGACGTCGGCGCGCTGGATCGGCCGGTGCGGCGAGTGCCAGGCGTGGGGCACGGTCGCCGAGGTCGGGGCGCCGAAGGCCGCGCGGATCACCGCCGGGCCGGTGTCCTCACCGGCGATGCCGATCGCCAAGGTGTCCGCGATCGAGGCCGAGTCCCGCCCGACCGGCATCGGCGAGCTGGACCGCGTGCTCGGCGGCGGGGTCGTGCCGGGCGCGGTGATCCTGCTCGCGGGTGAGCCGGGCGTCGGCAAGTCCACGCTGCTGCTGGAGGTCGCGGCGCAGTCCGCGCGCGGCGGTCAGCGGACGCTGTACGTGTCCGGTGAGGAGTCGGCCGCCCAGGTCCGGCTGCGCGCCGGCCGGACGGACGCGCTCGTCGACGACCTGTACCTGGCGGCCGAGACCGATCTGGGCGCGGTGGTCGGTCAGGTCGACGCGGTCGAGCCGTCGTTCCTGGTGATCGACTCGGTGCAGACGATGGCGCACCCGGAGGCCGACGGCGCACCGGGCGGCGTCACCCAGGTCCGCGAGGTGACCGGTGCGCTGGTCCGGCTGGCGAAGGAGCGGCACATCGCGGTCGTCCTGGTCGGCCAC
This sequence comes from Kribbella sp. NPDC031520, assembly GCF_055580825.1. Taxonomy (NCBI): domain Bacteria; kingdom Bacillati; phylum Actinomycetota; class Actinomycetes; order Propionibacteriales; family Kribbellaceae; genus Kribbella; species Kribbella sp. NPDC031520. The sequence continues at coordinate 1,368,215 of NZ_JBVIKS010000001.1, forward strand.
GTCACGAAGGACGGCGCGATCGCCGGTCCGCGGATGCTCGAGCACCTGGTCGACGTCGTACTGGCGTTCGACGGCGACCGGCATTCGGGGTTCCGGATGGTACGCGCGACCAAGAACCGGTTCGGCCCGTCCGACGAGGTCGGCTGCTTCGACATGGTCGACACCGGGATCGTCGAGGTCACCGACCCGACCGGGCTGTTCGTGTCCGAGCACGCCGAACCGGTCGCCGGGACGTGCGTGACTGTGATGATGGAAGGCCGCCGCCCGCTGCTGGCCGAAGTACAGGCTCTGGTCGGCCCGTCGGCCGCGCCACAACCCCGCCGTACGACGTCCGGGCTGGAGTCGTCGCGGGTCGCGATGGTGCTCGCCGTACTGGGCAACCGGGCCGGGCTGAAACTGACCGACCAGGAGGTGTACGTCGCGACGGTCGGCGGAGTGAAGATCACCGAGCCGGTGGCAGACCTGTCGGTGGCGATCGCGGTCGCCTCCTCGGTGATGGACAAGCCGATCCACCCCGGCCTGGTCGCGATCGGTGAGGTCGGCCTGGCCGGCGAGGTGCGCCGCGTCGGCGGCCTGGAGAAACGGCTCGCGGAGGCGGCCCGGCTCGGGTTCACCAAGGCGATCATCCCGGCCGACGTCCCGAACCGCGGCCGCGAGGCGAAGCCGATGGACATCCAGAAGAAGTACGGCCTGCGCACCTTCGCCGCCCCCGACCTCCGCTCCGCCCTGAGCGCCGCCGGGTTGGCCTAGCCCTTTGTGTTCCCGGCCACAGGTGTGAGACAGGGGATCAACAGCAGCCGCGTCGGGAACGTACGCTGGGGGCGCCCCCATGCCGACGATCCCGCAGGAGCAGGTAGATGACCGGATCAAGAGTTGTCGCGCTCGGCCACTACCAGCCCGAGCGGGTGCTCACCAACGACGAGCTCGCCACCATGGTCGAGACTAACGACGAGTGGATCCAGAGCCGGGTCGGCATCCGGGAACGCCGGATCGCGGCCCCGGACGAGTCCGTCGACGAGATGGCCTGGCGGGCCGCCGACAAGGCGATCGCGAACGCCGGCCTGGACGTCACCGAGATCGACTACGTGATCGTCGCCACCTGCACCGCGATCGACCGCTCGCCGAACATCGCCGCCCGGGTGGCCGCCCGGCTCGGCCTCGGCAACCCGGCCGCGATCGACCTGAACACCGCCTGCTCCGGCTTCGCCTACGCGCTCGCGACCGCAGATCAGGCGATCCGCGCGGGCGCGGCGACCAAGGCGATCGTGGTCGGCGTCGAGAAGCTCAGCGACTGGACGGACTGGACCGACCGCACCACCTGCGTGCTGATCGGCGACGGCGCCGGCGCTGCCGTACTGGTCGCCGACGAGGACACGACTGGTGTCGGTCCGGTGGTTTGGGGTTCGGTACCGGAGATGTCCGACGCCGTTCGGATCGAGGGCCGCGAGGGCCCGTTCCAGCAGGAGGGTCTGAGCGTCTTCCGCTGGGCCACCACGCAGCTGCCGGAGATCGCCCAGCAGGTCTGCGCGAAGGCCGGCCTGAAGCCCGAGGAGCTCGGCGGCGTCGTCCTGCACCAGGCGAACCTGCGGATCATCGAGCCGCTCGCGAAGCGCCTCGGCGCCGTCAACGCGGTGGTCGCCAAGGACGTCGTGGAGTCCGGCAACACCTCGGCCGCGAGCATCCCGATCGCCCTGTCGAAGCTGGTCGAGAAGCGCGAGATCCCGTCCGGCGCGCCGGTGCTGCTGTTCGGATTCGGCGGCGGTCTGTCGTACGCCGGTCAGGTCATCCGCTGCCCCTGACGCAGCAGACGCCGTACCTCCGTACGCGGGAAACACCTACTGCACGGTCCGGATGCACGGGCGGGTGCACGAGCATCCGCAGATGCGGGCCGGTGTGCTCCGACCCGACCCGGATATCGGCACAACAGTGTGCGCGGAACCGCATAGACTCAGGTTCCGTGGCGGCGAACACGGACAAGAACAACACCGGCGCCCGGCTCCGGGCGACGCTGGCAGCGGTGGCTCCCGGTACCGAACTGCGCGAAGGACTGGAACGGATCCTGCGGGGCCGGACCGGTGCACTGATCGTGCTCGGACACGACAAGGCTGTGGACGCGATCTCCACCGGCGGCTTCGAGATCGACGTCGAGTTCACCGCGACCGGTCTGCGGGAGCTCAGCAAGATGGACGGCGCGATCGTCCTCGACCGGGATGCCACCCGGCTGATCCGCGCCGCCGTGCACCTGATGCCGGACCCGGCGATCCCGACCCAGGAGACCGGCACCCGGCACCGCACCGCCGACCGGGTGCACCGGCAGACCGGGTTCCCGGTGATCTCGGTGTCGCAGTCGATGCACATCATCGCGCTGTACGTCGACAACCAGCGCTACGTCCTGGAGGACTCCGGCGCGATCCTGTCCCGCGCCAACCAGGCGCTCGCGACGCTGGAACGCTACAAGCTCCGGCTCGACGAGGTGTCCGGAACGCTGTCCGCGCTGGAGATCGAGGACCTGGTGACCGTCCGGGACGTCGCCGCGGTCGCGCAGCGGCTGGAGATGGTCCGCCGGATCGCCACCGAGATCGACGGGTACGTGGTCGAGCTCGGCACCGACGGCCGGCTGCTCACCCTGCAGCTGAACGAACTCGTCGCGGGCGTCGCCGGCGAACGCGAACTGGTCGTCCGCGACTACCTGCCGCCGGCCACCGGCCGGCGCGCCAAGACCGCCGACGACGTACTGCTCGAGCTCGACGCGGTCAGCGCCACCGACCTGCTGGACATCGGCCAGGTCGCCCGCGCGCTGCAGATCGGCGGCGCCGAGCAGCTGGACGCGGCCGTCACACCCCGCGGCTACCGGCTGCTGGCCAAGGTGCCGCGGCTCCCGGGCGCCGTGATCGATCGGCTGATCGACCACTTCGGCCATCTCCAGAAGTTGCTCGCGGCAAGCATCGACGACCTGCAGACGGTCGAGGGCGTCGGCGAGAACCGCGCCCGCACGGTCCGCGAAGGCCTGTCCCGGCTGGCCGAGTCGAGCATCCTGGAACGCTACGTCTAGCAGCACACTGTCACCAGACGCCTCCGGTTCGTGAAAGAACCGGGGGCGTCTTGCATTTGGCCGAGCTCGGGCTAATACTCCACATGGAACATTTCGTACGGAACAATCCAGGTGGAGGACAATGGCCGAGCTCACCCCGCTGGCGATCTCGGTGCTGGCGCTGCTCGAGGAGCGGCCGATGCACGCCTACGAGATGTATCAACTGCTGACCACCCGGAAGAACGACCGGATCGTCAAGGTCCGCCCCGGCTCGCTCTACCACACCGTGGAGCGGCTGGCCGGGCAGACCTACGTCCGCGCGACCGGTACCGAACGCGCGGGCAACCGCCCCGAACGCACGACGTACGAGATCACTCCGGAAGGCCGCGCGGCGCTGGTCCGCCGGGTCGAGACCGGGCTGGAGAAGTACGTCTACGAGTACCCGACGTTGCCCGTCCTGCTGAGCGAGGCGCACAACCTGGACGCGGAGGACGCCGTACTGCGGATCCGCAACCGGGTGGCCGACCTGGACGCGCTGCTCGCCGACGTGGACGACACGCTCGGCAAGGCGCTGGACCGTGAGGTACCCGAGGCCTATCTGCTCGGCGGTCTCTTCATGCGCGACCAGCTCGCGGCCGAACGCGACTGGCTCGCCAAAACCATCGAACGTATCGAGAGCAAGGATCTGGAATGGCAACCCCGCACGAAACAGTGAGGCCGGAGATCCGGCCGTGGCCGGCGTTGTGGGCGCTCGTCCTCGGCTTCTTCATGATCCTGGTCGACTCGACCATCGTCTCGGTCGCCACCCCGGCGATCCTCGAGGACCTCGGCTCGGACGTCGGCACGGTGGTCTGGGTGACCAGCGCGTACCTGCTCGCGTACGCCGTACCGCTGCTGATCACCGGCCGCCTCGGCGACCGGATCGGCCCGAAGAAGCTGTACCTGACCGGGCTGGCGCTGTTCACGCTGGCCTCGGTGTGGTGCGGCCTGACGAATACGATCACGATGCTCATCGTGGCCCGGGTGTTCCAGGGCCTCGGCGCCTCGATGATGACGCCGCAGACGATGGCCGTCATCACCCGGATCTTCCCGCCGAACCAGCGCGGCCGGGCGATGAGCCTGTGGGGCGCGACCGCCGGCGTGGCGACGCTGGTCGGCCCGATCCTCGGCGGCGTCCTGGTCGACGGGCTCGGCTGGCAGTGGATCTTCTTCATCAACGCGCCGGTCGGCGTGGTCGGGTTCGTGCTGGCGATGCGGCTGGTACCGGACCTGCCGACGCACGAGCACAAGTTCGACCTGATCGGCGTCGTGCTCAGCGCGGTCGGCCTGTTCCTCCTGGTCTTCGGGATCCAGGAGGGGCAGAAGTACGACTGGGGCAAGATCACCGGGCCGATCTCCGTGTGGGGGCTGATCGTCGCGGGTGTCGTCGTACTCGCAGGCTTCGTGCTCTGGCAGTCCCGCAACCGTGGCGAACCGCTGCTGCCGCTGGGGCTGTTCAAGGACCGGAACTTCTCGCTGGCGAACGTCGCGATCACCACGGTCGGCTTCGCGATCACCGCGATGGCGTTCCCGTTGATGCTGTGGGCGCAGGCGGTTCGCGGTCTGACCCCGACCAAGTCGGCGCTGCTGCTGGTGCCGATGGCGGTCCTCTCCGGTGCGCTGGCGCCGTTCGTCGGCCGGCTGGTCGACCGGACGCCGCCGCGGTTCATCGCCGGGTTCGGTCTGCTCTGCTGCTCGGTGTCGATGTTCTGGATGAGCCGGGTGATCGAGCCCGACGTACCGATCTGGCACCTGCTGCTGCCGATCGCGCTGCTCGGTGTCGCGAACGGCTTCATGTGGGCCCCGATCGGTACGACGGCCACCCGGAACCTCCCGCTGCACCAGGCCGGCGCGGGTGCGGGCGTGTACAACACGACCCGTCAGGTCGGCGCGGTTCTCGGCAGCGCGAGTATCGCCGTACTGATGGAGTCGCGGCTGGCGCACAACCTGCCCGGGAGGACCGGTGGCGCGTCCGCCGAAGGGTTCTCCAGCGGCAGGCTGCCGGAGATCGTGCGGCAGGGGTTCAGCGACTCGATGGCGCAGTCGCTCGTACTGCCGGCCGCGGTGCTGGTGATCGGGCTGGTCGCGGCGTTGCTGTTCACCGCACCGAGCCACCTACGGAAGGGGTCTGCCGACGCTACCCAGCCGGCGGAAGCGGCCTGATCAGACGACTGTGAAGGCTTGGGCGCCGGACAGGCGGCCGTTGTACTCGGCCTTGACGACATAGGTTCCAGGCCTGGCCACCGGTTGACCCGGCAGACAGCCCGGCCTGGAACGATGTCCGTTCCACGGCACCGTCACCGCAGACTGCTTGCCCTTGGCAACAACGAGGGTGGCGTTCTGGATCGCACTCTCGCACTGCGTGGTGCTCCAGATCAGGTCCGTGCCGGACGTCACCGTGACGGTCAGCTGGTCGGCACCGATCGACGCCTTGCAGCCATCGCCGGTCGGGACCAACTGGACGACGAAGTTCAGCACCGAGCCGGAGACGATCTTCCGGTTCGCCGGCAGCGCGTTGACGTCCAGATCCGACGGCCGGCACGGCAGGTCGGTCGGCGGAGTGGTCTTCGTCGGCTTCGGCGTGGGTGTGGGCGTTTCCTTCGACGAATGTTTGGTGGTCGGCGTCGTCGTGGGGGTCGAGGCCGGTGGCGCGGTCGTCGGGTTCTGCTGCGGGTCGGACGCGTTGGCCCTCTGCGCATCACCGCCGCCACCGAACAGGTTCGAGATCACGATGACCAGTACCACCACGATCGCGAGCACGAGCCCCCGCCGGAACCAGTACACGCTGGCAGGCAGGTGCCCGACCGGACGGAGCAGGCTGCTCATGGAGCGCACTCTAATATCGGCACTGTGCTGGACCACTCAGGCTCGCCGTCAGCTCTCCATCACCCCGTGCTGACCTGGTACGACGTCAACAAGCGCGGGCTGCCGTGGCGGGAGCCGGGTGCCGGGGCGTGGGCCGTGATGGTCAGCGAGTTCATGCTGCAGCAGACGCCGGTCAACCGGGTGCTCCCGGCGTACGAACGCTGGCTGGCGAGGTGGCCTACGCCGGCAGACCTGGCCGCAGAGGCCCCAGGTGAGGCTGTGCGGGCCTGGGACCGGCTCGGGTACCCCAGGCGCGCCCTCCGGCTGCACGCGGCTGCTCAGGCGATCGTGGAGCGTCACGGCGGCGAGGTCCCGGACGACCACGCCGCGCTGCTCGCCCTGCCCGGCGTCGGGACGTACACCGCGGCCGCGATCGCGTCGTTCGCGTTCGGGCAACGGCACGCGGTCGTCGACACGAACGTACGGCGGGTCCTTGCCCGTTCGCTGACCGGTGTCGCGCAGCCGAGTGTCTCCCCCACCGCCGCCGACCAGCGCCTCGCCGTCAGCGCCCTGCCCGACGACGAGTCGACCGCCGCACGCTGGGCCGTCGCATCGATGGAGCTCGGCGCACTCGTCTGCACCGCACGGACACCACGCTGCGCCGACTGCCCGATCCGGTCCCGGTGCGCGTGGGTCCTGGCCGGGAGCCCGCCGTACGACGGTCCGCCGCGCAAGGGGCAGACGTACGAAGGTACGGACCGCCAGGCCCGCGGCCGGCTCCTCGCCGTACTCCGGTCCGCGTCGGCCCCGGTCGCGAAGGCGGAGCTGGACGCGTGCTGGCCGGACGCCGGACAACGCGAACGCGCCCTCGACGGCCTGGTCGCCGACGGCCTCGTCGAGCCGCTGGCCCGCAACACCTATCGGCTGCCTGCGTAAACGTCGAGAAGCCGGCTCGAAGGATCGGGCCGGCTTCTCGAGGGGTGTTTCAGTTCTTCTTGCTGCCGGTGGTGGCGTCCTCGTCGTCGTCGGCCAGCAGGTCGAGCGGCATCGCCGGGCTGCCGGACAGCGTCGCCAGCATCTGGCGGACGTTGGTCAGCTGCGCGTTGATGCTGTCCCGGCGCTGCGTCGCGGCCGCAAGCTCACGCTCGGACTCGGCGCGGATCCGCTCGGCCTTGTCCTTCGCGGCGGCGACGATCTCCTGCGCCTGCCGGTTCGCGTCGGCCAGCTGCTGCTGGGCCAGGCGCTCCGCCTCGGACCGGGACCGGTCGGCCTCCCGCTGCACCTGAGCAGCGCGGTCGGTGACGGCGGCCAGCTGCTGCTCGGCCAGTGCGGTACGGGCGGCGAACTCCTGCTCGACCTTGCCCCGGCGCTCGGCCAGGGTGGTCTCGAAGGCGGCCGCGGCCTGCGCGGACTTGGCCCGCTCCTGCTCGTACAGCGCCTGGGCCTCGCTGCGCCGCGCGGTGGCGTCGCGCTCGGCCTCGTCACGCATGTCGTCGGCCTGGGTCCGGGCCTCCTCGAGGATCCGGGCGGCCTCGGCGTCGACCTCGCTCTTCCAGTCCAGCGAGTACTGCTCGGCCTCCTTGCGGACCTTCTTCGCGTGCGCCTCGGCGTCGGCGACGATCGCCTCGGCGTCGGTACGCGCGCGGGTCACCAGGTCACGGGCCTCGTCGTCGGCCAGCGACAGGATCTTCGCGACCCGCTCACCGAACTCGGTGAATGTCGGCGCGCGGTCCTTGGAGTCCTCCTGGGCGGAGATAACGGCCGCCTCCGCAGCGTCCGTGCGGGACTGCAGCTCCTGGACGTGGCGCTGCAGCTGCTCGGACTGCTGCTGCAACGCGGTCAGGGAGGTGGTCAGCTCACGGATGTGCTGATCCACCTGGGCAGGCTCGTAGCCACGCAGAACGGTACGGAACGGGGTTGGGCTTTCACTGCTCATGTTTTCCGATGCTCACTTCGATGGGTGGGTGGATCACACATTGTCACTGACAAGGATCTGACTGTCACGTCCTCATCCTGATTCCCCCGTGGAACCCTCACTGGAGGACATTCCACCACCTGGGCGGAACCCCGGTACAGCGAGTGCCTCGATCACACCCGAAAGCTGGGTGAGCTCCTTGGTGATCTCATCACGGCGCTGGTTCAATGCCGCGACCCTCGCCTCGGCGTCGGCGAGAAGTTTTCGGGCCTGCGCGCGCAGGTCGTCGGCGTGCTCACGGGCCTGAGCCTCGATCTGCTGCGCCTCGGCGCGGGACTTGCGGATCAGTTCGTGCGACTGGCGCTGCGCCTCGGACAGGTCGTTGGCGGCGCGTTCCCGCAGTACCTGGGTGCTCGACTCGGCCTCGGCCTCGCGGCGGTTCGCGCGCTCGATGATCTCGCGGGCGTCCTCGGCGGCGGTGGTCTTCAGCCGGTCGGCGCGGAGCTGGGCCTGGCTGGTGACCTTCTCGGCCTCGCGCTTGGCGGCCTCGAGGGTCGCCTCGGCCTGCTCACCGGCCGAGTAGAGCGTGGTCTCGGCGAGCTGGGTGAGCTCGGCGTTCTCCTTGGCGATCGCGTCCTGGGTCTGCTTGAGCCGGCTGGTCGAACGACCGACCACGCGGCGCAGGTGCGCGCGCTTCGCCTTCAGCAGCTCGGTCGCGTCCGCGGCGGCCTGGTCGCGGATCGACTGCGCCTCGGCCTCCGCCGCGGCGATCAGCCCGTCGACGGTCTGCTTGCTCCATTGGGTCTGCTTCTCGGCCTCGGCCAGCGCTGCCTCGGCGGCCTGGTTCGCCTCCTCGACGATCCGCTGCGCCTCGGCGGCCGCCGTACGACGGTCCGCCTCGATCGAGTCCACCACCAGCTTGGCCTGGGCGCGGGCATCGGCCATCAGCCGTTCGTTGGCGGCCTCGGTCTCGGCCTTGCGTTCGGCGATCTCGGCGATCGCCTCGTTGCGGAGCTTGTCGATCTCCAGCGAGATCGCGGCCAGCTTGGCGCGCTCGGTCTCCTCGAGTTCGGCCGTACGGCGTTCCAGTTCGGTACGGTTCTCGCCGCGCAGCCGTTCGATCTCGGCGTGGGCCTCGGCGATCTGGACCCGGGCCTTCTCCCGGGCGGCCTCGACCTCGCGCTCGACGGCGGCGCGCAGTGCGCTCGCCTCGGCCTCGGCGCGGGCGATCAGTTCGGCCTCGTTGCGTGCGGCGGCCTGCGACACCAGCGCGGCCTGTTCGCCGGCGTCCGCGACCAGCTGCTGCGCTTCCCGGGCGGCCCGCTCGACGGCCGTCTGCGCCGACTCGCGGGCCAGCCGCGCGTCCTCGAGCAGCGCCTCCGCCTCGTCCTTCACCCGCTGCGCTTCGACCTCCGCGGCCGCGATCCGCCGATCGGCCGCGGCCTCGCTCGCCGATGTCACCCGCGCGGCCGTCGCTTCGCTGTCGGCCTTCAGCTGTGCGGCGGCGGTCTCCGCGTCTTCCCGGAGCTTGGCCACCTCCTCGGCCACCGTCTCCCGGAGCGCCGCGGCGGCGGACTCGGACTGGGTCCGCAGCCGCTCCGCGACGACGGCAGCGTCGCTCCGGACCTGATCGGCCTTCGCGGTCGACTCCGCCGTCAGCGCGGCGGCCGCGGCGGCCGCATCCCGCCGTACCCGATCCGCCTCGGCGGTCGATTCCGTACGGACCCGTTCGGCCTCGGCGGTCGACTCCGCCCGGAGCCGCTCGGCGTCGGCGTTGGACTCGGCGCGGAGCCGGTCGGCGTACTCCTCCGCCTCCGAGCGGACGCGGGCGGCCTCGGTCTCCGACTCGACCCGGAGTTGCTCGGCGGCCCGCTCGGCGTCGTTCAGGACCCGCTGGGCCGCGGTCATCGCGTCCGAACGGAGCTTCTTCGCGGCGGCCTCGGCCTCCGCCTTCAGGCGCTCGTTCGCGGCCCGGATCCGGCTCGCCTCGTCCAGGGCGAGGTCGTTCTCGCGCTCGGCCTGCTCGCGCAGCGTGTCGGCGATCCGCTGCGCGCGCTCGAGCACCCCGCCCGCCTGCCGCACGCCAAAGGAACCGGTGTCGGCGACCGGTTCCTGGGTCAACGGCAGACGCGGAGCGTCCATGCGACGAGATGATTCCATCACCGGCCCCCTTTCCGACAGTCCGGGTCCGAACAGCGTGGTCACAGGGTTACAACGCGGTAGACAGGCGGTAAGTAACTGCTTCATCAGCAGTCGCGCGATCTTCCCATCGAAACCTCGGTGCGCGCGAGTCGTTGCCGCATCGGAATGATCACGCTCCGCAGGACGATACGACCAATCAGTAGCCTCCGTGCAAATCCGCGTGTCATCCCGGTACGCCGCGCCGCCCCGGAGTACTGACCAGTCGTCCAGACCCAGATCCGGCCTGGACCACCCGAAGGCGGGCGCGAGGGGCGGCAGACGTGCGAGACGCTCGGCGGTGGGTCCGCCGAGCGTCTCGGGTGTGCGTGTTCAGTTGTGGGTTACGAGTCCTGGACGCCGGTGCTGCCGCCGCCGGTGGTCAGGTCGGTGAGCTCCAGGTCGGACGTCGAGGACTTCTGGTTCCCGGTGAAGGTGAAGTACTCGGTCAGGCCGTCGGAGTTGACCGTGCCCTCCGGTGCCGCGTCGACCAGGACGATCTGGCCGGGGCGCAGGTCCCCGAACAGGATCTTCTCGGCCAGCACGTCCTCCACGTCGCGCTGCAGTGCGCGGCGCAGCGGGCGAGCACCCAGGACCGGGTCGAAGCCACGCTTCGCGACCAGTTCCTTGGCGGCGGGCGTGAGCTCGATGCCCATGTCCTTGTCCTTCAGCCGCTGCTCGATCTGGGCGACCATCAGGTCCACGATCTGGACGATGTCCGCCATCGTGTGCTGGTGGAAGACCACGATCTCGTCGACGCGGTTCAGGAACTCGGGACGGAAGTGCTGCTTCAGCTCCTCGGTCACCTTGGACTTCATCTTCTCGTAGCCACCGACGGTGTCGCTGGCCTGCGCGAAGCCGAGGCTGCCGCGCGCGATGTCCTTGGTACCGAGGTTCGTGGTCATGATGATCACGGTGTTCTTGAAGTCGACCACGCGGCCCTGCGCGTCGGTCAGCCGGCCCTCGTCCAGGATCTGCAGCAGCGAGTTGAAGATGTCCGGGTGGGCCTTCTCGACCTCGTCGAACAGCACCACGCTGAACGGCTTGCGGCGGACCTTCTCGGTCAGCTGGCCACCCTCTTCGTAGCCGACGTACCCAGGAGGTGAGCCGAACAGCCGGGAGGCCGTGTGCTTCTCCGAGTACTCCGACATGTCGAGGCTGATCAGTGCGTTCTCGTCACCGAACAGGAACTCGGTCAGCGCCTTCGACAGCTCGGTCTTACCGACACCGGACGGACCGGCGAAGATGAACGAGCCGCTCGGGCGGCGCGGGTCCTTCAGGCCGGCGCGGGTACGCCGGATCGAGCGGGACAGTGCCTTGACCGCGTCGGTCTGGCCGATGTACCGCTTGGCCAGCTCCTTCTCCATGTCCAGCAGCCGCGAGGACTCCTCCTCGGTCAGCTTGAAGACGGGAATGCCGGTCGCGGTGCTGAGCACCTCGGCGATCAGCTCCTCGTCCACCTCGGCGACGACGTCCATGTCGCCGGCCTTCCACTGCTTCTCCCGCTCGGACTTGGCGTTGATCAGCTTCTTCTCGTCGTCCCGCAGCCGGGCGGCGCGCTCGAAGTCCTGCGCGTCGATCGCCGACTCCTTCTCCCGGCGGACGGTCGCGATCTTCTCGTCGAACTCGCGCAGGTCCGGCGGCGCGGTCATCCGGCGGATCCGGAGCCGGGCGCCGGCCTCGTCGATCAGGTCGATCGCCTTGTCCGGCAGGAACCGGTCCGAGATGTACCGGTCGGCCATCTGCGCGGCGTTCACCAGCGCGGCGTCGGTGATCGTCACCCGGTGGTGCGCCTCGTACCGGTCGCGGAGGCCCTTGAGGATCTCGATCGTGTGTGCGATCGAGGGCTCGGCCACCTGGATCGGCTGGAACCGGCGCTCCAGCGCGGCGTCCTTCTCGACGTACTTGCGGTACTCGTCGAGGGTGGTGGCACCGATGGTCTGCAGCTCGCCGCGGGCCAGCATCGGCTTCAGGATGCTCGCCGCGTCGATCGCGCCCTCGGCCGCGCCGGCCCCGACGAGGGTGTGGATCTCGTCGATGAACAGCACGATGTCGCCGCGGGTACGGATCTCCTTGAGCACCTTCTTCAGGCGTTCCTCGAAGTCGCCGCGGTAGCGCGAACCGGCTACCAGGGCGCCCAGGTCGAGGGAGTAGATCTGCTTGTCCTTCAGCGTCTCCGGGACGTCACCACGGACGATCTGCTGGGCGAGACCTTCGACGATGGCGGTCTTGCCGACGCCCGGTTCACCGATCAGGACAGGGTTGTTCTTGGTACGCCGGGACAGCACCTGCATGACCCGCTCGATCTCGCTCTCCCGGCCGATCACCGGGTCGAGTTTCGCCTCGCGGGCGGACTGGGTGTAGTTCCGGCCGAACTGGTCGAGCACCAGGGAGCTGCTCGGTGCATCACCCTGAGTGCCGGCGCCGGTGGACTGCGTCTCCTTGCCCTGGTAACCGCTCAGCAGCTGGATGACCTGCTGCCGGACCTTGTTCAGGTCCGCTCCGAGCTTGACCAGGACCTGCGCGGCGACACCCTCACCCTCGCGGATAAGACCGAGCAGGATGTGCTCGGTGCCGATGTAGTTGTGGCCCAACTGCAGGGCCTCACGCAGGGAGAGCTCCAGCACCTTCTTGGCGCGGGGGGTGAACGGGATGTGCCCGCTCGGTGCCTGCTGCCCCTGGCCGATGATCTCCTCGACCTGGGAGCGAACGGCCTCGAGCGAGATACCCAGGCTCTCGAGAGCCTTGGCGGCGACCCCTTCACCCTCGTGGATCAGGCCGAGCAGGATGTGCTCGGTCCCGATGTAGTTGTGGCTGAGCATCCTGGCCTCTTCCTGAGCCAGGACGACTACCCGACGGGCGCGGTCCGTAAATCGTTCAAACATCGCCAAAGCGCTCCTTGCCTCAGAGGAGTCGGACGTGCCGTGTTGGCCGACCCCCGTACCTGCATGCTAGTCCCCGGCACCGACAGGCTCGCTCTCGGCGAACACCCGATCACGCTCCCGACGGCCACCCGGGCGGCATCACAAGGGAACAACCGACCGGAACTCCAGCGTGTTCCCGCCCGCCCGGGTCGCAACAGCATGTTCGCCACCAGCGAATTCCCTGGACTACCTGTCCGGTCAGCCATCACGCCCGACACGCCCGAATCCCACTCTGTGGAACAACCGGAATGCGGACGGTCCCGGCACCCTCATTGGGGCCGGGACCGGCGACTGCTGGGAAATTACTTGGCTTCGTTGTACGCGGCGCGCACCTCGGCCGAGATCCGGCCGCGCTCGCTCACGTCGTACCCGTTCTCCTTCGCCCAGGCCCGGATGTCCGCGGAGTCCGACGCCGACCGGCCGCCACGGCCGCGGGACCGGCCCGCCGCACCCCGCCGGCCGGCCACCCGGCGGCCGTTGCCGACATATGCGGCCAGGGCGTCGCGCAGCTTGGCGGCGTTTTTCTTGGAGAGGTCGATCTCGTAGGTCGTTCCGTCCAGCCCGAATGTGACGGTCTCGTCGGCCTTACCGCCGTCGAGATCGTCCTCGAGAACCACCTGCACCCTTTGCGCCATCGATGACAACCTTTCCGCGCCGAATTGTTAGCACCTGATTTGTACCGCACAAACCAGGGTCGTGTCATTCATCAACACTGCGCAGTCGTCGTGACCAAGAGTATTCACGGCTTCTGAACCGGCCGGACCGGAATCAATTCGACCCTGAATTTGCCGGCCGGATCCGTTGTGCTATGCAACTACCAGAATCACTCGGGACGGAGCAACGGGAACAGAATCGTCTCCCGGATACCGGTCCCGGTGAGCAACATCACCAACCGGTCCAGGCCCATCCCCATGCCACCGGCGGGCGGCATCCCGAATTCCATCGCGCGCAGGAAGTCCTCGTCGAGATCCATCGCCTCCGGATCACCGGCCGCGGCCTGCAAGGACTGTGCGACCAGGCGATCGCGCTGGATCACCGGGTCGTTCAGCTCGGAGTACGCGACCCCGAGCTCGACGCCGTTCACGAACAGGTCCCAGGCCTCGACCAGTCCCGGAATTTCCCGGTGCGGCTTCGCCAGCGGCCGTGCCGACTCCGGATAGTCGCGGACAAAGGTGGGCTGGATCAGGGTGTGCTCGCAGAGCTTCTCGAACAAGTCCACGGCGATCTCACCGGCATTCCGGCCGGGCTGCAGCTCGACCCCGTGCTGCTCCGCCAACTTCAGCAGCGCGGCCAGGTCAGTGGTCACGTCGACGGTCTCACCGACCGCTTCGGACAGCAGCCCGAAAAGCGTCGCGTGCCGGAACGGCAGGTCGAAGTCGATGGTCTGTCCGTCGCGCGCGGTCACCGACGTCCGGCCGATCGCGCGGCCGGAGTTCCGGATCAGCTCCTGGATCAGCTCGGCCATCGTGTCGTAATCGCCGTACGCCTGATACGCCTCGATCATCGAGAATTCCGCGGAGTGGGTCGAGTCCAGGCCCTCGTTGCGGAACGTACGGCCGATCTCGTACACCCGGTCGACGCCGCCGATCATCGCCCGCTTCAGGTCCAGCTCGAGCGCGATCCGCAGCTTCATCTCCTGGTCGAACGCGTTCAGGTGGGTGGAGAACGGCCGCGCCGCGGCACCACCGTTGGTCAGCTGCAACACCGGGGTCTCGACCTCGACGAAGCCGTGGTCGTCGTACGTCGCGCGCAACGCCTTCAGTACGGCTGCCTTCGCGCGGACCATCTCCCGGGCCTCCGGGCGGACGATCAGGTCGACGTACCGCATCCGGACACGGGCCTCTTCGCTGAGCGGCTTGTGCTCGTTCGGCAGCGGGCGGAGCGTCTTCGCGGCCATCTGCCACGCGGTCACCTGGACGGACAGCTCACCGCGCCGGCTGGTGATCACCTCACCCTGTACGGACAGCAGGTCGCCGATGTCGACGAGCTGCTTGAACCGGGCCAGCTCCTCCTCACCGAGGTCGGCCAGCGACAGCATCACCTGGAGCTCTGTCCCGTCGCCCTCGCGGAGCCGGACGAAGCACAGCTTGCCGGTGTTGCGCAGGAAGATCACCCGACCGGCCACCGAGACCTGCTCGCCGGTCCTGGTGTCGGGCTCCAGCTCCTGGGCGTCGTACTTCGCCCGCAGGTCCTTCAGCAGGTGCGTCCGCGGCACCGAGATCGGGTACGGCGGCACTCCTTCCGCCAGCAGGCGCTCACGCTTCTCCAGGCGAACCCGCATCTGCTCGGGCAGGTCGTCCTGCCCGCTGTCGGGGTCCACCGGGTCAACGTGTGCGTCAGTCATGCCTAAAGGCTAGTGACTGACCGCCTCCACAGCCGAATCCTTTGTCCGGGCCACGATCAGCAGACTGGCCGCGACGGCCGCCACCGCACAGGCGATCCCGCAGCTCACGAAGGTCATCCGGGCTCCGAGCAGTGCGCCGAGGAGGCCGCCGAGCAGGAGCGCCACCAGGCTGAACGCCCGTACCGTCCCCATCAGTGCGGCGTTCACCCGGCCACGGACAGCTTCCGGCGATCGGGTGACGACCAGAGTGCTGGTCCCGGCGTTCAGCATGCCGCTGCCGAATCCACAGGCGATGGCCCCGGCGACGAGCGTGACGACGTTGACGGAGAGGCCCATCAGCACAGTGGAGGCCCCGATCGCAGCCATCCCAGCCAGTACCGCGCGGGACCGCGACCGGGCGTTCGTCAGCCGTCCGGTGATCCAGGCGCCCACGATCGCGCCGCCGCCCTGAGCCGCCAGCACCCACCCGTACCCGGCCGCGTTGAGCCCGAGCTCGTCGGTGACCAGGAAGACCTCGACGATGTTCATCGCCTCGCCGACCAGCACGAGCACCCACAGGCACGGGACCAGGACCTGAAGCAACGGATCGCCGAAGAGGCTGCGAAGACCGGCGGACATCGCTCCCTTCTCGCGTACGGCGCCTGGCGTGGGCCGACGCCGGGTCACGACGAAGCGTGCGACGAGTGCGAGGGCGACGAAGGTGGACGCGTCGACCAGGAGGGCTCCGCGGTCGCCGGACCACCCGACCAAGAGACCGCCGGCCGCGGAGCCCGTCAGAGTAGCCACGCCGATGAGAGCCTGACTGGTCCCGGTGGCTCGACCCACCAGTTCCTCGCCGACTATCCGTGGGATCAGCGCAGCCCACGCAGGTCCCGCGACGGCCTGGCCCAACTGCAGAACGCACACCAGGGCGAGGGTTTCGGCCAGACCGTGCGAGAAGGCCAGCCCGACTCCGGCGGCCGCCTGCAGCAAACCCGACCAGACCAGGACCGTCCGCGAGTCGTGGCCGTCCGCGATCCGCCCCGCGAACGGGATCATCGCGACCGTCGGTACGGCGAACGCGAGCAGCAGCGCCGTGATCGCGCCCGGGCCGCCGTCGGCCGACACGCGCAGCATCAGCGCGATGAGGGCGACCGAGTCGCCGGCGTACGAGAGCGCCCGGGCCGGCAGCACCAGCCGGATGTCGCGGTGCGACCAAATCGAAGTCTGAAGGGTTTGCTTCATAGTTGTGAAGTTAATGCTTCATATTTACTCCCGTCAAGCCCTTCGCTACGCTGACCTCGTGGCCGCGAAGAACACCAGGAACAAGCGCGTGGTGATCACCGACCCACGGGCCATCCGCGCCCTGGCCCATCCGGCCCGGCAGCGGATCATCGACGAGCTCTACAGCGGCCGGGTGCTGACCGCGACCGAGTGCGCCGAGCTGGCCGGACTGACCCCGTCCGCGACCAGCTACCACCTCCGCGCGCTGGAGCGCTGGGGCATCGTCGAACGCGCCGAGGCCTCGGCCGACGGCCGCGAGCGCCCGTGGCGGTCACTGGGCACCGGGCTGCAGATCGCGTCCCAGTCGGCCGGATCCGGCCGGGTGGCCAGCCAGGCGATGATGCGGATCAACGTCAACCGGGTGATGGAGCAGTTCGAGGAGCTGCCGGCCGACGACCCGTGGGACGAGTTCAGCACCCTCGGCCGCAGCCGGCTGTGGCTGACCCGGGAGGAGACCAAGCAGCTCGGCCAGCAGCTGAACGACCTGATCGAGCGGTACCGCCAGGACCGTACGGCGACCTCGCGCCCGGCCGGCACCAGAGCGGTCACCACCCTGCTGGCCGTCGTACCGACGGGGAAGCCGCCACAAGATAGCTGAACCGTTAGCTACACATCCGCGTAGACAGAGGTACCTTCGAGACAGCGGTACTTTCCGCGTCGGGTGGTCGCCATGCAGTCCTGGGTTCTGTGGATGATCGTCGCCGCCGTCCTCGGCACGGCCGAGTTGATGACAGCGACCTTCGACCTGCTCCTGCTCGCCGTGGCGGCGCTGGCCGCGGCCGGGACCGGCGCCGTCGGGCTCGGGATCAGCTTCCAGGTGGCCGCGTTCCTGGCGACCGCGGCCGCGATGGTCACGCTGGTCCGGCCGGTCGCCCGCCGGCACCTGACCGGGCACCCGGGACTGCGTACCGGAGTCGCCGCGCTGGTCGGGCGGGAGGCCGTCGTGCTCGCGCCCTGCGACCGCGACGCCGGCCGGGTCCGGATCGGCGGCGAGGAATGGAGTGCCAGGTCGTACGACCCCGACCTGCAGATCCCAGCGGGCACCCGGGTCGACGTCTTCGCCATCGAGGGGGCCACCGCCCTCGTCCATCCCCAGGAGGAGCCATGGCCGAACTGATCATCGGGATCGTCGTCGCACTGCTCGCGGTCGTACTGGTACTGCGGACCGTGCGGATCGTCCCGCAGGCGCGGGCGAGCAACGTCGAGCGCCTCGGGCGGTACCTGCGCACGCTGGAGCCCGGCCTGAACGTGGTGATCCCGTTCGTCGACCGGCCCCGGCAGCTGATCGACCTGCGCGAACAGGTGGTGTCGTTCGAGCCGAACTCGGTGATCACCGAGGACAACCTGGTCGTACACATCGACACGGTGCTGTACTTCCAGGTCACCGACCCGCGCGCGGCGGCGTACGAGATCCAGAACTACATCCAGGCGATCGAGCAGCTGACCGTGACCACCCTGCGCAACGTCATCGGCGCGCTGGACCTGGAGAAGACGCTGACGTCGCGCGAGCACATCAACTCGATCCTGCGCGGTGTCCTCGACGAGGCCTCCGGCAAGTGGGGGATCCGGGTGAACCGGGTCGAGCTGAAGGCGATCGAGCCGCCGGCCTCGATCAAGGAGTCGATGGAGAAGCAGATGCGGGCCGAGCGGGAGAAGCGGGCCGCGATCCTCAATGCCGAGGGCGCACGGCAGTCCCGGATCCTGACCGCGGAGGGCGACCGGCAGGCCGCGATCCTGCGGGCCGAGGGCCAGGCGAAGGCGATCGACACCGTCTTCGACGCGATCCACCGCAACGACCCGGACCCGAAGCTGCTCGCGTACCAGTACCTGCAGATGCTGCCGGAGCTGGCCAAGGGCCCCGGCAACACGTTCTGGGTGATCCCCTCCGAGGTGACCGCCGCGCTGCAGAGTGTGACCAAGGCCTTCACCGGCGAGACACCGAAGCTTCCCGTGGAGATTCCCTCCGAGAACGGACACGACCCTGAAATCACCCCCAGATAGTTGCCCCGGCACGTAATCGGTTGTCCCTCGATGTCACTATGGGTGCATGGGGGAACCTCTGCTGCTCGCTCAGGCCATCGCCATCCCGACCGGTGTCGCCGTGCTGGCGTACCTCGTGGTCGGCCTCGTCATCGGGGTCGAGAGCATGGGTGTACCGCTGCCCGGTGAGACCACGCTGATCGCGGCCGCGCTGCTCGCCTCGCAGCACCACCTGAAGATCGAGTTCGTCATCCTGGCGGCCGCGCTCGGCGCGATCGTCGGCGACTCGATCGGGTACTTCATCGGCCGGAAGGCGGGCCGCTCCCTGTTCGAGCGGCTCGGCAAACGGTTCCACCACTTCTCCGAGGACCGGATCGTCCGCGCAGAGAAGTACTTCCACAAGTACGGCGTCTGGACGGTGTTCTTCGGCCGGTTCGTCGCGCTGCTGCGGATCTTCGCGGGGCCGATGGCCGGCATGCTGCGGATGCAGTACCCGCGGTTCCTGGCCGCGAACGCGGCCGGCGGGATCGCCTGGGCGACCACGATCGGCGTGGTCGGGTACCAGGTCGGCGACAACGCCGACAAGATCTTCGGCCGGGTCTCGGTCGGCGCGCTGATCGCGATCGCGGTCGTGGCGGTCGGCCTGTACGTCGTCCACAAGGTCCGCAAGCGCCGCCGCGAGCAGGAGCCGGCCGCCACCTCAGAGGTCGAGTCAGCGGACGTGTAGCTGCAACCCGGGCGTGGTGATCCCTTCCATCGGCCGGCCGAACATCATCGCGCCCGGCACCACGATCCGGTAGACGAAGTCACCCGGCTGCGCGGCCTTGAACGCGAGCGCCGCCCGGCCGCCCCGCATCGCCAGCGCCTTCGCGTCCATCCACCGGCGGGTCTGCCGGTTCCAGGCCTGCAGCATCACGGTCGTGTTCAGACCCGGTGCGACCGCCACCGACACGGTCACCATCGAGCCGTGCGCCACGGCCGTGTCGCCGCCGGCGAACCCGGCCGACACGATCCGCACAACGGTCTTCGTGTACTCGGGCCTGCTGGTCGACGTACCCGTGAACATGCCGCCCTTCGTGTTCACCGGCACGATGATCTTGTACGGCCGGCTCCCCGCCGTCGGTACGGCGATGTCGTAGTACCCGCCGGCGGTCGTCGAGCCGCGCGCCGCCGGGGTCCAGCGGGCGTCCGGCGTGACCTGCGTCAGTACGACGACCGGTACGCCGGCCGGGGTGGCCCGCCTGCTCGTACACGGCGCGTCGAGGTCGCAGCCGACCTGGTGCAGGATGACCCGGCCCCGCGCCCGGATCGGCACGCTGTACTGCGCCTTCGGCGGAACGACGCCGCTGATCGAACTCGTCAGCCCGAGCACCTCGCCGCCGACGCGGGCGCTCCACTCGTTCTGCGTCTTGAGCTGGAAGACGTACGGCGGCTTGATGCTCTTGATCAGCTGGTGGGTCGACGTGGTCGCCGGGCCGATCGCCTTCAGCAGCTGACCCGGGCGGCCGACCATCGGCACGTACCGCTGGGTCTTCTTGCCGTCGGAGTCCAGCGGGTCGTGCGGCGTGAAGTCCTGCGGCGCGACCGGTACCGACCACCTGATCATCACGCCGCGGCCTTGCTGCGCCACGGTGGCCGCACTCGGCCGGACCGGGCCGTCGGTGTCGAACACCGGCGACTTGGACGGCTTGCTCGTCACGCCGCCCTGCGACGTACCGGTCGCGACCACGATCTTGTAGTTGCCGTCCGGCGGGAACTCCGAGGTCGGGATCGCCCACTTGTTCGGGTCGCTCGCCGGGATGTACTTCACGTACGACGGGCTCTCGCTGAGTACGCCCTCGATCGTGATCCGGTTCGGTTGGCCGTTGTCCTTCCAGGTGACCAGTACCGCGCCGCCCTTGGGTGCCCAGGCCACGCCGACGTCGCTGGGCGCCGGATCGGAGGCACACGCGGTCAGGCAGGTGACCCCCGCCAGTACCGCCAGGGCGCCGGCAACCGTACGCCGCACTCCCACCACCTCCGTGCCTCACGAGTGACCGGGTGAACCATACCCAGTCACAGGTACCGATCCGGCACGGCCGTTGCCGGATCGGTATCACGGTTCTAACGTGAGAGCAGCCACAGAGGGGGGAACCACGATGGCTTTCATCAGTACGCCCGACAATCCGGGGATGTTCGAGGCGAACCGGGCCGCGGCCGGGCACGTACCCAACTTCGTCCGCACCTTCGCGGCCCGGCCTGCCGTGTACGAAGCGTGGAAACAGCTGAACGGCGCGATCAAGGAGTCGATGGACCTGCGCCGCTACGAGCTCGCCACGCTGGCCGCGGCGACCGCGCTGAAGTCCAGTTACTGCAGCCTCGCGCACGGCCAGGTGCTGGCCGACAAGTTCTACACGTCCGAGGAGGTCGTGGCGCTCGTCGACGAGCCGCCGAACGACCCCGTCGACCGGGCCGTGATGGCGTTCGCCCGCAAGGTCGCGCTCGGCGCGGACACGGTCACCCAGGCCGATGTCGACGAACTGAAGGCAGCCGGCCTGACTGACACCGACGTACTCGACGTCGCCCTGGCCGCGGCCGCCCGCGCGTTCTTCTCCAAGACCCTCGACGCCACCGGCACCCAGCCGGACTCGGCCTTCAACGGACTGCCCGACTCGCTACGCACAGCCCTCACGGTCGGCCGCCCGATCCACCCGGGGTGATTGCCAACGGCAACTATGCGGTGGTCTGGGTGGAATCGGCCACGGCCGGTGCGCCGGCTGCCCGGCGACCGGCGATCCCGGCGACGGCCAGCAGCGCGAGCGCGTTCGCCCCGTGCAGCGCACCGACTACCGGCGCGAGGAACCCCCCGAACGCGAGCGCGATCTGCAGCACCACCAGACCGAACACGTACAGGGCCCACTTGACGCCGCCGTCGACCTTCGCGAAGAACGCGACGATCAGCAGCAGGATCGCGAGCAGCGGGATGACCAACGACCCGAAGATCCCGTGCAGCGACAAGCCGACCGGGTCGCTGGAGTTCTTGTCGAACACAGTGCCGCCGTCGATGTCCTTACCCACCCTGAAGAATCCCCAGGCGATGAACATCGCCTGCAACACCACACTGATCGCGACCAGACCGGCCAGGACCCGATAAGCAGCTCTCATGGTTCCCCCCACTACGTAGCTGCCTACATAGTGATCCTGGTCACCTCAAGGGCACAAGAGCTTTAGGTGAAGTTGCGGGCGTGGGCCTGATACAGGCCGCGCAGGGTCAGTAGCGGTTCCTCGCGGACCGGGGTGGTCAGCTGGCCGGTCAGGAGCGGCGCAAGGGCGCCGGTGAGGACGACCGGGAGGTCGTCGTTCAGAGACTGTTCCGTCCGGATCCGGGCGACCAGACCGTCGACGAGTGCGGCGAAGCCGTGGATGGCGCCGGACTGTAGCGCCTCGACGGTGTTCTTGGCGACCACCGACCGCGGCCGGACCAGCTCGACCCGGCGCAGTTGCGCGGCCGCCTGCCCGAGTGCGTCGGTCGCGGTTTCGATGCCTGGGGCAATCACTCCGCCGATGAACGCCCCGGCCGGATTGACCACGTCGATCGTGATCGCCGTACCGACATCCACCACCAGGCAGGGCGCGCCGTACAGCGTCACGGCGGCGAGCGCGTTCGCGATCCGGTCCGTACCGACCTCGCGCGGGTTGTCCACCAGCACCGGCAGCCCGGTCTTCACGCCTGGCTCGACGACCACGCTCGGGACGTTCGGGTAGTACCGGGAGACGACGTCCCGCAACTCGTGCAGCACATGCGGTTCGGCCGAACACACCGCGATCCCGCTGACCGGAGCCTCGCCGGTGAGCAGGCCCTGGAGCAGTACCGCCCACTCGTCCGCCGTACGACGGGGATCGGTGCCGACCCACCAGTGCCGCTTGACCGTACCCTCGAACACCAGGCCGACCAGCGTCCTGGTGTTCTCGACGGCGACGGTCAGCAACATGTCAGGCAGGCCTCAGGTCCAGCCCGATGTCGAGGACCGGCGCGGAGTGCGTCAGCGCGCCGACCGCGAGGAAGTCGACACCCGTCTCGGCAACGGCACGCGCCTGGTCGAGGGTCAGCCCGCCGGACGCTTCGAGCCGAGCGCGGCCGGCCACCTTCTCGACGGCCTCGCGGAGCAGCGGGAGGTCCATGTTGTCGAGCAGGATCAGCTCGGCGCCGGACTCCACCGCGATCAGCGCGTCGTCGACCGAGTCCACCTCGACCTCGATCGAGATGTCCGGGAACGCCTTGCGGACCAGGCGGAACGCCTCCGCGACCCCGCCGGCCGCGACCACGTGGTTGTCCTTGATCAGCGCCGCGTCGGACAGGCCCATTCGATGGTTCTTCCCACCACCGCAGCGGACCGCGTACTTCTCCAGCGAGCGGAGCAGCGGCATCGTCTTGCGGGTGTCGCGGATGACCGCGCCGGTGCCCTCGACGGCGTCCACCCAGCGCCGGGTCAGCGTGGCGACACCGCTCAGGTGGCAGAGCAGGTTGAGTGCGGTGCGCTCGGCGGTCAGCAGTTGCCGGGTCTTGCCACGGACCGTCATCAGTACGTCGCCCTCGTGCACGGACGCACCGTCACGGACCGAGTGCTCGAGCTCGATCTGGTCCGGAGCGGCGACCTGGCGGAGCACCAGCTCGGCGATCTCCAGACCGGCGACCACCCCGTCGGCGCGGGCCACCAGTTCGGCGACCGACACCTGGTCCGGGTCGACCGTGGCCGTGGTGGTCACGTCGACGCCTCCGGCCAGGTCCTCCTCGATGGTCGCCCGCACGAGGTCACCGACCCACTGCCGGTCGACTGTCTCATCCATGCCGGTCATTCTCCTCGGAATTGCGCGGAACAAATGTGGGCTGCGGCACAGCGTTCCTGTCGAGTGTGACGTCCAGGCTGCCGAACCACAGCAGATCATCGCGGTCGGGGTGGTCCTCGCGCCAGTGCGCGCCGCGGCTTTCCTCCCGGGCGGTCGCGGCGGCGATCAGCGCGGAGGCGACGGTCACCAGGTTCGTCGCCTCCCAGCCCGGTGTCCCCGGCTCGCCCGCGGGCAGCTCGCTCAGCTTCCCGATCGTCGCACCCGCCTCGGCGAGCCCGGCGGCGCTCCGGATCACGCCGGCGCCGACGGTCATCGCCCGCTGCAGCTCGGGTACGACGTCCGCGTCCACGAGTCCCGCCGTACGACGGTCCTCGGCCGGCTCGCGCTGGGCCGGCAGGCCGTCGGCGAGGTGGGCGGCGATCCGGCGGGCGAAGACGAGGCCCTCGAGCAACGAGTTCGACGCGAGGCGGTTGGCACCGTGGACGCCGGTACAGGCGACCTCGCCGCAGGCGTACAGGCCGGGTACGGAGGTTTCGCCGTTCAGATCGGTCCGGACGCCGCCGGACGAGTAGTGGCAGGCGGGCGCGACCGGGATCAGTTCGCGGACCGGGTCGATACCGTGCGAACGGCAGGACGCCAGGATGGTCGGGAACCGGACCCGCCACTTCTCGTCGCCGAAGTGCCGGGCGTCGAGGTACACATGATCCTTGCCGGTGGCAAGCATCTGGCGCATGATCGCCTTCGCCACGATGTCCCGCGGCGCCAGGTCCGCGAGCTCGTGCTGCCCTTGCATGAAACGCTTTCCGGTGTGGTCGACGAGGAACGCGCCCTCACCGCGGACCGCCTCGGAAACCAACGGCTGCTGGCCTTTCGCGCTCTTTCCGAGCCAGAGCACGGTCGGGTGGAACTGGACGAACTCCAGGTCGCGGACCTTCGCACCGGCCCGTAGCGCGAGCGCCATCCCGTCACCGGTGGAGACGCTCGGGTTGGTCGTTGCCGCGTACAACTGTCCGAGGCCGCCGGAGGCGAGGATCACCACCCGGGCCCGGATCGCGCCGACACCGTCCAGCTGTCCCTCGCCCATCACGTGCAGGGTGACACCCGCGACCGCGCCGTCCTCGGCGGTCAGCAGGTCGAGCACCAGCGCGTGCTCGATCAGTCGGATGTCCTTGGACCGCTTGACCGCGGCGACCAGCGCCCGTTCGATCTCAGCGCCGGTGGCGTCGCCGCCCGCGTGCGCGATCCGGTTGCGGTGGTGGCCGCCCTCGCGGCCGAGCGAGATCTCACCGTCGGCCAGGGTGTCGAACCGCGCGCCCAGGTCGATCAGGTCGTGCACCGCCTCGGGGCCCTTGGTGACCAGGACGCGGACGGCTTCGGGATCGCTCAGGCCGGCGCCGGCGACCAGCGTGTCGTGGAGGTGTTCCTCGGGCGAGTCCTCCGGGTCGAGGGCGGCGGCGATCCCGCCCTGGGCCCACTGGGTGGACCCGGAGGCGACCACGTCCTTCGTCACCACGAGCACGGAGCCCAGCTCACGGGCCTTCAGCGCGGCGGTCAGCCCGGCGACCCCGGAGCCGATCACCACCACGTCGACGGCGTCGGTCCAGCCGGGTTCCGGCGCGGACAGCCGTTGCGGGACTGCTGGTGCGGTCATTCGGCGACGGTATCAACCGAATTCATCTGAGAGTGATGGAAATGTTGTCGATGAGACGGGTCAGGCCGACCCGGGCGGCGATCAGCATCCGGGCTTCGCCGGGGCCGATCACCGGGCCGAGGTCGGGGGCGCGCAGCGCGAGGTAGTCGATCTTCACCGACGGCACGGCCTCGAGTTCGGCCTGCGCGGCGGCCAGGACGGCGTCCGGGCCGTTCATCCCGGCCTTCGCACCGGCACTCAGGGCGCGGTACAGCACCAGCGCCTCGTCACGCTCGGTCTCGCTCAGGTACCGGTTGCGTGAGGACAGCGCCAGCCCGTCGGCCTCACGTACGGTCGGCACCGGCACGATGTCGACGTCCATGTCCAGGTCGCACACCATCTCGCGGATCAGCGTCAGCTGCTGGTAGTCCTTCTCCCCGAACAGCGCGATGTCCGGCGCGGTCAGGTGCAGCAGCTTCGACACCACGGTCAGTACGCCGGAGAAGTGGCCCGGGCGGAACACGCCCTCGAGCTCGTCCGCCAGCGGTCCGGGGTGCACGGTGATCGACGGCTCGTTCGGGTACAGCTCGTCGCGGGACGGGTTGAAGACCAGGTCGACGCCCTCGTTCTTCGCGATCGCCAGGTCGCTGGCCAGCGTCCGCGGGTACCGGTCGAAGTCCTCGGTCGGCCCGAACTGCAACGGGTTCACGAAGATCGTCAGCACTACGCTGCCGTCCGGCCCGACCCGCTCGCGGGCCTCGGTCAGCAACGCCGCATGACCCTCGTGCAGGGCGCCCATGGTCATCACGACGGCCCGGGGCCGGATCGCGGCCGCGGCTCGCAATTCGGCCTTGGTCTGGGTGAGTCTCATCGCGGTGCCTCCCCTGTCCGGTCTGCCCGGTGCCCGTTCAGTACTTCCCCGAACCGGGCGGCCGTCTGTGCGTCCAGCCCGGCCAGTTCGACCGTCGCCCTGGCCAGCTCGGCGTACGTGCTCCGCGTACGGCCGCGCAGTACGGCAAGGTGTGCGGCCACCGTGTCGACATCGCCCCGGGCGATCGGCCCGGTGAGCGCATGATGACCGGATCGCAGCGTGTTGTCGAGGGTTGCGGCCAGCAGCGGCTGGAGTGTCGCCACCGGATCGGCCACGCCCGCTTCCCGCAGTACGGCGACCGCCTGGGTGACCAGGGTGGTCAGATGGTTCGCACCGTGGACGAGACCGGCGTGGTACGCCGTGCGCTGGTCGTCGGCGACCCACTGCACCTGCGCGCCCAGGGCCTTCACCAGACGCTCTACCAGCTCTCTGGCAGCGTCGGGTGCGGTGGCGGTGAACATGACTCCGTCCAGCACCACAGGGCCACCTGGGAACGTCATGGCTGGGTGGAGTGCGACTGGTGTCGCAGCCAGACCGGCCAGGGGGTCTAGACCGTGTGCTCCGGACAGATGTACGACGTACTGCCCGCTTGTCAGCGGCAGCGTCTGCGCGACCTCACGGATGAGGTCGTCCGGTACGGCGACCAGCACGACGTCAGCGCGGGTGGTGACCTCGCCGGCGGACAACACAGGGACAGCGGGCAGAAGGCGGGCAGCGCGTTCCAGCGACGCGTCCGACCGCGCGGTCACTCCGACCAGGGGATGTCCGGCTGCCGCCAAGGCTGCTCCCAGGGCGGTCCCGGCCCGGCCGGCTCCGATCAAGCCGATCCGTTCCATCACTCACTCTCTTCTCGTTCCAGTCCCACGGCGGGGTACCAGACGATCTACTTGTCAGCGTAGGTGATGAGAGCATGTGGCGGTGAGTGAAGCGTGGGCTGCACGGACGGAATTGACGGCGATCCTCATCACAGTGCCGGAACTGGCGGCCTACACGGACCGGTGGCGTTCGGTGTCACGGTCGTCGGCCCGGCCACAGGTTCCGTTGGCCGAGCTCATCCCGCCACACGTGACAGTGCTGGTCCCCTGGGTCACCGAGCCGACGGACGCGGACGTGGCGCGTCTGCAGGCCGCGGTGTCCGGCGTACCGGCGTTCGAGCTGAGCTTCCCGACTGCAGGCCAATTCCCGAACGGTACGGCGTGGTTGAAGCCGGAACCGTTCGACCAGGTCCGCGCGCTGCTCCTGAAGGTGTTCGAGGCGTTCCCTGAGTGCCAGCCCTACGGCGGTGAGTTCCAGGACCCGCATCCGCACCTGACGATCTCCTCCTCCGCCCAGGGCGGCCCGGCCGTCGTCGCGGAGGCAAACGCCGCACTGGCTGCCACACCGGCTCCGACCGTGCGGCTGACCGAGCTCGGCCTCTGGCGGGAGAACGCCGAGGGCGTGTGGAGCCAGTTCGGCGCCATACCGCTCGGATGACCGAAACCTTCCGGGACGCGTGGCAGCGGGCCCTCTACGGCCCCGACGGCTTCTACCGGCGGGAACGTCCTATTGCCCACTTCCGTACGTCGGTCCACGCGTCGCCGCTCTTCGGGCAGGCGCTCGCGCGGCTGGCGTTCGAGCTTGGCCTCGATCAGGTCGTGGACGTCGGCGCCGGCTCCGGCGAACTGGGCGAGGTACTACGAGCCTCCGGTCTGACTGTCGTCGACATCGAGCTGGACGACGACCTACCCGACCGATTGACCGGCCTGGTGATCGCCAACGAGTGGCTGGACAACGTCCCCTGCGAGGTAATCGAGTGGGACGACGAAGGCATCCCTCGCTACCTACTCGCCGACGCGAGCCTAGGGCCGGTCGTCAAGGGCGACGACCTACGTTGGCTAGAGCAGTGGTGGCCCAGGGGAGGTTGGCGAGCTGAGGTGGGAACTGCTCGTGATCAGTCCTGGGCCCACGTGGCCGGTCGGCTCACGGTGGGGAGTCTCGCGATCGCCGTCGACTACGGGCACGTGATGGCGGACAGGCCGCCGTACGGGACGCTCACGGGGTTCCGCAACGGGCGGGAGTGTGAGCCCACGCCGGACGGAACGTGTGACATCACGGCGCATGTAGCGCTCGACTCAGTTGCGGCGGCAGTGGGCGGGCGGATCATCTCGCAGCGGGACGCGTTGCAAAGCCTCGGCGTGTCAGCGAGCCGACCGCCCGTGGAACTCGCGTACGAAGACCCTGCGCGCTACCTGTCCGAGCTGTCGTCAGCGAGCGAGGCAGCCGAGCTACTGGACCCCTCAGGGCTTGGCGGATTCGGCTGGGTCTGGACCGCGGCCGACGAAGAGACAGTACGACGTGCAGCGCGCGCCCTATCCGCCTGAGCCTCCACCAGCGCCGCAGCCGCCGCCTCATCCTGGTGAAGCGCAATGGCATCCGTAGGACCAAGCGGCGTATCCACGTGTACGTTGGCCAACCGCAGCCGCCGCTGGAGCGGCCCCTGTTCGAGCCGGACCGACTGCGTCTTGTGGTGCAGCACGATCGACGTACGCCGGCTCACCCAACCGCGCGTCGTCACCATCACCTGCTCGTCCACGCCGTACGTCAGGTACCGCCATCCGATCGGCCGCAACCACTTGGCCCGTTCCGGCGACGGGTGCAGCTCGATCCGGCTCAGGTCGAACCCGGGCAGGACCCGGGCCAGTACGTAGGCCACCTCGGACCGCTCGCCGACCGGCAGCAGCTGCGCACCCTCGCGCTCGTCGTCGCCGTCCTCCTTCTTCCCCGCGATCCCAGCGATGTCCAGCTCGACCCGCGACCAGCCCAGCAGCCGCCAGATCAACGGCTCGGTGATCAACAGACCCTGCACCCGCCCAGGCGGAATCGTCTGCCGTTGCACGTCGAAGAGACCGCGCTTGGTGCGCAGACCATGGCTGGACTCGGACAGCGCGAACCCGTGGTTCCCGACGACCTGCTTCCAGATCGGCTGCACGACACCGAGCAGCAGCGGCAGACCGGCGACCAGACCGACGTGGAAGTTCAGCACCATCGTCGCGACGATCAGCCAGATCAGGGCACCTGCACTACCCACCACGGTCGACGACAGCAACGTCGCACCGAGCAGACGGCTGGTAGGAACTGTCAGGAGCGGCGGGGCGACCGTCTCGGCCTGCTGCTCGACAGCCTCCTGTCCAGCAGCCTGCTCCCCCTTCGCCCGGACCAGCAGTGTCGTACGGACCTGCTGCGCCTCGTCGTACCGGAAGTAGCTGAGCTTGCCGTCGCTCTTGCCGCCGCCGGCCACGTCCATCCGCAGCTCGGCCATCCCGAACAGCCGCGCGACGAACGGCTGCGCCACGTCGATCGCCTGGATCCGGTCGAACCTAATGATCCGCGTCCGCCGGAACAGGAACCCGCTGTCGACGCGGATCGCCTCGGCCGTCAGCTGCCACTTGGTGAACCACCAGGACAGGGTGCCGAGCAGGATCCCGCCGACGAGCACCGCGGCCAGGCCGATGCCCGCGAGGGTCAGGTTCTGCCGGAGGCCCTCGTTGTTGACCAGGGCGACAGCCGCGACGACGAAGTACCCCCAGCCCTTCACGAACGGGGTCAGTGGATGGAGCCGTTGCCCGACGGTCTCCACAACTTGCTGTGTCACAGGCCCCACGCCTGGGACTGACCGAGAGCGGACAGGCGGTCACGCAGCCGGCCGGCCTCGTCCGGGTGCAGCCCGGGGATCTTGGCGTCGGTGGCCGGGGTCGCGGTGTGCAGTTCGACCGTGGCCATCCCGTACGCCCGCTCCAGCGGCCCGGCGGTGACGTCGACGAACTGCATCCGGCCGTACGGTACGACGACCAGCTCGCGGAACATGATCCCGTGGCTGACCAGCAGCTCGTCCTCGCGCTCGGCGTACTTCCAGGACCGCTGGTTGCGCCCGATCAGGATCCACGCCCAGCCGAACGCCAGGCCGATCACGACGACCGCGAGTACGCCGAACCCCCAGCCGGCCGTCAGCCCGAGTACGACCAGCGCCACGATCGCGACCAGGCCGGCGAAGATCCCCAAGCTCAGCCGCCGCAGCCTGGCCAGCTTCGGCGAGACCGGCGTCCAACTGACATCCGAGGGTGCGAAGAGGTCATCCACACCCCAAGCCTGTCACGATAGAGGTCATGAGCACGGAAAAGGTCGTGGGAGTCGGGGCCGGAGCCGCTGGATTCGACCCTGCGTACGAGCGGGGTGGCGCCGGGACGGACCTGCCGACGACCGACATGGTGCTCAACATCGGGCCGCAGCACCCGGCGACGCACGGCGTACTGCGGCTGCGGCTGACCCTGGACGGGGAGCGGATCGCCGGCTGCGAGCCGATCATCGGCTACATGCACCGCGGCGCCGAGAAACTGTTCGAGGTCCGCGACTACCGGCAGATCATCGTGCTGGCGAACCGGCACGACTGGCTGTCCGCGTTCGCGAACGAGCTCGGCGTGGTGATCGCCGTCGAGCGGATGATGAACCTCGAGGTCCCCGAACGCGCCGTCTGGCTGCGTACCCTGCTGGCCGAGCTGAACCGGGTGCTGAACCACCTGATGTTCCTCGGCTCGTACCCGCTCGAGCTCGGCGCGATCACGCCGGTGTTCTACGCGTTCCGCGAGCGCGAGACGATCCAGGCGGTGATGGAGGAGCTGTCCGGCGGCCGGATGCACTACATGTTCAACCGGGTCGGCGGGCTGAAGGAGGACCTGCCGTACGGCTGGCTCGGCCGCGCGTCCGCCGCCTCCGCCGCGGTCCGCAAGCGGCTGCCCGACATCGAGGAGATCGTCCTCGGCAACGAGATCTTCCGCGCCCGCACCGTCGGCATCGGCAAGCTCTCCCCCGAACTCGTCGCGCAGTACGGCGTCTCCGGGCCGATCGCGCGTGCCTCCGGCGTGGACGCCGACCTGCGCCGCGACGAGCCCTACCTCGCGTACGGCGAACTGCAGGACGTGCTGCGGGTCGTCACCCGTCCGGAGGGCGACTGCTTCGCGCGCTTCTCCGTACTGCTCGAACAGGTGAAGGTGTCCCTCGACCTGGTCGACGCCTGCCTCGACAAGCTGTCATCGATGCCGGCCGGCCCCGTCAACGTCCGGCTCCCGAAGATCCTGAAGGTGCCCGAGGGGCAGACGTACGCCTGGACCGAGAGCCCGCTCGGCATCAACGGGTACTACTTGGTCTCCCGCGGCGACAAGACCCCGTGGCGGCTGAAGCTCCGCTCGGCCAGCTTCAACAACATCTCCGCACTACCTGCGCTACTGCCCGGCACGATGATCCCCGACATGATCGCCATCCTCGGCAGCATGTTCTTCGTCGTCGGCGACATCGACAAGTAGGTCAGATCAGTTCGAGCAACTGGTTCTTCAGGTAGGGGCTGACCGCGAAGACGCCGCGGGACTCTGGGGCGTGGTCGGTGCCGTCGAGGTCGAGGACTGTGAGTCCTGCTTCGCGGCAGATGGCTACGCCGGCCATGGTGTCCCAGGGCTTGTTGGAGAACATGATCAGCGCGTCGAAGTAGCCGTTCGCGGTCCAGGTCAGGGCGGTGGCCGCCGTACCGATCATCCGGAGTCGCTGGACCCGCGGGTAGAGGCGCTGCGTCAGGGCGATGCGGTCGGCGTTCAGCTGCTCCGCGTTCGGGCCGACGGCATAGTCGCCTACGGCAACCAATGCGTCGGACAGGTTCGCGCATTCGCTGCCGCGGATCGGTTTGCCGTTGCAGGTCGCGCCCAGGCCCTCGGCTGCGGCGTACGTCGTCTTCAGCGCGGGGTGGTCGATGACGCCGGCGACAGCGCGGCCCTCGTGGATCAGGCCGAGCGAGATCGCCCACAGCGGTAGGCCATGGATGAAGTTGACCGTGCCGTCGATCGGGTCCAGCACCCAACGCGTCCCGTCGGTGGCGCCGCCCTCCTCCTCGCCGAGTACGCCGATCTCCGGCGTCTCCCGCTCGAGGAACTCCCGCACCTCCCGCTCCACGGCGAAGTCCACCTCGGAGGCCATGTCCCGATCCCCCTTGGAGGTCAGCACTCCAGGCGTCATCCGCTCGGTCACCGCGCGCCCCACGTCGACCGCAGCCCCGGCAACCTTCAACAACTCCGCAAGATCCACACCCCAGAACCTACGCGGTGCCGCCGCCGGCCGCCTGCCCGGCGGTCCACCAGGCGGGAACTCAGGAAGCGGCCAGGCCGCGCAGCTTGAGGTCCACGACGGTCGGCGCGTCGGCCTGCGAGTGCTTGTCGCCCGCGGCAACCACCGTGGCGACCTCCTGGTCGATCTTGTCCAGCCGCTGGTCGATCTTGTCCAGCCGGCGCTGCATCAGATCGACGAACTCGGCGTTCTCGACAACGCGCGCGCTGGTGATCCGCGAGTACTCCTGCGCGACCTGCGCACGCTCGTCCGAGTGGGCCAGCCGCTCCACCAGCAACTGGTGCCGGAACAGCACAGAGGCAGCGATCGCGACCAGTACGGCCCCACCAGCGGCGGCCCGGAGAATCCACGCGTTCTGCGAGAACAGCGCGATACTCACCCCCAGGCAGACAACGATCAGCAGACCGTTGGCAACGGTGAGAACTGTGGTCCTGGTTCGACGGCGGCTACCCCTTGACCCCATGGGTCGCCATGTTAGGGGGTCTCGTCGGGGTCCTCGGGAATGCGACACGCACGTTCGAGCAACAATCCGGCCGTGACGACCAGCACTGAGATCACCGCCGCGGCGCCGGCCATGATCACACGGTTACGAGGCCCCGAGAAGCCCATCGCTTGTACGAAGCTTAACGCGAACCCTGCGTAAACACCGGCGCACAACGCGCCGACGAAGGCACTCGCCTTCCCGATCATCAACAGGAAGACCGCGCGCGACGGCTCCATCCGTTCGCGCCGTACCTGGATCCGCTGGTGGGTGTTGCGGGCCGCCGCGAACAGCAGCGCGGCCAGGAAGGCCCAGGCGATCAGCGACAGCCAGGACACCGTCGGTGCGACGCCGCCGCGGGATTCGACAGCCTTGACCAGCGTGACGCCGACCGCGACACCGAGGACGGCGATCGCGATCAGCAGCCGGCGAGACGTCGGCCGCACCGAACCCGAGGGCGGTTCCTGCTGGGGTGCCCGGCCGGGCTCGGTACCGCCGGACACCACTACTGCAGCTCGATGTCGAGCTTGGTCACGCCGTCGGTACCGACCTTGGCGAGCAGCTCCGCGACCGGACCGTGGCCCGGCAGTACGGCGTCCCGCTCGATGTCGAGCCACGGCGCCAGCACGAACGCCCGCTCGTGCGCCCGCGGGTGCGGAATGGTCAGCTCCTCGGTCTCGATCGTCTTCTGCCCGTAGGTGATCAGGTCGATGTCGAGGGTCCGCGGCGCGCCCGGCACACTGCGCTCCCGGCCGAACGCCTCCTCGACCGCGTGCGCGCGCTCCAGCAGCAGGTCGACCGCGAGTGTGGTGTCCGCGAGCAGCACGATGTTCAGGTACGGCCCGGACTCGTCCGGCCCGCCGACCGGTTCGGTCTCGTACACCGGCGACACCTCGACCACCACGACGTCCGGGGTGTCCCGCAGCGCGTCGACCGCGCCCTGCAGGTTCGCCTCACGGTCGCCGAGATTGCTGCCGAGCGACAGGATCACCTGGCGGATCGGCCGCAGGCCGCCGCTCAGGGTGTCGGCGTCGATGACGTGGGGACTAGGGGTCTCAGTCACGAGGATTCTCCGGCTCTGCGCTGCACGGTCAGGACAACGTCGTCGAACGGCACCGTGATCGGCGCCGAGGGTTTGTGGATGGTCACGGCCGTCGCTGTCACCCGTTCGTCGGCGAGACAGAGATCGGCGATGCGCTGGGCGAGGGTCTCGATCAGGTCCACCGGGTCGTTCTCGATCGCCTGGTGCACCCGCTCGGCCACCACCCCGTAGTTCACGGTGTCGGCCAGGTCGTCGGAGGCCGCCGCGGCCCGGGTGTCCAGCTCCAGCCGGACGTCCACGACGAACTCCTGTCCGTCGGCCCGCTCGTGCTCGAACACCCCGTGGCGCCCGAACCCGCGGATACCCCGGATCTCGATCACATCAGGAGGGATTAAAACGGGATTACTCATCCACGTCCTCGCTTCGCTGCGGGCGCGGATGAGGCACGAGCGCGCTGTGCTTGATGGTGACCTCGCTCCGCTCGCTCACGGCGCCTCCTCCTGTCGGCCCCCAGACGACAGTACCGGGGAGGCATGGTGGATCCACAACCGCCAGCCACCAGAAGTTCGGCGGAAGACGTTGGTCGCGTACGCCTTGCCGCCCGCGAACCCGTCCTCCGGCGCACCCTCACCCGACGACAGGACATTCTCCGTACACGTGACGTATGCCACGTCTTCAGCCACCCGTACCTGCACGTCGGTGAGGAAGAACTGGATGTAGGGCGTGTTCGCGAAGATCATCGCCCAGGCCCGCATCATCTCGGCGTACCCGGAGATCGCCGCGTTGCCCGGGTGCACGCAGACCGGATCGGGTTCGGGCAGCCAGACGGCCGCCATCAGATCGAGGTCGCCGGCCTCGAACGCGTTGTAGAACGCCGTGTTGGCGTTCAGCACGGCAGCCTCGACGGTAGCCCCACGCGCATCGCCTCCGGTGCCCTGCCGTGGTGCATCCGTCATACCGTTCCCCATCTCTGTGCCACCCGGACCGCGTCCACGTTGGGTGCCACCGCGTGCGCCCGGACACACCAGGCACCCGCGGCGGCGGCCAGGGCGGATACGGCCACGCTCGCGTCGTCTCGTCGTACGGCCGGTCTGGGTTCACCGGTCTGCTCGTCGGCGAGCAGCCTACCGAGGAACGTCTTCCGGGACGCACCGATCAGCAACGGTCTTCCCAGTACGGCGAATTCCCGCATCCGGCGGAGGATCTCCCAGTTGTGGTCGGCGTTCTTCGCGAAACCGAGCCCGGGGTCGAGGGCGACCCGGTTCAGGTCGAGGCCGGCCGCGCGCAGCGCCTCGAGGCGTTCGGCCAGCTCGGCGATCACCTCCGCGACCACGTCGCCGTACTCCGCCTTGTTCTGCATGTCGATCGAGTGGCCGCGCCAATGCATGCACAGGTACGGCGCTTTGCGCTCGGCGACGAGCGGGAGCATGTCCGGGTCGGCGAGCCCGCCGGACACGTCGTTGATCATCGTGGCGCCGGCGTCCAGGACGAGCTCCGCGACCCGGGACCGCATCGTGTCGACCGAGATGATCGCGCCGTCCGCGGCGAGCGCCTCGACGACCGGGATCACCCGGCGGAGCTCCTCCTCCTCGGACGGCCGGACGGCCCGCGGCCGGGTCGACTCACCACCGACGTCGAGCAGGTCCGCGCCCTCGGCCAGCAACTCCCGGCCGTGCTTGATCGCGGCGCTCGGCTCGAACCACTCGCCACCGTCGGAGAACGAGTCCGGCGTCACGTTCACCACGCCCATGACGAGGCACCGGTCCAGCACCGGCAACCCGTCCACGTGACCCCACGGCTCAGTTCTCACCCAGACACCGTAGTAGCCCCCACCCCCACTCCGCAGGCTGGGCCCGAGGATCGCTCAGTTCGCGAGAATCAGCCGCGATTTCGTGGACTGCAGAACGACGCCGATCGGCTGGGAGTACGACTCGTTGGTCTGGCCGTACTTCTCGAGGCACTGCCCGTTGATCAGGGCCGCGCCGCTGGTGATGCCCTGCGCGTAGTTGCCGGTCATGTTGGCGCCGCCGGAATCGCCCGCCTCGACGCAGGCGGTGTGCTCGAACAGGCCGCGGACGACGCGGTTGTTGCCGTAGTTGACGGTCACGTTCCGGGCGACGATCCGGCCGCAGGTCCAGCCGG
This sequence comes from Kribbella sp. NPDC031520, assembly GCF_055580825.1. Classification (NCBI taxonomy): domain Bacteria; kingdom Bacillati; phylum Actinomycetota; class Actinomycetes; order Propionibacteriales; family Kribbellaceae; genus Kribbella; species Kribbella sp. NPDC031520. Next base: position 1,403,831 of record NZ_JBVIKS010000001.1, read on the forward strand.
TGCTCTTCCCGGACTTGCACAGCGTCGAGCCGATGGTGGCGTCGGCGATCCCCTCGACCGCGACGTTGCCGTTGCCCCAGCCCTCGACGTACCCCTGCTGGTCCCAGCCCTCGATCACGCCGACCGAACCGAAGTCGCTGCCCGGGAAGGTCGAGGTGTACGTGTCGCCGAGGACGTAGCCGTTCCGGGAGAACGACGGCTTGCCGGCCGTGCAGTGCCCCGCCGTCAGGAAGATCCGGGTGCCCTTGCGGGTCCGGGCGTTGAAGCCGAGCGAGCAGACGTACCCGGTGTTCTTGTCGACCTGGACGCCGCCGCGCAGGCCGAAGTCGTCCGCGGTGGTCCGGATGGTGCCGGCGACCCGGCGGATCGTCACCCGGTCGCCGTTCGCCTCGGCGCGGGACAGGAACCGCTCGGTGATCAGGTCGTGCGCGTTCTTCGGCACCGACACGACCACGGTGCCGGACACCGGGTCGACGTACCAGGACCGGACCTTGCCGGCGCTGGAGGTGCTCGCGAGGTGGTTCAGCTCGCCCTGTACGGCGTTCAGCTGGCGGGCCGTGTACTTGACCAGGCGCGGGATCGCGCCGATCTGCCGGACCAGCGCGGCCGTCGACAGGTCGGAGACCGCGACGACCAACTCGCCCGCGTCGTCGTAGTAGCTGCCGACGAATCCCGAGTCCGAGCCGAGCTCCGACTCCAGGGTCTCCGCGACCAGCGGGTCGACAGGCGTCTTCGTGGTGACCTTCGGCGCGGTCTTGGTCCGCGTGTCCGCGGTGGCCCAGTTCGCTGCGGCGAGCCCGCCCGCCGTCAGGACGACGACCCCGGCCACTGCGGCGCCGATCCGGAAACGCCCCGACATCCTGTCCTCCTCACACCGGCACCTGGTCCCCGTTGGCCAAGCACCACTACGGAAAGTAAACGCTCAGCGACAGAATGTCCATAGTCCCGGACTCTCAAACCTTCAACGACGCCACCGGCCCCCGGGCTACGGGTGGGTCAACCAACGATCAGGCTCATCGCCTCGGCGCGGGTGACCGGGTTGCGGAGCATGCCGCGGACCGCGGAGGTGATCGTCTTCGCGCCCGGTTTCCGGACGCCGCGCATGGTCATGCACAGGTGTTCGCACTCGATCACCACGATCACGCCGCGCGGCTGCAGGAGCTCCACCAGGGACTCGGCGATCTCCGTGGTCAGCCGCTCCTGGACCTGCAGGCGCTTCGCGTACACGTCGACCAGCCGGGCGAGCTTCGACAGGCCGGTGATCCGCCCGTCGCGGCTCGGGATGTACCCGACGTGCGCGACCCCCGTGAACGGCACCAGGTGGTGCTCACAGAGGCTCCACACCTCGATGTCCTTCACCAGCACCATCTCGTCGTGCTCGAGCGCGAAGGTGGTGGTCAGTACGTCCTCGGCCCGCTGCCCGAGGCCGGCGGTGATCTCGGCGTACGACCTGGCCACCCGGGCCGGGGTGTCCCGCAGCCCCTCCCGGTCCGGGTCCTCGCCGATCGCGAACAGCAGCTCGCGGACCGCCCGTTCCGCCCGGGCGTGGTCGAACTTCGGTGACGTCATCCTTGGAACGCTACCCGTCGGGCACGCAGAAACGCCGCCACCCGGCTGGGTGGCGGCGTTCGCGGTGCCTGGTTACTGGTGGCTCGGCGGGGTCGGGCCGCTGCCGTAGTCCGGCGGGCGGATCGCCTCGTCCGGGCCGACGGAGCCACCCGGCAGGACGTCGGACAGCGAGCCGTTCTGGCCGTCGTGCCCGTTCTGCTCGGCGGGGACCGGCATCACCGGCGGCTGGTCGGACGGCACCCGGGTGGACGAGCCGGTCCAGGCCGGCCGCCGCTCGCGCATGATCACCGGCTCGAAGATCCGGGCGATCTGGTGCTTGTCGAGGGTCTCCTTCTCCAGCAGCTCCTCGACCAGGTGGTCCAGGACCGACCGGTTCTCGACCAGGATGTCGAAGGCCTCCTGGTGCGCGTTCAGGATCAGCTTGCCGACCTCCTCGTCGACCGCGGCCGCGATCTCCTCGGAGTAGTTCCGCTGGCTGCCGAAGTCCCGGCCCAGGAACGGCTCGCTGCCGTCCTGGCCGAACTTGATCGCACCCAGCCGCTCGGTCATGCCGTACTGCGTGACCATCGCCCGGGCCAGCGCCGACGCCTTCTCGATGTCGTTGGACGCGCCCGTGGTCGGGTCGTGGAAGACCATCTCCTCGGCCGCCCGGCCACCGAGCATGTAGGCCAGCTTGTCCAGCATCTCCGAGCGAGTGGTCGAGTACTTGTCCTCGTCCGGCATCACCATCGTGTAGCCGAGCGCGCGGCCACGCGGCAGGATCGTCACCTTCTGCACCGGGTCGGAGTGCGGCAGCGCCGCCGCGACCAGGGCGTGCCCGCCCTCGTGGTACGCGGTGAGCACCTTCTCCTTGTCCGACATCAGCCGGGTCCGGCGCTGCGGGCCGGCGATCACGCGGTCGATCGCCTCGTCCAGCGCGCGGTTGTCGATGATCTGCGCGTTCGACCGGGCGGTCAGCAGGGCCGCCTCGTTCAGCACGTTGGCCAGGTCGGCGCCGGTCATGCCGGGCGTACGGCGGGCGACCGCGGTGAGGTCGACGTCCTGCGCCATCGGCTTGCCACGGGCGTGCACCTTGAGGATCTTCTGCCGGCCGGGCATGTCCGGCGCGTCGACGGCGATCTGCCGGTCGAAGCGGCCGGGCCGGAGCAGCGCCGGGTCGAGTACGTCGGGCCGGTTGGTGGCCGCGATCAGGATCACACCGCCGCGGACGTCGAAGCCGTCCATCTCGACCAGCAGCTGGTTCAGGGTCTGCTCGCGCTCGTCGTGGCCGCCGCCGAGACCCGCACCACGGTGCCGGCCGACGGCGTCGATCTCGTCGATGAACACGATCGCCGGGGCGTTCGTCTTGGCCTGCTCGAACAGGTCCCGGACCCGGGAGGCGCCGACACCGACGAACATCTCGACGAAGTCCGAACCGGAGATCGAGTAGAACGGCACGCCGGCCTCGCCGGCCACCGCACGGGCCAGCAGGGTCTTACCGGTACCGGGCTGGCCGTAGAGCAGCACGCCCTTCGGGATCTTGGCGCCGACGGCCTGGAACTTGCCGGGCTCCTGCAGGAACTCCTTGATCTCCTGCAGCTCCTCGATCGCCTCGTCCACACCGGCGACGTCGGCGAACGTGGTCTTCGGGGTGTCCTTGGTGACCAGCTTCGCCTTCGACTTGGCGAAGCTCATCACCCGGGAGCCGCCGCCCTGCATCGAGTTCATCAGGAAGATGAACACGACCGCGATCAGCAGGAACGGGATCAGCGTCGAGAACACCTGGCCGATGAAGCTCGGCTTCGGGTTCTCCACGTCGTACCGCTCGATCTTGCTGTCCTGGAACAGGGCCTGCAGGTCGGTGCCCAGGGTCTCGCCCTGGCCGTCGACGTAGTGCGCCCGGATCTTGGTCCCGTCGGTCTTCTCGACCCGGATCTCTTCGTCCGGGTTGTTCAGCGTCACCGACTTGATCGTCTTGTCGCTCGACGACTTGGCCTGCTGGATGAGCTGGACGACCTGGCCGGTGGGCTCGGTCTTGTAGCCGGTCGAGCCGGTCAGGAGCTGCCCGATCACCAGTACGCCCAGGAAGGCGACGACGATCCAGAACAGGGGTCCGCGGAAGATGCGCTTCACGTCCATGATCGAGGCCTGGGCCCCGTCCCTCCTAGCTCGGCAGGCCCGGGTGTGACGGGCTTGTGACGGTAATACCAGTCCAAGTGTCTCGTGCCGCACAAGACAACACAGCAGGAGGGTCACCAATGGACAGTACGACCCGTTGTACAGGCCGCCACCAAAGTCTGCCCTGAAGGCAGGATCAGGAGTAGACGTGCGGCGCCAGTGTCGCGACGCAGCGCAGGTTCCGGTACTTCTCGGCGTAGTCCAGCCCGTACCCGACGACGAACTCGTCCGGCAGGTCGAAGCCGACGTACTTCACCGGGACCGCCATCTTGGCCGCCGCGTCCGGCTTGCGGAACGCGGTGCAGATCTCGACCGAGGCCGGCCCGCGGGACTGCAGGTTGCTGACCAGCCAGGTGAGCGTCAGGCCGGTGTCGATGATGTCCTCGACGATCAGCACGTGCCGGCCGCTGATGTCGGTGTCCAGGTCCTTCAGGATCCGGACCACGCCGGACGACTTGGTCCCGGAGCCGTACGACGAGACCGCCATCCAGTCCATCTCGACGTGCCGGGTGAGTGCCCGGGCGAGGTCGGCCATCACCATCACGGCGCCCTTGAGAACGCCGACGATGAGGAGGTCCTTGCCCTCGTAGTCCTGCTCGATCCGCCCGGCCAGTTCCCGCAGCTTCGCCAGGATCTGGTCCTCGGTGTAATGGATCGTGTTCAGGTCCTTCTCGATGTCCGAAGCATCCACGCGGTCAGCCTGTCACATCAGGGCCGAATGCGATGAATCCGCCCCGGCGAACCGCGCGGATCCCCTGCGGCAGATCGATCCAGCGCTGGCCGCGCCAGTCGGTGACGAGCGCGTCGACGGCCGCGACGTGCCCCGCGGACAGGTCCGTGGCCCGGCAACCGGCTTCCAGCGCGGCCTGTCGTAGTACGCGCGTGCGGATCGCGGGGGGCTCTTCCACGAGCACGCCGACGTCGCAGCGGACCTGTCCTTCGGCACGGCTCAGTGCGGTCTCGGCGACGTCCGCGGCGAGCTGGTCCAGTGCGTCGGCGTCCGCCCGGAGCAGGCCCGCCGTACGAGCCAGGGCCTCGACCACGCCGGGTCCCAGCGCCTCCTCCAGCACCGGCAGCACCTCGTGCCGTACGCGGACCCGTGTGTACTGCGGATCGTCGTTGTGCGGGTCGTGCCACGGCCGCAGTCCCGACGCGATACAGGCGGCCGCCGTAGTAGCCCGAGGCACCTCGAGGAACGGCCGCCTGAGGAGCCCCACCACCGGAGCCATGCCGGCCAGCGAACGCGCACCGGAACCGCGGCCCAGCCCCAGTAGAACGGTCTCCGCCTGGTCATCACGTGTGTGCGCCAGCAGAACGACGTCGGCGGCCAGCTCATCCGCCGCATCACGCAGAGCGTCGTACCGAGCCGTCCGAGCAGCACCCTCCGGCCCGCCCCCAGTACCGACCTCGACCGCCCTCACCTGCACAGGGTCCAGCCCAACAGACCGGCATTGCTCAGCAGCGACCTCCGCCACGTGAGCGGAGTCAGCCTGCAGCCCGTGGTCCACCACGACCGCCCCCGCCCGCAGCCCGAGCTTCGGGGCCTCGAACGCGGTTGCGGCCGCCAGCGCGAGCGAGTCCGTCCCACCGGAGCAGGCCACGAGCACCGTCGTGCCCCGCGGCAGCTCGGACAGCGTCGCGCGTACGGCCTCGCGTGTTCGGGCGACGGCCGGGTGGAGCTTCCCGCGCCGTCCCTCGATCAGGCTCTCAGCCGTGGAGTCGGGCGACCCAGGCATCGGGGTTCGCAATCTCGTTCTTGGTCGGCAGCGTGTTCGGACCGGTCCAGACCCGGTTGAAGCCCTCCATACCCACTCGGTCGACCACGCGACGTACGAACGCCGCACCGTCCTTGTACTGCCGCAGCTTGGCGTCCAGCCCGAGCAGGCGCTTCAGCAGCTGGTCCACCGGGTTCCCGCCGGCCCGCCGCGACGTGAACTTGGACCGGATCGTCTCGACGGTCGGGATCACCGTCGGCCCGACCCCGTCCATCACGAAGTCCGCGTGGCCCTCGAGCAGCGACATCACCGCGGTCAGCCGGTCCAGCACCGCACGCTGCTCCGGTGACTGCATGAGGTCCACGAGGCTCAGCTCGCCCTCACCGCGCACCGACCGCCCCAGCCGCTGCACGGCCTCCCGGAACATCGCCGCGTACGCCGACGCGTCCAGCTCGGCCTGGTCCAGGAACAGGGCGATCTCCGACCGCAGGTGATCGCGCAGCCACGGTACGGCGGTGAACTGCACCCGGTGGGTCTCCTCGTGCAGACAAACCCACAACCGGAAGTCCCGCGGTACGACGCCCAGCTCGGACTCCACGTGCACCACGTTGGGGGCCACCAGCAGCAGCCGCCCAGTGACGCCGGGCCTGTCCGGGTCGGGCTTCGCGGGGTAGAACGGGTCGAACTGGCCGAGCACCCGCGACGACAGGAACGCCAGCAGCGCGCCGGCCTCGATACCGGTCACCCGCGAGCCGACCGCCGACGACAGGGCAGCACGGTCGGCCTTCTCGCGGAGCTTGTCGGCGAGCGGCTGCAGCACGGTCCGCAGGCCGTCCGCGTTCGCCTGCACCCAGCCCGGGCGGTCGACGATCACCACGGGCGCGGTGGCCGACGTGGCCTGCAGCCCGGTGAAGTCGCGGACGTGCTCCTCGGACTCGGCAGCGAACTGCCGCAGGTCGGCGACCACCTGGTCCGCCTCCGCACGGCTGACCGCCGGGCCGGGGCGCACCAGCTTCCGCGCCACGCCAGTCGCCAGCTGCCAGTCGACCAACTCGGTCGTGGTCCCGCCTTCAGCCGTACTCATAACAAAACCCTAGTGGTTTGTCCCAACAATCAGCAGCCGCAGTTGGCAAGGATCGCGGTTGCATGGTCGAGTGCCGCCCGGGCATCCAGCGTCTTCGGCTCCGGAACACTGTCGCTGGCGATCGCGAACACCAGCAGCGTGCCGGTGCGGTCACGGGCATACCCGGCCAAGCTGTGGACGTTGGTCAGCGTTCCGGTCTTCGCGTGGACCAGTCCGGTACCAAAGCTGGTGCCTGGCGTAGTGAACCGCTTCCCCTTGGTGAGACTTCCGTTGAAGGCGGCGATCGGTAGACCGGTCAGGAGGTGCCGCAGCTCTGGGTGGTCCTTCGAGACGGCTACGCGTACAGCACCGGCCAGCAGCTCCAACGGGACCTTGTTGGCGCGGGTGAGGCCGCTGCCGTCGTAGATGGTCGCCTTGGACACGTCGAGGCCCAGCTTGGTCAGCGTGGCGCGTACGCCCGCCACACCGCCGGCGTACGACCCTCCGTTGCCGGTAGCGATCCCGACGTGGCGCAGGAGCGTCTCGGCGCCGTCGTTGTCGCTGTGCAGGTTGATGTACTCGACGATCTGCCCGAGCGTCGGTGACTTCACCTGCGCCACAGACGTCGCCGTCGGCGGCGCTACGGTCGCCTTGGTGGCACCGGCCACCCTGATGCCGTACTGCTGCAACAGCTTCTGGAACGACGCCGCAGCTGCCAGCGGCGGTGACGGCGACCGCTTGGCCATTCCTGGAGCAATGCGTCCCTCGTTGACCCATAGCGCGGAGGTGGGGGCGGCGATGCCCTCCGGTACGTACTTCGCCTCCCAGTGCGTGTTGACGGCCGGGCCCGTGAACAGCGAGGCGTCGTACCCGAGAGTGACCGAGGCGACCCCCTGGGCCTTGAGGGCCTTCGCCGTACTCGCCGCGAGCGTCTGGAGGGTCGCACGGGCCGGGTAGTCGGTCGCCTGTTGCACAGTGAGCAGCGGGTCGCCGCCGCCGACCAGCACGATCGAGCCCTTGCCGGTACTCACGACCTTCGTGGCGAACGTGTGCTCCGGCCCGAGCGTCGAGAGGGCCGACACCGTGGTCAGCAGCTTCAACGTGGAGGCAGGCGTGTACGGCGTCGCGGCCCCGACCGAAAAGACCGGCTTCCCGCGGGACGCGTCGTACACGTAGATGCCGTGGTGTGGGCCGAGCGACGGGTCCTTCAAGATCGCCGCCAGCGCCGCGCCGACACCAGCCGCGGTCGGAGCAGCACCCTCGGTCGTCAGCGGAGCCAGCACCGGCGGGGCCTGCACAGCTGTCTGTAAGGCAGCTGTCTGCACGGATGCGGGTACGGCGCGGGCGCTGCTGACGAGTCCCGCGCACAGCGCGGTGGTCAGCAGCGTGACGAATGCCGCACGGGCAGGTCGGGCCACCGGGCTGCTCCTGTCATTTCGTCGGTCCGAACCGTGACAGTATCTGCCGTATGGAGTTCGACGTCTTCATCGAGATCCCCAAGGGCACCCGCAACAAGTACGAGCTGGACCACAAGACGAACCGTCTGCGCCTGGACCGCACCCTGTTCACCGCGACGCAGTACCCGTCCGACTACGGCTTCATCGAGGACACCCTGGGCCAGGACGGCGACCCGCTGGACGCGCTCGTCCTGCTGCCGGAGCCGACCTTCCCGGGCTGCCTGATCAAGGCCCGCGCGATCGGCATGTTCCGGATGACCGACGAGAAGGGCCCGGACGACAAGGTGCTCTGCGTCCCGGCCGGTGACCCGCGCCAGGAGCACCTGCGCGACATCCATCACGTGCCGGAGTTCGACCGGCTGGAGATCCAGCACTTCTTCGAGGTCTACAAGGACCTCGAACCCGGCAAGTCCGTCGAGGGCGCCACCTGGGTCGGCCGCGCGGCCGCCGAGGAAGAGATCACCGCCTCCTTCGAACGCCTGAAGGCCGAAGGCCACTAGTCCTGATCTGCTGAGACGCGGCGGAGCAGGCTCAAGAAGGTCTTGCGCTCCGCCGCGGTCAGTGGTGCCAGCAGGTCCGCCTCGGCGGCGTAGATCAGCTGGTCCATGTCCGTCAGGTGCTCCTCGCCGGCCGGCGTGATCGCGACGATCTTCCGGCGCCGGTCGGCGGCGTCGACCCGGCGCGCCAGCAGCTTCAGTTCCTCGAGCTCGTCGAGCAGCGTGACCAGGTCGCTGCGATCCATCCCGATCCGGTCCGCGAGCGTCGCCTGGACCGCCTCGCCGTCGTCGGCCAGGCTCGCCAGCACGTGGTAGTGCAGCGTCCGGACGCCGCCTTCGGTCATGTGCTGCCGGACCAGCCGCTGGGCGTGCTGGCTCGCCCGGCCGAGCGCGAACAGCACCTGGTCGGACAGCCGATGGTTCGGCGACGTATCCACCCCATCAACTCTATTGGCAGCGCCTCCACTTGGCGTTATCGTGGGAATCTCCCATTATTTATATATCCCACGATATGGAGCACCCACGATGCGCGCAGTGCGCTACCACCGCCACGGCGGTCCCGACGTCCTCCAGCTCGACGAGGTCGCCGTACCCGATCCCGGCCCCGGCCAGGTGCTGATCCAGGCCGAGGCCATCGGTGCGAACGCGATCGACACCGTCCTCCGCCGCGGCGGCACGCCCTGGGACCGCCCCCTCCCCGGCGCACTGACCGGTGAGGTCGTCGGCCGGATCACGGCACTCGGCCCGGAGACCCCGCCCGGTGTCGCGGTCGGCCAACGGGTCGCGGCGCTGGCCGAGGACGCGTTCGCCGAGTACGCCGTCGCCGACGCCGCGTTCCTCGCCCCGATCCCGGACGACGCCGACGCGGCCGAGGCGACCATGATGGCGATGACCGGCCCGCTCGCCTACCGGCTGCTCGAGACCGCGCACGTCCCGGCCGGCGGCGCGCTGGTGATCCACTCGGCGGCCGGCACCATCGGCCACCTCGCCGTCCAGCTCGCGCACTCCTACGACCCCAAGACGATCATCGGTACGGCGTCCTCCCCGCACCGCCTCGACTTCATCCGTTCGCTCGGCGCCGAGGCCGTCGACCTGACCGACCCGGACTGGCCGGCCAAGGTCCGCGAACTCGCTCCCGACGGCGTCGACGCGGTCCTGGACGCGGTCGGCGGCAAGGTCTTCGAGCAGGGCCTCGGCCTGATCCGGCCGGTCGGCACCATGGTGACGTACGGCGCCATCACCACCGAGCTGCCGGTGATACCGCTCAGCGCCCTCTTCGGGTTCAAGTCGGTCACCGGCGTCGCGATCGTGGGCTGGCGCAAAGCCCGCCCCGAGGCAGCCCACGCGGACCTCACCGAGGTCGTCCGGCGCTGGCGGACCGGCGACCTGCGGCCCGTCGTCCATGCCACCCATCCACTCGCCGAGGTCGCCCGGATCCACGAGACCCTCGACGCCCGGACAAACCTGGGGCGGATGGTCGCAACCCCCTGAAATACTGAGCGGCGTGGAGCTTCGGCAGATGCGGTACTTCGTCGGCGTCGCCGAAGAACTGCATTTCGGCAAGGCCGCCGAGCGGCTGTACATCTCCACGCCGACGCTCAGCCAGCAGATCAAGCAGCTCGAACGCGAGGTCGGTACCAGGCTGCTGATCCGGCACTCCCGCGGTGTCGAACTCACCCCGGCCGGCCAGGTCTTCCTGACCCGCGCTCGGGAAACCCTCCAGGCGGCCGGCCTGGCGCTGAAGGACACGCGCCGGGCCGCCGGTCTGGACGAGCCGGTGCTCCGCCTCGGCCTGCTGAACGGCATCCCCGGCTGGCTCCCGGCGGCGCTCGAACAGCTCGCCACGGAACGCTTCCCGAACAGCACCGTCACGCTGGAGGCAGGGACCACCACGGACCAGCTCCGGATGCTCGACGCCGGCGAGATCGACCTCGCCCTGGTCCGTACGCCGGTGACGTTGCCACCGGCAGTCACCTCGGAGCACCTGGCCACCGAGGAGCTCGGCGTACTGCTGACCGCCGGGCACCCGCTCGCCGAGCGCGCCGAGCTCACCTTCGACGACCTGAGCGGACTCGAGCTGATCTGGATCCCACGGGCCGCCGCGCCCGAGTTCCACGACGACACGCTCCGCCGGATCGGGTCCGGCGTCCGGCTGAGCGACATCAGCATGAGTCACTCCCAGCTCCGGTCCGCCCTGCTCGTACGGCGGTCCGCGATCAGCCTCGGGTCCCGCCGGGCCGCGACCCCGGACGTCGTCTGGCGACCACTCGCGGGCCGCCCGCTGGTGGCCCGGTACGCCGCCGTCTGGCGCACCGACTCGACCAACCCGGTCCTGCGGGCGATGACCGTTAGCCCCGGCCTAACGGTGATTAGGCAACAAGTCGTGGCGGACTGACCTCCGCGGTGGTTGGCTCGAAACGTCAACCATTGAAGGAGATTCAGTTGCAGGAACACGTCGTGATCGTCGGCGGCAGCTCAGGTATGGGCCGTGCGCTCGCCGCCGAACTCGTTGCCCAGGGCAGCGAAGTCACTATCGCCGGGCGCACGCCCGCGAAGCTGGAAGCAGTACGCCGGGAGCTCGGCGTACGGACCGTGGAGATGGATCTCGGGAACGAGCGGGACACCGAGCGGCTGTTCGCGACCACCGGCAAGGTCAGCCACATCGTCACCACCGCGGCGGACGTCGGCGGCGCCTACCAGCCGATCATCGAGTACGACGTGAACGCGGCCCGGTCTGCCGTCGACTCCAAGCTGCTCGGGCCGCTGCTGCTCGCCAAGCACGGCGCACCCGTACTCGAACCCGGCGGGTCGATCGTGTTCACGTCCGGCATCGCGGCGTACCGCCCCGGGCCTCGCGCATCGTTGCTCGCGGCACTCAACGGCGCACTCGCCTCGCTGGCCGCGGCGCTCGCCGTCGAACTGGCGCCACTGCGCGTCAACGTGATCTCGCCCGGCTGGGTGGACACGCCGATCTGGCAGGACGTCGCCGGCGACGCCGCGGCCGCGACCCTGGCCGCGATGGCGGACCGGCTTCCGGTCGGCCGCATCGGCCGTACCCAGGACATCGCGGCCGCGATCATCGCCTTGCTGCGCAACGGTTTCATCACCGGCACCGTCCTCCACGCCGACGGCGGACACCGGCTCGTCTAACAGGAATGCGACTTCGGCTACGGGCGGCCGAAGAAGTTCGGTGGGATCCAGTAGTAGACGCTGTCGATCTGCACCGGCTTGCCGGTCCGCGGGGCGTGGATCATCATCCCGCCGCCGATGTACATCGCGACGTGGTGGATGGTGCCCGGGTCGTCCGGGTTCAGCGCCCAGAAGATCAGGTCGCCGGGCCGCAGGTCGTCCTCCTGGATGTGCTGGATCTGCTCGTACTGCGCGACGCTGTAGTGCGGCAGCTGGACGCCGGCCCGCTCCCAGGCACCCTGCGTCAGACCGGAGCAGTCCCAGCGGTTCGGACCGGTGGCACCCCACAGGTACATGTCGCCGAGCTGGTGCATCGCGAACCTGATCGCCGCCGACGCGTCCCCGCCCGAGGAGTTGCCGCCGCCGTCGTTGCCGCCACCGTCGTTGCCATCGCCGTTGTCGCCGGAGGGCTTGTGGTGCTTCGGCTTCTTGCCGTGGTTCTTCTTGGCCTCTTCGCGGGCTTCCTGCTCCTCGCGGGCGCGCTCGGCGGCCGCGGCGCGACGTTCGGCGGCCTCGCGGGCGGCGATCCGGCGCTTCAGCTCGGCGGCCTTGCGGGCGGCTTCCTCGGCGGCCTTGATCCGGGCGAGCTCCTCGAGCCCACGCTGCCGCTGCGCGGCGACCTTGACCGAGATGTTCTGCAGTACGGCGAGCTGGTTGATCGAGTTCGTCCGCTGGACGCCGATCGCGGTCACGGCTGCCGCCTGCGCGGCCTCCGCCGCCTCAGCGGCCTTCTTCGCCGCGGCCGCCTCGTCGGTGGCCTTCTTCACCTTGGCGAGCGCCTGGTCGGCCTGCACCTTGAACAGGTTGGTCATCACCTGGGTGGCCGAGAACCGCAGGTACGAGCCCTGCATCGCGGCCGACACCGAGTGCTGGGCGCCGGCGGAGTCGAGCAGCTGCTGCGGGCCGTCCGCGGTGAACAGCGGCGCGAGCTTCGCGATGTCGCCGCCACCCTGGTACGACGCGGCGGCGAAGCGGCCGATCTGCTGCCGCTGGACGGCCAGCGTCTGCTCCGCCTCCTTGGCGCGGGCCGCGGCGGCGGTCGCGGCGGCCTTCGCCTGCTGCAACCGGTACACGGCGCCGTTGTACGCTTCGTCGGCGATGCCGGACTGGATACCGAGCTGCTCGAGCCGGGCGTTCGCGGCGGCGAGCTCGCGCTCGATCTTGGCGACCTGGGCGGCCTTCGAGCTGGCGGCCTGCTTGGCCCGCTCGACCGCGGCCTTGGACGGGATCACCGGCGGCTTCGGCTTGGCTGCCTCGGCCGGGAGCGTGGGCAGGGCCATCGAGCCGGCCAAGCAGATCGCGAGCACCCCGGAGAGCAGCACCTTGCCTGCCCGTCCGGTCTTCCCAGCACTCGCGACCCGTTCGCCGGACCTGGCCCGTTGGGGCGTCCGCATCGGGATCGTTCCTTCCGCCGGTCACGAACCCCTTCCCCAGGGTTCGTGAACTTTTGGTCCTCCTGGACCACATAGGTGACACTAGTTGCCTACAGCCCCATTGGGAACAGTTTTCACACAAGTATCTTTGTTTCACCCGTGTGTCGGCTTGACAAACTACAAGCTTGTAATTCCGTGAAGTCCCAGGTGGGCGCGTGAAAACGCCCCTCCGTATCCGTGACGGAGGGGCGTTGCGGGACTGCTGAACGTCAGTGCACCAGGCGGCCGACGGCGCCCTTCGCGCCGGAGGCCCAGCAGCCGGCGTTGATGCCGTGGCCGGCGCACTCGACGCTGTCGAAGCTGCCGTCGTAGAACTGCTTCCAGCTACGACCGCCGTCGACACTCACGTCGCTGCCGGACGGACCGACCGCGATCACGGTGAACGGCGACCACGGGACGAAGTGCGAGCCGCTCCGGTAGCCCTTCGGCGCCTGGTCCGCCGGTACGAGCCGCCACGTGCGACCGCCGTCGTACGTCACCGACGCCGCGTTCACCGCCTCGGTCGGCTTGGTGAAGTCGCCGCCGACGGCAACGCCGAACAACGTGTTCCGGAACGCCAGACTGAAGATTCCGGCCGCGGCACCACTGGCCATCGGCGAGTCCGCGACCGTCCAGTGCATGCCGCCGTCGTCGGTCCGGAACACCCGCGGCCGGTCGCCACCACCGGTCGCGAACCACGCCGTCCGGCCAGGTCCGGCGACCAGACACGTCCCGCTGGCGGCGAACCCGAACTCACCGGTCAGCGCGGCCGGCATCCCGCCGGTCGGCTGTACCGTCCAGGACTTGCCACCGTCCGAGGTGGCCGCGATCCGGAACTTTCCGTCGACCGGGTCGCTCATCGCCAGCCCGTGCTTGTCGTCGTTGAACGCGATGCAGTCGTAGAACGCGTTCGGATCGGTGTTGCGGAAAGTCTCCGACCACGTTTGGCCGCCGTCGGCGGTGCGGTAGACCCGGGAATCCTCACCCTCCCCGATCGTCAGCGCGACGGCCCGCCGCGCGTCGAACGCCTCGACGTCGCGGAACTGCAGGCTCTCCGCCCCGGCCGGGCTCACGTTCTGCCAGTGCTTCCCGCCGTCGACCGTCCGCAAGACGGTGCCCGACGTACCTCCCACCCAGGCGACGTCCTTGCTGACCGCAGCCAGCCCACGGAACTGCGCCGTCGTACCGGTCGGCGTCAACTCCCACCGGTACGACGGTCCGCCGTGCGCCTGAGCGGGTACGACGTTCGCCATCAACAACAGACCTCCTGCCGCGAGAGCGGCCACACGCAGGATTCTCATGCGCGTGAACCTAGCCCACCCACAGGGCTGTGTCCGAACGCATCCAGGCCCGGACCTGTCATCTTTGTGAACCCACCAACCATTTCTCGGGCCCGGAAGTGGTTGGTGGGTTCACAAAGATGAGTTGACACCCGGCCGGTTGCAGACGTTTCAGTCTTCGATCAACACCCGATCGATGCCTATCGTTTGACTGCCGAGAACGCTCAGCAGCCGCAGTTTCTCGGCGCTCTCGCTGCCTGGTTCGGCGGTGAAGACGATCAGGGTCTGCTGCTGGTCGCGGTTGTCGATCAGTTCGCAGTACAGCTCCAGCTCGCCGACCGACGGGTGCCGGAACCGCTTGGTCCGGCTGTGCGCGACAACCACCTCGTGCGCGTCCCAGATCTCGGCGAACTCCGGGCTGGCCTTCTGCAGCGCCCGCACGATCGAGGCGGCGTACGACTTCGGGCCGTCGATCGTCGCGACCGTACGCAGCATCGAGACGAGCAGCCGGCTGTGCGTGGACAGTTCGGGTTCGGCGTACAGGATCCGGGTCTCCGGGTGGACGAACCAGCGGTAGACCTCGCTGCGCTCCATGCCCTGGAAGTTGGTCAGCTCGCCGGCGAACGCGACGTGCGTCGGCGTCTGTGCGACGACCTCGCCGCAGCGGTTCAGCAGCATCGCGGGAGTGTCCTGCAGCCGGTCCAGGATCCGCAGCATGCCCGGGTCGACGTGGCACGCCCGCGTGGTCCGTTGCGGCGTACCGTGGCCGGCCAGCAGGAACAGGTGGTCGCGCTCCTCGAGCGTCAGGCGGAGCGCCCGCGCGATCGCGCCGAGCATCTCGGCCGACGGCTGCGGGCCGCGGCCGCCCTCGAGCCGGCTGTAGTAGTCGGCCGACATCGACGCCAGCGCGGCGACCTCCTCGCGGCGCAGGCCCGGCGTACGGCGGCGGCGTCCGCGCGGCATGCCGACGTCCTCGGGCTGCAGGGCCTCGCGGCGTTTGCGCAGGAAGTCGGACAGCTCGGAGTACTCCATACGTCCAGTGTCCACGGGTCCCGGTCGTTAGCCACTGCTTGCCGAGCAGTGGCTGACCGCAGCCTGGTTGCCGTCGGCATCCAGTCGCAGCCTGGAGTCATGAAAACGACCGGCAACACGATCTTCCTCACCGGCGGTACGTCGGGTATCGGCCTCGAACTCGCCCGCCGCTTCCGCGACCTCGGCAACACCGTGATCATCAGCGGCCGCCGCAAGGACCTCCTCGACCGGATCGCCGCCGAGGACCACATCGACGGCGTAGAACTCGACGTGGCCGACCCGACGTCGATCACCGCCGCCTACGAAGCAGTCACCACGAAGTACCCCGAGCTCAACGTCCTGATCACGATGGCCGGCATCATGCAGCCCGAGGACCTCCTGAACCACGACCTCGCACTGGCCGAAGAGATCATCACGATCAACCTGCTGGGCACGATCCGTACGATCACGGCCTTCACGCCACACCTGCTCGAGCAACCGGACGGGGTCGTGATGACGGTCAGCTCAGGTCTCGCGTTCGTCCCGCTGGTGATGACGCCGACGTACAACGCGACGAAGGCAGCCATCCACAGCTACACCCAGAGCCTCCGCCACCAGCTCCCGATCCAGGTGATCGAGCTCGTCCCGCCCGCGGTACAGACCACCATGCTCAACCAGGAGAACGACCCGCACGCCATGCCGCTGGCCGAGTACGCCGACGAAACCATCCAGCTCCTCCACGACAACCCCGACGCCGAGGAGATCCTGGTCAAGCGCGTCCACTTCCTTCGCAACGCCGAGAAGGAGAACCGCTACGAGGCCGTCGTCGCGGCCCTCAACTCAGTCCGCTAACGCCTGCTCGATCCGCTCGACCTTCGCGGTCAGCTGACCGGTGTACCCCGGCCGGATGTCGGCCTTCAACACCAAACTCACCCGAGGCGACGCGGCGGCCACGGCGTCGACGGCCTGCTTCACCACTGCCATCACCTCGTCCCACTCCCCCTCGATGTTCGTGAACATCGCGTTGGTCTCGTTGGGAAGACCGGAGGCACGAACGACACGGATGGCCTCGGCCACCGCCTCGCTCACGCCTCCGGTCTCGTCACCTGCCGACGGGCTGATACTGAAAGCAACGATCATGCGTCCAGGATGTCAGGCTCCTCCTGTGCTCGGCGCTCGGCTCCGGAGGTGGTGAGCAGCGCCTTCTCCTTGATGAACAGGACCGCGATCAGGGCCAGTACGGCGAACGGCACCGACATCATGAACAGGTCCGCGGTCGCGTCGCCGTACGCGTTCTCGACGACGACCCGCACCTGCTCCGGGAGGTCCTTGATGTTCGGTACGGCGTTCCCGCCGCCGGAGGACGCACCGCCGGGGTTCAGCGTCTCGGTGATCTTGTTGGCGAGGATCGCACCGAGGACGCTGACGCCGATGGTGCCGCCCATGCTCCGGAAGAAACTGACGGCCGACGTCGCCGCACCCAGCTCGCGGGCCGGTACGTCGTTCTGCGCCGCGAGGACCAGGTTCTGCATGACGAGACCGATGCCGACACCGAGGACCAGCATGAAGCCCCACAGCATGTACTTCGACGTCTGCGCATCGATCGTGCCGAACAACCCGAGCCCGATCGGCAGCAGCACACTGCCGACGACCAGGTAGATCTTCCACCGGCCGTACTTCGTGATCAGCGCGCCGGCGATCGTGGACGCGGTCATCATGCCGAGGATCATCGGCAGGCTCATCAGGCCGGCCTTGGTCGGCGTGTAGCCCTGCGCGATCTGGAAGTACTGCGCGAGGAATACCGAACCGGCGAACATCGCGACGCCGACCAGTGCGCTCGCGACGATGGCCAGCGTCACCGTCCGGTTGCGGAACAGGTCCATTGGGATGATCGGCTCCGGGTGCCGGCGTTCGACGAGTACGGCGGCCAGCAGCAGGACCGCGGCCGCCGCGACCAGCGCGAAGCTCCAGCCGGAGACCCAGTCGAACTTGTTCCCGGCGAACGAGGACCAGACGAGCAGCGTGCTGACACCGCCCATGATCAGCACCGCACCCCACCAGTCGATCTTCACGTCCCGTTTGACCGTCGGCAGGTTCAGCGTCCGCTGCAGCAGGATCATCGCCGCGATCACGAACGGCACACCGATCAGGAAGCAGGCCCGCCAGCCGAGCGGAGAGTCGACCAGGAAGCCGCCGAGCAACGGCCCGCCGACCGTCGCTGACGCGAAGATCGCGCCGAACACCCCGGAGTACCGGCCGAGCTCGCGCGGCGGGATGATCGCCGCCATCACGATCTGTACCAGCGCGGTCAGACCGCCACCGCCGAGGCCCTGGAGGACGCGGCTGCCGAGCAGCACCTCGATGTTCGGCGCGAAGCCTGCCACCAGCGAGCCGACCACGAAGAAGCTCAGCGACAGCTGGATCAGCAGCTTGTTGTTGTACAGGTCGGCGAGCTTGCCCCACAACGGCACGGTGGCGGTCATCGTCAGCAGCTCGAGCGTGACGACCCAGGTGTACGACGACTGGCTCGCGCCGAGGTCGTGAATGATCCTCGGTAGCGCGGTCGACACCACGGTGCCGGCCAGGATCGCCACGAACAGTCCCATCATCAGGCCGGACATGGCCTGGATCGTCTGCCGCGGGGTGAGTGAGGGACTGACCGCACCCACGGACTCAGGAGTGGGTGACGAGGTCGTCGTCATGAGTTGCCTTTCCGGTTGGACGGCCCGAAGGCGGTGTCGATGCCTTGGGCAAGTAGTTCGAACGCTTCGTCGAGCAGGCCGGGGATCGGCCGGTCCGGAGCGCTCTTGTGCAGCTCCATCACCACCCGGCAGGCGGCGCCCGCGGTACTGACGATCAGCGCGGGCCGGATCGACCCGGCCGGTTCGCCCATCCGCTCGGTGAGTGCTTCGGTGAGCTGACGCTCGTCGTCGATGCTCGACATCATCAGCTGGTACAGCAGCGTCGGGGAGCTCATGATCAGCTCGCCGCGCCGCGACAACTGCCCGTCGCTCTCGAGCTCGCGCAGTACGTCGCGCACGATCAACCACATCGTGGTCAGCGGCGACTCGCCGGCGGGCGCGGTCCGCATCCGCTCGAGCGCCCGGTCGAGATGCTCCGGGTTGCGCGCGAGGATCGCGTGCTCCTTGTGCGGGAAGTAGTTGAAGAACGTCCGCACCGACACGTCGGCCGCCTCGGCGATCTCCTCGACCGTGACGTGCTCCGGCCCCTTCTCCAACGCCAGCCGCAGCGCGGCATCGGCCAGCGCCGCCCGCGTCTGCAGCTTCTTGCGTTCCCGCAACCCACCCTCAGCCCCCACCTGACCAGGTTAGGCAGAAACTTGCACTCACTGCAAACTATTAACTCTGAAATCTTGCAGTGAGTGCAATCGGTCACTCTCCGAACGGTTGCGGCTCGGAACCCGGGATGATCGAACTGCGGTAGTACACCGGGTCCGTGTAGCCGGCCGGTACCTTCCCCAACCCCTGGATCACCGTCGACGTTCCGTTGGCATGCCCAACGGCGTACAGGAAGCCCTGGCCGGTGTCCTTGTCGATCGCGAGCAGCACGACGCCGTACTGACCGCACTTGCGCGCGAGGAGCGTGTCGAACTTCTGCCAGGTCGATCGGCGGACCAGTTTCACCACCGGCTTGAGCGGCGAGCTGAGCGGCAGCCTGATCGTGTAGAGCGCCCCGCTGCGGGTGTTGGCGAGGAAGGTCTCGTACGTCCGGGTCTGGCTGATCAGCGCCATCGACTTGACCGCGGCGAACCCAGGCGCGGACTGCTTGTTCGCCCAGTCGGCGCGCTTGTTGTTCTGCCAACGGAACAGCGTCCCGTCCGAGCGCAACGCGTACTGATGGCGGTACTCGCCCCCGTACTGCGTCGCCGGGTAGAACCGGGTCACGTCGAAGAAGGTGAAGCTTCCCCAGCCACCACCGACCAGCGATCGGTACAGGCTCGTGGGGTCGAAGTTCCCGTCGGCGCCGAAGTAATAGCCGGTGTCGTACATCGAGCTACCGATGACCTGATAGCCGGAGACGTAGCCGGTGTAGGGCGCAGGCACGTCCGGAGTGATCACGGTCGAGCCGGCGATCCGGACCTGGCCCGGCGCGAAGACGCCCTTGTCCGGGCCGCCGAGGGCTTCGACGGTCGGCGGTGTGCTCGCGACGACCATGGTGCGCTGGACGTCGCCGGCAGCGTTGACAGCGCCGGGTGTCACCACGCACGCCGTCGAGCTCACTGTGCTTTTCGACATGGCGGCGGCCGCGACCGTTGGAGCCGGCACGACGACTGTCGCCGCCATCCCCAGAGCTGCCGCACAGGCTGTGAAAGACGAACGATTCATGGGTGACCGCCTCTTCGCGGGGATGTTCTCAGTCAGCTCGATGCACGAACCGCCCCGGAAGTTGTCACCTGACCCGGGGAATCCACGCTGGTACGGCGCGGCAGTACTCCTCGTACTGGCGGCCGTAGCGGGCTCGTAGTACCGGTTCCTCGTACCAGTGGACGAAGGACGCCATTACTGCCCAGGCGACGGCGCCGTAAACGAGGACTCGCCAGTCCAGGAAAAGAAGTGCTTGGCCGAGGATCGCGGTGACCACGCCGACGTACATCGGGTTGCGGACGAAGCGATAGTCGCCGCCGACGACCAGTTCTTCCGTCGGGGCGATCGGGGCGGGGGTGCCACGGCCTTCGCGGACGAAGCGGACGAAGGCTCGCAGTACGACGAACGCGCCGGCCGCGACGATGACGAACGCCGGCCAGAAGCGTGGGCCGGACCAGCCGCTGACCCACCACGGGAGGACTCCGGCGACGACGCAGGGGGCCGCGAAGAAGAACGCCGCGCTGCCGAGGATGGCTTTGGTCATGCTGAATCCTGCACCGCGGCCCCATCCCGGCGCGACGTTCTCCGGCCACTCCGATGACTTTTGCTCGGTGGTCCGCTCTGTACGAGTAGAAGGTCGCCCGTAGCGGTGGTCGCCGGGCTCGCGAGATCGACGAGAAAGAGAACGAAAATGTTGCTGGAGAACAAGAACGTGGTCGTCTACGGCGCCGGCGGAGCAGTCGGCGGCGCGGTCGCACGCGGCTTCGCCCGTGAAGGCGCCAGGGTGTTCCTGACCGGGCGGAATGCCGACAACGTCAACACCGTCGCGAAGGAGATCTCGGCCGCGGGCGGAGCAGCCGAGGCCGCCGTCGTCGATGCGACGGACGAGAAGTCCGTCACCGAACACCTCGCCGCAGTCGTCGCCGACGCCGGCAGCATCGACGTGTCGTTCAACGCCATCGGAATCTCACCGCGCGGACTGCAGGGCATCCCGTTCACCGACCTACCGGTGGACAACTTCCTGCGACCGGTCACGACGTACGCCCAGGCTCACTTCGTGACCGCGAAGTCCGCCGCACGGCACATGATCCCGCGCGGATCGGGAGTGATCATGATGCACACCCCGGAACCGGCCCGTGTCAGCCTGCCCCTGGTCGGCGGCATGAGCGTCGGCTGGGCGGCGATGGAGGCCCTCAACCGGGCACTGTCCGCCGAATGGGCCCAGTACGGCGTCCGCTCGATCTGCCTGCGTACCACCGGGATGGTCGAGACACCGGTCATCGACATCGTGTACGGACTGCACGCCGACGCGCTGGGCATCACCAAGGACCAGTTCACCGCCGCCGCCGGCGCGATGACCCACCGCAAACGCCCCACGACCCTGGCCGAACTCACCTCGGTCGCGGTCTTCCTCGCCTCCGACCAGGCATCCGCCATGACCGGAACCGTCGCCAACCTGACCGGCGGACTCATCGTCGACTGACCCTGATTCGCCGCTATGGGAGGTGCATGGCAATGAACGATCTACTCGCGAACGCGGTCGCCGCTCACGGTGGGATGGACAGGTGGAATCGGATCCGGGCGATCCGCGTCGACGCCTCCATCACCATTGTCGACGCTCGCGACGAGCCGGAGCGGTCGTTCGACGGCCACCGGTTCGAGACGCCGTGGGATGCTCTGCACCTCGCGTACTTCACCGGCGAAGCTCTGTGGACGTACCTGAACACGCCGTTCCTGTTCACGTCAGCAGGTTTCGCCTGCGAGGAGATCGCGCCCATCGACGTCGATGGTGAAACCTGGCGGCGGCTGCACGTGACGTTCCCCGACCACATCAAGAGCCACACCCGCGAACAGGTCTTCTGCTTCGGCCCGGACGGACTCCTGCGCCGCCACGACTTCACCATCGACATCGTCGACCCCGGCACCGAGTCGCAGTTGTACGCCGCCGACTACCGCAACGTCGACGGCATCATCGTCCCGGCCACTCGCCGGGCGTACGCCACCGTGGGCGACGAGCGCATCGTCCTGGTAGCCATCGACATGGCCGGCATCAGCGTCTGCTGATCCGAATTTCCTTCCACTGCAGGAGAATCATGCACATCGGAGTCATCGGCGCCACCGGTACCATCGGCAGCCGAGTCGTCACGGAGGCGCTCGACCGCGGGCACCAGGTCACGGCGTACAGCCGCGACGTCTCCGGCGTTCAGGAAGACCGCGAGAACATCCAGTGGAAGAAGGTCGACGTCACCGAGGCCGGCAGTATCGCCGCGGTCCTGCCCGGCCTCGACGTCCTGATCAGCGGATTCGGACCCGGCAATGCCGCCGACGACCCCGGTGACGCGGTGGTACGCGCCATCGCCGACCCCGGCATCTACGCCCGGGCTGCCACCGCGTTGCTGACCGCATTGGCAGGCAGCCCACGGGTTCGGCTGATCGTGATCGGCGGCGCGGCGAGTCTCGAA
This sequence comes from Kribbella sp. NPDC031520, assembly GCF_055580825.1. Lineage (NCBI taxonomy): Bacteria > Bacillati > Actinomycetota > Actinomycetes > Propionibacteriales > Kribbellaceae > Kribbella > Kribbella sp. NPDC031520. Next base: position 1,425,968 of record NZ_JBVIKS010000001.1, read on the forward strand.
CTCGAGCCCGGACGGGTGTTTGCCGACTCCGACGAACTTCTCCATGCCGCGATCGACGGCTTCGGGCTGCCTCGCGAGTACGCCGCGGCGATGCGGGGCCACGGCGATGCGCTGAGCCTGTTCCGTACCTCCAACCGGCTCTGGACCTACCTCAGCCCAGCCCTGGAGATCGCCCCCGGCGAACGCACCGGCCGGTTCCGGATCGGTGGCGACCAGCCCGTCATGGACGCCGAGGGGCGCAGCCGGATCTCCGCCGAGGACGCGGCCGTCGCTGTTCTCGACGAGGCCGAGCTTCCGCGCTTCGTACAGCGCCGCTTCACCATCGGCTATTGAGCCCGGCACCGACGTGACGTCGACAACCGAGCCAGGAAGGGCGGATCATGCGCACCGTGGTTGAATCCGAGGCCGGCAACGAGGATTTCGGAACGCTGAGCGAACCGTTCCGGCGCGAGTTGCTGGCGTACTGCTACCGCATGCTCGGCTCGGTCCACGAGGCCGAAGAAGTCGTACAGGACGTCCTCCTCGACGCCTGGCGTGCGTACGACAGGTTCGAGGGCAGGTCGTCGCTGCGGACCTGGCTGTACCGAATCGCGGCCCGGGCCTGTCTCAAGGCGCTCGAGAAGGGCCGGCGCAGGCCGCTGCCCGCCGACCTCGGCGCGCCCGAGACAAACCCGGAGGCCAGGCTGGCCGAGCGAACGCCGGAAGTACCGTGGCTGCAGCCGATACCCGACTTCCTCTTCACCACCGCACCGGTCGATCCGGCAACGGCCGTGGTGGAACGGCAAACGATGCGGCTCGCCCTGGTGGGAGCTCTCCAACAGCTACCACCGCGGCAGCGTGCCGTGCTGATCCTTCGCGACGTACTGCAGTGGCGGACCAGCGAAGTCGCCGAACTGCTGGAGATGACCACCGCGGCCGTCAACAGCGCGTTACAGCGAGCCCGAGCGCAGGTTCCGCTCAACGAGGACCGCCTCACCGAACCTGTCGAGCCACAGCAGCGGGCGCTTCTCGACCGGTACACCAAGGCCTTCGAAACCGCGGACGTCGATCAGCTCGTCGCGGTCCTGACCGAGGACGCGCGCTGGGAAATGCCGCCGATCGCCACCTGGTTCGAAGGCCGCGACACGATCGTCGCCTTCCTGGCCAAACAAATGCAGACGATCGGGCCGGCCGAACTGGTCGCCACCTCGGCCAACGGACAGCCCGCGTTCGCGGTGTACGCCCGCGGCCGCGACGGTGCGTACCAACCACACGCAATCCACGTACTGACACTCACCCCGCAGGGCGTCAGCAGAATCGTCGCCTTCCACGGCTCCGGGCTGTTTCCACTGTTCGGCCTCTGACCAGGCACCCGCATGTCCGAACAGGAACACCGGGCTGAACACGACGCCGCGCTCCACGCGCAACTGCGGCTGTTCTGCGAACTGATGCTCGGCTCATCCGAAGCCGCCGACTCCGCCCTCGAACAGATCCACCGCCGCGCACTCGACGACGACCAGGAGGGCCGCCCGCCGGACTGCCTCCACCTGTTCCGCATCGCAGCCAACCTCTGCGGAGTCCGGCGGAAAGATCCGGGCGGCGGCAACCTTTGCCGTGCCTGTGACAACTAGGGGGAGATCAGGCCGCCCCGTTGCCTGCATCCGTCTTCCTCCGGTGAATGACCTGCAAGGAGTACATCCCCCATGGACAACCCCACGCGTCGCGGGCGATACCGCCGCCGCTGGACCGCCGCCGGTCTGCTGGCCGGCGTGCCCGCCATCGCCGTACCGTGCATCCTGTTCGCGCAGCAGGACTCGCAGGCCGCGACGATCGACGGCAACGCCTACTATCAGCTGGTTTCCGTGCGCAGCGGCAAGGTGCTCGACGTCAACGGCTTCTCCACCGCCGACGGCGCCCGTGTCCAGCAGTGGACCGACCAGCACACCGCCAACCAGCAGTGGAAGCTGAGGGCCACCGGGGACGGCTACTACGAGCTGGTGAACCGCAACAGCGGCAAAGTGCTCGGCATAGCGGGCAGCTCGACCGCCAACGCAGCGGCCGCCGAGCAACAGACCGACAGCTCCTCCACCGCTCAGGAGTGGAAGATCAGCGAGGTGAGCGGTTCCGACGCCGTCACCTTCACCTCCCACAAGAGCGGCCAGCTCCTGGACGTCTTCGGAAACTCCACCGCCGAGGGCGCGGCCGTCATCCAGTTTCCCGCTACGGGCGGCGCCAACCAGCAATGGAAGCTGGTCAAGTCGGACCAGCCCGAGACGCCCGGCTCCGGCCCGTACGCGTGGAAGAACGCCCAGGTGGTGGGCGGCGGATACGTCACCGGTCTGGTGTTCAACCCGCGCGAGAAGGGCCTGCTGTACGCGCGCACCGACATGGGCGGCGCCTACCGCTGGGACACCGCGGCCGAGCAGTGGATCCCGCTGACCGACTGGGCCGGCGAGAAGGACTGGAACCTGCTGGGCATCGATTCGCTGGCCACCGACCCCGTAGACCCCGACCGGCTCTACCTGGGGGCGGGGACCTACACCAACGACTGGGCGGGCAACGGCGCGATTCTGCGCTCCACCGATCGGGGCCGCAGCTTCCAGCGCACCGATCTGCCGTTCAAGCTGGGCAGCAACGAGCCCGGCCGCGGGGCGGGCGAGCGGCTCGTGATCGACCCCGCGAACCACGGCACCCTGCTGCTCGGCACCCGCAAGAACGGCCTGTGGCGCAGCACCGACTACGGCGCGACCTGGAGTCAGGTCTCCTCGTTCCCCGTCAAGGACGGGGCGAGCAGCGGCGCGGGCATCTCGTTCGTGACGTACGGCCCGGCGGGCAGCAACACGGTCTACATCGGCGTCAACGACAAGTCCACCTCCCTGTACCGCTCCACCGACGGCGGCAACAGCTGGCAGGCCGTCTCCGGCCGGCCGGCCGGCCAGATGCCGCAGCACGGTGTGGTCTCCGGTGACGGTTCGCTGTACCTGACGTACAGCAACGACATCGGCCCCAACGACGTGACGGCGGGCTCGGTGTGGAAGTACACGCCGTCCAGCGGCGCGTGGAAGAACATCTCCCCGTCCCAGGGCAGTTACGGGTTCTCCGGTCTGGCCGTCGACCCGCAGAAGCCGTCCACGGTGATGGTCACCACCCTCGACCGCTGGTGGCCCCAGGACGAGCTCTACCGGACCACCGACGGCGGTACGACGTGGACGCCGCTGGCCGACAAGTCGGTGCGGGACGCTTCCGGCGCTCCGTACGTCGGTACCGGGATCGGGCACTGGATGACCGCGCTGGCCATCGATCCTTTCGACTCCGGGGACGTGCTGTACGGCCTCGGCAACGGCATCTGGCGCAGCAAGGACGCGAACGCCTCCGACAGCGGCGGTACCAGCCACTGGATCTCCGGGGCCCGGGGGCTGGAGGAGACCTCGCTGGCGGACGCGATCGCGCCTCCCGGCGGCGCCACCGTCATCACCTCCATGGGCGACCAAGGCGGCTTCCGCCACGACTCCCTGACCGAGGTGCCCGCCGGACGGCTGAAGAACCCGCTGATGAGCAGCAGCACCGACATCGATTTCGCCCAGTCGGCCCCCGCGGTGATGGTCCGCGTCGGCACTGGCGGCGCGCAGGACGGCGCCTACTCCACCGACGGCGGCAGCAGCTGGAACGGCTTCACGGCAGAGCCGGTGGGCAGCGCGAACAGCGGCCATGTCGCGCTCGCGGCGGACGGCTCCACCATCGTATGGACCGAGGCCGGCCAGGCGCCGTACCGCTCGACGGACAAGGGAGCGAGCTGGTCGAAGGTCAGCGGCCTGGGCACCGACGCCGTGGTTGTCGCCGACCGCTCCTCGGCCGGCACCTTCTACTCACTCACGGGCGGCACGCTCTACGCCAGCACCGACGGCGGCGCGACCTTCACCGCCCGCGCAGGCAACCTGCCTGCCGGCCGGCTCACTGCCGTTCCCGGCGTCGCAGGAGACCTGTGGATCTCCGGCGGCGGCAGGGGCCTGCTGCACTCCACCGACGGGGGCCGCAGCTTCACCGCGCTCGCCTCGGTGCAGTCCGCTTCCGCCCTCGGCTTCGGCAAGGCCGCGCCAGGCACGACGTACCAGGCCCTTTACCTGATCGGCACTGTCCAGAACGTCACCGGAGTCTTCCGCTCCACCGACAAGGGCGCCAGCTGGGTCCGCATCAACGACGACGCGCACCAGTGGGGCAGCATCGGCGGACCTGGCGTCATCACCGGTGACCCCGACACCTACGGCCGCGTCTACATCGGCACCAACGGACGCGGTCTGCTGTACGGCGACCCGTCCTGACGCACACCCCTGTGCTCCGGGTCGGCCGGTAGGCGGACCCGGAGCACGGCTGCTGCGGCTGGACATCAAGCCTGTCCAAAGGCTTCCCGAATCCGTCGAAGCCGCGGCGCACTGCTTGGTCAGCGAGCGGATTCCTGTAGGGCCTCGATCAGGGCGATCGTGGCGGGTGGGTCCGGGGGTTCGCCGTACGTGACGGCGTGGATCTCGCGGCGGTAGCCCGGGACCTGGGTTGCGTGGATGCCGGGGAGCCGGTGGGCCTCGAGGGCCAGGCCGGGCAGGGTGGTGACGCCGATCCCGGCCGCGACGAAGGCCTGGACGACAACCATGTCGTCGCTCAGCGAGCCGATCCGCGGTGTGAAACCGGCCGCGCCGCACACCGCGAACAGCTCCTCCTGACAACGCTCGCAACCACCGATCCAGGGGGAGTAGCGATGGTTCTCAAGGCTGTCGCCGGCGCTCCGGCTGATCAGGTAGATGGGGTCGTCGCGAAGGTGCACGAAACGGAACGCATCCTCCTCGGCGGGCGCGTCAGCGGCCCGGTAGCTGAGCGCCACGTCGATCTCGCCGCGCCGCAGCAGCTGCAGCGCCTCGGCCGGATGCCGCTCGAGCAGACTCAGTTCGATCCCCGGACGAGCCTCGGCCAGCGCGGCCGCCGCCTTCGGGACCAGGGTGCTCAGCACCGACGCGTTCGCGGCCAGTCGGACCCGGCCGGACTGCAGGCCGACCTGGGCGGCGAGTTCGTTGGTCGCGGCATCGATCCGGCCGATGATCTCGGCGGCGCGGTTCGCGAGCAGCTCGCCCTCCGGCGTCAGCCGGATGCCCCGGCCGATCCGCTGGACGAGCTTCACCCCCGTGGCGGCCTCCAGGCGGGCCAGGTGGTGGCTTACCGACGGCTGTGAGTAGTGCAGCTCGCGCGCGGCCTCCGTCACCGAGCCGTGCCGGGCGACCGAGGCGAGCACCTGCAGATGAACTGGATTGAGCACACATCAAGAATATCAATATGTTGCGCGACGAATTGGCATTAGACGTCATCTGACTCCGAACCCATGCTGAGAGCACCGCACATCCGAGGAGGAACGATGAGCAAGTTCAGGTGCCACATCTCGATCTCGCTGGACGGCTTCGTCGCCGGACCGAACCAGAGCGTCGAGGACCCGCTCGGCGAGGGCGGGGAGCGGCTGCACGACTGGATCACCCCGCTCGCCGCCTGGCGGGAGGCGCACGAAAAGCAGGGTGGCCAGGTGAATGCGAGCGGACAGGTCGTCGAGGAGTCGCGGGCGAACATCGGCGCCGCGGTGATGGGCCGGAACATGTTCGGCCCGATCGGCGGCGGTCCGTGGACCGACCCGGACTGGAAGGGCTGGTGGGGCGACAACCCGCCGTACCACTACCCGGTCTTCGTGGTGACGCACCATCCGCGGGAGTCGATCGAGATGGCGGGCGGGACGACGTACCACTTCGTCACCGAAGGGATCGAATCCGCGCTCGAACAGGCCAAGAAGGCCGCCGACGGCAAGGACGTCATGCTCTGGGGCGGCGGGACGATCATCCAGCAGTACCTGGCGGCCGGGCTGCTCGACGAGCTCGAGTTGCACGTCACGCCAGTGGTGCTCGGCGGCGGGTCGCGCGTGTTCGGCGATGGCCTGCAGGTCCAGCTCGAGCAGGTGCGGGCCATCGAGGGGCCCGGGGTCGCGCATCTGAAGTACCGGGTCCTGAGATGAGCGGGATCGCCGTGGCGGCGAGCGCCGACGCTCGCGCCTCGCTGAACCGCGGCCTGCTCTTCGGAGTCTCGACGTACGGGATCTGGGGGCTGCTGCCGTTGTACTGGCGGTTGCTCGACGGCGCCGGTGCGGTCGAGGTCCTCGCGCACCGCTTCCTCTGGACACTGGCGGTGATCGCGGTGCTGTTGTGGATGCGGCCGCGGCCCGGCTGGCGGCAGGAGCTGCGCGCGCGGCCGGCGGCGTTGCGCGCTCTCGCCGCGGCGGCCTTCGTGATCGCGTTCAACTGGTACCTCTACATCTGGGGTGTCAACCACGGCCGGGTCGTGGAGACCTCCCTCGGGTACTTCGTCAGCCCGTTGATCACCGTTGTCGGCGGGGTGCTGCTGTTCCGCGAGCGGTTGCGGCGCGCGCAGTGGTTCGCGATCTCGCTGGCCGGGCTGGCGGTGCTGTGGCTGACCGTCGACTACGGCCGGATTCCGTGGGTCGCGGTCGGGCTCGCGGTGACCTTCGCGACGTACGGCATGCTGAAGAAGAAGGCCGGGGCGGGCGCGGTCGAGGGGCTCGCGGTGGAGGCGACGATCATCCTGCCGTTCGTGCTCGGCTATCTCGTCTGGCTCGAGCTCGTCGGCCGTGCAACCTTCGCTCACGCCGGCCTGTCGACATCGCTCCTCCTGATGGCCACCGGCCCGGCCACAGCGATCCCGCTGCTGTCGTTCGCCGGGGCCATCAGGCGGATCCCGCTCACCTACCTGGGCCTCCTGCAGTACCTGACTCCGTCGACCCAGTTCCTCCTCGGCATCTCGCTCTTCGGCGAACCCCTGCCCTTCACACGCCTCATCGGTTTCCTCCTCATCTGGACCGCCCTGGCAATCTTCACCGCAGCCGGTAGGCGCCCTCGATCCGCTGGGTGATCGCGCTTATGTTTGCCTCTGGCCACGAGTCGGGGCGGTCGCTACCGGTTGTCAACCTTCTGGCGTGGGGTGGCGTCTCAGCCGACTCAGGCGGCGGTGGACACGCCGCAGAAGATCGTTGCTTCGAGCAACGTACAGTTGCTGACGTACACGACGCGGTCGTGGGACTGCTCGGACGGGTGCCGCGCGTTCGCGGTACTACCGAAGTCGTAGCGTTACGTCGAGCTGAGCAACGGGGAGTTCCGGTTCGCGGACCGGAACGCGCCGCGGATGATCCGCTTCGGCAAGGCCACCGAGGGACTCAGCACCGTCGCCACCGCGAAGCGCAAACTGGCCGCGCTGAAGAAGACCCGCGGGCTGAAGGTGCTGGGTGTGAAGACGACCAAGATGAAATCGACGACCCATCAAGGTCCGCTGACCGTCACCACCGTAGCGCCGCTAGTGCCTCGTCTAGCAATGTTGGGGTCGTGAACCGCGCCCCGACTCGCCCCCAACCTCCGCCACCCGCGGCCCCTCGCCGGGCTGATCAGGGGACTGGGGCCTGGCGTTCGCCATGATCCCGTCGTCGACTCTGGCAGCTGCCAGCGCACCATGATCCTCCGGGTGCAGGTAGACCGTGAGGCGCTCGGCCTGGTCAACCGGCACGGCACGCACGTCGACCACACACTCCTCGCCACCCCTACCTACTGGTACACCGCCAGCTTCCAACGCCGATCTCAACACCGGCCGTACATCTGACGACGCCATCGGAGCTCCCTGAGCAGATCGACCGCGGCATGCCCACCAGGCGGTCACCAATACGGAGACGGAGTGAGCTGGTTCACTTCTGTGGAGATGCATAGTAAAGCTATGTATATTTGTGGGTGTGATTGCAAGGGACCTGACTCGGCTCGGTGAAGAGATGGTGGTCGCGTCGACGCGCTTGTCGCGGCTGGCGACCCGGAACGTGAACACGCTGCCGCACGCCGCGATGCGGGTGCTGGGGCGGCTCGACGAGCTTGGGCAGGCCCGGATCAGTGAGCTGGCGAAGGCCGACCGGACCTCGCAGCCGACCATGTCCAACCTCGTGCAGCGGCTCGAGGAGCAGGGCTCGGTACTGCGCACGCAGGACCCGGCCGACTCCCGGGCCAGCCTGATCAGCCTCACCGACGCAGGTCTGGCCGAACTGCGCAGCGCCCGCCATCAGGCCGGCGAAGCGCTCGCCGGCCACCTGAGTCAACTGCCCGCGACCGACCTCGCCACCCTGGAGGCCGCCGTCGCCGTCATCCACAAACTCCTCACCCTCGAACCGTTGGAGGACACGCCCCGGTGAGTAACTCGTCGTTCCTGAAGCAGCCCAAATCCGTCTGGGCGGTTGCGTTCGCCTGCGTGATCGCGTTCATGGGCATCGGCCTGGTGGACCCGATCCTGAAGCCGATCGCCGAGCAGCTGCATGCGAGCCCGTCCCAGGTCTCGCTGCTGTTCACCAGCTACATGGCAGTCATCGGGGTGGCGATGCTGATCACCGGCGCGGTCTCCAGCCGGATCGGCGCGAAGCGCACCCTGCTGATCGGCCTGGCGATCATCGTCGTGTTCAGCGCGCTGGCCGGCCTGTCCAACTCGATCGGCATGATCGTCGCGTTCCGGGCCGGCTGGGGTCTGGGCAACGCGTTGTTCATCGCGACCGCCCTCGCCACCATCGTGAACTCGGCCTCCGGCTCGGTCGCCCAGGCGATCATCCTGTACGAAGCCGCGCTCGGTGTCGGGATCGCCGCCGGCCCGCTCGTCGGTGGTGAGCTGGGTACGATCTCCTGGCGCGGCCCGTTCTTCGGCGTCGCCGTACTGATGACGATCGCGCTCGCCGCGACCGCGTTCCTGCTGCCGGCCTCGCCGCCGCAGGCCCGCCGTACGTCGATCATCGAGCCGTTGAAGGCGCTACGGCACCGTTCGCTGGCGACCGTAGCGGTCACGGCACTGCTGTACAACTTCGGGTTCTTCACGCTGCTGGCGTTCACCCCGTTCCCGCTGGCGATGTCGGCGCGGCAGATCGGGCTGATCTTCTTCGGCTGGGGTCTCTGCTTGGCCTTCACTTCGGTGTTCGTCGCGCCGCGCCTGCAGGCCCGGTTCGGGACGCTGCCGGTGGCGATGACGGTGCTGTTCCTGTTCGCCGTCGACCTCGCTGTGATGGGTGTGTACGCGCACCACAAGCCGGTGCTCGCGATCGGCGTGATCGTCGCCGGCCTGTTCCTCGGCATCAACAACACGCTGATCACCGAGGCCGTGATGGGCGCCGCCCCGGTCGAGCGCGGTACGGCGTCCGCCGCGTACTCCTTCGTCCGCTTCTCCGGCGGCGCGGTCGCCCCGTGGCTGGCCGGCAAACTCGGCGAGGAGTTCAACATCCAGCTCCCGTTCTACGTCGGCGCCATCGCCGTCCTGCTCGCGGTAGGCGTACTGGCTACCGGCTGGAAGCCCCTCTCCCACCTCCACGTCCCCACCAACCACTCCCAAGCTGAAGCCGAAGCCCTGACCACCGCCGACGCCTGATCGATCGACCATACCAAACGGTATGGTATGGTCTGGTCCGTGGTGATGCGGATCGAGTGGTTGAACGTTGGGCTCCAGCTGCTGGAGACCGAGGGCGCCCCGGCGCTCACGATCGAGCGGTTGACCGGCGAGCTCGGGATGACGAAGGGCTCGTTCTACCACCACTTCGGAAGCGCCGCGGGCTTCAAGCAGGCGCTGCTGGAGTACTTCGAGGCGCAGTACACGACTCGGCTGATCGACACCATCGAGAGCGAGACGGCCGGTCCGAGAGACAAGCTGCAGCACCTGCTGCTGCTTGTGCTGGCAGATCCGGACGCGAGCTCGCTGGAGATCGCTGTGCGGGCTTGGGCGTTGCAGGATCCGGACGTGCGGGCTGCGCAGGAGCGGGTGGACAAGGCGCGGACGGCGTACCTGAAGAAGTTGTGCCGGGGGCTGGACACGGACGTGGATCCGGATCGGTTCGCGCAGCTGCTGTACCTGATTCTGATCGGCGCCGAGCAGGTCGTGCCGCCGATCGACAAGCGGGACGTACGAAAGATCTACGACCTCGTCCTTCGCCTCATCGACTAGAGGAGCGGCAATGCCCACCACGCTGCACGAGCTCGACGACCTGATCCCGGTTGTCGACGAGATCGACGTGAAGACGGCCCGCGGCGACGTGACGCTGCGCGAGTTCACCGCGAACGCCTTGAGCCACACGCCGTTCTGGGTGAAGGGACTGTTCGCGGTCCGGATGGCCGTCGCGGCCGTACTGCGGCTCGAGACCGCCGGCGTACCGGATTCGCGCGGAATGCGGCCGGAAACCGTGAGCTTCACGCCCGGCGAGAAGGACGCGTTCTTCACCGTGATGCGCGGCGAGGAGGACCACTACCTGCTGCTCAAGGTGACCGACAACCACCTGATCGGGTACCTCGCGATCATCACCGACAACGAGAAGCCGGCCACCTTCAAGGTCGTCACGCTCGTGCAGTTCCTGCGCCCGGCCGGGCGGTTCTACTACAACCTGATCCGCCCGTTCCACCATGTGATCCTGCTCAGTATGTGCCGAGCCGGCGAGAAGTCGTACGCGAAGCAGTGATCGCGGCCGCACCACCGACCACGACCAAGGCGGCTGCGAAGATCAGCCCGAGCAACCGCCACGGAATCGCCAACGCTGCAAGGCCGTAAGGGCCTGCCGCGATCCCCGCCAGCGCAGCCCCGGCGACCAGAGCGCCGAGCAGTACGCCGACCACGACGACGGTTCCGGATTCGACGACCGCAACCGCGACGACCTGCGCCCGGGTCATCCCGGCCAGCCGGGACAGCTTGAACTCCTGCCGCCGGTCGGCCGTCGACATCACCACCGCGTTCACGACCGCGACCGCTGTGAAGATCCCGGCCAGCCCGAGCAGCGCCGCGAAGAGATCGGAATTCGCGCGCTGCTGTGCCTCACCCCGCGCCGCCGCCCACTGCTTCACGGACTGCCCGTCGAGGGACCCGCCCGGCGCGAGCTTCACCAACGACTCGGTACGCCCACCGGCCGGCAGCAAGGTCCTCGGAATGAAGAAGTTCTCACTGACGTCAAGCGTTTCCGGCATGACCGCGACCACCCGCACCTCGACGTGTCTGTTGCCCAGCGCAACCTTCAGCGCCGATCCGAGACGGTAGCCCTCGGCCGCCATTCCCGGCCCGATCGCAATCGTGTTCCCGGTCAGCCGGTCCAGCGATCCCTTCCGCGGCCGCAGCCGGTGCGTCTGCTGGTACGCCACCGGATCGATCCCGACGGCTTCGGAGTACACCGTTGTCCGCCCGCGCGTGACAGTGATCGGTACGGCCGTCTGCACCGAGGAAACCGCGATTTCCGGACCGTTTCGCACCGCGTGGCCGACCACCACGTCGGCGGTGATCAGCCGCTGCTGCTCGACCCCGACGGCCTTCGCCAGCGAACCGAACAGACCCCACATCCCGACCACCAGCCCGACCAGCACGATCAACGGCGCGGCAGTCGCCGCACTCCGCCGTACGGCGTGCAGTACGCCCGCCCGTGCCAGGTCGGCGATCAAGTTGCCACGGACAACGACCGCCGGGATCCGCCCGGCCAGTGGTACGACGACCGGGCTCAGCTGGCTCAACGCGACGGATCCGGTGATCATCACCACCAGCCCGACCATCAACCCGGCGACGAGATCCCGCGCGGCCTGCGCGACGGCGACCAGCAGAACGGTGCCCACAGCGGCGGACAGGCCCCAGAACCACCGCCACGAGGTCATCGCCTGCCGCGCCGCGCGGCCCTCGACGATCGCTTCGAGAGCGTTCACCCGCGACGCCCGCCAGGCGGCGGCCAGTACGCCGGCCAACGCCGTACCGACCCCGATGAGCATCGCGGCCCACATCGCACCCGGATCCCAGGGCGCGTCGAACCACGGCGGCAGCATCTTCAACTGCACCAGCAACCACGACTGCGCGACCGTCGCCAGCAACCCGACCACCACCCCGAGCACGCTGCCGACCACCCCGAGCAGCCCAGCCTCCACCACGACCATCAAGCACAGGTACCAACGCTGTGCCCCGACCAGCCGCAGTAGCCCGAACTCCCGCCGCCGCTGCACGGTGATGAACCCGAACGTCGTACTCACGATGAACACGCTCAGGAAAACGGCGAGCATCACCGACATCCCGAGCAGCATCGCGGCACCGACGTACCCCTCACGGACCTGCGCCTGCTGGTACGCCGACAACCCGGCCGGAAGCACTGGACGATCGGTTGCCGCCAGCAACTGCAGATCGGACTGCACCAGGCCTACCCCGAGTGCAACGGCCACCACCGCGCCGGCGAACAACTGCCACCTGGTCCGCAGCGCCCCGACAGACAACCTCAGCATCCATCCAGCCAACCGCGCGCGAACCGGCGGCGCGCTGGCCCGAACACCCGGCCGCAGGTAGCCCGCGCGCTACCTCATGGATGACAGCAACAGGTTGACCGTGCTGTGGTTGGCGAGCCCACCGAGCGCCCCGAGCGCACGGAAGGTCAACGTCACGTCGACAACGGTCGGCTCGCCGAGCCGCACCCGGAAACCGGCGTCCTGCCGGGGCTCACCGGTCAGCTCATGCAACGGCAGGTCGAGCTCGAGCCCGCGAACCGGATCCGCCTCGACGGCCAGCGGTCCGGTGACGAAGCCGTCGTTGACGACCGTCACGGAAATCGTGTGCCATTCGCCCGGCGTCAGTACGCCGATCGGCGCGCCGCTGCGGGCGACGTTCACCCGCGCCTCCGGGTTGATCGTGACCGCGATCGGCGCATCCGTCTCGACCGGCCCGCAACAGCCGATTGCCGGCGCATGATGAGTCATCAGTCAGCCTCGCATTCCGAGAGCCTGGACAGGTAAGCGGCCTGCGCCTCGTCGTACGCCTGCCGCGCCGCCTCCCGCTCGCTCTCCCGGATGAACCCGGACTTCATCTTCCACAGCCGGTCGACAGAGTCGTGCAACCACTGGGCGCTGCGACGGGACGCTCGGATCGGCCGGCCGTCGACCTCGAGGAAGATCGGCTGCGTGTGCACGCTGCGCAGGAGCCGCAGAGCGAGCCAGGACGAGCGTTCGACCGTCACATCGAAGGTGAGCTCGCGCTCGATGCCGTCAGCAACGATCTCCTGCGTTGCGACCACAAAACCGTTCAGGACGACCTCGACCTCGACGGTCCGGGACGTACCGATCCGGGACCGTTCGAGGTGCCAGCCCACCGGCGCGCTGTACATCGGGCGGCCCGCCGGCGGTGGCGGCGGTTCCTCCGGCAGCCACGCGGCGACCGTCGTGCTGACCCGCACCGGACCGGGCGCATCCAACGGGTGCTCACGACCGACATCACCGTCCACGGCCAGGTCGAACACGTGGCTCCGGCCGTCACCGAAGTACGAGGCGTTCTCTCGCAGCCCGGTGATCCACGCCTCGATCGCCTGCGGCCCCGTCGGCGGCTCGGCCAGTCGTACGTACGTCCGCCCGACGCCGGGGCCCTCGTCGTAGATGCACGGGTAGTCGGTCTCGCCGAGCATCAGGGTGCGGTAGCCGACGCTGAGCAGGTGGTACCAGATGTTCAGCTCGGCCGCCGGCGCGAACTCGCCGCCGCACTGGAAGTCGGCGGCGCCGAGCGGTACGTCGACGATGATCTCGTTCGAGCCGATGCCCTGGAACGACGGCACGATGTAGTTCGGCAGTTCCTCGGTGCCGACGCCGAGCCCGATCCCGCAGTGCGCGTAGCCGACCAGCGCGTTCTGCGCCTTGGCCCAGCGCAGTACCGGCAGGTTCCACGACGGCCAGTCCTCGATGATGCTGGTGCCCGGGTAGTCCTGGTCGGTCAGGCCGAGCAGGATCAGGTGGCCGGAGTGACTGGACGGGAAGCCGGAGACCTCGATGTCGTACCGCAAGGCGCTTTCTGCGTCCCGATCGGTCGGTCGCGGGGTCCAGGTCATGCCCTGCGCGGCCTGCATCGGTGGGTCCTCGAGCTCCGCCGGCGGGCTGATCGACTCGCCGCTGAAGAACTGTTTCTGGTGGTAGTAGCAGGGCGCCCAGGTGAGCACGCTGCCAAGCCAGAGACCTTCGCCGCGAACGTGCCGGATCATCGTTTCCGGCGTGACGCCTTCGCTGGGAACGTTGTAGTGCGAGCAGCCGCCGGCGTGGATGTGCGGGTCGCCCGAGTAGTACCCGCGGCTCGCCGGATCGACCCAGCGGTCGAGCGTGACCGGAATCCGCTCCGTACCCTGATCGACCTCGGTCCCGAAGCGCACCGGCCGGTACTCAGGCCCGCGGATCGCGGTGACCTCGTACTTCCCCGCCGGCAGCGCGATCACCTCGCCGGTCGCGCGATACACGTGTTCCTGGAAGAACATGTCCGGTGCCAGCCGCATCGCCTTCGACGGGTACGCGCGGCCCTGGGCATCGGTGACGGTGATCGCGGCCATGCAGCTGCGGCCGTCGGGTTCACGGATGTCGAGCTCGATCTCACGGGCCGGCGCACAGTCGAACTCGAACGACGCGCCGTACGTGCGCTGCTCGAAGCTCGCCCGTTGGCCGGCAAGCCCGAGCGATGACCGGCTCAGGCTCCGGTGGTTGTGCTCGTCCGTTGCGAAGAGCGTCACACCGCCCGAGCGCACGCCGCTGTCGCGGGCGTACAGGCTGATCACCCGGTACTCGGTGTCGAGGCCGGAAAGCGCGTCCGGGCCGGCGAGCTTCGCGTCCAGCCAGGCGTTCTTGATCCGCGGTACGACGGTCAACGTGTCGGCCAGGGCGATCCGCGCGGAGTGGCTGTGGTGGTCGATCAGGCCGTACACGCCGCCGTCCCACGCGCTCAGGTTTCCCTCGAGCCGGTGCGGGTTGGCCACGCGTACGAGGAAACTGCGCCAGCCGTGCTGTACCAGTCGGGGCGGCGCGGCGCCGGGTGTGCTGGTGGCCACGCCCTGTTCGTCGATCATCACGTCAACCAGGACGAACGGCTTCAGCAGGGTCTCGAGCTGGTCGCGGCGATCGGCCTCGCTCAGCTCGCTGGTCTCCAGCTTCGACAGCTGCGCGACGAGATCGTCGGGTAGTGGATCGCCGAGCTCTCGCAGCTTCCGGACGGCGCGGAGCACGGACGCGAACAACGGCTGGACCGGGGGCTGAGTTGGAGTCGCTGACACCGGGGACCTCCCTGATGGCGAATTCCTTCGCGACCCTACCCGGCGGGTCCTACCTCAGCATCTCGATTAGCGCGGCGACGTCGGCCCGGTCCAGGTCGCGGGCGCCGATCAGCGTCTGCATCAACAGGCCGTCGAGCGCGGCGACGAGAAGGCGGGCCTGCTGCGGATCGGCGGTGAACGTACGCGCGATCTCGGTCAGCGGCTCCAGCCACGCCGCGGCGGGCTCGCGCAATTCGGGCCGGCGAGCGGCATACAGATAGAGCTCGTAGAGCGCGAGCGTCCGGCCACGACGCCGTACGACGCTGTGCTCGATCAGGCGGGCCAACTCGTCGGCCGGACGCGGACCCAACTCGCTGCCGCGGCCGTGCAGTTCGACGGCGAGATCCTCAGCGGCGGACTGCAGCGCGGCAGTGAGGAGATCGTCGAGGGTCGGGAAGTGGTACGTGATCGAGGCGACCGACACATCGGCCTCCGCGGCCACCACCCGATGGCTCACACCTGCGACTCCGTCGCGTTCGATCACGGAAAGCGTCGCCCTCAGCAGCTCGCTGCGGCGCTGCTCACCGCGCACTCGCCGCCCGTCGACACCCCGTCTGACCTGCATGAACAGCAAACTATCAGGACGTCTGTACGGATTGATTTTGCTGTCCGGAATCGCGGGATCAACCGTTTTCTGCAACTTAGGCTCGGATTCCGTGGCCACTTCAGAACTCAGTACTGCGATGCGCCGCGCACTGAAGCGCGCGGCCGACGGCAAGACCCTCGACCCTGCCGAAGCGGAGGTGCTGCTCGCGGCGAGCGGCGAGGCGCTGACCGCGCTGATGACGACCGCGGCCCGGGTCCGCGACCAGGGCCTGGCCGACGCCGGCCGGGCCGGCGTGATCACGTACTCGAAGAAGGTCTTCATCCCGCTGACACGGCTGTGCCGGGACCGGTGCCACTACTGCACCTTCGCGACCACGCCGGGCCGGGTGCACGCGCCGTACCTGTCGCCGGACGAGGTACTGGAGATCGCGCGCCAGGGTGCCGCGCTGGGGTGCAAGGAGGCGCTGTTCACGCTGGGCGATGCGCCCGAGCAGCGCTGGGACGCGGCGCGGACGTGGCTGGAGGAAGCCGGGTACGACAGCACGCTCGACTACGTACGGGCGATGGCGATCCGGGTCCTCGAGGAGACCGGGCTGCTGCCGCACCTGAACCCGGGTGTGATGTCGTGGCAGGACCTGCAGCGGTTGAAGCCGGTCGCGCCGAGCATGGGGATGATGCTGGAGACCACGTCCCGGCGGCTGTTCGAGGAGAAGGGTCAGCCGCACTTCGGGTCGCCGGACAAGGACCCGGCGGTGCGGCTCCGGGTGCTCGAGGACGCGGGGCGTTCGAACGTACCGTTCACGACCGGGCTGCTGATCGGGATCGGCGAAACGCTGGCGGAACGTGCGGACTCGATCTTCGCCTTGCGGAAGATCGCGCGGCAGTACAACGGGATCCAGGAAGTGATCATCCAGGGTTTCCGGGTGAAGCCGGACACGGCGATGCGGAACGACGCCGACGTACCGCTGGACGAATGGCTGGCGGCGATCGCGGTGACGCGGGTCGTGCTCGGGCCGCGGGTCCGGGTCCAGGCGCCGCCGAACCTGGTCGACCTGGCCGAGTGCCGCGCATTGCTGGACGCCGGCGTGGACGACTTCGGCGGGGTGTCCCCGCTGACGCCGGATCACGTGAACCCGGAGCGCCCGTGGCCGCAGATCGACGACCTCGCGAAGGTGACCGCCGAGGCGGGGTTCGTACTGCGCGAACGTCTGACGGCACATCCCGAGTACCTGCGTGAACCGTGGCTGGACCCGCGGCTCATCTCTCACGTCGAGGCTCTCGTCGACCCGGCGACCGGTCTGGCGAACGAGTCCGCGATGCCGGTCGGGCTCCCCTGGCAGGAGCCGGACGGCGGCTGGGACAGCGTCGGCCGTACCGACCTCCACACCGCCATCGACACCGAAGGCCGGCGCACCGAGACCCGCTCCGACTTCGACGCCGCCTACGGCGACTGGGACGTCCTCCGCGAGGAGGTGGCCGGCCGAACCGCTCCGGAACGTCTCGAAGGTGACGTGAAGGAAGCTCTCGCCGCCGCCGAGCGTGACCCCGCCGGGCTTTCCGATTCACAAGCTCTGACGTTGATGACGGCAACCGGGCCGGCGCTCGACCAGCTGGCGCGGATCGCCGATGAGTTGCGCAAGGCAACGGTCGGGGACGACGTCACCTACGTGGTGAACCGGAACATCAACTTCACCAACGTCTGCTACACCGGCTGCCGGTTCTGCGCGTTCGCCCAGCGGCGTACCGACGCCGACGCGTACTCGCTCTCGATGGACGAGGTCGGGCAGCGCGCCGAGGAGGCGTGGGTGATCGGCGCGACCGAGGTCTGCATGCAGGGCGGCATCCACCCCGACCTCCCCGGTACCGCGTACGCCGACCTGGTCCGCGCCGTCAAGGACCGCGTCCCGGACATGCACGTGCACGCGTACTCCCCGATGGAGATCGTCAACGGATCGGTGCGCACCGGCCTGTCGATCGAGGAGTTCCTGATCTCGGTGAGGGAGGCCGGCCTGGACAGCATCCCCGGCACCGCGGCCGAGATCCTCGACGACGACGTCCGCTGGATCCTCACCAAGGGAAAGTTGCCGACGGCAAGCTGGATCGAGGTGATCAGCACCGCGCACCGCGTCGGCCTGCCGTCCAGCTCGACGATGATGTACGGCCACGTGGACGCCCCGCACCACTGGGTGCAGCACCTGCGTACGATCGCCGCGGTCCAGGACGAGACCGGCGGCTTCACCGAGTTCGTGCTGCTGCCGTTCATCCACCAGAACTCGCCGATCTACCTCGCGGGCGTCGCCCGGCCGGGTCCGACGTACGACGAGAACCGGGCCGTACACGCGATGGCGCGGATCATGCTGCACGGGCGGATCGACAACATCCAGTGCTCGTGGGTGAAGCTCGGCGTCGACGGCTGCGTCGCCGTACTGAACGGTGGCGTGAACGACATCGGCGGCACCTTGATGGAGGAGACCATCAGCCGGATGGCCGGCTCCAAGCACGGCAGCCGCAAGTCGATCGCCGAACTCACCGCGATGGCGGACGCCGCCGGCCGGCCGGCGCGGCAGCGCACCACGACGTACGGCGAGGTCCCGGCCCGCCCGGCGACGGAGCTCGAACTCGCCTGACAGGACCTGGCTACTTGACCGGGTCGAGATCGACTGCTCGGGTACGGCGCTTGCTGCCGACGCGGTGCCCGAGCACGACCAGCAGGTTGCCGGCGACGTAGATGCCGGCGGTGACGGCGAAGTACGCGATCGGGAGCTTGTCCGGATCGGCCGGGAACGCCTGGTGGCTGTCACCGACCCAGGCCCGCAGCAGGTAGAGCGTCGGGAACGTGAAGCACTAGGCGTAGATCGCGATGTAGGCGATGTGAGCGCTGAGCCGGTTCCGCAGTTGAGGTCTTGACGACTGGTTAGTTGTTGCGGAAGGCAACATCAGTACAGAAAGTGAAGGAACCTCTACTGAGCGTTGCTTACTTCAAAGGCAATGCAAATGTTTGAACCGGAGGATTCCCGGTACGCCGGGCCGCATGACAGGTTTCTGTTGTCGGCGACGGACGGGTCGCCGGCACTGGGTCCAGGTGGTTCCCGATGTACTTCCGTCCGCGACCGGACTGTACCTCCCCTGCCGGCCGCGGAATGGGTCTCGGGCCCACCCTCCTTCGGGCCACTGCCCTCTCGGGGCAACAGCAGGACGCCGGCCGCGCCAACAGGGCGTTGGTCGCCAGTGAGGTGGCGACCAACGCCCGGCGCGGCCGGCGTTTCTTACGGAAAAGACCGCTCCGCTCGTACTGGTGCTGCTGGGGACCAGTACGAGCGGAGCGGCTCTGTTCTGGGGGTCAGTAGGGGTAGGTGTCGTCGCGGCGGGTCGGGTCCAGGTCCCAGAGCGAGAACTTGACGACCTTGTGCGACTCCTCGCCGCCGCCCGGGACCAGGCCGAACGACTCGTACTCCTTCGAGCCGACGCCGTCCAGGTAGCAGAGCAGCTCGAACGCCGACTGGGCGTCCTCGATGTCGTCGATGACGTCCTCGTTCTGCGCCTCGTCCGCCCGGCTGCGCACGTACTGCACGAAGGCGTCCGGGTCGGTCACGACGTAGTCGTACCGCGCCTGGTAGCTGAGCCGCAGCCCGTTCTCCGGCAGCATCGGTTCCTCGAGCTCCCCGAGGTCGTCCAGCGCACCACCGTCGACGATCTCCCGGTAGTCCGCCGGGTCGTCGAAGTCGTCCGGCCCGAGCGGCAGGTCGTCCAGCTCGTCGGGGTCGTACGAGTCGATCCCGAGGAAGATGTCGCCCCAGCCGCGTTCGTGGACTGCGTCCGCGAGCGCCCGGGCCTGCACCCGGACGTTCTCGATCGCGCCGGTGGCCCGCAGATCGTGGAGATCCAATGCATCAGCCTGCTCGAGCAACACCCGGGCTAGCTCACGGGCGGCCTCAGCAGCCGACGCAGGTTCGATCGACTCACTCATGACTAGGACGGTACAACCATGGGCACCTCCACTGCCGAGGCCGGTACGCCGAACGCGTCGACGAGCTCTACTGCTGCCGGGCGGACGGCGGCGCAGAGGTCGTTGACCAGGGCGGTGATCGCCTTCGAACGGCCCGGTGACAGACGGCCGTGTTCGAGATACCACGCGCGCTCCGCCTCGATCGTCGACAGCGCGTGCAGGTCGTACACGTCGTGCAACAGCGGCTGGACCTCCTCCGGGGCGTCTCGCACTGCGGACTGGAAGGCTTCGAGAACGATCCGGTCAACATGCGCCCGGCCGGCCGCGATCACGTGGTCCTGGCACCGGTTGAACACATCGAACGCGTCGTCCCCGGCATCGATCCCAGCCTTCAGCCGGCGCGCCACCCCGGACAGCATGTGCTGCTCGCGATACCCGAGCAGACCGGAGTGGTATGCGTCGTCCCGCAGCCCGGCATCCGGATCGGAGGCGTCGGAACGGTTCGGTACGACGTCGCGCAGCCGCTCGATCAGCGGGCGGAGCGCCGCCTTCTCGACCGCGATCTCCACCGCCTGCGCCGCCACGAACCGGGCCGTACCCAACGGGTCCAGCTCGCCGAACGACCTGCGGTAGTCGGTCAGCAGACCCTTCGCGACAAGCTGTAGCAGCACCGTGTTGTCACCCTCGAACGTGGTGAAGACGTCGGTGTCCGCCTTCAGAGTGGCCAACCGGTTCTCCGCCAGGTAACCGGCGCCCCCGCACGCCTCCCGGCACAGCTGGATCGTCTCGGTGGCGTGCCACGTCCCGAGCGCCTTCGTCCCGGCCGCCTGGGCCTCCAGCGCCCGCCTGTCGTGCTCGTCCCGCTCATCGGTGAACACCCGCGCGAACTCCTCGACCAGCTCGGCCTGCGCGAAGTGCAGCGCGTACGTCCGGGCGAGCAACGGCAGCAGCCGGCGCTGATGCATCCGGTAGTCGAGCAGCAACGTCTCCTCGCTGCTCCCCGGTGCGCCGAACTGGCGGCGCTGAGCGGCGTACCGAATCGCGATCGTGAGCGCGACCTTGCTCGCGTTGATCGCCGCGCCGCCGACCGACACCCGGCCCTGGACGAGCGTGCCGAGCATCGTGAAGAACCGGCGGTCCGGGTTCTCGATCGCGCTGGTGTAGTTGCCGTCAGCATCGACCTGGGCGTACCGGTCCAGCAGGGCCGCCCGCGGCACCCGGACCTGGTCGAACACGATCCTCCCGTTGTCCACACCGTTCAGCCCGAGCTTCGGTCCGCAGTCGGACAGGGTGACGCCGGGCAGAGCTGCGCCGTCCTCGCCGCGGATCGGCACCAGCAGGCAGTGCACGCCGTGACTCTCCCCGCGGACCACGAGCTGCGCGAACACCGCCGCCATCCGCCCGTGGCGGGCCGCGTTCCCGATGTAGTCCTTGCGCGCTGCCGCGGTCGGCGTGTGGACGACGAACTCTCCCGTGGACTCGTCGTACGTCGCCGTCGTGCCGAGGGCCTGGACGTTCGACCCGTGCCCGGTCTCGGTCATCGCGAAGCAGCCCAGCAGCCGGCCGCCGATCGCGTCCGCAAGATACTGCTCGTGGTGCCGCTCGGTCCCCAGGTGCAGGATCGCGCCCGCGAACAGCCCGAACTGCACACCGGCCTTGACCATCAGCGACAGATCGCCGAAGGCAAGTGTCTCGAAGCCCGCGATGAAGCCGCCGAGGTCCGCCGCCCCGCCGTACTCCTTCGGGTATCCACGGGCGGGCAGCCCGCTCGCGGCCGAGCGCAGCAGCAACTCCAGCACCCTGTCCCGGTACTCGTCGCGTGGCAGGCGCACCGCCAGCTCCGCCAGGTCGGCGTGCGCGGCCAGCTCGGCCCGCACGACGTCCCGCGCCGCCTTATGCGGCCCGTCCAAGTAATCCTGCATCGCCGTTGTCCTCATGCCCTTTAACGTACGAGGATTCACCCCCACTTTTCGTCACCGATCCGTGACTGTGGACAAGCTGGCATCAAGCCGCAGGTGCGGCCGTATGCTGGGTGCCGTGCCGAGTTTGCGGGTTAGTGAGGCGGCGGCGCTGCTGGGCGTCAGTGACGACACGGTGCGCCGCTGGATCGATCAGGGACGGTTGCCGTCCAAGCAGGAGAGCGGGCGGATGGCGATCGACGGGCAAGCGCTCGCCAAGTTCGCCCAGGAGCTCGCGGACACCCCGGAACCGGGTCACACCGCCGCCGCGTCGGCGCGGAACCGGATGCGCGGGATCGTCACCCGCGTGCTCAAGGACGGCGTGATGGCCCAGGTCGAGCTGCAGGCCGGGCCGTTCCGCGTCGTGTCGCTGATGAGCCGGGAGGCCGCCGACGAGCTGGGGCTGGAGCCCGGCGTCGTGGCCGTGGCCTCGATCAAGTCCACCCATGTCGTCGTCGAGATCCCGGAGGCCTGATGTTCCGCCGTACCGTTGCCGCCGCCCTGGCCGCTGTCGCCACGTTTGCCCTGGCCGGGTGCGGGGGTGACACGCTGGCGTCGTCCTCCGCGCCGTCCTCGAGCAGCACGCAGGCGTTGTCCGGCAGCGTCAACGTGTTCGCGGCCGCTTCGCTGACCGGCGCGTTCACCCAGCTCGGCAAGGACTTCGAGGCCGCTCACCCCGGCGTGAAGGTGACGTTCAACTTCGCCGGCAGCTCCGCGCTCGCGAAACAGATCAACGAGGGTGCGCCGGCCGACGTGTTCGCCTCGGCGGCGCCGAAGAACATGGACGCCGTGAAGGACAAGGGCACCCCGACGAACTTCGTCAGCAACACGCTCGAGATCGCCGTACCGAAGGGCAACCCGGGCAAGATCACCGGCCTGAAGGACTTCGCCGACAAGAGCAAGAAGATCGCGCTCTGTGCCCCCCAGGTGCCGTGCGGCGCGGCGGCGGAGAAGGTGTTCAAAGCGAGCGGCGTCACCGCGCAGCCGGACAGCCTCGAGCAGGACGTGAAGGCCGCACTGACCAAGGTCAGTCTCGGTGAGGTCGACGCCGCGCTGGTTTACAAGACCGACGTGCTGTCCGCGAAGGACAAGGTCGACGGCATCGAGTTCCCGGAAGCGAGCAAGGCAGTCAACGAATACCCGATCGTCGCGCTGACGAAGGCGCCGAACGCTGACGCTGCGAAGGCCTTCGTCGACTACGTGCTGTCCGACAAGGGCAAGGCAGTCCTGACCGCGGCCGGCTTCTCGGCACCATGAGTCGTCGCAGCAGGAGTACGAGCGGGCGCCTGCCCCTTGTGCTCCTGCTGCCTGCGTTGATCGGCCTGGCGTTCCTGCTCGTGCCGCTGCTCGGACTGCTCGTCAAGGCGCCTTGGTCGACGCTCCCGGCCAAGCTCCACAGTGCGGACGTATGGCAGGCACTGAAGCTGTCTCTGGTGTGCGCTACAGCCGCTACTGCGTTGTGCGTGGTGCTGGGCGTTCCGTTGGCGTGGCTGCTCGCGAGGGGTGGGCTGCCGGGGCGCAGTGTGATCAGGGCGTTCGTGACGGTGCCTCTGGTGCTGCCACCGGTTGTTGGTGGGGTGGCGTTGTTGCTGGTGCTGGGGCGGCGCGGGCTGGTCGGTCAGTACCTCGACTCGTGGTTCGGGGTGTCGTTGCCGTTCACCACGGCTGGTGTGGTGGTGGCCGAGGCTTTCGTCGCGATGCCGTTCCTGGTGATCTCTGTTGAGGGTGCTTTGCGTGCGGCTGACCCGCGGTACGAGGAAGCGGCCGCGACGCTGGGTGCGGGCCGCTGGCTGACGTTCCGGCGGGTGACATTGCCGTCGATCGCACCGGGGGTCGTTGCGGGCATGGTGTTGTGCTGGGCGCGGGCGCTGGGCGAGTTCGGGGCGACGATCACGTTCGCGGGTAATTTCCCAGGGCGTACGACGACGATGCCGCTGGCGGTCTACCTGGCGTTGGAGACCGATCCGGACGTGGCCGTCGTACTGAGTCTCGTGCTGCTGCTCGTTTCTGTCGTCGTCCTGGCGTCTCTGCGCGAGCGCTGGATCAGTGGGTTGCGATGACGCTGTACGCCGAGCTGCGGGTGAGCCGTGGCGCCTTCAACCTCGCAGTGGATCTGACTGTGGAGCCAGGCGAAGTTGTTGCGCTGCTTGGGCCTAACGGCGCCGGCAAGACGACTGCGCTCCGTGCTATCTCCGGACTGCTCGCGCTTGACGGTGGACGGATCGCACTGGGCTCGTCGGTGTGGGACGAGCCGCCGCACACGTTCCGTACGCCGGAGCGCCGTCCGATTGGCGTGGTGTTCCAGGACTACCTGCTCTTCAACCACCTGAGCGCATTGGAGAACGTGGCGTTCGGCCTACGTGCCCGCGGCATGGAGAAGCAAACAGCCCGCCAGGAGGCTGCACGGTGGCTGGAGGTCGTAGGGCTCTCGGAGTACGCCCGTACTCGTCCTCGCGCGCTGTCCGGCGGCCAGGCTCAACGAGTAGCGCTGGCGAGAGCCCTGGCGACTGACCCGGAGCTCTTACTGCTTGACGAACCGCTTGCTGCTTTGGACGCGAGTACGACGCTGCACGTCCGTGCGGAGCTGGGTCAGCACCTCTCCCGCTTCGAGGGCCGCACGCTACTCGTCACCCACGACCCGCTGGACGCCATGGTCCTGGCTGATCGTCTGGTCATCATCGAGAACGGCCAGGTGGTCCAGGAAGGCAAACCCACCGAGGTAGCCCACCGCCCCCGCACCGACTACGTAGCCCAACTGGTAGGCCTCAACCTCTACCGAGGCACCGCCACCGGCACCACCGTCCGCCTGACCGACGGCGGCACCATAACCCTCGCCGAACCAGCCACCGGCGGCGTCCACGTAGCCTTCCCACCCACCGCCGTAAGCCTCTACACCGAAGCCCCCACAGGCAGCCCCCGCAACACGTGGCCCGCCGTAGTAACAGGCATCGAACAACACGCCCACACCGTCAGAGTCCGCCTCGACGCCTCCCCCACCGGCCCCACAGAAGTCCTGGCCGACATAACCCCCGCCGCCGTAGCCGACCTCCACCTACACCCCGGCCAACCCCTCCAAACCACCCTCAAAGCAACCGAGGTCCGCACCTACCCGGTGTAGGTCAGAGTATTCTGACGGCATGACGGCGCAGCCTGTGGATCGGTCGGCGGAGGATCCGGAGCAGATCCTCGCTGTGCTGCCGCCGAAGTGGCACGAGCAGTTCCTGCACGACTACCACCAGGCGCTCGACGCCGCGCACGAGGTGTGGCGTTTCCAGCATCTGCGCGACGTGCTTCATCTGTGGCACCTACGCGCCGTCGCTTACTCCAGCCCAGGCTTCGACGAGCGAATGCAAGCAACTCGTGAAGGCAGAGCAGAGGAGTTCACACCTGCCGAGCAGGTCATTCCGGGCTGGTCAGATCGGCAGTGAACTATCGCGTGGAGTTCCACGCGGCAGCGCTCGCTCAGCTCGACGGATTGCTGTCGCAACCATTCGACGCTCTCGTGGAGCGTGTCCCGGCGACTAAGACGTTGCTGGTCGCGGAGGACGTGGGACCCGTCAGCCGAGCGCTGACGAAGTACATTCGTGGAAGTTACGCGTTGTGATGTTGCTGTCATGGATTGACATGTTGTTACGACCGGTTTCGCGCTTGGATCGCGCGGTACGGTAACGAAGAGTGTTTAGTTACTCACTCGTAGTGCGTGGGTTCTTCACACGAGAGTGATGACATCGTGCACTACGCCGATACCTGACGGGGCGCCCAAGATGTGGCGGGGCACCGCGAAAGGGGGTCGGACAGTCATGCATGAGAGTTACGAGTTCTACTGCCTTGCGGATCGGCGGTTCTACGAGACGCCGGCCAATCGTGGTGCGCGGCACCCGGATTTCTCGATTACGCGCCGGGAGGTCCCGGACGGATGGCGGCACGTGCCGGGTGAGCAGTGGATGAACTACGCGCCGGACGGGCTCCGGTTGCCGGACCAGGGCTGGAAGATCCACGTCTCGGCGCGCCTGCAAGACGTCGCGCGGACGCTCGAGGCGGTCTGGGACTACTGCGTTCCCCGCGGCATCGCGTTCAAGTTCCTGCGCAACGAGGCCGTCCTCGTGATGACGAACTCGAAGGCCGCGCCCCGTGGGTCGAGCGGCAAGCTGGTGACGATCTACCCGGCCGACGACGCGCAGCTCGAGCTCGTCCTCAAGGACCTCAACGAAGTACTGAGCGGCGTCGAGGGCCCTTATATCCTTAGCGATCTGCGCTACGCGGAGGGCCCGCTCTTCGTCCGGTACGGCGCCTTCGTCAGCCGGTACTGTCTGTCTCCGACCGGTAAGCGCGTGCTCGCGATCGAGGATGCCCACGGCAACCTCGTCCCGGACCACCGCGGCCCGACCTTCGTCGTACCGCCCTGGGTCCAGCTCCCCGACTTCCTGCAGCCGCACCTCGACGCCCGCAACGCGGTCACCACGAACGAGCTCGCGTACACGATCGACGGCGTCATCCAGTTCTCCAACGGCGGCGGCGTGTACCTCGGCCACCACACCGAGTCCGGCGACCGCGTCGTACTCAAGGAAGGTCGTCCGTACGCCGGTCTCGACATGGCCGGCCGTGACGCGGTGACCCGGATCGCCCACGAGCGCGACATCCTGGCGCAGCTCGACGGCCTCGACGCCGTACCGCGGACGCACGACTACCTGCAGCTCGGCGAGCACCACTTCCTCGTCCAGGAGCACATCGACTCGGTGTCGCTCCAGCGCGACCTGGTCCGCCGCTACCCGCTGACACACCCCGACGCGACCGAAACCCAAAAGGCCGAGTACGCCGACTGGGCGACCGCGATGGTCGCCAAGGTCGGCGAGGCCGTCGGCCAGCTGCACGAACGCGGCGTGGTGTTCTGCGACCTGCACCCGGACAACCTGCTCCTCGACGTGAACGGCAAGCTCACGCTGATCGACTTCGAGGTCGCGACGAAGGCCGAGGACCAGGCGCGTTCGACGCTCGCCCACCCCGGGTACGCCGCCCCGCAGGACCGGCAGGGCGTCGACGTTGACCGGTACGCGCTGGCTTGTATCGCGCTCGGCGTCTACGCGCCGCAGGCAACGATCCTGCTGAATCTCCATCCAGGTAAGGCGTTCCAGCTCGCCGACATGATCGCGGACACGTTCCCGGTGCCGCGCGCCACGCTCGACGACGCGGTCCGTACGATCGTCGGCGCCAACCCGGCGAACGACCTCGAAGGCGTCGCGCTCCCCGGCGAGGCCGAGTGGACCGAGGTACGCGCGGCGCTCACCCAGGCGATCGTCGCCAGCGCAACACCGGAACGCACCGACCGCCTGTTCCCCGGCGACATCGCGCAGTTCCGCGACGGCGGCGGGATCGACCTGGCGACGGGTGCCGCCGGTGTCCTCTATGCGCTCGCGAAGACCGGCGCCGGGCGCTTCCCGCAGTACGAGGACTGGCTCCGCAAGCACGCGCTGACGACCCCCGCCGGCCCAGGGCTGTACGACGGTCTGCACGGCGTCGCGCACGTACTCGACGAGCTCGGCCACCGTCAGGACGCGCTGGACATCGTGGACCGTACGCTCGCCGACGACTGGAGCACCCGCGAGCTCGGCCTGCACTCCGGCCTCGCCGGGATCGGCCTCAACCTGCTGCACTTCGACACCGAGCCGGCGCTCCGTGCGCAGGCCGTCCGCGTCCTCGACCTGGTAGCGGATCGCCTCGAGGCCGACGTACCCGAGCTCAGCGGCGGTCAGTACGCACGGGCCGGCCTGATGTACGGATCGTCCGGGCCGGCGCTGCTGTTCCTGAACGCGTTCGAGCAGCTCGGGGACACCGGTCTGCTCGACCTCGCGGAGATCGCGATCCGGCAGGACCTGAAGCGGACCGTGCTCACCGACGACGGCATGCGCCAGGTCAACCAGGGCTGGCGAACCCTGCCGTACCTGGAGGAAGGTTCCGCCGGCATCGCGCTCGTCCTCGAGCGCTACCTGCGCCACCGGCCGTCCGACGAGCTGACCAGAACGCTGGACGAGCTCAAGCGCGTCACGCACTGCTCCTATTACGTCCAGCCCGGCCTGTTCATGGGCCGCTCCGGAGTTCTCCTCACGGCTGCGGCACTCGGTGATCAGGTCGACGACCTGGTACACGGCCTCGGCTGGCACGCGATGCCGTTCGAGGGTGGTCTCGCGTTTCCCGGCAACCAGCTGCTCCGGCTCTCGATGGACCTGGCCACCGGATCGGCCGGCGTACTGCTGGCCCTGGGTACGGCGCTGCACCCTGCGGATCATGCGCCGGTGTCCCTCCCGTTCCTCGGACCTCCCCAGTGGTCCGAGTACCCATCCCGACAACCTGCACCGAAGGAGGTGTAAACACATGGCACTTCTCGACCTCCAGGGTCTCGAGACCCCGGGTTACGGCTGCGGTGGCCACCACCACGGCGGCTCCACCCTGACCGTGCTGGGCTGCGCGTCGCAGACTCCGAGCAACCTGAGCCTGCTGCTCTGCCACTGATACGGCAAACCTGCATTTGCCAGGTAGTGAGGTCCTGGGTGGGCATGCCCACCCAGGGCCGTCCTGTCTCCGGGGTAGCTCCGAGCCTCCGGGCTCGTTGTGTTGGTGGGAGAGAGAGTGGGGTGATCGATTCCGTGCAGGCTTATCCATGCGCCGAGCGTCTGACGCTCGTGGAGCAGGTGCACGGTTGTTCCGTTGCGGACCCGTACCGTTGGCTCGAAGATCCGGCAGACGCCGCCCGTTGGCTGCGGGATCAGGACGAGTTGTGGCTGACGTACGCCGGTTCGCTGAGCACCCGGTTCCGCTGGAAGAACGCCGTCCGGCGGCTGTCGAACGTAGGCAGCGTGTCCGTCCCGGTGTGGTGCGGCGGCCGCAGCTTCACGGTGCGGCGCGAGGCCGGGCAACAGGCCGTACTGTTCGTCGACGAGACGCCGCTGCTCGATCTGAAGCAGGTTGATCCGAGCGGGTCGACCACGCTCGACGAGTGGCAGCCTTCGCCGGACGGCCGCAAGGTCGCGGTGCAGCTGTCTCGTGGTGGTACCGAGCAGGCGTCGTTGTCGGTTCTCGACGTCGGCACCGGCCAGGTCGTGGACGGGCCGCTCGACGGTTGCCGGTACTCACCGGTGGCCTGGCTGCCGGACAGCAGCACCTTCTACTATGTCCGCTTCCGCCAGGTACGCCGGCATTCACTCGGCCAGGCGGATACGACGATCCTCGCGGACGAAGCCTCGTACGGGCTGGAGGTCAGCGCGGACGGCCGCTGGCTGACGATCTGCACCCGAGACGACCTGTGGTTCGCGGACCTCAGAGCCGAAGGGCCGCCGCAGCACATCCCGACGATCACCACCACGATCATGTCGGTCGGTCCGGATGGGCGGCTGTACGTCGTCACGGCGGACGGGATCAGCGTTGGTGACCCGACCGCGCCGACGGTCTGGCGCGAGTACGTGAGGCCTGATGGGCCGCTGACCGGTCTCGCGATCCTCGACGACGTGGTGCTGGTCGCCGGCGCGACCGCGATCGCCGTACACGATCGGCTGACGGGCGTACGAACAGGCAACGTGCAGCTGCCGGGCCACGGGTCGGTCGGGTCACTTACCGCGGACGGCAACCGCGCTTGGTTCAGCTACACGGACAGCGTGACGCCGCCGACCGTGTACTGCTACGAGCCGGGCGCCAGTTCCGCAAAGCCCTGGGGAACGGCGGAGGAAGGGCGAGCCGCGGAGGCGCACCGGCTGAGCTACCGCGAGGGGCTCGAGCTGCAAGTGATCGGGAAGCCCGGCCCCACCATCCTCTACGGGTACGGCGGTTTCGGGCAGGCGTTGACGCCTACGTACTCCGCGTTCGCGCTGGCCTGGGTCGAAGCAGGCGGCGCTTTCGTGACTGCGACCGTCCGTGGCGACGGTACGAAGCACGACGCCGGGACCCGCCACGACAAGCAGCACGTCTTCGACGACTTCATCGCCGCCGCCGAATACCTGATCGCGGAAGGCTGGACCACCGCGGACCACCTCGCGATCTGTGGCGAGTCCAATGGTGGTCTGCTCACCGCCGCCGCACTCACCCAGCGCCCCGAACTGTTCGCCGCCGCGGTCTGCTCGGCTCCGTTGACCGACATGATCCGCTACGAGCGATCTGGTCTCGGCGAGCGCTGGACCGCGGAGTACGGGTCCGTCGAGGACGCCGACGACTTCAAGAACCTGCTCTCGTACTCGCCGTACCACCGCGTCGTCGACGGTGTGAAGTACCCGGCCGTACTCCTGACCGCGTTCGGGAACGACACCCGTGTGGATCCCTTGCACGCAAGGAAGTTCTGCGCTGCGCTGCAGCATGCGACGGCCGGTCCACGCCCGGTGTTGCTGCGGTTCGAACAGGACGCGGGGCACACGACCGGAGGCATCAACCTGGCCGCCGACCTGCTCGCCTTCCTCGCCGACCAGACGGGCCTCGACGCATGATCACCTTCGGCGAAGTGGCGAAGCACGGGCGCCGTTGGTTGCCGTTGATCGGAGTGAACGCGCTGATCGGCAGCGGGGTCACCCTCGCGTTGCCGACGATCCTCGGTCGTTCGGTCGACTCGATCGTCGCCGGTGACGGGTACACCCGTTGGCTGATCGTCACGGCCACGCTGATCGGGCTCGGGATCGCGGCCAGCATCATCGACGCGTTCGCCGGCGCGGCCTGCGTCGCCGAGACGACGGCCTGGCTGCGGAACCGGCTGGTCCGGCACGTCGTCCGCGGCGGCCCGGACGGTACGCGCGACTTCGAGACCGGCGACCTGGTCACCCGGGTATCGGCCAACGCGACCGACGCCGCCCAGGCCGGACCGGCCGCGGTGACGGCGATCGCCGCGATCGCTCCGCCCCTCGGCAGCTTAGTCCTCCTGGCCGTCATCGACCCATGGCTCGCGGCCGCGTTCTTCGGCGGCGTACTGCTGGTGATCCTGGTCCTGTGGACGTTCGCGAAACGCACCGCCGACGTCAGCCTCTCCTACCAGGAGACCCAGGGCCGGATCGCCGCTCTGCTGTCCGAATCCCTGACCGGCATCCGCACCATCCGCTCCGCCGGTACGACAGAACGCGAGGAGCGCCGCATCCTCGGTCTCCTCCCCGAACTGCACCGGCACGGCGTCGTCACCTGGCGGATCCTGGCCCGCTCCGGCGCACAGGCCGCGCTCGTCGGTCCACTCGTACTCGTCGCGGTCCTGGCCGTCGGCGGACTGCAGCTCGTGGCCGGCAACGTCACCGCGGGCGAGCTGTTCGCCGCCTCGCAGTACGCCGTTCTCGGCGCCGGGCTCGGCAACCTGACCGGGATCCTCGGCGAACTCGCGCGCGCGAAGGCCGGCGTACGGCGGTCCGCCGAGGTGACCGCGATCGAGCCTGTCGCCCACGGCTCGCTGACGCTACCGCCCGGGACCGGGCAGCTGACGTTCGACGGCGTCAGCGTCTTCGCGGGCGAGAAGATCCTGCTGGACAACGTGAATCTCGACCTTCCGGGTGGTGTCACGGTCGCGGTCGTCGGTCCGAGCGGCGCCGGCAAGTCGGTGCTCGCGGCGGTCGCGGCGCGCCTGCGTGACCCGTCGACCGGACAGGTCTCGCTGGACGGCGTACCGCTGCAGGCCGTCAGCCGGCGGGCGTTGCGGCACGCGGTCGGTTGTGCGTTCGAGCGCCCGCAGTTGATCGGCCGGACCGTCGGCGAGGCGATCGACCCGCACGCGGTCAGCCCGGTCCGGACCCTCGCCGCGGCCCGCGCGACGCACGCCCACGACTTCGTCAGCCGGCTCCCCGACGGGTACTTCACCTCGTTGCGCAAGGCACCGATGTCCGGCGGCGAACGGCAACGCCTCGGCCTCGCCCGCGCCTGGTCGGCCCGCCGGCTGCTGGTCCTGGACGACGCCACGTCGAGCCTCGACACCGCGACCGAACGCCAGATCAGCCGCACCCTCACCGAGGACAGGCAGCACCGCACCCGCCTGATCGTCACCCATCGCCCCGCGACCGCGGCCCGCGCCGACCTCGTCATCTGGCTGGACCACGGCCAGGTCCGCGCGATCGCCCCGCATGCCGACCTCTGGCACAACACCTCGTACCGAGCTGTCTTCGGATGAAGCGCGAGCTGTCGTACGGTGCTGCGGCGCTGCGGAACAAGGCCACGGTCAAGTTGATCGGGTGGTCGGTTCCGGAGCTCCTGCCGACGGCGGTGTACGGGATCGCAGTGGCGCGGGCGACCGACAGTTTTCTCGCCGGGCACGCGTGGAGCGGGATCGCGTGGCTGAGTGGCCTGGTCGCGACCGCGGCGCTCGGTGCGGCCGGGGCGCGGCAGGTGTACGGGCGGCTGGGTGACCTGGTCGAGCCGCTGCGGGACGACCTGGTACGGCGGGTGGTCGGCGGCGCGCTCCGGACCGGGGACGACGGAGCGGTGGCCCGGCTGAACCGGCAGGTCGAGATCGTCCGGGACACGTTCGCGGGGCTCGTCCTGGTCCTGCGGAGCTTCGCGGTCACGTTGTTCGGAGTACTCGCGGGCCTGTTGTCGCTGGCCCCGCTGGTCGCGGTGTTCGTCGTACCGCCGTTCCTGCTCGGGTTCGCGTTGTCGCTGGCCGTGCTCGGGATGGCGGCGGACCGGGTCCGGGCGTCGTTGACGGCGGACGAGGAGCTCGCGTCCACGGCGGGCATGGTGTTCGGCGGGGTACGCGACCTCACCGCGACCGGCGCCGAGGAGTACGCCGAATGGTTGACGAGCCGGCCGATCGAGGCGCACGCGGCGGCGGAGCGTGCGCTGGCGAAGGTGTCGGCGTTGCGGACCTTGTGCTTCGCGGTGGGCGGCTGGCTGCCGCTGCTGATCCTGCTGGCGACCGGGCCGTGGCTGGTCGGACGGGGCATCAGTACGGGCACCCTGCTCGGCGGGCTGACGTACGTGCTGATCGGGTTGCAGCCGGCGTTGAACACGGTCATGAACGCGCTCGGCGACAGCGGCTTGCGGTACGTCATCACGCTCGGCCGGATCCTCGACACGTCAACGCCCGCACCGGAACCGCGTCCGGTCGGCGAGCTGAGCGGCTACCAGGTCCGGCTCCGGGGACTGACCTTCGCGTACGGCCCGAAAGCCGAACCCGTACTGGACAATCTCGAACTCACGATCGCCGAAGGTGAGCACCTGGCCGTCGTCGGACCGAGCGGAATCGGCAAGTCGACGCTGGCCGGACTGGTCTGCGGGATGTTGACGCCGACCCGGGGCCGGCTGTTGCTCGGCGGTGCGGCACCGACCGAGGTGACCACCGAGCGGCTCGCACGGACCCGCGTGCTGATTCCGCAGGAGGCGTACGTCTTCAGCGGCACCGTCCGCGACAACCTCGCGTACTTGTTGCCCGACGCAACGGATCACCAACTCGAACTGGCCGCGAAGACCGTCGGCGCCGACCAGCTCGCCGAACGTCTCGGCGGCCTGGACGCCGAGGTCAAGCCGGCCGAACTGTCCGCGGGCGAGAAGCAACTGCTCGCCCTGGTCCGCGCGTACCTGTCCCCCGCGCCGCTCGTCGTCCTCGACGAGGCGACCTGCTTCCTCGACCCCGAGGCCGAACGCCAGGCCGAGGAAGCCTTCGCGAGACGGCCCGGCACGCTGATCGTGATCGCGCACCGGATCAGCTCGGCCCTGCGTGCCAAACGCATCCTGGTCCTCGACGGCAACAAGGCCACCCTCGGCACCCACGCGGGCCTGATGCGGACGTCGCGCATGTACCGCGACCTGCACGGCAACTGGATCTAGATCCAGCCCGCGTCCTGAGCCTTTCGAATCGCCTCGATCCGGCTCCGCGAACCGGTCTTCGCGAGGATGCGCGAGAGGTAGTTACGAACTGTCCCAGCGCTCAGGCTCAACGTACGTGCGACCTCCTGCGCCGTCGCGCCGGTGGTGACCTGACGCAGCACTTCGCACTCACGATCGGTCAGCGGATTGTCGCCCGCCTTCAGCGCCGCCACAGCGAGTCGTACGTCGACCACGGGCAGCCCCTTCGCGACGTCGCGAACCGCCTGCACCAGCTGGTCGGTGGTCGCGTCGGTCGCGATCAGCCCGATCCGGGGCGCCTGCTTCACCAAAGCGAGGCTCGTGGCCGGGATCGACTCGTGGTCGACCAGCACCAGCACGCCGCGCCCGCTGAGCTTGCGGCAGAGGTCCTCGATCCGGATCCGTCCGGGCAACTGCAGGTCGAGCAGGAACACGTCCGGCCGTCGGCCGGCGACCTGGAGGATGTCCTCGGAGCGGTCCACGTCCGCGACCACGTCCAGGTCGTTCTCCCCTGCCAGCACCGCGGCCAGTGCACCACGCACCAGCGTGCCACGATGGCCGAGCGCCACTCGGATCACCGCTTCCCGCCCCCATCACATTCGTTGCCTCATCCGCCCCCAGAGGAAAAGCACGTGCCGGGTGGCGGTACCCGTGCTTCGATCAACGAGTGAACACGCCGGATGACACGCAGTCGTCAACAGTTTGTCCGGGTTGCCGCGCCGAACTGCCTCGATCGGAGTGGCCGGACACGCCGAGGTACAACGCCACCCGGGAGTGCGCCGAGGTGGCCGGCGAGCTGCTCGGCTTCGAGGTCGAGCACACCGCTCGCCTCGGGTACCTGCACCAGCTCCGGATCGACGCGTACGGCGCCCAGCACGTGAACCCGGACGCCCCGCGGATCGGCCCGGTGTTCGCGCTCAACGGCCTGTACATGTATCTCGAACGCGGCTCCGGGAACATCGACGTACGGACGGCCCACGGGATCATGGCGAACTCGTACGACGACTGGCCGCGGCTCGTCCCGCCGGCCCGGGTCGGCGAGTTGACGGCGTACGACGTACTCACCGCCGGCGGGGTCGACGAGGTTGAGTCGACCCTGCTCAGGTGGGCTGCCCAGGTGTGGGAGTCATGGCCGGACACCGACCGGGAAACGATCCGGAAGCTGACCGTGGAACTGGTCCCGGAACGCTTGTTCCGACACTGATAAACCGATCGGTTCCACCCCCTCGGCGACGGCGGGCCGGACCCGGAAACCGTTCAGTTGTTGGGCTTTCGGAAGCTCCGGGCCGGGAAAAAGTTCGGGGCAGATCGCGATCTGGGGTTGCGTTTCCGGACTTCCTCGCCGAGGATGGCTCAGGTCGCGCCGTTACCGGGGCGTGACCATTCGGACGCTGTCCCGTTACCTGTAGCGAGCCGTGCCCGAGTGCCCCCACCCCTGTACCGGGGGGCCTGGTGTGCTCCACCATGCCCGAGTTCACGAGGAGCGCTTTACCGATGTCCAAGGCTCGACATGCGCGCGCCCGGCGAAGTACTCGCCGGGTGGCCCGAACCATCTCGATCGCCGGCCTGGGAGCCGGCATCACCGCTGCCGGCGCCGCCTCGGCGTTCGCGACCGACTACACGGTCAAGTCCGGCGACACCCTCTCCGAGATCGCGCAGGCCAACGGTGCCGACTGGCACGAGCTGGCCCGGATCAACCACCTCAAGGACCCGAACCTCATCCTGATCGGGCAGACGCTGACGCTGGACGGTGTGAAGACCACCGCCGACCGCGACCGGACGCCGCGCGTGGTCAAGAAGGCCGAGACCCGCAAGTACGACGCGAAGAAGTCCGAGCGGAAGACCCGGAGCAGCCGCTCCGAGGACCGCCCGTCGGCCGGCAGCAGGGCGAGCCTGAGCGGCGCCTGGGCCAAGGTCGCGAACTGCGAGTCCAGCGGCAACCCGCGGGCCGTGAACGGCGCCGGCTACTACGGCCTGTTCCAGTTCGACCTGCAGACCTGGCGCAGCGTCGGCGGCTCCGGCAACCCGATCAACGCCTCGGCGGGCGAGCAGCTGATGCGCGCGAAGAAGCTGTACGCGCAGCGCGGCGCCTCCCCGTGGCCGGTCTGCGGCCGATTCCTGCGCTGACACACCCCGGCCGGATGGACGGCGGTCGACCGTCCTCCCCCTGTCCATCCGGCCGTCCGGGACAGCTCAGTCCCGGCTGATGACGAGCATCTCGTCGGCGCCCGCCTGGAACTCGTAGGGGACCTTGCGGATCTCGCAGGTCACGCCCTCGAGCGAGTCCAGCAGTTCGGGCAGCCACGGAATCTTCCGGCCGTCGCCCTGCAGCACCAGCGGGAAGATCCGTACCTCGTGGTTGCTGACCCGGATCAGCTCCCGCAGCGCGGCCGCGTGCCAGTCCTGGTCGTACTTGTCGGCCCAGGTGAACAGCAGATGCGAGCACAGCACCAACTCGAACCGGCGATCACCGAACGGCAGGTCGGGCAGACCGGCGGCCACGTACCGCTCCGGCGCGGTCGCGACGTCCTGCAGGAACCGGTCGGCCGCCTCGATCCGGTACTGGTCCTTCCGCTCCGGCGACCCGTACCAGCTCCAGACGAAGCTCCCCTGGTGCTCGTCGATGATTCCCGACGTGGCCGGCAGGCTCTTGCGGACGCTGTCGACGAGTTCGGGGTGGTCGAGCTCGTACGCCGGGTCGGCGGCGATCGCGTCCACGCCCCGGGCGGCGGCCTCGGCGGTGAAGCCGGCACCACCCGCGCAGCAGTCGAGGACGGAGTCGGGGAGTTCCTTCAGGTCGAACATCGCTTCGTACTCGGCGTACGAGCGCGAGGTCACCAGCACGGGTCTACCTTTCGACGGTTGTCTTCCGGCGCAACCGGCGGTCGAGCGTGTTCGCCCCTGCCGCCAGAGCCAGGAAGAGTATCGCCACCAGGAGACAGTTCAGTAGTACCCGTCCGTACCCGTGCTGGTCGACGTCCACGAACGGGTACGGGTAGAAGTGCACGAAGGCGCCCCGGACCAGCGTGAACACCAGCCAGAGCAGCGGGAACACGACCGACCACCCGACGATCCGCCAGTCGGTCTCGCCGCGCGGCCCGAACAGCAGCCAGCCGAATACGCCGGCCACCGGCGCGGCCGTGTGCAGCAGGAAGTTCGCGACCGCGGCCCACCCGTGCAGGTCGTCGATGCCGGCGAGCACGGCGTGGTAGACGATGCCGGTGACCGCAATGCAGAGCGCACCGTTCAGCCGCAGAGTCCGGAACAATGTGCTCTCCGGGCGGGCCGGTTGCGCCGCCAGCATCAGCACGGTGCCGCCGAGCAGCAGGTTCGACTGGATGGTGAAGTACGAGAACACGTTGAAGACCCGCTCCGGGTTGTCCGGGAAGAATCCCTCGTGCCCGTTCGCGGTCACCACCAACTGGATACAGATGCCGGCCACCACGATCAGACCGGTGACCGCCGCCCAGACCCGCCCGATCGTCGTCATGCAGGAAATGTACGACGAGTAGCCGACCACGTACGCGAGCCGGCGCCTAACACAGTTGTGCTAAAAAGGATTGCATGCCGAAGATCGTCGACCACGCCACCCGCCGCGAGGAGATCGCCGAGGCGCTCTGGCGGGTGGTTCGCCGGGACGGGATCCGGGCCGCCTCGGTGCGGACCGTCGCGGCCGAGGCCGGCTGGTCCGCGGGCGCGGTGCGCTACTACTTCCCCGACCAGGACGGCCTGCTCAGCTTCGCGATGGACCTGGTGTCGCGACGGGTGACCGAACGGGTCGGCGCGATCGAGGCCAAGGGCAGCGTTCCGGCGATCGTGCTGCGGTACCTCGACGAGGTCCTTCCGCTGGACGCCGAACGGCGCGCGGAGTTCGACGTCTGGCTGGCGTTCATGGCGCAGGCCCAGGCCGAGACCGGCGCCGGCACGTTGCACAGCCACGTCGACACCGTCCACAACGGACTCCGGGAGCTGTGCGAGTCCTTGGTGCGCGCCCTGGCCGAAGCCGGCCTGCTGAAAGACAGTCTCGACGTACGGCGTGAGGTCGAGCGTCTGCATGCCCTGCTCGACGGTCTGGCCCTGCACGCGGCCATCCAGCCGCAACGCACCACACCGGCCCGTGTCCGCCAGTTGATGCGGCACCACATCGAGTCACTGCTTTCCTAACCTCCCCGCCCCGAGCGAAGCGAGGGGCGGGGACTCAAAAGCCCTTACAAACCTGGGTTTTCGACAAGAATCGCCGTGACCGGCCCAAAACCGTCGCGGCACGTGGCACGATCACCGCATGGAGTCCGAGGGGGTGATCGTCGTCAGTGGAATCATGGCGGCGGGGAAGTCGTCGGTGTCCCAGATGCTGGCCGAGAGATTCGAGTACGGCGTGCATCTGCGGGGGGACGTTTTCCGGCGGATGATCGTGAGTGGACAGGCTTCGATGGCCGATGACGTGCTCGCGGCACAGCGCCAGTTGCAGCTGCGCTACCGGCTCGCGTGCCTGGCCGCCGACGAGTACGCGAAGGCCGGTTTCACCGTCGTCCTGCAGGACGTCGTGATCGGTGAGTTGCTGCGCGAGTTCCTGGACGGGATCCGCACCCGGCCGCGCTACCTGGTCGTACTGACACCGCGGCCGGAGGTGATCTCGAACCGGCTCGGCGGCGCGCATCATCTGGTCGACGAACTCGACTACGAGTTGCACGCCTTCAGTCCGCGGCGCGGGTTGTGGCTGGACAACTCCGACCTGAGCGTCGGCGAAACCGTGGACGCGATCCTCGGCCACCTCGACGAGGCACGCTTCGACTCGTAGCGGGATCACCTACTCGACGGTAGTTTGAGGAGATGACCGTACGGCGGACGTCCTGCAACCTGTGCGAAGCGATCTGCGGTGTGCTCGTCACCGTCGAGGACGGCCGGGTCACCGACATCCGGGGTGACGAGTCGGACCCGTTGTCCCGCGGTCACATCTGCCCGAAGGCGGTCGCGCTCCGCGACCTGCAGGAAGACCCGGACCGGTTGACCACGCCGGTACGCCGGACACCTGACGGCTGGCAGCCGATCGAATGGGACGCGGCGTACGAGCTGATCGTCGCCCACCTGACCGCGATCCAGCGCGAGCACGGGCGGAACGCGG
This sequence comes from Kribbella sp. NPDC031520, assembly GCF_055580825.1. Classification (NCBI taxonomy): domain Bacteria; kingdom Bacillati; phylum Actinomycetota; class Actinomycetes; order Propionibacteriales; family Kribbellaceae; genus Kribbella; species Kribbella sp. NPDC031520. The sequence goes on from NZ_JBVIKS010000001.1 coordinate 1,464,466, forward strand.
TCGGCGTGTACCTCGGCAACCCGAACGTGCACAGCGTCGGCGCGCTCACGCACATGCCGACGATGGTCCGCCAGCTCCGGACCCGGAACAAGTTCAGCGCGACCTCGATCGACCAGCTGCCGCAGATGCTCGCGTCGTACCTGCTCTACGGGCATCAGCTGATGGTCGCGGTACCGGATATCGACCGGACGTCGTACCTGTTGATGCTCGGTGCGAATCCGCTCGCGTCGAACGGCAGCATGATGACTGCACCCGGGTTCGGAAAACGTTTGAAGGATTTGCGGAAACGCGGTGGAAAGGTCGTCGTCATCGACCCCCGCCGGACCGAAACCGCAGCGGTTTCCGACGAACACCATTTCGTCCGCCCGGGAACGGACGCCGCATTCCTGCTGGCATTGATCCACGAGGTGATCGCGCAGGGATTCGCCCGTCCGGCCGAATACGTCGACGGTCTCGCCGAGGTGGAGGCCGTGGTGGAGAAGTGGACGCCGGAGCGGGCGGCCGCGATCACCGGCATTCCCGCCGAGGTGATCGAACGGCTGGGAGGTGAGTTCGGGTCGGCCGAGCGGGCCGCCTGTTACGGACGCGTCGGGGTGTCGACGCAGCAGTTCGGGGCCATCTGCCAGTGGGCGATCCAGGTGCTCAACATCATCACCGGGAACCTCGACCGGCCCGGCGGGACGATGTTCCCGCGGCCGGCGGTGAACGCGCTGCTCGGCCTGGGCCGCGGGCACGTCGGCGTCTGGAAGAGCCGGGTCCGCGGGCTGCCCGAGTTCGGTGGCGAGCTGCCGGTGTCGACGATGGCCGAGGAGATCCTGACGCCCGGCGACGGGCAGATCCGCGCGATGGTGACGATCGCCGGCAACCCGGTCCTCTCGACCCCGGACGGACGCCGGCTGGACGAGGCACTCGGGTCGCTGGACTTCATGGTCTCGATCGACCCGTACATCAACGAGACGACCCGGCACGCGGACGTCATCCTGCCGCCGTCCCCGCCGCTGGAGCGAGACCACTACGACATCGTTTTCCATCAGCTGGCGGTCCGGAACACGGCCCGCTGGAACGACGCCGTACTCCCCAAACCCGCATCGGCCCGGCACGACTGGGAGATCTTCCGCGACCTGGGGCTGGCGCTGGTACGGCGTACTCCCTGGAGTCGGCGGCGTGCCGAAGTCATCGCGCGGTTGCGGTTGTCGCCGCGATGGATCGTCGACGCCGGGCTGCGGATCGGGCCGTACCGGTTGTCGGTCGGGAAACTGCGCCGCTCCCCCGGTGGGATCGACCTCGGACCACTGCAACCCGCACTCCCCGGAGCACTGCACAAGAAGTCGAAGCGGATCGACCTCGCCCAACGGATGATCCTCGACGACCTCCCGCGCCTCGACGCACTGACGACGCTGTCCGCCGACGAACTGCTGCTGATCGGACGGCGCCATCTCCGCAGCAACAACTCGTGGATGCACAACTCCGCACGACTCGTGAAGGGCCGGCCGCGGCATCACCTGTTGATGCACCCGGACGACCTCGGCACCCGGGACCTCACCGACGGCCAGCTCGTCACGGTCACCTCCGCGGCCGGGTCCGTGGACGTGGAAGTTGCCGCGAGCAACGACATGATGCCAGGGGTGGTCAGCCTGCCGCACGGGTTCGGTCACAACCGCACCGGATCCCGGCTCTCGGTGGCCAACCAGGTCCCGGGCCCGAGCGTCAACGATGTCACCGACGCGGCGCTCACCGACCCGACGGCCGGCACCGCGGCGGTGAACGGCGTACCTGTGACGGTCACGGCGTGCGCCGCGCCGAACTCTGCCGGATGATCAGCAGCGGTGTCGAGTAGAGGTGCGACTGCGGCTGAGCCCCCGCGAGCAGGTCGAACAAGCGGCGGCTGACCTCGGCGCCGTACCCGACGATGTTGTGACTGAGTGCCGTCAGCGTGGGATGGGTGACCCGGCACAGCGCCGAGTCGTCCCAGGCGACCAGCGTCAGGTCGTCGGGGACGCGGAGGTGGAGCGCTTGCGCGACAGCCAGTCCGGCGACCGCCATCAGGTCGTTGTCGTACACGATCGCCGTCGGACGACCCGCGAGGACCTCACGGGTCGCGGCGGCGCCCTCCGTGGCGGAGTAGTCGGTGTGCCGCGTGGTCGCGGTCAGCGCGAGCCGGCGTACGGCAGTCTCGAACGCCTGGTCGCGGATCCACACATCGCCGAAGTCGGGCGGACCCGCGATCCGTGCGATCACCTTGTGGCCGAGAGACGCGACATGGTCGAGCGCCGCGTTCATCGCCGCCGTACTGTCGGTCCACACGCACGGCATCCCCTCCGCGTGCGCCGGATCGCCGACCAGGACGGCCGGCAGCCCGAGCTTGCGCAGTACCGGGATGCGCGGATCACCGACCCGCAGGTCGACCACGATCACCCCGTCGACCCGGCGCTCGGCGGCCCACTTCCGGTACGTCGCGAGCTCCGCGCCGAGATCGGCCACCACCTGCAGGGACAGCGCGTACGAGTGTTCGGCGAGTACGGACTCGACGCCGCCGACGAAGCCCATGAAGTACGGCTCCTCGATCAGCGTCTGCGAAGACCGGGCGAGCACCAGCCCGAACGTCTCGCTCCGCGCCGCAGACAGCTGGCGGGCCGCGGTGTTCGGCACCCACTCCAGCTCGGCGGCGACCCGGAGCACCCGCGCTCGGGTCGCGGCCGATACACCCGGGCGATTGTTCAGCGCGTACGAGACGGCGCCGGGCGAGACCCCGCACCGCCGGGCGATCTCCTTGATGGTCACACGAGACACGACACCCTCCTCACCGGGGCGCCCGGACGGACGGGTCCGGACCATCCAGTGTCCCGCGATTCCAACCCTCTGTCATCACACAGGTACAGAAGGTGACCGTTTGATCAAACTTGTGACCGCCCAGTCGTTGGGCGGAGGGTGGTGTGGACGGGCCGCGGTGGGATACGGTTTCCTTCGTTACTTAACCGGTTCGGCTTAGCAGACGGCGCCAACCCCAGGGCAGCGGGTGACGCGCCGCCGACAAGGAGAAACCATGGTCGCAAAGGACCACCTGTCCCTCCAGTTGTACACGGTCCGGGGCAAGCTCGAAGAAGACTTCGACGGCACCCTGGCCCGGATCGCGGAGCTCGGCTACACCAAGGTCGAGCCCTTCGGTGTGACCGCCTTCGCGGACCGTCTGGCCGACGCGCTGCCCAAGCACGGACTGTCGGCCCCGACCACCCACGCCGGCCTGCTCCGCGAGGACAGCGCCCCGATCTACGCCGCCGCCAAGCGGCTCGGCATCAGCACGGTCATCGACCCGCACACCGACCCGGCCCGCTGGCAGTCGGCCGACGAGATCAAGGTCATCGCCGCGGGCCTGAACGAGGCCGCGAAGGAGGCCGCCGACCAGGGCATCACGGTCGGCTACCACAACCACCAGTTCGAGCTCGAGTCGAAGATCGACGGCGTGCACGCGCTGGAGATCCTGGTCGACAACCTGTCCGACGAGGTGATCCTCGAGGTCGACACGTACTGGGCCGCGGTCGGCGGTGCCGACGTACCGGCGCTGCTGAAGAAGTTCGGCGAGCGGGTCACCGCGATCCACGTCAAGGACGGCGACGGGACGCTGGACAACAAGGCGCAGGTCGCGGTCGGCGACGGCACCATCGCGGTCCGGGACATCCTGGCCGCGGCACCGCAGGCGCTGCGGGTCGTCGAGCTGGACGACTTCTCCGGCGAGATCTTCGACGCGGTCGAGGGCTCGTACAAGTTCCTCACCGGAGAGGGCGCACCCGAATGACGGCCGTCGGAGTAGGGGTGATCGGCGCCGGGGTGATCTCCGACGCCTACATCAAGAGCATGCAGAGCTTCCCGGACCTGAAGGTCGTCGCGATCGGCGACCTCCGGCCGGAGGCGGCCGAGGCGAAGGCCAAGGAGTACGGCATCGAGGCCCACGGGGGTCCCGAGGTGGTGCTGAACAACCCGGACGTCGAGATCGTGGTCAACCTGACCATCCCGGTCGCACACGTCGAGGTGGCCCTCGCGGCCGTTGCCGCCGGCAAGCATGTGTGGAGCGAGAAGCCGTTCTCGCTGGACCAGTCGAGCGGCCTGAAGCTGCTGGCGACGGCCCAGGACGCGGGCGTCCGGCTCGGTTGCGCGCCGGACACCATCCTCGGCCCGGGGCTGCAGGAGTCCCGCCGGATCATCGAGCGCGGTGACATCGGTACGCCGCTGACCGCGTTGACGCTGATGCAGTCCCCCGGCCCGGAGTCCTGGCACCCGAACCCGGCGTTCCTGTTCCAGGAGGGCGCGGGCCCGCTCTGGGACATCGGCCCGTACTACCTGACCACCCTGGTGCAGCTGTTCGGTCCGGTCGCCGCGGTCGCGGGGCTCGGCTCGAAGTCGCGTGAGAAGCGCACGATCGGCTCCGGTCCGCTGGCGGGGACCGACTTCGACGTGACCGTGCCGACGCATGTCAGCGCGATCGCGAAGTTCGAGTCGGGACAGTCGTCGCAGAGCATCTTCAGCTTCGACTCGCCGCTGCCGCGGGCCGGGTTCGTCGAGATCACCGGCTCGGACGCGACGCTCGCCGTACCGGATCCGAACGGGTTCGACGGTGCGATCAAGATCCGCCGCCGGGGTGCGGAGGACTGGGAGACGATCGCGGAGACCAGGGCGGTCGCGCAGCGCGGTACCGGGGTGCTCGAGATGGCGCGCGCCATCCGGGCCGGCCGGCCGCACCGGGCGACCGGCGCGCTGGCGTTCCACATCGTCGACGTGATGGCCTCCGTCACCGACTCGATCGACACCGGTGCGTTCGTCGACGTACAGAGCACCGTCGAGGTCGCACCGATCCTGCCGGACGACTGGGACGTCACGGCGGCCACTCTGTGAGTGTCGTTCTGGATCCCCGGCGGACCGTGGTGTTCGCCGGGGACTCGGTCACCGACTGCGGCCGCCGTACCGACCCGGTCGGGCTCGGCGACGGCTACGTCCGCAGGCTGTACGACGACCTCGGTGAGCATCGGCCGGCGATCGTCAACGCCGGCATCAGTGGCAACCGCGCGGTCGATCTGGCCGCCCGGTGGACCACCGACGTACTGGCCCACGACCCGGCGCTGGTGTCGATCCTGATCGGGATCAACGACACCTGGCGGCGGTACGACGAGAACAACCCGACGACGCCGGAGTCCTTCGAGGCGTCGTACCGGTCCTTGCTCGACCCGCTGTCCTGTCCGGTCGTGCTGATGGAGCCGTTCCTGCTGCCGGTGAAGGACGGGCAGGAGGAGTGGCGCGAGGACCTCGACCCGAAGCTCGAGGTTGTCCGGAAGCTGGCCGTCGAGTACGGCGCGATCCTGGTACCGACCGACGTCGAGCTGACCAAACAAGCTGCCTCGGTCGGCGCGGCCACGCTGGCAGGTGACGGCGTCCATCCGTCGGCGGCCGGACATCAGGCGCTCGCCGATCTGTGGCGCCGGTACGTCCTGGACACCTGACGTTTCACCGCTCCTCGTTTCGCGGGGAGCGGTGCGGTTCTACTAAACCGGTTCATCCCCTGGAGCCTCACTGTGACATCACTCAAGACCCTCGACCTGACCACCGACGGCGGTGCCACCTGGACCGTGCAGGCCGTCGAGGGTCCGGCCCCCGACGGCCTGATCGGCCGCGCACTGGCCGCAACCGTGCCCGGTGAGGTGCACACCGACCTGCTCGCGGCCGGCGAGATCCCGGACCCGTTCGACGGCGACAACGAGTCGAAGCTGCACTGGATCGGCCGTACCCGCTGGAGCTGCACGAGTAGATTCCAATGGGTTGCCGATGGCAACGACCGGCAGGAGCTGGTGGCCGAGGGACTCGACACGGTCGCGACCGTCACGCTGAACGGGCAGGAGCTGGGCCGGACGGCGAACCAGCACCGGTCGTACCGGTTCGACGTCACCGGTGTGCTGGTTGCCGGAGAGAACGAGCTGGTGGTCGAGTTCGAGGGTCCGATGACCGCGGCCGAGGCGGAGCGCGCGAAGGTCGGCAGCTGGCCGCACACCAACCTGCACCCCTACAACGAGCTGCGCAAGATGGCCTCGAACTTCGGCTGGGACTGGGGACCCGACGTCGCGACCGCGGGCATCTGGCGGCCGATCCGGATCGAGTCCTGGTCCGGTGTCCGGATCTCCTCGGTCCGGCCGCTCGCCGGCGTTGAACGCACGGACGGCGTACTCAAGACCTTCGTCGAGCTGGCCTGGACGGACAACGCGGTTGAGGCGGCCGTGACCGTCGAGGTCGGCGGTACGCAGCAGTCGGTGACGGTGCAGCCGGGCACCGAGACCCTCGAACTCGTGAACACGGTCTCCGCGGTGGACGTGTGGTGGCCGCGCGGGTACGGCGAGCAGCCGCTGTACGACGTGACCGTGACGGTGAACGACGACGACTGGCACGGCCGGGTCGGCTTCCGGAACATCACCGTGAACGTTGCCCCGGACAACGACGGGACGCCGTTCGTGCTGTCGGTGAACGGGAAGCCGGTCTACGTCCGCGGCGCGAACTGGATTCCGGACAGCGCTTTCGTCACCCGGCTGAACGCGGAAACCTACCGGACCAGCATCGAGGACGCCGTCGACGCCGGGATGAACCTGTTGCGCGTCTGGGGCGGCGGGATCTACGAGAGCGAGCTGTTCTACGACGTCTGCGACGAGCTCGGCATCCTGGTCTGGCAGGACTTCCTGTTCGCGTGTGCGGCGTACTCCGAGGACGAGCCGCTGTGGAGCGAGGTCGAGGCCGAGGCGCGCCAGGCGGTGACACGGCTGAGCAAGCACGCGAGCCTCGCCGTGTGGAACGGCAACAACGAGAACATCTGGGGGTACGTCGAGTGGGGCTGGCGGGTCCCGCTGGCCGGCAGGCCGTGGGGTGCGGGGTACTACCTGGACCTGCTCCCGAAGATCGTGGCCGAGCTCGACCCGCGGACACCGTACTCGCCCGGCAGCCCGTACTCGTTCGACCAGTTCATCCACCCGAACGACGACCGGCACGGGACGATGCACATCTGGGACGTGTGGAACCAGGTGGACTACACGACGTACCGCAAGTACAAGCCGCGGTTCGTTTCCGAGTTCGGTTTCCAGGGCCCGCCGGCGTGGTCGACGCTGACGTCGGTCGTGCACGACGTACCGCTGGATCCGTACGGTTCGCAGATGCTCGTTCACCAGAAAGCGTTTGAGGGAAACCTCAAGCTCGAGCGCGGGCTTGGTGAGCACCTTCCGGTGTGGAAGAACATTGACGACTGGCACTGGACGACGCAGCTGAACCAGGCGCGTGCGGTTGCCTACGGCATCGAACACTTCCGGTCGCTGTTCCCGCTGAACACCGGCGCGGTCGTGTGGCAGCTGAACGACAACTGGCCGGTGGTCTCGTGGGCAGCCGTCGACGGGCACGGGATCCGCAAGCCGTTGTGGTACGCACTCAAGCGCGTGTACGCCGACCGCCTGCTCACCGTGCAGCCGCGCGAGCACGGCCTGGTCGTTGCCGCACACAACGACACCGACTCGGCCTGGACGACGGAGGTGACGGTCACCCGGCGGTCGACCACCGGTGCCGAGGTGCTGGCCCAGGAGACGTTCGCGATCGAGGTCGCGGCGCGCTCGGCTGTCGTCAACGATCTGCCGGAGTCCGTCGCGGTGGCCGGGAAGCCGTCGGAGGAGTACCTCCAGGTGCGGGCCGGTGACGGCGAGACGGCGTACTGGTACTTCGTCGAAGACACCGCACTGCAGCTCGCGGGCGACGCCTACGCGGCGACCGTCACGCCCACCGACGATGGGTACGACGTGACCGTCACGGCGACCGCTCTGGCGAAGGACCTGGCGCTGTTCCCGGACCGGCTGGACGCGGCGGCCCGGGTGGACTCGTGCCTCGTCACCCTGTCCGCGGGCGAGAGCCACACGTTCCACGTCACCGGCGCGAGCGCGCCGGAGCAGGTCGGCGTCCCGGTGCTGAGGTCGGCCAACGATCTTTTGCGCTGATTTATGTCGAGACCTTGACTAAAGGTGTGGCGGGACCGCTACTTGAGAGTGAAACCCCCTGGTCCCGCCCCACCTCGGAGGTCTTGTCGTCATGCGCGCTCTTGCCGTGGCCCTGCTGAGTCTCAGCTCTCTTCTCGTAGCGCCCACCAATACCTTGCCGGTCTGTCAGCACTTCTACACCGGCCCGATCCCCGACCGTCCCGTTTCCGGCGGTCACGGCAACGGGACGATCGCACCGCCGTACGACGTGAGCGGCCGGCTGCCTGCGCCTGACGGGGTCGCGGGCGGTCTCGGTAGCGACGGGAAGGTGACGTTCACGTTCAACCGGGTCGCGGGCGCGAAGGCGTACCGCGCGTTCCGGAACGGGCAGGCGCTGCAGTGGATCAGCGACTGGGGGCAGCCGACGCTGCAGGTCACGGACGCGAGCCCGTGCGACGGCGCGCACTACCAGGTGTACGCGATGTCCTCCGAGGACACCGCGGCGTCGTCGATCGGTCAGATCAGTACGTCGTACCGCCTGGACTCTTCGAACCGGCTGGCTGCGTACCGGCTGCCGGCGGGTACGACATTGAACTACCGCGTCTCGGCGTACAACGACGTCGCGCAGACCGCTCTCGGCTACAACGCCGGCACAGGGATCTGTGCAGTGGACGCGCGGATCATCCCGTGGGGTACGCGGCTCTACGTGCCCGGCTACGGGCACTGCTACGCGGCTGACATCGGCAGCTGGATCAAGGACGACATCGTCGATGTCTGGTTCCCGCCCGGCCCCGATGCGGACAACTGGGGGATCCAGCGTCTGACGCTCACCGTACAGTGAACGGGTGACTTGGGGGAAACGTGTTGCAGTCGGTGCGCTCCTACTGACACTTGTCGCGTGCAGCGACACCAAGCAAACCGCGGGTGTCGTACCGCAGACCAGTGCACCGGTGGAGCCGGTCCGTACGGGGAAACCTGTGCGGCCGACGCTTGCGCCCGTGCAGGTTAAGCCTGGTACGTCCAACAACGCCCGGGTGATGCCTGTGTTCGACCACGGGCCGCGGGACAAGAAGGAGGTCGCGTTGACGTTCGACGCGGACCTCACGGCTCTGATGCGGCGACGGCTGCTCTCCGGGAAGGTCAAGTCGTACTACAACGCGGCCCTGATCCAAGAGCTGCGTGCACTGCACGTACCGGCCACCCTGTTCCTCACCGGGATGTGGATGGAGCAGTACCCGGAGGTGACGCGAGAGCTCGCCAACGATCCGCAGTTCGAGCTCGGCTCACACACGTACGACCACCGCGGTTTCACGAAGCACTGCTACACGCTGGGGACAGTGCCACCCGACCAGATGCTGGCCGACGTACGGCGGGCCATCGTGGAGCTGGACAAGCTGGATCCGCACGCCACCAGGTGGTTCCGCTTCCCCGGTGACTGCTACGACGCGACCGCACTGCACGAGCTGGCGCCGGCTGGTGTCACAGCGGTCGGGCTGGATGTCCCGGGCGCGGACGGGTTCGCCAAGTCGGCCCAGCCGATCATCAAGCAGGTCCTGGACCACGTGCAGAACGGCTCGATCGTCGTCCTCCACATGCACGGCGGCGACAACGCCCCGTACACCGCCCAGGCCGTCGGCCCGATCGTCCGCGAACTCCGAGCCCGCGGCTACCAGCTGGTGACGGTGACGCAGCTCGTCAGTCGACGTTGACCGCGACGTACTTGACCTCGAGGTACTCGTCGATGCCGACGGTGCCGCCCTCGCGGCCGAGGCCGGACTGCTTGACGCCGCCGAACGGGGCGGCCGGGTTGGACACGATGCCCTGGTTGAGGCCGATCATGCCGGCCTCGAGCCGTTCCGAGACCCGCAGCGCGCGGCTCAGGTCCTTCGTGAACAGGTAGGACACCAGCCCGAACTCCGTGGCGTTGGCCATCCGTACTGCGTCGTCCTCGGTCTCGAACGCGGTCAGCGGGGCGACCGGCCCGAAGATCTCCTCCTTCTGCAGCCGGGCACTCTCCGGTACGTCGGCCAGCACGGTCGGCTGGTAGAAGTACCCGTTGCCGTCGGCAACCGACCCGCCGGTCAGCGTACGGGCGCCCTGCGCGATCGCGTCGGCGACCAGGTCGGCCACCTTGTCCCGCTGGGTGGCGTCGATCAGCGGGCCGACGTCGACGCCCGGCTCGGTGCCACGGCCGACCTTCAGCGCGGCCATCCGCTCGGTCAGCTTCGACGCGAACGACTCCATCACCGACGAGTGCACGTAGATCCGGTTGGCCGCCGTACAGGCCTCGCCGCCGTTGCGCATCTTGGCCAGCATCGCGCCGTCGACGGCCTTGTCCAGGTCGGCGTCCTCGAAGACCATCAGCGGTGCGTTGCCGCCGAGCTCCATGCTGGTCCGCAGCACCTGGTCCGAGGCCTGCTCGAGCAGTTTGCGGCCGACCGCGGTGGAGCCGGTGAACGACAGCTTGCGGGCGCGGCCGTCGCGGATCAGCGGCTCCATCACGCCGCCGGCGTCCTGCGTGGTGATCACGTTCAGTACGCCGGCCGGGAGGCCCGCCTCGGTCATCAGCTCGGCCAGCTTGAGCATCGACAGCGGCGTCTGGGACGCCGGCTTGATCACCATCGTGCAGCCGGCCGCGACCGCGGGGCCGATCTTGCGGGCGCCCATCGCGGCCGGGAAGTTCCACGGCGTGATCAGCAGGCACGGTCCGACCGGCTGGCGCATCACCAGGAAGCGGCTCGCACCGTTCGGCGCGATCTGGTAGCCGCCGTCGATCCGTACCGCCTCCTCGGCGAACCAGCGGAAGAAGTCGGCCGCGTAGGCGATCTCACCCTTCGACTCGGCGACCGGCTTGCCCATCTCCAGCGTCATCAGCAACGCGAGGTCGTCGGCCAGCTCGGTCATCAGCTCGTACGTCCGGCGCAGGATCTCGCCCCGCTCGCGTGGTGGCGTCGCGGCCCAGTCCGCCTGCGCGGCGACTGCCGCGTCCAGGGCAGCCTTCCCGTCGGCCGGGCTCGCATCAGCAACGTCGCAGAGCGTCGTACCGGTGGCCGGGTCCTCCACGGCGAAGGTCTTCCCGGCCGCGACCCACTTGCCACCGATGAACAACTCGTTCGGACAAGCCTCGACGACTTCCCGCTCTCGTGACATGAGCCTGCCTTTCGACTTGGTTCGGCAGTACCCACATTAGGCGGTGGCGATCAGGGGCGATGCGTACCTCGGGACCGTGCGGACGTTGTGGCTCAGGCCGGCTGCGACGGTGCGCAGGATCGACGAACGGATCAGGCCGTCGAAGGCCAGCGGTACGAGCATTACCTCGTCTGCTGTTGTCTCGCGTACTAGTTCGCCCAGTTGCGCCGATACGGTCGTGCGAGAGCCGATGATGTGCGCAGGGTCGTCCAGCAGCCGCTCTGCCTGGCCGCGCTCGCGGCTGGTAAGAGGTGGTTCCAGCAGAGCCATGAGTTCGCCTGAGGACGCCCGTGGTCCAGCAGCGGCCAGCCGGGACTTCACACGGACGTACTCGGCGAAACGGGTCAACGCCGCCTCGTCCGAGTCAGCCGCGACCACACCGACCGTGACAGCCACGTACGGCTGCACCTTCGGACCGGTCGGCTCGAAGCGCTCGCGGTACGCCGCTACTGCTTCAGGCGACGCCTTCGACAAGAACACCGGCAGCCCTCGTACGGCTGCTGTTACCGCAGTAGCGGGCTGGTCGGCCAGCACGAACACAGGTGGCGGCAGCCCTGCCAACGACAGCCGTACGTCGCCCACCGGCGCCCGGCCCGGCGTACCGTCGCGCAGGAACCCGCACAGCTCGTCCAACCGCTGCGCGAACGTACCGCGAGGACCTCCGGCGAGAGCAGCCGCAGTACTAGCTGCGATGCTCCGCTGCTCCGTAACGCCTAGGTCGATCCGGCTCGGGTACGCCGCTGAGAGCGCGGCGAACTGTTCGGCCACGACCAAGGGCTGGTGATTGGTGAGCAGGAGCCCGCCGGCACCCAGCCGGATGCGGTCCGTCCTTGCGGCCAGTACTGCCGCAAGAACGGCCGGCGCGGCACCGCCGACACCTCGGACGCCGTGCTGCTCGCCTACCCAGAAACGGCGATATCCGAGGTCGTCGGCGGCCAGTGCCACCTCCGCGGTTTCCCTGAGCGCGGCCGCAGCCGACTGACCGGGCAGCTGCGGAACGACGTCCAGGACCGAGTGGGCCGAGACGGGCAGTCCGGGAGCAACAGGGGTGAGCACTGGCTCACCGTCGCAGCGCACAGCCATCCGCCGCATGGGGACAGCACCCCCATCTTCCGGTGGACGAGCCCCCAGTTCGTGGGCTGCCGGTGCGGCCGGAATTTGGGTGATCGCGGCTCTTGCCGGTGCGGGCAGGGCGCAGGCATCGTACCGGCTCGAACCCGGTCGTCACCTCACGGCAGACACCCGCTGTGACGCCACGGATGCGGGACAAATATGGGTGCCGATCCCCCATGCCCCGGCCCAGGGTGCGATGACAGCCTGAGCGCGTGCTCAACTCCGCGACCCGCACCGACCGGACGGCCACCTGGTGGTCCGCCGGGCTGCGGCCGCAGGAGCTGAACCACGCACTGACCGCCCCTGCCTGGGCGGCGTACGTGGAACGCAGTACCTCTCTCCCACCGAGCGCGCCTGCCGCCGGTCGAGACCCTGCAGGGACCGGTGCCACCGGCGGCCACACGTCAGGTGGGGCGGCCGCGGCAACGGATGGGTCCGGCACGGACTGGCGGCAGGCGCTCATGCGTTGCCTGGAGCCGCTGCTGGACTCCGCCCGCCAGGACCTGGCCGCGGCGGGCCACAGCGGCGTACTGGCCGAGGCCTTCCTGCAGCGGCTGGGCCTGCGGCTGGTCAAGCTGGCCGCCCGCACGCTGGTCCGGGAGCTCGCCCAGGCCCGCGACCGCGGCGAGCTGGCCGGTGACACCCCGGCCGCGCGCTTCCTGGACTTCACCCACCGGCTCGTCGGAGGGAGCGAGCTGGCGGAGTTCCTGGCCGCCTACCCGGTGCTGGCCCGGGTCCTGGGCGAGTCGTGCCGTCAGGGCGTCGAGGGACACCTCGAGCTGCTGGCACGACTCGCCGAGGACCGTGAGTCACTGGTCACGGGGCTGCTGAACGGCCGGGACCCCGGCGCGCTGATCGCGATCGAGCCCGGCGGCGACCCGCACCGCGGCGGGCGTTGCACCGCGATCCTCACCTTCGAGGACGGGCAGCGCCTGGTCTACAAGCCCCGGCCGCTCGAGCTGCACGAGCACTTCAACGGGTTCGTGGACTGGCTGAACGTCAAGACCGCGCTGGGCATCCGTACGGTTCGTCTGCTCCCTCGCGACGGGTACGGCTGGCTCGAGTACGTCGTCCACGAGCCCTGCGACGACGCTGCCGGCGTCCGCCGGTTCTACCGCCGGCAGGGCGCGTTGCTGGCACTGCTGTACGTGCTGGACGGCACGGACATGCACTTCGAGAACCTGATCGCCGCAGGCGACCAGCCGGTGCTGGTGGACGTCGAGACGCTGTTCCACCCCTGCCACGGGCCGTCGAATGCCTTGGGCAACGATCCGGCGCAACGATCGCTCCTGGCTTCGGTGTACCGCACCGCCCTGCTGCCGATGCTCGTGTCGAGTGAACACGGTGTTGCGGACATGTCCGGGCTCGGCGGTGACGCCGGCTCGTCGGCACCGATCAGCGAGGTCGCCTGGGCCGACGCCGGGCTGGACTCGATGCACCTCGTCCGGCGTCCCGGGCAGGCGCGGCGCGCCGCGAACCGGCCGCTGCTCGACGGGCAGCTGACGGAGCCGCGGGAGTACGAGATCGCTGTGCTGACGGGGTTTCGGAGCGCGTACCAGGCGATCGGCTTGCATCGGGACGAGTTCCTCGGAACGGACGGACTGCTCGCGCAGTGCGCCTCGGACCAGGTCCGCTTCGTGCCACGCAGTACGCGTCTCTACACGAGTCTGCTCGACGAGTCGACGCACCCGGACGCATTACGCGACGCAGCAGGTCGCAGTCAGTTGCTGGACCTGCTGTGGGATGCGGACGCGTCGCTGCACGCCATCGTCCCGTTCGAGCTCGCTGACCTGTGGGCCGGCGACGTACCGCTCTTCACCGTGCAGCCGAACAGCCGCGACCTATGGTCGTCCGACGGCACACGCGTCGCCGACGTACTGACCACCGACGGCCTGTCCGCCGTCGAGGACAAGCTCAGGAACCTCGGCGACGTCGACGAGCACCGCCAGACCTGGCTGATCTCCGCGTCGCTGGCGACTCGCCCAGAGCCGATCAGCCACGTGAGTACGGCTACCCGGCCGCATGTGGGTACTGACGAAGCAGACCCGGACCGTCTCCTCGCAGCCGCCACAGACATCGCCGACGAGGTCGTGGCCCAGGTGATCAGTGAACGCGACGGCGCCGCCAACTGGCTCGGTCTCGAACTTCTGGACGACCACCACTGGGCCGTGAACGCCATGGGCGCCGGCTTGTCCAACGGCTACACCGGAACGGCGCTGTTCCTCGCACAGGTCGGCGCACTGACCGGGGCACACGTGTACAGCGAGCTGGCACGCGACGCGATCCGTCCGATCCCGCGGCTGCTCGAAGCCCTCGCCGGCGACCCGGATTCCGCCCAACTGATCGGGCCGGGCTATCACGGTCTCGGCGGGATCAGCTACGGCCTGCACCGGCTCGCCGAGCTCCTGGACGACCCTGACCTCAACACCTGGCTCGAAGCGTCGCTGGAGCTCAGCGAACGCCTCGTACCTGACCCTGCCGAGTTCCCGTCGTACGCCGAAGGCGCGGCGGGCGGACTGGCCGCGATGCAAGCAATAGCAGGCTTTCCGGCTGCCGGCCGGCTGGCCGAGCGCTACGCGGACCAACTGGTAGCCACTGTCGAGAGCGGCCTCCGTGGCCGAGTAGCAGCGGACCACGGCTTCGCTCGTGGCTACCAGGGCATCGCGTGGGCGCTCGGGCAGTACGGCGCACCTGGCGACCGGTACCTCGACGCTGCGCGAGCGGCAACTGATCTGGACCGCCGGAACGGTCCAGCCGGCCACGGGTGGTGTTCGGGTGATGCCGGCACCACCCTGGCCCGGGCTACGGCGGGAGTACCCGCGGACCTCGACGCTTACCTGCGGTCCGCAACCGAACGTCCGGTGCTCGCCGATCTCAGTCTGTGCCACGGCGAGTTCGGCGCGGTGGAGCCACTGCTGTGGCTCGCCGCACGTGAGTACCCAGCCGCAGAGGCAGCACGACGACGTCGTGCAGGGCTGGTGCTCGCGGTACTAGAGCAGTACGGACCGCAGTGCGGGACACCCAACGCCGTACCGTCTCCAGGCCTGCTGACCGGTCTGGCAGGGATCGGCCACGGACTGCTCCGTCTTGCGTACCCCGAACAGGTTCCGTCCGTGCTGCTGCTCCAACCAACCGCCGGGCCGAGGTGGGGCACAGCACCGGAGCCCACTGTGTGACAAGGGGTTACAGCATGACCGCCCAGCACCACGATGTTCAGCACGAACCTCCGGCAGCCGAACAGCAAGCGGCGCCGGACCGCACCGATCCGCTCGGCCCGCCCGCGCTGCCGAAGCGGCACCAGGTCGGCGCCCGGGCGATGGCCCTCGCCGGGGTCGTCGGCTTCAGCACCATGGCAGTTGCCGTGATGGCCCCCAACGGCATCCCGTGGACGACCAGCGGCTGAGCCGGCTGCGGAGACCAGCGAACGTTTGACCGGGGGCCGGCGGGGGCCGGCCCTCGGTCAAGCTGTCTGCGGTGACAGCGATTCCTCGTTAAGGTTGGCAACCATGCAGACCCGCTCGCCTACTGTGGTCGGCAGAGACCGGGAGATCGAGAGCCTTCACCACCTGCTGGCCGGAGCCCGCGGTGGTCACGGTGGTGCGATCTTCCTCGTTGGCGAGCCCGGCATCGGCAAGAGCCGACTCGCCGCGACGGCCACCACCCAGGCCCTCGACGCGGGCATGACGACGCTGCGTGGACGGGTCGGGGCGATCGGCACGATGGTTGCCTTCCGCCCGTTCACCGAGGCACTGCTCTCGTTGATCCGGCGCGGCGAGATGCCCTCCACGGAAGGCCTCGGGCCGTACCGGCAGGTGCTCGGCCGGCTCGTTCCGGAGTGGGACGACGGCAGCGCGCACGACACCGCTGCGTCACCGGTCGTACTCGGAGAGGCAGTACTGCGACTGCTCACACTGGTGGGCCGGGACCGCGGGTGCCTGCTGGTGCTCGAGGACCTGCACGGCTCCGACCCGGAGACGCTGGCCGTGATCGAGTACCTGCTCGACAACCTGGAGGACCAGCCGATCACCCTCGTCGCGACGCTGCGGTCCGAGACGTGCCCGGCGTACGAACTGGCACGACTGTCGGCGCAGCGCGGTGCTGCCGCGCTGGTCGAACTGCAGCCCTTGCAGCGCAGCGAGGTCGCCGAGCTCGCCGCTGGTTGCCTGGAGGTTCCGGTCGACAGCGTGCCGGAGCAGTTGGCCGACCGGCTGTGGGACGACAGTGCCGGAATCCCCTTTATCGTCGAGGAACTGCTGCAGGAGGCGAACCGCAGCGGACAGCTGGTGTCCGGGCCGGACGGCAGCGTGCAGGTGGTCGACGATCTGCACACGAAGGTTCCGGCCGCGGTGGTGCGCAGTATCGGGAGCCGTACCGCCCAGCTCGGGCAGCAGTCGCGGGACATCTTGGTGCTGGCCGCCGTGATCGGGCACAGGTTCCCGCTGAGCGTCGTCCGCGAGGCGACGGGCACGGACGAACGGTTGCTGCTGGCAACGCTCCGGGCCGGCGTCGCCGCCCAGCTGGTCGGTCCGGACGAGCCGGCGCCGGACTGGTACGCGTTCCGGCATCCGCTGACCGCCGAGTCGTTGCTCGCCGGCCTGACGCCGACCGAACGGTCCGCCCTGGCCGGTCGCTGCGCGGACGCAGTCGAGAAACTGCATCCGGGGCTGCCCGGCGAGTGGTGCCCGATGGTTGCCGAGCTCGCCGAGACCGGTGGCGACACCATCCGCGCCGGCCGGCTGTTCGCGCTGGCCGGGCGCCGGTCGTTCGACGACGGCTCGACCGGGTCGGCGGCCAACCTGCTGGACCGCGCGAACACCCTGCTGGCAGCCGATCCCGACATCGCCCATCGCGCCGACGTGCTCGGCGCCCTGCTGCTCGCGCTCAGTGCGACCGGCGGCTTCGAGCAGCTGGCCGTGCACGCCGCGACCGTCGACGAGCTGGCCGACCGCAATCTCGACAGCCGCAAGGTCGCCGCGTTGCACGTCCAGCTCGCGAACACCGAGATGGTGGCCGGCCGCTGGGCGGCCGCGCTCCAGCACGTCGCGACCGCCCGGTCGCTGCTCGGCAGCGACGCCGGCGACGCCGACCTGGCGCCGATCGATGTGGTCGCCGCCAACCTCGAGTTCGCCCGGACCAGCCCCGGACGGCTGAAGACCACGGCCGAACTGGCCACCCGTGCCGCCGCGGCGGCCGAACGCGCCGACCTTCCCGACGTGGCCTGCGAAGCCCTGCAGCTGCTGGGCATTCTCGCCCGCGAGCACGACCTCGACCGGTCGATCGACTACTTCCACCGGGCCCGGCAGATCGCCGAGGACCACGGGATGACACTGCAACGCGTCGTCTCGCACATGCTCCAGGCGGTCAGCGTCTATCTCGCCGACGGCGGCAGCGACGAGCTGGAGCGTTCCCGGCAGCAGGCGCTGCGGATCGGCGCCGTCACGCTGGTCTACGACGTGGACAGCATGCTCGGCCAGCAGCTGATCCTGCGAGCCGAGTACGCGCGCGCCGCCGAGATCATCGACGAATGTGTCGAGGTCACCCGGCGGCTGCGGCTCGGCCGGTCGGCGACGTTCTTCCTGGCCACGAAGGCGATCCTGGAGGCACACCAGGGCCGCCGGTCCGCGATGGAGGCGACGCTCGCCGAGATCGCGAACTGGGGCGGCGAGCGGGCATCGTACGAGCTGCCGTACTCGTACGGCCTCGGGCGCACGTTCTGCGCACTGCTGGAGGAGAACCGCGAACTGGCCGACTCCGAGCTGGCGCAGGCCCTCGCGTACGACGCGCAGAACCCGACCACGTTCCACCTCTCCGGGAAGAACGGCCTCGCGTTGCTGCTCGGCGTTCTGTCGGGACGGAACGGCTGGGAGCACTTCGAGGCGGTCACCGCGACCGCGGCGAGCGGGATGCGGTGGAACAAGCAGTTCGTCCAGTTCGCCCACGCCGTACTGCTCGGCCGGGACGGCCGGACGGCGGCAGCCGAGGCCAAGATGCTGGAGGCGATGGAGACCGCGGCGCTGTTCCCGATGGCGCGGCACCTCGGGCTGCGGCTGGTGGCCGAGCCGGCCGCCGCGGACGGCTGGGGTGAACCGGTCGCGTGGTTGCGGCTGGCCGAGGACTACTTCCACACCGCGGGCATCGCGGTGGTGGCGAGTGCGTGCCGCGGGCTGATGCGGCAGCTCGGTGCGACCGTCTCGCAGCGGCGGAGCGGGTCGGAGCAGGTCCCGGCGTACCTGCGGCAGCTGGGGATCACCACCCGGGAGTACGAGGTCTGCCGGCTGCTGGTGGACCGGATCGGGAACAAGTCGATCGCGTCCCGGCTGCACATCTCGCCACGAACGGTCGAGAAGCACGTGGCGAGCCTGATGACCAAGACCCAGCAACCGGACCGGGAGGCACTGAGCAGTTTCGCCAGGACCGTTCTTCAGGACTGAACAGTCCCGATTCCGGGCAGGGTGCGTGTACTGGAGCATCCGGCACCCGCGGGGTGATAGTTGTCGACGCACGCACCGGCATCCGCCAGCCGAAGCGCCAATTGGACAGTATTTACGAACGCTCGCTCTCTATACTGTGCGAGTGGCAGGCAAGGGGTCGGACATGGGCAAGGGAACGGTCGGCGGCGGCGGTACGACGATGCTGCGGCGGATCAATGTCGCCGCGGTCCTGGATGCGGTCCGCCGGTCCGCACCCGCACCGTTGCGCGTCGCCGAGCTGGTCGAGCGCACCGGGCTGGCCCGGCCGACGGTCGCCCAGGCCGTCGACGAGCTGCTGGACGCCGGCTGGCTGCAGCAGCACGGCCCCGATTCCGCGGACCGCTCGCTCGGCCGCCCGGCCATCCGCGTCTCGCTCCGCGGCCGCGCCGCGCCCGTGCTCGGGCTGGACGTCGGCCCGCACCGGGTGACCGTCGGCGTCTCCGATCTGGCCGGCCGGAAGCTTTCGCTCGTACGGCGCTCCGGACCGGGCTGGACCGCGCAGGAGCTGCTCGGCGTCATCGGTGAGGTCATCACCGAGGCGCTGGCCGAGGCCGACGTACCGGCCGAGGACGTCGCGGCCGCGGTCGCCGCGAGCCCTGGCATCGTCGACGAGCACACCGGCCGCGTGCAGCTGGTCCCGAGTGTTCCGGGCTGGTCGGCGGTCGACCTGATCAAGCACGTCCGCGGTCTGCTCGACTGCCCGGTCATGCTGGACAACGACGCCAACCTGGCCGCACTGGCGATCGCCGCGGCGCGCGGCGGTACCGGCACGCTCCTGGCGGTCCAGTGGGGTGAGCGGCTCGGCGCGGGCATCGTCATCGACGGCCGGCTGCACCGCGGTACCGGGGCCGCCGGAGAGATCGGCTTCATCGCCACGGACACCGACGACGTGATCAACCCGGACGACAGCCGCGGCCCGCTGGAGCGCGCCGTCGGGTCGGAGGCGATCGCAGCGCTGGGGCGTCAGGCCGCGCTGGAGAACCCGCAGTCGCGGTTGGCCGAGCTCGGCGGAGAGCAGCTCGACACCGCGGACGTGTTCGCCGCCGCGGCGGAACGTGACCCGGTCGCGCAGGCCGTCGTACAGCAGGTCGCCCGGACGTTCGCGCGCGCACTTGCTCCGTCCGTACTGGTCCTGGACCCGACCGCCGTCGTCATCGGCGGTGGCGTCGCCCGCGCCGGCGCCGTACTGCTGGACGCCATCGCGGACCAGCTGCGCCTCCTCACCCTCAACCACCCGAAGCTGGAGCTCTCCGCCCTGGCCGAGGACGCGGTGGTGACCGGCGCGATGCGGATGGCCCTGGACGAGGTCTGGCAGCGCAAGCTCCCGACCCCAGCCATGACCAGCACTACGTAGGCTCACCCTTCTTGGCATTGAAGCGGGACTTCTTCTGGCGGTTGCCGCAGGTGTTCATGTCGCACCACCGGCGCGTGCGGCTCTGACTGGTGTCGAAGAAGGCGGCCTGGCAGGTGGGCGACGCGCAGAGGGCCAGCCGTCCGTCGCGTTCGCCGGCGATGACGCTGATGGCGTCGGCGGCGATCACGCTCAGGGCGTCCTCCACGCCCGCGATCCGCCACTGGCGCTCGGCCTCGGTGGTCAGGACGGCCGCGGGGCGCCCCTGAGCACTGCGCTCGTTGATGATCTGGACGGCTGCGGCGGGGAGAGGTTTCTGAAGCGCGGCGGCTGTGGCGGCGGCGTGGATCGACTCACGCAACTCCCGGGCGAGGTCGAGCTGGGCCGTGCTGCAGGCGTCGACGGCGAGGCCGTAGACCGCCAGCCAGTCGATGAGGCGCTGCGGCGTGGGAATCCGCTCCACGGGCTCGCCGAGGCGCTCCGACAAGGTCCCCGTGAAGCTGGTCGCCAGCACGGTACCGAGACGGAAATCGGGGAATCCGGCACGCATGGAACCACCTTAGCCGGTTGCGACCCATGCCGGGAACCTGTTAGAACCGTCTTAGCCGGTTCCAACGACAGGAGGTCCGATGAACGACGTACAAGCGTTCGAAGCCCACGCGACCGACGCCGAGCTCGACGAGCTGCGCGCGCGGTTGACCGCCGCGCGGCTGCCGGAGCCTGAGACCGTGTACGGCGCCACGCCCGGCCAGCGCCGCTGGGATCAGGGTGTTCCGCTCGCCGACCTCGTCGACGTCGTGGACTACTGGCGCACGGGCTACGACTGGCGGCCGTTCGAGGAGCGCCTCAACCGGATCGGCCAGTTCCGTACGACCATCGACGGCCTCGGCATCCACTTCCTGCACCGCCGGTCCACGCGCGCGGATGCGACGCCGCTGCTCATGACCCACGGCTGGCCGGGCAGCATCGCCGAGTTCGTCGACGTGGTGGACGAGCTGGCCGACCCGGAGAACGCAGACGTACCGGCGTTCCACGTCGTCGTCCCGTCGCTCCCCGGCTTCGGTTACAGCGACAAGCCGGCCACGACCGGCTGGGGAACCGAGAAGATCGCGGCTGCGTGGGTCGAACTGATGGGCAGGCTCGGCTACGCCAGGTTCGCCGCCCACGGTGGCGACTGGGGCGGCAACATCACCACCGTCCTGGCCGGCCGTTTCCCGGCGCACGTACTCGGCATCCACACGACGTTCGCGGAAGGACCGCCCGGGCTGACGACCGAGGGCCTGACGGACGACGAACGCAGGTGGACCGAGGAAACGTACGACTTCTGGCAACACCGCGCGGCGTACGCGAAGCAGCAGGCAACCCGGCCGCAGACCATCGGCTACTCGCTCGTCGACTCACCGGTCGGCCTGCTCGCCTGGATCCTGGACAAGTTCGCCGACTGGTCGGACACCGAGGACAGCCCGTTCGAACGGATCTCCCGGGACCGCATCCTCGACGACGTCACGCTGTACTGGCTGACGCGGACCGGCGCCTCGGCGGCCCGCATCTACTACGAGAGCCACGCCTCACTCGACCCCGAGCTCAAGGTCGACGTCCCGTCCGCCATCACCATCTACCCCGCCGACGTCGAGAAGTACCCACGGCCCTGGTCGGAGCAGCGGTACCGGCAGATCGTCCGCTGGCGGTCCCCCGAAGCCGGCGGACACTTCCCGTCGCTGGAGGTCCCTGAGTACTTCGTCACCGACCTACGAGAAGGCCTAGCTGCTGTGCTGGCCGCGAGTCCGTGACGGCTTCTTGACAGTGGCGGCGATTGCGTCTGGGAGATCCAGGTGGACCAGGTGAGCGGAGTCCGGCAGGACTTCCACCGTTCCGTTCAGTGCGTCAGCCAGGCGTTGCTGGCCCGCGAGCCAGCCTTTGGCAGTGAAACGGGAGGTGCCGCCGGTTGCCACCAACAGGGAGGTGGGCGCGATGCTGCCGATCGGGGCGGCCACCAGCCTGCCTACCTCGGCGGCCAACTCCCAGCTGCCGGCCAGCTCGTCCCAGAAGAGCAGCCACGAATCGCGGCCGCCGTACCTGCTCTTGGCGGTTGCTCTCGACAGCAGGTCGCGGTTGTACTTGCTACCGAGCCGCACGATCAGCCGCCGTACGGCGGGACCGAGCAACTGCGGTACGCCGACCCTCCCGAGCAGCCGCGCCACCGAACGCACCGCCCGGTCGCCTGGCATCCCCGGGTAGAACGGGCGCCACCCGGTCTCCGACGTGAGGCTGCTGTCCACCAGTACGAGCCGCGACACCTCGTCCGGCCGCGTCAGCGCCCAGCGCAGAACGGCGAGCCCACCGATCGAATGGCCGACCAGGCCGAGCTCCGCGTCCGGCGACAGGCCGGCTGCGGCGCGCAGCGTGTCCACGTCCGACGTGATCGGCGTACGCCACGGATCGATGACGCGGACGTCGAGGTCCGGCAGCAACTCGACGACCCGGCTGAACTCCTCCGGAGTCTCAGCCAGGCCGGGCACCACGATCCAGGTCACGGTCATCGGGACAAGCCTGCCTCAGACCTGGTAATGCCGTCGCCAGCATTACGCAGGTCACCAAGGTCGAGGCTCGTTGCAGCAGACCCGGTGCGATCACGTCGGCACCGCTCAGGGTCTCGTAGGCCACCACTGTCCCCAGCCAGACCTGGGTCACCACGACCCCGGCGGCGAGCGCCGCGACCAGTTTGCTCAGCCACCCGCCCCAGCCGCACCTCCAGAGCACCAGGACCGCGAAGACGCCGAGAGCGATGGTGCCGGCGCCTGCGATCGTCGAGGTCGCCTCGTGCAGCACCAGCGCCGCTCCGGCCTGGCCGCCGCCTTCGGCGCTCCGGCAGGCCTCGCCGGCCGATGGTGCACACTCCATCGGGAAGAACGAGTCGAACATCGTCCCGACGGCGAACAGCGCCGTACTGATCAGCAGGCCGGCCACGTCCCACCGCCGGTTGGCCGCGCGCCGGGAGAGCAGAACCGCGACCAGCGTCAGCACGCTGCTCGACAGGTCCATCCCCCGCGCGTACAGGCTGGTCGACTGGTCCTTCGCGCCGAGCTCGCTGAGGAACGAGCTGTGGATGTCCAGCGGGAACCCGGCAGCCGCTTCCAGCAGCAGGCTGCAGTAGAGCACGGCGGCCACGACGAGCAGGTTGCGGACCAGGCGGTACGGGACAAGCGCCATAGTCGTCAGCGTGGCATGTCAACCAAAGTATTGGCTGTAGCGTCAGCTGTACTGTCTGGGTAGACCTAGGTCGACCGAAGTCTCAGCAAACTAATGGGATGATCGGCTGGTGCGGTCGGAGCAAACAGCAGTAGTACCGGTGTGGCAACACCGAGCCGCGGTCTGGGTGGGCCGCGTCGTCGTGCTGGCCTCGGTCTGGTCGTTTGTTGCAATCCCGTTGCATGTCGCGAATCCCAGGCTGGTCAAGCACGTCGACATCGCGTTCGACTTCGTCGGCATCCCGGCCGGGCACACGATCTTCTCCGCCGTCTACCTCGCAGTCGTCGGCAGTGCCTTGCTGCGCGGCAAGCGCGCCGCGCTGCTCTGGGTGCTGTGGGTCTTCGAGGCGCTCTGGTTCCTGGCGCAGATCGCCGGGATCGCGTTCACCAGTGTCCGGCTGGCCAACCCGACCGACGCGGAACTGCTCCGCGACTTCGGCCCGGCCAGCGTCCAGGACCTGGAGTGGGGCATCGTGCAGGCGGTCGTGATCGCTGCCATCGTCGTCCTGCTGTGGCAGATCCGCGGCGCGTTCCCGGCCCGGCTGGCACCCGGTAGCCGCCGGCTCGCGATCGGCGCACTCGTGTTCGGCATGCTGATCTCGATCGCGGTCAGCATCACCCTCACCCAGTTGTTCCCGCGGACCCTGTCCGGCCAGCGGCAGAAGATCGGCTGGGCCGTGATCGCCGCGCTCGGGCAGTCCCGCAGCAAGATGGGCGGCCACGAGGGCCACGGCTGGATCGGCCTGACCGTCGGCGCGATCTCGGCGGCCTCGCTGGTGGTCGCGTTCTGGATCTTCCTCCGCTCCGTCCAGCGGGTCCGGTACCTCACCCAGCCCGAGGAGCTCCAAGTACGGCGCCTGCTCCTGCTGCACGGCGAACGCGACTCCCTCGGGTACTTCGCCACCCGCCGGGACAAGGCGGTGGTGTTCGCCCCGGGCAACGACGCCGCGATCGCGTACCGGGTGGTGAACGGGGTCAGCCTGGCCAGTGGCGATCCGCTCGGTGACCCGGCCGCCTGGCCGGCCGCGATCCAGCGCTGGCTCGCCGAAGCCCGCCGGTACGGCTGGTCCCCCGCGGTGCTGTCCGCGAGCGAGGAGGCGGCGCACGCGTACGTGGACGCCGGGCTGCGCGCCCTGTCGATGGGCGACGAGGCGATCATCGACGTCGCCGACTTCACCCTCGAGGGCCGGACGATGCGGCCGGTACGCCAGGCGGTCACGCGGGTGCAGCGGGCGGGGTACCACGCGGAGGTGGTACGGCACGGGGACCTGTCCCCCGAAGCGCTGGCGGAGTACGTCCATCTCACCGAGAAGTGGCGCGGGGCGCGGACCGAGCGCGGGTTCTCGATGGCGCTCGGGCGGCTCGGCGACCCGGCCGACGCGCGGTGCGTGATGGTGATCGCGCGGGACTCCGCCGGCATCGTCCGCGGGTTGCTGTCGTTCGTACCGTGGGGAGTGCGCGGGGTGTCGCTGGACGTGATGCGGCGCGACCCGGAGTCCGCGAACGGGCTGATGGAGTTCATGGTCACCTCGCTGATCGAGGCGGGTCACGATCTCGGGATCCACCGGATCTCGCTGAACTTCGCGATGTTCCGCGAGATCTTCAGCGACGCCGAACGCGTCGGCGCCGGCCCGGTACTGCGACTCACGAACGCGCTGCTGACCGGGGCGTCCCGTTTCTGGCAACTGGAAAGTCTCTACCAGTCGAACGAGAAGTACCTGCCGCGCTGGTCACCGCGACTGATGTGCTACTCGCGTGGCGCGTCGCTCGCCCAGGTCGTCCTCGCTGCGGGCACGGCGGAGGGCTTCCTGCCCGCGCCACGGCCGTGGACACGTGTAGACACCGTGGAGGCGGCCGAGCGGCACGCGATCAGGGCTACGGACGGCGGCGTGTTCGCAACGGCCGTACGCGAGCAGGAGGACGAGCTGCTACGGCCCGCGCTGCCGACCCGGAAGCTCACCGAGCAGGAGCAGATCCGGCGGACCAAGCTGGCCGAGCTTGTTGCCGCAGGCATCGACCCGTACCCGGTCAGCGTGCCGCGTACCGAGACGCTGGAACGGGTCCGCGAGCTGTACCCGAACCTCCCGCCGGACCACCACACCGGCCACGCCGTGTCCGTCACCGGCCGGGTGCTGCGGATGCGGGACCACGGCGGGCTGTCGTTCGCGCAGTTGCAGGACGGGCTGACCCAGCTGCAGGTGATGCTGACCGCCGACGCGTGTGGCGACGTACCGCTGGACCAGTGGCGGCGACTCGTCGACATCGGCGACCACGTCAGCGTCACCGGCGAGATCGTCACGAGCCGCCGCGGCGAGCTGTCGATCGCGGCGACCACGTGGACGATGGCGGCCAAGTGCCTGCACCCGTTGCCGGACAAGCGGAAGGGGTTCACCGACCCCGAGGCACGGGTCCGGCAGCGCCACATCGACCTGGTGATGAACCCGGACTCGCTGCGGATGATGCAGCAACGGAGCGCCGCGGTACGGGCCCTGCGCAACGGTTTCGAGGCGCGCGGGTTCGTCGAGGTGGAGACGCCGATGCTGCAGGCGGTGCACGGCGGCGCGAACGCGCGGCCGTTCGTCACCCACATCAACGCCTACGACACCGACCTGTTCCTGCGGATCGCGCCCGAGCTGTTCCTGAAGCGGCTGAGCGTCGGCGGGATGGGCAAGATCTTCGAGCTGAACCGCAACTTCCGCAACGAGGGCGCCGACGCGACCCACAACCCGGAGTTCACCTCGGTCGAGGCCTACCAGCCGTACGCCGACTACGTGGTGATGCGTGAGCTGACCCGCGAGCTGTTGATCGAGGCGGCGATCGCGGTCTACGGCAAGCCCGTCGTACGGCGGGACGGCGAGGAGATCGACATCTCCGGCGAGTGGCCCGTGGTCACCGTGCACGACGCGGTCGGCCAGGCTGCCGGGGTGTCCGTGGACGTCGACACCCCGGTCGCATGGCTCCGGGAGCTGTGTGCGGAACACGGCGTGCACACGACGTTCGAGATGTCCGCGGGCGAACTGGTGCTGGAGCTGTACGACGAGCTCGTCGAGCCGAACACGACGGTGCCGACGTTCTACACCGACTTCCCGTTGGAGACGTCGCCGCTGACCCGCAACCACCGCTCCGAACCCCGGCTCGCCGAGCGCTGGGACCTGGTCGCGTTCGGTGCCGAGATCGGTACCGCGTACTCCGAACTGGTCGACCCGGTCGAGCAGCGCCGCCGCCTCACCGCACAGTCGCTGAAGGCCGCCGCCGGCGACCCCGAGGCGATGTCGCTGGACGAGGACTTCCTGTCCGCGCTCGAGTACGCGATGCCTCCGACCGGCGGACTCGGGATCGGCGTGGACCGGGTAATGATGATGCTGACCGGCCAGAACATCCGCAGCACGCTGGCTTTCCCGTTCGTCCGTCCCGCACCACGGGACTGATGCCTTACCCTTACTGAGCACGGGTGGGGACCTGGGGGGTGGGGTGGGGATGCGCTGGCTTGCGCTCTGTATCGGGGTGTGTTTGGTGGCGGGCTGTGGCGGGGCGTCGGATCCTGCGCCGAGTCCGGTGGCGTCGGTGGCGAGTAGTGCTGTGCCGGAACCGGAACCGGCACCGGCGGCGACGGTGACGCCGGCCGGGCCGTTGGGTACGGCGGCGTACCAGGCCGAGCTGACCCGGATCGACCAGGTGCTCGCGATCACGTCGCAGCGGCTGACCCGCGTCCGGACCGCCGAGGGACTGAGCGCGGCGATGGTCGCGCTCGCGCAGTCGCTGAACACGATCGGCATCCGGCTGGCCGCGATCACCGTGACGTCCCGGTTGAACCCCGTACACCAACTGCTGCAGGAACGGATCGGCGTCGCCGCGAGCCGGCTGACGAGCTCGGCCGATCAAACCGAGGACGACGCACGCTGCGGCGGAGCCCCGTACACCTCACAGAAGGTGCAACGACAGGTGCGCACCGACCTGGGTACCGCGCTCGACCAGCTGGAGCGGTTGAAGCTGACGTTCGGCAAGACGCTGCCCGATCCGGGGCCGGCGCCGAAGGACGCACGGCCCGCGAGCGGCACGGTCCTGGTCCGGCGGGGCGCCGACGGGCTCGGGCGGTTGAAGATCACCAACGGTACGGCGAAGGACGTCGCGATCTCGGTCGTCGCGGACGGCCAGCCGCCGAGCAGCCCGCAGATCATGGTCTACCTCCAGGCGACCAAGAGCGCGACCCTCGACCAGATCGGTGGCGCCTACCGGCTGTACTTCAAGTCCGGCTCCGACTGGGACGCCGCACACCGCAAGTTCCGCGCGGGCTGCTCGTTCAAGAAGTTCGACCAGACCTTCGCGAGGAACCAGGGCTGGCAGGTAAACCTCCAACCCCGCCCCGGCGGCAACGCCGACACCACCGAGGTCGAGGCATATTAAAGATCGTCCGGATACAACCGGAATGCTTTATGCGGCGTCAGCGGACGCAGCGCCCGGAAATCGCGCCGATCAAGTGTCAGAACGGCGTCGGTGCGGTAATCGGCGGCCAGCGCGACGGAGATCGCATCGGCGAGATCGAGGTCGAGGTCGGCATAGCGGTTGATCACCGTGAGCGCGGTCGCCAAGGTCTCGGCGCCGATGTCCGGAACCTGAAACCGCATCCGTTGCACCTGTGTGGTCAGCAGCTCGAGAATCGTCGAGCGTGCTGTCGCACCGAGACGGGCACGGGCCAGGTGGTCCACCTCGGCAAGGACGAGTGGCGACAGGATGACCGTTCCAGCCTCCTGCAGAAGCTTTCGGCAGGAGGGGCCTTCCGGTGCGTTGCGATCGAAGGCAGCGATGATGCCCGAGGTATCGGCGACGAGGATCACCGGGCACGCCGGGCGACCTCGTCGCGAATCTCGTCCTTCGTCACCGGCTCACCGCTCCCGTCGAACGTCGGCCAGTCGAGCGGCTCGTCCCACACCCGGTTCGCCATCGCGGCGAGGTGGATGCCTTCGCGGATGATCTCGGCTTCCGGAATCCCACGCCGACGAGAGGCGTCCTTGATCAGCGCCAGATCCTCGGGATCGGCGTAGACGTTCGTGCGCTTCATCGACATGTACCAACCCTAACACACGTACACGCGCGTCAGAGGCCTAGTTTGTGGAGGAGGCGGCCGAGGGCGCTGCCGAGGCCGCCGCTGTTGCCTGGGTCGTTCGGGGTTGTCGGTGGAGCTGTTGGGCTTGGTGACGCTGTGGTCGGGGTGGCGGTCGGTGGGGCCGGTGTGTTGCGGTCGGTTGTCGGCGGGGTTGCGGTCGGGGGGCGGCGGGTGGCCGGTGGGATGGTCGGGACGATGGTCTCGACGATCTGCGGGGTCGGCGTGCCGTCCGTGGGAGACGGGTACGGCGTCGTGGTGATGCCGGCCGGGAGGTCGACCTCGCCGGGTTTGGTTGCTGTCGGCAACGGAGTGGTTGCGGCGAAGGAGGGCGGGCCGCCCGGCGTCGAAGTGGTGGTGTGCGGGATCGCGATGTTCTCGCTCGGTCGACCGGGTTGGGATGCGGCGGTCGGGCTGGCCGGTTCGGGGCCGGCGCCGGGCAGCGGCAGGAACGGCGCCCCGATCCGCGGACCGCCGAGCAGGGCGATCAGGACCAGTACGAGGTATCCGCCGACCACGACGCTCACGCCGGCGGCGACCTGACGGCGGCGCCGGGAAACCCTGGCGGACATCGGATTCACAAGTCCCGCAGAGTATCGGGTCGCCAGGCGTTTCAAACAGCCCTTGGAAGAAATTCCACACCAGGACTTGAAAGTCTAGTAATGAACAACCGAATACGCAGTCGTAGCAATGCGGTGGGTCACCTGATTGCTCAGGTCAACGTCTGCAACCCGACCACCGACAGCAACCGGAGCTTCTCAGCGGCCTCGGTGTTCGGGGCGGCGGTGTAGACGACCATCCGCAGATCGCTCCCCGGTACGGCGAGGATGTCGCAGTCGATGTCGAAGGTACCGACCACCGGGTGCCGGATCAGCTTGCGCTCCGACTGGTGGAACCCGATCACCGGCTGGTCCCACAGCTGGGCGAACTCCTCGTACCCGGTCCGCAGGTCGTCGATCATCGCGCGCAGGTCCGGGTCGTGCGGGTACCGGGCGAGGGACGCGCGCAGGTCGGTGACCATCGCGATCCGGAAGTTCCGCGCCTGCTCCGGCGTCTGCAGGAGGCGGTCGCTGGGCGCGACGAAGTGCCGGTAGATGATGTTCCGCTGCCGCCCGTGCCACGCTGACGGGTCGCCGGCCATCGCGGCGAACAACGGGTTCCAGGTGATGATCGTCCAGGCCGCGTCGCAGACGCACAGCGGTGCGCCGTCCAACTGGTCCACGATCCGTTGCACCCCGGGTGGGATGTACGCCGAGATCCGCCCGGACGACGGTTCCACCTCGCCGGCCAGCACGAACAGATGGTTGCGCTCGGCATCGGACAGCCGGAGCGCCCGGGCCAGCGCGGTCAGTACCTGTGCCGACGGCGAGTCCGACCGCCCCTGCTCCAGCCGCACGATGTAGTCGACCGACAACCCGGCGAGCAACGCCAGTTCCTCACGCCGCAACCCGGGCGCGCGCCGGTTCCCGCCGGCCGGCAGCCCGACCTCCGAAGGAGCCACCCGATCCCGCCAGGCGTGCAGCGTCCTCCCGAGCTCGCTCATGCTCCCAGTATTACCCGCGCGCCCGGTGACAGCCTGGTACTGCTGTTACCTGGTCAGCACTCGATGACGTTGACGGCGAGGCCGCCGCGGGACGTCTCCTTGTACTTGACCTTCATGTCGGCGCCGGTCTCGCGCATCGTCTTGATCACCTTGTCGAGGGTGACCACGTGCACGCCGTCGCCGTGCATCGCCATCCGGGCCGCGTTGATCGCCTTCACCGACGCCATCGCGTTCCGCTCGATGCACGGGATCTGCACCAGGCCCCCGACCGGGTCGCAGGTCAGCCCGAGGTTATGCTCCATCGCGATCTCGGCAGCGTTCTCGACCTGCTGTGGCGTACCACCGAGCACCTCGCACAGACCGGCCGCGGCCATCGAGCAGGCGGAGCCGACCTCACCCTGGCAGCCGACCTCGGCACCGGAGATCGACGCGTTCTCCTTGTACAGCACGCCGATCGCGCCGGCGGTCAGCAGGAACCGTACGGCCCCGTCCTCGGTCGCCCCGGGTACGAAGCGCCGGTAGTAGTGCAGTACGGCGGGAATGATGCCTGCGGCACCGTTCGTCGGCGCGGTGACGATCCGGCCGCCGGACGCGTTCTGCTCGTTGACCGCGAGCGCGAACAGGTTCACCCAGTCCATCACCTTGAGCGGGTCCACCGACCACGGGTCCTGGCTGAGCTTCTTGTGCAGGGCGTGCGCGCGCCGCGGCACCTTCAGGCCGCCGGGCAGGATGCCTTCGGTCTCGCAGCCCTCGCGGACGCAGTCCTGCATCACCTGCCAGATGTGCAGCAGCCCGGCGCGGATCTCGGCCTCGGTCCGCCAGGCGAGCTCGTTCGCCAGCATCACCTCGCTGATCGACAGCTGCGACTCGCGGCACCGGTCGAGCAGCTCGGCGCCGGTGGTGAACGGGTACTTCAGCGGGGTGGTGTCCAGTACGATCCGGTCCCCCGCGGCGGCGTTCTCGTCGACGACGAAGCCGCCGCCGACCGAGTAGTACGTACGTTCCCGCAGTACGGCGCCGTCGGCGCCGCGGGCGACGAAGATCATCCCGTTCGGGTGGTACGGCAGCGCCTTGCGCCGGTGCATCACCAGGTCGGTGTTCTCGTCGAACGTGATCTCGTGGCTGCCGGCCAGCAGGATCCGGCCGCGCTCGCGGATCGTCTCGACGCGGGCGTCGACCGAGTGTGTGGCCACGGTCTCCGGGTCGGCGCCCTCGAGACCGAGGAGCACCGCCTTGTTGCTGCCGTGCCCGTGGCCGGTCGCCCCGAGCGATCCGAACAGCTGCGCCTCGACGGTCGCCGTCGCGCCCAGCAGGCCGTCGGCGGCGAGGCCGAGTGCGAAGGTCCGGGCGGCGCGCATCGGACCCACGGTGTGGGAGCTCGACGGGCCGATCCCGATACTGAACAGGTCGAAGACACTGATCGCCATCGTGTGGAGGTTCCTTCCGGTCGCCGTTGACCGTTTGGTGTCCTCCCCACTCTGTTGGGCGGATGCCCTCCAGAGGTGCCTCGCCCGCGCGGTGAAGGTGCCTGAGAGATTCTTGGGGAGAGTTGCTCCTACGGCGCCCGGGTTCCGAAAGCTGGCCGGCCCGGGTCTCTCCCGCACGGGTTCATGCGGCTGTTGTACTGACTGACGTTGTGGACGGTACGGCGGTCTGCCGGGCGCCGTCAATCCGGCCGGGTTCGGGTCCGCGGGGCGTGCCGAAGCGCGGCGGCACCTGCGCCGCCGTACCCGGGCCTGATCGGTCAGACCGGGACGCCGGTGATTTCCAGCACCCGGTCCAGCTGATCACCGCGGACCAGCCGACCGGACATCAGCTGGAGCTCGGTGCAGGCGGTCTTCAAGGCCTGTGCTTGGCTCCGGCAGTTGTCGACGAACCAGAACGGATCGTCCGGTTGCGGATCGTCAGCGTCGTCGATGTCGGCGTACCAGTGCCGGTCGCCGCAGTTCATTACGCGCACCCGTAGATTCATGATGACTACTCCCCGTACCCAGGGATCTGGGTCCCCCTTGGCCCCAGTTGAGGCTGCCTCGGCTTGGCGCGTGGTACGCGGCCCCCCACAGCCACGCGCCGAGCCGAGATCAGCCCTCCCCCGTCTACTACATCGTGCGCTTGCGGCGAATGTTACTGTTCGTGACCGGTAATTTTGATTACTTTCCGAGGTGGGAGCGGGTCCACTGCTCGAGGCCGTCGGTGGTGATCGGCAGCGCCTCGGTGAGGATCTCCAGCCGGTCCTCGTGCACCACCACGTTGTCCTCGATCCGGATGCCGATCCCGCGCAGCTCCGGCGGCACGGTCTCGTCGTTGGGGTGGAAGTACAGGCCCGGCTCGACCGCGAGCGCCATGCCGGCCTCGATGGTGCCGGCGAAGTACGCCTCCGGCCGGGACGCGTCGCAGTCGTGGACGTCGAGGCCGATGTAGTGGCCGGTGCCGCAGACGATGTACCGGCGGTGGTGCTGACCGTCCGGGCCGAGCAGCTCGTCGATGGACGCGTCCAGCAGACCCCAGTCCCGCAGGCCCTCGGCCAGGACGCGGAGCGCCTCGTGCTGGAAGGCGCGGTACGGCGCCCCGACCTTGACGGCGTCGAGCGACGCGAGCTGGGCCTTGTGCACCAGGTCGTGCACCTGCCGCTGCGCCGCGGTGTACTCACCGGTGGCCGGGAAGGTCCGGGTCACGTCGGCGGTGTAGAGCGTACGGGTCTCGACGCCGGCGTCCAGCAGGATCACGTCACCCTCGTTCACCGGGCCGTCGTTGCGGACCCAGTGCAGCACCGGCGCGTGGTTGCCAGCAGCAACGATCGACGCGTAGCCGACGCCGTTGCCGGCGGTCCGCGCGCGCCGGTCGAAGGTGCCCTGCAGCCAGCGCTCGCCGCCGCCACGGATCGCCTCGGGCAGCTCGCTCGCGACGTCGCCGAACGCCTGCACGCTGACCGCGACGGCCTCGCGCAGTTGGTCGAGCTCCCAGTCGTCCTTGATCCGACGCAGCTCGGCGAGGGTCTGGCGGAGCGCGTTGCCGTCGGTGGGCGACGTACGGACGAGCGCGTCGAGCATCGGCTCGACCCCCGGGACCGACAACATGAACGGAACAGCGCCGCGCACCGCCGCGGGCAGCTCCTCGATCGGGCGGCAGGCGATCTGCAGCGCGTCCGACCAGTCCTTAAGGCCGGGCACCGGGCCGATCCACAGCTCACCGTCGCGCGCGTTCGCGAAGAAGTCCGCCTCGTCCGGGCCGGCCGTCTCGCGCAGGTACAACGTCGCGTCGCCGTCCCCGGAGATCACGAGTACGGCGCCCTCCGCCTGGCAACCGGTCAGCCAGACGAAGTCGCTGTCGGCGCGGAACTGGTAGTCGGTGTCGTTCGACCGGACCGGCGCCCGGCCGGCCGCGAGCGCGATCCGCCGGCCCGGCAGCGCGGCGGCGAGCTTGCGCCGATGCTCGGCGGCCGCCTTGGCGAGCCCCTCCGGCACCGTCACCGACCGGTCGACCGGCCCCCAGCCACGGGAGACGAAGTCCCGGAAACCCTTGGCGTCGATCGGGCGGTAGGACTTCGGCGTCTGGTCGGTTTCGGTCATGACCTGTGCTCCCCTTTGCTGCTGACGGTTTGACTCATCAACTCAGGTTGGCGGTTGGCTTTGCAAGCCCTTATCCCGGAAGGCGGCCAGGATGCCCTGCTCGGAGTCGAGCAGGTACTCGTGCAGGTCCGCCGCGGCCTGCTCGTACTTGCGCGCCTCGAGCAGCTCGAACAGCCCGCGGTTGCGCTCGATGTACGGCTCGTGCAGCTCGCGCGGCGCCGCGATCACGTGGAACAACAGCCGCAGCTCGGCCAGCAGCCGGCCGGTCATCGCGTCCATCCGTGAGCTGTCGGCGAGCCCGATCAGGTGCTCGTGGAAGCGCATGTTCGCCGTACCGACAGCAGGCCAGCGATCCGCCTGCGCCGCCGCCTCGGCCGCTTCGACGTCGTCGTGCAGCGGTTCGAGCCGGCTCGCCGGGAGCTCCGGATCGCGGTCGGCCAGGCCGCGTACGACGTCGACCTCGAGGACGCGGCGCAGCCGGTACAGGTCGATCACGTCCTGCTCGCCGAGCTCCGGGACGAACACGCCGCGATGCAGCTTGTAGACGAGCAGGCCCTCGTGGGTGAGCAGCCGGAACGCCTCGCGAAGCGTGTTCCGGCTGACCTCCAGTACTTCGGTCAGCTCGACCTCGGACAGCTGGGCGCCGGGCGGCAGCGCACCCTCGGTGATACTGCGGCGGAGGATGTCCGCGGCCCGCTCCGCCGAGCTGCTCCGGTCCAGCCGCGCGACGTCGGCCGCGACGGTCCGCAGCCAGGCCTGGCGGCCGGTCTCAGTCATCTCTGCATCATCCCAGCTGGGCGGGAAAAGTGGAACAAGCCTCTTGCAGGATTGTTCAACAATCCTTACGCTCAAACGCATGGACCTCAACGCGGACCTGGGCGAGGGCTTCGGTTCCTGGTCGATGGGTGACGACTCGGCGCTGCTCGAGGTGGTGACGAGCGCGAACGTCGCCTGCGGCTTCCACGCGGGCGACCCGTCGATCATGCGCCGGGTGACGGCCGAGGCGGTCGAGCGCGGCGTCGCGATCGGCGCCCACGTCGGGTACGCCGACAAGGCCGGGTTCGGCCGGCGTTTCCTGGATGTGGAGCCGGCGGTCCTGCGCGATGAGGTCGTGTACCAGCTCGGCGCGCTGGACGCGTTCGCGCGGATCGCGGGCGACCGGGTCCGGTACGTGAAGCCGCACGGGGCGCTGTACAACACCATCGGCCACCACCTCGAGCAGGCGACCGCGGTGGTGACCGCCGTCGCGGAGTACGACAAGACCCTTCCGGTGCTGGGACTGCCCGGTTCGGCATGGCTGCGGCTCGCCGGCGAGGCCGGGCTCAAGGTCGTCCACGAGGCCTTCGCGGACCGTGCGTACACGCCGTCCGGCACGCTGGTGCCGCGAAGCGAGGCCGGTTCCGTCCTGCACGACGCGGACGAGATCGCCGCCCGTTGTACGGCGATGGCGACCGGCCAGGCGATCCGCGACCACGCCGGCGGCTCGTTCGTCGTCGAAGCAGCGTCGATCTGCGTCCACGGGGATACCCCGGGCGCCGTCGAGATCGCCCGGCGGGTGCGTGGCGCGCTGGAGGGAGCGGGCGTCCCGTTGCGCCCGTTCGCAGGCTGATGCGGATCCTGCCTTCCGGGGACCGGGCCTTGCTGGTGGAGCTGGACGACCTCGACGAGGTACTCGGGTACTACGCCGCCCTGAGCGCCGATCCGCCGGACGACCTGGTCGACATCGTTCCGGCCGCTCGTACGATCCTCGTCACCACGACCGGCGACCTCGCCACCTTGTCCCGTACGCTGCACGACCTGACGCCGGCCCGCGATCGCCGGGCGACGGGTGACCTGATCGAGGTCCCGGTCGTCTACGACGGCGAGGACCTCGGTGACGTCGCCGGCCTGCTCGGGTGCACCCCTTCCGACGTGATCGCCCGGCACACCGCCGATGAGTGGACCGTCGCCTTCTCCGGGTTCGCCCCGGGGTTCGGGTATCTGACCTCGGTCGGCGACTGGGACGTCCCGCGCAGGACGTCGCCGCGGACGAAGGTTCCGGCCGGTGCGGTCGCGCTGGGCGGCGAGTTCAGCGGGGTCTACCCGCGCGAGTCCCCGGGTGGGTGGCAGCTGATCGGCCGTACGTCGGTACGGATCTTCGACGCCGACCGCGAACCTGCCGCACTGTTCTACCCCGGGCGCCGGGTCCGGTTCGTCGACGCGGGTCGTGGATGAGCAGCCTGACCGTTCTCGAAACGGGGCCGTTGGCAACAATCCAGGACCGCGGACGGGCCGGCCAAGCGGCCCTCGGCGTTCCCGCGTCCGGCGCCTGCGACCGGTCGTCCTACGCGCTGGCGAACCGGCTGGTCGGCAACGAGGTCGGCGCAGCCGCACTGGAGGTCACCTACGGCGGCCTCGTCGTCCACGCCGACAACGACCTCCTCGTCGCCATCACCGGCGCACCCTGCACCGGCGTACCCCTGAACGCCCCGACCCTCCTTCGGTCCGGCGAGGTCCTGCGGTTCGGCGCACCGGTCAGCGGCCTGCGCACCTACGTGGCCGTCCGCGGCGGCATCGACGTACCGCCCGTCCTGGGCTCCCGCTCCACCGACCTGCTGTCCGGCCTCGGCCCGTCACCACTCGTTGCCGGGCAAACGCTGCGGGTCGGTTCGCCAGTGCATCCGATGCCTGGCGTAGATCAGGCCCCCGTACGCCATCCCGCCGCCGGCCAGGTGGAACTGCGAGTAACCCCGGGCCCAAGACGGGACTGGTTCACCGACGCCGGCTGGGCATCCCTCACCTCACAGGTCTATGAGGTGAGCACCAACAGCAACCGCGTCGGCGTCCGCCTCGACGGTGAGCCGCTGGAACGCGCCCGTACCGGCGAACTCGCCAGCGAAGGTATGACCCGCGGAGCGATCCAGATCCCGCCGTCCGGCACGCCGGTCATCTTCCTCGCCGACCACCCCGTGACCGGCGGCTACCCGGTCATCGCGTACGTCGCCTCGGCGGACCTCGACGCCTGCGCCCAGGTCCGCCCGGGCCAGCCGGTGCGGCTGATCAGCTCTTAGTACGGCTGCGCATCTCGTCCCGGAACGACTCCTGCGCACGACGCATGACCGCGAGCTCCGCCGGGTCCGCGAACCGCTCGTGGACCGTGCTCAGGTCGACATCCTCGACATGGGTCTGCAGCCACCAGATGTTGCCCAGCGGATCCTTGACCCGGCCGCCGCGGTCGCCGGTGATGCCGGAGTACAGCAGCTCGGTCACGACGGTCGCGCCCGCGTCCAGCGCTCGCTGGTACGTCCGCTCGACGTCGTCGACGTACACGCTCAGGAACGCGGGCGTGTCCGGCCACTCGGGCGCCGCGTCGAACGTCATCAGCACCGACTCGCCGACGGTGATCTCCGCATGGCCGACGGTGCCGTCCTCGTTCGCGAACCGGCCGGACGTGCGCACCTCGAACGTGCGCTCCACGAACTCGAGGAACTTGTCGGCGCCCTTGGCCGCGACGTACGGGGTGATGGTCGACTTCCCTTGAATCGTCATGCCTTCAGCCTGTCGGAGGTAGCGGACAGGAGGTGTCCTACAAACGTCGCTTGTCCGGGGCGGGTGGACCGGTCAGGATGTGCCGTATGACTTCTGGAACGCCTGGTATCGACAGCACAGTCCCCCCGAGCAGTACCGGATGCGTGGAGTGTTTGGCCGTCGACGGTTGGTGGTTCCATCTGCGGCGCTGCGCGCAGTGCGGTCACATCGGCTGCTGCGACTCGTCGCCGGCTCAGCACGCGTCGGCGCACGCCGCCGAAACCGGCCACCAGATCGTCCGCAGCTTCGAGCCCGGCGAGGACTGGTTCTGGCACTACGGCGAGTCGCAGTACTACGACGGCCCGGAGCTGGCCCCGCCTGTCTCCCGCCCCGAGACGCAGTCCGTCCCCGGCGGCAACGTCCCCGACGACTGGCAGAGCAAGCTGCACCGCTGACCTGGGGCGGGCGTGGCAATCCGTGCGCCGGACCGTACGATCCGGCGCGGCTCTCAGAGGACGAAGCCGGTGGGGAACGGGTCGTCGGGATCTAGGAGGTAGTTGGCGGTGCCGGTGATCCAGGCTCGGCCGGTGACTGTTGGTACGACGCCGACGTGTGGACCGACCGTGGTTTCCTCGACGAGGCGGCCGGTGAAGCGGGTGCCGATGAACGACTCGTTGACGAAGTCCGTGTCCAGGGCGAGCTCGCCCCGCGCGTGCAGTTGCGCCATCCGGGCCGACGTACCCGTGCCGCACGGGGAACGGTCGAACCAGCCGGGGTGGATCGTCATCGCGTTGCGGGAGTCGGCGCCGTTCTCGCCCGGAGCGGTGAACTGCACGTGCTTGCAGCCGTTGATCCCCGGATCGAGCGGATGCACCGGACGATCGGTGGCGTTGATCGCGTCCATGATGTCCAGGCCGGCCTTCAGGATGCGGTCCTTCTCCGCCCGGTCGAACGGGATGCCGAGCTGTTCCAGCGGCAGGATCGCGTAGAAGTTCCCGCCGTACGCCAGGTCGTACGTGACCTTGCCCAGCCCCGGCACGTCGACCGAGGCATCCAGCGCATGCGAGTACGACGGGACGTTCCGCAGCGTCACGCGCTCCGCCCGTCCGTTGCTCACAGCAACATCCACGACGACGAGCCCGGCCGGCGTGTCCAACCGAACCTTTGTCACCGGCTCGGTCACCTCGACCATGCCGGACTCGACCAGCACGGTGGCCACTCCGATCGTGCCGTGACCGCACATCGGCAGGCAGCCGGAGACCTCGATGTACAGCACGCCCCAGTCCGCGTCGGACCGGGTCGGCGGCTGCAGGATCGCGCCGCTCATCGCGGCGTGACCACGTGGCTCGTTCACCAGGAACAACCGCAGGTCGTCGAG
Organism: Kribbella sp. NPDC031520; assembly: GCF_055580825.1. Taxonomy (NCBI): domain Bacteria; kingdom Bacillati; phylum Actinomycetota; class Actinomycetes; order Propionibacteriales; family Kribbellaceae; genus Kribbella; species Kribbella sp. NPDC031520. Next base: position 1,502,917 of record NZ_JBVIKS010000001.1, read on the forward strand.
GTGCTTCACGAAGTACTCGCGGCGCTCGGCCATCGTCGCGCCCGGGATGACGCCGACGCCGCCGGTGACGACGCGGGTCGGCATGCCCTCGGTGTGCGAGTCGATCGCAGTGATCGTCCGGACGGACCTCATGCCAGTGACTCCACTGCCTTCTTCATGTCCAGCTCCAGCTGCGCGACGTGCTCGGGCACCAACGGCCCGCGTGGTGGGCGGCACGGTCCGCCGAACCGGCCGACGTAGTCCATGCCGTACTTGATCGCCTGCACGAACTCGGTCCGCGAGTCCCATCGAAACGCGGCGACCAGCGGCTCGTACAGCGCCCGGGCCTCTTCCAGCTTGCCTTCGAGGGCGAGGTTGTACAACCGGACCGATTCCTTCGGGAACACGTTCGGGAACCCGGCGAACCAACCGGTCGCGCCCATCAGCAGCGCCTCGAGCGTCAGGTCGTCGGCACCCGCGATGACGGCCAGGTCCGGCGCCAGCTCCCGGATCTCCAGGATCCGGCGGACGTCGCCGGAGAACTCCTTCACCGCGACGACGTTCTCGATCTGGGCGATCTCGGCCAGCAGGTCCGGCGTCAGATCGACCTTGGTGTCGAGCGGGTTGTTGTAGACCATCACCGGCAGACCGGCCTTCGCGACCTCGGTGAAGTGCGCGATCACCTCACCACGGTTCGCCCGGTACATCGTCGGCGGCAGGCAGAGCACACCGTCCGCGCCGTCCTCGGCCGCCTTCTCCGCCCAGGCACGTGCCTGGTGCGAGCCGGCACCGTGGACGCCGACGACCACCACGCCTTCGTCGCCGACCGCCTCGATCGCGGTCCTCGCCACGGCCCGGCGCTCGTCGTCGGTGAGCGACGAGTACTCCCCCAGGGACCCGTTCGGCCCGACACCGCGGCAGCCGTTCTGCACCAGCCACCGGCAGTGCTCGGCGTACTTGTCCAGGTCCGGCCGTAGCCCGGCCGGCGCCGACGCGTCCTCGGCGTACGGCAGCGCGGTCGCGACGATCACGCCTTCCAGCTTTTCGCTCATGGTTGTTCCTCCTGCGCTCTGGCCAGATCCCGCAGCCTCACGGGTACGGCGATCGGTCGTTTCATGCTCGGCTTCGGTACGGCACCTGGCTCGGCCAGCAGGGCGGCGACGTTCCGCGAACACACCCGCCCCTGACACATCCCGAGGCCCGCGCGACTGCTGAGCTTCATTGCCCTGCCGTCGCCCAGACCTCGATCCGCGGCGGCGTCCTCGAGGTCGCCACGGGTCACTTCTTCGCAGCGGCAGACCAGCGTCTCCGCCGTACCCCAGGTCTTCCACCCGTCCCGCACCGGATACGCCCGGGCGAGGGCCGAGGCGAGCCGTTGCCCTTTGAGTACGGCGCTCCGCGCCCGTGGGTCGGCGTTCGGTGTTACACCCGAGGCGAATTGCGCGGCAGCTGCACCAGCCACTTCGCCTTCTGCCGTTGACGGAACGGCTCCCGCAACACCGGTCAGCTCACCGGCCGCGAACACTCCCGAGGCGCTGGTCTGCTGGTTGGCGTCGACCGTCACCGCGGGTCCGCCGTCCGGAGCGGTGGCGAGTTCACAACCAACAGCGACGGCCAGCTCCAGGTTGGCCGTGAAGCCGAACCCGAGACAGACGGCGTCGGCCTCGATCCGCCGCTCGGTGCCAGGGATCACCCGCCAGGTCGCGTCCAAGCGCGCGACGGTGACGGCCTCGACGTGGTCGGCGCCATGCGCAGCGACAACCGTCCAGCCGTGCCGGAGCGGGATCCGGTGCCGGGCCAGCACCGCGGCGTACCCGGCCGCCTCCCGAAGCTTGCCGGCGGCAACCGTCGGGTCGGCCGACCAGCCCTTGCGGACGGTCGCGAGCGAGTTGGCCTCCAGCAGCGCGACAACCTCTGCGCCAACACCGACGAGGGACTCGGCGACGGGCAGCAGGAACGGTCCGGTGCCGGCGACCAGAACGCGACGACCGACCGAGATCCGCTGCCCTTTCGCCAGCGCCTGCGCGGCTCCCGCGGTGTAGACGCCAGGCAGATCCCATCCAGGGAACGGCAGCACGCGGTCGTACGCACCGGTCGCCAGCACCATAGCCTTGGCATCGATCGGAAACGGCGTACGCCCTGCCGCATCGGCGGGACCTTGCTGCGCCCACAGCCGATGCCCCTCGATGGCCCACACAGACGTCTCGGTCAGGTGGGTGATCCGCGGCGACGCCACGATCTGGTCCCGCTGCGCCGCGAAGCTCTTCCACCCGTGCTGCAACCGATCAGGCCGCCGCGCCGCGAGTTCAACCGGCAGCTGCCGGTTGAACTGCCCGCCTACCGCCTGCCCGTTGTCCACCAACAGCACGTCGGCTCCAGCCTCCGCAGCCGCAAGCGCCGCAGCGATCCCAGCTGGTCCAGCGCCTACCACAACGACATCCGCACTCCTGGCCGCAACTGCGTCCTCAGGCGGGCTGTCAGCCGTTGTAGGCAGGACAGCGCCCTGCTGTGTAGTGATCGCGTCGTTCGCTTGCACCGTGCGCTGGCAGGCCCGCGTGTCAGGCAGACCGTTCACCGTGACGAGGCAGTCGTAGCAGGCCCCGATACCGCAGAACGTGCCGCGCGGACGGTCGTTGAGGCGCGTCGTACGCCAGGTGTCACGACCATTCGCCAGCAGTACGGCGGCCACGGTCTGACCGGCAGCTGCCGTGACCGGCTGGCCGTCGACGGTCACCAACACGCTCGGCGGCCGCTCGACGCCGGCCGGGTCGCCCGGACGAGGCCGCTGGTACGCGGTCATGCGGCGATCACCGCCGGACGGTCGACCCGGAACGGGGACGGATCGAGATGCGGCGCCAGGCCGAGGAACTGCTCCGTGATCAGCCGCCCGGTCGCCGGCGCCAACCCGATGCCCGCGCCTTCGTGACCGGTCGCGTGCCACAGCCCCAGCACGCGCGGATCGGGACCGATCACCGGCAGATGATCCGGCGCATACGGACGGAAGCCACCGTACGTACGCATCACCGGGACGTCACCGAGGAACGGGAACAGCCCGACCGCCTTGCTCGCCAACTCCTGCAGGACCCGCACCTTCACGCTGTCGTCGAACCCGATCCGCTCACGGCTCGACCCGATCAGCACCGTCCCGCCGCGGGTCGACTCGACCACCGTGGACGTCTGCAGCTCGGCGTCCCCGCTGCCGACAGCACCCACGTAGTCGGCGTCGTACACCTTGTGCCGCACGCACTCCGGCAGCGGCGCCGTGACCAGGATCATCCCGCGCCGCGGCAGCACCTCGATCCGTGCGCCGGCCGCCGTACTGAACGCACCCGCCCACGGACCGCACGCGTTCACGACCGCGCCGCACGCGATGTCGCCGTCGCTCGTGTCCACGCCGACGACCCGGCCCCGTGACTGTCTGATCCCGAGCGCGGTGACCCCCGATCGCACGTCACCGCCGCGCTCGCGGACCGCCGCCAGCAACGCGGTCGCGGCCAGCACCGGCTGCACCTGCGCGTCGTCCGGGTAATGCACGCCGATCGTCACCCGTGGCGTGAGCAACGGCTCGAGCTCGAACACCTCAGCGGGCGTGATCACCCGCGCATCGACCCCGGCCTCCCGCTGCTTCGCGGCGAACGCGGTCAACGGCTCCGGGTCGCCGGTCGCCACCACGACGCCGCCCTTCGCCTCCCACTCCACGTCCGCGACCCGCGCGGGCAGCCGCCCGAGCACCACGTCCCACTCCGCGCGCGACGCGACCGCGAGCTCCAGCTCCGGACCGGGCTCCTTGTCCGAGACCAGCACATTGCCCTCGCCGGACGCCGTCGTCCCCGAAGCGGGCCCGTCGCGGTCGATCACCAGCACCCGCACCCCGGCGGCCGACAGCGCTTCCGCGCACGCGGCCCCGACCATGCCCGCGCCGACCACCACCACGTCGGGTGTCGCGGACCGGTGCATGACGGCCTCCTCGGGCAAGACGTTCGCTAAAATGAACGACTCCGAGATTACGCGTGCCTCCGACCGCCGGTCAATGTACCCAACCGGACCGCACCCGGACCTTTTCCGGAACTATCCCTGCAGATGGGGTCCGCCGGCCGCCGCCGGGTACACGTCCGGCGGGTACTCGAGCAGCAGGACCGATCGCACCGGCCCGTCCAGCGCCTCGTACGAATGCGGCCCCGCCGCCCGGAACGCCAGGTAGTCGCCCGGTCCCAGATCCGCGTTCTGCCCATGAGCATTGATGCGCAGGCGCCCGGACAGAACGATGTGGTGCTCCGTCCCCGGATGTCCGTCGGACTGCTGAACGGCGTCCGGCCGGATCTCCTGGTTGTAGATCTCGAACAGCCCGCCCGGGTGCTCGAGCCGCCGGAGCATCCGCAGGTCGATCGCGTCTCCGGACAGTACGTCGACCTCCGCGGACCGGACCAGCACCACGTCGGCAGCCGGCGACTCGGCCAGCAGCGCGGACACCGGCACCCCCAGAGCGTTCGACAAACTGAACACCGTCTCGATCGTGGGGTTGCCCGCGCCGGACTCCAGCTGGGACAGCGTGCCCTTCGCGATCCCGGACCGCCGGGCCAGCTCGGACAGCGAGATCCCTTGTTCGTCCCGCCGCGCCCGCAGGTTCGTCCCGAGCAGCTTTCCCGCACCCATCGCCGTCACACCGGGGAGCATGCCACATTCACGGAATGACGCGGCGCCGCCGCAGGTCGGTGAAGATGTCGTAGAACATCTGCTCGGTGTCGACGTACTCGTGGAACCCGGCCCGGCGTGACTTCGAGGCGTCGGCGAAGAAGTCGTAGTCCCATCCGAACACGAAGTCGGCGAACGGCCACGACGACACCTCGGCGAACGACGTCGCGGCAAGGTCGTGCGTCGCCTGGAGCTGCTTCCACACCGGTTCCTTGTCGGCCATCACGTCCTGCAGCGACAGCTGCAGCGGCGGTGCGACCTCCAGCCCGAACCAACTCGCCAAGCGAGGCCACAACTCACTCCACCGGAACAGGTCGCCGTTCGTGATGTTGAACGCCTGGTTCGCCGCGGCCGGCGCGGTCGCCGCCCATACCGTTGCCTTGGCCAACAGTCCGGCGTCGGTCAGCTCCAGCAGCGAGTGGTACGCGCCGGCCTTGCCCGGGAACCGCAACGGTACGCCGAGTTCCTTCGACAGTGAGGCGTAGACGGCGATCGCGACCGCGAGGTTCATCGGGTTGCCAAGCGCCGAACCTCCAACCACAGAAGGGCGCAGCGCCGACCACGTCCACGGCTTGCCCTGCTGACGTTCCTCCAGGAAGCGCTGCTGGTCGACGTTGAACTCGGGCGGCAGATGCGGCGGATCGTCCTCGCGGGCCGGCGTTTTGAACGGGCCGAGATGCGCGCCGTACACCTTGTAGCCCTGCATCAGGCTGACGTGCCGCAGACCGCGCGCGACCGGTTCGATCGCGTCGACGACGTTCACCAGCATCGCGAGGTTCGGCGGTACGAGCTCGGCCCAGGTCGGCCGGTCCTGGTAGGCGACGTAGAACACGTGCGTCACGTCGGTCAGCCCCGACAGCTTCGCGCGGGTGTCGTCCGGGTCGAGCAGATCCACCGCGACCTGACGGACCCGGCCGGGTACGTCGGTACCGCCGCGCCGCGACAGCCCGATCACCCGCCAGTCCGGCAGGGGCGCCAGATGTTCGACCAGATTCGTCCCGATGACTCCCCGGGCACCGACCACCAACGCAACGTTCTCCATGCCGAACAGCGTTGCTGACCTGCGGAGATAAAACCAAGGCATTGTTTTCACCGAACTCATAAGCTGAGCTCATGGCAACGCTGAGGCAGCTCGAGTACTTCGTCACCGTGGTCAGCGAGGGCTCGTTCACGAAGGCCGCCGAGCTCCTGCACGTCACGCAGCCCGCGCTCTCCCATCAGATCCGCGCGCTCGAACGCTCCGCCGGCGGCCCGCTGCTCGAACGGCTCCCTCGTACGATCCGCCTCACCCCGACCGGCCGTGCGATGCTCCCGCACGCGCGGGCAACGCTGGCCGACGCGGAGCGTGCGCAATGCGCCGCCCGCCAGGCTGCCGGTCTCGAGGTCGGCGAACTCCAGATCGCGACGCTCTACTCGATCACCCTGGGCGTACTACCTGCTGCACTGCGCCAATGGCGCCAGACCCGTCCGAACGTCGGCATCCGCCTCTTCGAGCACCGCCATACCGACGAGCTCATCGACGCCATGAACGCCGGCCAGGCCGACCTTGCCGTCGGCCCTGCGCCTGCGAACTGGTCCGGCTTCACGCGTGTACTAGGCACCGAGGAGCTCGTCGTTGTCGTCGCGGCCGACGACCCTGCCGCCACGGGCGACACCGTGAAGCTTCACGACCTCAAGGACCGCTCCTGGGTCCACTACGCACCAGGCCACGGTCTGTCAGACGTTCTTGACAACGCCTGCGCACAAGCCGGCTTCGAGCCGCGCATCGCCGTACGGACTGAGCAGACAGCCGCAGCGCCCGCGTTGGCCGCGGCAGGCCTTGGGCCCGCGCTGGTGCCCGACAACATCCTTCCGAAGGACTTCGACGGGCACGTGCTCCATCCGGAACCACCCGTCCGCCGCACGCTGACGGCGTACACCCGCAGCACCCCTGACCCACTGGCGGCCGCATTCATGGACGTTCTGTTTCATTCAGCAGGGCTGCGGGCACGCGAAGGTGATGGCTGAGAAAGAGTCGGACGGCACAGTCCTGCTGGCCGGTGCTGCGAACCTGGCGATCGCGATCGCAAAGGTCGTCGCCGGGCTGCTTTCCGGATCCACGGCGCTGCTCGCGGAGGCGGCGCACTCGGTTGCGGACACCCTCAACCAAGCTTTTCTCCTGACGGCGCTGCACCGCAGCCGGAAGCCGGCCGACGACCAGCATCCCTTCGGCTACGGGATGGAGCGGTACTTCTGGTCGCTGCTCGCCGCCGTCGGCATCCTCGTCCTCGGCGCCGGCTTCTCGATCACCGAGGGTCTGCGGTCGATCTTCGCGCCGCAGCCGATCGCGGCGCTCGCGGTGATCTATCCGGTGCTCGGGATCTCGTTCGTGTTCGAAGGAAGCTCGTGGCTGCGGGCGATGCTGCAGCTGCGGCGGGAGGCCCGGGAAACCGGCGTGCCACTGCGCCAGCAGCTCCGCAGCGCCGAGCCCGCGGTCAAGACCGTGGCCTTCGAGGACTCAGCGGCCCTGGTCGGCCTCGTGATCGCAGCCGTCGGTGTCACCCTCGCTGTCGTCACCGGCGAGCATCTCTGGGACGGCGCCGCCTCGATCGCGATCGGCGTACTGCTGATCGTTGTCGCGTTCACGCTCGGCCGGGACAACAAGGCGATGCTGATCGGGCGCGCCCTGCCGGCCGACGTCCAGCGCGAGATCCGCGCGATCATTGCCGGTCAGCCCGGGATCGTCGACGTCGTCGAACTCCTCAGCCTGCGGCTGGCGCCGGACCAGGTGCTCGTCGTTGCGACCGTCGACCTGGTCGACTCCGGTACGACAGGCGCCGCGATCGAGCAGCTCGCCGAGCAGGTCGACGTCAAAGTACGCCGGGAGCACCCGAGCATCCGGCACCTGTACCTCGACCCGACGCCCGGGGACCCTCGTCAGCGCTTGTCGTGACCCCAGTTGGCGACGATGGCGGCAGCCGGGGGCAACACGGCTGCTACTGCGCTCATGGCGATGGCTGCCGGGATGGAGAACAGGCGGACGACGAACCACGCCAGGATGATCAGCGTCGCGCATGTGCCCATCAACAGGAGGTACAGCTTGCGGTTGTCGTAGTTGCGGGCCATGTCACACCGTCAGCGGGAGCTTCCCCAGGGCACGGACCAGAGGGGACAGCTCAGGTAGCTCTGCTGCGGTCGACAGCGCAGACGTCAGTACGGCGTCATGTGTCGGCTGGGCCTGGTCCAGCAGCTCGCGGCCGGCCTCAGTGACCTCTGTGTAGATCCCACGACGGTCCGTCGGGCACAGGTACCGCTGGAGCAGCTTGCGGTCCTCCAGGCGGTTCACCAGGCGGGTAGTAGCCGACTGGCTGAGCACCACAGCGTTCGAGAGCTGGTTCATGCGTAGGTGGTAGTCGTCCTGCCGCGCCAGCACGTCCAGCACGCTGTACTCGCTCACGGACAGCCCGTGCTGCTTCTGCAGCGCGCGCTCCAGCTCGTCCTCGATCCGGGCATGCAGCGCCGCCAGGGTTCGCCACCCCTGCGCCCGCGCCTCCGCGGCGTCATCCGGTAGTCCCACGGCACCTCCACTTGATCTTAACGATTGCATGCGCGATCATAGCGCTTGTGCAATAGCCAGCGTGTGCAACTATCGCGCACGCCGGTAACAGTCTTAAGACTACATTCGAGGGAGAGTTCGAGTCATGCCCGCAGCCTTGCTGGCTCTGGCGATCGGTGCGTTCGGGATCGGCACCACCGAGTTCGTCGTCATGGGGCTGCTGCCCGAGGTCGCCACCGACTTCGGCGTCAGCATCCCGTCCGCCGGCCTGCTCATCTCCGGCTACGCGCTGGGCGTCGTGGTCGGCGCCCCGCTGCTCACCGCGATCGGCTCCAAGGTCTCCCGCAAGACCGTGCTGATCGCGCTGATGGGCGTGTTCATCGTCGGCAACCTGCTCTCGGCCGTCGCTCCGTCGTACGGCGTGCTGATGACCGGGCGGATCGTGGCGGCGCTGTCCCACGGTGCGTTCTTCGGGGTCGGCTCGGTCGTCGCGGCGTCGCTGGTACCGAAGGCGAAGCAGGCGAGCGCGATCGCGCTGATGTTCACCGGGCTGACGATCGCCAACGTGCTCGGGGTACCGGGTGGCACCGCGCTCGGCCAGCAGTTCGGATGGCGGTCGACGTTCTGGGCGGTTACGGCGCTCGGGGTGATCGGTCTGCTGGGCATTGTGTTCCTGGTGCCGCGGCAGCGTTCTGCGGAAGGTCCGGGTCTGCGCAGTGAGCTGGCGGTCTTCAAGAGCCTGCAGGTGTGGCTGGCACTGGCGATGACCGCGCTGGGGTTCGCTGGGGTGTTCGCTTCGTTCACGTACATCGCTCCGATGATGACGGAGGTCGCGGGCTTCTCTGCCGGGGCTGTGACCTGGCTGCTTGTTCTCTTTGGCGGCGGCCTCGTTGTTGGCAACCTGCTGGGCGGTAAGGCAGCGGACCGGTCGCTGATGCCTAGCCTGTACTTGATCCTGACGTTGCTGGCCGCCGTACTGGTCGTGTTTGTCTTCACTGCACACGCCAAGATCCCTTCTGCCGTGACGATCGCGCTCTTCGGTGCAGCCGGCTTCGCCACGGTCGCTCCGCTGCAGAAGCGCGTTATGGACAAGGCACAGGGCGCTCCGGCGCTGGCGTCCGCCGCCAACATCGCCGCATTCAACCTGGGCAACGCTGTGGGCGCGTACCTCGGTGGGCTGACCATCGAGCGCGGCCTTGGCTACACGGCCCCCAACTGGGTCGGCGCTGGCCTGGCTGTTGCCGGCCTGCTCGTCGCACTTACCTCTGGCCTCCTGGACCGAACCACCCACGCCCCCGCACCAGCACTCGAAGCAAGCCACTGATCTGCCGGAAGCCGAGTGGGACCAGCTCGACGAGCACCGCCCGCAGCGCTTCCGGTACCTCTACTACCCGCCGGACCGCGCAGGCGAGGAGCGCAGCGGGTATCGCGAGGGCTGTGCGGCCTGCAGCGAACGGCAGGAGCCTGCTTATGGGACCACGGGGATCGAAGACTGGCCGTGTCGGCACCTGTGCGAGTTGGCGCTTCCGTACGCAGATCAGCCCGGCTACCAAGCGTGGTTCCGTGAGCGCCTGACGCTAGGAGCTCACATACACCCGTGACACGGCGTGGAAGGACTTCTTCGGTAGCCAGTAGTACGGCGATGCCGGGTTGGTGTCGTCGTAGCGGAGGACCTTGCACAGGCTGAAGGCGGCCATGTCCTCGTCGTGCGGGCGGTCGTACGGGCGGTGTGGCGCGTCGGGGGAGATGAACGTGTACGGCGACGCGCCCAGGAAGCCCTGGTTCGCGAAGACGTGCAGCATGTTGGTCAGGTGGTCCGCCTGTTCCTGCTCGTTGCGGACGTACTGCGGTGGAATGACCGGGACGTCACCGCTGAAGTCGACGATGTCCCAGCCCATTCCGCCGAGCTTCGCCGCGCCGGTGAACGTGCAGCACCCGAACTCGAGGATCAGGATCGGCTTGTTCCACCTGCGGAAGGGTGCGAGCTCCTTCGCGTGGTCCGCGGCGCGCTCGTGGTACGAGTAGTAGTCCAGCCCGACGAGGTCGAAGACCGACCAGTCCACCTGTTCGAGATCCGACGCCGCGCCGTACGTGACCCGCCCCTTGAAGTTGCTGCGGGCAACCTTCACCATGCGGGCCGTGAACGCGCGGAACCTCCGTTGCAGTACCGCCATGTCGAACCCGCCCTTGGTCAGGTACGCGACCCGCTCGAAGAAGGTCGCGCCCGGGACGATCCCCGGCGTGAACAGCATGAACTCGCACCCGACCACCAGGATCACCTCCCGGTCGTACCGTTTCCGCAGCCGCTCCGCCTCGACCGCCACCTGCCGCAGCTTCTCGAGCTCCGCCGCCTGCGGCTCGTCGAACGACCGCGGCTGGATCGACACCGTCAGGCCCGCCTCGAGCGCTACGGTCGCGGTGTCGATCAGCCGTCGTACGTCGCTGCCGTAGATGCTGACCCAGTTCGCGTGCAGGCGGTGCCGGATCGCGTGGATCTCGCCACGCATGATGCTCGGCCGCCAACGTGCCCGGCTGTCGTCGGGACCGCCGCCGGTGTCGTAGGCGACGCCCTTGAGCGTGAGCCGACGCGGCCCAGCGGCGGCGACCGGCTTGGCGACTCCGGCCGCTGGCGTCGCGCCTCCCGCCGAGGTCCCGACTCCCGCCGCCGTCGCGCCTCTCGCCGCTGCCGTGGCGACGCCAGCTGCCGTGGCTGCCCCGAGGGCGAGGAACTGAGCCCGGTTGATCGTCATGCCCTCGAGTCTTCGCCGGTCCGCCGCGAAGGTCGTCCTACCGAGGTCGCCGGCCGCCCGACTTTGGTCGTGAAACGGTGTTCTCGGTTGTGACACACTGTTTCAGTGCGCGAAGCAGACCGCCGTACGGCGCTGGGGTCGGTGTGGTTGCGGGACGAGCCGGAGCCGACACGGAACCGGCTGAGCCGGGACGACATCGTCGCTGCCGCGATCAGGGTCCTGGACCGCGACGGGCTGGACGCGTTCTCGATGCGGGTGATGGCGGCCGAGCTCGGTACCGCGGCGACGTCCGCGTTGTACTGGCGGATCGCGACCAAGGACGATCTACTCGAGTTGATCGTCGACACCGTCCTTGCCGACGCACTGGTCGAGACCGATGGCGATTGGCGCGAGCAGGTGACCGACGTCCTGATGGCGGCGTACCAGGCGCTGTGGGAACACCCGTGGGCCGCGCAACTCCTCCCGACGCATGCCGGGCTCGGGCCGAACTACCAAGCCCTCACCGACCGCCTGCAGAACATCTTGGCCGCGGCCGGCTTCAAAGGCACGCACGTGGACTCGGCGGTGTCCGCGGTCATCCACTACCTGATCGGCTCGGCGGTTGCGGACTCGGCGTGGCTCTCGGTGGTACGCCGCAGCGGTCTGAACGAACTTCGCTGGGCGTCGAAGTCGGCAGACCGGATGGGCGTCGACGCCACGCACCTGGCCGCGTACCTGAACCGCGAGAGCACCGCCGGCCCGGAGGCTCGTTTCGCCTCCGGGCTGCGGGTGATTCTCGTCGGCCTCAGGCCACGGCAGATCTTCTAGAGATCCGCTCTTCTAGAGATCCGCGAACGCCGACGCCGGGTTCTCGAAGGCGTCGGCGACGAAGCGTAGGAACCCGGCCGCGGTGCCGCCGTCGCAGACCCGGTGGTCGAAGACGAGCGACAGCTGCGTGAGCTTGCGGACCGCGATCTCGCCGTCGACCACCCAAGGCCGGTCGATGATCCGGCCGACGCCGAGGATCGCGACCTGCGGGTGGTTGATGATCGCCGCGCTGCCGTCCACGCCGAAACTGCCGTAGTTGTTCAGCGTGAACGTCCCGGAGGTCAGCTCGTGCTGGGTGAGCTTGCCGTCCCGCGCCGACTCCGTCAGCCGGCGGATCTCCGCGTCCAGGCCGCGGGTAGTCAACGTGTGTGCGTTGCCGACGGCTGGTACGACGAGACCACGGTCTGTCTGCGCCGCGAGGCCGAGGTTCACGCCGTCGTACTGGACAAGCTCCTCGCGCGCTGTGTCGACGTACCCGTTGAGCTCCGGGTACTTGAGCAGACCGGCGACCACGAAGCGGGCCATCAACGCGAGTAGACCCGGGCCTGGGTCTGTCGCCGATCGCAGGGATGCACGGAGCTCGACCAGCGCAGTCGCGTCCACGTCGACCCAGGTCGTCGCCTCGGGGATCTCCGCCCGGCTCCGGCTCAGCGTCGCCACCACGGCCTTCCGGAACCCACTCATCGGCGTCCGCCGCAATTCGTGTAGACCGGTCCGCGACTCAACCGGCCCCGCAGCCGACCGCACCACAGACGCTTGCGCTGCCGATCCCTGCACAGTCGGTGCCTGCACCGCGGCCGCGGCCGGGCGCACCGGCTGCGCCGTGGACTGCGCCAAGTGCGCCGCGACCTCAGCCGGGTGCACCGCGTGCGCCGGGGCCTGCGCCAGGTGCGCCGCCGCCTCGGCTGGGTGCGCCGCGTGGGCTGGGTGCGCCGCCACCTGGGCTGCCTGAGCGCGGAATGCAATCGCATGCTCGACGTCCCGGCGGACGATCAGCCCGTCCGGCCCCGACCCGGTCAACTCGTGTAGATCAACCCCGGCGTCGCGCGCCAACCGCCGCACCAACGGCGAGATCACCAACGGAACGCGCCTTTCCGGAACCTTTTCCGCAACTGGTGCCGGATTAGTTCCGGAAACCCGGGGTTTCCGCCGGCGGCCGGCGCCGGACGACTCGACTGTCCCGTAGCCAACGAGCACGTTCCCCGATCCGGCTCGTTCCTCCGCGCGGTACGCCGCGCCGGCCGGATCCCCCACCGTGATCAGCGGCTTCCCAACCGGCACCGTCGTACCAGGTTCGCCGTGCAGCTCCTCGATCACACCGGCATAAGGCGACGGCAGTTCAACGATCGACTTGGCCGTCTCCACCTCCGCGATCGGAGTGTCCACGGCAATCACATCGCCGACCTTCACCAACCACCGGACGATCTCCGCCTCGGTCAGCCCCTCACCGAGGTCGGGAAGGAGGAACGTGTTCACGAGTCCTCCCACTGCAGGTCGTCGACCGCGTCGAGAATCCGGTCCACACTCGGCAACTGGTACTTCTCCAGCTTCGGCGGCGGGAACGGAATGTCGAACGCGGTCACCCGCCGGACCGGCGCCGCCAGCGAGTGGAAGCACTTCTCGGTGACCCGGGCAACGATCTCCGACGAGACACTCGCGAATCCGCTCGCCTCGGCGACCACCACGGCCCGCCCGGTCCGCCGTACCGCAGCACACACCGTCTCGTCGTCGAACGGCACCACCGACCGCAGATCGACGACCGTCAGCTGCCGCCCCTCGGCCGCCGCAACCTCGGCCGCCTCCAAGGCGACCGGCACCGCGGGACCGTACGCGATCAGCGTCGCGTCGGCGCCTTCGCGCCGGACGACGGCCCGGCCGATCTCCGGCACGGACTCGCCGAGATCAACCTCCTCCTTGGCCCAGTAGAGCTTCTTCGGCTCCATGAACACGACCGGATCCGGAAACTCGATTGCCTTGCGCAACAACCCGTAGGCGTCCTCGACGGTGGCCGGAGTCACCACGGTCAGCCCCGGGGTGTGCGCGAAGTAGCTCTCCGACGAGTCGCTGTGGTGCTCGACCCCGCCGATCCCACCGCCGTACGGAATCCTGATCACCATCGGCAACGACATCCGCCCGCGGGTCCGGTTCCGCATCTTCGCGACGTGCGAGACGATCTGCTCGAACGCCGGGTACCCGAACGCGTCGAACTGCATCTCGACCACGGGCCGCATCCCGTTCATCGCCATCCCGGCCGCCATCCCCACGATGCCCGCCTCGGCCAGCGGCGTGTCGAAGCAGCGCTGTTCGCCGAACTCCGCGGTGAGCCCGTCGGTGATCCGGAAAACGCCACCGAGCGCGCCGACGTCCTCGCCGAACATCACCACCGACTCGTCGGCCGCCATCGCGTCGCGGAGCGCCTGGTTGAGCGCCTGCGCCATCGAGATCTTCGTGTGCGCCATGGTCAGGCCTCCTCTCGGGACAACTCGTCATGCAGGAACGCCGCCTGCTCGCGGAGTTGCTGCGTCTGCTCGGCGTACAGGTACGCGAACAGTTCGGCCGGCTCCACCTCGGGCTCCGGCATCAGGCCGTCCCGAAGCTGCGCGGAAACTCGTACCGCGTTGTCCTCCGCGCGCTGCCGTACGTCGTCGTCCAGGCCACCGTTTTCCGTCAGGTACTTCACCAGCCGGTCGATCGGGTCGCGGTCGAGCCACGGCGCGACCTCGGCGTCCTCGCGGTAGCGGGTCGCGTCGTCGGCGTTCGTGTGCGCCTGAACGCGGTACGTGTGCGCCTCGATCAGCTGCGGACCTTCACCGTTACGCGCCTTCTGCACGGCCCGGCCGAGGACGGCGAGCAGGCCGGCGAGATCGTTGCCGTCGGCCCGTTCACCGGGGATGCCGTACCCGATGCCCTTGTGGGCAAGGGAAGGCGCGGCGCTCTGCTTGGCCAGCGGCACGGAAATCGCGTACTCGTTGTTCTGGATGAAGAACACCACCGGCGCCCGGAAGACCGCCGCGAAGTTCAGCGCCTCGTGGAAGTCGCCCTCGCTGGTGCCGCCGTCGCCGACCAGCGCCATCACGACCGTGTCCTCGCCCTTCAGCCGGGCCGCGTGCGCGACCCCGACCGCGTGCGGGAGCTGGGTCGCCAGCGGGGTGGCCTGCGGCGCGACCTTGTGCTCGTACGGGTCGTAGCCGCAGTGCCAGTCGCCGCGGAGCAGCGTCAGCGTCTCGATCGGGTCGACGCCGCGGCTCATGATCGAGACCGTGTCGCGGTACGTCGGGAACAGCCAGTCGCCCTCGCGCAGCACCATCGTGGCCGCGATCTGGCAGGCCTCCTGCCCGAACGACGACGGGTAGACCGCGAGCCGGCCCTGCCGGACCAGGGCACTCGCCTGCTCGTTGAAGCGGCGGCCCTTGATCAACTGTGTGTAGCCGTCGAGCAGTGTTTCGCGGGAGGGCAGCTCGTACGACGGGTTTTCGTGCGGTACGCCGTACTGATCGATCAGACAGACGGGTTCCGCGGAGGGGAGCAACTGCTCCGAGACGGTGGTCATGGACCCTCCAGCGCAGGAGACGGACGGTAGCCACATCGTCGTCCCTTCTGGCCAAGTGGATCTATAGCTGGAATTATTGAGAGACGTTTGGCCAGACCGCGAGCCTTGGAGGTCCCACGAATGTCCGACGAGGTGATCGTCCACCGGGCCGGTCCTGGACAGATTGTCGTGGCTCCGGCGCTCGACGAGATCGATCGGCTGATCATCGAGGCGCTCGGCCGGGACGGACGGCTCTCGATCCGGGCCCTCGCGGACGCGGTTCACATCTCCCGCGCGAACGCCTACGCCCGGGTGGAACGGCTCACGAACACCGGCGTGATCACCGGGTTCACCGTCACCGTCGACCCGCTCAAGCTCGGCCTCGGTACGTCGGCGTACGTCACCCTGAGTCTCCGGCAGAGCTCCTGGCGGACGCTCCGCAAGCAGCTCCAGGCGATCCCGGAGATCAAGCACATGGCGCTGGTCGGGGGCGACTTCGACGCGATCCTGCTGGTCCGCGCGGCCGACAACGAGGGGCTGCGGCGCCTGGTTCTGGAGAAGCTCCAGGCGATCCCCGAAGTACTCGCGACCCGGACGGCGCTGATCTTCGAGGACGTCGGAACGCTCTAACAGCCGCAGGACCTACGGCGAATCAGCTGAGTCGGAACGGTCAGCGCCTCGACCGCGTCCTCACCCTCGATCAGCCGCCGGACCGCCTCCCGGGCCAGACCTTCGACCGGCTGCCGTACGACGGTCAGCGGCGGCCAGGTGTACTCCGTTTCCGGCGTACCGTCGAAGGCCACGACCGCGATGTCGCCGGGCACGTCCACGCCCGCCTCGTGCAGCGCCCGCAGCACGCCGATGGCCTGCAGGTCGGAGCTCGCGAAGATCGCGGTCGGCTCGTGGTGGAGCAGCGCCTGCCCGGCCCGGTAGCCCCCTTCACGGGAGAACGACGCGCGGGCGACCGGCCCTTCCGGCAGCGCGGCCAGCGCCAGCGCGTCCCGCCAGCCCCGCTCACGTTCGGGGTGGGCGGCGCCGCCGATCACCAGGCCGATCCGCCGGTGGCCGTGCGAGATCAGGTGCTCGACGCCGAGCCGCGCGCCCTCGCGGTACGCCGGCCGGACCGAGCTGACCGTCGGCAGCAGGCGGTTGACCGCGATCACCGGCACCTCGACGTCGTCCAGCCTGGGGTCGGCGGTCGGCGCGACCAGGATCAGGCCGCTGACCTGCCGGGCGAGCAGCTCGGCGATCTTCGCGTTCTCGGTCTCCGGGTCGCCGTCCGCGCTGGTCTGGAGTACGACGTACCCGCGGGCGGCGGCCTCCCGGTCGATCGCCTTCGCGAGCTCCGCGAACAGCGGGTTCCCGCCGTCGGGCGTGATCAGCCCGAACGTCCGGGTGGTGCCGATCCGGAGCGCGCGGGCGGTCGCGTTCGGCCGGTAGCCGAGCGCGCGGATCGCCTCCAGCACCTTCTCCCGGGTCTCCGGGGCTACCTTCCGCGGGCCTTCGTTCACGACGTAGCTGACCACGGCAGTACTCACGCCGGCGTACTCCGCGACGTCGTTCCGGGTGACCGGTTCCTTCGGCATGCAGCGATGGTACGACGGTTGACCGAGCTGGAAAGCGGTTGCTAGCGTGGTCGATCTACACGAGTAGAAGGAGCCGCCGTGCCCAGACGCTACGCAGTCGCCGGAACCGGATCGCGAGCGCAGTCGTACATCCGCGCCATCCTCACCGAGCACCCCGAAGAGGCCGAGCTCGTCGCCCTGCTCGACCCGAACCCGGGACGTCTCGCGTTCCACCAGACCAAGCTGACCGAACTCGGCGGCCCGGAGCTCCCGCAGTACGGCGCCGACGACCTGGAGCGAATGGTCAAGGAGCAGTCCGTCGACCGGGTGGTTGTGACCAGCCCGGACTACACCCACGCCGCGGTCGTGTCGCGGCTGCTGCGGGCCGGCGCCGACGTGATCGTCGAGAAGCCGCTGACCATCGACGCCGCTGGCACCCGCCAGATCGTCGACGCGATGAACGAGTCCGGCAGGTCCGTGGTCGTCACGTTCAACTACCGGTACTCGCCGCGGAACAGCGCGCTCCGCCAGGTGATCCAGGACGGCGAGATCGGGCAGGTCACCAGCATCGAGTTCCAGTGGGTGCTCGACACCCGGCACGGCGCCGACTACTTCCGCCGCTGGCACCGCCAGAAGAAGAACTCCGGCGGTCTGCTGATCCACAAGGCGTCGCACCACTTCGACCTGGTGAACTGGTGGATCGCCTCGCAGCCGACGCGGGTGTTCGCCTCCGGTGGACTGGCGTTCTACGGCGCCGAGAACGCGGCTGCCCGTGGGATGGGCGAACGCCCGGCGCGCGGCACGATCGATGGTTCGGCCAACGACCCGTGGCTGCTCGACCTGCGTACCGACGAGACGAACCGCCAGCTGTACTACGAGGCCGAGAAGTACGACGGGTACCTGCGTGACCAGGACGTGTTCGCGCCGGGCATCACGATCGAGGACAACATGTCGGTGATCGCGGAGTACGCGAACGGCGCCCGGCTGAGCTACTCGCTGAACGCGCACTCGCCGTGGGAGGGGTACCGGGTCTCGGTCAACGGCACTCTCGGCCGCGCCGAGCTCGAGGTGGTGGAACGGGCCGCGGTCGTCGACGACCAGATCGACCCGAGCTACCCGTCGGACCGGGTGATCGCGGGCGACGTCCGTACGAACGGTGAGCGACTGGTGTTGCAGAAACACTGGGCCACCGCGGTCGAGGTCGAGATCCCGCGCGGCGAGGGCGGTCACGGCGGCGGCGACAAGCTGCTGTACGACGACCTGTTCGTTGGTGCGAGCAACGATCCGCTGGGCCGGGCGGCCGACGTCCACGACGGCGTACGCGCGGTCGCGGTCGGGATCGCCGCGAACCAGTCACTCGCTACCGGTCAGCCGGTCGTCGTCGCCGATCTCGACCTGGGCGGCTGGACCACGGCGTAGTCCGGTCTCGTCCAGGATCCGCTGGACGGTCGCGTCGAGCGAACTCGTCTCGTCGATGACCGTCTCCCGCGGCTCGTCCAGCAGATCCTTCGAGCGATACCAGGCAGCCATGTCGTCCGCCGTGAACGCGGTCGCCTTGTCGCGCGTCGCGTGCCGGCGCACGGTTTCCTCGAACGGGACGTCCAGGTAGTAGAAGTACCCGCCATACTCGCGGTGCAGTTCCGCAAGCATCCTGCCGTACCGCACGGTCGGCAGAATCCCTTCTACGACAGCGTGAAACCCATGCCCGAGCGCATGTCTCGCCATCAGGCCGATCAGCTCGATGTTCGCCCCGTCGAGCTCGTCAAGCTCCTGAAACACGGTCCGCCGCACGTAGTCCTGCTCGATGTAGGCGATACCACGTCCATAGTGTGCCCGGATCGCCTCCACCACAGAACTCTTACCCGCCCCAGAGTTGCCCCGGACAACGATCAGCATGTGACGGGACTGTACCTACAGCCCAGGGCGGACGCTCACTCGTCCCTTCAACCGGCGTCTCTCGCGGACCGCTGGCGGCGGAACCAGAACAGCAGGGCGATGCACGGTATGACGAGGCCGCCGATGCCGAGTGCGAGGAAGTCCCACAGGTGACCGATGCGGTCGGTCAGCCAGGCGAAGTTCTGGCCGAAGAAGCCGGTCACGAACGTCAGCGGGAGGAACACCGTCGCAAGGATCGTCAGCTGCTCGATGGTCGCGTTCTGCCGGACGCTGACCTTGGTCTGTTCGACACCGATCACCGCCATGTTGGCTTCGAGGACAGTGGCGAGCAGGTCGCGTTGCGCGGCGACCTCCTCGTTCACCAGGACCAGGTGGTCGCGGACGTCGCGGAAGTACGGCAGGAGAGCGGTGTCGCGGGCGTCGCGTTCCAGGGTCGTCAGTACGGCAAGCAGGGGGTGTACGGCGCGGTAGAAGTCGGTGACCTCGCGGCGCAGGAAGTAGATGCGTTCCGTCGGCGCGACCGAGCCGGCGAAGACCGTCCGCTCCACCTCCTCGATGTCACGCTCCAGCTCGGCGACGACCGGTCCGTACCCGTCGACGACCTGGTCGAGGATCGCCCAGAGGACCGAGCTGGTACCGCATTCGAGGAGTTCGGAACGCTGCTCGAGCCGGATCCGGGCGCCGTGCAGGTCGCTCGCGACGCCCTGACGGACGGTGATCACGAACGCCGGCCCGACGAACACGCTGACCTCGCCGAAGTCGACCTCCTCGCGCTCGTCGTCGTAGCGGGACGTGCGCAGGATGACCAGGCGGATGTCACCTTCGTACGGCTCGACCTTGGGGCGGAGGTGGAACGTCTGCGCGTCCTCGACGGCCAGCTCGTGCAGGCCGAAGCTCTCTCTGACCTCGGTGAGTTCCTCGGACGTGGGCTCGAACATGCCCAGCCAGACGAACCCGCCGGCCCGACAGGCAGCGGCGGCGTCGCCGACCGACATCGCCTCGACGTGCTGGCGGCGTCCGTCCTTGTAGTAAGCGCAGTCGATGATCATGGTGACCTCCTCTCCTGATCGTCGTCGTTCGAACCGCCAGCGCAACAGGGTCTCGCCGGGAAAGCGGGAGTGAACTTCGGTTCCGGTCCAGTTCCTGAGAAGTGCCGGTTGGGTTCCTGGTGCGGGTCGGCCGCGTCGACAAGGATGAAGGCATGGGATTACCAGTCGTGCTGATGCCAGGACCGATGCATGAAGCCGTTGCCGCCGGGTTGGACGGTCAGTGCGAGCTGATCCGGTTGTGGGAGGAGTCCGACCCCGACGCTGTGCTCGCGGCCCGCCGGGACGAGATCGTCGCGGTCGCCACCAGCGGTACGGCGATCGACGGACCGTGGCTCGACCAGTTCCCCGCCGTGGGCCTGGTCGCGAGCTTCGGCGTCGGGTACGACCGCATCGACGCCGCGGCCGCCGCCGAGCGCGGCGTCATCGTCACGAACACGCCCGGCGTCCTCGACGACGAGGTCGCCGATACCGCGCTGGGTCTGCTGCTGATGACGGTTCGCGAGCTGGGCCAGGCCGAGCGGTACCTCCGCGACGGCCAGTGGTCCGCCGGTACGCCGTACCCGTTGACCCGAGCAACCATGCACGGCCGCCGCCTGGGCATCCTCGGCCTCGGCCGGATCGGCCAAGCCATCGCCGACCGCGTCCGGCCCTTCGGCATCACCGTTGCGTACCACAACCGCACCCCGAAGGACGTCCCCTACCGCTACTACCCGAACCTGCTCGAAATGGCCACCGACGTCGACACCCTGATGATCGTCGTCCCCGGAGGCCCCACGACCCGCCACCTGGTCAACGCCGAGGTCCTCAAGGCCCTTGGCCCCGACGGCATCCTCATCAACGTGGCCCGCGGCACCGTCGTCGACGAACAAGCCCTGGTGGACGCCCTACGCAGCAACACCATCCAAGCCGCCGGCCTGGACGTGTTCGAACACGAACCGCAGGTCCATCCCGACCTCCTCACCCTCCCCAACACCGTGCTACTCCCCCACGTAGGCAGCGCCACCCAACCCACCCGAGCCGCCATGGCCAACCTCGTAGTAGAAAACCTGACCCACTACCTGACGAGAGGCACCGCGCTGACGCCCGTCCCCGAATCCATCCACCTGGTCAAGTAGCCCCACACCCGCGGGGGCACGCATGTCGGGCCGATTCGGTTCAGCCAGACGGGCGTGACCTTTGTCGCCGCTGCTGGTTGGGCCGAAGCCGCCGGATCGACGTGCTACTGAATGCGCGCCGGGCAAAGGCTTCGGCCGTAGATCAGGAAGGGCAATCACCATGTCTCACAGCATCAAACGTCGCCTGGCCCGGGGTATCGGCGCTGCGGTCGTTGCGACCGCCGCATCCGCCACGCTTGCTGTCGGCTCGGCGGGAGCGAGCACCCAGCTGACATCGCCGGACGGGCTCACCGTACGGGGTGACCCGGCCGCAGCACCCGCCGGCTTCGTCGCGAGCCTCGAAGGCCGGAACGAAGTCCTGGGCGGCGATCCGGACGGGCAAGCGCTCGAACTCGTCGGCATCCAGGGCAGCACGCTCAGCTACTCGGTGTCCTGGCGCGGCCTCAACGCCCCGACCGCGGCAGCCATCCACGCCGGCGGCCGAGGAGCGGACGGGCTTGTCGTCGTACCGTTGTTCGCCACGCAGAGCGCACGGGGCAACTTCGCCTCCGGCAGCGTCACCGTCACCGACCCGACCGTGCTTGACGCACTGCGCGCGAACCCGGGCGGCTTCTACACCGACCTGCGCAACAACGACTTCCCGAACGGCGCCGTACGTGGCCAACTGCACCAACTCAGTCACGCGGTCAGCACGACCGGCGTGGCCGCACTGCAGGAGTCGGTCGTGTTCGGCAGCCAGATCTACGGCTGCACCGTGCAGCCCGACGGCACGTTCGCCTTCACCCAGCGCGACGTCGACGCACACCTGACCGGTGGCATCCACCACACCTTTGTCCGGCCCGTCGCCGGCCCGCCTCAGTGGCAGGCACCCGATGGCAGCGCCGTCACGGGCACCAGGGTCGTCACCAGGAACGCCAACGGAGCGGGCAACATCGCCGAACTGGACCTCGACGCCACCCAGATCGGCGACTCCACCGGTTTGCTGGGGCACGCTGTCGAGGTACTGCGCCTCAACACGGTCGGCGGCGTCGCACCGACCGGGACCTGCGACCCGAGCACCACGCCAACAGTCAGCGTCCCGTACCAGGCCGACTACATCTTCATCAACGGCTGACCAGTTCGATCTGACCTTCCCGCCGTGCCGGCGCGCGTAGGCGGCGTCAGGTGGTCGGGTCCGGCTGAATGTAGTCCGGTTCGGGGTCTGTGGTGAAACGGACCGCGCTGATGGTGGTGGCGCCGCTCAGCCAGGCTTTGGCGATGCGGTGGCCACCGTCCATCAGCCGGCCGTCGGCGGACAGGATGACCGGGTAGCTGAGGTCGGCCTTCTGAATGCGGTCGGCGTGCTCGGCCACCATCCGGCACGTCACCGCGCGCCCACCGAACCAGCAGTCCTCGTCGAACTCGCGAATGCTGTCGATCGGGACAGACTCGGAGGAAAGGCCCTCCGACAACTTCCAGAGACGCTCGGTCAGGTAGACGGCTCGACCGCCCGGCACGGGGCGGGTATGACGTTCAGGCATCCCGCCATCATGAACTGTTGCGGGCCGGCCAGTCAGGCTGTTTTCCTCGGAGGATCGAGGAGCTGCGGGAGTCTGGATGGCCGGTTGGGAGAGTTTACGGATCGACCTGCTTCGGTACCTCGAGGAGCTGCCGGGTGCCCTCGTCGTACTGCCGAGCCCGCACACCGAACACCGGCACGAGCAGCGGTTCCGGATCCAGCTGGCCGCCTGGGCTGTTGACGTCGCGGGTGAGTTGCAGGCCAAGTACGGCGACCTGGTGGAGCTGCAGGTTGGCGCGATGACGTTTCCGGGTGGCCAGTTGGCTGTGAGTCAGCACGCGCTCGAGCTCTACGGTGAACCAGCAGAGTCCGCCGGGCTCGGCGTGGAAACCCTAGCGCCGTTGAGGATCCGGAGCGGTTACTTCGCCAAGCTTGACGTGCTGGTGAGGAACCACGCCGCCCACAGGCAGGTGCTCCTCACGATGGGCGATCTGTACACGACGGTGACCGACAGCTCAGGCAAGGTGGTCGGCCGGTACGCCGGGGCGCACAACGCGCCCCGGATCGGGTTCCCCCTCGAGTCCGGTCAGAGCCGGCCAGTACCGGCTCTCATCGGCACCGCCTCGCTCGCTCCCGGGCTCGGCTACGCGGTACCACCTGGCAAGTGGTCGCTGGTGGTCTCGCTGCAGACCGAGACCAGTGGCCACCTCCTGGCAGCACCACTCGACCTGACCGTGACGCCGGCGGTTGAAGCGTCGCCAACCTAGCGGCGCAGAGTCACCTCGTCGGACAGGTGTGACAGCTTGGCTGGGTTGCGGACGGCGTAGAGGCCGGCGATCTTGCCGTTCTCTACATGCAGGACCATCACCGTGTCGACCTCGTCGGTGAAGCGGAGGATGAAGGCGGGGCGGCCGTTGACCTGGGTCACCTCGAGCGAACCTTCGGCGAGGCGGCCGACGGCCAGCGCGAGCAGGCGGGCGACCTTGTCGGCGCCGACGACCGGGCGCGGGAGTGCTTGGACGACGCCGCCACCATCGCCGAGGAAGACGACATCAGGGGCAAGGATGTCGACGAGGCCTTGGATGTCGCCGGTGTTGACGGCTCGCTGGAACGCTTCCAACGCGTCGCGGGTCTCGCCGGCGGAGACGCGACCGCGAGGCCGGCGGGTAGCCACGTGGGAGCGGGCGCGGTGGGCGATCTGGCGGACCGCGTCCGGCTTCTTGTCGACGGCCTGCGCGATCTCGTCGTACTCGAGGCCGAAGACCTCGCGCAGTACGAAGACCGCGCGTTCGGTCGGCTTCAGGGTTTCCAATACGAGGAGCATGGCCATCGAGACGCTGTCGGCCAGCTCGACGTCCTCGGCCACGTCCGGCGCGGTGAGGAGGGGTTCGGGGAGCCACGGGCCGACGTACGACTCCTTGCGGCGGCCGAGGGTACGGAGGCGCTGGAGCGCTTGCCGGCTGGCGATCCGGACCAGGTACGCGCGCTGGTCCAGCACCGTGTCGAGGTCGACGCCGACCCAGCGCAGCCAGGTTTCCTGCAGTACGTCCTCGGCGTCCGCGGCCGAGCCGAGCAGCTCGTACGCGACCGTGAACAGGAGGTTGCGATGGGCAACGAAAGCCTCGGTGGCTCGATCGGTACCGGTCATTCGGCGGCTCCCTCCGTACGCGTGTGTCGCCCATCAGATGCCGCCCGTGCCGCTCCTGTGACAACCGGTCCGTATGGCGCTCGTCACGTCACAGGCGGCCCGGCGCCGGCATCTCGTGTTCGTCCAGTAGATCCCATGAGTGAGGACGACGACGATGGAACCCCGGATCGACCTGATGCAGAACGAGTTCGGTACCAAGCTTGCGAAGCGGCTGTACGCGGTACACATGCTGGTGCAACCCGCCCTGCCGCGTTCGCTCCAGAACCTGGTGATGCTGCGCGCCAGCCAGATCAACGGCTGCGGGAACTGCATCGACATCCATTCGAAGGAGGCTGCGGCCGAGGGCGAGACGGCAACTCGGCTGAACCTGGTCGCGGGCTGGCGGCACTCGACGGTGTTCACCGAGGAGGAGCAGGCCGCACTGGCGCTCACCGAGGAGGAGACCCGGCTCGCCGACGCGTCCGAGGGCGTGTCCAACGAGACGTGGGCCCGCGCCGCGAAGTACTACGACGAGAACCAGCTGATCGCGCTGGTGACACTGATCGCGATGATCAACGCAACCAACCGGATGGCGGTCACCCTCAACCAGCTGGGTGGCTCGTACGAGCCGGGCCTGATGGCGGCCGTCGTCAGCAGCTAAAGGTCCCAGATCCGTTCGGTCGTCCAGGCGTACTCCCAGGCCTGGATGTCCGGCGGCTCGATGCCGA
Source organism: Kribbella sp. NPDC031520 (assembly GCF_055580825.1). Taxonomy (NCBI): domain Bacteria; kingdom Bacillati; phylum Actinomycetota; class Actinomycetes; order Propionibacteriales; family Kribbellaceae; genus Kribbella; species Kribbella sp. NPDC031520. The sequence continues at coordinate 1,527,687 of NZ_JBVIKS010000001.1, forward strand.
GGCCGGTGAGGATGGCGCAGACCTGTTCGCGGTGATGGTTGGCGTGGTTGATCGCCTGGGCGATGAAGATGCCGACCCGGGTGCCGCGGGTGTTGTTGTCGACGACGATCACGCGTTCGACGTCGATCGGCTGGGTCAGGAAGTACTCCCAGAGGGCGCCGGCCTCGGCGTTCCAGCCGGCCAGGGTTTCCAGGTCGGCCGCCGGTTCGCCGTCGACGTACGGCAGCGGCCGGTCGGCGATCCGGCGCAGGTAGCTGCCGTCGCACCGGACGATGTGGTCGAGGGTGGCCAGGATGCCGCCGTACGTGCCGACGCCGGTGACCTCGAGCTGGTCGGCGGTCAGGCTCTGGGCGCGGCAGAACTCGATCAGTCTGCCGGTCGCCCAGCTGTTGTGCCGGACGGGATCGAAGAGCAGGTCGTTGAGGCTCATGTCGGCAAAGCCTGCCGCGAATGTCTCCCCGGGGACACCGGATTTCCCCGGGGAGACAGGCCATCAGCCCGCGATGTTGACCATCCAGTTGATGCCGAACTTGTCCGTCACCATGCCGAACTCGTCGCCCCACATCTGCTTCTCCAGCGGGACCGTCACCTTGCCGCCGTCGGACAGCTTCTCGTAGTAGCCGCGCAGTTCTTCACCGTCGCCGCTGAGGCTGATCGCGATGTTCTCACCCGGGTTGTACGGCATGCCCTGGGGCGTGTCGGCGGCCATCAGCGTGAACCCACTCGGCGTCTCGAGCTGGCTGTGCATCAGCAGCTCGTCGTCCTCCGGGCCGTGGCTCGCGCCGAACTCCTTGAACGTGTTGGACGACAAATCGCCGCCGAAGACCCCCTGGTAGAACTCCATCGCCGCCCGAGCTTCCTTCTGGAACTGGATGTACGGATTGAGCCGGGATGCCATCGAATTGTCCTTCCCCCAAACTGGCCGAGCCCTGTGGTCCGGCGCCCATGTTCCGCACAGTAGACCCGGCCGCCGACAGTCCGCGAGACCCCATCGGCGACCAACTGGTTAAGGTCTGCGCATGATCCTGCGACACATCACGATCGATGCCGCGAAGCCCTACGAGCTCGCGCAGTTCTGGAGTACCGTGACCGGCTGGCCGCTCGGTGACGACGACGCGCCGGGCGACGACGAGGTACTCGTGCAGGCGCCCGCGTCGGTACCCGCGCTGCTGTTCATCGCCGTACCGGAAGGCAAGGCGGTGAAGAACCGGGTGCACCTGGACTGGGGGCCGACCGAGCGCACCCGGGACGAGGAGGTCGAGCGGATCCTGTCGCTCGGCGGCACGATCCACGAGGACCACCGGCGCCCGGACGGACGCGGCTGGGTCACGATGAAGGACCCCGAGGGCAACGAGTTCTGCGTCGAACGCAGCGAGGCGGAGCTCGCCGACTGAGTCCAGGCGGCGACGGCATTCGAGGGCGCACCCATCGTGGCCGACCACCCACGTACCGTCGCCGCCACTCCTGACTGGATCAGGCTGGTTGGTTCGCGGTTCTGGAGGGTGGTTGATTGCGGCCTGGCCGAAAACCTGTCCACTCCTTGACTGCTCGGGGATGCTTGAGAGGTGAAACGGTGGTGGGGCTGAAACAGTGAGCACCGGATGACAACCGAACGGCTGCGGTTGGCATCTGATCATGGGGGGTAGAACGGGCATGCATCAGCTTCGGGGGGCGCCGCGGCAGGGCGGTGCGGACGGTCGACGAAGGGTGGGAAAGGCCGCGGTGGTGCGGGAGCAGACGGCCCAGGTGTCGCCGGTACGGGCGTTCTTCGGGTCGCTGCTGGCGATCGTCGTCACCCTGCTCCTCCTCGGCGGGCTCGGCGGCGTCTTCGTCGTACTCGAACCGCGGACGACCAGCGCCGACGCCCTGGTCGGCGGCAGCGCGTACAGCGTGCCGACCTCCGGACCCGGGCTGTACGGATCCGGCACTCTCGGCCCCTGGCAGAGCCTGATCCACCGGGTCTCCTCCGAGGACCAGATCCGCGACGTACTGATGTTCGACGGCGTCTTCCTGTTCGGCGACAGCATCGCCGTCCAGGACAGCCCCGGGCTCGAACGGCTGCTCGCGGACCGTACCGGCGACTCGATCGCGTTCCACGACTGGTCCGGGCAGCCGACATCCGCGGCGGTCGACGCACTCGAACAGTGGTCGCGCAGCTACGGTCTGCCGCGGCGGATCGTGATGGCCGTCGGTACGAACGACATCTTCGACCCGCCCGCGTTCGCGGCGCAGGTGGAACGGGCGATGCGGATCGCCGGCCCGAACACGACCGTGTACTGGGTGAACGTGTACGCGTCCCGTACCAAGCAGCCGGCCGCGGTCCGGGACGCCGATCTGGCGAACACCGCCTGGATCAACCAGCAGCTCGACGAGGCCGCGCTCCAGCACCCGAACCTGAAGATCATCAGGTGGTCCGAGTTCCTCACCGCACAGCCGAACCGCCCGGCGCAGTACCTGCGGGACGGCGTACACACCACCGAGCCGCTCGGCAGCTCCGCCCGCAACGAACTGATCGCCGACGCGCTCCAGGGTCGCTAGCAGCCAGGCCGCGCCGAGCCCGGCGCGGCTGAGGCCTGCCCGAACGGGCAACCCGTACCGGAGCTGGGGATCCGAAGCAACCTTTTCGGCGGTTCGCGACATCTACTAGGCAGAGGGACCGAACCGATCCGAGCTCGGGGGGAACCGCAGGCACCTCGGCGAACTTGATGCCGAGAGCAACGTTCAGCGCCGCGCGATCCGAGTACCAAACGCCAACCACCTGATGCTGCCCGGGAACCAGTCTGGGCCAATTCAGGTATAGGCCAGAATCTGCCAGGGGGACACGATGCCCGCGAGACATCTGCGCACCACCAGCACGACCGTACGGCTCACGATCGCGATGCTCGCGAGTGCCGCCGTACTGGCCGTGGTCCTGGTCGTCCCCTGGGGCGGGTCGGAGCCGGAGGCCGCGCCGGACCCGACGACGAGCCAGACGCCCGAGCCGCCCACCCCTGCTCCGACGCCCGCGCGGCGCGACATCTACACGTGTCCGGCGTACAGCGGGATCGACCGCGACAACCCGCTCGCCAACCTGTACCAGGACACGTTCACCTGGGGTACGACGCCGCCGACCAAGGTCGGTAATGGGAAGGGCGACATCAACTGGCGGGTGAACCCGGACAAGAACCCCAGCTGGTACATGTGGCTGCATTCGCTTCGTTGGCTCGGGCAAGGAATCGCGGCCGGCGGCCGGGGCGACAAGGCCGCGCTGCAGCGGGTCAGCACGATCGCGCACGACTGGGTGAACGACAACCCGTACTCGTGGAAGTCGGACGTCGGTGCCTACGAGGCAACCATGCACCGCACCAACGTCCTGATCTGCCTGCGGCAAGCCGTCCTGTCGGGGTTGCACGTGGGGCAACTGCCGCTCACGTACGCCTGGCTCGACAAGGCGCTGCTCGACCACGCGTCGTTCCTGCAGAAGAACTACAGCGGCGACTGGAACCACGGCACCGACGAGAGCCTCGCGCTTTTCGGGATCGGCTGCACGCTGATGCGGCCCGATCTGAAGAAGATCGCCAGCGACCGGCTGACCAGTGCGATCAAGACCTCCATCGACACGGAGGGTTCGACCAACGAGCAGTCGACGGGGTACGCGCAGTTCAACTACGCACTCTGGGGCCGGGCGATCGACGTACTGCGCAAGTGCGGGGCCGATCCCGGTACGACGATAACCGCGCGCCGGCGGGAACTCGCGAAGTGGCTCGCGCTGGCCACCAACTCGCTCGGGAACCTGCCGCAGCTCGGCGACTCCGAGGTGATCAAAACGGTGCCGGTGCCCGGGACGGTGCTGGAGTACGCCGGTACGCTCGGCGCGCGCGGGATCCGGCCGACGCAGCGGATCGGGATCTTCGGCGCCGGATACATCTTCGGGCGGACCGGGTGGGGCGAGACGCGGCCGTTCACGCAGGAGTCGACGTACAGCATCCGGTTCGGGCCGTCGCAGAAGCTGCACGGGCACAACGACCACACGTCGGTGACGTACACGTCGCGTGGGCGGGACATCCTGATCGACGGCGGGCACGCCGGGTACAAGGTCGACGACTGGCGGTTCTGGGCGAAGAGCCAGTTCGCGCACAACGAGATGGTCGTACCGTCCGCGACCGGGCACCCGGAGACCGCGCTGGTGCGGTCGGCGATCAAGCCGACGTCGGAGTTCTACGAGCTGCACGACTCACCGGGGCCGGGGATCGACCGGACGCGGGACGTACTCGTACTGAAGGATCCGGATCTGATGGTGGTGCTGGATCGCGGTACTTCGGGTTCCGACCAGGACTACTCCGCGCTATGGCATCTGCCGGCGGACCAGAAGGTTGTTGTCAGCGGCAACGACCGGGCGGTGGCGGCGAAGCCTGGTGACACGGTGAAGACGACGCTGCTGCAGGTTCCTTACCAGCAGGAGGCGACGCCGATCGAGGTCGTCTCCGGTTCGCAGGATCCGATCCAGGGATGGCACTACCGCACGATCAACGACAAGAAGGTCGCTCCGGTCGTGAAGTTCAACCGCTCCGGGAGGGAGGCGCAGATCCTCTCGGTGATCGCGCCGAGCCGCACCAACGCGGTCGTCTCGTACACGACGTCATGGCAGGGCTCCCGCATGCTCCTCAACCTGAAGGTCGACGGCGTAACCACGGTGATCGCCGTCGAGTCCGACGGGACGCTAGAGCGGATCAAGTAGTCGGGCCGGACCGCCAGCACTACACAATCGCCACCGGCAGCTCCCGCTGAGCGTGAGCCGAGCCGCAAAGGACGGGTTATGTAGTGCTGGCGGTCCGCACCTCACAGCCACCACTCACCGCACCACCGCTCACCGCACCACCCCGCTCGCCCCAGCACCCCGCTCGCCCCAGCACCCCGCTCGCCCCACCACCCCGCTCGCCCCACCACCCCCGCTCGCCCCACCACCCGCTGGCCGCACACCACCGCTCGCCCATCACCGCTCGGCGCACCACCGCTCGCCCCACGACCGCTCGGCGGTGCGTCCTGTTGGGGGCGCGTCGGCGGCGCGTTCAGTTGAGCTTTGCTCCGGTGGGTTTCCAGTCGCGGGGTGGGTCTTCGCCTACTCGGCCGTCGACGGCCTCGCGGATGAGGTCGGCGTGGCCGGTGTGCCGGCCGTACTCCTCGACCAGGTCGAACACCAGCCGCCGCAAGCTGGCGTGCTGCCCGTCCGGCCAGGCGATGTCGGCCGGCTGATCGAGCCCACCGTCCGCGATCGCCGCCGCGAGCGTCGCGCGGGAACGGGCGACCGCGCCGTCCCACAACGCGTACAACTCCTCAGGCGTGTTGTCGGCGGCAGAGTTGAACTCCCAGTCGTTGTCGTCCCGCCAGCCGTTCTCCGACCACGGCCCGCTCATCGCCTTCCCGCGGAACTTCACGTCGAACAGGTAGTCCTCGTTCGCCGCCAGGTGCTTCATCAACCCACCAAGCGTGAGCGAAGAGGCCCCGATCCGGGTGTTCAGCCCGTCCGCATCCAGCCCGTCGACCTTGTACCGGAACGTCGTCCGCAACCGGTCCAGCGCCCCGACGAGATGCCCGACCTCGTCCCCCGCCACCGGCGGCTCCCACCAAGGAGAAACCCACTCACCATCACTCATACCCCGCACCGTAAACCCGATTCCGGACACTCCCCTTCCGGAACGTCACACTCACCCCATGCCCGATTGCCCGACCTGCGGCCGCGCGCTCGACGCCCACGACCGCCACGTCCGCTTCACCCTGCCGACGCCGGTCCTCGACCTCCCGGAACGCGACCAGACCCCAGGCACCTGGATGAGCCACCGAACTACCCGCGAGTCCGTCATGGTCCAGGTCCCCGGCGCCGGCGCCTTCGTCCGCGTACTCCTCCCGGTCCAGCTGGACGGCGGCTACCAGGTCACGTTCGGCGGGTGGCTGGCGATCCACCCGGACCAGCTGCCGCACACGTTCGCGGTCTGGTGGGAACCGGAGTACGCCGATCTCCGCCTGGAAGGCGCGTCCTCGCCAACCGGATCGAACCCTGGGGCCTCTTCCCTACACCTGCGATCGCCACAGTCCGCGATCCCGACCAAACCCCGTACGTCACCGCATCACCCGACCCTCTCCTGACCAACGTCCTCACCAAGCCGTGGCCCCACGAGGACGTGCTACCTCACCTGCCTGCGTAGGGTCTGAGGATGCAGGGATACGCAGGTGTCGTCGCGTGGTACGCCGGGAAGGTCGCGCTGGTGCGGGAGCGGTACGAGGCCTGGGACGCTCCGTACCGGAACCTGCCGAGCGGAGCCGTGGAGAACGGCGAGACGCCGGCGGCCGGGGCGATCCGGGAGCTGCGCGAGGAGTCGGGGCTGCGGGCGGCCGAGGAGAAACTTGAGCTCGTTTGGACCACGCAGACGATGGTCGACGGGCGGACGACGTCGCGGTCGTGGAACTACACCGTCGCGACAGAGGACCCGACGTTCGCCGTCGACGATCCCGACGGGTCGGTGATGGACGTCCGCTGGTTCACCGCCGATGACGCCGTCCGCGCACTCGAACAAGTGCCGTACCCACCGCTCGCAGTACCTGCAGTGCACTACCTGACCACCGGTGAGGTCGGACGCGAGTGGACGTTCACCCGGACCGCAGGCAACTGGAGCTTCTAACGGAGGATCTTGTACGTCTCCTGCCGTCTTGCGTTGCCATTCACAGGGATCGGCGTACGACTACGTTGCGCTTGGCTGTGGTTCGGTCCTCGGCGTACACGGCGAAGCCCGCGGTGAGGAAGGTGCTGAGGACGCCGCGGCCGGGGTCACCTGGCATCGCTTTGACTGGGTAGGCCTCGACGACGCGGGCGCCGGCGGTGCGGGCGTGCTGGACGGCGGCCTCGATCATCGGGAGGGTCAGGCCTTGGCCTCGGTGGCCGCGCTTCACGAACAGGCAGTTGATGGACCAGATCGACGGGTCGTCCGGCTCGTCGATCGGGAGCGTTCGCGAGTGGACGGTGGCGTAGTACTCCGGCCTCGGCGCGACGGCGCACCAGGCCACCGGGCGGTTCTCGACGTACCCGATCAGGCCGACCGGTTCGCCCGCCTGGACGAGGTCGTGCAGCGCGGCGCGGTTCTCGGCGTTTCCGTTTGCGGCGACGGTCGCGGCGGGCAGGCGGCGCGCCATGCACCAGCAGCCGCGGGTGCCGCCGCTCGGGCCGAAGAGTTCGAGCAGGTCATCCCAGCGGGCTTGATCAGCTACACGTGTAACCAGCGCCATTCGCGCATTGGACCACGTGGCACCGACACAATGGGTTCGAGATTTCTCGGGTGAGCTGTCGGATCCGGGGTACGGCGTTCGTTGCAGGGGTGAGTGGCGGCCGGAGGAAGGTCGCCGGGACAAGGAGTCATGACATGCCGCGGTACATGATCTCGTTCGAGAACGGCGCGATGGACCACATTCCCGAGGAGGACTGGGCTGAGGTGGGCAAGGCCGCGCACGCCGTCTGCCAGGAGGCGAAGGACGCCGGGGTGTTCCGCTTCGGCGGCGGTTTCCAGTACGGCAACGGCGACGTCGAGCACGCCGTCGTCGGCACCGACGGGATGGTGATGGACGGGCCGTACCCGGAGAGCAAGGAGCTCATCGGCGGCGTCACGATCGTCGACGTTCCGACCCGCGAGGAAGCGCTGTACTGGGCCGGCAAGATCGCCGTCGCCTGCCGCTGCGCCCAGGACGTCCGCAAGTTCATGTACGACCCCGACCTGGTCGAATGAGCTGAGATCCGGCCGATCTACACGTGGAGATCGTCAGACGGCCCGCCCCGGACGCAGACGTCGACCTCGACGGGAACCCGGACCCACCTCGATCGGCTGCAGCCTGCCCGAACACCCAGATCCCCGGGCAGGTTGTTGGCTCCGCAGCAGCCGGTGAGGCGTGGTGGCGGCGGTACCGCCAGTCCGAGTGGCAACGGGGCGGGTGGCAACGGGGCGGGTGGCGACCGGGCGGGTGGCGACCGGGCGGGTGGTGACCGGGCGGGGGTGGCGACGGGGCGGCGACGGGCGGGAGGTCAACGGCGCGGGAGGCCAACGGCGCGAGAGGTCGGCGAGGCGGGAGGTCGACGGTCCGGCGGCGGTTCGGGGGGTTACGCCTTGGCGGGGTTGAGGCGTAGGTAGAGGTCCCGGAGGAGGCAGATTTCGGCGCCGTGGTGGACGAGCTCGACGTTCGAGTAGAGGACGAGGCGCGCCATCGGGGCGTCGGCGAAGGCGGGCGGCCAGCCTTGCGGGCGGAGCAGGCCGGCCTCGCCCTCACGGCGTACGGCGTCGATCCAGGCGGCGAAGTTGTCGTCGAGTTGCTGGAGCGCCTCGTCGGCGGTACCGGCGTACTCGAAGGTGTCGTAGTCCGCCGGCGGGCCGCCGAACCGTCGTGCCGTGCCTTGTGCGAGACCGACGGTCAGGTGGGCCAGGCGCCAGGCGATGGTCGTGACCGGCTCCGGGTCGTGGTTGTCGCCGTAGTCGAAGGTGAACTCGCCCGCCCCCCACGACAACTCCGCCGAGCTCTGCCCGCGCCGGCTGAGCGTCCAGCAGCCTTCGACCGGTTCCCAGAAGTACTCGTCGTCGGTCAGCCCGTCGAGCCGCGGCCGCAGCCGGGTCCGCCAGTGGGTCTCGATCTGTTCGACCAGCTCGGCGTTCCAGTCCATCCGGCGGATGGTAGCCGCGGTGCGGGTTACTGTTGCCGCCCATGAAGAGCGCGCTCGAGAACGTCGCCTGGCCGCCCGATCCGATCAAGACCGAGCGGCTCGTACTGCGCGAACCCGAGGCCCGGGACCGTACGGCGATCGTCGAGCTGCTCGCGTCGCCGGAGGTCGGGGCGTACATCGGTGGAGCTCAGTCGCGCGAGGCACTGGAGCGGAACCTGCCCGAGGTGCCGCGGCGCCGCGCCGGGCTGTTCGTCGTCGACCTCGACGGGGAGCTGATCGGCACCATCACCCTCGACCAGCGCGACCCGGACGACCAGGTGCGGCCCGAGCTGGCGCAGGTGGAACTCGGCTACCTCTTCCTGCCGTCCTCCTGGGGGCACGGTTACGCCAGCGAATCCTGCGCCGCCGCCCTCACATGGTTCGCCTCAGCCCGCCCCGGTGAGCCGGTGGTCCTCGTAACCCAAACCGCCAACGCCCGCTCCCTGTCCCTGGCCAAGAACCTAGGCTTCACCGAAGCCGCGCGCTACGAGGCCTGGGGCGCAACCCAGTGGCTCGGCGTGTGGACACCACCCCGAGGCCAATGAGCGACGACCTGCACTTCACCGCAATGATGCCGACCAAGCGGATGGCGGCCGACTGTCTGTTGACGGATGAGGCCGGGCGCTTGCTGGTACTCAAGCCGCCGTACAAACCGACGTGGGATCTTCCGGGTGGAATCGTCGAGCGGAACGAGTCGCTGCGGGATGCCGCTCGACGGGAGGTCCGCGAGGAGATCGGTCTACACGTGGAGACCGGCGAGCTACTCGTGGTCGACTGGGTCCCGCAGACCGGCGCCTTTACCGAGATCGTCGCGTTCCTCTTCGACGGCGGCGTACACACCGATGCCGACGTCCAGCAGATCGCACTCCAGGAGACGGAGGCGGTCAGCTTCAGGTTCGTCGACCTGGACGAGGCGGAGCGGCTCCTCGACCCGCAGCAGTTCGGCCGGGCGGCTGCCGGTCTCGCGCGGCGCCGGACGGAAGGTGCGGTCTACCTGGAGAACGGCAACTACGTGTCGTACCCGAGACCGTCCCACGGTTCGTAGTACGCGATGAAGTCGTCCGGGACACCCCTGAATCGCTCGGGTGCTTGGCTCATGCGACACAACCCAAACCAGATCCGGACTGAGGACTCTCTTTATTGCAAGGGGAATCTTGGTAACGAATGTCCGATTCTGACAACAAACTGAGAGTCTCGCGGCGTCTATAGGTTGATGCCGGTCGACCTTCGCGGGGACGCCGGTCGCAACAGGGGTGGGGAACGGACCTTGGGGGAGGTCTGTCCGCATACCGGTCTAGTCCTTATGTGTCAAGACTGAACTTTGTGGGGGGACGAGCGTTGTGGACGGAAACACCAACCAGGACGGGATGCCTGCGAGGCTCGACGCGGAGGTGCGGCTGCTTGTTGGTCCGGCCAACTTCGCGGGGCAGGGGACCCGGTGGGCGCGGGCGTTCGAGCAGCGCGTCCCGAATGCGAAGGCGACCTCGTTCGCGTTCTTCCGGGGAGTTCTCGATTACCCGGTCGACTACGGCGTGCCGGCGCGGACGTACCGGCGGAACCACCGGTGGCGCCTGAACTTCTACAACCACGTCGTACGCAACTACACGCACGTCCTGCTAGAAGCGGCCCGGCCGATCTTCGGGCCGCTGCACGGACCGGACGGATCCTTCGAGATCCCGCACCTGCTCACCAAGGGCCTGCAGGTCGGCCTGATCGCGCACGGTTCCGACGTACGCGTCCCGAGCCGGCACGCCGAGAGCGAACCGTGGTCGCCGTTCCCCGACCTCGAGGACGAGACCGTCGAGCTACTCGAACGGAACGCATCCCGCGCCGTCGAGCTGTTCACGTCATACCCGGGCTCTGTGTACGTATCCACGCCCGACCTCCTCGACTACGTACCGAACGCGACCTGGTGCCCGGTGATCGTCGACGTCGGCGCCTGGCGCAGCGACGCCCCGGTGCTCGAACACGACAAGCCGGTCGTGGCGCACGCGCCGAGCAAGTCGGCGATGAAGGGTTCCGAGCTGATCGACCCGATCATGCGGCGCCTGGCCGACCAGGGCCTGATCACGTACCGCCGGGTCGAGGGGGTCGACCCGGCGGACATGCCGGCCGTGTACCGCGACGCCGACATCGTGCTCGACCAGTTCCGGATCGGCAGCTACGGCGTCGCCGCGTGCGAGGCGATGGCGGCGGGCCGGATCGTGGTCGGCCACATCGCGCAGCACGTCCGCGACCGCGTCGCCGCCGACACCGGCCTCGAGCTACCGATCGTCGACGCGACACCGGACACCGTCGAGCAGGTCGTACGGGATCTGATCGCGGATCGCGAGCGCGGCCGCGAGATCGCCGCGCGCGGACCGGCGTACGTCGAGCAGGTCCACGACGGCCGCAGGTCCGCCGACACGCTGGCGACCTTCGTCGAACAGCCGAGACCCGTACCGGCGAACTGGAAGCCGTCGTGGATCCGCCCGAAGGTCGTGATGATGGCGGGCAACGACATCGTCAGCGACGCGCGCGTACTCAAGTACGCGCAGACCGTGGCGAACTGGGACCTCGACGTGACCTGCATCGGCATCCCGGGCCGCCGGCTCCGGGGCGTGCGCCAGTTCGGCCAGGTCCAGGTGCTGTGCCCGACGATTCCGTCGAAGGTGCTGGTGACGGGATGGCGCAAGCGGCTGGCGAACGTGACGGCCAACCTCAATCCGTGGTTCCGCACCGAGGCCGAGTACATGCTCGCGTACGGCCGCTGGCAGTACGCGAGCCGCGAGCTCCGCGCCGAACGTGGCCGCGACCGCCGCGATCGGGAACGCACCGGCACAACGCCCCAGAAGCGTTCGCTCCGCGACCGGCTGCAGCGGGCCGTACGTTGGCGCTCCCTACGATTACACCGCGCCGTCCTCAACACCCGCGCGTACTTCGCCCGTCGCGCCAAGCGAGCCGCGAACTCCGATCTGGGGATCGGCAAGCGCCGCGAACGCATGCTCGCCCTCTACCGCCATCTGCCGTCAGGCCGTTGGCGGCGAGTGATGCCGGAGCTCGTCGACCAGGAGCTGACGCTCGGCCCGCTGCTCGACCGGCTGCTGATCGAGGTCATCCACGTCCACGACGTGTTCATGCTCGGCATCGCGGCCCGTGCCGCGCACCGGGCGGCGCTGGACGGGCGCACGATCAAGATCATCTACGACGCCCACGAGTACATCCCCGGCGTACCCGTGGTCGCTCCGCGCCGGGTCGCCGCGTACACCGATCTCGAACGCGAGTTCATCCGCGACGCCGACCGCGTCATCACCGTGTCCGAACCGCTGGCGCACTGGTTGCAGCGCGACCACAAGCTGGCGGAGCTGCCCGACGTCGTCCTCAACGCGCCGGTCGAGCCGCCGGCGGATGCCGCGGTCAAGGGTCTGCGCGAGCTGCTGCGGCTCCCCGAGGACGTGCCGCTGCTCGTGTACGGCGGCGGCGTCAACCGGGCGCGCGGCGTCGGTACGGCCGTCGAGGCGCTGCCGCAGTTGGCCGACGTACACCTCGCGATCGTTGCCCGCGAGAATCCCGTCACCGCGGAGTTGCTCGCGCGGGCCGCCGAGCTTGGCGTCGGCAACCGCGTACACCTGGCGCCGTTCGTGAACGCCGAGGTCGTACCGCTGTACCTGCGCTCCGCCAGCATCGGACTCAGCCCGTTGCTGCATGCCCCTAATCACGACATCGCGGTGACGAACAAGTTCTGTGAGTACATCGCCGCGGGCCTGCCGATCATCACCAGCGACACCCCGGCGCAGGCCGACCTGGTGAAGGAGCTCGACCTCGGCGCCGTCTATCCGGCCGGCGACGTGGACGGATTCATCCTTGCGGTACGGACGGTGCTCGCCGATCGCGACCGGATCGCCCGGCGAATCGCGAGCGACCCGGAGCTGCTGCATCGGTTCTCCTGGGCCGCGCAGGCCGAGGTCATCCGGTCGGTGTACGCCGACGTGATGGGCGAACTGCCCGACGCCGCTTGGGCTCCGGACGCGACCGTCGTACGGCGGCTGCTGCCCGACGCGCCGGAGCTGGCCGAGACGAAATGGCATGCCTTCCGGAGGAAAAACCCCAGGTCGCAGGCGTCCTGACCTGGGAGAATCACCGTGTGAAGAAGCCGCAGACCGACCCTGTGGTGGCCCGTAACCGCAAGGCCGCCCACGACTACCAACTCGGCGAGTCCTGGGAGGCGGGGATCGTGCTGCAAGGCCCGGAGGTGAAGGCGCTCCGGGCCGGCCGGGCGTCGCTGATCGGCGGCTTCGCGATGGTCGAGAACCGGGAGATCTGGCTGCACGGCGTACACATCCCGCAGTACTCCCAGTCCCGCTGGTTCGAAGGGGGTTCCCGCCGCAAGCGGAAACTGCTGCTGCACCGCGCCCAGATCGACAAGATCGAACGCAAGGTGAACGAGAGTGGCCTCACGATCGTCCCGATCACCCTCTACTTCAAGGAAGGCCGCGCAAAAGTCGAGATCGCCCTCGCCCGCGGCAAGAAAACCTGGGACAAACGCCACACCCTCGCCGAACGAGAAGCAACCCGCGAAGCCGAACGAGCCCTAAACCGCCGCCGCAAAGGCCACCGCGACTAACTCAGGGCTGTACAGGAATCGTCCGCCAAGGGATCTGTGGACGCGATGCCCGATCACTACAGCAGAGCAGGCTGCCGAGGGTACAGCACGCATCAGCCGGCACGTGACGGACTGCAGGATCCAGAACACCATCAAGCACGTGCAGAGGCAGCGAGTTCTATGTGTCACACGACTGCACGCCTGGCCAATCCATGAGCTGCAACGAAGCATCGCTCTTCTTCACCATGATCACGATCCCCCGCTCCTTGGTCCAGGTCACCGGAACGAGAAAGTAGGAGTCTCCGGATGTAGCGAGGAGACGTAAGTTGACGTATCGATAGGGGTACTCCTTGGAGTCGATCTTGCTTTCGCAAAGAACGCCCGGAGGTTTTAGTCCCTGCGCCTCCACGACCAGTTGACTGTGGGTGTGCAGGATGACCTCAGGCTGGTCCATCAGAGACTTTTGAGTGTCCTGGCCAATCCCGCGTCCGTAGGCGCTCGCGAAACTGTTGACCAGCCAGAACAAGCTGGCGATCACGACGCACCAGCCGATGACCCAGGCGACCGTCGAGATCGCAATCGACGTCTGTCCCGCTCCTGCAGTGGATTGTCTCGCCGGTCGGAACCGGAAGCTGTACAGCGCGAGGAGGGTACCCAGTCCGAGTGCTGTGGGGGTCGTTCCGATCAGCTCGTGGGCGGAGATGGTCCCATCAACGATGCCACGGACCGCCCGGAACAAGAGAGCGGCGGCTCCGACGATGGCCACCCAAAAGACGACCCTGGCTCGACGTGGATGCGTGGTCTGCACATCCCAACCAGCGAGGCTCACATGCGCCCAGTAGCCCAACCCGACGAGGACCAAGAGCACTAGCAGTGGTGCGAACAAGGACGCGGGGCTCCGCAGAACGTAGTCAGCGCTTGAGTAGCTGAGGAGCTCGATATTCACGCCGAAGTAGGCATACTCCGCATACGTGGTGACGTAGCCGTAGTAGTACAGAAGCGCTGTCACGATGGTGAGCGGGCCCAAGACCGTGACCGCGAGCCGCAACCGACTCAACCCTGCGGCAGCCGGGTCAGCCGGGTTGCCACTGCCCGGACCTGCACCTGCTGTCGCAGCAGGCTGGCCATCGGCAGCCGTCGTGGCGGCGGGCACTGGTTGTTCTGCGGAGTGGCCAGTCCGAGGCGCCCGGGGCGGATGCCGGCCGGTCGATCGGCTCACGACGACGGTGTAGCCGAGGGAGGCTCGTTGACGCATATCCCTTGTGCCGCGTCGGCCTCGGTCTCCCGGGGGGCGTCACGGCCACAGGCCGCGACGTAGAAGCGGCTGGGCCTCCACCTGACGGTCACGGGATGTTCCGCCGTCGGCTGCTCAGTCAGGCGGTTGCACGGGGCGACGACGCGGTCGACACACTGCGTCTGGAGGACGAAGGTGAAGTAGCCGGTCCTGTCGACGGTACTTGTTGGGTCCGGAACATCCAGTCGAAGCACGCATCCTGGACTCGCGAATTGGCTCTTGGTCATTGGCTGCAAGGTCGGCAAGGTCACTCGCCCGCATGTGGGGGACCGGGCACTCAAAGGTGCCTTATAGGCGTCGAGCCAGCCACAGTTCTGGTCGGTGTTGTGATCGGCGAACTGCAACGGGCCTGCAGTGCCGGACCCGGCCAGGTCGACATGAAAACTGACGCTCACGATGGTGATCTCCTTGAGCGGGCTCCTAAAGTTGCTGATCAGGAGGCAGTGTGGGCTGCCGCTGGGGATCACATGCCCGGCCGACTGATTCGGGTGCGTACTGTCGACAGTGGGACCGCCGATGTTTCCGAGCGAGATAACCCCAGTCCGGGGTCGCGTAGGTTTGGTGGTCGGCGAGACAGTACCTGGCTTGTACGTCGGAAGCGTTGAGGGCGTCCGCGATGAAGGAGCCGTCGACCCGGTTTCGCTTGAACGAGGCCGCGATGAAGGAGTCGTCGACCCGGTTCCCCTTGTGGGCGTCGCCGATGAAGAAGCCGTCGACCCGGTCCCCGTTGAACCTCTTGTCATCGGAGAACCTGGTTCAGTCGGACCTCCCGAGGAGGGTAGTTCCGTGTGCGGCGAGACGGCGGAGTTGTTGTCCGCGCCGGATGAGCAGGCCGTGATCAGTGAAGCGCACAGGATCGAGATCACGGCTGCCATGCGGAAACCCATGCACATGTAGACCCGCCGCACCATCGGTGACACAGAGCGCGTGCTTTCCCTTGGCCGTGCAGGAACCTGATCGATGCCTCTTGTCGCCATCCTGCCTCTCCCCCTTGTGCCACTGTCCCGCCGGGGCAACTGCGCTGCAACGGACAAACCAGTGCGACAAACTCGACGGCGCATTGGGCGGTAACGACAGCGGCGCTATCTCCCACTGTGCGCATTGCAATCACGTGCGCCTGAATCAATCCCTTGATCCGGCAGTTGTGCCGTGTCAGTCGCCAGCTTCGGCGTCAACCGCGTGCAGTTCAGTTACCTATTCGGAGCGGCCCAACGCCCGCCTGATACGCAGCCATCAGTCCTGCATGCTCGTCTGTGTCGCCCAGTCACAGGTCGCCCATCATTTTGCGCAAATATCCCGCGGATCCGTTGGCGGCTCACAGGCGCCGAGTTGGTCAGGATCCGTCGTACGGTCGGCGTCGGGGACGGTGAGGGAGTGGAGGGCACGACGAAGGGCGGAAGAGAACGGACCGCCAGCATCGATCCCGCCACCGTCCGGGAACCGAAGGCCCACCGGCGGCGCCAGTCGGCAGATCAAGCTAAGAGCGGGATGCGTGGCCTGACACCGGTCACGTGTTCACGACCGGGCTCGGCGAGCCGATCTACCCAGACACAGTCACGCAACTCACGGGCAAGGTCGTCCGGGCATACAACTCCGGCAGATTCCGCGAAGGCGCCGGCCAAGCCGCTTCCCCATGCTCACCTGCACGACCTGCGCCATGTGCCCGCGACGTTGCTGCTCATCGCAGTGTGCCGGTGCAGGTCGTAGCTGAGCGACTGGGGAACACTGACCTGGCGATCAGGCTTCGGATCTATGCACATGTGATCCGGACGCACGCGGCGGGCGTCGCTGGCGTCTTCGCCGCTGCCACCGCCGAGTCAGAGCGGTAACGCGAGCGAGGACGAGACAGAGGAGGACGAAGGTCCGGAGGCGTCCGCACTGGTGCCCGGTTGGCACGGGCGTTAGCAAACTCGCACCATGAGCTACACCCCGAGACATGCAGAGCCCCAGGTCATCAATGCTCTGACCTGGGGGTTGCTCCGTCTACCGGAGTGGAGCCGCCTGTCGGAATCGAACCGACGACCTTCTCATTACGAGTGCCGCGACGACTGTCTACCGCTGTCCGGGCGATCAGCCGCGGAGCGTCAAAGGAACCCAGCCGTTGCGTCGCTGTCCGTGCCTGTCCAGCGTGTTGTTAGCAGGACCGTTAGCAGAATCGCCCGAGCCTGGAAGGCTGTCCCCCACTTGTGAGCGCTGGCTGGCATCGTGCGAACTGGCCGAGTAGCTGAGTGCTTGCGGCGTCCGCGACTCGCCGGACCTGCCCCGGCCTCATCGATCGCGTTGGGACTTGTCGAGAGCCAGGAGTAGAGTGGGCTTGCAAGTTTCATAGGTGTAACTCTCGACGCCACCTCCCGCGTCTGGAGAGTTGAGTCACGATCCGGGCCTGTCGCCTTGTGTCGATAGATTTCCTATGTCTATTCTTTACTCATTGCTCCCCGCCGTCCTCCGGGACTGGCGGGGTTTTTTAACACCTGGGGGGGTGTCGGCTGTGCTGCGTGCCGCCGTGATCATCGACTACCAGAACATCCATCTGACAGCCCACGGCGAGTTCTGTCCACCCGGCCTGGCCAAGCACGAGTCTCTGGTGCACCCGCTCCACTTCGCTAATCACGTGATCCAGCGCCGTGCGCTGACACGCCGACTCGCGGGCGTGGATGACGAGAGTAGCGCCAAGGTCGAGCTGGCACGCGTCGCTGTCTTCAGGGGTCTCCCTGGCAACAAGCAGCAGCCTGATTTCTATCGTCGCAACCTGGCCCAGCGATCAGAGTGGACCAAGGACCCTCGGGTCATAGTGGAGTACCGTCCGCTCAAGTACCGAACAGATCCGTACGGGAACTGGACAGCCCAAGAGAAGGGCGTCGACGTGCGGGTGTCGTTGGAGGTGGTGCGTGCCGTCGAGTCGGGCGACTACGAGGTGGTTGTCCTGGCTGCACATGATACCGACCAGGAGCCCACAATCGAGTACGCACTCGACTCAGAGGTAGTTCAAGAGGGCAAGGTCTTCATCGAAACGGCCGGATGGGTGAACTGCAAGCAGCTTCGGATCCCTGGCCGGCCGACCTGGCACACGGTGCTCAATGCCAACGACTTCGTGCAGTCGAGAGATCGCAAAGACTACCGATAACGCCATACCTGCCCCGTCCTCCTGATAGCTGCCAACCCAGGTCTGCGCGGCGCGGGTCAAGAGTCGGCTTGCCGATCCCGTAGGGACGCGTAGCGCTCTTGATGCGTGCCGTGCTGGCCGTACGATCGAGCGGCCAGGGGGACGGGGCCAACCGCCGCCATTGCCGACACGGCTATCCGCGGCCTATCTGTGGAGTGAGCAGCTCGGGATCGGCCGTACGCAGATGGTGCGCGCGGTGGAGGGCGTCGGTCGGAGGTCGTAAGCCCGGGCCGCGCTGCGCGCCGCTTGCGGCGCGCCTTGATTCTTAAGAGGTCAATCCGGCAGCAGGAGCGATCGGCGGTCTGTCCTCCGTCGGCTGATGTGCGACACCCGTCCGCCAGTTGATCTGCGACGGCCGAAAGCACGGATCGCGGCCAGTGAGCGGACGTGTCGAGGTGGGCCGGCCAATCGAATAGCGTCGGATACATGGACAACGACTGGGTGCGGGCCAAGCTAGAGGAGTTCCTAGCGACCTGCGAGGAGTATCGCCGACTGGAGAGCCGGATCCCGCCGGGCCGACACTGGGACGAGAACCTCATGCGGCCGATAACGAACACAGTGGAGCAGCAGGTACCCACAATCCGACGCATCCTTGAGGCCCTAGACCCATCGCTCCTGTTCGACGACTTCGGAACATCCGAGCTCTACGGAGGCCTGAGCTCGACCGAGACCGCGACCCGCAAAGCCCTGGCCGTCCTCAAGGATCGAGACGAGTGGAGGGTACGCCTCACCCCGGACGGGCCTGCGCTCGTCGCAAGTAGCCTGCATGAGTGGATCTGGGGAGCAGCAGCTCAGTTCTGGGACGCGGGCCAATATGAGGCCGCCGTCGAATACGGCGCGAAGTCGTTGAACGCGCATATCCAAAAGAAGTCGGGCATGAGCACCGCTGACAGAGAACTTGCGAGCGAGGTCTTCTCCGCGAAACCCAGCACCAAGAATGCGCGCTTATGGCTACCCGGCCGCCGCGACGTCGACACATGGCGATCACGTCAAGACGGATTGCATCTACTCGCGATGGGAGCCTTTGCAGGCATACGCAACGTCGTTGCGCACTCGGTGGCGGCCGGCTGGTCGCAACAAGAGGCGCTTGAGTACCTGGCAGTCCTCTCGGTTGTGGCGCGCTGGGTCGACGAGACAGAGGTTGTCGAGCCTGGGACTTAGGTAACTGTGCGGACTGCGGACATGTCCGTGCGTTCCCAACCAGGTGGGTGGGCGGTGAAGTTACCTCCGAATTCGCTCGCTTCGACCACGGCACCCATGTCGGCGACCAGTGCGACCTGCTGACCTGAAAGCCACCAACTCATCGCGCCTTGGCCGCCGTCTTCGTCGTCGAGGTGGCGAACCATCCACTAGACCAGCGTCCACGTCGCCACGGCCCACGAGGGCCGGATCGACCGGATGGGCCTTATATCCCGCCGGCCGATGCGGTGGTCTCACGCCATGAAATCAGTCGGCCCGAGAGTCCCGAGGGGAACCTGCCGAATTGCGGTGGTCTGACCATGGTTTTGTCTCGCCATGAGCGCCAGATCGTACGCGTTGGGACGCATCGACATACGACTCGGCCCTTGTCCTAGACCCACATACACGCTGCGATTGATGAAGACAGCGCAGTCACCGCCGGCTTCCACCGCATCGCGGTGAGCGTCTTCAACGGTCGTCACCGCCGCCTCGATCTCCGGCCAGAGCGCAAGGAACAGTCCGGCATGAACCTGCTCACACGAGAGCATGGCCGCCTTAACAACCAAAACCAACTCCAAGGGACGGCCGCATTGCTGCAGCTCGTTTCGCGTGGCGGCTCTGATCTTCGGGAAGTCGTTTGCTAGCCGCGGACCGTCGAATCGGAGGCTTACGGATGCCTCAGGCTGGCCGGAGTCCGGACTGACGCCGGCATGGAACCGTAGCTCGTTGATGACGTCGGCCTGATGCTCGCTTACGTTTCGGAGCGCACAGCAGAGCCTGTAGCCAAAGTTGTTGTCGAACTCGTGGCTCAGGAGGGCCTTGAACGCTTCGTATACAGCACTGGTCTTGCCGAACTGCTCCGACAGCCAACTGGAGGTCCGGTCGTCGAAGGCACGAAATGCCGAGAGCCAAGCCTTGAACTCACGCTGCAAGCGGGCCGCTTGACGCTGGCGGTGCGACGCGTCTCGTTGTTCAGATTCAACGCGCCGGATCTCCTCAGACAGGATCTCTGAGGCCTGCGTCAGATCTGCATATCCACTTTGAACCGTCATCCTGCGCAACAGCTGTTCAGCTGCCACGCTCTGGTCTGTTTCTGCTTGTGTGGCGGGGCGGAGAGGGCGGAAGGTCTTCCTCACCTCGTCCTTCGTGGCGTTCGGATGGTCCTCCAAGGCGAACAGGTCTTCTTCACCGTCAGTCGGGTGTGCCGTATCGGGACCCTGCATATTCGAAGCGTAGCTGTGAGCGGCCATCGCAGACCTCTAGAACGCCGATCACTGGTTAACCCACCCGGTTCCGGCGCATCTCGGGCAAGGTTCGTGTTCGGGCTCGGTGACTACCTTGCCGTTCTTGATGCGGGTTTTCTGTATGACGATCCATCGCTTGCCGTTGCATGCCGGGCACGGCTGTCGCGATGGCTGGTTGGGTTTTGGCATCGCGTGTCCAATCGTTGGGGTCTGGACATGACCGCGCCCTTGCCCAGAGGTGTGAGGACGAGGCCAGGGCAAGGGCGCGGAGTGGAGAGCCAAGGTCGGCAAGGCCATCGGCTACCTGACCAAGTACCTCGGCAAGGCGATCGGCGAAACCTACGGCGACGACCTGGACGAACTCCACCCGGCCCAGCGCGCGCACATCAACCGCCTTCACGCACACGTCCGCGTCCTGCCGTGCTCACCGGAGTGCGCCAACTGGCTCCGGTACGGCGTGACCCCGAAGAACGCGGGCGGCGACACGATTCCGGGCGAGTGCGACTCGAAGGCACACGACCGCGCGCACCTCGGCCTTGGTGGTCGACGCGTCCTCGTCTCCCGCCAGTGGACCGGCAAGACCCTCACCGAACACCGCGCCGAACGATCCGAGGTCATCCGTCAGACCCTCGCGGCCGCCGGCGTCGAGATGGACGACCAGAACGCACTAACCACCCACACCGAAGACGACACCGAAGCACCTCGATTCATCTGGAAGCCGATCCGGCCCGGCGAAGAAGGTCCGCGCCGCATCCCAACGCACAAAGAAGTACTCGCCGATGCGATCGCCACTCGCATCCGATGGCGCACGCAGTACGAGCAAGCCAAGCAACGCGCCAGACCACCCGGTGCACCGCCTAGCAACACCAATTCGGCAACTGACACCGCCGCATCTGCGGCCTGATCACGAGGGATCACCATGCCAGACATCAAGCTTCTGTACCGCGTTCCTGAAGTGGCCGAGGCGCTCGGCGTCAGCAGGGCCAAGGTCTACCAGCTCATTCAGTCCGGCGCGCTGCGGTCGGTCAAGATCGACAGCTCCCGTCTGATCCGCTCCGCCGATCTCGTGGAGTTCGTCGCCGACCTGGACCGGGCCGCCTGATGAGCAAGCTCAAGGACGGCGTCATGAAGCGGGGCAACACCTGGTCGTACGTCATCCGGGTCATCGATCCCGATACAGGCATCAGCAATCCCAAGTGGGTCGGAGGCTTCGCAACCGAGGACGAGGCCAAGGAAGCCCGCGACGAGGCTAGACGTGCAGCGCGGCGCGGTGAGTACGTCGACCGTTCGGCAATCACGGTGAAGGAGTACCTGGGTGACTGGCTCGACGCTCACGCCCTGGAGACCAAGCCGCGGACGTTGGCCGGCTATCGCTGGCTGATGCGGCAGTACGTAGAGCCCCGGATCGGGAAGCAGCGGCTCCAGGCGATCCGCCCCACCACGTTGACGAAGCTCTATCGGGATCTCCTGAAAGGTGGTCGGGTCGACGGCAGGCCACTGTCGAGAGCGACCGTCGACAAGGTGCACGCCGTGCTACGGAAGGCATTCAACGACGCGGTGAAGTTCGAGGGCGTGCTGTCGACCAACCCGGCGGATCGTGCCAAGCGTCCCCGTCGTACCGCTCGACCGTCCGTCGAGGTCTGGACAGCCGATGAGCTTCGTCTGTTCCTCGGCCTGATGGCGAACCATCGTCTCCGGGCGTTCTATCGGCTGGCGGCATACACAGGCGCGCGGCGTGGGGAGCTGCTGAATCTCCGCTGGGCCGACATCGACTGGAAAGCGCCGGCGATCAAGATCCGCGGTTGGGTTGGCATCGTGGAGGGCGAGCGAGTTGAGGGCACCACGAAGGGCGGCAGAGAGCGGACCGTGAGCATCGATCCTGACACTGTCAGGGAACTCAAGGCGCACCGACGACGGCAGATGGCGGACCAGCCAAGGTCGGAGAGGCGTGGCCTGACTCCGGGTATGTGTTCACGACGGGCCTCGGAGACCCGATCTACCCCGACACAGTCACTCAGCTCATGGGCAAGGTCATCCGGGCGTACAACACACCTGACTCGGAGAAGGCTCCGGCCAAACCACTCCCCACGCGCGACTCCACGATCTGCGGCATGTGCATGCAACGTTGCTCCTCATCGCTGGCGTGCCGGTGCACGTGGTAGCTGAGCGGCTGGGCCACGCCGACCCGGCGATCACGCTCCGGATCTATGCCCACGTGATCCGGACCCACGCGGCCGGGGTCGCCGGCATCTTCGCCGCTGCGGCTGCCAAGTCGGAGTCTGCTAACGCCGAGCAGGACGAGGACGACGAGACTGACGAGGACGAGGGGCCAGAGGCGTCCGCGCTGGTGCCCAGTTAGCAAGGGCGTTAGCAAACTCGCACCATGAGCCGCACCACGAGGCGGCCGGGACACACAGAACCCCAGGTCATGTACGCCGTGACCTGGGGTTTCTCTGTCTTCCGGAGTGGAGCCGCCTGTCGGAATCGAACCGACGACCTTCTCATTACGAGTGAGACGCTCTGCCGACTGAGCTAAGGCGGCGGGTGCTGCGGCAAGAGTGTAGCGGGAGGAGGGGGAGGATTCCGAATCGGTTCCTCGTGGGGCGTACGGCGGGGCGGGCGGGTGTGCTCGGGATCACCCTCCCATGTCGGAGGACAGTTGCGGCTCGACAGGACGTATACGCCTACCGCATCCGTCGGCGGGCGGGGACGGGGGCTGAGGCACCGGCCAGTAGATGTGTACGTCCTGTCGAGTTGCAGCAGGTGCGGGCGGTGGAACCAAGGTGTGGATATGCGCGTCGTAGCGGCACGGAAATGTGAGCGGGAACAATTGGTTCGGGAAATGCGTTGACTCGGGTGTGGGTGCTGGGTGAGACTATTTCCCGCAAGCCTGAGAAACCTGAGGAGAGATCGTGTACGGATCGGACATTCTGAACGAAGCCTGGCGGCGTGGCCGCATGGCTTTGTCGGCGTGCCTGCGACCCGTGGGCGACGAGGCCAATGGCACCCACCAGCTGAGCCTGAGCGTGGGCGGTTCGTCTGGATGATCCCTGACTGGGGAGACCTCCAGGAGCCGTCTGAGCCGGGTACCGGCAGCAGGCGGCTCTTTTCTTTTGCCCGCAGTACGGGCCATCGCCGGTGTGCAATGGTTGCGGACCGGATTCCAAACCCGCGTCATGAGGGTTCGATTCCCTCCATCGGTGCTTTCCGGTATTCACGGATACCGGCTTGAACAATTGATAACTGGACATTTGTCGCAATTACCAGCTGTAGGCCAGTGGCCAGGCCGCCTCATTTGGGTTGAGGAGAACGGAGGTTCGAGTCCTCCCAGCTGGACCAGGCGCCCGCAGGATGCTCAGCTACCGGCCGAGCGGGCGCCACAAGCTGCCTCGCGCCGGAAATCCGCACGACATCCGGCGCGGGGCGTGAACGCCCGTGGCTCAACCGGAGAGAGTGCCTGCCTACGAAGCAGGAGGGTGCAGGTTCGAATCCTGCCGGGCGTGCTGTGTCCGAAGCGGAAGTGGGCGATGCGCCGGGACGTGACCCCGGAGGAAGCGGGTTCGAGCCCCGCCGGACACCCTGCAGTACGGCGTGCTCACGCAGCGTACGCCGTACGCCCGCGGCTCTGGCCCAACTGGGAGAGGCGCCTGGCTTAGGACCAGGAGGTTCAGGGTTCGAATCCCTGGGGCCGCACGAAGACGTACCGACACCGAGATCGCCGACCTGCTGACCGCCGGTCGGGCACACTGGAGGGGAGGAGGAACCATGAGCGGTGTGATCGTCCTGAACGCCTCGTACGAAGAGCTGCATGTCGTGTCGATCCCGCACGCCATCCGGATGCTCGTCCGGGAGGTCGCCGTCGTCGAGGAAGCACACGACGGCGCCAGCATCGGCCCGTTCCCCCTCCCCCGCGTGCTCCGGCTCGTCCGGTACGTCGTGATGAAGTGGCGGTACGCCGGTGGCCGGCTGCAGTACACGCGGGCCGGCGTACTCAAGCGTGACAAGTACACCTGTGCGTACTGCGGCAAGCTCGGCGCCACCACCATGGACCACGTGGTTCCACGGTCAAGAGGTGGCCGCGGTGAGTGGCTGAACGCCGTCGCCGCGCACGCGACGTGTAACGAGAAGAAGGGCTCGCGCACCCCGGAAGAGGCTGGCATGCCGCTGTTGTGGCAGCCGTGGATCCCTTCCCGTGCCGAGTTAGCGCTCTGACCCCGGCCCACCAGGCGTCGCGGCGGAGCGCGATGCCAGGTGGGCGACGGTGACCCACCCTCGGTTCTGACCCGAGGTCCCGCAGGTTCGAGCCCTGCCCTGGCAGCTGTACGCCGTCGCGGTGACGGCCTGGCCGAACAGGCCGGGTTTCTGCCTACCGGCAACGTCCGAAAACGGTTTGTGCCTCAAGGACGCGTCAGGGTTCATCAACCTGCTCTGCTGCCCGAAGACGCCACTTGCGGGCTGACACACTGGAGATGCTTCGGCCAAGCAACCGCGCAGCCTCGGACTGACCGTGCGCCAAGACAATCAAATCGTCAGCCACCGTCCATGGCTTGCGGACGACTTGGTATCGACCAACCTTCTCTGCTGAGGGCTGCCACAAGGCCACCCTTCTGGCAGCTTCCTTCTTCCGCTCGAGACCAAGTACGTCAGCCGAATACCAAGCCCAGCCGGCCAGGCACGCCGCTGCGAGGTTCAGCACAAGGATGTTGTAGACGCCATCACGCCTGTTGGGACGCGCGGTTCGGACTACCCCACACACATCACGAACGATGTCGCAGAAGAAGCCGGCAATGGCTGGGCTTGCGGTCACCATGCTGACGAACGGCTCCCCCTTCCGGGTGAATCCGACTGAGCCGTCTCCGTCCAGCAATCCTCGCAGGTAGTCAGGAGCCGCGAGCGGGCCAACTGGGGGAGCAATGAGTTCAGCCTTCCTACCGATCGGAATACCGACGGCAGCCGCAGACCGACGAGTCGCTTGGTCGTAAAAGCGCAGTACTGCCGTCTCGTACTTGTCCGCAAAGTTCGTCGTTCGCGTGCGGTAGCCGATGGACGAGTAGCACGGCAAGAGCGACGAAATCCGCGCGAGGATGTCCTCATCCCGAAGGGCAAGTTCGAGCGAAACGCGCCCCTTGCCATCGAGGCTTCCCGAGTGCGTGCCGTCCGTTTGGAGCAGCCCAATCGTATAGGCGACATCCGGGCGCTCCAGATCATCGAACACGAGAGTAGTCAACCACTCCGGTAGAGGTACGCCGCCCGGGCGGAGCACGGAGACCTCGGCTGATTCCGGGGTCGATGGGCACGGATTCGTGCGTCATCCGCGGTCTCGGGTCGGAGCGCTCCTTCTACTCGGCCTCGCACGGCGCGGGCCGGCGGATGAGCCGCAACGAGGCCAAGCGCCGCTTCACCGTCGCCGATCTGGTGTCGCAGACCGAAGGTGTCGAATCCCGCAAGGACGCCGGGGTGATCGACGAGATCCCCGCCGCCTACAAGGACATCGACTCGGTCATCGCCGCCCAGTCCGACCTGGTCGAGGTAGTAGCCCACCTCAAGCAGGTCATCTGCGTAAAGGGCTGAGCGCGGCTGGGTGCGCCCGCCCGCCGCGCGCCCTCTTCCTTTGCACTAAGCGTACAAGCGCGAGGGGAGTCGGCGCGCAAGTTATCCACAGCCGCCCGCCGTCGTCAGGGGAGACGGCGGGCGGCAATTGGTGAGGTCCGCCTGTTGGGAGGGGCAGCGGTTTGCTAAACCGTTGGTCGGTTGTCGTGCCGGCTCGCGAGTTCGAATCTCGCTCTCACCGCTGGGTGGCTGGGGAGGACCAGCCACCCTGCCAGGCCCCGTTGGTCTAGTGGTCAGGACGCCTGGTTCTCATCCAGGAGATCACCGGTTCGAATCCGGTACGGGGTACGCGTCAACATGCAGGAGCGCCGCCGTGGGAGAGGCGGGGCGGGCTGTAAACCCGTTGCTTTCGGGCTCAGCAGGTTCGAATCCTGCCTTCTGCACGCAGCAACCGATAGGACAAGAGAGGAGGACCGGCCGTGGCCGACCTCAGGAACAGGAAGCGGGTGCCAGGTGGCAGGACCGGTGCTCCGGTCCAGCAAGGGCACTCGATGCGGCGTGTGCTGCTCGCGTGCGGGCACACACAGCGCGACCGGATCGCGCACCGTGGGGATCACGTGTGGTGCGAGGCCGAATGCTCCGACTGGATCCGCGTGGTCTCGGTGCAGGAGTAGCGAACACAAGAACAGGTAGTGTCCGGCGGCAACCTGGGCGTCTGAGCGTGAAGCGCTGAGCGCGTACGGCGTCTCACCGATGCACTACCTGTTCTTCGGTACCCCCTGGTGACGGAATCTCGCCGGGCCCTCCGAAGGCTCGGTTCCTGGTTCGACTCCGGGCAGGGGGACTACGCGATCGTCGGGTCGTAGTGGGCGGTGAGGTGTACTTCGGTTTCGGCTCGGGTGGCGAGGATGCGGAGGCGTACGTCGGCCGCGGACACCGGCTCGTCGAGCGGCAGGAGCCGGCGGTGGCCGATGGTGGTACCGACTGCGATCTCCTGCCACGAGCCGTCCACGAATGCGTCTACCGCGAACGACTCGACCTGTTGCCCGTGCTCGATGTTCTCCCGGAGGTCGAGGACGTTCAGGCGCCCGGGAAGCGTGACCGGGGTGTCGTAGTACTCGCGGACCGCGGCACCGAAGCCGGTCAGCGCCTCGACGTCCGGGTCTGCGAAGAGGCCGCGGCGGTCGGGTGGGATGTTGAGGAGGAGTACGGCGTTCCGCCCGACCGACTTGCGATAGATGTCCAGGAGTTCGGGGACCGGCTTCACCGCCGGGTCCTCGCTCGCGTGGTAGAACCAGCCGGGCCGGATCGACACGTCGACCTCCGCCGGGTACCACCGCAGTTCGTCGGCGCGAGCGATCAGCTCCGGACCGGCCACGTCGCGAGCTGTCTGCTCCGCAACCATGGCGCCGTCAGCGAACGGTACGACGCTCCATTCGGTCTCCCGCGCGAACCCGTCCTCGTTGCCGACCCACCGCACATCCGGCCCGCCGACGGCGATCGTCGCGTCCGGCGCCAGCCGCCGGATCAGGTCGAACCAAGCGTCGAACGCATAGGTCTGCGCGCTGTGCGTCGGATTCGCCCCGTCCAGCCACACCTCGGAGATCGGCCCGTACGACGTCAGCAACTCGTGTAGCTGGTTGAGGTAGAAGCGGTTGTAGTCGTCGACGACGTACTCGAACTCACCGATCCGCGACGGGACCGCCGGGCTGCCGTTCCCGTAGTACCCACCGGGTGCCTTCTCCTGGTAGAGGTCAGCCGGCGACAGATACACGCCGAACCCAAGACCCGAAGCGGCACAGGCTGACGCCAACTCCCCCACGACGTCCCCGCGATAGGGAGACGCAGCAACGGTATGCGCGAGGAACTTGCTCGGCCACAGACAGAACCCGTCGTGATGCTTGGCCGTCAGGATCACGCTCTTGAACCCTGCGCCGGCCAACGTCCGCGTCCACTGCGAGCAGTCCAACTCGGAGGGATCGAAGAGCGCCGGATCGTCCAGCCCGGTCCCCCACTCCAGATCGGAGAACGTATTCGGCCCGAAGTGCACGAATGCCGTGAGCTCCTGCCGCTGCCAGGCGAGCTGCCGCGCCGACGGACGTACGGCCGAAGCATCCATCACAACAGCACCTTCCCGGGGTTCAAGAGGTTCAACGGATCGAACGCGGCCTTGATCCGGCGGTGCAGCTCCAGCCCGACCGGCCCGAGTTCGGTCTCCAGCCACTGCGCCTTCAACGTGCCGATTCCGTGTTCGCCGGTGATCGTCCCACCGAGCCGCAGCCCCAACTCCATCACCGCCCCGAACGCCTCCAGCGCCCGTGCTTCGGCCGCCGCGTCGTTCCGGTCGAACACCACGGTCGGATGCATGTTCCCGTCGCCTACATGCCCAGGGCAGAAGATCAGTACGTCGTACCGCGTGCCGATGTCGGCGATACCGCGCAGCAACGTGACCAGCTTCGAACGCGGTACCGACACATCGTCGATGAGCGTGATCCCGAGCCGTTCCAGGGCCGGGTTGACCAGCCGCCGCGCCTCCAGCAGCATGGCCGATTCCTCGGCGTCCGAGGCCTCCGCTACCTCCACAGCGCCATGGGAAGAACAGATTGCGGCGATCTGCGCGACATCCTGAGCCGCCCGCGCTCCCCGGTCGGACTGGGCCAGCAACATCGAGCCGACATCGCTCGGAAGTCCCATGTCGCGATAGTCCTGGATCGCTCGCAGCGTGGGTTGATCGAGGAACTCCAACAGGGACGGACGGAGACCCGACGCCATCACGGCGGCGGCGGCCGCGATGCCGTCCTCGATGGTGCGGAAGGTCGCGGCGGCGGTGAGGGCAGCCTCGGGGGCCGGCCGGAGCGCCAGTGTGGCCTCGGTGACGATCCCCAGGGTGCCTTCGGAGCCGACGATCAGGCGGGTCAGGTCGTAGCCGGCGACACCCTTCGCGGGTCGCCGGCCGGTGCGTACCACCTCACCGGAAGCGAGGACGACCTCCAGGCCGCGGACGAAGTCCGACGTCACCCCGTACTTCACGCAACACAGCCCGCCCGCGTTCGTCGCGATGTTCCCGCCGATCGTTGACATCTCCCACGACGACGGATCCGGCGGATAGAACAGCCCCTGCTCCAGGACGGCCCGCGACAACGAAGCGTTCACCACACCGGGTTGTACGACGGCGACCTGGTCCTCGACCGAGACCTCCAGGATCCGGTTCAGCCGGGCTGTCGACAACAGGAGACAGCCATCGACCGCGTTCGCCGCGCCGGACAGCCCGGTCCGGGCGCCTTGCGTGACCACCGGTACGCGGAACTCCGACGCGAGCCGCATGACCTCCTGCACTTCGGCCGTACTCGTTGGCCGTACCAACGCCCGCGGCACACCCGCCGTACAGAACGTCGCGTGGTCGTTGCGATGACTGTCCAGGATGTCCGGATCGTCGACGACCTCACCGAGGACCGATCGCAGCCGGTCGCCGAACTCAGCCCTCATCTTGCTCCGCAAGCAGCCGCAGGATCAGCTCCGCGCGGCGGACCCGCTCCCGCCCGAGCGCCTCTGCCGTACCGGAAAGATGTGCGCCGACCGGGTAGATGTTCGGGGCGTTCCGCAGACCCATCTTCAGGTACACCGGCGCCGCGACCCGGACGATCTCCGGTACGTCGTAGAAGCGCACGTGGCCGCCCTGGTCGTCGGGGACCTCGATGTACATGTCGATCGGTACCGTCGTCACCGAACGGATCTCCGCCAGTACCGGCACCGGGAGGTCGGTCGACACGTTCAGGCTGGTCGCGCCGAGCCGTTCGTACAGCCGCGCGGTCGGTGCGTTGGGCAACGGCATCAGCACCGAGGTCTTCAGTACCAGATCCGCGGGCAACTCACCCTCGATCTTCAACTGACCCAGGATTTCCAGTACGCCGATATCCCCGACCAGCAGGCTCCGTACACCGAGCTCGACCGCGCGGAACGCGTCACACAACGACGCCGCCACCTGGTCGTTGCCGCGGGCAACACCGCCGACCGCGGCCGAGACCTTGGCCTGGCCACCGATGTCCCAGGCACCGCGCGGCCCGAGGAACAGGCAGACCTCGACGCCTGCGGATGCACCCAGCGACAGCATCTCCTCGATCTCGCCGTCGGTCAGCATCATCACGCCGCTGCCCTGCGACACCCGGTCGATCGTGACGCCGCGCTCCTTGGCCTCCTCCAGGACCGCCGTCATCACCCGCGGGCCTTCGCAGGACGGGATCTCGACCTTGTACGGCGAGCCGTCGGAGAACGTCTTCGCCGACGTCTCGCCGGGCCGGAAACCGCGGTCGGCGAGCAGCGCACGGGCTTCGCGGAGGTTCATCTGTCGCTCCAAGGTCCGAGTCGTCCGGCCGGCGCCAGGTCGCGCGCCGTACCGGTGATCTCCAGGTCGAATCGCTCGGCCGCCTCGGTGACCAGGGCCGGTGTCACCATCAACTCGTTCGGCGATAAGGTGTCCTTGATCCGGGCCAGCCGGAGCTCGGACCAGTGCCGCCGTCCGCACATCGTCACGGCAGCGAGTACGGCGGCCTCGTCGTCCTCCATCACCATCGGCAGCCGCGACCGTCGGGCGCCGCCCGCGCCGGAGGTCAGCGCGTTCACATAGGTCGCGTTGAGGTCGATCTGCTCGAGTAGACGCGCGGGGATGACGTCGGCGAGACCGAGGCCGGACGCGTTGCCGTGCGAGGCCGGCGACAGCGAGTGCACGCTGATCGCGGCGATGTCCGGTGACTCGAACTCCGGGATGCCGTGCACCCAGCAGCGGCCGATCACGTTCGTGTCCATACCGGCGCCGGACTTGTCCTTGCCCAGTTCGTCGATGACCAGGACGTCCAGCTGGTCGAACGGGAGACGTCCGAGCAGGCTGGAAGCCCGTTGCA
This sequence comes from Kribbella sp. NPDC031520, assembly GCF_055580825.1. Taxonomy (NCBI): domain Bacteria; kingdom Bacillati; phylum Actinomycetota; class Actinomycetes; order Propionibacteriales; family Kribbellaceae; genus Kribbella; species Kribbella sp. NPDC031520. The sequence goes on from NZ_JBVIKS010000001.1 coordinate 1,558,310, forward strand.
GTAAAGCGATTTCCGGCGCTTCCGCGATGCCGGTTGCTTCGAGTAGCTCGACCGAGGCGGTCCGGTCGTCCGCGTTCTCCAGAATCGCGAGGCCACCGAGGATCTTGCCCTGCGCAACAATCATCCGGGCGGCTGCCTCGATGTTGCCGCCGAGCGACGGGATGCCACCGGCGTGCAGGGAGGCTGCGCCACGGTGGTTGCCCAGGCCGATCGCGAGGATCTTCGCGATCCCACTCTCGATCGGGCCGCGGAAGTCGGTGTGCGGTTTGACCCGGTTGACCAGGAGTACTCCGTCGGCTTTCGCGGCGATCGCGTCGTGGTGGACCTCGGTGCCGTCGGCGAGGGTGCCGACGACAATGGTTTCCATCGTTGCTTCGATGGGACAGCCAACGGTTTCCGGGGTGATGCCGAGCCCTGCGAGCATCTCCCGTTGTCCGTCGGTTGTCGCACCGCCGTGCGATCCCATGGCGGGGGTCACGAACGGCTCGGCGCCTGCCTGTCGCAACCAGTCCACTGCTGCCTTCACCACTGGCACCAGGTCCCGGATCCCCCGGCTGCCCGCGGTCACGGCGATCCGTGCACCAGGACGGATCCGTTCCCGAAGCGGAGCAAGCGCCGCCTGTGCGTCGGCGTACGGGTCGGCCGAAACCGGCAGCTCGGTGAGGATCCGCCGGATCGGTGTCACCTGCGGAAGCGATCCGGTGGGCCGTAGCCCACGGATCGCTTCGAACGGGCCCCAGTCCATCAGTGGCTCTGGCGGGCTACGGCTGAGCCGGTGCGGCCTACTAGGAAGTCGAGGTCGCAGCCCTGGTTCGCCTGGGTTACGTGGTCTACGTAGAGGCGGGCCCAGCCTCGGTCGGTGGGTGGTGTGGGTGGCTGCCAGTCGGCTCGGCGCTTCTCGAGTTCTTCGTCGGAGACGTCCAGGTGCAGGCGCCGGGCCGGTACGTCGAGTTCGATCCAGTCGCCGGTACGGACCAGGGCGAGCGGGCCGCCGACGGCCGCTTCCGGCGTGATGTGCAGCACGACGGTGCCGTACGCCGTACCACTCATCCGGGCGTCCGAGATCCGTACCATGTCGTCCACGCCGATCTCCGCGAGCTTCCGCGGGATCGTCATATTGCCGACCTCCGGCATCCCCGGGTACCCGCGCGGCCCGGCGTTCTGCAGGACCAGCACGGTGTCCTCGTCGACGTCGAGGTCAGGATCCTCGACCGCCTGGTCGTACTCCTCGATGCTGCTGAACACCAGCGCCTTCCCGCGGTGCCGCGACAGCCGCTCGGACGCGGCCGACTGCTTGATGACGGCACCGTCCGGCGCGAGATTTCCCTTCAGTACGGCGGTTCCCGCGCCACTGCCCAGCGGATCGCCGACCGGACGGATCACGGCGTACGTCTCGCCGTCGTGGGCGGCGCCCGGGTACGTCGCCTCGATCCGCTCCGCGTTCGCGATGTTCTCGCCGATCGTCCTGCCGGTGACCGTGATCGCGTCGGTCTTCAGCAGCGGCTGGATCTCCTTCATCACCGCGGGCAGGCCGCCGGCGTAGTAGAAGTCCTCCATCAGGTACTTCCCGGAGGGCTGCAGGTCGACCAGCCACGGGACGCCGCGCGCCCACTCGTCGATGTCGTCGAGCGTCACGTCGACGCCGACCCGGCCCGCGATCGCCAGCAGGTGGATGACGAAGTTGGTCGAACCACCGATCGCGGCGTTCGCGCGGACCGCGTTCGCGAACGCGTCCCGGGTCAGGATGTCGCTGATCTTCAAGTCGTCGCGCACCATCTCGACGATCCGCTGCCCCGACTTCTGCGCGATCACGTACCGGCGCGAGTCGACCGCGGGAATCGCGGCGCCGCCGGTCAGCTGGAGGCCGAGCGACTCGGCCATGCAGGCCATCGTGGACGCCGTGCCCATCGTCATGCAATGGCCATTGCTGCGGGACTGCCCGGCCTCGGCCGCGGCGAAGTCCTCGGCCGACATCCGCCCGGCGTTCAGGTCCTGCGTGAACCGCCAGACCGCCGTACCGGAACCGATGTCGCAGCCGCGGAACTTGCCGTTCAACATGGGGCCGCCGGTGACGACCACCGTCGGCAGGTCGACGCTCGCCGCGCCCATGATCGAGCCTGGCGTGGTCTTGTCGCAGCCGGTCAGCAGGACGACGCCGTCGAGCGGGTTGCCGCGCAGCGACTCCTCGACGTCCATGCTGAGCAGGTTCCGGAACAGCATCGCGGTCGGCCGCAGCAGCGTCTCGCCGAGCGACATCACCGGGAACTCCAGCGGAAACCCGCCGGCCTGCCAGACGCCGCGCTTGACCGACTCGGCCAGCCGGCGCAGGTGCGCGTTGCACGGCGTCAGCTCGGACCAGGTGTTGCAGATCCCGATCACCGGGCGACCGTCGAACACCTCCTCGGTGAAGCCTTGCGCCTTCATCCAGGACCGGTGGATGAACCCGTTCCGGCCGTGTTCGCCGAACCAGTGGTCGAAACTCCGCCGCCCGCTCGTCGACGGCGCGGATTCACCGGCCAGGACCTCGCCCTCGGCCGGGTCGTTGGTCGGAGGCACATCAGTCATCGCGACACCTCACCTGTGGTCACGGTTCCGTTCACCCGGCGGGTGATCCCGGCCGGGTTGGAGTCCTTGAGTACGTCGGGGAGCACCGCGTCGGGCGCGTCCTGGTACGTGACCGGGCGCTGGAACCGGCGGGCCGCGGTGACGCCGACGCTGGTGTGGATCGACCCGACCGTGGCCGGGAACGGGCCGCCGTGGTGCTGGGCCCAGGACACGGCTACGCCGGTGGGCCAGCCGTTCCACAGCACACGGCCCGCCCGTGCCGTCAGCTTCGGCAGGAGTTCACGGGCCAGTTCGGCATCCGATTCCTCGGCGTGGAGGGTTGCGGTCAGGTTGCCTTCGAACGCATCGACTGCCTTGACCAGCTCGTCGTGACCGTTGTATTCGACAACGATCGAGAGCGGGCCGAAGCACTCTTCGAGGATCTCGTCGCGGCGGGCGAGCAGCTCGGGCACGGTGGTCTGCAGCAGGGTGGGCGCGGCGGCGCCAGTCGCGGCATCACCGCCCGCCGACCAGACGCGCAGACCGTCCACCTTCTGCAGCCGGTCCAGGCCTGACGTGAAGCCCTGCTCGATCCGCTCGTTCAGCATCTTCGCCCCGGCGACGGCGCCGACCGCGGTGGTCAGTTCGTCCTGCAGACCGTGGCCGGCCGGGAGGAAGAGCAGGCCGGGCTTGGTGCAGAACTGGCCGACGCCGAGCGTGAACGAGCCGACGTACCCGGTCGCGATGTCCTTGCCGCGGGCATCGACCGCGGCCTGGGTGACGAACACCGGGTTGAGGCTGCCGAGCTCGCCGTAGAACGGGATCGGCTCCGGGCGGGTGACCGCGATCTCGTGCAGCGCCTTGCCGGCCGGTACGGACCCGGTGAAGCCGGCCGCGGTGATCCGCGGGTCCTTGAGCGCGGTGACACCGACGTCGAAGCCGGCGATCAGTCCGAACGTACCGTCCGGCGCACCGGCCTTCTCGAGGGCTTCGATCATCACCGCGGCGGTTCGCGCGGAAAGCTCCGGGTGACCGGGGTGCGCCTTGACGATCACCGGACAGCCCGCCGCGAGTGCGGACGCAGTGTCGCCGCCGCAGACGCTGAACGCGAACGGGAAGTTGCTGGCAGCAAACACCAGTACAGGCCCGAGCGGTACCAGTACGCGGCGCAGGTCGGGCCGCGGAACAGGCTTGGCCTGCGGGTCCTTCGTGTCGATGGTGACTTCGAGCAGCGAGCCTTCTTCGAGCGCGTCCGCGAACATCCGCAGCTGCCCGGTACTCCGAGCCACCTCGCCGGTCAGCCGTGCCTCGGGGAGCGAGCTCTCCCGGATGGCGATCGGCACCAGCTCCCCGGAGGCGGCGTCGAGCGCGTCGGCCACCGCGCGGATCCAGCCGGCCCGCACGGCAGGCTCCGAGGAGCCGAAGGCGGGTGCGGCAGCCGCGGCCGCGGCCAGCACCTGCTCGAGCTCGGCGGGGGTGGTGTCCTGCGTCATCGGAGTCCTTCCAGGTTGTCTGTTGCCAGGAATGCGAACGGTTCGCGACCGGTGGCCACCGGGTTGGTGAGGGTGCCGAGTTCGTCGATGGTGATCGTGATGACGTCGCCCTCGGCCAGCGCGAAGTCGAGTTCCGGGACGATTCCGGTGCCGGTGGCAAGGATCACGCCGTCGGGGAAGTCGTTCGGCAAGAACAGTACGTCGATCAGGTCCTGCAGGTCGCGGACGAGCTTGTCGGTGGACGTCGTACCGCTGAACACCTCGTCGTCACCTCGCCGGATCGACAGGTTGATGCCGAGCGCCTTCGGGTCGGCGACCTCCCAGACCGGGCGGATCCCGGACGCGAGCGCGCAGCCACCGGCGAACAGCTTCGCCTGTGGGACGTACAGCGGGTTCACGCCCTCGATCGAGCGCGAGCTCATGTCGTTGCAGATGGTGAAGCCAACGATCTCACCGTGGCTGTTGGCAACGACCGCGAGCTCCGGCTCGGGTACGTCGTGACCTGAGTCGGTGCGGATCCCGACCGGCTCGCCGTCGACGACGACCCGCCAGGCCGGCGCCTTCTGGAACAACTCGGGGCGGTCGGCGGTGTACACCTTGTCGTACACCGACTGCTCGCTGCTCTCCTCCATCCGCGCGCCGCGAGACCGCTCGTACGTCACGCCGGCGCACCACACCTCACCGCGACCGTCGAGCGGCGGCAGGAACTTCAGCCCCTCGGCCGGAAGCTCCGCGCCGACCTTGCCGACCGCGGCCTGGAGCTCGTCGAGCCGCAGCCGTAGCAGTTCGGCGACGCTGTTGACGCCCTCCAGCGGAGCGACCGAGTCACCGGTGCGCACACCAGGGACGGGCCGACCGTCGATCGGGGAGAGATATCGGACCAGGTGCATTGACAGGCCTTTCACATCGACGTACCGAGCAAACCGCGGGTGATCTGGAAACCTATGTTGCCGGAGGCAACCGCCTTCGGGACGAGCCGCCGGCTCGCGACCGCGGCGATCGTGTCGAGTCCGATCCGCGCCCGCTCGGCCGCGTCACCGGTGGCCACCGCGTCGAGGTCGTCGCCGTACGTCGCGACCGTCTCCGGATCGTTGCTGAACTCGACGACTGGTACGAAGCGCTGCGCCGACAAGGTGCCACCGGCAACATGCGCCAGGATCTGCTGGACACCGGTCGCCCCGAACCCGGTGGCCGTCTCCATCCAGTCCGTCCCCGGCATCCGCATGATGTGCCACCCCGGAGCCGCGAGCCGTTGCCCGTGCGCGACGGTCGGCCCGACCTCCGCCGCCGATCCGAACGCCGCCGTACGAAAGCCTTCATGCGCGAGCAGAGCACCACGCGACGACAGTACGACCGAACCGCCGGAGCCGACGATCTCCCGGCCGATCAGCGCCAACGCCTCGGCGGTCCGGTCCGAGAACGGGCCGCGCGCCTCCAGGCCGATCGTCAGCGCGCCGAGATCGCCCGTCTGCTCGACCGGGGCCGGGAGGTCGAAGCCGGTGAACCAGTCCTTGACCTTGCTGCCGACCGCGTCGAGACCGCCGTCGGCCTGGATGCTCGCCCAGCCGAACCGGGACGGGTCCGCGCCCGCCTCGACGAGCCGCGAGCGGAAGTAGTCGTTGTGCGTCTTCTCGCAACCGTGCTCGAGGAGCAGCGCCATCCGGGTGTTCGGGTGCAGGAGGTAGCCGAGCATGATCCGCGCGAACGTCTCCTCCGACGCACCACCACTGCTGCCGCAGCCCTCGGTGTGCGGGAGCGCGACCATCCGGGTGACCGCGTTGGCGGCCCATTTCTCCAGCTCCGCCTGGGCCGCGAGGCGCAGCGCGATCTGGCCGGAGCACAGGCTGGTCGGCAGGATCAGGCCGACCGCCTCCGGGACCAATCCGTCGTCGACCTTCAGGAGATTGGCGAAGGTGCGGCCGTCCGACGTCAGGCCGGGATGTGGCTGGCCGTCGAGCGGAGCGTCGCGGTCCTCGGCCGGAAGGTCGGTGAGCTTGCGGGCCATCCGGCCGTCGGTGGTGATCGAGATCCCGTCACGCGGACCGGTCTGCTTCCAGTTCCGCCAGATCGACACCTGGCTGTGCCCGGCGCGTTCGCCCGCGGTCTGCTCGCCGGACGCGACCCTGACGACGAGGTCGAACGTCTCCGCGGTCAGGTCCGCCATCGACGTACCGGTCAGGTACCGGCCGGCGTCGACGTCCATCTCGGCGTGCAACCGTTCGTACCGCGCGCTGGTCGTGACGAACTTGAGCGTCGGGACGAACGGGAAGTTGGTGATCGAGCCGTTGCCGGTGGTGAAGAAGATCAGGTTGCAGCCGCTGCCGATCTGGCCGGCCACCGACTCGAGGTCGTTGCCGGGACTGTCCATGAAGATGTACCCGTCGCCGGGCAGCGGTTCGCCGTAGTCGATCACGTGGTCCAGCCGGACCTCGCGCGGCAGTTTCCGCGCCGCCCCTATCGACTTCAGCACGATGTTGTACAGGCCGCGGTACACGTTTCCGCCGGACGGGTTGCCCTCGGCGGTGTGCCCGTGCCAGCCGACCCGTTCCTTGAACGACCTGATGGTGGCCAGAAAACGTTTCGCGGTGGCGAGATCGCGGACGTTGTTCAGCACGTACGGCTCGGCGCCGATCAGCTCGTCGGTCTCCGCGAGGACCGCCGTACCGCCGTGCCGGATGATTTCCGCGCTGACCTGACCGGCCAGCGGGTTCGCGGAAATTCCGGAAAACGCATCACTTCCACCGCACTGGAGGGCGATCTTGAGGTCGGCCAGCGGGACCTCGACGCGCGGCTGGGCGTCCACGATCGGGAGCCACGGCTCGATCAGCGCGCCCGCTGCGGTCAGGTCGTGCTCGAAGCCCGCGCTCCGGGTGAAGTACGCGTGCGGCACCTCGATCGACGGGTAGTTGTGCTCGGCAAGGAAGTTCTTGATCGCCGCGCCGGACACGACGTCGCCCTCGGTGTCGACGATCAGTACGGCGCCGACGTTCGGGTTCAGCGTGAAGCCGCCGAGCGTGGCGAGCAGGAAGTGCAGGTTGTTCGGTACGTCGTCCTCGCCGCCCTCGGTGTGTGCGACCGGTACGACACCGTCGCCCGCGGCCGCGTGGGAGAACCGGCGCGCGAGCTCGGTGACGAATCCGCTGCTGCGCGAACTCGTCGCCAGCAGTACGACGTGGTTCCGGGTACCGGCCGGGCCTTGTGCGCGCGGGTAGCCGAGGAACGTACCGGGCTGCTCGACGCTCGTCACCTGGGCGCCGAAGTTCAGCGCGGACTCGTCGAGCTCGTACGGGTCGAGCGGCTCGTTGGTCGCGGACGGCTCCGTCGGAAGTCCTTCCACACCGCGCGCGGCGACTGCCGCGAGGCTGGTCGGCGTACAGACGTAGTCGCCGGGGACGAGGTCGCGGGACGCGCGGGCGAAGGCGGTGTTCCAGGACGTCAGCGCTCCGCCGGTCGCGACCGGAGCGACCACGAAGCGGTGCCCTTCGAGAACGGTGTGCGGCAGCGTGACCGTCGTACCGTCGAGCTCGACCTCGGTCCCGGCCGCCAGCCGCTGCGAGGCGATCGCGACGTTGTCACCGGGCTCGGGCAGCACGCCGACCTGTTCGAACCTCACCATCGTTCGCGACTCCCCATAGCTAGCTCCGGCCGAAATCGTGCATGATGCATGATTACCAGTGTTACCCTGCCGAACCCGACCGGTGGGGTCAAGACCGCGACCAGATCCCGGAGATCAGATGAGCGAGTCAGTGGCGCCGGTGGACCGGCGGCTGCTCCGGCGGCAGATGCTCGCCGACGACGTGTACGAGGCGATCAAGACGATGCTGATGGACCACGTCATCCGGCCCGGCGCGCGGATCTCGATCGACGGGCTGGCCCGCGAGTTCCAGGTGTCGTCGACGCCGGTCCGCGAGGCGCTGGCGCGGCTGGAGTCGGAGGGGCTCGCGGTGAAGGAGCCGCTGAAGGGCTATCGCGCGACGCCGCTGCTGTCGCTCGAGGAGTTCGACGACCTGTACCGGTTCCGGCTGCTGCTGGAGCCGTGGGCGGCCCGCCGCGCCGCCGAACTGATCTCTCCCGAGGGTGTCGCGCGGTTGAAGGCCGAGCTGGCGACGGCCGTCGAGCCGACATCGAGCGACTACGCCGGCTACAAGTCGCTGACCGTCCACGACAACCGGTTCCACTCGCTGATCGCGTCTTTGTCCGGGAGCGACCAGGTCCGGCTGGCGTTCGAACGTACCCACTGCCACCTGCACATCTTCCGCCTCCACTACGACCGCGACATCGGCCCCGAGGTCCTCACCGAACACCGCACACTCGTCGAAGCCATCAGCTCCGGCAACCCAACAGCAGCCGAAGCCGCAATGACCCAACACATCGAAAACTCCATGACCCTCCGCCTCCGCCGCATCTACGAATGACCCGGCGCTTCTTCCCACTGTCGATCCCGCCCGAGCTGACGGCGTACATCCTCGACTTCCACTGGGACCTCAACCGCCTGCACGCTCTGGATCTGCCCATCACGCACCTGGCCGTCGCGGACCTCGCCCACCACCTCGACCTGCCGTTCTGGACGTACGACGGTCGCCCGTTCCAGGTCACCCCTCGCCAGGTCGCGGCAGATCCCGTCGCCTATCACGAGCAGTACGCCCGCACCCGGTCCGCCGATCTCCGCCACCCACTGGACGCAGTACACCGCCCCGACAACCGCATCACCATCCTCGACGGCATCCACCGCCTCCTCCGCGCCGAACTAGAACACCAGCCAGCAGTCGCCGTCCGCATCCTCCCGTGGACCGCCTTGGACAAGATCGCCGTACCCGGCTGACCCAACCTCGCAGAACCCACCCGCGAGCGTCCGCCCGCCGGCCGACTCCCCGGCAAATTCCCGGCCACCGCGCGACCACCCACGTGCCTGTCGGGGCCTTGGGGAGGATCTTCTTCCCGATCCGGGACAAAATCCTCCCCACCTCCGCATTTCCCGCGCGAAGGCCGGGTTCACGCGGCGTGCGCGCCTCGCGGATCGGCGTTGAACGGACTACCTCTTAGGTCAGGCCGGGGCGTCGCCGTGGTCGGGGATTTCTAGCTGTACGCCGCCCTGGAGCGCGGACTGGTGCGCGTAGATGCCCGGGAGGGTGTAGCGGGCGGAGACCCAGGCGTTGATGGGCGGGAGGGTCTTGTCGGCGACGGCGCGGACGAAGTCGTCGGCGAGGAAGTGGTGGGAGCCTTCGTGACCGTTGTGCAGGCCATCGAACTCCTTCGGCAGGCGGGAGCGGTCGTGGACCGGGGAGAGACCGGAGCGGAACGCGTCGCGCAGCGCCGGGTCGACGTTCGCCAGGTCGGCGTCATCGCCGGTCGGCTTCGTCTCCATCAGGTGGCTGACGTCCTCGACGCCTTGCTTGTTCTGCCAGAGCGTCGTGGTGGCGAGCTGCTCGAAGCTGCCCTCGGTACCGAACACGCGCAGCCGCGACTCACGGATGTGCGACGGGTACCCGACGCGGCGCATCTCGTTCGTACGCATGATGCCGCCGTCGGCGAGCTTGAACAGCGCGGTCGCGTTCGAGAAGTCGTTGTCGAACTGGCTGACGTCCTTGTCGAAGACGCCGTCGCCGCGGTCGTCCTTGACGCCGATCGCCGACACGTGCGTGGCGTGCTGACCGGTCACCGAGAGAACGTTGCCGACGGCATGCGTCGGGTAGAGCAGCGGCGGGAACGACGCGGTCTTCTTCCAGTCGTCGCCGCCCGAGTACTGGTACGCGGCGTAGAACCCGAGGTCCATGTCGTGGACGTAGTCGCCCTCGGAGTAGAACAGCCGGCCGAACGCGCCCTCGGCGAGCTTCTGCCGGCAGTACACCGAGGACGGGTAGTAGAAGCTGGTCTCACCCATCATGTACGTGAGCCCGGTCTCCTTGACCAGCTCGATGATGCGGGCGATCTGGTCGGCCTCGATCGCCATCGGGACCGTCGAGTACACGTGCTTCCCGGCCTCGAGCGCCTTGATCGCCATCTCCCCGTGCAGCCAGCGCTGCGTGAAGATCGCGACCGCGTCCAGGTCCGACTCGAGCATCTCCTCGAACGACGCGTGCGTCACCTTGATGCCCTGCTTGGCCGCCATCTCCGCTGCCCGCTCCGGGATGACGTCGGTCAGCCGCACCTCGGACACGTCCGGGTGCGCCGACCACAACCGCAGGAACGAGGGGGCGAACTGGCCCGCTCCGACCACACCGATGCTGATTCCCATGCGGACCAGGCAATCACACATTTATGTTCCACGGAAGAACATATTCAGACGTTGGAACATGTGACTCCGCCGACACCACCGCCAACACGACCGCGAGCGCTTACGCGCGGACCAGTCCGACCGGGTCCTTTCCGGCCAGGAACGCCGCGACGGCCTCGGCCGCGATCGATCCGGCGCGGTGCGCGGTCTGCCGGGTCGCTCCGGCCAGGTGCGGGGTCATCACGATGTTCGGTGCGGTCAGCAGCCGCGAGCCTTCGGGCAGCGGCTCGGACGGGAAGACGTCGAACGCCGCGGCGCCGAGGTGCCCCGATTCCAGCGCGTCCACGGTCGCGTCGTAGTCGAGCAGACCGCCACGGGCGGTGTTCACGAGTACGGCGCCCCGTGGCATCGAGGCGATCTCCTCGGCGCCGATCATGCCGCGCGTCTGATCGGTCAGGCGCGCATGCAGGCTGACCACGTCCGAGCGCCGCAGCAACTCGTGTAGCTCGACGAGCTCGATGCCGTCCGGCGCCTGTTCGACGTACGGGTCCGACACGAGGACGTGAGCGCCGAACGCGAGCATCACCCGGGCGACCCGTTGACCGATCGCGCCGTACCCGACCAGGCCGACGGTCGACCCATCGAGCTCGCCGCCGCATTCGTCGTACGCGTAGAGGTCGGAGCGCCACTCGCCCTGCTCGAGCGTTCGTTGCAGCCGCGGAAGGTTGCGCAGGGCACCCATCATCAACGCGACCGCGTGCTCGGCGGCGGCGACCGCGTTACGCCCGGGCGTCGACGCGACGGCGATCCCGCGCCGGGCGGCAGCGGCCACGTTGACGTTCACCGGTCCGCCGCGGCAGACGACCAGGTACCGCAGGTCGGGCGCGGCGGCCAGGACGCGTTCGGTGAACGGCCCCATCTGGGTGACCGCGAGCTCCACACCGGCCAGCGCCTCGATCAGCTGCTCCTCCGCGTCGCTCGCCTCGTCCACCTCGGCCACCCGCCCGTACGGCGTCAGCGGCCACGGCAACGTGACCTCGCGGAACTCGAACGCGACGTCCGGGATCCCGCCCAGCGCGGCGGCCAGCTGTTCGTTCCGGACGAAGTGGTCGCCGGCGAGCAGGGTCCTGACGGTTCTCATCGATCTCCAGAGAAGGTAGGTGCCGGGTCGGACCAGCGCGGGCGGGCCGCCTCGATCCGGCACAGGTAGTGGGCGTATCCGTCGGCGTAGAACGCGGCGCGCGCCGGATCCGGGTCGACCTGGCGGGTCTCGGCGATCCATTCCGGGCCGGCGCTGTCCCGGTCGACCGCGCGCCGGGCGCAGATCACGGCGCCGCGAGCGGCGACCTGTTCGGCCTCGGCGGTGTGCAGCGGCGCATTCAGTACGTCGGCGAGGATCTGCGTCCACTCGCTGCTTCGGGCCCCACCGCCGCACACCGTCACGCGCCCGGTCCAGCCGGCCGCTTCGAGACAGTGGCGGGCCGCGTACGCGATGCCTTCACAGGTCGCGCGAACCAAGTCCGCGGTCGTCGTCGAGAGCGAAAGTCCGTCGATGGTGCCGCGCGCTCTCGTGTCGACGAATGGCGCGCGCTCGCCCGCCTCCGACAGGTAGGGCAGTACGGTCACGCCGGCCGCGCCGGGCTGGCTGTCCTGGAGGAGCGCCGGGAGCTGATCGGTGGTCACACCAACGAGAGCGAGTACGCGATCGAGCGCCGCCGTACCGACCATGGCCGGCATCGCGCGCAACCAGACGCCGGGCGTCCAAGTCCCGAGGAACAACCCCGCAGGCTCACCGTCGACAGGCAGTTCACGGGTGACGACTTGGCACGCCAACGTCGTACCGACAGTAAGAAGCGCGTCTCCCGGATCGGTCACTCCCGCGCCGGCCGCAGCGGCGGGCAGGTCGTACGGTCCGGCAGACACCCTGGTCCCGGGGGCCAAGCCGGTCGAGTCGTCACGCAACTCGCCAACCGGCCCACCCCCCGCAACCGGCGCCAACAGGTGACGCACCTCGGACAGCCCCGTCGCCGCCAGCGCCTCCGCGTCGTAGTCCCCGGTCCTGGGATCAAGAAACGGCGCCGATGCGTCCGAGACATCCGTCGCGCGTACTCCGGTCAACGCCTGCATCACCACGTCCTTGCAGTACGCCGCCGTACCGGCCCGATCGATCACCTCAGGCTCTTCCGCCCGTACTGCGGCCAGCAGCGGTCCCGACGCACCAGGAAACATCCGGTTGCCCGATCGCCGGAACACGCGCTCGGCGACACCGTCCGACGTCCAGCGCTCGAGGATCGGGCTCGACCGCGCGTCCAGCCACGAGATCGCCGGGCGGACCGGCGTACCCTCGTCGTCGACCAGCCAGAGGCCGTCACCTTGCGCGGTGATCGCCAGCACGCCGGGCCGGTTCCCGACCGCGCCGGCCAGCTCCTGGACGACCTCGTTGACCGAGGCAACTATCTCTTCGGTCTCGTGCTCGAATCGCCCGGTACTGCGATGAACCAGGCGCGTCGGCCGGGAGGCCTCGGCCAGTGGGCGGCCGTCGGCGTCGAAGGCGACCGCCTTGGTCACGGTGGTGCCGACGTCTACCCCAACGTCCATAAGCCCCCTCCTAGAGTTCGGCGACCTCCACGGTCGCGCCGTGGTCGCGCAGCGGTTCGATCAGGTCCTTCGGGGTCTTCTCGTCGACCACGACGATGTCGAAGTCGGTCAGCGGTGCGAGCCGGTGCAGGGCCGTCCGCTGCAACTTGCCGTGGTCGACCAACAGCACCTTGGTCTTGGCGGACCGCAGCATCGCGCGCTTCACCAGGACGATCTCCTCCTCCTGGTGGAACGCGTGCGTCGGCGACACCGCGGACACCGAGCAGAACAGCAGGTCGGTGTGCAACGCCTCGACCGCCTCCGCGCACGGCATCCCGCCGAACGAGTCATGGGTCGCGGAGTAGATCCCGCCGAGTGCCAGCAGCGTGATGTCGCGGAGCTGCGCGAGCTTGGTGATCGCGGGCAGGAAGTTCGTTGCCACGGTTAACGGTGTGATGTCCTCGAACAGGTCGACCAGCGCCAGCGCACTGGTCGAGTCGTCGAGCATCACCGACATCCCGGGCTCGATCATCGTCCGGGCATGCCGGGCGATCGCGAGCTTCTCGGCGTGCGCGGTGTTCAGCCGGTACGCGACGTTGCTCTCGAACACGCTGGTCGGCTGCGCGCTGACGCCGCCGCGGTACTTGCGGACCACGCCCTGCCGTTCGAGCTCGTCCAGGTCGCGGTGCACGGTCATCACGCTCACGCCGAACGCCTCGACCAGGTCGTTCGCCGAGACCGAGCCGTTCTTCACGACGTACGCCGCGATCTCGGCCTGCCGGCGCGCGGGACGGCTCAGCTCGGTCGTATCGCCGTCGAGATCCGATGTCATGCCAGGGTCTCCAAACGCAGAGCAGGAATGTTGTACGCCTCGAGACCCACTGTGCCGTCCTGCCACCGGAAGCGCACCAGCGCCGCGGGACCGAGTGCAGGTAGCAGTCTGCGGTAGTCGTTCAGCCGCAGTCCCAGCACCCTGCACACGAGCAACCGGATCAGCGTGTTGTGGGCGACCGCGAACACCTTCTGCCCCTGGTGCTGCCGGCCGATCTCGTCGAAAACCTCGTGCACCCGATCGGCCGCATCGGCCGGATCCTCGCCGCCCGGGAAGTGGTCCCGCACCGGGTCCAGCTCGAACGCCTTGGCGACCGCGGGCGGCAGTTCGCTCAGCATCTTTCCCTCGGCGGACCCGAAGTCGACCTCCCGCAGCCGCGCGTCGACGGTCGGCTCGGTTTTCAGGGCTTCCGCGATCGGCGCGATGGTCTGGCGGGCCCGGAGCATCGGCGAACACCAGAGCGCGTCCGGTGCATAGTCGAGGGCCCACTCCTTCAACTGTTGGGCCTGCTGTACGCCGACCTCGTCGATCGGCAGATCCGTGGAACCGGTGTATCGGTTGCCGTGATGCCATTCGGTCCGGCCGTGGCGGGCCAGCACGATCGTCGTCCTCATGACCGGTACCCCCGGCGGTCGAGCTCCGCGACGAAGTCGCCGTACAGGTCGTCGAGTCGTTCGCCGCGTGGCTCCAGTACGCGGCCTACCCGCACCATGCGTCGGGCCGTACCAGTGAGGTCGTGCCCACCGGACGCGGCGAGCACAGCCATGCCGTACGCCGGATCCGGCACGGCCGGGAGGTCTACCGGTACGCCGAGAACGTCGGCGCGCAACTGATTCCAGTAACCGCTGCGGGTCGCGCCGCCGGTGAGCGAGACCGAGCGGACCGGGTCGGCGCCGAGCTTCTCCAGGTGTTCGAACGCGAGCCGCTCGATGAACGCGACGCCTTGGAGCACGGCCGCATACATGTGCAGGTCGTCCGGGGTGCTGCCGAGGGTGAAGCGCTCGGCCTGCGGTGCGACGAACGGGAACCGCTCGCCGGTCTTGGTGAGCGGGTAGACGACCGCGTTGACCGGGTGCGCAGCGTGATCCAGGGCGTCGAGGTCGGCGCCGGGCAGGAGTTCGGTGAGTACGCCGGCGCCCGTACTGGACGCGCCGCCGGGGAGCCAGCCGCCGTCGGGGTGGCGGTGGCTGTAGACAGCGCCGGTGGGGTCGGTGATGAGGTCGGCGCTGACGCCCTTGAGGACGAGCGTCGTACCGAGGACCGAGTTCCATGCGCCGGGGGCGAGCGCGCCGGCGGCGATCTGCGCGGCGCAGCCGTCGGTCATGCCTGCGTAGACGGGGACGCCGTACGGCGTGCGACCGAGTTCGGTGCCGGGGCGGACGACCTCGGGGAAGGCGTCGAGCGGCAGGCCGAGCTTGTCGAACGCGGCCGCGGGCCAGGCCTCGGCGATCAGGTCGTACCCAGTCTTGAGGGCGTGGCTGGTGTCGGTCGCGACCGGGTGGCCGACGAGGTGCGCGGCGACGAAGTCGGCACTGTGGACGATCCGGCGGTCGGTCAGGTCCAGGTCGAGGATCTTCGGCAGCGCCCAGGTGGGCTGCATGCTCGTCGCCCAGCGGTCCGGGTCGGCGTCCACGATCTGGTCGCGACGGGCGGCCGCGCGGGCGTCGTCGTACATCAGAGCCGGGGTGACCGGGCGGCCGTCGCGGTCGGTGAGGAGAAAGGTGCCGGAGGTGGAGCAGATCGCAATGCCGTCCACGCTGGTGCCGACCCTGCGGCTGATGCCGACCCCACGGCTGATGCCGTCCGCGCCACTGGTGCCGACCTCGCGGCCGATGCCGTCCACGCCGCTAACGCCGACCTCGGCGAGGACTGCGTCGACTGCGGTCAGCCACTCCCGCGGATCCTGCTCGTGCCGGACGCCGTCGCGCCAGCTCGCCAGCGGGCGAGCGGCCCGGGCCAGCACCGAGCCGTTGGCATCGGCCAGCACAGCCCGCACACTCTGCGTGCCGAGATCGAGCCCGATCCAGCCCACGTATCGCCTCCCAGGTAGCTGTTATCTACGCTGATAACATAACACCAGAACGCGATAACTCCCCACCACACCTCTGACCGAAGACGGCCACAACCCGCCCCCGGAACACCGAAGCACACGCGGCGCTGGAGCGCGGGGCGCTGGAGTGCGGGAATGCGCGGCGCGGGAGCCGCGAACCAGGAGCACGGGAGTGCGCGAGCACGCGCCGGTGGAGCGCTGGAGCACGCGGCGCTGGAGTGCGGGAGCGCGCGCCGAAGTACGGGTTGGTCAGGAGTGCATTAGGAGGAGGCCGGGGTCGACTGTTGCCAGTTCTAGGCGGCCGGCGTCTACTGCGCCGTAGGCGCCGATTGGGCCGCTGGTGTGGCGGCCGTTGCGGTTCAGCCAGAACCGCCAGCCTTTCGGCGCCGCGGGCCAGGCGGGATCCGGCTGCCAGCCGACCGGCGGGCGCCAGGTGTCGCTGGGCGGTTCGGGCCAGTCAGGCGGGGTGTTGAACTTGTGCACGAGCAGCTCCCTCCGAATTTCACGCGATCCGCTGCCTACCTGACGAATCAACGATCCGCCGCGCCGAACGTCACGGACAAATCTTCGTAAAGTTTCATCCGCGCTAAGCCCACATCCCAGCACCGAAACACCCCACCGGCAAGCGCTCTCTCACTCCCCGGACTGCACGTGCATCGGCACTTGAACCTGTTGCCCCATCCACAGGTTGTCCACAGCAATCACCTGGATATCCACAGCTTTCGTCCACAGGTGAGCCGAGTGTGGTCGCATTGTTGCCCACAGCTACTCGCAGGCAACACCGTCCCCGTCACGATCCAGATGCGAGGCATAACCAGGCTGCCCTCGGTACAGCGGCGCCTTTCCAGCGGCGCGGACGGCCGCACAGTTCGCGTAGTAGGTGCTGTCCGACGGCTCGCTCGTCTTCGGCGCCGTACTCTGCGTCCTCTGCACCAACGGCACCGGCTCGGTCGTCTTGGTAGTCGTCCGCGGAGCGGGAACCGTGACAGTCCGCGCCGGAAGCGGCGCCTGCGTCACGGTCGTTGTCGGCCCAGGCACGGTCTGCTGCACGGTGATGGCTGGCCCGGCGACCGTCACCGTGGTAGTCGGTCCGGGAACGGTGACCGTCGCCCCTGGCGCAGATGCTGCCGGAGTGTTGCCACCAGCGATCGCAGCCAGAATCACGACGAACGCGCCCGCGCCCACCGCCCACGCGGCGATCAGTTTGGTCGGCGACTCAGCGCCGTACCGCCCACTCGGCCCGCGCGTCCGCCTGCCCCGGGCGTCCAGCCAGAACGCCCATCCAGCCGGCGCCGCCGGCCACGACGGGTCCGGCTTCCAGCCGGGTGGTGGTTGCCATCCCGGGGCCGGCGGTGCCGGCCAGCCCGGTGGCGAGTTGAAAGTTGCCATGGTGAGTTCCCCCCTCGGGGGTTACATCCAGTCACCGTGGCTCTGTGTTACAGAGCGTTCGATCGCGCATGTACTCGGTGGTGATCGAAGCGCCCCGG
This sequence comes from Kribbella sp. NPDC031520, assembly GCF_055580825.1. Classification (NCBI taxonomy): domain Bacteria; kingdom Bacillati; phylum Actinomycetota; class Actinomycetes; order Propionibacteriales; family Kribbellaceae; genus Kribbella; species Kribbella sp. NPDC031520. Next base: position 1,575,507 of record NZ_JBVIKS010000001.1, read on the forward strand.
GCGTGCGGGCTAGGCGACCTGCGCGCGGGTCTCGCTGAGGCGGCAGGGTTTTGCGCCGGGGGACTCAAGGGCGGCGAGCTGGGTGCAGGCGAGGGCGATGGCCTCGGCCTGCGTCGCGCAGTCGGCGTACCAGAACGGGTCGTCCGGCTGCCGGTCCTCGGCGTCGTCGATGTCGGCGTACCAGCAGTCGTGCCGGTAATGCACGACCCGCACCTTGAGCTTCATGCCGGGTAAGACGCCGGTTCTCGTTCGCAGGTTCCTGGGTTTCGACCCAGGTCGAATAGCTCCACACCCGGAACCCCGCGTTTTAGCGTCTCGTCGTACCCGGCATCAGGTTCGACCAAGCGACGAAGGAGATTCTCATGGCCAGGGAACCGAAGGAACCGCGGGCGGTACGTAGGGCTCGGGAAGCGCTCGGCCAGGCTTACGAGCGGCAGGACGACACGGCAGCCAACGGCGCGGAGATGCGGCGCTTTCTGCGCGGAACCGCGCAGGCCCACCAGGCAGTTCGTTCCGAGAACCAGGCCAACAAGTCCGCTGCGAAGAACGTCAAGCGGGCCGAGGCAGCGGTGGGCAAGGCCGTCCAGAAGGCGCAGGAGAAGGCCGCGAAGAAGAACCGCGGGCGGTAGACCTGGGTTCGCCGAGTGGCGGACCGTTCGGTTCTCGTCGCAATGGTTTACAACGATGGTAAAGCGACGGTACAACCGAAGTGAGACTGGTCCGCCCCCAGGTTTCCCGAGGTGTGTCATGCGATTCTTTCGTGCCGCCGTATCCGTCCTTCTGCTGCTCGGTGTGCTGACGCCGGCCGCATCAGCCGCCGAATTCCGGGAGAAAGCTGTGACGTCGCAGACGTTCCGGAACCCGGTGAACCCGTCGGCTGATCCGTCGATGATGTTCTACAACGGGAAGTACTACGTCGCGACCACCCGCGGCGACCGGATCGGGATCTGGTCGTCCACCAGCCTCGCGACCCTGCTTGTGCAACCCGAGCAGGTGGTGTGGCGGGACACGGACCCGAGTCGCAACACCCAGATGTGGGCACCGGCGTTCCGCCACGTCGGTGGCCGTTGGTACGTCTACTACACGGCCTCGGACGGTGTGGACGCCAACCACCGGATGTACGTCCTCGAGTCGGCCGGTGACGATCCGCTCGGGCCGTACAGCTTCAAGGCGAAGATCGCCGACTTCGGCGAGTACGCGATCGACGGCGAGCCGTTCACGATCAACGGCCAGCAGTACTTCGTCTGGACCGGCCCGGGCCGTGGTCAGGGCGGACCGGCGCAGCTGTACATCATCCGGATGAGCAACCCGTGGACGTCGGTCGGCGGCCGCGTCGCGATCCCGGCCGACGGCGGGTGCAGCGAGGTACGTGAAGGGCCGACTCCGTTGTACGGCGCGACGCGTACGTACCTGACGTACTCGACGTGCGACACCGGGAAGCCCGACTACCAGCTGTGGATGAAGAGCATCGCGAACGGCGCCGACCCGATGGTCGCGTCGAACTGGGTGCAGCACGCCGGGCCGATCTTCTCCCGCAACGACGACACCGGCGTGTGGGGTCCCGGGCACCACTCGTTCTTCAAGTCGCCCGACGGCACCGAGGACTGGATCGCGTACCACGGGAAGAACACCAGCGTGTACACGTATTCGTTCCGCACCACCCGGGTCCAGAAGATCACCTGGAACGCGGACGGTACACCGAACCTCGGCCGCCCGCTCGCCGCCGGCGCGACCCAGAACCTGCCGTCCGGCGACCCCGGTTCGTCGAACTACTGGATCAACGACACCGACGCCGCCGTCGCGTACACCGGTGCGTGGAGCTCAGGATCCGGCTGCGGCAACCAGTGCTTCTGGGGCAACGACCACTGGAGCTGGGATCCGAACGCGACCGCCACCATCAGCTTCACCGGCACCCAGGTAGCCCTCCTCAGCGTCGCCGACACCGGCAACGGCATCGCCGCCATCTCCGTCGACGGCGGACCCGAGCAGACCGTCGACTACTACAGCTCGATCCGCGTCGGCGAACAACTCATGTACATCAGCCCGACCCTGCCGCCCGGCCCGCACACCGTCCGGGTGCGCGTGACCGGCAACAAGAACCCGTCATCGACCAGCGCAGTCATCAGCCTGGACCGCGTCGAGGTCTACTAGACGATCAGGTACGGCGTACCGAAAGCCCGTCGACCTGGTAGATCTGGCCGGACGTCCGCGTGGTCAGCAGGACGGACCCGGTCAGGAAGGTCGTCGGCACCGGCAGCGGGATGATCGCCTGGTACTCGGTGGTGGCCTTGTACAGGTTCACCGCGCCGACGTACTTGCCGTTGTAGTACACGTTCAGTCCGCCGCAGGTGACGCACTTCGTCGCGATCAGGAACAGTCGCTTGGCCTGGACGCTGCGCGAGACGGAGATGCCCTTCGCGGTGGTCGCAGTCGCGGTGCCCAGGTAGTACGCGCGGTTCGAGGCGCGGACCCAGCCCTTCGCCGCGCCCATCAGGCGGTCGTCCGAGGGCCGGGAGAAGCACTTGTCGGCGGTCCAGCCCGAGAGGTTGCCGGCAACGTCGCGTGCCCGGACAGAGACGCAGTACTCGTAGCCCGCCGCAAGACCGATCGCCACCGACGTGGCCGTCGTACCGGCCTTGACCGCGGCATAGGCGCCGAAGTTCCCCGCTGTCGGCGCGATCCGCCACCTGACGTCGTACGACGCGACGCCGTTGTCATCCGTGCCTGCATAGGTCACATTCGCCGTCGCGGCCTTGGTGACGTCGAACGTCGGCCCGGTCACCTTGACGGTCGGCGTGGTGGTGTCGACCGTCAGCCAGCGAACGGCCTCGGTGCCGCGTCCTCCGTCCTCGACACCCCAGATGCGCAGTACGTGCAGGCCGGCGGCCACACCGGTCCGCTGGAAAGGCGATGCCGGGCACGGCGCGGTCTTCACGCCGTCGAACTCGCAGCTCACGTAGGGATTGACCAGTCCGGTCGTGTCGAAGGGCAGCGACAGGTTCGGCCCCACCACAGCCGCGGTCGGCTTGATCGTGAGCCGCGGACCCTGCCAGACGGCCGACTCGACCGTCTCGCCTGCCGGCGGCACGAACAGCTCCCCGTTCACGTACGGCCGTCCGTCGTTGACCGGCACCTGTTGGAGGGTGCTGCTCCCGGTGTCGGTTCGGCGGGCGACGAGCAGGAGGTTGGACCTCGCCCAGCTGATCGAGTCGCCGCTCGTGCCGTAAGGGGACGCCGGTACGGCAGTTCCGCCGGCCACCGGAATCACGTTCACCGAGGTGTTCTTGAAGTAAGCGATCCACAGACCGTCCGGTGACGCGACCGGGTGCTGGGCCAACTCGGTGCCGGTGTACGTGGTGAGGACCGTACCGCCCACCGTTGCCCGGACACGTTGCAGCTTTCCCGTCGCCTGGTCCTTGACGATCAGGGTCTGGTTGTCGGGCAGCCATGACGGCGCGGCCAGGTTGCAGCCGATCTGGATCGGCGTGCCGCCGGTCGCGCCGATGATCTCGACACAGGAGGTTCCGCTCTGCTCGCGTTCGAAGGCGATCCTCGTGCCGTCCGGTGACCAGGACTTGACCGTGATCCCGCTCGAGCCGTCGAGGATCTTCACCGGCTGCGCATGCGGGACGACCGCCGAGACCGTCCACAGGCTCGCCTGCCCCTGCGAGAAGACGACCTGCCGTCCGTCGGCCGACGCCGCGATGGCCTTGTCGACCTCCTGCGTCGGACCGGAGGTGGCGAGCGGAATCACCTGGGTCGCCCCCTGGACGGCGATCTGGCCGAGGAACGTACGGGTGACGCCGTCGGTCGTCACGGTGTGCGCGACGGTGACGGCATCGGTCGGCGCGGCGACTGGTGCACCCGGCACCGTGTCGGCCGGGCCGGGAGTGCTGGCCGGTCCCTCGCCGTCGGCGTCCACCGCGGCCACCGAGTACGTCGCACCCGGGATCCGCTCGGTGTCCTGCCAGTTCAGCTTGGTCGGCGGCACCGGGTACGTGGACTCGGTCCCGTTCACGATGCGGTGGACGACGAAGCCGGTGAGGCCGGTACCTTCGTCGGCCGGGAGACCCCAGGCCAGGTCGATACCGGTGAACGTGCCCTTCACCCGCACACCGGACGGCACCGAGGGCACGGCCGCAGCCTGCTCACCCGATGCCATGGCCGGCGCCGCCACGGTCAGAATCAGCGCCGACAGCGCCACCGGCGCGGCCGAACGCAGAAGAACGCTACGCAAAGGAACCCCCAGAGTCAGAATGGGCGAACCGATGCGCACCCGCTGATGTATCGAGCCAGACGCCCCCGCGTTACATCAAACGAATGTCTTGACGATCGTGCGGCCGTTGATCAGCAGGAAGTGGCCGTCGTTGCGGATCTGTACGACGGTGCCTCGTCTGTAGGTTGCGAATTCCCAGACGCAGTCGTTGGCCTTGTTGAAGGTGCAGAAGGAGCCGTTCGGATCGATGTTCGCGTACGCCTCCGGTCCCGCGTTCTTGCCGGTTCTCCACAGGACGGTCGTGCCGTTCTTCCGGAACACCATGTCGCCGCTGGTCAGCACCCGCAGCGAGTAGACCTGGTCCAGCGAGTACAACGTAACGTCGCGGCCGAGCGCGTCCGGCGCGCGCAGGATGGCGCCCACCATCAGCGTGCCGATCACCATGTGCCGGTTCCAGACTGCCTTGCCGCGGGTGTTGTAGATCGCCAGCAGCCCGGTGTTCGGCAGTACCAGCTTCGCGTTCGGGCTGGCCGCGCCCATCGACCAGATCTGCGTACGGCCCCAGATGATCCGCATCGTGCCGTCTGCCGCCATCACCAGCACGGACCCCGGCCGGTACGTGCCGGATTCCCACAGCGGTTGCGTCACGCCACGCTGGAGCAGCGTCACGTTCCCGCTGCGCTGCATGGTCAGCGTGAAGACGCCGCTCGCCGACTTGATCGACTGCAGCGCCATCAACTTCTGACCCGGTAGCAGGGTGTCCGGCACTGCCACCGTTTTCGCCTCGGCCGGTGCGCTTCCGGCCAGTACCGCCCCGCCCAGTAGCGTCCCGACGGCCAGGACCCCGGCCAACAGTCGACGTACCATCAATGCCCCCCTTGGTTCGATTGAGTGCTCAGTGTCCTGGACGGGGAGGTCATCCCTTCAATCCGGAGGCGAAGCCGCGGATCACGTAGCGCTGCAGGACGAGGAAGAGCAGCAGGATCGGGAGCGCGGCGAGGATCAGGCCAGCGGCGACCAGGCCGTAGTTCGACGTGTATTGGTTGACGAAGGCAAACACCCGGACGGGGACCGTCTCGTGGCCGGAGCCGCCGAGGTAGAGGAGCGGGGTGAAGAAGTCGTTCCAGATCTGTACGGCGTTGAGGATCAGTACCGTACCGGTGATCGGACGGAGCAGCGGGAAGATCACGTGCGCGAACGCCTGCAGGTGCGACGCCCCGTCGATCAGGGCCGCGTTCGTGTAGTCGGCCGGGAGCGAGCGGATGAAGCCGGTGTAGAGGAAGACGGTGAACGGCAGCTGGATCCCGGTGTAGAAGATGATCATGCCCTGGTACGTCCCGAGCAGGCCGAGGTGGTCGACGAGCTGGTACAGCGGGATCATCCCGAGCTGGAACGGCAGGATGATGCCGACCAGGAACAGGATGTAGAGGCTGTAGCTCAGGCGGGTCGCCGTACGGGCCAGGAAGTACGCCGCCAGCGAGCCGAGCGCGATCAGGAGCAACACGCTCACGACGGTGATCAGCGTACTGTTCAGCAAGGCCGAACCTAGCCCGGCCTCACGCCACGCCTCGCCGAAACTGCCGACGCTCGGCGGCGACGGCAACGACAACGGCCGGTTCGCGATCTGCTGCGGATCCTTGAACGCCAGCGTCACCAGTACGTACACCGGGAAGAGAAAGGCGATCGCGACCACGATCATCACGACCTCGAGCAGGAACGTCCGCGGACGGTACTTCACGCCGTCGTCTCCCTCGACCTCAGGTACCCGATCTGGATGAACGACACCGCCGCGACGAAGATCGCCAGGACCAGCGCGACCGCCGTGCTGTAGCCGAACTTCCCGTACACGAAGGCCTGCTTGTACAGCACGGTCGACAACGTGTCGGTGGCATATCCGGGGCCGCCGTTCGTCATCGCGATGATCTGCGTGAACAGCGTCAGCCCACCCACCGTCGACAGCATCACGTTGATCGTCACGGCCGGCGCGAGCAACGGCCAGGTGATGTGCCGGAACCGCGCGACCGTACCCGCGCCGTCCACCATCGCGGACTCGTGCAACTCGGCCGGTACGCCTTCGAGCCCGGCCAGGAAGATCACCATCGAGTACCCGGCGCACTGCCAGATCACCGTGAACGCGACGGACCACAACGCGATCGATGGGTTCCCCAACCAGTCCTGCCGCAACGATCCGAGACCCAACGCGCCGAGCGCGGCGTTCAGCCCCGCATCCGGCGCCGGGTTGTACACGAACTTCCAGAGGAACGCGACCATCACCGGACTGACCACAACGGGCGCGAAGAACACCAACCGCAACACCAGCCGGCTCTTGATCCGCGTATGCACACCGAGCGCCAGCAACAGCCCGATCCCGTTCTGAACCACCACGATCGCGACCGTCAGCAACAACGTGTTCCGCAACGCCCCCAGCGCCTGGTCGTCCTGGAACAACGCCTTGAAGTTGGCCACACCAACAAACGACTTGGCATTCCCCACCCCCGACCAGTCGGTGAACGCCGACCCCGCGCCCGCAATGCTCGGATACAGAACCACCACCGCATAAACCACAACCGCCGGCACCGCAAACCACCACGGCGGCACAATCCCCCCGCGCCGCCGGGTCCGCTTGGCCGCTACCTGTACCTCAACCACTGAAGCCGTCATGCGCCCTTCTTATAGGCGTCGTCCATCTTTTTGAGGGCGTCCTGGACTGTGGTTTTGCCGCCGAGGAGTTGTTGTACGACGGCGAAATGAGTGGGTTGTACTTCGGCGTTGGGCCAGCGTTGGTCCATGAAGGGGACGGCCTTGTTCGCCTTCAGGAGCGGGAGGAACGAGGTGAGGGCGGCGTCGACCTTTGCGTCGCCGTACAGGGGGACGCAGGAGACGGCTTCGGCCCAGGTGTTCAGGTTTTCCTGCTGGCCGCAGTAGTCGAGGAAGGATTTCGCGTGGTCGGATTTCTTGGATTTCGCGCTGACCGCGATACCGACGACGACACCGGCCGGGATCCAGTTGTCGGCGGCAACGTCCGTGGCCGGGAACGGGAACATCGACAGGTCGTCCGGCGTCGTCGCCGCGGCACGGAACGCGGAGAGTACGGCCGAGACCTGGACGGCCATGCCGGCCTTGCCGGTCGCCACCATCGAGGTCGCCTGCTCGTACGTCGTACCGTTCGGGTTGTCGTTGAAGAAACCCTTCTTCTGCAACTCGAGGTACTTGTTCATCGCGTCGACCCAGCCGGAGTCCGCGAACGACGCCTGGCCCGCGGCCATCTTGTCGTCGAAGTCCGGCGTCTTGGAGTAGACCGTGCCCGGGACCAGCGCGTACGGGATCAGCTGGGTGATCCACGGCGTCTGCGCGCCGAGGGCGATCGGCGTGATGCCCTTCTTCTTCAGCTTGTCGCAGACCTCGAGCAACTCCGACCACGTGGTCGGCGGCTGCACGCCCGCGGTCGCGAACGCCTTCTTGTTGTAGATCGCGCCGAGCATGCTGGAGCCGGGCGAGAAGATGTACGTCTTGCCGTCGTTCTGGAACGCGCCCTTGAATCCGGCCGGGACCTTCTGCGTCCACGACTGGCTGCTCAGGTCGGTGAGCAGCCCAGCCTTACTGAGCTGAGCCATCGACATCGCGCTGCCGTTGCCGGGGTAGACGACGTGTACGTCGGGAGCGTTGCCGCCGCCGAGCTGCGTACGGAGTGCGGTCTGCACCTGGTCCGCCGGCGCGAACGACAGGTTGAAGTCGAAGCCGGAGTGCGAACTCTTGTACGAGTCCAGCACCTTGCGCAGGCCGGCCTCCTGGTCGCCGACGCCGATCACCTTCAACGTGCCGCCGGACGAGGAGCCACTGCCGCTGCTACCACCGCAGGCCGCGAGGGTGCCGGCCGCGGCGGCGCTGAGGGTCGCACCGCCGGCCAACTGCAGGAGCCGCCTTCGGCTTAGAGACCGATCGAGTGCCATGGTTCCTCCTGAGATACCGGCGAAGCGTGTGAAGTAATCGCTAGATCGTGTTACTTTTGTCACGCGGGACGCTACGGTCGGGCCGGGAGGGTGTCAAGACCTCGTTGAAAGGATTCAGTCGATACCGGTGTGAAAACGACTGCGGCGGGGGGCGCAGCGGTTTGGGTGAGTGCCTCGATCGCCTGAGAAGATGGGCCACGTGCCCGTGACCGCCTCCCCGCATCCGGCCGGTACGACCTCCGTCGCGCCCGGCTGCTCTGCCACGCCACGGCACCTGGCCACACGACAGCACGCAGGCTCGCGGCAACACCCGGCCACGCGGCAGCACCCGAGCACGCGGCGGCAGGCAGGCGCGCGGCCCTGCATCTCGACGTGTGGAGCGGTGCGGGCGTGAGACGAGTTCTCCTGGTCGGCCTGCTCTTGCTGGCCTTGGCTCTCGGCGTCGGCGGCGGCTACTACGCCGGCGACTACCTGGGCAACCCCGAACCGGCCACAGCCGGCTCCGCGGACCCGTTGGGCGAGGTCTCCCCCTCCCCCACGCCGTCCCAGACCCCGACCGAACCCCCACTCCCGGTGAAGACCCCGGTCCCGAGCAACCTGGACCCGCTCCAGCCCGGTTTGGACTACACGAACCGCACCTTCACCGTCCACCCCGAGCCCGACCAGCCGGTGCAGCTCTCGATCCAGATCCCCCAGGGCTGGAACATCAGCCGGGACCCGAGGCGCCCCGACGAGGTCAAGTTCCTCGACGACCTCAGGCAACGTGCGGTCCGCGTGCAGTCCGTCCCCCAGGCCGAGCAGCTCACCCCGGCAGCGGCGATGGCCCAGCTGATCATCGACCTGAAGAAGAGCCAGGCCCCGGAGAACGACGTACAGGTCCAGTCACACACCACCGACGTCATCACCGGCGACGACGGCGAAACCCGTACGGTCGCAACGCTGGTCTACACCTACATTCCCGGCACCACCCTCCGCTACGTGATCGTCCGCTGGATCGCGATCAACGGCCAACTGGCCAACATCTCGATGAGCATCTCCGGCATCCCCGCCGATGTTCCCGCCCTCGACGAGATCCTCCAGAGGACGTCGGCCTCGGTGAGGGAAACCGGCTGACCCGCTTTCACGGAATTGTTACCTCGCCGGTGCAACCTGAGCGGCGGCTGAGGTGTCTTTTGTTAGGGAGACCTGGGGAGGTGGGGCATGGCGAGGAGTGTCACCAGGCGTGCGATTCTCGGCGCCGGGTTGCTGACGCTTGCCGGCGTGGGCGGCGCAGGTGGGTACGGCGCCGGCCTGTTCCTGACCGCCGAGCCCAGCCTGGCCGGTACGGCGTCCCCACTGCCGATGGGGTCGACCAGTACGTCGCCGTCGCCGAGTCCGACACCGGCCCCGCGCAAGGTGACGTACGACAATTCGCCGGCGCTGAAGGCAGCTGACCTGAGCTACCGGACCCAGACCTTCGACGTGAAGGCCGTGCTGAAGTCGAGGATCACGGTACGTGTCCCGGACGACTGGGGTTTCACGCAGCAGGATCCGCCGACGACCGGACGGTTCACGGATCCCACCGGCAAGCGGTGGGTCCGGATCGAAGGCGGCTTCACGATCAAGCGCGCACCGGTCGTTTCGATGCAGGCCAGGCTCACCCAACTGAGTCGCCTGTCGGCCGACCAGATGTTCCACCTGCTCTCGACGCAGGTGGACAAGGACTACGCCACGATCACCTACACCTACGTGCCGCCGGTGGAGCAGTCACCGGACGGCGTCCTGCGGTACGTCATCGTGCGGTGGGTTGCCAATGAGACTGGGAATTGTGCGGTGGAGATGAGTTCTACCGGGCTTCCGCAGGATCAGGATGCGTTGATGGATGTGTTGGAGCACGCCACCAAGAGCGTTCAGCGGCGGGACAGCCCGTTGAACTCGTAGTCCAGTTGCTTTCGGCCCTCGTCCGAGAGGTACACAGCTCGTTGGTGGGGGCGGCGGCGGAGCCACTGGCGGTTGAGGAGGGCCGTGGTGGTTGCTGCGCCGAGTTGGCCGGCCAGGTGGTGGCGTTGTTCGCTCCAGTCGACGCAGAACCTCAGGAGCGGGCGGCGGGTCGGTTGGGCCGCCAGGTCTACACCCAGGGCGGCGAAAACCGTTGTGGCGTTGGGGCCTAGTTCGTAGGGACCGTCTGGGAGTTGTTGGGCCAGGGGGTCTTCGGGGCGGCGCTCGGTGCCCGTGAGGCCGTCTGTTCGGATCAGGGCTCCGCGGCGTACCAGGCCTTCGAGTAGCGCTACGCCTAGGCGTCCGGCCAGGTGGTCGTAGCAGGTGCGCGCTTCGCGGAGGGCCGCGGCTCGGGTGCTCTGGCGGAGGGACGTGATGGGCTGCGGTTTCGCCAGGCGGGCCAGGGCTTCCACGGCGGCAGCTACCTCCGGTCCGGCGAGACCGTAGTACCTGTGGCGTCCGGAGCGTTCGACGGTCACCAGTCCGCCGTCCAGGAGCTTGTGGAGGTGCGCGCTGACGGTCTGCGGAGACACGCCCGCTTCTGAGGCCAGTAGTGAAGCAGGTAGGGATCGGCCGTCGGCCAGCGCCATCAGGACCTTCGCGCGGGCAGGCTCGGCCATGAGTGCTGCTACGCGTGCTACGTCCGCGTCTCCGTCCATACCTCCATGCTTGCACCGGCACACTTCCATGAGCGCCGAAGTGTTCCGATGGGAGCTTGGAGGACATGCTCCTTGCACTGCTGTGTGTCGGCATCTTCCTGATCCAACTGGATGTGACCGTCGTCACCGTCGCTCTGCCGACGATCCGGATCGACCTGACGACCAGCCTTGCAGGACAACAGTGGGTCGTGGCGGCGTACATGATCGCTCTTGCCGTTCTGCTACTCCCGTCCGGAGCGCTGGGAGACCGCATCGGTCACAGACGCGTACTGCTCACAGGACTTGCTGTCTTCGGCGGTGCTTCTCTCGCCTGCGGTTCGGCGCCCACGATCGACCTACTGGCCGCTCCGAGAGCAGTGCAAGGCATCGGCGCCGCACTGCTCCTGCCAGGCACGCTGGCGGTCATAACCGACCTGTACGTCGACAGCGCCGCAAGAGCACGCGCTGTGGGTATCTGGTCAGGTGCCGGCGCGCTCGCGTTGCCGTCCGGTCCGCTGCTAGGCGGTGCGCTCGTGGCAGGCCTCGGCTGGCGGGCCGTGTTCCTGATCAACCTGCCGATCATCGCCGTAGCACTCCCCCTCGCGTGGCGACTCGTCCCGCGACGCCAGGCCCATCAAGAACGTCCCAAAACCAGACTGCGAATCGGCAAGGACTTCGTCAGCGCCAACGTGGTCGCAGGCCTGATGAACTTCGTCGGCCTCGGCACGGTGCTCGTACTGACGCTCTACTTGCAGGAACACCTGTCCCAGAAGGCGTTCCGGGCCGGCCTGGAACTCATCCCGCTGTTCCTCCCACTAGCCGTACTCGGACCCGTCTCCGGCCGCATCACCGCCCGCTACGGTCCGCGCCTCCCGATGTCGATCGGACTGACCCTCGGTGTTGTCGGCTCGCTGTTTCTACTACAAGTCAACGACCACAGCGGCTACACAGCCGTCGTACCAGTCCAACTGGGCCTCGGTATCGGCATGGGCTTCCTCACAGCTGCTGTAGTGCACGCGGCCATCGCTTCACTCCCAACCGAACGCGCGGGCTTCGCCAGTGGCGTCAACAACACCAGTCGCCAGGCTGTGGGTGCGCTAGGCATCGGTGTGTACGGCGCTGTGCTCGGCCACTCGCACAGCTTCGTCAGCGGGCTTCACGTCCTCGCCTGGCTGGGAGGCGGTCTGTGGACCGTTGCCCTGGGCATGACCTGGCTGACCGTGCAGGGACGTCAGTCGGCCGGCCAGATGGTACGGAAGATGGTGGAGCGGAGCCGGTAGAACGTCCGGCGGACAGACTGGATCAGCGCCGGCGACGGCCGGAGCCGTTCGGTCGGGAGACGCATGGGGGACTTCCTAGGGGGTGTATTGCACCGTGTCAGCGATCTCGGTGGCACGAACCGAGTCGGAACCCGGTACGACCACCTGGACCAGAAGCGAGCCGCCGTCCCCGTGATCGACGACTCGTTGGAGCAGCACGATATCCGCACCGAAGCAGCCACTGGAAACCCGGTCGGTGACTGTCTGTTCACCGATCGCATGCGGAAGTGGTCCGCCGGGGTTGGCGCACTGCTTGCTGTCCGGCAGCGCCAGCTTGGTGCTGGCGACGCCGATGAACACACCTGGCGTCTTGCCCGACCAGTCCCCGTCCTCGCTGACCCGGTACGCGGGAGCAGTCGCGTTGGTCCCCGGGACGGTCCAGTTCGACGCGACCCGGGACTGCGCCCACGCCTCGGGCAGCTCGACCCGGAAGCCGCCCTGGCCGACCGGGACCAGTTTGTGGCCGGCCAGGTACCAGTGGCCGCCGTACCCGATTCCACCGCCGACAACCAGCGCCAGCAAGGCAGCGACCACCCAGCGGCCGGTACGGCGCTTCTTCTTCACAGGTACCGCGGGAGCGGGGGCGGGCTGCGCCGCGACCGGCTCCGGCTCGGCGGCGGGCGCCTTGGCGGGGCCGGCCTCGACCGTTTCCGCCGACCCCGACGCCTGGTCGGAGGACTTCACGATCGTCGGCTGGTTCTCGTCACTCAGCGCGGTCTTCTCGTCGTCCGAATCGTCCGAGCCGTCCGAGCCGTCCGAGCCGTCCGTCTCGCCGGAACCGACGTGGATCGTTTCACGGGCCGGGAAGTCGCGGGTGTTCTCGTCCAGTGCGCCGACGAGTTGCCTGGTGAACGACTGAACGTCCGGCCAGCGCTTGTCCCGGTCCGGGTCGAGCGCGCGGACGATCGCCGCGTCCACCTGTTCGGGCAGCTCGAACCCGAGCGAGCTCGGCGGCGGCGCCACCTGGACCCGGCCGGCCGCGCCGAGTCCGTCGACCTGGTGCGGCGACCGCCCGGTGATCGCGGCGTACGCAACGGCGCCCAGCGAGTACTGGTCGGCGCGCTGGTCGAGCCGTTCGCCCAGCGCCTGCTCGGGAGCGACGTACGACGGGGTGCCGCCTGGCATGGTGATCCGCGACACCTCGTCGAGCGACTTACCCAGGCCGAGGTCGGACAGCACGGCCCGCTCGCCGTCGTCCGTACTGCGGAACAGCACGTTGGCCGGTTTCACGTCGCGGTGCAGCAGCCCGCGGCGGTGCAGCGCCTGCAGGCCGCGGCCGACCTGGACGACCACGTCGACGGCCTCGGGCAGCTCCAGCGGCTTCTGCTTCAGGCGGTCGGCCAGCGTGCCGCGGTCGGCGTACGTGAGTACGAGGAACGGCCGGCCGTCCTCGAGTTCGCCGACGTCGTGGACCTGGACGACGTGCTCGGACTCGACCCGGCGCAGGAACCGGCCCTCCTCGAGGAACCGTTTCCGGACCGAGTCGTCGTGGGCCCAGTTGTCGGCCAGCACCTTGATCGCGACCTCGGCGTCGAGCTGCTCGTCATGAGCCAGCCACACCGTCGCGAAACCGCCTGAACCCAGGCGCCGGCGCACGACGTACCGACCGAGTCTGGTTGGGACCCCCATACAAGGCATTATGGAGTATTGGAGTGTCCCTTACCGGGGCCCATGGAGAGCAAAGGCGCAGATGAGCGAGAGCACCAGCCCGACCGACGACCTCGCCGCCCTGGCGGAGGCGGCGCAGGCGGGCGACAAGAACGCGATGGACGACCTGCTCCGGCAGGTGCATCCGCGCGTCCTGCGGATCTGCCGGAGCGTCCTGCCGTACTCCGCCGACGCGGAGGACGCGGCGCAGGAGGCCCTGCTGAACATCGCGACCAAGATCAACACGTACTCCGGTCGCAGCAGCTTCTCCACCTGGGTGCACTCCGTCGCGGCCAACTCCGCCCGCTCGACGTACCGCAAGCTGAAGCGCTCCGCGCAGGCCGCCCATAACCCGGAGCAGATGGAGAAGCCGGACCCACGCACCACGAGCGTGATCGCCGGCACCCGCCTGGACCTCCTGGAAGCCCTCGAGACCCTCGAGCGGGACCGCCCGCAGATGGTCACCCCGCTGGTACTGCGGGACGTCTACGGCCTGTCGTACGAGGAGATCGCCGCCGAGGTCGGCGCCCCGCTCGGCACCGTCAAGTCCCGGATCCACGACGCCCGCGAGGTCGTCCGGCCCCTGCTCCGCCCGAAGGACTGAACCGCCTCCAGAGCTGAGATCCACACTGGTCCAGGCATACTCTCCGGGTTATGCCCGGAGCAGCCTGGAAGATGGTCTCCCGTTCCGGGCGGTCGTGTGCTCAGATGGTGGGCATGAAGAAGCTCATCAACGACCCTGCCGATGTTGTGAGTGAAGCGCTGCGCGGGATGGCGGCGGCGCACCCGGACCGGCTCCGGGTAGACCTGGAGAACCGGATCGTCTACCGCAAGGACGCCCCTCGCTCGGGGAAGGTCGGATTGATCTCCGGCGGTGGCTCCGGGCACGAGCCGATGCACGGCGGGTTCGTCGGGGCCGGGATGCTGGACGCAGCCTGCGCCGGCGAGGTGTTCACCTCCCCGGTGCCGGACCAGATGATGGCCGCGACCAAGGCCGTCGACGCGGGTGCCGGCGTACTGCACATCGTGAAGAACTACACCGGCGACGTGATGAACTTCGAGATGGCCGCCGAACTGGCCGCGGCCGACGCCGGGACCGAGGTCCTGTCGGTGGTGACGAACGACGACGTCGCCGTCCAGGACAGCCTGTACACGGCCGGCCGCCGCGGCGTCGGTGTGACCGTACTGCTGGAGAAGATCGTCGGCGCCGCCGCCGAGGAAGGACGCTCGCTGCAGGCGGTCGCCGACCTCGCCAAGCGCGTGAACGACAACGGCCGGAGCATGGGGATGGCGCTCACGTCGTGCACGGTCCCGGCCGCGGGCAAGCCGACGTTCGACCTCGCCGAGAACGAGATGGAAGTCGGTATCGGCATCCACGGCGAGCCCGGCCGGCAACGGCTGCCGCTGGCCCCGGCGCGCGAGATCGCCGAGCTGCTGGTCGATCCGGTGGTGTCCGATCTTCCTTATCAGCAAGGCGATTCGGTGATCGCGTTCGTGAACGGCATGGGCGGTACGCCGCTGATCGAGCTGTACCTGATGTACAACGAGGTCGCCCAGCTCCTCGACCGCGCCGGCATCACCGTCGCCCGCTCGCTGGTCGGCAACTACATCACCTCGCTGGAGATGGCCGGCTGCTCGGTCACCCTGCTGAAGGTGGACGACGAACTGGTACGTCTCTGGGACGCCCCGGTAAACACCCCCGGCCTACGCTGGGGCGCTTGAGCATGGGAGTCGATTCCTTCGTCAACTGGCTGCGTGACGCCGCTCAGAGCCTGCACGAGAACGCGGCGTACCTCACCGAGCTGGACTCGGCGATCGGGGATGCCGATCACGGCGCGAACATGGACCGTGGATTCCGCGCGATCGTGGAGCAGCTGGACGGGACGTCGTTCGCCTCGGCCGACGAGCTGTTGAAGAAGGCCGGGATGACGCTGGTCAGCAAGGTCGGTGGGGCGAGCGGGCCGCTGTACGGGACGTTCTTCCTCCGGTTCGGATCCGCGCTGGCCGGGGTCGATCCGATGCCCGAGACGATCGGCAAGGCGCTGCACGCCGGGGTCGAGGGCGTACTGGCCCGCGGCAAGGCCGAGCTCGGGGACAAGACGATGTACGACGCCTGGGCGCCGGCGCTCACGGCGTACGACGATGCGGTCGCGGGCGGAGCGGATCTCGGTACGGCGCTGACCGCCGCGGCGGAGGCGGCCGCGAAGGGACGGGACGCGACCATCCCGCTGGTCGCCCGGAAGGGACGGGCGAGCTACCTGGGTGAGCGGAGCGCCGGTCACCAGGATCCCGGCGCGACCAGTACGACGCTGCTCTTGGAGTCCGCGGCGCGAACGCTGACATGATCGGGATCGTGGTGGTGTCGCACAGCCGCGCGCTGGCTGATGCGGCGGTCGGGCTGGCCGCGGAGATGGTTGCCGAGGACAAGCGACCGGTGATCGCCGTCGCCGCCGGGCTGGACGCAACGACGTTCGGGACCGATGCGATGGCGGTCTCCGAGGCGCTCGGTGTCGCGGACAGTCCGGACGGGGTGCTGGTGCTGCTCGACCTCGGGTCGGCGGTGCTGAGCGCTGAGATGGCGCTGGAGTTCGTGGATCCCGAGGTTGCTTCGCGGGTGCGGTTGACCAGCGCGCCGCTGGTTGAGGGACTGGTCGCGGCTGTTGTCACCGCCGCTACCGGTGCGTCGTTGGATGCGGTTGCCGCCGAGGCGGCGCGGGGGCTGGTTGGTAAGCAGGACCACCTTGGGGACGCCGAGGGCGTTGCTGCAGGCCCAGTGGTTGCGGGTGATCGTACTGTCGAGGTGGTGGTCGGGAACGAGCACGGGCTGCATGCTCGGCCGGCGGCGCGGTTGGTTGGTCTGGTCAACGGTTTCGATGCGGTGGTGACGCTGACCGATCTGGACACCGGCAAAGGCCCTGTGGATGCGGGCAGTCTGAGTATGGTCGCGACACTGAATGCCCAACAGGGTCATCGGTTGCGGGTCGGTGCGAGCGGTCCGCAGGCGGATGGGGTGCTCGCGGCCGTCGAGTCGCTGGCAGCCGACAACTTCGGCGATGCTGTTGCGGAGCAGCCCACTACGGCACTGGCCGGCGGGTCGGGGCTGGACGTGGCGATCGGCCCGGCCGTACTGGTCGGCACTGAGGTCGACCTCAGCGGTTATGTTGCTGGAGACAACGAACTGGCTCGCCTGGAGGAGGCGCTCGATCACGCAGCCGCAGACCTCCGCGTGCTGCGTGACGGGACCGACGAACACGGCGCCATCTTCGAGGCCCACCTGGCGTTGCTGACCGACCGCAAGCTGTTGGACGACGTCCACGCAGCACTCGCCGGAGGCACGTCGGCCCTCGTCGCCTGGGAGCAGACGTACGACGCCCTGGCCACGACCTTCGAACAGTTGGACGACCCGTATCAGCAAGAACGCGCTCAAGACGTTCGCGCGGTGCGGGACCGCGTGCTGCGGTTGCTGGTCGGCGCCACGGAAGAGGTACCCGCCAACGGCATCCTTGTCGTACCTGAGCTGGACGCGGCTACTGCTGCGACGCTTGATGCGACCGCCGTTGCCGGGATTGCTGTTCGGGCTGCGGGGACGACCGGGCATGGGGTGATCGTGGCTCGGTCTCGGGGGATTCCTTTGATTGCTGGGATCGGGGACGTTGTGGTGCCGGCCGGGGCGGTGGTGGCGTTCGACGCCCGGACCGGGGTGTTTGACATCGACCCGGATGAGGCAGCAGTGCGAGCCACGATTGTGGAGCGGTCGGGGGAACGCGAGCGGGCGGTCGCGGAAGCCTCGGAGCCTGCGATCACCCGGGACGGCACGCACCTCGACGTACTGGTGAACGTGGGCGTCGTACAGGACGCCGTGGAGGCGCGTGGGGCCGACGGGTCGGGGCTGGTGCGGACCGAGGTGTTGTTCGGGGAGTGGCGTACGGCCCCGACCGTCGACGACCAGGTGAACACGTTCCGGGCCGTCGCGCGGGCGCTCGGGAACAAGCCGATCACGATCCGGACCTGGGACGTCGGCGGTGACAAGCCGCTCCCGTTCCTCCCGCAGGACAAGGAGCCGAACCCGTTCCTCGGCGAACGCGGCATCCGGGTCTTCCGCCGCCGCCCGGAGTTGTTCCGCGATCAGCTCGAGGCGATCCGTCGTACGGCGGCCGAAACCCCCGTGCACGTGATGTTCCCGATGGTGACGACCGCCGACGAGGTCGCCTGGGCCCTGGAAGAACTCGGCCCCCGCGACAACCTCGAGGTCGGCATCATGGTCGAAGTCCCGGCCGCCGCCCTCCGGGTCGCCACGCTCGCCGAGGACCTCGACTTCGTCAGCATCGGCACGAACGACCTCACGCAGTACACCACCGCCGCAGACCGCACCAACGCCGCCGTCGCTCCACTGGCCGACGGACTCGATCCCGCTGTACTCCAACTCATCAACCACGTCGTCCGCAACGCCGGCGTACGAGTGGCCGTCTGCGGTGACCTAGCCAGCGATCCACAGGCCGCTGTACTGCTGGCAGCTCTCGGTGTGCGCGAGCTGAGCGCTGTAGGACCACAGGTTCCGCTGGTGAAGGCCCAGCTACGACGAGCCGACCTGAGCCAGATCGACACTGCCGCAGTGCTGGCTGCTCGCGACGCGGCTCAGGTGCGCGGCCTGCTGTAGTAACGCAGCTCCACGAGGTTGAAGCCGGACGTACGCTCTGGCTTGGCCGGAAGCGTGTAGGACTCGCCAGGCTCGAGGTAGGTGACGTCCGGGTGTTCCAGGTCCAGGTCGACTACCAGAGCGGGGTAGGCGCCGGTGTGCCAGGTGTAGGACTCGCCTGCTTCGGGGGTCACGTGCTGGACGCGTACGTCGTCCTCGTCGACCACGACCTTCGCCGGGATCTCCCCGGCCTGTTCGAAGCCTGCTTCGGCGGGTATGCCGGAGACTGCGAAGTACGGATCCCCTGAGGCCTCCTCGCCCAGGTCGAGGACCTCGATGAGGCGGTTGAGGTACAGGGCGTCGCCGTCGTTGGTGAGCATGTGAACCGGGGACACTGGGCGGTACACCGAACCGCCGACGGTCTCGCTCAGGTGGCGGGCGGGGCTGCCGTCCAGCCAGTCCATGTGGCAGGGAGACGTCGACAGGCACAGGACCACGTACGGGTTGTGGTGCAGGTGCCAGGCCTGCGCCGTACCGGGCTGCAGCTCCACCTCCCAGACGCGGACCCGCCTGTTCTTGAGCAGCACGCGGGTCCCGATCTCTCCCAGGACGACCTCGGTGCCGTCTGGCGCGGTGACAGTGGTACCTGCAGTCATGCGTTCTCCTCGATCGGTCGTTCCATCGCGACGCCCGGGAGCAGGGTCCCGTCCGGCATCGGTAGCTGTGCGGCCTCCACCTCGGTGAAGCCGAAAGCCTTGTACAGCGGTACGCCGGGCAGCGTCGCCATCAGTGCGAGCCGGGTGAACCCTTCCGCGCGCGCAGCCTCCGTACAGGCGGTCAGGATCGCCCTGCCGAGTCCACGCCGCGTCCAGTCCGCCCGGACGAACATGGCCCGGATACGGGCCGGCTCGGTGGCCGGGTCGAGCAGCCGGGTGTCAGCGCCCGCAGTACTCGCGTTGAACAGCTTGTTCCGCCGGCTCCACCCACCGCAGGCGACGACCTCCCCAGCTGCCTCCAGCACGTAGTAGGTGCCGTCGTCGATCAGGGCGGTGTCCAGCGTGGTGATGTGCTCCGCCGCACTGGCCGTCTGTACGGCGTCGTAGTACGCCGGGAACTGCGCCTCCACAGCAGCCCGAGCCAACTCAGCCACCGCAGGCCCGTCCCCCACCACAGCCAACCGCAACACAGCGTCCACACCCACAGCCTATCGGTGGCTCTTGGCCCACCTGCGGTACGTCAAGAACATCCGCCAACCCGTCAGGAGCACGAGGATTCCCGCCATCATCAGCGGAGCCCGCGCCACGATCAGCAGGACCGCGAACACGACCCCGACGCCAAGTTCCTTCAGGAGCTTGACCACCAGCTCCCGCTCCGCCGCGGGCGGCTGGGCGACCAACGACACCTTGCGCTTCGGCGGCGTCACGACGGGCTTTGCCGCGGCGGCAGGCTTGGGGCGGACGGGCTTGGCGAAGACGGGCATCGGTAGGCCTTCGAAGACTGCTTTCAAGTGGCTCCTGTGCTCCGCTCTCGCGAGCAGGGTCATGCGACGCGAGAACTCAATCCTGTCGATGCGCTTCACGCCGTACAGCTGCGTCAGGGCGAGGGAACACTGCTCCCGGTCCTCCTCGGTCAGCGCGGGGCTCCGCCGGCTTCGTAGTGGTGGGCGGCGTTTTCTCGGGTGCACCGGTGCCGGCGTCCGTGGTACCGGCTCCTCCGCCAAGGCCTGGATCAGCTCGTAGTCGGCGGGGCCGATGTCCTGGGGACGACGGACGATGCGGGACGTACGCAGCAGCTCGTCCAGGATGGTCTGGACCTCGAGGTCCCGCGCGCCGGTCCGTTGCACCAGCTCGGCTCGGCTCCTCCGTCCGTAGCTCAGCTGCTGCAGGACTGCGTGCTCCAACGCGCGAGGTGTCACCGGGCCTTGTGGCCTCTCGAGGCCCAGAACCACGGCCGCGCCGGAGGCCGCCGGAACTCGGTCGGCGGGCTGGGCTTCTCCCGCGGGCGATCTGCCCGCGTCAGCGGAGCGTGCTGCAACTGCACCAAGAGCACGTGCTCCAGCATCGCGTCTATCGCCACAGGTTCCCCCCTCGGCCTATCCCTGAGCAATTGTCGCAGGCACAGGCGGTCAGCCGAATGTCAAAAGCAGCAACCCTCCTGAGTACGTCGGGCGCAGTACGGCCTCCACGCGGACATGCTGTGCCCGCACGGGCGTGAACGTGGTCGTGTTGAGCTTGTCCACGGCGACGTCGTACGACGAGGTGTCGTCCACCGGCCGCCACGTGTACCCGTCGAGCCACAGCACTCGCCACGACAATGGCACACGGCACTGACCGGAGCCGGTGTCGTCGTACCAGTACGCCGAGACCCGCGAGAGCTCACGCACCGAGCGCAGGTCGTACTCGATCCATTCCGTCGTCCCCCGCCGGTCCCACCACGTGAAGCGCGGAATCGACATGTCCGCAGAGGATTCCGGCGTACGGCCGGAGTCGGGTGCTTCGAGCGAGTCGCCGTAGTTCACGTGTGACGCGGTGATCCTGGTGCGGTAAGCCCACTCCCGGCCTGAAGAGGAGACCTGCGGGAACGACGTGACGCGTAGCCGGGCCGCTCCCATCGGGATGAGCGTCACGGTCTCCACCGGTTCCACTGACTTCGCTGGGCTCTGCTGCAGCAGTCCGACGACGTCCTCGACGTCTGTCTCCCACTGCGGGATCCGCTGAGCCTGTGTGGTGAGTGCTAACGGCACACCGTCCGTCGTGAACGGGTTCTCGGCGGCCTCCCGTTCTACGAGGTCAAAAGAAGCACCTGCGACGAGCCCGTAGTTCCAAGGCGAGTTCGGGTACACCGACAGCTCAGGCCACTCTTCCGTACCGCCGATGCGCTCGTAACGCTCGTCGATCCGCAGCGAGTACGTCAGCGGACCTCGGTCGACGGATACCGAGTTGTGGTTGTCACTCCAGACACGTGTGGTGGTACGCATCGGCAGGGTCAGCTCTACACGGTCACCATGCCGCCACGTGCGCTCCACCTTCATCCAGTCGCCCGCTACCTGCACCTGCTCCCTGTTGACCTTCACCGAAGCATCCTGCGCCCAGCCAGGACGCCTTAAATACAAGGGAAACCGGACTGGTCGCGCAGTCTGCACCGTGAACTCAAGGCGATCCGAGAACGGGTAGTCGGTGTCTTGCACGACAGTAATCGTCTCGCCAGACCCCACAGTCGCTGTGACTTTGCCGGCCGCGTACATCGACGCAGCCAGGCCATTGTCCGTAGTGGCCAGCCACAGCTCCTGCACGTAGTACGGCCAGCCCATGCCGTAGTTGTGCGGACAGCAGCGGTACTGGTGTACGCCGTACAGGTAAGAACCCATTGGGAACGCGTTCTGGAACTGACCGTGCTTCGGCCGATCGTCCAGCTGCACGCTGTTCGCACAGGTGACGTAGTGCATCACCTGCTGCTTCGGGTCATAAGAAGCAGGCAACGAGTTGAAGGCAAGCTCCTCGCACCTGTCCGTCCAAGCGATGTCACCGGTGAACCGGATGAGCAGCTCGCAGCTGTGCATCAACTCGACGATGCCGCACGTCTCGAACCCCTGCCGCGGGTCGCCGTACCCAGGCCGCGAGTTCTCGTCGCCGGCGAACCCGCCACCCGGGAACTGCCCGTACAGCCCCATCACGGTCGCGTAGTTCCGGTACGTCGCATCGTGGTGCTTGGAATCTCCGGACAACAGCCAGTACTGCAACGGCTCCCGGAACCCCTGCGCCAGGTTGACGTTGTGCCAGGTGGGAATGCCGTCGACGTAGTCCGCCGACCCACTGTGCATCTTGGTCACCAGGTCGAGCAGCCACGCATCACCGGTGCGGTTGTAGAGCCAGTACGCGCTGTCGATGTTGTCACCCCAGCGGAACGCACCCCACGACCGGTTGAACACCTCCGGCGGCTGCGTGTTCTGGAACCGCAGGTACTTCGTCATGAACGGAACGACCCGCTCGTCGCCGGAGTACTCGTACCAGGACCGGAACGCCGCCAGCAACGGCATGCCCGGCCAGAAGTCCGGACCACCCTCGAGCGAGGTCCGCAACCGCTCCGGACCGAACCACCCGTCGGCCGCCTGCGTCGCGAGGATGCCCTCGATCCACCGCTGTGTCCTGGTCAGTACGCCGGTGTCACCCGTGACGTACCCGAGGTCGCCGAAGCCGCGAAGCCAGTACGGCAACTCCTCCCAGGCCCCCTGCGCCGGGTCGACCCAGCCGTTCGTCTCGTACACCAGGAAGTCCGAGATCTCGTCGTACCGGCCGCAGAGGCCGTTGACCTGCAGAGCGAGCTGCTGGGCCAGCCACCCGCGAGGCTCGATCGCACCCGGCGGAAGCTTCTGGAACGGGACGGGACGCAGCGGTGCGCGTTGCGGGACGTAGTGCCCGCCACGGTCGGCCGGCGGCAGGGAAGTCACGGTGCGGGCACTCCTTCGGTGTCGGCGACACGGAAAAACGGCACACGTTTTCCGCAATTGACAACGTAGGACTCGGTTAAGCTTCCCGGCAAGACCGAGAGGACATCAGATGCGGCCACCGGCAGTGCGGATGGTGGACGTCGCCGCGCTCGCGGGCGTCTCCGCCGGCACCGCGTCCAAGGCGCTGAACAACACCGGCCAGCTCCGCCAGGAAACCCGCGACCGGGTCCTGCGGGCCGCCGCGAAACTCGGGTTCACGCCCGATTCCCGCGGCCGCGCGCTCTCCTCCGGCCGTACGTACACGGTCGCGCTGCTGACCACCGACAGCACCGGCCGGTTCAGCATCCCGATCATGCGCGGTGTCGAGGACGTGCTGAGTGCCGGCGAACTGGCGACCGTACTCTGCGACACCCGCGACGACCCGCTCCGCGAGCTGACGTACTTGCGCTCGATGGTTGCCCGCGGCGTCGACGGAATCGTCGTCACCGGCCGCCGGACCGAGCCACGCCCGCCGATCGACGTACCGCTGCCGGTCGTCTACGCGATGGCGGCCTCCAGCAACCCGCACGACGCCTCGGTGATCGTCGACGACGCCGGCGGATCGGCTGCCGCGATCACGCACCTGCTCGCCATCGGCCGCTCCCGGATCGCACACATCACCGGCCCGGCCAACCACCGCTCCGCCGTCGAACGCGCCCAGTCCGTCGCCGCTACCGCCGGCGATGCCCTCTGCGGCGAGCCGCTGTACGGCGAGTGGAGCGAACAGTGGGGCCGTCAGGCGACCGACATCGTGCTGCGTCAGCAGCCGGACGCGATCAGCTGCGGCAGCGACCAGATCGCCCGCGGCGTCTGCGACCGCCTCCGCGAGCTGGGCCGCAGCGTGCCTGACGAGATCGCCGTCACCGGCTACGACAACTGGCCTGTGATGGCGCTCGCCAGCCGGCCGCCGCTCACCACGGTCGACCCGCGGCTCGAGGACCTCGGCCGCCGCGCCGCGACGCTGCTACTGAAGGCGATCGCCGGCAAGCCACATCACGGCGTACTCGAACTCCCCGCCCAGCTGATCACCCGCGAGTCGACGCTAGGCGCCTGACTTCCGGCGTTCCTCGCGCTGCGGGCGCGAGGCCCAGCGGTACGCGAAGAACACCCAGGCGAGGGCGGGCAGCCCGAAGATCGCGGCGGCGACCTCCCGACCGAAGACCATGAACAGCAGTCCGGCCAGCGCGAACGGCAACGCCATCCACACCGCACCGATGAACGCGGCCCACCGCCACTTGCCGGGCTTGCGTGCCGCGGGTTTGTAGAGCGATGGCGTCGGCAGGCCCGCGAAGATCGGGATCAGATCGCCGTGCGTCACCGCGTCGTTCAGCAGGTCCACCCGCCGATGCAGCTCGTCCTCGTCGAGCCGGCCGATCGCGAACTGCTCGGCCAGCTCGTCGGTGCAGACATGCCGCTCTTCGTCGGTGAGACGGATGTTCACCATCCGCCGCCGGGCCGCAACCTCCCGCGCCTCCTGACCGGCCGCAGTCGCAAACCCGATCAGGTCGGCCGGTTTCACCGGTCGTCGCTCGGCCATCCGCCTCACCTCACCCTCGTCCCTCCGAGTGTGCCATCCAGGTGGTAGCTCTGGATCAGCTCAGGGCAGCCGGCAGCGTCCCCGTCCACGCCTCGCGCAGCTCGTTCAGCGCGATCTCGAACTGGTCCTGGACGTCGAGGGTGTCCCCGGTGATGACGCCGATCTTCGCGTGCGGGAACCGGCGCGCGGTGCACATGTCGGTGAACCGCACCTCCTCGGTCCGCGGTACGGCGACAACCACCCGGCCGGCCGACTCCGCGAACAGGAACAGGAACGGGTCCAGCCCGTCCGGCGCCCAGACCCGCGCGCCGACGCCGCCACGCAGCGCCGACTCGACCAGGGTCTGCGCGACACCGCCGTCGCTGACGTCGTGAGCGGCGTCGATCAGCCCGTCGCGGGACGCGTTGATCAGGATGTCGGCCAGCTGTTTCTCGGCCTCCAGGTCCACCGCCGGCGGCCGCCCGCCGAGGTGACCGTGGACAACGTGCGCCCACTCGGACCCGGACAGCTCCTCCTCGGTCTCACCCAGCAGGTACAGCTGGTGGCCCTCCATCTCCGCCGTGAACCCGATCGGCGTACGACGGGTGACGTCGTCGATCACGCCGAGCACGCCGACCACCGGCGTCGGCAGGATCGGGGTCTCACCGGTCTGGTTGTAGAACGACACGTTCCCACCGGTGACCGGAATGCCCAGCTCCTTGCAGCCGTCGACCAGACCGCGAATAGCCTCCGTGAACTGCCACATCACCGCAGGGTCCTCCGGCGAGCCGAAGTTGAGGCAGTCGGTGACCGCTGCCGGACGGGCGCCCGTGGTCGCGACGTTGCGGTACGACTCCGCGAGTGCGAGCTTCGCGCCGGTGTACGGGTCGAGCTTGGCGAACCGCCCGTTGCAGTCGGTCGACACCGCGACGCCGAGGCCGCTGGTCTCGTCGACCCGGATCATCCCGCTGTCCTCGGGCTGCGCGAGCACCGAGTTGCCGAGTACGTACCGGTCGTACTGGTCGGTCACCCAGGACTTGTCGCAGAGGTTCGGCGACGCCACCAACCGCAGCAGGGTGTCCCGCAGTTCCGCACCGCTGGTTGCCCGCGGCAACTTCTCGGCGCCGCCCGCCTGCAGCTCGTCCTGCCAGGACGGTCGCTCGTACGGACGCTCGTACACCGGTCCTTCGTGCGCGACGGTGCGCGGCGGTACGTCGACCACCCGCTCGCCGTGCCAGTCGATCTCCAGCCGCCCGCTGTCGGTGACCTCACCGATCACGTCGGCCTGTACGTCCCACTTCGCACAGATCTTCAAGAACGCTTCGACATTCGACGGCGTGACGACCGCCATCATCCGTTCCTGCGACTCGCTCATCAGGATCTCTTCCGGCGCGAGCGAGGCGTCCCGCAGCGGCACCTTGTCGAGCGAGACGTGCATACCGCCGTCACCCGCACTGGCCAGCTCGGAGGTCGCGCAGGACAGGCCCGCGCCACCGAGGTCCTGGATGCCTTCGACGACATTCGCCTGGAAGAGTTCGAGCGTGCACTCGATCAGCAGCTTCTCCATGAACGGGTCGCCCACCTGGACGGCCGGCCGCTTGGTCGGACCACCGTCCGCGAACGTCTCGCTCGCCAGTACGGAGACCCCGCCGATGCCGTCGCCGCCGGTCTTGGCGCCGTACAGGATGATCTGGTTGCCGAGGCCGGTCGCGTTCGCGAGGTGCAGGTCCTCGTGCCGCATGACGCCGACGCAGAGCGCGTTCACCAGCGGGTTGCCGGCGTACGTCGGGTCGAAGACGACCTCGCCGCCGATGTTCGGCAGGCCGAGGCTGTTGCCGTACCCGCCGACGCCCGACACGATCCCGGGCAGTACGCGTTTGGTGTCCGGCGCGTCCAGCGGGCCGAATCGCAGCGGGTCCATCACCGCGACCGGGCGGGCGCCCATCGCGAGGATGTCGCGGACGATGCCGCCGACCCCGGTGGCCGCGCCCTGGTACGGCTCGACGTACGACGGGTGGTTGTGCGACTCGACCTTGAAGGTGACCGCGTACCCCTCGCCGATGTCGATCACGCCGGCGTTCTCGCCGATCCCGGCCAGCATCTTCCCGGCCGGCGTCTCCTGCGGGATCTCGCCGAACTTGCGCAGGTGCACCTTGGACGACTTGTACGAGCAGTGCTCGCTCCACATCACCGAGTACATCGCCAGCTCACAGCTGGTCGGACGGCGGCCCAGGATGTCCCGGATCCGCTGGTACTCGTCCGGCTTCAGGCCGAGCTCAGCCCACGGCTGCTCGACCTCAGGCGTGTCGGTCGCATTGCTAACGGTGTCGGTAGACACTTCAGGACTCCTGCACTAGGTGGGACTCAGGTGAAACGGTAGCGGGCCGGGGCACATCCATCAGATGCGCGACCAGCATCGGAACGGCGAAGCCGGCCATGATTCCGGCCACGATGATGCCGACGTCGTTCAGCAGGCTGCCCGCAACACCGCACACGGTCAGCGCCACCAAGGTCGTACGGATCATCGGACGGCTGAAGTAGAACGTCCGGTAGGACGCGATCGGCACGCGCTCCGGCAGCACGGTCGCGAGCATGCACAGGACGAGAGCGACCAGCAGGACCCAGCCGGCCGGGCTGTGGAAAACGGCCAGCGCAGCCTGCAGCTTGCGGACCAGGACATCGCCGACGTCGCCCTCGATCACCCGGGCCGCGAAGGCGCCGAAGTGGCTGCGCTGTTCCGGAGGGCGCCGGTAGTCGAGGTAAGCGACCGCGGACACAGCCAGCACACCGCCCACGGCCACACTGAGCAATGCCCGCCAGGACACGCTGCCGCGCCAGGTCATCCAGGCCATCAGCAACACCGCCGGCGTCAGACCGAGGATGCCGCCGAAGTCCGTGCCCCACCCTGGTTTTCCGTCCACGACGAGCGCGATGCCACCGATGGCCAGCACAGCGAGTGCGGCCAGCGCGCGGCTTCGGTGCAGCAACTTCTGCGCGGCCCATCCGGCCAGCACCAGCGCGGCCACGGCCAAGGCAGCGAAGGTCGAGTTCCCGAAGCCGTAGAACCGGCCGCCGATGACCGGACCGTCGGCGAACATGCTGCCGAGCTGCATCGGCGTACCGAGGACCGCGTCCACCACAAGCACCAGGTAGACAGCCAGCGACAGACCTAGGTACGCGTAGCGCTTCAGAAGCAGCAGGGACAGCGCTGCCGAGGCCATGCTGATGCCGATCGTCACGCCGTACAGGGCGAGGCCAGGCGAGGGCCACCGCCACCAGACGGTCGCAGTGGACAGGAAGACGGCGACGAAGAACCCTGCCTGCGTCAACAGGGCGAAGATCGCCGTACGACGGGCCCACCGGCTGCTGCGCCGGATCAGGAACCAGCCGAGCGACAGCACCATGCCGGCCGCCAAGGTGGCTGCCACTGCCTTCAGCACCGGACGCGGCTGCTCATAGCGCTGGTTGGCGTCCAACCTGTCTTCGATGACCGCGGCCGCGTCAGTGTGGACGTCGCCGGTCGGATAGAGCTCGCTACCACCCAGCGGTCCGGCCTTCGCCTCCCCGGCCGGGTCCACCGACGCGGCCTGGCCGCGCAGCACAGTGGCGGTGATGTCCGCCAACTGGATCAGACCGGGCCGCCGGGTCGAGTCACTGGTCAGCCAGCGAGCACCGTTGGCAGGCGGCAACTGCAGCGCCACGAGCGTCTGCAGGTGCGACGTCATACTCTCCTGGCCCACTCCGGTGAGCAGCACCCAACCCCCGGCCGCCTGGGCCTTCGCGACCAGATCAGCCACCTTCAGCAGGGCTTCGGTACGACCTTCGCGCAGCGGCAGTACACCGCCGTCGAGGATCGCGTCCTGACAGGTTGGACTCGCCAGCTTGGTGGCGTCGAAGTCCGGCGACCAGTTGGCCACCGTACCGTCGGGTTTCGCGACCGCGATCGCTCCACCGGGCCCGAAGCCGCAGACGCCGTTCCGGCTGACGCCGAGGCGACCGATCGGCGCGCCCGTGTGGTGCTGCGCCTGACGGTCGACGTACGTCTGCCAGCCCTCGACCTTGCCGCCCGTCACCGCCGGCAGGTCGCTGCACTCCTGCTCCGACCCAGTCCCCCAGGCTCGGCTGCCCGCGCTGATCGTCAGCCAGCCGTCGATCGGGCAGGTGCGCCGGCCGGCGGTCTTCACCGACATCGAGGCGACGTTCGCGCGATTCACCAGGGCTGTCAGCTCCGGCGAACCCTGTACGTCGTGCCAGGTGAGCCCGGCCACGCCGATCACGACGACCTTCGCCGTCGAACTCGGACCGTCCGCGGGCGCTGCGTTCGCCGGGGTCCCGGCCGCTCCGATCGCAACGGCAACCGTCGCGGTCGCGACCGCTGCGGCCCGGAACATAGCGCGGGTGGGCCAGGCCCGCCCTGCGCCCGACGACTTCATCAGGAGGCGACGACGGCCTTCAGCACCGAGGTGAAGAAGCCCAGGCCGTCCGTGCTCGGGCCGGTCAGTGTCTCGACGGCGTGCTCCGGGTGCGGCATCAGGCCGACCACGTTGCCGCGCTCGTTGCTGATGCCCGCGATGTCGCGGTACGAACCGTTCGGGTTGCCGAGGTAGCGGGCCACCACCCGACCCTCGCCCTCCAGCCGGTCCAGCGTCGCCTCGTCGGCGACGAACGAGCCGTCCTGGTTCTTCAGCACGATGGTGATCTCGTGGTTCGCGTCGTAGTCGCTGGTCCACGCGGTGCGGTTGTTCTCGATCCGCAGCGGCTGGTCCTTGCAGACGAACTTGCGATGGTGGTTCTTGATCAGCGCACCGGGCAGCAGATGCGACTCGCACAGCACCTGGAAGCCGTTGCAGATACCGAGCACCGGCATCCCCTGGCCGGCCTTCGCGATGATCGTCTCCATCACCGGCGCGAACCGGGAGATCGCACCGGCGCGCAGGTAGTCGCCGTACGAGAACCCACCGGGCAGGACGACCGCGTCCACGCCGTGCAGGTCCGCGTCGCCGTGCCAGAGCGCGACCGCCTCGGCACCGGCCACCGCGGCAGCCCGCCGGGCGTCGGCGTCGTCCAGCGAACCCGGGAAGGTGACGACCCCGATCTTCACTGGTCGTTCTCCACGTGCAGGGCGTAGTCCTCGATCACCGGGTTGGCCAGCAGCGTGTCCGCGGCCTTGCGGATCTCGGCGACCCGTTCCTCGGTCGCCTCACCGTCCAGGGTGATCTCGAAGCGCTTTCCCTGCCGGACATCCGCGACACCGTCGAAGCCGAGCCGGCCGAACGCGCCGTGCACCGCCTTGCCCTGCGGGTCGAGGATCTCGGGCTTGAGCATGACGTCGACGACAACGCGAGCCACTGACTACTCCAGGTTTCGTTGCGGGGTGACGCCTGAATCCTACCGACCGGCGGCGGGAAGTCCTGCATCGCGGACTATTCACTCAGTACATACACGCGATGTATAGTTTTGCACATGGCCACTGCGGAGCTCGTTCTCGGGCTGCTGTCGGCCGGGCCGGCCCACGGGTACGACGTGAAGCGCGGCCACGACGCCTGGTTCCCGGACAGCCGTCCGCTGGCGTTCGGGCAGGTGTACACGACGCTCGGACGGTTGGAGCGGGACGGCCTGGTCGAGGTGGTCGACAAGACCTCCGGCGGCGGGCCCGACCGGACCGTCTACGCGCTCACCTCGAAAGGCCGCGACCACCTCACCGACTGGCTCAACGACCCGGTCCCACCGGCCTGGGGCAGCGCCGACGAGGTACTGCGGAAGCTCGTCGCGGCGATCCGTACCGGGAGCGACGCGGCGGCGTTCCTGGCCCGGCAGCGCGCCAGCCACCTGCGCCGGATCCGTGAGCTGCGCGAGACGCCGGCCGACGACGACCCGACGTCGCCGCTGGTCCGCGAGTACATCGTGGCGCACCTGGACGCCGACCTGCGCTGGCTGGACAGCGCACTGGACCGCGTCGCCGAGCAGAGGGGGACTCGCTGATGAACGCCGCCCTGGCCCTGGACAAAGTGGAGTACTCGTACCGCCGCAACCCGGCGCTCCGCGGTGTCACCCTGCAACTCCAGCCGGGTGAGGTCGTCGCCGTCACCGGCGCCAGCGGCTGTGGCAAGTCCACACTGCTGCACTGTGCGGCCGGCATCCTCACGCCGGACGCGGGCGCGGTACAGGTCGACGGTCAGGACCTGGCCGAGCTGCCGGAAGAGCGGCGCGCGGCCCTCCGGCGTACAAAGATCGGCATCGTGCTGCAGTTCGGGCAACTCGTGCCGGACCTGCCGCTGATCGACAATGTGGCGCTGCCGCTTCTACTGAGCGGCCACGAGCGCGGGGAGGCGCATGTATCGGCCATGGAATGGCTGGAGCAGGTGGGGATCGCAGAGGACGCTGATGCCGTACCGGCGGAGCTGTCCGGTGGACAGGCTCAGCGTGCAGCTGTTGCGCGTGCTTTGATCACAGGGCCTTCTGTGGTGCTCGCAGACGAGCCAACAGGCAGTCTGGACAGCAGGGCGGGTCAGGAGTTGCTCGAGGTGCTGCTGAAGGCAGCCAGGTACCGGGGGTCGGCGCTGATGATGGTGACGCACGACAACCTGGTTGCTGCGTCGGCCGACCGTGAGATCAGGCTGCGTGACGGCCTGATCCAACACGAGGTAGCGCTCTGATGACACTCGAGACCCTGGTCCGGCTGGCGCGCTCACGGACCGCCGCGGACCGTGGGCGGGTCCAGCTCGCCACGGCCGCTCTCGCGCTCAGCGGCGCGGTCCTGCTCGGTGCGCTGCGTATCGCACGCATGGGCGAGAGTGACCTCGACGAAGGCGTCTACAGCAACTACATCGCCGAGAGCGGTCTCCGGTCGGGCCTGATCGCGATCCTCGTCATCCTTGCCGTCCTCATCGGCGGTCTTGCCGTGCAGGCACTAAGACTGGGTACGGCGGCCCGCGAGCGGCGGCTGACCGCATTGCGTCTGGCAGGTGCCTCCCGGAAGCAGCTGCGGCAGCTGACCGTGGCTGACGCAGCCATGGCCGGTCTGGCGGGCGGGCTGTTCGCCGGCCCGACCTACCTGGTGCTGAGCTTGCTCTTCGGCGCACTGCCCCGCATGGCGCGAGTGCTGCCCGGTGCAGAGGTGCTGGACGCGGTCTCGTGGGTGTTCGTGGTCGTGATGACCACAGCCGCCGGTGCGGTGATCGGCAGCCTGCTGCACCGGGACGGGCCGACCTACGAAGTACAGCCCGTCACAGGCCGCCGTACCGGCATCATCGTCGGGCCGGTGTTGCTGGTGTTCGGCCTGTTCACCGCGCCGTACCTGGGCTACGTGGCGACGACCGTCGCCCTGGCGGGTATCGCCCTGCTCTTCCTCGGCCTGTCGACGGTCTGGATCAAGTGGCTCGGGCGGCGGATGCAGCGGTCCGGCGACCCGGCCGACCTGCTGGCGGGCGTCCGCCTGATCGCCGACGGCCGTCCGTCGTCCCGGATCAGCGTGCTGCTGGGCTGCTGCGGCTTCCTCGTCGGCACGATGGCCGGCGGGATCGCCAGCGTTCTCGGCGACGACCAGATGAGTGCGTCCGGCGCGTTCTACAACACCGGCTTCGGGCTCGTCATCGTCGGCCTGCTGATCGTCGTACTGACCGCGATGGCCGCGCTGATCGTCGGCGTCGCCGACCAGCTCGTCGACCAGCGCCGCCAGTTCGCCAGTCTGACCGCGCTGGGCGTCGACCTGCCGTTCCTGCGCCGGGTCATCCGCCGCCAGCTGGCCGCCGTCGCGGGGCCGGCGCTCGCGACCGGCCTGTTGTCCGGCACGGTGATCGGCATCAACCAGATCGCCGGCGGCGCGATCGGCCCGTTCAACCCCGTCACGCTGGTCCTCGCCTCGGCCCTGACCGCCGCCGGCTGGGTGTTCGGCCAGCTCGGCGGCGCGGTCGCCGGTTTCCTGCTTCGCAACCAACTGCGGGACGCACTCGATCCCGAGAATCTGAGGGCGGCCTGATGACCACACTCCCCCTGGCGATCCGCCCGGCGCTGCTGCTCGGCGTACCGAACCGGATCACGCTGGTGCGGACCGTGATCGCGATGGCGGTCGCGACGTACGCGTTCCGCACCGGCGACCTGACCTGGCTCGTGGTCGGCTACTTCTCGTACTGGTTCGGCGACAGCCTCGACGGCTGGGTGGCCCGCCGCCGGCACGAGGAGTCGCTGTCAGGCGCGGTGTTCGACATCGTCTGCGACCGGGCGTGCTCGTTCCTGCTCGCGGCCGCGTTCATGGCGACGTACCCGGCGACCATCGGGCCGCTGGCGATCTACCTGGTGCAGTTCGGCGTACTGGACACGATGCTGACGTTCTCGTTCCTGCTCTGGCCGTGGATGCTCAGCCCGAACTACTTCTACAAGGTCGACCGGCCGATCTACCTGTGGAACTGGTCCAAGCCCGCGAAGGCGCTGAACACCGCGGCCGTAGTGATCTCGCTGGTCGTGGCCGATCGGACCGGCGCGCAGTGGCTGCCGTACACGGTCGCGGTCGCGGCCCTGGTGGTGAAGATCGTCTCGTCGTACCGGCTGATCACGATCATCAGCGGCCGCCGGGCCGCCGTACCAGGAGAGGGGCACTGATGGGTAGTACCCCTGGTCCCTCCCCGAAGTAGGCCTGGGTTCCATGGCAACGGCCGGGATGACGCTTAGCCTCGAAGGTATGTGGGTGTGGCAACTGGTACTGGCAGTGGGCTTCGGCATCGGGTCCGCCGTCGTACCGTTCATGAACGCGGAGGCGTACGTCCTCGCGCTCGGGGCCACCCACGCGCTGAACCCGGTGGTCGCCGCGGTCGGCGTCACGATCGGGCAGACCATCGGCAAGGTCGCGATGTTCCTCGCCGTCCGCTACCGCCCCGGCTACGCGGCCCGCAAGACCAAGAAGGAACCCAAACCGGTCAACCTGGACACGCGCTGGGGCCGTTTCGTCCAGTGGAACCGCGATCTCAGCAAGCGGCTGCTGGACGCGATGAGCGACAGCCGCTGGGGCGCGCCGGTGACACTGCTCAGCGCGTTCGTCGGCATTCCCCCGCTGTACGGTGTGGCGCTGATCGGCGGGGCCTCCCGGATGCGGACGTGGGTGTTCACCCTGTCCGTCCTGGTCGGCCGCGGCGCGCGCTTCATCCTGCTCGCGCTCGGTGTGAGTGCTTTCTAGCCCTCGAACTTGCGGCCGGTCAGCTGCTCGTAGGCGTCGATGTACGCCGACCTGGTGCGCTCGATGACCTCGTCCGACAACCGCGGCGGCGCCTCGCCCGACGTGCGGTCCCAACCCGATTCGAACTGCAGCCAGTCCCGCACGATCTGCTTGTCGTACGACGGCTGCTGCTTGCCCGGCTCCCACTGCCCGGCCGGCCAGAACCGGCTCGAGTCCGGCGTCAGCACCTCATCGGCCAGCACGATCGTCCCGTCAGCCCGGGCGCCGAACTCGAACTTCGTGTCGGCCAGGATGATCCCGCGCTCCTCGGCCATCGCCCGCGCCTTGGTGTAGACGTCCAGCGTGGTGCTCCGCAGCGCCTCCGCCGCCTCGGCGCCGACGGTCCGGACCACCGCGTCGAACGAGACGTTCTCGTCGTGCTCGCCGATCTCGGCCTTCGTCGCCGGGGTGAAGATCGGGGTCTCCAGGCGGGACCCCTCGACCAGTCCGCCGGGTAGCGGGATCCCGCACACCGCGCCGGTCGCGTTGTAGTCGAGCAGGCCGGAGCCGCTCAGGTACCCGCGGGCGACGCACTCGACCGGGTACATCGCGAGCTTCTCGCAGACCACGGCGCGGCCCGCGACCTCCTCGGGCACATCGGTGGAGACGATGTGGTTCGGCACGTCGAGCTGCTCGAACCACCACAGGCTCATCGCGGTCAGCACCTTGCCCTTGTCCGGGATCGGCGTGTCCAGGATCCAGTCGAACGCGCTCATCCGGTCACTGGCGACCATCAGCAGGTCGCCCGACTCCAGCTCGTACAGGTCGCGGACCTTGCCGGAGTGGAGATGCTTCGCACCGGGAATCTCGGGAGCCTGCGGGGGTGTGATCACAGCTGGATTGTTCCATCCGCCGCCGAGGGGCGGACGCGCAGCACTCACCAAGCTCGGCGATCGGCCCGCCGCCGACCGTGGTTGAGCGCGCCCGCCCGCCGTCCCGGCGGGTTGATGAGTGGTGCAGGTCCGCCTCTATCGCTGCCGGAGCTTCAGGAGTTTCCCGCCGAGCGCGAACGCGCCGTCGCGGAGCGTGCAGGCCAACGGGTTCTCGGTCTGGGCGAGGCGGCCGAGGGCGCGGGAGCGCTTCACCAGCTTGGTGGTGGCCGGGCGGCGCTCAGCGTCGTACGCCGCCAGCGCTTCGCGCAGGTCGCCGTCGCGGAGGTCGCCCTCGCGGGGGTGGCTGCCCACAGCGCCGTCGCGGAGGTGCCTGGCCAGGGCGCCGGCGTCCTCGATCGCGGAGCAGGCGCCGCGGCCGAGGTTCGGCGTCATCGCGTGCGCCGCGTCGCCGAGCAGCACGATCCGGCCCTGTGCGAACGGCATCAGCGGCGTCGTCAGATCGAGGATGTCGTTCTGCAAGATCTTCTCGCTGCCCGCGATCAGCCGCGGGATCGGATCGTGCCAGCTCTCGAACACGGTCGGCTCGCTGGTCGTCCCGGCCGGCTGGTTCGCGGTTCCGTACCAGTAGAACCGCCCGTCGATCAGCCGTACGAACCCGAACAGTTGCCCACGGCCCCAGGTTTCCCCGCCACCGTCGTCGAGGTCGACGTTCGCGATCCCCCGGTACGCCGTGAACCCGGAGTACCGCGGACCGGCGTACTGCGGGTACAACAAGCCGCGCACCACACTCCGGATCCCGTCCGCGGCGACCAGAAGGTCCGCCTGCAGTTCGTCGTTGACCATGACGCTGCCCGCGTCCTGCGTCACCGTGCGTACGTCGTACCCGGTCCGGACCGTCACCGCCGGGCCGAGCTCGGCCGTGATCAGGTCGTGCAGCTGCGCGCGGTGGATCATCACCGGCAGGTCCACGCCGAGCTGTGGCGCACTGACCACCCAGCGGCCGTCCGGCCGGCGCATCCCGGCCGGCTTGGACTGTACGGACGACTTCTCGACTCCCTTCACGCCGAGCTCCTCGAGTACGGCGACCGCCGACGGCCAGACCGAGATCCCGGCTCCCACCTCGCCCAGCTCCGGCGCCCGCTCGAGCACCGTCACCTGCCACCCGGATCGCTGCAGCGCGACCGCCGCGCTGACCCCTCCGATACCCGCCCCGACCACGATCGCCGTACCCATGCCTCCGACTCTACATCTGTAGAGTACGGCTGGGAAGTGCGAGACTGTGCGGCGTGACAGGGCCACGGGGGGCGGACCGGCAGGACGCCATCGCGGATGCCGCGATCCACCTCGTCGCGACCCGCGGGCTGCGCGGCCTTACCCACCGCGCGGTCGACGCCGAGGCGGGGCTGCCTCCGGGCTCCACGTCGTACTACCTCCGCACGCGGAACGCCCTGCTCACCGCCTGCGTACGGCGGATGCTCGCGCGGGACGTGACCGGCATGCCGCCACCCGGGGCGGATCCGGTCGAGCTGATGGTGGCGATGACGGCCGGGCTGGCGCGGGAGCGGCCGGACGACCTGGTCGCGCGGTACGAGTTGTCGCTGGAGGCGAGCCGTCAGCCCGAACTGCGGGTCGCGATCGACGAGGGCGGGCGGCAGTTGCGGACGATGCTGGCGCAGTTGCTCGACGGGATCGGCGTACCCGAACCGGAGGCCGCGGCGTGGCCGGTGGCCGCGATGCTGGACGGGTTGCTGTACGACCGGGTCGCGGGGGCCGGGTCAACGCTTTCACCAGAAGCGTTCGAGGCTGCCGTACGACGGTCCGTGACCGCGCTGATCGGTGGGCTCAGAGACGGTCGGTGACCGCCACGAACGTGAAGTAGCAGACGCCGATCAGCATGCCGACGTGGCCGAGCACGGACAGTCCCGCGCCGGAACCCCAGGAGTCACTCTGCGCATCCTCGGAATGCTTGCCACCGCTCGGCAACCAACGGGCCAGCAGCAACAGTCCGACCGCCGTCAGTGCCCACCAGCCGGCCAGTACGATCAGCGCGAGCTCCCGGCGACCGGTGATCAAGGCAACTACCCAGCCGATCAGCGTGACGATGCCGACGATCGTGTGCAGGCGTAACAGGATCGCCGAATACCCGTGCCGTCCGGCGCCGTGACCGGTGCCGTCGACAACGGTGCCACCGAGCCGGACGCGCGTGATCAGTACGACGACGGCCCCGAGGGCGGTCAGGAACCAGGTGACGTTCGACCATTCCACGAACCGATCCTTACCCCACCCTGTGGGGCGATGAACCCTCTTGCGTACTTGACGGTTGTCCAGACAACCGCGCCCGGCGGGCCGAGTGTCCGCTCGGGGCCCGCCGGGCTGCTCTGGTTCAGGCGAGGTTCAGTTGGTCTGTGTCTGCCCCTGCGTTCCTTGCTGGGTCCCGTTCCCCGGCAGCGTCCCCTGCTGGGTCCCGTTCCCTTGCTGACTCCCCTGCCCGAAGCCGTTCTGGCCTGGGCCGAAGCCCTGGCCGCCCCCCGGGAAACCACCGCGACCACCGGGCCCACCGAACTGGCCCTGCTGGTTGCTGGTCCCGTCCCACGAATGCCCGACCGCCATCCCGCCAAGGAAGGCCAGCACCGCGAGAAGCGACCCGGCCCCGGCGAGCATCAGATTGCTCGGCCGCTTACTATCTGCCGCCACCGCCTGCTGCCCAGCACCGGCCTCCGGTGCGTGCTGTTCGGCGTCAGGCTGTTGGGCGGTTCTGGCTGCCTGGAACTGTGCTTCTGGGGACTGCGTCATATTCATGCTCCCTTTCCGGTGGAGAGGTCGTACACGGTGGTGCTGCCAACGGTCTGGGCCGTGAAGTTCTCGCTCACCCAGGTGGCGATCTCACTGGACGTACCGTTCCGCCCACCACCGAAGCCCATCCCGCCACCGCTTCCGACGAAATAGTGGATCTTGCCTTGGGCAACGAGTTTCTCGAACTCGGCCAGCGTCGGCGCCGGGTCGGTGCCGTTGAACCCGCCGATCGCCATGATCGGTTCGCCGGACGCGATCTGCATCGGAGCGGCTCCGTTCGCGGTGACTGCCGCGGCGGCCCAGGTGTACCCCTTCGCGCCCTGCTGCAGCAGCGCGATCAGCTCACTCGAGACCCCACTGGTCCCGCCACCACCGAGGAACCCGCCGACACCGCCGCCGCCCCGCGTGGTGCCGGTTGCGCCCGCGCCGGTTCCGGTACCGGTTCCGGTGCCCGTGCCGGTCTGCCCCGGCGGCATACCCATGCCGCCATCACCACGCACGCCACCGAAGCCACCACCACCCATCCGCCCCATCCCGGCTCCACCGGGACCGGCCGAGGGCAATGCACCCGTGTGCGCCGTGTTGATCGTCGCGACGGAGTACGCCGTCGGTCCCGCCAGCGCGCTCACCGTCATCACGGTGGCCGCGAACAACCCGGCCCGCCGAGCAGTCGTACGGTTCAGCTTCAACTCCGGGAGGAGCAGCAGCAGCCCCGCCGCGAGTACGCCGCTGAACAGCACCACCCAACGCAACCATGGCCGCCACGACGACGTCTGGTTCAGCAGGGCGAAGCTCCATCCGGCCGTCAGCAGGATCCCGCCGGCCAGGATTGCCCGCGGCAACCATTCGGTACGGCGTTTCCAGAGCACCGACATCGCCCCGCCGATCACGGCACCGATGGCCGGCGCCAACGCGATCATGTAGTAGCTGTGGATGATGCCCTGCATGTAGCTGAAGACCAGCCCGGTACCGAGCAGCCAGCCGCCCCACAACAGCGCGAACGCGCGCTTCCGATCCGTCCGCGGAGCCTTGCCGGCAGCAACTACCAGTACGACGGTCCCGAGCAGAGCAGCCGGCAGCAGCCACGCGATCTGGGAGGCGAACTCACTACCGAACAGCCGCTGTACGCCGGCCGCACCGCCCCACATAGCGCCACCGCCGTTGCCGCCTCCACCGCCGACCGACCCGGTCTCGTTGCCGTTGAGCCGGCCGAGACCGTTGTAGCCGAGCGTCAGCTCGAGAATGCTGTTGTTCTGCGAGCCACCGATGTACGGCCGCGCCGACGCCGGTAGCAGTTCGACGATCGCGACCCACCAGCCGGCGCTGACGATCAGCGAGACGGTCGCCAGTACGAGGTGCAGGATCCGCTTTCCCAGCTTGGGCTTGCCGGCCACCACGTACGCGATACCGAAGGCCGGCAGGATCAGGAACGCCTGCAACATCTTCGTCAGGAACCCGAAGCCGACCAGCGCACCGGCCAGGATCATCCAGCGCGCCGCGTACTTGGTGGAGTCGATCGCCCGCGTCACCGCCCACGCACCGGCGCAGAGCAGCAGGACCAGCAGCGCGTCCGGGTTGTTGAACCGGAACATCAGTACGGCGACCGGCGTCAGCGCGAGGATCGCCCCGGCCAGCAGGCCTGCGTTCGCGGAGAACCAGCGGCGTACGGACACGTACACGAAGCCGACGCTCGCGACGCCCATCAGCGCCTGGGGCACCAGCATGCTCCAGCTGTTGAACCCGAAGATCCGCGCGGACAACCCCATGACCCACAGCGAGCCCGGGGTCTTGTCGACGGTGATGAAGCTCGACGAGTCGAACGACCCGAAGAACCAGGCCTTCCAGCTCTTCGACCCGGCCTGGACGGCGGCCGCGTAGTACTCGTTGGCGTACCCGTTCTTGGACAGCCCCCACAGGTACGCGATCGCCGTCAGGGCCAGCAGGCCGCCGTACAGCATCCTGTCCCGGCTGAGGGTGTACTGCGTGGTGATCGCGCGCGGCCGGGTTGCCCGGACGGGATCGGAAATCGTGGCCATTCAGTTGCTCCGGGTGTTCTCGAGAACCGGCGGTTCGAAGGTGGGGATCGTGGGGGCGTCGTCGTCGAACACCCACGTCTGGAAGAGGCTGAACCGGACCACGGTGGCGGCCAGGTTCGCGACGGTGAGGACGGTGATCTCCACCGCCTGGTGCGGTGCGGCGACTGCGGTGTGCAGCAGCCAGAGTGACGCCGCGGTCAGACTCCAGCCGATGCCGAAGGCAACCAGTCCGCGGAGTTGGTGCCGCCAACGGCCTGCCACGCCGGTCACGCCGAAGGTGATCCGCCGGTTCAGCGTGGTGTTGCCGACCGCGGTGATCAGCAGGGCCAGCAGGTTCGCGACCTGGGCCGGCATTCCCTGGCGCAGGACGAGGTAGAGCAGTGCGTACGCCGCCGTACTGAGTACGCCGATCGCGCAGAACCGCAGCACCCGGGCGGCCAACGCGGTCCGCGGATCAAGGACCTGGGGCCGTCCGTACTTCTGCCGGACAGGTTCCAGATCCACCCGGCCGCGCATCAGCCGGGCGATCCCGCGCAGGTCCTCGCCGACCGTCTTCGCGATCGCGACCCGCGAGTCCAGGTCGTCGACCCAGTCCACCGGCACCTCATGGATCCGCAGCCCGGCCTTCTCGGCCAGTACCAGCAGCTCGGTGTCGAAGAACCAGCTGGTGTCCTGGACCAGCGGCAGCAACTCCCGCGCCACGTCGGCCCGGATCGCCTTGAACCCGCACTGAGCGTCGGAGAAGCGCGCACTCAGCGTTGCCCGTAGCAACAGGTTGTACGAGCGCGAGATGAACTCCCGCTTCGGCCGCCGGACCACCCGGGAGGCCTTCGCCAACCGGGTGCCGATGGCAACGTCACTGTGCCCGGCGAGCAGCGGCGCGACCAGCGGCAGCAGGGCGTTCAGGTTGGTGGACAGGTCGACGTCCATGTACGCGAGCACCTCGGCGGTGCTGCCGGACCAGACCTGTTTCAGCGCACGGCCGCGACCGGACTGCTCGAGCCGGACGATCCGGACCCCGGGCAGCTCGCTCGTCAGCAGCATGCCGATCTCATAGGTTGCGTCCGTACTTCCGTTGTCCGCGATGCAGACCTCGGCCGGGAACGGGAAGGCGGTGTCGAGGAACTCACGGAGCCGCCGGATGTTCGGGCCGAGGTCGTTCTCCTCGTTCTTGACGGGTACGACGATCTCGACCCGAGGCTGACCTGGAATCTCCATGCCACCGATGCTGTCCGGTGAACCTGAGGCAGCCCCTCCGCCTGGCTGGCAGTTTCCTGGCAGCTACCGGGTGCGACGAAGCCAGAGCAACCCGAGCACGGGCAGCACCACCGGTACGAAGCCGTAGCCCTGGCCGAAGTGCGACCAGACGGTCGCGTCCGGGAAGTCGTCCGGTACGGCGTAACTGAACGCCCCGATCGAGAGCACGCCGATCAACTCGATCGCGATCGCGATCGCGGCGACCTTGCGGGACACCGCGGTCGCCTTGGCCAGCGCGTACGTCGCCGCGCAATAGATGACCGCGGCAACGGCCGACAGCACGTACGCGATCGGTGCGTCGCTGAACTTGGTCGCGATCTGTACGCCGGCCCGCGCGGTCGCGGCCAGCGCGAACACGCCGTACACGGCGATCAGGATCCGCCCGGGACCGTGCTTGGTGGCTGCCGGATCGGTCATCTCAAGCCGTCCACACGTCGTGCAGCCGGAGCTCCAGGATCGGGATCACCACGCACGCGATCGCCAACGCACCGGCACCCCAGCGGCTGCTCTCGGCCAGCGCCCAGAACGCACCGATCGGCAGGATCAGCAACGACCCGATCAGGTACCCGACGAAGAACGGCCCGGACACGTCCCGGTCGGTCCCGCTCAGCTGCACGATCCCCACGACCAGCTGCGCGACCAGTCCGACCTCGATGACCCCGACCGCGCCGAGCACGGTCCAGTCGATCCGCTTGTTCCGAGCCGCCAGCACGACGGCGTACACCATCGCAGCCAGCGACAGCGCAACGAGAAACCAGGTGAGCGGTGCGAACACGGGTTAGAGGATGTCACCCGGCGTGTAGGCGGCTGCTTCGGGGTGGCGCTTCGCGAGTTCGTCGACCTTGGCGACGACCGTACCGACCTGGGCTACGGCCGCGCCGGTGAAGGACAAGGGCTCGCCGACGATGCCGATGATCTGGTCCTCGGTGAGGCCGAGCCGGCCGTCGGTGCCGAGGCGGTGGAAGAGGTCGTTCGCCGCGAGGCCCTTGCGGAGGTCGAGCGCGGTGGCGACCGCGTGCTCCTTGATCACCTCGTGCGCGGTCTCCCGGCCGACGCCGTTCTTCACCGCGGCCATCAGCACCTTGGTCGTGGTCAGGAACGGCAGGTACCGCTCGAGCTCCCGCGCGACGACCGCCGGGTAGACCCCGAACTCGTCGAGTACGGTCAGGAACGTCTCGAACAGCCCGTCCAGTGCGAAGAACGCGTCCGGCAGCGCCACCCGCCGTACGACGGAACAGAAGACGTCGCCCTCGTTCCACTGGTTGCCGGCGAGCTCACCCGCCATCGACGCGTACCCGCGGAGGACGACCGCGAGGCCGTTGACCCGCTCGCAGGACCGGGTGTTCATCTTGTGCGGCATCGCCGAGGACCCGACCTGGCCCTCCTTGAAGCCCTCGGTGACCAGCTCGTGCCCGGCCATCAGCCGGATCGTCGTCGCCAGGCTGGACGGCCCGGCCGCGAGCTGCACCAGCGCGGACACGACCTCGTAGTCGAGGGACCGCGGGTACACCTGGCCGACGCTGGTCAGCGAGTGGTTGAAGCCGAGGTGCTGGGCGATCGTCGTCTCCAGCATGGCGAGCTTGTCCGCGTCGCCGCCGAACAGGTCGAGCATGTCCTGCGACGTACCGACCGGGCCCTTGATGCCGCGCAGCGGATACCGCTCGATCAGCTCCTCTACCCGCGCGATCGCGACGAGCAGCTCGTCCGCGGCCGACGCGAACCGCTTGCCCAGCGTGGTGGCCTGCGCGGCGACGTTGTGCGAACGCCCGGTCATCACCAGCGCCGCGTTGTCGGCGGCCAGCTGGCCGAGCTTGGCGGCGGTCGCCACCGCCCGGTCGCGGACCAGCTCGAGCCCGGCGCGGATCTGGAGCTGCTCCACGTTCTCGGTCAGGTCACGACTCGTCATCCCCTTGTGGATGTGTTCGTGCCCGGCGAGCGCGCTGAACTCCTCGATCCGCGCCTTCACGTCGTGCCGGGTGACCCGCTCACGGTCGGCGATGGAGGCCAGGTCGACCTGGTCGATCACCCGTTCGTAGTCCTCGACGACCCCGTCCGGAACCGTCACCCCGAGCGCGCTCTGGGCCTTCAGTACGGCGACCCAGAGCTTCCGCTCGAGCACGATCTTGTGCTCCGGCGACCACAGCTCCGCCATCGAGAGACTGGCGTAGCGCGCGGCGAGAACGTTGGGGATCCGGGGTTTGGTCACGAACCCCATTCTCCCAGACGGTGCCTACTTGACGGTCAGAGGACTGCAGAGGCGGGCGCCGGTCAGGGTGCAGACCTGGTACGCACCGGCGGGGAGGCCCTTCGGCATGGCCAGCGTGTACGGCCCGGCGCCTGTGTACGACGGGAGCCCGACGCCCATCTCACCGGCCAGCTTGAACGAGTACGGCGTCATCGCGTCGCCCGGGACCTTCGCGACCAGCGTGTACAGCTGCTCGTCCGGCTTCGCGGCGGAGAACAGCGCGAACGTCGCCGCGCGGACCGCCTTGTCCGGGAACGCGACCACGAACTGGGCACCGGACGCCACCGTCGACGTCCGCAGCGCCAGCGGGCCGGCGACCTTCGGGAGCGCCGAGGCGGACGGCTGCGTCTCCACCACCGGCGGCGCGACCGCGTTGGTGGGCACCGGGCTACCTGCCACGGGTGCGTTGCTAGAAGCAGGGCGGAGCGTAGGGACGATGGCAACCGCCGCGACCACCGCGGCTGCTCCGATCACGGTCAGGCCGGCGGTCCGGCGGCGCTTACGGGTACGGGCCGCGACCAGCACGGACTCGAAGTCCCCGCTGGACTCGGCGGCGCGGCGGTCGGCCAGCGCCTGCAGGTCTTCCTGCAGCTCAGGCATGGTCGTCACTCCTCAACAGCAAAGAATCGGACAGGGTGTCCCGGGCGCGGGAGAGGCGCGACTTGACCGTGCCTTCCGCGATTCCGAGGGTGTCGGCCACCTGAGCCACGCTCAGGTCGCAGACGTAATGGAGGACGACGACCTGCCGGGTCGGCATCGGCAGGCCGGCGAGAGCCTGCTCGAGGTCACCCGAATACCCGTCGGCATGGTCCGGGACGTGCTCGGCCGGCAGCCGGTGGAACAGCTGGCTGACCCGGTTG
Source organism: Kribbella sp. NPDC031520 (assembly GCF_055580825.1). Classification (NCBI taxonomy): domain Bacteria; kingdom Bacillati; phylum Actinomycetota; class Actinomycetes; order Propionibacteriales; family Kribbellaceae; genus Kribbella; species Kribbella sp. NPDC031520. The sequence continues at coordinate 1,619,124 of NZ_JBVIKS010000001.1, forward strand.
CCGTCCCGGTGCTTGTTCGCGGCGAGCCGCATCGCGACCAGCCGCACCCAGGCCTCCGGTGAGTCGTACCGTGACACCTTCTCCCAGCGGGGCACCAACCGCACGAACGCCTCCTGGACGATGTCCTCGGCCTCGGCGCGCGACCCGGTCAGCAACGAGACGACGCCCACCAGCCGCGGCTGGTGGGCGCTGTAGAACTCTCGCAGCCCCTCCGTCTCCATACCCACCTACACCCCTGACCCCTAGATCCGGTTCCATCGAATTGTGGCGAATTCCGACCTTCTCACAGAACCACGAACAGCCGGATCTGTCCGCCGGGACCGGGAGTGCGGGCTACTGAGTCCTGTGGAACCGGGCACTTAGGCCTACCGGTGGAGGTCTTTCGGTGCCTGTTGGTGACGCCTGTCGCTGCCGAACACTCGAAGTACAGGCCATCCACACTCCGCGGCCCTCGAAGACCGCGAGCCGAAAGGACACCACTATGCGCCGCAAGACGTTCGACGCGCTGCTCACCTCCGCCGGGTTGGTTCTCGCGATCGTCATGGTCGCCGCCGGCGCTCTGCTGCTGTGGGCGCACAACTTCGTCGACAACCAGGTCCACGACCAGCTCGCCGCCCAGCAGATCTTCTTCCCCAAGGCCGGTAGCGAGTCGCTGAACGACCCGGCGGTCAAGCCGTACCTGTCGCAGTACGCCGGCCAGCAGCTGGTCAACGGCGCTCAGGCCGAGGCGTACGCCAACCACTTCATCGCCGTCCACATCCAGTCGATCGGTGGCGGCAAGACGTACTCGCAGCTGTCGTCCGAGGCGCTCGCCAACCCGAACGACGCCAAGCTGGCCGGCCAGGTGCAGACCGTGTTCCGCGGTGAGACGCTGCGCGGCCTGCTGCTGAACGCGTACGCATTCTGGAAGATGGGCCAGATCGCGCTGATCGCAGCGATCGCCGCCTTCGCGGCCGCCGGGTTGCTCCTGATCCTCTCGGTCCTCGGGTACGCGCACCTGCGCACCGTGCCCGCGAACGCCGAGGTCATGCCCAAGTTGGCTGCAGCGGCTCCCCACACCGCCTGACCCCGGACAGACCGAACCGCCGACCGCGCCTGGGCCGGCGGTTCTGTCGCGTCCCAGGTCAGACCGTGATCTCGCCGCGTTCCGCCTTCAGGGCGATGTCGGTACGGTGCTGCGAGCCCTTGATCCGGATCTGGCCGACCGCGGCATACGCGCGCTGCCGGGCCTCGGCCAGGTCCTTGCCGACAGCGCTGACCGCGAGGACCCGGCCGCCCGACGTCACCAGCTCGTCGTTGTCGATCGCCGTACCGGCGTGGAAGACGCGTACGTCGTCGCTCTCGGCCTGGTCGATTCCCGCGATCACGTCACCCTTGCGCGGGCTCGACGGGTACTTCTTCGCGGCTACCACGACCGCGACCGAGGACGCGTTCCGCCAGCTCAGGTCGCCCTGGTCCGCCAGCTTGCCAGTCGCGGCGGCGTACAGCAGACCGCCGAGCGGGGTCTTCAGCATCGGCAGCAGCGCCTGCGTCTCGGGGTCCCCGAAGCGGCAGTTGAACTCGATCACCCGGACACCACGCGACGTCAGCGCGAGACCGGCGTACAGCAGGCCGCTGAACGGCGTACCGCGGTGCCGGAGCTCGTCGATCGTCGGCTGCAGCACCTTCTCGGTGATCTCCGCGACCAGATCGTCCGGCGCCCACGGCAACGGGGTGTACGCGCCCATGCCGCCGGTGTTCGGGCCCTCGTCGTCGTCACCGAGCCGCTTGAAGTCCTGCGCCGGCTGCATCGGCAGCACCGTCGTACCGTCGGTGATCGCGAACAGCGAGACCTCGGGGCCGTCGAGAAACTCCTCGATCAGCACCTGCTCGCACTGCGCCGCGTGGGCGAGCGCCTCCTCCCGGTCGGAGGTGACGACGACGCCCTTCCCCGCGGCGAGGCCGTCGTCCTTCACGACGTACGGCGGGCCGAACGCGTCGATCGCGGTCGCCGCCTCCTCGGGGGTGGTGCAGACGTACGCGCGCCCGGTCGGCACGCTCGCGGCGGCCATCACGTCCTTCGCGAACGCCTTCGAGCCCTCGATCTGCGCGGCGTCCCGGGACGGGCCGAACACGGCGATCCCGGCATCCCTGAGCGGATCCGCAAGCCCCGCCACCAGCGGCGCCTCGGGTCCGACCACTACCAGGTCCGACTCCAGCTCGCGGGCCAGCGCGACCACCGCGTCATGGTCCTCGACGTCCACCGCCCGGCACTCGACCGTCTGCCCGTCGTACACCGGCCGCAACGCCGCGACTCCCGGATTCCCCGGAGCCACCACGACCTGCACAACCTCCGAATCCTGAGCCAACGCCCAGGCCAGAGCATGCTCCCGCCCACCAGACCCGATCACCAAAACCTTCACGGGCCATCAGCCTAGCGTGCCCGCAGAGACTGCCCACCCAGCGGACAGTGACAAGCCCCGCTTTGCCAGGCGAGCGCTTGCCTCGTCGCTCCTCACCGCGCCCGCTACGCGCGCTCCCACCCACCCGCGCTGTGCTGTTGCCGAGAGGGGGTCGTCGGCTCACTCTGGCTGCATGACGTTGTTGCTGCTGGTCGCGGGCGCGGTGGGTGCCGGAGTGTTGATCCGGCGGTGGTGGCTGTTGGTTGTTCCGCCGGCGATGGTGGCTGGGGGACTACTGCTGCTGGCTATGCCGGGTAGCACCATCAACCCCGACAACCCGCTGCTGTTTGTCGCCTTGGTGCTCGAAGTGTCGTTGGGGGCCGGCTTGTTGGTCACGCGGTACGCGCGCTCAAGCTGACATCCGTCGGCCTGGGGTCAGTAGTGCCAGTAGTAGCGGCCGTCGGCGTTCCACTCCAGGGGGACTGTGGTGTGGTTGGTGAAGGCCATGCCCTTGCCTTTGGCAAGTTCTACGGTGCGGGAGAGTTGGAGCGAGTACGCGTGCTGGTTGTCGTCCCACCACTGCTCGTACTGCGTGATGCAGGTTTGGGCTGAGTAGTACGGGTTGCTGCAGGGATGGGGTGGGAGCCACTTCTGCAGGTGGCGAAAGTGGACGGTGGTGGAGCCGTTCGGGGGTTTGATGGTGCCGGTGGCGTCCAGGCAGTAGCCCTTCGTCGGGATGTTCCACTGGACGTAGTGCTGGCGGCCGTCGGCTGACGGGATCGGCTGCATGTTGTCGCAGTCCGCGTCGCCGAGGGTTTCGGTGGTGACGCGTTGGATCTGGGTGAGGGGGCGGCCAGCTCCGTCGTTGTAGCCGTCGAGCAGGACCCAGTCGCCGTCGTGGATGAAGTGCTCGGCGGACTTCGGCGGCCAGGATTTGGGGTCGCCCCAGGAGATGTCGGATTCGGTGGCGGACAGGGGCGTCCAGGCCCACTGCCCGGCCGCCGTGTCGCCGGCGAAGTACTGACCGGCGGACTTCTCGAACATCAACGAGTACTGCGCATAGGTCTCGGGCGTAGGAGACGTCAGCAGGCCGATCACCAAGACCAAGGCTTTGATCACAGAGAGCTAGGCTACCCAAGGACCTCGCGAAGCTTGGCCGCGAACTCGACCGGCTTGCCCGGCTGGCCGTATTCGTTGCCGAGGAAGCCACCGTGGCCGCTCGGGAAGACGACCGGCGTCAGACCGAGCCGTTCGGCCACCGCCTGGCCGCCGCGTCCCGCGAGGGCGTTCGCCGATTCCTCGCCGACGCCGATGACGATCCGGTCCTTCGCCTTGTCCAGCGCGTCGAAGTCCGGCTGGTACGACGTACAGCCGCGCAGGTTCTGGCCGAGCAGGGCGTCGTCGCGCTTCCCGTCGTCCTCCGCGGGCAGGCCGAACATCGCCGGGTCCGGTGCGGGCTGCTGGGTGTAGTCGGCGGGGATCTCCCCGTCGTACATCACCAGCGTGATGAACTTCGCCATCCCGGGTCCCATCCCGTCGCGCTGGTACGTCTCGTACATGTCGGCGACCGCGCCCAGGGCGCTCTCGCTGTCCGGGAGGATTGCGGCGAGCGGTGGCTCGTGGGCTACCAGAGTGTTGACCAGGTCCGGACGGCGGGCGGTCAGGGCCAGCGCGTTCACCGCACCACCGCTGCTCGCGAACAGGTCGACCGGACCTACGTCCAGGTGTTCGATCAGTGCGGCGAGGTCCGACGCGTGGTCCTCTGGCGAGAGCTCGGTCAGCTCGCCCGTGCGGTTGCTGCGCTCGACGCCGCGCGGGTCGTACGTCACCACAGTGCGGTCCTCGAAGTGCGAGGCCAGGGTCGGGAATCCGCTCGCGGCCATCGGCGAGCCGATCATCAGCAGCACCGGGCGGTTCGCCAGGTCACCGCGGACGTCGTACGTCAGGGTGGCTCCGGGGACGTCGAGGGTCTGGGTCACGGGCTCCGGCATCGTCGAACTCCTCGTAGCTCCGGCCCACCCCCATTGGTCGACCTCGTATTCGAGAGCCTAGACCGCCTCGATCGCCTCCAACAGGAACCCAATCGGAACTTTCCCGGCCGTTTCTGCTTAGCTGAAGACATGACTGAGAAGCCAGAGATCGACTTTCCGGACGGTCCGCCGCCGGCGGATCTCGAGATCACCGACATCACCGAGGGCGACGGCGCCGAGGCCAAGGCCGGCTCGCGGGTGAACGTGCACTACGTGGGCGTTGCGCACTCCACCGGCGAGGAGTTCGACGCGTCGTACAACCGCGGCGCCCCGCTGGCGTTCCAGCTCGGCGTCGGCCAGGTCATCCAGGGCTGGGACACCGGCGTCCAGGGCATGAAGGTCGGCGGCCGGCGCAAGCTGGTCATCCCGCCGCACCTGGGCTACGGCGACCGCGGCGCCGGCAGCGCAATCAAGCCGGGCGAGACCCTGATCTTCGTCGTGGACCTGATCAGCGTCAGCTGAGCAGACAACAGCCGGCGGCGCCCAGGTGGTCGCCGCCGGCTGTTTCGTTTCACGTAGTTGTACTTCGCGAAAGCCCCTCTAGTTTCAACGTATAGCGGATGGGGGGACTTGCCGCAAGCCCCCCTTTTTCTCGGAGAATGGGCGTCTTTCCGAGTCGGGGAACGGAGCTGAGCAGTGCGTTTTGTGTTGACGAGTTGGGGATCGCGCGGAGACGTGGAGCCGTTGGCGGGGCTTGCGGTGGCGCTTCAGGGGGTTGGTGCCGAGGCGACGGTATGTGTTCCACCGGAGGCTGAGTTCGAAGAACTGTTGAAGCGGGCCGGCGTGCCGATGGAGCCGTTAGGCCCGTCGGTGCGCGACGTGGTCACCGCGCCCAAGCAGGAGGGTGTGCATCCGGCGTTCGCCTTGGCGCCGCGGCTGGTGGCGGCGCGGTTCGAGACGCTCGGGCGGGTCGCGCCCGGGGCCGACGCGATCGTGGCGACCGGCCTGATGCCCGCCGGCGCGCGGGATGTCGCCGACAAGCTCGGCATCGGCTACGTACTCGCGGGCTTCCACTTCGGCGGGATCCCGTCGCAGCACTCCTCCCCCGGAGCCCGGCCGGGTACGCCGACACCGCCGGACGTGACCGATCGGCGCATCCAATGGGAATACGACGCCCGCCGCGTGAACGAGCTGTACGGTCCGGCGCTCAACGCCGAGCGGGCCGCGATCGGGCTGCCGCCGGTCGAGAACGTCCGCGACTACGTGTTCACCGACCACCCGTGGCTCGCCGCGGATCCGACGCTGTGCCCGTCGGCGGGCATGACCGATCTCGAGCTCGTACAGACCGGCGCGTGGATCCTGCCCGATGACCGTCCGCTTCCGGATGACCTGCAGGCGTTCCTGGACGCCGGCGAGCCACCGGTGTACGTCGGCTTCGGCAGCATGTCCGCACACGCACCGAAGGACGTCGTCCGGACAGCCATCGAAGCGGCCCGGGCCTACGGCCGCCGGGTGCTCCTGAGCCGTGGTTGGTCCGAACTCGCAGCCGACGACTGCTTCGTCGTCGACGAGGTCAACCAGCAGGCGCTGTTCCCGCGGATGGCGGCGGTCGTACATCACGGCGGCGCCGGTACGACGACCACCGCGGCGCGGGCCGGCGTACCGCAGGTCGTCGTACCGCTCGTCGCCGACCAGCCGTACTGGGCCTCCCGCGTCGCCGCATTGGGCATCGGCGCCGCGCACGACGGCCCGGCGCCGACTGTCGACTCGCTGTCGGCCGCGCTCGGTACCGCACTGGCAGCAGCACCACGTGCCAAGGAGATCAGCGGCCAGATCAAGGCCGACGGCGCGACGGTCGCCGCCAAGCTCCTGATCGAGAAGGCTCAGTCGACCGGCCGATAACCACTGTCCACAGTCAGCGGTCGGTGGGGCGGCAGATTCCGTTCGCTGCGGCGCTGGCGGCGAGTGCGGCGGCCGCGGGACTCGACACCGCGGTACGGGTGGTGTGCCGGCCGATCGGTACCACCATCGGCGTACCGGCGACCGGATCCGGGACGATCTTGACAGCCAGCCCGAACACGTCCTGCACGACGTCCTCGGTGATCACCTCCGACGGGTTGCCCTCGGCAACGATCGCGCCGTCCTTCATCGCGATCAGGTGGTCACCGAACCGGCAGGCCTGGTTCAGGTCGTGCAGGACCAGGACGATCGTCCGGTCGTCGGACTTGTTCAGGTCGACCAGCAGGTCGAGCACCTCGAACTGGTGCGTCAGATCCAGAAACGTCGTCGGCTCGTCGAGCAGCAGGATGCCGGTTTCCTGGGCAAGCGCCATCGCGATCCACACGCGCTGCCGCTGACCGCCGGACAGTTCGTCGATCGGCCGGTCCGCGATCGACAGCACGTCCGTCGAGGTCATCGCCTCCGCGACCGCCTCGTCGTCGGCGCGCGACCACTGCCGGATCCACCGGGTCCGTGGGTACCGACCACGACCGACGAGATCCGCAACCGTGATCCCCTCCGGCGCGGTCGGCGACTGCGGCAGCAGCCCGAGCTTGGTCGCCACCTCGCGGGTCGGGATCTGCTGGATGCTCTTCCCGTCCAGCAGCACCGATCCACGCGACGGCTTGAGCAGCCGGGCGAGCGTCTTCAGCAGGGTCGACTTGCCGCACGCGTTCGCGCCGACGATGACGGTGATCTTCCCGGTCGGGATCCGCACCGACAGGTCGTGGATGATCTCCCGCTGGTCATAACCGACCGCAAGACCGTCGGCGGCCAAGCTGTGGTCCACGAAGTTCTCCTCCATCTCTCAGCCACCACTCCCGACACGATTGGCCCGGGCCAGCAGGAACATCAGGTACGGCGCACCCACCACGCCGGTCACCACACCGACCGGCAACTGCGTTTCTCCGAACGCGTGCTGCGCGATCAGGTCCGACACCGCGACCACGAGCGCCCCGAGCAGCCCGGACGCGATCATCGCCGGCCCCGACGACCGGGTCAGCCGGCGCGCGATCGGCGGCGCCACGAACGCCACGAACCCGATCGGCCCGGCCGCCGCCGTCGCCACCGCGGCCAGCAGTACGGCGATCACGATCAGCCCGAGCCGGGACGCCTCGACCCGCAGCCCCAGCCCGTACGCCGTCTCGTCGCCGAGCTGCAGGATCCGCAGCTGCTGCACCAGGAACACCAGGAACGGCAGCAGTACGACGAACGTGATCGCCAGCGACCGCACGTTCGACCAGTCCCGCCCGTTCAGGCTCCCGGTCAGCCAGACCAGCGCCTGCTGCGCGATCTCCACCCGGGCCTTGGTCAGCAGGTACGACGTGATGCTGGTCGCGATCGCGCCGATGCCGATCCCGATCAGGATCAGCCGGTAGCTCGACACCCCGTGCCGCCAGGCGAGCACGTACATGAGGAACGCGGTCAGCACCGCACCGGCGATCGCGAGCGCCGACACCGCGACCCCGGTCAGACCGAGTGTCACGATCCCGAGCACCGCGAACGTACTGGCTCCGTACGTCACGCCGATGATGTCCGGGCTGGCCAGCGGGTTGCGGGCGATGTTCTGGAAGATCGCGCCGGACAGGCCGAGCGCCGCGCCGACCAGCAGCCCGGTCAGTGCCCGGGGCAACCGAAGCTTGTTGACGATGAACTCGGTCGCGTGGTCGCCGCCACCGAACAGGGTCTTCACCACGTCCATCACCGGGATCTTGAAGTCGCCCAGCGACAGCGAGACGCAGAACACCGCGAACACCACAACGGCGAGTACGACAATCACGACCAGCGAACGGGTCTGCCGGGCTACGCGCGCCCGCGCGACGAGGTGTACCGCCTGAGCCGTCACAGGTCGGCCAGCTTCCGCCGCCGGACGAGGATGATGAAGAACGGCGCGCCCAGTACCGCGGTGACGATGCCGACCTGGAGTTCACCTGGTAGCGCGACGACGCGGCCGATCACGTCCGATCCGAGGAGCAGGATCGGCGCCAGCAGAGCGGAGTAGGGCAGGATCCAGCGGTAGTCCGGCCCGGTGACCAGCCGCGCGACGTGCGGGATCGTCAGCCCGACGAACCCGATCGGACCGGCCGCGGCGGTCGCCGCGCCACAGAGCAGGACGACGACGACCGCGACGAACGCGCGCGCCCACCCGACCCGCTGACCGAGCGACTTGGCCACGTCGTCTCCCAGCGACAGGGCGTTCAGCAGCCGCCCGCAGAAGATCGCCAGCACGATCCCGGCCAGGATGAACGGCGCGACCTGTCGCGCGATGTCCGGACCGCGGCCGGCGAACGATCCCACCGACCAGAACCGGAACTGGTCGAACGTGTCGACGTCGCCGATCAGCAACGCGGTCGTCAGCGACCCGAGCATCGCGGTCAGCGCCGCCCCGGCGAGCGCGAGCTTCACCGGCGTCGCGCCCTCCCGGCCGAGCGACCCGAGCAGGTACACCACGACCGACGCCGCGGCCGCACCGACGAAAGCGAGCCAGACGTACGACGTCAACGACGACATCCCGAACCAGTAGATGCCGCCGACAACGAACAGCGCGGCACCGCCGTTCACGCCGAGGATGCCGGGATCGGCCAGCGGGTTCCGGGTCACGCCCTGCATCAACGCCCCGGACAACCCGAGCGCGGCGCCGACCAGCAACCCGATCAGGGTCCGCGGCACCCGCAGCGAGCGGACGATCACCTGGTCGGTGTCCGCCTCGTTGTAGTGGCGCAGGGCATCGACCACGGTGGACAGCGGGATCTGCTTGGAGCCGACCGCGATGCTGAGCAGACAGACCAGCACCAGCAGGACGACGCAACCGATCAGGCCGAGCACGAGCGTGGTCCGCCGGGCCCGGCGCGGACGCGACGGGGCAGCGCTGTCCGGGCCGGCTTCGGCCGTGGCAGTGGGCGGGGGCATTGGACTTTCGGGATCCTCTTAGGTAAGGCTAACCTTTAGACGCCTCACCTTAACCCGGCCGCCCCCGGGTCCGCACGTTCCTCCCCCTGCGAAGTTTATGGAGAAACCAAAGCCATGACGACTGTGCTCGAGCGCCCGATCGTCTTCGACTCGCTCCTGGCCACCGTGGCAGCGGTCGACGATCTGAGCCTGCACCTGCGTCGCGTGACGTTCGTCGCACCGCGGATCAAGGAGGCGGTCACGGCCGGCCCGGACCAGCGCATCAAGGTCCTCCTGACTCCTCCGAACGGCAGTACGATCCGGCTGCCCTCAGGACCCGAGTGGTACGCCGACTGGTGCGCACAGCCCGTCGACGAGCGTTTCATCATGCGGACGTACACCGTGCGCGCGCTCCGGCCCGAGGTGGCCGAACTGGACGTCGAGTTCGTCCTGCACGGGGTGAACGGGCCGGCGTCGGCCTGGGCGAGCTCAGCGAAGCCAGGCGGCCAGGTGGGTCTGCTGCTGCCGTTCGCGGTCGATATGACCAGCACGAAGGGCCTGCTGCACTCCGGCGTCGACTACGTGCCGCCGGCAACCAGTGTTCGCCGGGTGCTCGTGGCGGACGAGACCGCACTCCCCGCCCTGGCCGGGATCCTGGAAGAGCTTCCGGCTGGAGTACATGCCACCGTCTTCGTCGCCGTACCGGATGTGGCCGACGTACGCCCTCTGGCGGGTGCTGCTGACGTCACGTGGGTCACCGAGGGATCCCTACTGGACGCAGTGAAGTCAGCAGCGCTGCCGTTCGACCCTGACTACGCGTGGGTCGCCGGTGAGTCGTCAATGATCAAAGAGGTACGCCGCCACCTCGTGAACGCTGTCGGGATGCCCAAGTCGGCCATCTCGTTCCAGGGCTACTGGAAGCGCGGCGAAGCACACTGCTAGGACGGGTTCTCTGCGTGGGTCAGGGTCTCCCAGGCAACGAACAGGTTGTTGGAGCCTGCCGGACGGCGTGACTCGGTCAGGGCCTGTGTGTTCGTCATCGCGATGCCCAGGCGGGTGTGCAGTGCGTTGTAGCCCACCTCGGTGATCGGACCGAGCCCCCGGTTCAGCGTGCCGTTGCAGAGCCAAGAAGGCACCGGCTCCAGGTTGCGCTCCCACTTGGACTGGAAACCGAGCGCCTGCCGTAGCCGCTCGCCGAACTCCGGGTACATGTCGACGCCCTGAATACGGGCCGTCTCCAGCACGTGTGAGATCGCGGAGATGCCGTAGCCCGTGTGAGTGAAGTCGCGGCACGTCTCCTGCGTCAGACCGGTGACGAACGTCCCTTGGCCCTGCCAGTAGCTGACGATCTTGTCGCGGGTGTCGAGGTTCTGACTCGGCACGGTCTTCGGCAGCGCACCGTCCGACTCGAGGTAGACGTACGCCGGCACCCGCAGCCTGTACAGCGCTATCGCCTTGTCGTAGATCGTCTTGTCCTCGAGGTACACGCCGATGCCCTGGAGGGCCTCGGTCATGCTCAGCTCCCAGTTCCCGTTCGAGTTGGAGCCGTTGATGATCTTCGGTACGTAGACGTTGCGGAGCATCGTCGCGAAGCGGCCCGCGTTCGGCCAGTTGCCGTACTCGTACCTGATGATCTCCGCGGCCTTCGGCCAGGACGACGCGGCCCAGGCCGTCTGCAGCGGGGCGTTGCTGTTGGTGTGGTCCTGGATGGTCGCCGACCACGCATCCATCAGCTGGATGGACTTCTGCGCGTAGCGGTCGTCGCGGGTGAGGTACCAGAGCAGGGCGTCGGTGTAGGCCGCGATCGCGTCCTCGCGTTCGTCGGTGCAGCCGTAGTTCGGGTTCGAGTACGGGCCGCACTCCACGATCGCGCGCGGTTTCGGCGTACGGGACAAGGAGGCGTACGAACTGTTCTTCGCCTGGTTGAACGCGTCGGTCCACGGCTGGGCGCCGGCCTGCACCTTGGCCCGGACGAAGTCGAGCTGGGCCTGGCTCACCCCGACGCCGGGATGGGTGAACGTTGCCGGGGCATCGGCGGCCTGCGCGGCTGGAGAGACGAGGGTCCCGGCGAGCAGCGCGGCGGCCAGGACAAGAGGAAGCTTTCGCATGGGCGGTGTCCTGTCTTCGGGGGCGGTAGGACAGCGGTTTCCACGCAGTGTCACGACGTACGACGACCAGGGTCAAGACCTCGCCGGTACCGGAACTTCAGTGGAACAGATCGCGTGACTGTCCCATTTCCCGTGGAACAAAAGGCGATTCCGTCCCACGGGTACGCGGGCTCAGTGCAGGGCCAGCTCGGCGGCGCGGACCCCGGCGGCATCCAGCAGGGCGGCGGCGGTCGCGGCGCCGATGCCGCCGAGGGGCTGGGCGCGGACGACCGCGCGAGCGCTGGCGCCGTCGAAGATCATCGTCAGCTGGATCGCCAGCGTGGCCGGGTCGTCGGCGCCGGCCTTGACCAGCTCGCGGTGGAAGGAGTCGGTGAGCTGCTGCTTGAAGTGCCGCGCGACCACCGACCCCGGGTGCTCCGGGTTCTTCAGCTCGACCGCGGTACTCACCAGCGGACAGCCGAGGTAGTTGCCCGCTGCAACAATCGCGTCCTGCCGCTCGAACACGGTCAGGATCCGCTCCCGCGGCGACTGCTCGTCCTCCGCGCCCGGTTGGAGCAACGTTTGGTACGCCGGGCCGCGACTCGCCAGGCTCTCCGCGATCAGCTCGTCCTTCGACCGGAACAGCTGGTACATCGACTTCTTGGACACCCCGGCCGCTTTGCAGAGCGCGTCCACTCCGATGTTGACGCCGTCGCGGTAGAAGAGTTCGCCCGCGGCGTCCAGAAGCCGCTCACGGGGAGTCGCGGAAGTGCTCATGGCATCGAGGGTACCGGCTGGATTTGAAATGAGAAACCGATCGGTTTACGGTGATGGAAACAGATCAGTTTCCTCTGAGGAGTTTTCATGACCACACTCGAAGGCGCAGTCGTCCTGGTCACCGGCGGGCAGCGCGGGATCGGCAAGGCGATCGTCGACGACCTGCTCACCCGCGGTGTCGCGAAGGTGTATGCGACCGCCCGCGACCCGAAGCCGAGTGACGACCCCCGGGTCGTACCGCTGCCGCTCGAGGTCACCGACCAGACGTCGATCGACGCGCTCGCCGCGGCCGCGCCGGACGTCACCGTGCTGATCAACAACGCCGGCGCGAGCTCGCCCGCCACCTACCTGGACAGCACGATCGACGACGTCCGCGCGGTCTTCGACGCGAACTTCTTCGGACCTCTGCAGCTGACCCGGGCGTTCGTCCCGATCATCGAGAAGAACGGCGGCGGCCACATCCTGAACGCGCACTCGGCCCTGTCCTGGGTCGCCCGGGGCGGCGCGTACGCCGCTACCAAAGCCGCGTTCTGGCTGCAGACCAACGCGATCCGGCTCGAGCTGCTGAACCGTGGCATCGGCGTCACCGGCCTGCACATGGGGTACGTCGACACCGACATGACGACCGGCGTGACCGCGCCGAAGGCCCGCCCCGAGGACATCGCGAAGGCCGCCCTGGACGGCATCGAGACCGGCACGTACGAGGTCCTCGCCGACGACACCGCCCGCGGCGCCAAGGCAGCAGTCTCCGGCGACCTGACCGCCCTCTACCCCGAACTGGCCGGCTGACCGCGGACCTCTCCTCGCGAGGATCCGGCCAACAGGGTCAGGCAAGTACGTCGGTGGCCTTGTGGGTGCGGTCTACTCCTTCGACGAAGATCACCACACCGTCGGAGTTCTCGGTCCGTAGCGGCAGGATCTCGCGGTACTCCGGGGACTCGTACCAGTCCCGTAGGTGGTCGTAGTCGGGGAACTCGATCACGATCGGCGCACCCTCCCACTCGCCCTCGATCCGTTCGGGCGCCGCGCCGTGCACGATGAAGTGACCGTCGTACGGAGCGAGGGTCTCGTCGATGCGTTCGAGGTACTCGACGATGTCCGCGCCCATCCGGACGTTGCGCAGGTAGGCGATCGCGTAAGCCTTCATTCTCTGTCCCATGGCTCCAGCTTCGGAGACGCGGTGAATACAGACGATTACCTCTGACGTCATCGGGATTGCTTGGTCTGCCGGGGACGTACCGTAGATGGCATGTCAGTCACAGGGGGACCGCCTTCCACCCACGAAGAGGAGGTGGAGGAGGAGCGGGTCGGGCCGTACCGGTTGATCCGGCGGCTCGGGCAGGGCGGCATGGGGGTCGTCTACCTCGCCGAGGGACCCGAGCGTCAGGAGGTCGCGCTCAAGGTCCTGCGGTCGCACGTCGCGCACGACCCGATCGCGCGGGCCCGGTTGCAGCGTGAGGCCACCACGTTGCAGAAGGTCAACCACCCCGGCGTGGCCGGCATCCTCGACCACGACCTGGAGGGCGACCAGCCGTACCTGGTGACCCGTTTCGTCCCTGGTCGCCCGCTGGACGAGCAGGTGGACGAACGCGGCCCACTGACTCCGCGCAAGTGGCTCCCGCTGGCCGGCTGCCTGGCCGAGTCGCTGCAGGCGATCCACGCGGCCGGAGTGATCCACCGCGACCTCAAGCCCGGCAACGTGATGATGTGCAACGGCAAGCCGATCATGATCGACTTCGGCATCGCCCAGGCCGCCGACGACCTGCGGCTCACCCAGACCGGCCTGGTGATCGGTACGCCGGGCTACCTGGCGCCGGAGCTCATCGCGGGCGAGATGGTGTCGCAGTCCGCCGACTGGTGGGGCTGGGCCGCCACGGTGGCGTTCGCCGCGACCGGACGCCGCCCGTTCGGCAAGGGACCGTTCGAGGCCGTGCTGGCGCGCGTGCACTCCGGTCAGGCCGACCTGGACGGCCTGGACCCGCGACTGAAGTCGCTGCTCGCTGCCGCGCTCTCGCCCGACAAGGCCGACCGGCCGACACAGGACGAGATCATGACGGGCCTCAGCCGGTACGCGGAGGGCCGCGACGCGCTCCCGCCGCGTGAGGCCCCGACGATGGCCGCCGTACCGCCGACCAGGCTGGTGACGAAGCTGATGCCGTCGGTGGGACCTGAGGTCGACGACGGGCCGACACCGACCCAGGTGGCCGAGCTGGTACCGCCGGTGATTCCGCCGCTGTCCGCGTTCGCCCCGATCCGCGACAAGCTCCGCGAAGCCACGGCGAAGAAGCAGGAACCCCCGCCCCCGTACGGGCAGACGCCGTACCCCGCGGAGCCCTTCACTCCTTATGCAGCGAACCCCTACGTTCCGGCGCCGTACCAGCAACCGTCTCCGCCGGCACCTGTCCAGCCCGTCCAGCCGCCCGTCCAGGCGCCGGTCAAGTCTCCGCCGACTGGTCGTCGTACGGCGGTCATCGTCGGCTTCATGCTGCTGCTGACAGGGCTGGTCACTTTCATGCCAGGCTTCGGTGCAACTGTTGCCATCATCCTGCTGGTGCTCGCGCGGACGGTGGACCGCTCGAGCACTGCGCTCATGCGACGGCGTCAGATCCGCGGCCGCTCGGGCAAGTCCGACGGTCTCGTAGCCGCGGCAGCCAGCCCAGTGCAGCTGGCCACGGCGGCGCTCATCACTGTCCCCTGCCTGATCCTGCCGCTACTCACAGCAGTAGTGGTCGGCGGAGTAGTCACAGGCGTTGCCGCGTCGACGTACGGACTCGGCTGGACGCCCCTGTCCGCGGTCGGCTTCGGTACGGCGGCGTTGACCGCACTGTTCTGCAGCTGGTGGGGCCCTGGTGGCAGCTCACTACGCCGCGGTGCTCACATCGCCGCGCGCAACACCTTCCGCGCGCATTGGTTGTCCGCGCTCGTCGCCGTTGTCCTGTTGGTGATCGGCGGAATCCTGTTCTTCCGGGCCGCGCAGGGTGGCGGCGCGGACTGGGCGCGAAAGCCGATCGAGACGCCGAACATCCACCGTCCGACCATCGGCGACCTGCGGAACGCACCGTTCATCCGGGACCTCCCCGTCATCGGTCGCTGACGGGGAGGTCCACCGGGTCAGAGCTGGACGATCTGGCTGCGCTCCGGGCCGACACCGATCGCGGAGATCCGCGCTCCGCTCAGCGACTCGACGGCGCGCACGTACGACTGCGCCTCCTTCGGCAGGTCCTCGAACGTCCGGCAGCCGGAGATGTCGTCCGCCCAGCCGTCGAACTCCTCGTAGACCGGGACCGCGTGGTGGAAGTCGGTCTGCGTCATCGGCATCTCGTCGTACCTGACGCCGTTCACCTCGTACGCGACGCAGACCGGGATCTTCTCCCGGCCGGTGAGGGTGTCGAGCTTGGTCAGTACGAAGTCCGAGACGCCGTTGACGCGAGCGGCGTACCGGGCGATGACCGAGTCGTACCAGCCGCAGCGCCGTGGCCGGCCCGTCGTCGTACCGAACTCGAAGCCTTGCTGACGAAGCCACTCGCCGTCCGCGTCCAGCAGCTCGGTCGGGAACGGCCCCTCGCCGACGCGAGTCGTGTACGCCTTCACGACGGCCATCACGCGATCGATCCGGGTCGGCGGGATGCCGGTACCGGTGCAGGCGCCGGCGGAGATCGCGTTCGAGGAGGTGACGAACGGGTACGTGCCGTGGTCGACGTCGAGCAGCGTGGCCTGACCCGCCTCCATCAGCACGGTCTTGCCGTCGTCGAGCGCCTTGTTCAGCAGCAGGCTGGTGTCCGCGACCATCGGCTTCAGGCGGTCCGCGTACGCGAGCAGCTCGTCGAGGACCTCGCGGATCTCGACCGCTCGCCGGTTGTACACCTTCACCAGCAGCTGGTTCTTCTGCTCCAGCGCGCCGGTGACCTTCTGCTCGAGGATCTTCTCGTCGTACAGGTCCTGGATCCGGATGCCGATGCGGTTCATCTTGTCGGCGTACGTCGGGCCGATACCGCGTCCGGTCGTACCGATCTTGCGGCTGCCGAGGAACCGCTCGGCGACCTTGTCGAGGGTCCGGTTGTACGGCGGGATCACGTGCGCGTTCGCGCTGATCACCAGCCGGGAGGTGTCCACTCCGCGCGCCTGCAGCGCGTCGAGCTCCTCGAACAGCACGCTGAGGTCGACCACGACCCCGTTGCCGATCACCGGCGTCACGCCCGGTGTGAGGATGCCGCTCGGGAGCAGGTGCAGCGCGTACTTCTCGGATCCGATCACGACCGTGTGGCCGGCGTTGTTGCCGCCGTTGAACTTCACCACGTAGTCGATGACCTCGCCCGTGTTGCCGAGCAGATCGGTCGCCTTGCCTTTGCCCTCATCGCCCCACTGGGCGCCGACGAGCACGATTGCGGGCATCTCAGCCCTCCTCTTCACGCACCAACTTCACACCCCGTGGCGGTCGGTGCTGGAAACGGTGAAGCCCGGAGACATTCACCGGTCGTTCATCCGGCGATGCATCCAGGCTCTTGCGACCAAAGCCTACCGGAGGACGGGCATGGCCGTTTCGGGCCTGTCCACAACCTTCCAGCGACCGTTTCAAGTCACTGTTTCATCAACTGACGGGTTGCCATTTTGCGTGATCACGTGCACACTCTTAGTCAGCGGCCCGCCGAAACTGCCGCAGGGGACGGTTCCGGCGGGCCGCTTCCTCATGCCCGGGCTAATCGATCCCCGCGGCACCCGATGCGAGCCAGTCGTTGATCCGCCGTTCGGCCTCCTCGCGGGAGACGTCCTCGACCCGGGTCATGATCGCCCAGCGGTGCCCGAACGGGTCGATCACGGTGCCGAACCGGTCGCCTGTCAGGAAAGTCTGCACCTGCTCCACCGGCTTCGCACCGGCTTCGATCGCCTTCGCGTACGTGGTGTCGACGTCCGGCACGTAGTGCACCAGCGACGAGTGCACCCATTCACCGGTCGGCGCGCGCAGCCCTATCTGTGGCATCTCGTCACTCAGCTGCAGCATCGAGTTACCGAACTTCAGCTCGGCATGCGCGACCCGGCCGTCCGGCAGGTCCTGCCGGCTGATCACCTCGGCGCCGAACACCGACGTGTAGAAGTCGATCGCCTTCGCACCGTCCGCGACGGCGATGAACGGGGTCAGCGAGTGATAACTGTCCGGGACGGGGTTTACGGTGTTCGTCGTCATGCCTCCTAGTCAATCCGCCGACCGCCGAGCGGTCTTGTAAGAAAGCGACAGCCGGAGTTGACCCATCCACCCGACAGCGAGAAGGGCATCCTGCACCCGCGGGAGCAGGCCCGGCACCGGTCGCTGAGCCGGCTCGCGCCGGGGTCGGAGGCCGGCCGGTTCGTGGAGTGGTACTGGATCGTCGAGTGGGACCTCGACGAGCCGTACACCGCGGAGGTGCTGCCGTTCCCGGCCGTGAACGTGACGTTCGAGCAGCCGGGTGGTGCGTTCGTGAACGGTGTCTCCACGCGGAAGTTCGCGCGCGAGCTGCGCGGGCGCGGGCGGGTGTTCGGGGTGAAGTTCTGGGCCGGCGGGTTCGGGGCGATCACCGGGCTGGACGTCGGCTCGTTCCGGGACGAGGTGCTGCCGTTGACCGCGGTGTTCCCGGACGGCGACCGGCTCGCGGACCTGGTGTTCGCGGCCGAGTCCGACGTCCGGCGGCGCGCGGTGTTCGAGGCGTTCCTGCGTGATCACGTCGCTCCGCCCGACCCGTCGTACGAGCTGGTCCGGGAGATCGTGTCGACGATGGCGGCGGACCGCTCCGTCGCCCGCGTCGACGAGATCACCGAGCGGTTCGATGTACCGATCCGCACGCTCCAACGCCTGTTCCGCCGCTATGTGGGGGTAGGTCCCAAATGGGTGCTCCGCCGCTTCCGCCTCCACGACGGCGCCGAACTGCTGGCCCAGGGCGATGTCGCCGAGCTGGCCGATCTCTCCGCGTCCCTCGGCTACTTCGACCAGGCCCACTTCTCCAAGGAGTTCAAGCAGCAGATCGGCCTGACCCCCTTGGAGTACGCCACCCGCGCCGCGGCCGAGCGCCAGATCACCTATCGCTGAGCTTCACCGTCACAGCCATCGCGAGAGCAGTCGTTGCGGCGGCGAGTGCGACCACGAAGCCGTACTGCGCGCTGTGCCCGTCGACGACCCACCCGGCGAACGCGGAGCCGAGCGCGATACCTGCCGCACCACCCGAGTTCAGCCAGGTGAAGGCCTGCGTCAGTACGGCGGAGTCGACCGCCGACTCGGTCAGTACGGCGGACAACGTCTGGAACGGGGCGATCGCAAGACCGGGCAACGTCAACGCGAGCGCTGCGGTCAGCGGCGTGTGTACGGCGATCAGCGGCAGGCAACTCACCGCCAACCAGCTGAACGCGATGACGAACTGCGTCTCCGGAGCGGTCCGCCAACGCCTTGCACCGTAGGCGAATCCGGCGATCAGACTCACCAAGCTGGTGATGCTGTACAGCGGTCCGGCGAGTCCTGGCGTACCTCTGGAGACTGCGAAGGCTGTGACGGACACCTGCATGCTGCCGAAGAACAGGCCGATGCCGACGTTCGTACCGACCAGGCCTACGAATCGCTTGTGTAGCAGGCGTTTCGATTCGCCGCGCCGACCAGGTGCTGCCGGTGGTGGTGCCGTGCCTCGTTGTACTGCAAGCAAGAAGCCCCCGGCCAGCAGAAGGCCTGTAGCGAGTAGCGAGCCTGCTGCAGGACTGCTGGAGGAGCTCACAATGCCTACGAGACCAGGGCCGACCATGAACGCGACGCCGACGCTGAGAGCTTCGAGTGTGAACGCCGAGGACAGCAGTGGACTCTCACGGAGCGCGTACGCCCAGCGAGCTCCTGTCTGCGCACCCAGCTGCGGCAGCGATCCACCCGCGAGCACAGCGGCCACTACGAGTGACCACAGGGGCGCGTTGGCGACCGCGAGCCCGATCAGCAGCGCCATCATCGTGGCGTGCGTGAGCAGCGTGACGGGCAGCATCCGGGTCTGACCGAAACGGTCGATGAACCTCGCCACCTGCGGCCCACCGACCGCCTCGGCCACCGCGAATCCGCCGGTGACCGTACCTGCGGCCGCGTACGAGCCGGTCGATCCGTGCACCAGCCAGACGATGCCGAGACCTGTCATCGCGATCCCGACCTTGGCCGGGGCCGCCGCGAAGTAGAACTTCCACGCGCCGGGAGTACGCAGTACCGCCGTGTAGGCGTTGCTGGGCGCGGGGATCCGTCCGGTGAGAGCCGGCACGGTGTTACCTTCCGCTGCCCGAAGGGACGGGGACCCGACCGTGGGCGTCCAGCTTCGCCGGTCTGTCCGTCCGCCTAGAACCGTCCATGTTCGGCAAGAAGCGGGGACGCTCGCCGCCTGCCGGCACTGTCAACGGGCAGAAACCTCGAGTGCTTCAGGTTGACCGGAACAGTCTACCGTCCACGAGCACCGGGACCACCTCGCTCTCGTCCACCTCGGCCGCAATCGCAACGTCCTCCGCGAAGCCGTACTGCGTGAGCTCTCGGCCGCCGGCGCACTCGTGCAGGTACTTGGGCAGCTCGTCCTTTGTCGCCTCGTACGCCGCCACGGCGGCCCGCGCCTCCGGCGACAGATCGTCGCTGCCGAGCGCACTGAGGAACCCGCCGGCGCCCCACAGATCCTCAACGGCCGGCCGGAGTGACCCGTCGGGCCATCTCTCCCCCGCCGCGATCGCGACCACCCTGGGCCGCCGCCCCTCGTCAGCGCCGTCCGCGGCCTGCTTGGTGACCCAGTCCGCAGCGGCCAGCCGGTTACGCAGCGACACCGCGATCACTGTCGCGCCGCTGTCGCTCAGCTGCTTCGCGATCGTCGACCCGTTCGGCGAGGGCAGAACCAGTTTGGTGATTCCGGTCACGCCACGGATCGACGCCGGCGACAAACTGACCTCGCCCGGACCGGCCGCGGAACGCCCGACCGCCAGCGTCGCGCCACACTCCTCGGCGTACGCGACCGCCGTCTCGTCGCGCCACCGGTACGGGTACACGTCGATGCCCCGATCCACCGCCACCGTCACCGCTGTCGTGAACGACAGCACGTCGACGACCGCGACGATGTCACCGGCAACGACCTCGGCGCCGACCGGTCCCCAGTCGAACCCGGCAGCGAATCCGGCCTGCGCGTAAGGGCTGGTCACCCGGCAGATCATCCCGCCGGGAAACCGGCCCCACAAGCGGGTTTCAGCTCAGTTCGTCGGCAGCCGTCGGCGAGCTGTCACGCAGGAACGTGGCACAACGCTCGGCCTCGTCCTTCTCGTCGATCAGGGCGGCCGCCTTGCCGAGCGCGGCCAGCGCGCGGAGGAAGCCGCGGTTCGGCTCGTGCTCCCACGGGACCGGCCCGTGGCCCTTCCAGCCGTTGCGCCGGAGCAGGTCCAGCGCCCGGTGGTAGCCGGTGCGCGCGTACGCGTACCCCTCGATGGTCCGGCCGTCCGCGAGGGCGCCTTCGGCAAGCACCGCCCAGGCCAGGGAGGACGTCGGGTACTTCGCCGCGACGTCCGCCGGAGCGGCCCCGTCGGCGAGTTCCGCCGCGGCGGGGTCGACCGGTAGTAGTGTCTCGGGTGGACCGGACAGCAGATTGTTCAATTCCATAAGCACATCTTCGCCGATCACGCAGCCGTACCGGCACGTGACCGTCTGACGAAATCCGTTGACCGTTCACCCGGCGGCCACGGATGCTTGAGACCCTGCGTCAACCGCCGTGGTTCCCAGCTACGGCCGGAAGGAGGCACCGGATGAGCGTCATCGTCCTGAACGCGTCGTACGAACCGCTGCACACCGTCTCGATCCAGCACGCCATCCGGATGCTGGTTCGCGAGGTCGCAGTGGTCGAAGAGGCGCACGGAGAGCGAACAATCGGCCCGTTCCCGGTCCCTCGCGTCCTCCGTCTGGTCCGCTACGTCGTCACGCACTGGCGCTACGCGGCCGGCCGGATGAAGTACAGCAAGCACGGCGTGCTGCGCCGCGACAAGTTCCGCTGCGCGTACTGCGGCCTCGACAACGCCGACACCATGGACCACGTCCAACCCAGGTCCAGAGGCGGCCGCACCGAGTGGCTCAACGCCGTCGCCGCCCATGCGTCCTGCAACGAACGCAAAGGCAACCGCACCCCGTCCGAGGCCGGCATGCCCCTCCTCTGGCAACCCTGGATACCAACCCGCGCCGAGCTCGTCATAGAAAGATGACGAGCTTTTTTTGTGCCCGGAGTTCTCCACAGATCTGAAATCAGCGTCTCCGGAACAGTCGAAACGCGGCAAGTTCTAGGGCATGAATCCTCAGCTTGCTGTGATGGCGTCGATTCGGGGTGGGGTGTTCACCCGGGCCGACGCGCGTGCCTGTGGGTACGCCGACGGTGATATCGACGCGCTGCTCGGGTCCGGGCGGTGGCGCCGGATCCGGCGCGGGACGTATGCCGCTCAGCGGTCACTGAGGCTGGTGACCGACGAGGTGCTGCACCTCCGGCGGATCTACCGCGTGCTGCGCGCGAGCGGTCCGAACGTGTTCGCCAGCCACCAGTCCGCCGCGGCTCTGCATGCCCTGCCGGTCTGGGGTCTCGACCTCATGCGGGTCCACGTGACCGCGCCGGACGGGCGATCTGGCCGGCTACGCGGCGTCCACCGCCACATTCGCGATCCAGTCGGCCCTGGGCTCCAGCTGTGGAACAACCTCCGCATGGTCTCCCCCGCCCGCGCGATCGCCGAGGTGGCCGCGACCGCGCCGCCGATGCCGGCCGTCGTCCTCGCCGACGCCGCGCTCTACACCGGTACAGTCGACCGCCGCGCCCTCAAGCAGGCGATCACGTTCCTTGACCACGGCCACAAGCGCGCCCTCGACGTACTCGAGCAGCTCACCGGCGCCGCGTCGATCGCCGAGTCCCGCCTGCGTCACATCCTGGCCACTGCGGGCCTTCCCGCGCCCAGCCCATACCCGCCACCGAACCTCGACCAACCGGATCCCGACGACGTCGCAGCCGAGGCGCTGTGGTTCCCCGAAGACCGCACCGTGGTCGAGTTCGAACCGCGATTCCCCTTCTACAGCGAGGAATCAGAGCCCTCCACCGAAGACCCGCTGCCCGACCCGTCAACCTTCGAAGGACCGCATCCCGTAGAGCACTGCTGGATCTCCTGGACCGATCTCAACGACCCGGCGACCGTGGCCGACCGCATCCGAACCACGTTCGCCCGAGCAGCCCGCCGCACCGGCGTCCGGCACTTCAGCCAGGCCAGGGTGCGCTGACGAGAAGGAGTCCCCCATGCACCCCCACAACACCAAGCAGACCCGCCCAGGGAAACTCCCCCGGACGGGCCTGCTCGGAACAGCTTTCGGAAAGTCAGGCGTTCAGCGACGTACCGGTCGAGCGCAGGTTCTCGCACGCCTCGCCGACGCGCTTCGCCATGCCCTCTTCGGCCGCCTTGCCCCACGCGCGCGGGTCGTAGGCCTTCTTGTTGCCGACCTCGCCGTCGACCTTCAGCACACCGTCGTAGTTCGTGAACATGTGCACCGCTGCCGGCCGGGTGAACGCGTACTGCGTGTCGGTGTCGACGTTCATCTTGATGACGCCGTTGTCGACCGCGGCCCGGATCTCCTCGAGCGTCGAGCCGGAGCCACCGTGGAACACCAGGTCGAACGGACGGTCCTTGCCGAGCTTGGCGCCGACCTGCTCCTGGATCTCGGCCAGGATCTCCGGACGCAGCTTGACCGCACCCGGCTTGTAGACGCCGTGCACGTTGCCGAAGGTCAGCGCGGTCAGGTAGCGGCCGTTCTCACCGGTGCCGAGCGCCTCGACCGTGGCCAGGCCGTCCTCGACGGTGGTGTAGAGCTTCTCGTTGATCTCGTTGGCGACGCCGTCCTCCTCGCCACCGACGACACCGACCTCGATCTCCAGGACGATCTTGGCCGCGGCCGTCTTGGCCAGCAGTTCCTTGGCGATCTCCAGGTTCTCGGTCAGCGGCACCGCCGAGCCGTCCCACATGTGCGACTGGAAGAGCGGGGTCTCGCCGCGCTTAACGCGCTCGGCCGAGATCTCCAGCAGCGGCCGGACGAAGCCGTCCAGCTTGTCCTTCGGGCAGTGGTCGGTGTGCAGCGCGATGTTCACCGGGTAGTTCTTGGCGACCTCGTGCGCGTAGGCGGCGAGTGCGACCGAGCCGGTCACCATGTTCTTGATCGTCGGACCGGACAGGTACTCCGCACCACCGGTGGAGACCTGGATGATGCCGTCCGAGCCCGCCTCGGCGAAACCGCGGATCGCGGCGTTCAGCGTCTGCGAGGAGCTGACATTGATGGCCGGGTAGGCGAAGCGGTTCTGCTTGGCCTTGTCCAGCATCTCGGCGTAGACCTCAGGGGTTGCAATAGGCATGTCTCGCGGTACTCCTCACAACACAGTTCTTGTGGGTTCGGCTCCAGTATTGCCGCCGGGCACTTCGTCGTGACCAGCGGCCCACCTGCCGAACCGGCCCGGTGGCCGGGGAGCGATCGGCAGGGATGCAGACCAGTTGATGAACAGGACCGATCCAGTTCGTTGCGTCCTGGTTTCCGCCAGGAGCTGACGGAGCGGCCGGTTCACCGGGGCAGGTCAGGCGGACCCGGTTCGCGGGCCGCGCGGGGTCAGGGCCATGTGCAGCCGGTAGCGGTCGGCGCGGTACGCCGACCAGGACAGCTCGACGACCTTGCGGCCGGCGAACGTGGTGCGCTCGAGGACCAGCAGGGGTGCCCGCCGGGCCACGCCGAGCACCCGGGCGACATGACCGTCGGCGTTGTCCGCCCGGACGGTCTGTTCACCGGAGGTGACGACGACGTCGTACTCGCTCGCGAAGACGTCGTACAGAGTGCCGAGCTCACGGCCGAGCAGGCCTGGGAAGAGCGCGGACGGGTAGTAGCCGACCTCGTACGCCATCGGCGACGCGTCGGCGGTGCGGAGCCGCTCGACCCGGATCACCTTGGTGCCCTTGGCGACCCGCAGTCCCTTCGCGGTCTCGTCGGAGGCCTCGATCTCGCTCGCCGACAGCACCACGGTCCCGGGCTCGAGCCCGCGGGCCCGCATCTCCCGGGAGAACGAGGTGAGGTGCAGCTGCGAGTCGACCTGGGGCCCGGTGACGAAGGTCCCCTTGCCGTGCACCCGTTCCAGGGCGCCGGACTCGACCAGGTCGCTGATCGCCTGCCGGACGGTCACCCGGGAGACGTTCAGCTTGTCCACCAGGGCCCGCTCGGAGGGGATCGGGTCCCCGGGATGCAGTTCGACGTCGATCAGCCGTTCCAGTACCGATCGGACCTGGGCCCGCTTGGTCGCCACCATGGAATCTCGATCCTCCAGACCTGGGCGGGCCTCGGGGGTGCCCCGGGGCGCCGCTCACTGCTATCGTGCGCAGCATACCTGTTAAGACCAGATAGGACCAGTGATCCCAGTGGTGTCTGTCCCCACCCAGGAAACCCGGATGGCGGCCGAGATCGCCGAGCAGCCGGCCGCCCTGGCCGCGACGTTCGAGCACGTCCTGCCGCTGCGGCACGACATCACCCGGCTGGCCGCCGGGCGGCGGAACGTGATCTTCGTGGCCCGCGGATCCTCCGACAACGCGGGCGTCTACGGGCGGTACCTGACCGAGATCCACGCCGGCCGGCAGGCGTCGCTGGCGGCGCCGTCGGTGGCCACGCTGTACGGCGCGAACCTCGACCTCTCGAACTCGCTGGTCGTGGCGGTCAGCCAGTCCGGTGCGACCCAGGAGATCGTCGACACCGCCGAGTGGGCGAAGCGGAACGGCGCCGCGATCGTCGGCATCACGAACGACGGCAACAGCCCGCTGGCGTCGACGGCCGACGTCGCGCTGATCACGCAGGCGGGCAAGGAGCTCGCCGTACCGGCCACCAAGACGTACACGACCCAGCTGGCCGCGATCACGGTCGCCGTGGACGCGCTCGCGCCGCGGCCGGGGACGCTGGACGCGGACATCGCCCGGGTTCCGGACGCGGCGACCAAGATGCTGTCCGGTTCGGTCGAGGCGGCGGCGGACCTGCTGGCGGGCGCTCACGACGTACTCGCGAGCGGCCGCGGCCTGACCTTCGGCACGACGCTCGAGGTCGCCCTCAAGCTCGAGGAGACCTGCCTGCAGCCGGTCCGCGGCCTCTCGTACGCCGACCTCAAGCACGGCCCGATCGCGGTCGTCGACTCCGACCTGGTGACGATCCTGGTCGCGGCCGGCGAAGGCCCCGCGCTGCCCGGCATGACCGAGCTGGCCGGCATTGTCCGCGAGAAGGGCAGCAAGATCCTCGGCATCGGCGGCGACCCCGCCTTCGCCTCCCGCTGCGACGTGAACCTCGCCGGTCCGGACCTCCCCGAGACGCTGGCCCCGCTCGCACTCGTCATCCCCGCCCAGCGAGCCATCGAACTCCTGGCCCGCAAACTCGGCCTGGACCCGGACGCCCCACGAGGCCTCCGCAAGGTCACCCAGACCGACTGAACAAAGTGCTCATTCGGTGAGCACTTTGGGTGGAATCGTGGTGGTCGTCAACCGGGAACGACCGAGAGAGGGCCACCACGATGTTGCGAGGATTTGCGACCGTCAGTTTCTACGCCGCGGATGTGAAGGCGGCGCGGGAGTGGTACGAGCAGTTGCTGGGGATCGAGGCGTACTACGCGGTGCCGAGCGTGGAGGCTCCGGCGTACGTCGAGTTCCGGTTCGGGGATCTTCAGTGCGAGCTGGGCATCATCGACGCCAGGTACGCGCCGCATCAGGTCGGGACCGGCGCGGGAGCGATCACGTACTGGCATGTCGACGACCTGGAGGCGACGCTGGCGCGGCTGATCGAGTTGGGCGCGACGGTCAACGAGAACATCGTTGACCGTGGCAACAACACGGGATTCCGTACGGCGTCGGTGGTGGATCCGTTCGGGAACCTGCTCGGTGTCATGAACAACCCGCACTACCTGCAGGTCCTCGAAGAGCTGAAGGCCTGAGGGCGGCGCGCCCGCTCCCGGTTCCCGTTCAACGACTGCCGAGGTCCGCGTAGCCGTCAGGAGGGGCTCAGAAGTCGATGCGCATGACGACGCGGCGGTTGCCGGGCCGGCTCACCTCGGCGAACCCGGCATCGGCGAAGGTGGCGACGGTTCCGACGGATCCGCCGTCGACAAGATCTGGGTACCCCTCGATCGCGCCCGCACCGCGTTCCTTGGCGAACTCGACGGCGGCCTGCGCAAGCAGCCTGCTGATCCCGCGCCGGCGGAAACCTACCCGAGTGACGAAGCACGTGACCGCCCAGACGGACGCGTCCGTCTTGTCCTCGTTCCGTCCCAGCCAAGGCACCCGATAGTCGCGGAGCAACCGCGCATGCCCCGCTCGCGGCGCCACCGCACACCACCCCACAGGCTCACCAGCACCAGCACCAGCACCAGCATCACCGCCACCGCCACCGCCACCGCCCCCGGCATTGCCGGCACCACCACCAGCACCGGCACCGGCGTCGGCGTCGGCTTCAGCACCGGCATCAGCGCCGGCTTCATCACCGGCACCGGCACCGGCACCGGCGTCGGCATCGGCGTCTCGGTCTGCGTCTGTGTCTGCGAGGTAGGCGATCAAGCCGGTCGTCATGGTCGCTCGCGGTTTGCCGCAGGCGG
The DNA here is from genome assembly GCF_055580825.1 of Kribbella sp. NPDC031520. Classification (NCBI taxonomy): domain Bacteria; kingdom Bacillati; phylum Actinomycetota; class Actinomycetes; order Propionibacteriales; family Kribbellaceae; genus Kribbella; species Kribbella sp. NPDC031520. The sequence goes on from NZ_JBVIKS010000001.1 coordinate 1,645,853, forward strand.
TTTGGTCTCGGAGGCGGGCGGCGAGTTCTTCGGGGCCTTCGGACGCCCAGGACTCCTTCGGGAGCATGCGGAACCGCTGACACCAGCAACTGCCGGTAGCGCCGGTTGTGCCGAAGACCGCCTCCAGGTCGTCCCAGGTCGCCCGATTCGCCGGCACGATGGTGAGTTGCGAAGGTGTCACGGGCTCACGGGAGCCGGCGGTCCGCGGCATCGGCCTCGCCGGCACCCGCCGCGACCGCACCCGGTCCGCCTGTGGTGAGCGACTCTGCTTGCGCGGCTGGAAGCTGACGTGGATCTCCACCGTGTCACCCACAGCAAGACCTGCGGGCTTGCGTACTGCGTCCTTCAACGGGAGCAGGTAGTCGCCGTCCCTAGACCAGAGCGACGTCGTCCACTCCGTACCTCCGAGCACGGCCCGGACCGGGACCGTGCCCCAGGACCCGCCGGCCGCGGAGGAAGCAGCTCGGAGAGCGGTGCCGGTTTCGGGCGGGACGGTCAGGAAGTAGTACGGCGCCGGGCCGCGCCACTCGATGACCTCGCCGGCGAACGTATGGTCCATGGATTCGACGCTAGACCTGATTCCGGAAGAACCGCTTCCGGAAACTCAGAGATGGCCTCGCTGGGTCAGCGCAAGGGTGATCTGGTCGGCGGCCGCGCGCAGCGGCGGCAGGACTTCCTCGCAGAGTGAGGCCGGGGTCGAGCGGGAGGCATGCGCGGAGACGTTCAGGGCGGCGATGACACGGCCGCGCGAGTTGCCAATGGGAGCGGCGATCGAGCGGAGGCCGAGTTCGAGCTCCTGGTCGACCAAGGCGTACCCGTCGGTGCGGACCTTGGTGATCGTTGCGTGGAGGTCGGCGGCGGACGTGAGCGTGCGGTCGGTGAGCGCTTCGGCCCGGAGGGAGTCGAGGTACGACGTGAGCTCGTCGTCGGGCAGGCCGGCGAGCAGTACGCGGCCCATCGAGGTCGGGTACGCCGGGAGGCGGGCGCCGACACCGAGGGCGACCGTCATGATCCGGCTCGTGGGTACGCGGGCGACGTACACGATGTCGGGCAGGTCGAGGGTCGCGATCGAGCAGGACTCGCGGGTCTTCGCGCTCAGCTCCTCCATGAACGGGCCGGCGAGTTCGCCGAGATCCAGCGAGGACAGGTAGGCCCAGCCGAGGGCAAGCACCCGCGGAGTGAGGGAGAAGCGGCGTTGGTCGCTGCGTACGTAGCCCAGCTCCTCCAGCGTCAGCAGGATCCGGCGAGCCGTCGCGGGGGTGATGCCGACCGCGCGAGCCACCTCGCTGAGCGTCAGCGTCGGCGCCTCGGCCGAGAACGCCCGGATCACCGCGAGGCCGCGCTCGAGCCCCTGCAGAAACGTGCCCGTAGACGCGTCACCCGGCATCGACTAGCCTGCTTTTCGTTGAAAGAAGAACTATTCGCTGAGCGAAATCGTAGCGGAGCAGCCGATGCCTCGTCCAGACGACCGTTCGCCGGACTCGTTCGTGCACACGTTCTGGCCGGGTCGGGTGGTGTTCGGGGCCGGTGCGCTCGAGCGGGTGGCCGACGAGGTCGCGGCGCTCGGCGTACGGCGAGTTCTGGTGATCGCGACCAACTCCGCGCGGGATGCCGCCGATCTGGTCGAACTGCAACTGGGTGACCGGTTCGCCGGGCGGATCGACGGAGTGGCGCAGCACGTGCCGACCGAGGTCGCGGACGACGCGCGCACCAAGGCGCGGGACGCCGATGCCGACGGGATCGTGGCCATCGGCGGCGGGTCGGCCGTCGGGCTAGCGAAGGCCGTCGCCTTGACGTCAGAGGCCGCCGGTATGAAGCGGGACCTGGCGATCGTTGCGGTGCCGACGACGTACGCGGGCTCGGAGATGACCCCGGTTTGGGGCGAGACCGCCGGCAGGGGCAAGACGACCGGAGTGGATCCGCGGGTGCTGCCGCGGGTGGTCGTGTACGACCCGGTGCTGACGCAGCACCTGCCGCTGAAGGTGACTGCCGCAAGTGTGGCGAACGCGATCGCGCACTGCGTGGAGGCGGTCTGGACGCCGAAGGCCGACCCGATCACCGAGCTGGTTGCGGTTGACGGGTTGCGGGCGCTGAGCGCCGGTCTGCGGGCGGCGCTGGTGGACCCGATGGATTTAGATGCTCGAGGCAAGCTTTTGTACGGGGCCTGCCTGGCGGGGTCGGCGCTGGCGACGGCGGGGACCGGATTGCATCACAAGCTGTGCCATTTGCTTGGTGGCACCTACGGCCTCCCACATGCGGAGACCCACGCCGCAGTGCTTCCGCAGGTAGTACGAGTCAACGCCCCAGCAGTCCCGGAGAGCGCCGCGCGCCTGGCGGCCGCACTGGCCGGATCCGACGAAGCGGCAACGGACGCAGGGCTCGCGGCGCAGCTGTTCGACCTGTTTCAGGGGGCCGGCGTGGCTGTCAGTCTGCGGGAGTTCGGATTGACGGAGGGGCAGGCGGACGAGGCTGCGGCTGGGTTCTCGGTGGTGGCGAATCCGGTCGCGGTGGGCAAGGAAGAGGTTCGGGAGATCTTGCGGCGGGCGTTGGACGGTGTGCGGCCTTGAGGAGGGTGGATGGATCTGCAGGGTGATGACCTGACTGATGCGGTGGTACGCAGCTTCGGTGGCAGTACGCGGTATCGGGAGGTGATGGGGAGCCTGGTGCGGCATCTGCACGCGTTCGCGCGGGACGTGGACCTGAGCGAGGACGAGTACTTCACCGCCATCGACTTCCTGACCCGGACCGGGCAGATCTCCACCGGGACCCGGCAGGAGTTCGTGTTGCTGGCCGACGTCCTCGGGTTGTCGATGTTGACCGTCGGCTTGGGCAACAGGAAGCCGGCAGCGGCTACGCAGTCCACCGTTTTCGGGCCGTTCTTCGTCGAAGGGTCGCCGGAGGTGCAGCTCGGGGACGACATCTCCAACGGCGCGCCGGGACAGCCGTGTCTGGTCAGTGGGCGGGTGCTCAACACCAAGGGCGAGCCGGTCGCCGGCGCTCTGGTGGAGACCTGGCAGGCCGACGAGGACGGGTTCTACGACGTACAGAAGGAGCTCGACGAGCCGCAGAACCGGGCGCACCTGACAACTGATGCCGACGGCAACTACCGGTTCTGGTCGGTGAAGCCGGTGGCGTACCCGATCCCGGACGACGGCCCGGTCGGCGAACTGCTGCGCGCCGGTGAGCGTGGACCGATGCGCCCGGCGCACATCCACTTCATGGTCACGGCACCCGGATACGCCCGCCTGATCACGCATGTGTTCGCCAGCGGCGACCCCTACCTCGACACGGACGCGGTCTTCGGCGTCAAGCAGTCCCTGATCGCCGACTTCATCGAACACCAGGAAGACGGAAAGACCTTCTACACAGTCGATTACGACCTGGTACTCGCGACCGACGAGGAGGCCCGGCAATGATCACGACGGACGTGCTGATCGTCGGCAGCGGCCCCGCCGGCGGCGCAGCCTCGCTGTTCCTGTCCACGTACGGCGTCGACAACCTCGTCCTCACCCGGTACGGCTGGACAGCCAACACGCCCCGCGCCCACATCACCAACCAGCGCACGGTCGAACTGATGCGCGACATGGGCATCGAGAACGAGGTCACCGGCAAGGGCACGGCCCACCACCTGATGGGCCAGACGGCGTTCTGCACCAGCCTCGCGGGCGAGGAGATCGGCCGGATCCGCACCTGGGGCACGCATCCGCGCCGCCTCGCCGACTACACCGAGGCGAGTCCCTGTCTGCCGATGGACCTCCCGCAGACCCTGTTCGAGCCGATTCTCGTCAGTACGGCGGCCGCCCGCGGCGCGCGTCTCCGCTTCAACACGGAGTACCTGAGCCTGGAGCAGGACGATGACGGCGTCACCGCGACGGTGCGCGACCGGCTGAGCGACACGACGTACCAGATCCGGGCGAAGTACCTGATCGGTGCCGACGGCGGGCGTAGCAAGGTGGCGCAGGACCTCGGACTGCCGATGGCCGGGGCGATGGACATCGAGGGATCGATGAACATCGTGTTCGAGGCCGACCTCAGCCGGTACGTCGCCCATCGCCCGAGCGTCCTGTACTGGGTCCTGCAGCCCGGCGCGCAGATCGGCGGCATCGGCGCCGGCCTGGTCCGGATGGTGCGCCCGTGGAACGAGTGGCTGATCGTCTGGGGGTACGACATCACCCAGCCTGCGCCGGTCGTCGACGAGGCGATGGCGACCGAGATCGTGCACAACCTGGTGGGTGACGACACGATCGACGTGAAGCTGAAGGGCACGTCCGTGTGGAGCGTCAACCACATGTACGCCGAGAAGGCTTCGAAGGGCCGCGTTTTCTGTATGGGTGACGCGATCCACCGGCACCCGCCGAGCAACGGCCTCGGCTCGAACACGTCGATCCAGGACGCGTACAACCTGGCCTGGAAGCTCGCCCTGGTCGTCAAGAGACAGGCCGCGCCTGGTCTGCTCGACAGCTACGACGCGGAGCGGACTCCGATCGCGCGGCAGATCGTTGACCGCGCCAACAAGAGCCGGAACCAGTTCGGCCAGATCTTCCGTGCACTCGGGATGACGCCGGACGCGCCGGACGGGTGGACGATCGAGTCGCGCAAGGACGACACAGCGGCCGGAGCCGCGCAACGCGAGGAGCTCCGGAAGGCGATCGAGCTCAAGGACTACGAGTTCAACGCGCACGGGGTCGAACTCGGCCAGCGCTACCAGTCGTCGGCCGTCGTCGCGGACGGTACGCCGGAACCGCCGTACGAGCAGGATCCCGAGCTGTACTACCACCCGACGACCTGGCCGGGCGCGCGCATTCCGCATTGTTGGTTGACCCGCGGATCCGAGGCCGTGAGCACGCTGGACGTGGTCGGCAAGGGCCGCTTCACGTTGCTCACCGGTATCGGCGGCGACGCGTGGGTGAAGGCGGCGCAGTCCGTGTCCGAGCAGCTCGGCCTACCGATCGAACCGCTCGTGATCGGGCCCGGTCGCGAGCTGGATGACCTGTACGGCGACTGGGCGCGGGTCCGCGTAATCCCGGACGCGGGCTGCCTGCTCGTCCGTCCGGATGCGCACATCGCGTACCGCGCGTTCGAGCAGCCGGACGACCCGACCGCAACGCTCCGACAGGCAGTCAGCGCGCTGCTAGGCCGCTGACGTCGCCTGTGATGAGCGGAGGAGCTTGTCCAGGATCGCCGAGATCTCCGCGGTCTCGGCGTCCAGGAGCGTGATCAGCGCGACCCGCGACGTCTCCGAGCGCGCCTCCAGCGCCGCCGCGCTCAGCGCGCGCACGGTGCCCAGTTCATGTATCAGTTCGTCCCATAACGCGTTCATCGACAAAACCCCCATGTTCCCCGTCACCAACGCAGGACGACGGGAAGGCCTCACTTCTGTCACCAGGAACAACGGGAGCACGCCGCCGAAGGTTACGAACTCGTCAAGAATTTCCATCCGTTCGCCGGGACCACCGGCGTGTCGGCGAGCGGAAACTGCCGCTCCCGGTCCGACACGTTGAGCAGCAGGAGGACCCACTCGTCACCGTGCGTACTCCGTAGGGCTAGTTCGGAGTTCGTCAGGTGCTCCACCGTCGTCCGGGCGCGGACGAGCCACGGATGACGCCGTCGTACGCCGATCAGTTCCTGGTGCAGGCGGTACGTCGGCCACCCGTACGGCGCGAGCTCGTCCGGCCCGTCCGGGAACGCCGGCCGGATCGCGTCGTCGCCGCCGACCCGCTCCTCCTTCAGACCACGGAACGCCTGCTCGTCCCCCGCGTACACGCTCGGTACGCCACCGACCATGAACAGGATCGCCAGCGCGTGACCCAGGTGCCGCTCGTCCTCGAGACGCGTCGCGAGCCGGGTCACGTCGTGATTGCCGACGAACGTCTGCGGTACGAACGTGTCGAGCAGCGCGTTGTGCCGGCCGAGCGCGTACGACAGCTCGAAGAAGTTGCGGTCGTTCAGCGAACTCCAGATCGCCTTCCACAGCTCGTACTGCGTGACCGAATCCAGGCCGCTCTTCTCGACGTACGCCGCATAGTCGCCGTGAATCACCTCCCCGAAGTACCAGACGTCGCGGTCCCGCGGCAGCACGGTGCGCCAGAACTCCGGCGGTACGGCGTACGCGGCGTCCAGGCGCCACGCGTCGACGCCACGGTCGTTCCAGTACCGCAGCACGTCGCCGACATAGGAAGCGACCTCGGGGTTGCCGTGGTCCAACGCGACCAGATGCTCGTGTCCCTCGAACGTGTCGTCACCGCGGAACCACTCCGGATGCGTGAACGACCGGCCGACGTGGTTGAAGACACCGTCGAGCGCGATCCGCAGGCCGCGGGCGTGCGCGGCCTCGACCAGCCGGTCGAAGTCGGCGTCGTCACCGAGCCGCGGGTCGATCCGGAGGTGGTCGATCGTGTCGTACCCGTGCGTCTCCGAGGCGAAGACCGGGCCGAGCAGCAGGCCCGAACAGCCGAGGTTGATCGCGTAGTCGAGCCAGTTCTCCAACTGGGGCAGGCGGTGGACGACAGCCGGCACCGCGGTGGGTTCGGCGCCAGTGAAGCCGAGTGGGTAGAGCTGCCACCAGATCGCGTGGTCAGGCCACATTTCGCCTCCTCAGCATCAGGGTAGGGATGATCGCGAGCAGACAGCCGAGCACGGTGTCGACCAGGCGGTACCCGACGGTCGAGAGTTCCGGCGTACGGCCCAGGTCCAGCAGGAGGACCACCAGCGGGGTCATGATCGTGGCGTAGGCGGCGTAGTTGCGTTCCTTCAGCAGCGGGCGGAGTCCTGCCAGCAGGCTCACCACGACGACGATCGCCCAGGACGGCGGTATCCAAAGCACGAGGGCGCCGCCGATCAGCACTCCGGCGCAGGTGCCGAGACAACGTTCGGTTGCCCGGAGCAACGAGTCGCCACGGCGGCGGACCACGATCACCACCGCGAGGGCGATCCAGTACGACTTCTCCTGGTGCCAGAGCTCACCGATCGCCGCCGCAACCGCCAACGGTGGCAGGAGGTGTACGGCGTACTGCCAACCGTCGAAGGTGTGCAGCCTGCCCCGCCATCGTCGCCACAGTTGCCGGTACGTCGGTGCCGCCCGAGGTGGCGGGGCCGTGGTGAACAGAGCGAGCAACATCGCCCACAACACGCCGGCCGCGAACCACCGGGTGACCTCCCAGGCGTCCACACCACCCAACCCGGTCGCCATCACCAGAAACGTGATGAAACGCGTCGACGCGTCGGCCGTCCACCGGCTGAACCCACCAACCACAGCAGCAACCGCCGCCAGCCCAACCACCCCCGCCGCGCCGGGCCACCCGTGTCCTCCCAACCACACCCCGCCGAGCGCGGCCGCCGTGACGACCACCCCAAGCCCCACAAGGCCACCTTGTGCACGCACCAACCACGAAAGCCGCCCGAAAACGGTTGGTGGGTGCACAAAGTCCCGTCGCGGAGGCACCGCGAGGGCGAGGGCACCGAGTGCCGCGAAGGAGGCGTGGGCGAGGTGGTTGGTGGTGACGCCGTAGGTGATCGGGGCGGCCATGGCCAGAGCTGCGGTGATCAGGCGAGCCGGCGGGACTGGTGTCTCTCGGGACCACTGGACGACATGCACGGTCATAGTAAGCTTAGCTTAGCATTCTTCAGCTCAGTCGACCGAGGAGTAGTAAGTGGAAGCGTATGAAACGGCCGTCGCGCTCCGGCGAGCCAGTACGCGGCTGGCGTTGCGGTTGCGGGCTGAGCGGACCGGGGACGGGCTCGGTAGTACTGGAGTCGCCGTGCTGGGGCAGCTGCATCGGCGGGGCAGTCTGACGGCGACGGAGATCGCGGCAGCCGAGCGGGTGCAACCGCAGTCGCTCACCCGAGTGCTGGCGAGCCTTGAAGAACAAGGCCTCATCAGAAGATCTCAAGACGCCCAGGACCGTCGTCGGCACACCATCGAACTCACGGCGGCAGGTCGAGAGCTGCTCACAGAGCACATGAAGAGCTCGGACGACTGGCTCGCCGAGGCGATCGCCCAGCAGCTCAGTCCCACCGAGCAGGCCGTGTTGCAGCTGGCTGCGGGGATCTTGGATCAGCTGCTCGACGGCTGACCGAAGGTGTGCCGGCGGATCCACGCGTGCATAGCGATTGCTGCTGCCGCGCTGGCGTTGATCGAGCGGGTGGATCCGAACTGGGCTATCGAGAGGACAGACGTGCAGACCTTGTGGGCTTCGTCTGTGAGCCCAGGACCCTCCTGACCGAAGAGCAGTATGCAGGCCCGAGGCAGGTCGAACGTCTCGAGGGGCACGGAGCCGGGCAGGTTGTCGATGCCGATGATCGGCAACGACAGCTCAGCGGCGTACGAAGCCAAGTCGGCCAGGGTCGGCTGGTGGCGGACATGTTGGTAGCGGTCGGTGACCATCGCGCCGCGGCGGTTCCACTTCCGGTGGCCGACGATGTGGACCTCGGCGGCCAGGAAGGCGTTCGCCGTACGGACGACGGAGCCGATGTTCAGGTCGTGCTGCCAGTTCTCGATGGCGACGTGGAACGGGTTCCGCTGCTCGTCCAGGTCCGCGACGATCGCCTCGAGTTTCCAGTACCGGTACTTGTCGACGACATTCCGCCGGTCCCCCTGCGCGAGCAGCTCGGGATCGAGCCGCGGGTCGTCGGGCCAGTCGCCCGCCCACGGCCCGACGCCGACCTCGCTCGGCCCCACCATGTCTGCTCCCCGCAGGTCACCATTCAGCTCGTGCACAGGACGGGACGCTACCCTGTCCGCGTGCTTGCTCTCGTCGCGATGCTGATGCCGTCCTGGATGGACCCCGAGTACCTGCTGCACTGGCTGGGTGACTGGGCCCTCTGGGGCACGCTGCTGGTGGTGTTCATCGAGTGCGGGGTGCTGTTCCCGATCCTGCCCGGTGACTCACTGCTGTTCGCGGTCGGCCTGTTCATCGCGCAGGGCAGCATCGACGTCCCGCTCTGGCTCGCCTGCGTGCTGCTCACGGTGGCGGCGTTCCTCGGGAACGTCTCCGGTTACTACATCGGCCGTTTCCTCGGTACGTCGTTCTTCCGCAACCCGAACGCCCGGATCCTGAAGCCGAAGTACCTCGAGCAGACGCACGAGTTCTTCGACCGGTACGGTCCGCGGGCGCTGGTGATGGCGCGGTTCGTGCCGATCGTGCGGACGTTCATCACGCTGGTGGCCGGCGCCGGCCGGATGGACCCGAAGAAGTTCTTCCTCTGGACCGCGGTCGGCGCGGTGATCTGGGCGCCGGGCATCACGCTGCTCGGGCACGCGCTCGGCAACGTCGAGTTCATCCACAAGAACCTCGAGGCCGCGCTGGTCCTGCTGGTCTTCATCTCGCTGATCCCGATGGTGGTCGAGTACTTCCTCGCCCGCCGCCGCAACCGCAGGAGCCCCAACGGCGACGCACCGAGGCACGCCGCGCCCAAGCACCCGGTCTAGGACCTAATGCCCGAAGGGAAAATGGGGGTCTGACCAGACCCAGTCGGTGCTGAGCTGCGACAGGTCCGCGATCTCGACCGGGCCTGTCGGCAGTGGGCCGACCACCTGACCGGCGCCGAGTGAACAGGCCACCCGGATCCGGTCAGCCGCCTGGTACCAGACCAGCGCCCCCCGTGGCGCCGCCCCCTCGCGGAGCAGGGTGTGGTGGTCGAGCCAACGAACCGCGTCGGCCGCGTCGTGCCAGCCGCTGTCGTGCGCGTAGCCGAACGCCATCCGCTGGAACTTCAGCGTCCAGTCCAGCCAGGCGGCAGAACCGACCCGTTCCAGCTGCCAGTTCAGCGCCGCCTCGGTGTCCCGCGGGTTCGCCACCCGCGGGACGTTCCCGCGCTCCACGGCAACCTCCCCCCAGGCCATAGGTACCCTCCCCCGATCCCCCGTCCTCGGCCGGTCGTGCCGTGGCATGGTCAGAATCCTGCCCGGCCGCCATACAGTCGCCGTACATTGCTCAGCCGGCCGCAGCGCCTGGTTCCGATCCGACGAGCAGTCGACGGCATTCAGCAGCTGCGGAGTCGTTCCCGGCCTGCTGCCACACACGCGCGGCGCGTTCGAGCGTACGGCGGGCGTTGTCCAGGCTGCCCGTCGACAGGTAGAGCTCACCGAGGTACTGCGCTGCCTGTCCTTCCACGCTCCGATCGCCCAGCCGGTGGCCGATGTCGATCGCGTCCAGCAACGTCTTCCGGGACGAGGCCACCTCGCCGCGCTCCATCAGCGCCCGCCCGAGCAGCGCCCGGGTGTACGCCGCACAGTGGTCGTCGCCCATCCCGTCGAAGATCGCCAGTGCCTTGCGCAGCTGCCGTACTGCTTCGTCGTGCCGCCCTTGGTGGACCCGGAGCGCCGCGATCCGTCGCCGTACCTTGGCCTCCCGGTGCGCGTCTGCCCGCCGTACGGCGATCAGGAACGCCTGGGCCAGGTACTCCCGGGCGGTCTCGATGTCGCCGCGGACCAGGTATCCGTTCGCGGCCGCGGTCCGGGCGAGGGCCTCGGCGTTCGCGTTGCCGGCCTCGACGAACGCCTCGATCGCCTTCTCGTACTGCGCCAGGCCCGCGTCCCGCTCGCCGCGTTCGCGCAGCCAGGTCCCGAGGCCGACGGCGGCGACACCTTCGCCGAGCCGGTCGCCGACCTCGGCGAACATCCGCGCGGCCGCGTCGAGGTGCGTACGTGCAGTGTCCCAGTCGTCCTGGTAGACGGCGAGCTGGCCGAGGTTGCGGTGCATGATCGCCTCGCCGTGCCGGTTACCGCAGGCGATCGCGCTCAGCAGGCCCTGCTGGTGCGAGCTGTTCCAGTCGTCGAAGCCGGCCCGGAGATCCAGGTACGGACCCCAGGCGGCCGCGATCCGCCAGGCGTGCTCGTGCAGTCCGTTCTGCGCCGCGGCCCGGATCGCCGGGACGAACGTACTGCGCTCGCTGTCGAACCACGCGATCGCATCCGTCTCGGTGAACGGCGACGGGTCCGGCGCCGTCAGCGGACCGGTGTGCTCGAGGACGCCGAAGTACTCGAAGGACAAGGCGGCGTTGGCGCGGCGGATCTTGTTCAGGATCGCGTCGACGACCGTCTCCACGTCCCGTACCGCTTGCGCCTGCTGCTCCTCGGTACCGACGCCGAGCGCGTGCAGCCGGAGCAGGTCGTGGACCCGGTACCGCGCCGTACCGCGCTGGTCGACGGAGCTGATCCGGACCAGGTTGACCTCGATCAGCCGGTCCAGGCTGCGCCGTACGGCGGCCGGCGACGCGACGGCCTCGAGCGCCCGCGCCGAGAAGACACCGACAGCGAAGTGCCCGATCAGCCGGTACAGCCGGGCCTCTTCAGGGCTCAGCGCGCCGTAGCTCAGGTCCGCACTGGTCCGTACGGCGAGCTCTCCGATGCTGAGCTCGTCCAGCCGAGAGGTCTCGTCCCGCAGTCGCCGCGCGAGCTCACGCGCGCTCAGGTCCGGCCGCTGCGCCAGACGGCTGCCGACGATCCGGATCGCGAGCGGGAGGTTCGCGCAGGCGGTCAGGATCTCCTCGGCTTCCGGCGAGGACGGGTCGATCCGGCCGGCTCCTGCGACCGACGCCAGCAGCACAGCGGCCTCACGGTCGTCGAAGGTGTCCAGCGGCGTGCTGTCCGCGCCGGCCAGGTCCATCAGCCGGTTGCGGCTCGTGACCACCACGGCCGACGCACCGGTACCAGGCATGAGCGGGGTCACCTGGCCGGCACTCGCTACATCGTCCAGGATGATCAGCACCCGACGGCTGGCCAGCTCGGACCGCAGCATCGCAGAGCGGCGCTCCGGGTCCGTGGGGATCGCGTAGTCGGGCAGGTTGAGGCTGAGCAGCAGGTCGGTCAGTGCAGCGGCCGGGTCACGCGGATGGGTCGCACCGTGCATGTCGAGGTAGACCTGACCGTCAGGGAAGTGCTCCCGGACCAGGTGCCCCAGCCGTACGGCCAGCGACGTCTTGCCGGTACCAGGTGCACCGGAGATGACCGCGATGGGTGGTCGCACTGGGTCACGGCCGCACACCAGGTCTCGCAGCTGCTCCAGGAGCTCCTGCCGTCCGCTGAAGTCGGCCAGGTCGAGTGGGAGCTGGCTGGGCGGCCGTACCGGGTCGGTCAGCTCGGGCGCGGCCATCGGTCCGGGCGGAGCGCTGGGGCTCGGGCGGTCCGCCGTACGGTCTGCTGGAACGCCAGGGTTGGGCCAGTTGGCCGAGCGGCCGTTCTCGGCGCGGGCGCCCGCAGCTTCCAGCTCCGGGCCGGGCTTGATGTCCAGCTCGTCAGCCAGCGTCTGGACGGCCTTGGCGTACACCGCCCGTGCCTCGCCCACCCGCCCGGCTGCCACGAGTGCGTCGACCAGACGGCGCCACAGCTGCTCGTCGTACGGGTCTTCCTGGAGGCGTGCACTCAGCAGTACGGCGGCGCCGCTGGCGTCGCCGTACTCGAGCCGGAGGTCCAAGAGGCTGTCCACGAGGCCGCGGTGCTGCGCCTCCAGACGGCCGATGGAGCCCTCCCAGGCCGCGGGCATCGGCAGGTCCTCGAGCGGACGGCCGCGCCACAGCGAGTACGCCCGGGACAGGACCTGCATGGCCTGCCGGCCGTCGCCCTGGTCGCGGAGGTGGCCGCCCTCGGCCAGCAGCGACTCGAACAGGCTGGCGTCGAGTTCGTCGACACCCACTTCGATGCTGTACCCCGCGGCGGACGTGTCGATCGGCGCGGGCAGTCCGGCGTCCTGCAGGACGCCACGGAGCGCGCGGACGTACGTCCGGATGTTGGCGGTCGCCGAGCGCGGCGGGGTGTTCTCCCACAGTGCGTCGGCGATCAGGTCGGTCGAGACGAACCGGTTCGGGTGCAGGAGCAGCGTGGCGAGCAGCTGGCGCGGTTTGGCCGCCTTCAGCGGCTGCCCCTGGACGTGGACGAGGCGCAGAGGTCCGAGGATTCCGTACCTCAGACTGTCCACTCGCCCGACCTCTCCACTCTGGAACCGACCTATCGTGGCATCCGCGCACACCTGCCGGGAAGTCCGATGTACGCCGGATGTATGTCAGTCCGGCACTGTTGTCGCAGGTACCGGGGGGAGGGCAGGCCCGGAGGTGGCGACTTGACCGCCGTCACACCGGGCCTGGCACTGGGAGCGAGTCCGGGTTCGGGGGACCTGGACCACGGGGAACCGGTGCCTACTGACCACCGGTGAATGGCGGCTGTCCGTCCTGTGGCGCGGGGGAACCCGCAGGCGGCCCGCCCACCGGTGGCTCAGCCTGGTACCCCTGCTGGGGGTACTGGCCGGGCTGGGCCTGGTACGGCGGCTGCTGAGCCGGCTGCTGGTACCCGCCGGGGACCTGCGGCTGCTGGTAGTTGCCCTGGTCGCCCGGCATCTGCGGGTGGATCTGCCCCGACGACGGCGCACCCGGCTGCATCTGCGGCGGCGCCTGCTCACCGGCGACCGAGCCGATCGTCCCGAACGAGACCTGCGGGACCGCGCGCACCGACTCGTCCTTGACCTCGAAGTACCCGGCCTTCTCGAACTTGAAGGAGTTCGCGATCAGGTTCGACGGGAACGCCTCGATCCGGGTGTTGTAGTCGCCGACGTTCGCGTTGTAGAACCGCCGCCCGGCCGCGATCCGGTCCTCGGTGTCGGTCAGCTCGCGCTGCAGACCGAGGAAGTTCTGGTTCGACTGGAGCTGCGGGTACTGCTCGACGGAGATCATCATCTGACGCAGCGCACCGGACAGCTCACCCTCGGCGGCGGCCCGCTGCTCCGGGTTCGCGCCCTGGGTGTTCACCGCCTGGGTGCGCAGCCGCGCGACCTCCTCGAACACGTGCCGCTCGTGCGCCGCGTACGCGCGCACCGTCTCGACGAGGTTGGGGATCAGGTCGTACCGGCGGTGCAGCTCGACGTCGATCTGCCGCCACGACTCCTGGATCAGGTTGCGCTGCTTGACGAACCGGTTGTACGACGTGATCAGCAGGATCGCCACGATGACGACGACCGCGACGATCGCGATGATGACCCAAAGCATGACAAGAGCTCCCGAGAGTTGGCAGTGCTGCAGCCGACTCTACGGGTAGGCAGGTCCGCCGGGTTGTTACCGCTGGCGTGGGTCCACGCCTGCGTAGTCGCGCCAGACGTACGGCGGTACGTTCTGTACGACCTGCTCGAGCAGTGCGAGCCGGTTCAGCACCTCGGCCGGGTCGTGGTTGCCCCGGTCCCAGCCGACCAGCGAGTTGCCCTCGATCCGCCAGCCGATCTCACCGCGGGCCAGCAGCAGTTCCATCATCCGTGGCGTCACCACCGCGTGCCCGAAGCGCTCGTCGACCGCCTTCACCCGGAACGCCCGGTTGAACTGCTCGCTCTCGAACTGGATGTCCCGGAACCCGAACGCGTTCGCCACCGCGCCGCCGAAGATCCCCTCGTGCGTCACCTCGAGGTGCGGCAGCGCGCCGGGCAGCTGCAGTACGACGACCCCGAACCGGTGCGTGGTCGTCCGCCGCTGCCCCCGGCCGTTCGTGGTGTGGGTCTGGTAGCTGTAGTCGAAGGCAACCATCTGGTGACCGTTGTACGGACCGGACAGCACGTTCGTGACCCGCCAGTTGTCGCCGGTCTGGAACGGCGTACCCGACCACTGGCCGGCGAGCGCGTAGTTGGCCGGCACGTACGACCAGCCGTGTTGCGCGGCCACCCCGGCGAACAGCTCGCGGCGCTTCTTGGCTGTGTAGAACTTGAGGTAGGCGATCCCGACGCCGACGACGATCGCCACCAGCAGGATCAGCAAGGTGCGGCTCTGCATCAGCCGAGCCCCAGGTCCTCGAGGCCGAACACCGACCGGTACTCCAGCCCTTCCGCCTCGACCCGCTCCTGCGCGCCGGTCGCCCGGTCGACGATCACCGCGACCGCGACCACCTCGGCGCCGGCCTCGCGCAGCGCCTCGACCGCGGTCAGTACCGATCCGCCGGTCGTCGACGTGTCCTCGACCGCGAGCACCCGGCGGCCCTTGACGTCCGGTCCCTCGATCCGCCGCTGCAGGCCGTGCGTCTTCTCGGCCTTCCGGACCACGAACGCGTCGAGCGTCCGGCCCTGCTGGGCGGCCGCGTGCAGCATCGACATCGCGACCGGGTCGGCACCGAGCGTCAGCCCGCCGACCGCGTCGTACTCCAGGTCCTTGGTCAGCTCGAGCATCGCCGGGCCGATCAGCGGCGCCGCGGCCGCGTCGAGCGTGATCCGCCGCAGGTCCACGTAGTAGTCGGCTTCCTTGCCCGACGCCAGCGTCACCTTCCCGTGCACGATGGCCTTCGTCCTGACCTGCTCCAGCAGTCCGTCCCGGTCGTAGCTCATGGGCCTTGAGCTTAGATCACCCGCCGTCCACGGCGTCGTGCAGTAGAACTGCAAAGGCTGTGCACGACGTGTCGATGGACGCCGCTGGTTGCCCAGGACGACGATGTGGCCATGAAGGCGCTTGTGAAGGCCGAGGCGAAGCCGGGCCTGTGGCTGCAGGACGTACCCGAGCCGAAGATCGAGGCCGACGAGGTACTCATCAAGGTCCTCCGGACCGGCTTGTGCGGCACCGACCTGCACATCCAGAACTGGGACCCGTGGGCACAGAAGAACGTACCGGTACCGATGGTGACCGGGCACGAGTTCTGCGGCGAGGTGGTCGAGATCGGCGTCGGCGTCCGCGACGTCGCTGTCGGTGACCTGGTCAGCGGCGAGGGTCACCTGGTCTGCGGCCGCTGCCGGAACTGCCGCGCCGGCCGCCGGCACCTCTGCATCAAGACCCGCGGCCTCGGCGTCCACGTACCGGGCGCGTTCGCGGAGTACGTCGCGCTGCCGGCGATGAACGCGTGGGTCCACAAGGACCCGGTCGACCTCGACGTCGCCGCGATCTTCGACCCGTTCGGCAACGCCGTACACACTGCTCTGTCGTTCCCGCTGGTCGGTGAGGACGTACTGGTCACCGGCGCCGGCCCGATCGGGGTGATGGCAGCCGCGGTCGCCCTGCATGCCGGCGCGCGGAACGTGGTGATCACGGACCTTTCGGAGTACCGCCTCGACCTGGCCCGGAAGATCGGCGTCACCCGCGCGGTGAACGTCGGCGCGGAGACCATCGCGGAGGCGCAGCAGAGCCTCGGGATGCGCGAGGGGTTCGACGTCGGGATGGAGATGTCGGGCCAGCCGGCGGCGCTGCGGGACATGATCGCGAACATGAACCACGGCGGGAAGATCGCGATGCTCGGGCTGCCGGCCGACGAGATCGCGATCGACTGGGGCACCGTGGTGCTGAACATGCTGACCATCAAGGGCATCTACGGCCGGGAGATGTTCGAGACCTGGTATTCGATGTCGGTGATGCTGGAGCGCGGCCTGGACCTGACACCGGTGATCACCCACCGGTTCGGGTACGGCGACTTCGAGCGGGCGTTCGACGTGGCCCGGCAGGGGCACTGCGGCAAGGTGATCATGGACTGGACGACGGAATCCCTGGAGGAGAAGCACTGATGTTCGGGCGGATGCGGGACGACCTGTTGACCACCATCGGCGAGATCCGGGACGCCGGGCTGTACAAGTCCGAGCGGGTGATCACCTCACCACAGCAGTCCCTGATCTCGGTTGCCACCGGCAACGAGGTGCTGAACTTCTGCGCGAACAACTACCTCGGGCTGTCCGACCACCCCGACGTCGTCGCTGCGGCCAAGGAAGCCCTTGACCGGTGGGGGTTCGGGCTCTCCTCGGTGCGCTTCATCTGCGGCACGCAGCAGATCCACAAGGACCTGGAAGGTGCCCTGAGCAACTTCCTCGGCACCGAGGACACCATCCTCTACAGCTCCTGCTTCGACGCGAACGGCGGCCTGTTCGAGACGTTGCTCGGCGCGGAGGACGCGATCATCTCCGACGAGCTGAACCACGCCAGCATCATCGACGGCATCCGGCTGTCGAAGGCGAAGCGGTACCGGTACAAGAACCGCGACATGGCCGACCTCGAGGCCCAACTGAAGGACGCCGCCGGCGCGCGGTACCGGCTGATCGCCACCGACGGCGTGTTCTCGATGGACGGCTACGTCGCGCCGCTCGACGAGATCTGCGACCTGGCCGAGCGGTACGACGCGCTCGTGATGGTGGACGACTCGCACGCGGTCGGCTTCGTCGGCCCGGACGGCGCCGGTACGCCGTCGCTGTTCGGCGTCAAGGACCGCGTCGACATCGTCACCGGCACGCTCGGCAAGGCGCTCGGTGGCGCGTCCGGCGGGTACGTCTCGGCCCGTCGCGAGATCGTCGAACTGCTCCGGCAGCGCTCGCGTCCGTACCTGTTCTCGAACTCGCTGGCCCCGGCCGTCACCGCCGCGTCGCTGAAGGCGCTCGAGCTGATCGGTGGTTCGAGCGACCTGCGCGACAAGCTCGCCGCGAACACGAAGCTCTTCCGGACGAAGATGACCGAGGCCGGGTTCGACGTACTGCCCGGCGACCACCCGATCTCGCCGGTGATGATCGGCGACGCCGCGGCCGCCGGACGGCTCGCGGACAAGCTGCTCGACCTCGGGATCTACGTGATCGGCTTCTCGTACCCCGTCGTACCGCAGGGCAAGGCACGCATCCGTGTGCAGCTGTCCGCGGCGCACTCCACCGAGGACGTCGAGCGCGCGATCGCTGCGTTCGTGGAGGCCCGGAACGCGCTGGCGGAATAGGCATGCCGGCCCGCTAGAGTTGCCCGGTCCGTCCCCGGGTGAGGAGCCTCATGCGCCAATGGCTGGCCGTTGTCGGAGTAGTCGGTTCACTGTTCGTCGCGGGGTGCGGCGCTGACGAAGGGCCGGCCACCACCGCGCCGTCGCCCGCCTCGTCGAGCAACGCACCGGCGACCGTGTCGCCGGACGAGTCGAGGTACCGGCCGCCGACGACCGCACCGAGCGCCCCCGTCGTACGAACGACTCCGGCGGCGCTGACCGTCGCCGCCGCCGGAGCGAAGTACCTGCAGATCACCCGGCCGTACAACGTCGCGCTGGAAGCTTCGAGAAGGCCGCGAACGAGCACATGTCGATCACCACGCTGCGGAACCGCGCGAAGGCGGTCGCCGCGGCGAACCTCGCCGAATCCCGCGCCCTGCTGCAGGTCACCTGGCCGAGCTCGGTCTCCCAGCAGATCCGCGCGCTCGCGAACGCCGACGCCGCCGCCCGCCCGCACTGGCTCAAGATCGCCACCGCCGACACCAAGTCCGAAATGGCCGACCACCTCAAGGAAGCCACCACCGCCGCCAACAAGGCCCCCTCCACCCAGATCCGCCGCCTCCTCCACCTCCCCAAGTACAACGAAAAGGACTACAGCTGACGTTGGTACCACTGTGCGGTACCAACGTGGTACCGTTGACGCATGGCCATGAACCTGAGACTTCCCGACGAGACCGCGGCGGCCCTGCAGGCGGAGGCTGAGCGGACCGGCCGGTCCCAGCAGGAAATCGTCCGGGACGCGATCGGCCACCGTCTGCATCTGATCGTCGAAGAGTCCCTGGAAGCACAGCTGACCGAGCGCCAACGCGCTTGGAGCTCACGCACGGTGCAGCCCGCCCGAGTGCCCTATCGCAAGGTGCGGCCACGCCTGCGGCTGCCGAAGGGCACCACGAGCCTCGACCTTCTCGATCGGGACGACCGCTTCTGATGCGGGTGTACTTCGACAGCAGCGCCCTGATCAAGCGGGTCGTCGCCGAGCGGGAGTCCGACGTACTGATCGACTATCTCGACACGTGCTACCAAGCGGGCGATGTGCTGGCGTCGTCCTCACTGGCGTGGGTCGAGGTGTCCCGCGCCGTGCTCGCGCGGGTGAAGTCGCCGAGTGACGCCGGCGAGCTGATCGACGACGCGATGTCCGGTATCGACGAGCGCGCCATGACCGGCGAGGTCGTCAGCGTCGCCCGTCGGATCGAGCCGATGGTCCTACGCAGCCTGGACGCACTGCACCTGGCGACCGCGGTCCTGATCGACGCCGACGTCGTCGTCACCTACGACGACCGCCTGACCGAAGCCTGCCGGCGAAACGCACTGACCGTCGCATCACCAGGCCGATCCTGAAGCTCTCAGCCGGGTAGTTCGGCCAGGTCTGCGCGGTACCAGCGGCGGCCTACAAAGACGTGGATGGCGGACCCCCGGCCGACGATCTCCGACTTGGGCGGAGGGGGCTTGCCGTCCGGCAGCACCACGTTGTACTTGTGCTCGACAGCCAGCTGCTCGCTCCCGAGGCGGGCGACGACAAGCCGCTGTCCGTCGTAGAGACCGACGCGGCCCTGGTGGATCGCGATTGCTGTGACTCTCTGGACTTTGTTGCGCCAGGCACGCACTGTCTCACCGCGTATTTCCGCCAGCGGGAAGTCTGCGTAGTAGCAACACCAGGCCGTTTCACCGATGACGTTCAGCGCGTCGCAGTCGTCGACCGGTGGCAGCCCGTGCCTGGCGGACGAGAACGTCCAGTCGCTGGTCAGCTCGGGCGTGTACCTGATCAGGCCGGGCGCTCCGATCGGTTCGGTGCCCGGACCGTTGCCCCAGCCGAGGTTGCCGTAGACGCCCTCGTCGAAGTAGCCGACCCAGACCTGTCCCGACTCGGTCGTCTGTACGTGCTCAATACCGTCGCCGAGCAGACCTTCGCCGATCATCTGCCCCGTCGCGTCGTACACGATCGCGTTGGACGGTACGCCGTCCGACCGCCACGGGACGCGGGTTCCGACGAGAAGGAACGCACCGCCCGGCATCGGCTGGACGATCGGGAAAGGGAACCTGTAGTCGGGAATCTCGACCGTGTCGCGCGGGCCCGGCGTATGGAGCGCGGCGCGCACCGCGACCGGGCGGGTGAGCGACCCGAGGTGCACGTCGCTCGTCAGCGGTCCTGCCGCGTCGGCCGACGCTGCCCACAGAGCAACTGCCTCACCGGACGGACCGACAGACACGCTCACGAGATCGTCCCCGGGCAGGGGTGGCTCGAGATCGGCGACGTGGGTCAGGGAGAGTCGGTCCTGCCTGCGGAGGGACGGCATGACCTCAGGGTGGCAGGGCATCGGTGTGTGGAGCATGTGATTTGTCGGTCGGGGTTGGCAGGATGCCTGCATGGCGGTGATGAGTGCGAGGGTGGTTAATCGGGCGACGCTGGCGCGGCAGTTGTTGCTGGGGCGGGAAGCGGTCGCGGCGGTTGAGGTGGTGGGGCGGCTTGGGGGGATGCAGGGGCAGGAGCCGAAGCATCCGTATGTCGGGTTGTGGTCGCGGGTCGACGGGTTCGAGGAGGGCGAGCTCGATCGGGCGGTCGTCGGGCGGGAGGTCGTACGGGCGACGTTCCTGCGCGGGACGTTGCACCTGGTGACGGCGGCGGACTACCTGCGGTTCCGGGCGACGTTGGCGCCGGTGCTCGAGGCCGGGCTGAAGGTGCTCGGGGATCGGGCCGCGGGGCTCAACCCGGCGAAGGTGGTCGCGGCGGCGGAGAAGCTGCTCGCGAAGGAACCGTTGACGTTCACCGAGGTGCGGGACGCTCTGCAGCAGCAGTTCCCGGAGGTGAACGAGCGCGCCCTCGGGTTCTGCACGCGGATGATGGTGCCGTTGGTGATGCATCCGGCCGACGTGCGCTGGTCCTGGACGGCGAACTCGCGGTTCACCCCGGCGGAGGAGTGGATCGGGAAGAAGCTGCACAAGCGCGCCGAGCTGAAAGACCTCGTCACCCGGTACCTGCAGGCCTTCGGACCGGCGACGCCCGCGGACTTCCAGACCTGGTCCGGATTACAGAAGGCCAAGCCGTTGTTCGACGAGCTGGAGCTGGAGACGTTCGAGGACGAGAACGGCAAGCCGCTGTACGACGTACCCGACGCACCCCGGCCGGACGCGGACACGCCCGCGCCGGTGCGGTTCCTGCCCGAGTTCGACAACATCCTGCTCTCACATGCGAAACGCGAGCGGATCATCGCCGACGAGCACAAGCCGGCCGTCTACACGAAGAACCTGCGCGTCAAGGCGACGTACACCGTCGACGGCTTCATCGCCGGACTGTGGTCGAGCGAGAAGAAGCGTGGTGTGGCCACTCTCACGCTGACGCCGTTCGGCAAGACGCTCAAGAAAACCCAGGCCGAGCTGGAGCGTGAGGGCAGCGGGCTGCTCCGCTTCCTGGAGCCGGACGCCAAGTCGTTCGAGGTGGTTACTGCAGGTTAATGAGGTTGTTGTCACACGTCAGATGACTGGGCCGGAAACCTTTTGCCGGGTGGAATGGGCAGATGAGCACAGTCCCCTCCATCACTCTGGACAACGGCGTCGAGATCCCGCAGCTGGGGCTGGGGGTCTGGCAGGTCGAGGACTCGATCGTCGCGGATGTGGTGACGACGGCGTTCGAGACCGGCTACCGGCACATCGACACCGCCGCGATCTACGGCAACGAGGCCGGCGTCGGGCGGGCCGTCGCCGCGTCCGGCATCCCGCGTGACGAGCTGTTCATCACCACCAAGGTGTGGAACTCCGACCAGGGCTACGACAGCACGCTGAAGGCGTTCGACAAGAGCCTCGCGAAGCTCGGCCTGGAGACCGTCGATCTGTACCTGATCCACTGGCAGTCGCTGCAGCGGGACCTGTACGTCGACACCTGGAAGGCGCTCGAGCAGCTGTACGCCGACAAGCGGGTCCGTGCGATCGGCGTCTCGAACTTCCACGAGCCGGCACTGCGGCGGATCTTCGAGGAGACCACGATTCGCCCGGCGGTGAACCAGATCGAGCTGCACCCGGCGCTGCCGCAGGACGAGCTGCGTGCGTTCAACGCCGAGAACGACATCGTCACCGAGGCGTGGAGCCCGCTGGCCTCCGGCGAACTGCTCGGCAACGAGGAGCTCGCGACGATCGGTGCGAACTACGGCAAGTCGGCTGCCCAGGTGATGATCCGCTGGCACCTGCAGCTCGGCAACGTGGTGATCCCGAAGACCGTCACGCCGAGCCGGATCCGGGAGAACTTCGAGGTCTTCGACTTCCAGCTGGACAACGACGACATGGCCGTGATCGCCGACCTCGAAACCGGCACCCGCACCGGCGGCGACCCGGACGTCTTCGGCTAAACCAGCTCCAGGAAGCGCGCGAGTACGGGCGAGCGGTTGGTCGGGGACCAGGCTACGGAGAGTTGCCAGCTGGGCAGGTCGTCGGACAACTCGCGGTAGACGACCGCGTCCGGGTTCGACGGCGGGGTCGGGCCGATCAGCAGGGAGACGCCGAGGCCGGCCGCGACCAGTGACACGATCGTCTGGACGTCGACCGCGTCCTGCTCGATCCGCGGCATGAACCCGGCCGCGCGGCAGAACCCGACGATCGCGTCGTACACCGCCGGGCCGCTCGGCCGCGAGTAGAACACGAACGGCTCGTCCGAAAGCTCCGCCAGCCGCAACCGCTTGCGCCTCGCCAACCGATGCCGTGCCGGTAGCGCGACCACGAGCCGGTCCTCGCTGACCACCCGCGAGGTCAGCGTCGGCGCCAGTTGTACGACGGCAGCCCCGCCGGCCGGCGTACTCGGACGCATCAACCCGACGTCGATCCGCCCGTCCCGCAAGGCATCCGTCTGCCGGAGCGTCGTCCACGACTCCAGGTCCAGCACCACGTCCGGGTACGCCCGCCGGAACGCGCCGAGCAGCCGGGGCAGCGCCTCGAACGTCGCCGACTGTACGAAGCGCAGCCGCAACGTCCCGAACTCACCGCGCTGCGTCCGCTGCGCTGCGCGAACCGCGTCGTCCGACCGGCGCAGCAGGTCCCGCGCGTCGGCCAGGAACGTCTCCCCCGCCGCCGTCAGCACGAACCGGCGCTTCACCCGGGCGAACAGCTCGACGCCCAGATCGTGTTCCAGCGCGGCGATCTGACGGCTGAGCGACGGCTGCGTGAGATGCAGCCGGACCGCCGCCCGCCCGACGTTCAGCTCCTCGGCGACCACCACGAACGACCTGAGCTGCCGGAGTTCCATGACAGCCATCATGCACCAGATACATCAACTCCGCGCAGAAGTTTCATTGGACGTATCAACGTGCCGATTTCTACTGTCGAAAGCATGCAGTACATACCGTTTTCGATGATCAAGTCGATCCACGAACAGACCCACTCCGCGATGCCTCACGCGCCGCAACGACCGTACGTCCCGAAACGCCACCCGATCCGCGCCGCCGTGAACCGGTGGCTCGTACGCCCTGCACCGCCGAAGGTCGGGCCCATGCTCGTATGCCAAGCTGAACTCCGTGATCGAGGTACGACGCCTGAAGGTGTTGCGCGCGCTTGCTGACCACGGCACCGTGACCGCGGCCGCCGAGGTGCTGCACCTGACGCCGTCCGCGGTCTCGCAGCAACTGGCGGCGCTGGAGACCGAGATCGGCCAGGAACTGCTCGAACGCCGCGGCCGCCGGGTCGCGATCACGTCCGCCGGCCGGCTGCTGCTCGCCCACGCGGACACGATCCTCGCCGAGGTCGAACGCGCCGAGGACGCGATGCGACTGCACGCGAACGGCGCGAACGGCGAGGTTCGGGTGGTCGCGTTCGCGACCGCGATCACCCTGCTGGTCGCGCCGGCCCTCACCCGGCTCCGCGAGACCAGCCCCGGTCTCGACCTGGTCGTCCGCGACGCCGAGGGCCACCAGGGCATCACCTACCTGCTCGACGGCGACGCCGACCTCGCGATCGCCGTCGAGCATCGCGGCTCACCCCGCCCCGACGACCATCGGCTGGCCCGGATCCCCTTGTACGCCGAGCCGTTCGTCGCCGTCCTCCCACCCGCACATCCGGCCGCCGGGCACGACGCACTCGACCTGAGCATGCTCGGAGGAGACGACTGGGTGATGACCACTCCCGGCAACCCGATCCGCGACGTCGTCCTGCTCGCCTGCGAACAAGCCGGATTCCAGCCCCGCGTCGTCCACCAGTCCGACGACTTCCGCGCAGTCGCCGCCCTGGTCGCGGCCGGCGGCGGCGTCTCGCTCGTGCCGCGGCTGGCCGTACCCGAACCGACCCTCGCCCTGATCCGCCGGCTCACCGACCCGGCCCCCACCCGCCGCGTCTACGCAGCCGTCCGCACCAGCCGCGCCGACCACCCACTCATCACCGCGACCCTCGCCGTCCTCACCGAGGTCGCCGAAAAACTGTAGTGTCCTGAGTCGGAAGTTCGACGGCGCTTTCGGCGCCCAGGCACGCACCTCGCGGCACTTGCCCAGCGCCCACGATGCTCCGCATCGAGGCCACTGACCAAGCACCCCGATGCACGCACCTGACCACCGAAATCTCTCGCCGAACTTCCGACTCAGGACACTAGTTCGAGATCACCACTGTCTTGCGGATCAAAGCGGTGTCGTCGATCGCCTTGAGCATGTAGGTGGCGACGTCCGCGCGAGTCATCGTGAAGCCGCCGCGGACGGATCCTTCGGTGTTGCTGCGGAACGTGCCCTTCGCGGGCTTGTCGCTCAGGCGGGGTGGGCAGCAGATCGTCCAGTCGACGGTGCTCGCGCCGACCAGTTCCTCCATCTGGCGGGCGTCGGCGAACCCTTCGCGGAGGAGGCGTTGCAGAATCGGCTTCACGACGAACTGCGTGAACGGGTCGTCGTTGCCCCCGTGAATGCCGGCCACGCTCACGACCAGGTACCTGCGTACGTCGCCCATCGCCTGGAGGATGCTGCGGGCGCTGCTCGTCAGCACGTCGCTCGGACCCTTCGGACGCGGGCCGAGGGCGGACAGTACGGCGTCGTGCCCGGCGATCACCGGGGCGATCGACTTCGGGTCCATCACGTCGGCGGTCACCACCTCGGCGAGGCCGCCGGCCACACCGGTCCGGGCCGCGACCAGCCTGAGCTCGGGTAGCTCCACCTGCAGACTCGAGCCCTTGCGGACCACCGCGGTGACCTCGTGCCCGGCCGCCACGCCTTGGCGCACCAGCTCGGTCCCGATCCGTCCGGACGCCCCGAACACAACCAGCTTCATCTCGACCCCTTCAGGTTAGTAAACACTCACCCACTATGGTTAGTGAACACTCACCAACCTGTCAAGGTAGGCTGCGCAGGTGGGAACCAGGGACGAGATTCTGGACGCGGCCGCGGACGTGCTGCGGACGCAGGGGTACGCGAAGGCGACGACCAAGTCGATCGCCCAGGTCGCCGGGTACTCCGAAGCCGCGCTCTACAAGCACTTCGCGGACAAGTCGGCGATCCTGCTCGCGGTCCTGCACGAACGGATGCCCGAGCTGCCCGGGTCGTTGAAGGAGCTGATCGGCAACCCCGGCAACGGTACGGTCCGCGGCAACCTGACCCAACTGGCCCGGACAGCGATCGACTTCTACGTCGAGGGCTTCCCGATCCTGGTGTCGCTGTTCTCGTCCCGCGAGCTGCTGACCGCGCACCGGCTCCGCCTCGAGCAACTGAACGCGGGCCCGCACCGCGCGCAGGAGGGCCTGATCCGTTACCTCCGCGCGGAGCAGAAACTCGGGCGGATCCGCCGTACCGCTGATGTCCCGGCCGCGGCGGCCCTGTTGTTCGGAGCGTGCTTCCAGCGCGGGTTCGAGGTGAACTTCACCGGGATCACGCCGTCCGGCGACGAGCTCGACAAGTACGCCGGGGCGCTGGCCAAGACGCTGTACGAGTCGCTACGGCCGGCGGCGACCGTCCAGTCCAACGGTTGACACCCGCGCGATCAGCGCCCGCGGCGTGAACCGTGCGATGGCGGCGATCAGCTTGTAGCGGCGACTGGGGATCGAGATCGGCTTGCCGGCCATCAGGTCCTTCCAGGCGGCGTCGACCAGGTCGGTCGCGTCCAGCCACATGAACGACGGGATGACCGACTTGTCCATCGCCATCCGGTCGTGGAACTCGGTGTGCACGAACCCCGGGCACAACGCCATCACCGCGACACCCTGGGCGTGCAGCCCCGTCGCCAGTCCGGCGGAGAAGCTCGTGACCCAGGCCTTGTGCGCGCTGTAGATGTTCCGCTGCAGGAACCCCGCGACCGACGACACGTTGATCACGGCACCGGAGCCGCGCTCGATCATCGGCAGTACGGCGGCGTGGGTGAGTCGCAGTACGACCCGAACCAGCAGGTCGAGTTGCTTCTCCTCGACGTCGACCGGGTTCTCCCAGAACGGTTTCTTCTGCCCGAAGCCGGCGTTGTTCACGAGTACTTCGACCGGCCCGGTACGGAAGCGCTCCTCGACCCGGGCGAGGTCGTCCGGGTCGGTCAGGTCCGCGGCCAGTACCTCGCACTCGACCCCGTGCAGCCGGGTCAGCTCAGTCGCGGTCTCCTTGAGCCGTGCCTCGTCCCGCGACACCAGCACCAGGTCGTACCCCTCCCGGGCCAGCTTGTCCGCGAACGCCCGGCCGATCCCGGTCGCCGGTCCGGTCACGAGCGCAGTCGGCATGCGAGTCCTCCCATCGATGACGCTCCCAGTGTGTCACTTACCCTGGTCGGGTGCTGGCGGACATCGACACCTGGGTCCTGGACCTCGACAACACGCTGTACCCGGCCGGATCCGCGCTCTCCGCGCAGCTCATGCACGGCATCCTCTCGACCCTCGCGCAGTACTACGGCACCGATGCCGCCGGAGCCCGCCGGATCCAGGCCGAGCTGGTCGCGGAGTACGGCACGTCGCTGCGCGGCGCGATGGTCACCGGGACGATCGACCCGCACCACTTCCTCGACTTCGAGCGCCGGATCGACTACTCGGTGATCGCACCGGACCCGGCGATGGTCGCCGCGCTCGCGACGCTGCCCGGGCGGCGGTACGTGTACACGAACGGGTCGGCGTACCACGCCGAGCAGGTACTCACCCGGCTGGGACTGACCGATCGCATCGACGGCGTCTTCGACATCCTCGCCGGGGAACTGATCCCGAAGCCGTACGCCGAGAGCCTGGACGCGTTCCTCGCCCGGTTCACCGTCGACCCGGTACGGGCGGCGATGTTCGACGACCTCGAGGTGAACCTCGCGCTGCCGCACGAGCGCGGGATGACCACCGTCTGGGTCAACGGCCGGACGCCGTCCGAGCAACTGGCCGAGCGACGCTGGCGGGCCTCCGATCTACCGGGGTTCATCCGGGCATACGTCTGATGAATCTTCGAGCCGGCCACTCCGAATAGGCTCAGTCTGGCTGGATGTGACCTGGAATGGTCTGAGGAATTACGCTTCGGGAGGAGGTGAGAGATGGCTGCTACGGACAAGGCGCTGGCCGGGTTGCGGCAGATGATCGCGTCCGGCGAGCTCGGGCCGGGGGCGAAGTTCCCGCCGGAGCCGGAGCTGTGCGACCACCTGGGCGTGTCCCGGAGCTCGCTGCGCGAGGCAGTCCGTTCGCTCGGCGCGCTGGGCGTGATCGAGTCCCGGCACGGCTCAGGCACGTACGTGTCCGCGCTCGACCCGGCCGAGATCATCAGCCGGTTCTCACTGTCGGTCGAGCTCATCCCGCTCGAGGGCGTGCTGCAGCTGCTCGAGGTACGGCGGGTGCTCGAGTCACACGCCACCGCGCTCGCAGCCGCCCGGCAGGACCCGGAGCTCGCGGACCGGCTGTGCGCCGTACTCGACCGGCTGGAGGCGACCACCGACGCGACCGAGATCCAGCACCTGGACGCCGAGTTCCACGGCTTGATCTGCGTCGCCGGCGGCAACCCGACCGTCACCGCGCTCACCGAGGTGATCCGCGGCCGCGGCGGGCACTACCGGATCTTCGAACCCGGCGCGGACTTCGATGCGATCAAACAGACCAGCGACCGCGGCCACCGCGCGATCCTCGCCGCCATCCAGACCCGCGACCCGGCCGCCGCCGCCACCGCCGCGTCCGCCCACATAGCCCAAACCGAACTCTGGCTCCGAGCCCTCCGCCCCGACCCAAGACCCGCGTGAACTCGCCCTCCGTACCGAACCAAAGGCTCGCATGAACTGGACCCTCCGCCCCGCGACCACCGCCGACCTCGAACCGCTCGCCGAGATCCGCGCCGCCGCCATGCGCCCCGACCTCGAACGCCTGGGCCGCTACGACGACCACCGGGTCCGCCAACGCCTCCGCGACTCGTTCACACCTGCCCACACCCAGATCGTCGAGGTCGAAGGCACCTTCGCCGGCTCGATCGCCCTCCGCCCGGCGGGCGACGCCAGCTGGCTCGAGCACTTCTACCTCGACCCGCGCCACCACGGCAGGGGGCTCGGCACCGCAGTTCTGGGAACTGTGCTGGCTGCCGCCGATGCGGACCGTTCGACCGTCAGGTTGAACGTATTGCAAGGGAGTCCGGCCCGCCGCCTGTACGAACGGCACGGCTTCGTCGTCGAGAGCGAAGACCCCGTGGACATCTTCATGGTTCGGAAATTTCTGTAACCTGTCGAGATCTTGCGCTGAGCACGTCGGCTGCATAACCTCCAGACACTTCGTCCGGAGGGGATCCGCCAATGTCCCGTTCACACCTGCTCGCCGTCGCACTCACGATCGCGCTGCTGAGCACCACAGCCCAACCGGCAACCGCCACGACGTCCCCGCGCATCACCCGCGCCGGCCTCGATCCAGCACTCGTAGCAGGCCGCGGCGCCGACGTACCGTTCGTCGAGCAGGAGGCAGAGAACGCCACCTTCACCGGCGAACGGATCGGCCCAGGGCGGGACGCGTACACGCTCCCCGCCGAGGCCTCCAACCGCACCGCCGTACGCCTGCAACCCAAGCAGTACGTCGAGTTCACCCTGACCCGCCCCGCGAACGCCTTCACCCTCCGCTACAGCATCCCGGACGCACCGGCGGGCGGCGGCATCACCGCGCCCCTCGACGTCACCGTCAACGGCAAGCACAAGCGCACGATGACGCTGACATCGCAGTACGCCTGGCTCTACGGCATGTATCCGTTCTCGAACGACCCGAACGTCGACCCGATCCCCGGCTGGTGGAAACCCGAACCCGACCCGGTCGCGAAACCGTTCCGCCCGAACCACTTCTACGACGAGCAGCGCGTCCTCCTCGACCACACGTACCAGGCCGGCGATCGCGTACGGTTCGCCGTACCGCAGAACACGCCCGCAGCCTGGACCGTCCTCGACGTCGCCGACTTCGAGCTCGTCCAAGCGCCACTCGAGCAGCCGAAGCGGTCGCTCGACGTACGGCTGTTCGGTGCCGACCCGACCGGCCACCGCGACGCGGCGCCCGCGATCGACCGTACGATCGCCGCCGCGAAGAAGCTCGGCCGGTCCGTGTTCATCCCCGCGGGCACGTTCCAGGTGAACCGCCACATCGTCGTCGACCAGGTCACGATCCGCGGCGCCGGCAACTGGTGGACGATCATCAAGGGCAAGGTCCTGCCGCTCGCCGAACCGGCGCCGGACAAGTCGACGCACAGCGCGCCGGGGTTCTACGGCAAGTACACCGGCAGTACCGACGTCCACCTGTCCGATTTCGCGATCGAGAGTGACGTCCGCGAGCGCATCGACACCGACCAGGTGAACGGGATCGGCGGCGCGATCGGCGGCGGCTCGACGATCGAGAACCTGTACCTGCACCACACCAAGGTCGGGATCTGGCTGGACGGCCCGTTGGACGGCCTGCTGATCCGGAACAACGTGATCACCGATTCGGTTGCTGACGGCATCAACCTGCACCTGGGCGTGTCCAACGTCAGGGCGACCAACAACTTCATCCGGAACAGCGGCGACGACGGTATGGCCATGTGGTCGGAGAACTTGGCTGATCACGACAACGTGTACGACCACAACACCGTGCAGACACCGGTCGTCGCGAACGACATCGCGATCTACGGCGGGCGGGACAACGCGGTCACCGACAACCTGGTCGCGGATCCGATCCGCGAGGGCAGCACACTGCACGCCGGGTCCCGGTTCAACGCGACACCGTTCGAGGGGACGCTGACGTTCGCGCGGAACACCACCGTCCGCGGCGGACCGCGCGACCTCAACTGGGACATCGGCCTCGGCGCGATCTGGCTGTACGCGTTGCAGTCCTCGATGTCCGCCCGGATCGAGATCACCGACAGCTCGTTCCTGGACTCGACGTACAACGCGATGATGTTCGTCGTCGACTGGCCGGTGAAGGACGACTACGCGATCAGAGGAGTTGCCGTCCGCAACATCCACGTCGACGGCACCGGGACGAACGTGGTGAACGCCCGGGTCGGCGGCTGGGCGACGTTCGAGAACGTCGACGCCCGCAACGTCGGGGCGCCGTTCGTGAACAACTGCGGGACGTTCCACTTCAATGGACCGCCGGAGTTCGAGGTCCGCGACCTGGGCGGCAACGACGGCGGCTGGACCGGCGCGAGCTGGTGCGAGGACCGGCCCACCGTCGTACCGCCCCCGCCGCCGTCACCCTGGAACTGAGGATCCTCAGCCCATCACAATCGTCCGGCGTCGGCGGGCTTACGCTCGCCGGGCTGGGGAGCCGGCGATTGTGATGGCCTGGGCACCCGGAACGCGAGCACCAGGACTACGGCGCCGACCAGGACGATGCCGGCACCGACCAGGGCCGCGACATGCATGGCGTGGATGAAGGCGTCGTTCGCGGCCTTCACCAACTCCGGGCGGCCGAGCGTGCCCGCCACGTGCCGGGTCGCCTCGGCCGATGTACCGGCGGCATCCGGGAGGCCGACGAGCGACGGCGCGATCCGATGCTGGTACGTCGACGAGACGATCGTGCCGAGAATGGCGACCCCGAGGACGCTGCCGACCTGGCGAAGGACGTTGTTGACGGCCGACCCGGCGCCCATGCGATCGAGCGGAAGCGTCGCCAGTACCGCGGTCGTGGTCGGGGCCGTGGTCATACCGATGGACAGACCCACGAGTGCGCCGACCACTCCGACCCACACCAGCGAGGTGTCGACGTCGTAGAGCAGGTTCATCGAGGAGCACGCCGCCAGCACGAAGACCGCCGTACCCGAGACCTTGGCGACGCCGAACCGGGCTGCCAGCCTCGAACCCAACTGCGAGCCGACGATGACACCGCTTGCCGCAGGCAACGACATCAGACCGGCCGACAGGGCGCTCATCCCGCGGGCGCCCTGCAGGTAGAACGCGAGGTAGAAACTCTGGCCGGTCAGTAGCAGGAACACGACCGCCAGGGTGAAGTTGCCGGCCGCGAACCGGCGGTTGCGGAACAGGCGCGGATCGAAGCTCGGCTCCCGTTCCCGCCACTCGGAGAAGATGAATCCGGCGAGCAGGACCAATCCAGCCGCAATGCTCGCCCAGACCTGCCAGCGGTTCCAGCCGCCCTGGTGGCCGCCTTCGATCAGTCCGTACGAGAGGCCGAGCAGACCGAGGGTGGACAGGCCGAGGCCGAGCGGATCGAGCCGGCGGCGCTGTGGGCTTCGTGGGTTCGGCAGGACGAGCGCCGCGCCGACCAGGCCGAACGCGACGATCGGCAGGTTGATGGTGAACACCGAACCCCACCAGAAGTGGTCGATCAGCAAGCCGCCCAGCACCGGTCCGACGGCGACGCCGACACCAGCCGACGAGCCCCAGATCGCGATCGCGCCCGCCCGGCGTTCCGGTGGGAACGTCCAGCCGATGATGGCCATCGAGGTCGGCATGATCAGCGCGCCGCCGAGGCCCATCGCGGCGCGAGCCAGGACGAGCGCGACCGGTCCGGTGGCCCAGGCGGCCCAGGCCGAGGCGCCACCGAAGATCAGCAGACCGAGCATGAGGACGGTCCGGTGCCCGTAGCGGTCACCGAGAGCACCGGCCAGGAACAGCGCGGTGGCGAAGAGCAGTGAATAGATGCCGACGGCCCACTGGAGTTGGCCCGGCGTGGCGCCGAGGCCATGGACGGGGTCGGCCAGGCGTTCGAGAGCGATACCGAGAACGGTCGAGTCGATCCAGATCAGGACCGCCGAGACGACCAGGATGGCGAGAATGCGGCGTTGCCGCCGCTCGGGGATGAGGTCGATGGAGGACACGAAATCTCCTATAATTGTCAGGACCCTGACGAGAACTCGATCATCCTCGATTGACAGGAACCTGTCAATCTCCTTTTCGTGTCCACTCACGGACCCGGGCAGAATGGGGAGCATGGACTCCTATGGCGACGACGGCTGCGTGACGTTCCTCGTCCGGCACGCCTGGCTGAGCATGCGCTCCGTGCTCGCCGAGGCGCTCGACGAGCACGGGCTGTCGGTGCAGCAGTACGGGACGCTGCTCTGCGTCCGGAAGGATCCGGGTCTGACCATCGCCGACGTCGGCCGGGTGGTCGGCACCACGCGGCAGTCGGCCAACGAGCTGATCACCGGGATGGAGCGGGCCGGGCTGATCGAGCGCAGGCCGAACCCGAAGGACCGGCGTACCCAGCAGGTCCACCTGACCGACGCCGGAGCCCGCCGGCTCGACGAGGCGACCCCGGCGATCCGGAAGGTCGAGGACGAGCTCGAGGCGTCGTTCACGGCGGCCGATCGCTCGTCCGCGCGCGCCTGGCTTGCACACATGGTCACGGCCGTCGAAGGTTGATGGATGCGCGCACACGCTGAGCGGTTGGAAGGCCTCGGTACGACGATCTTCGCGGAGATGTCCGCGCTCGCCGTCGCGACCGGATCGGTGAACCTGGGCCAGGGCTTCCCGGACCGGGACGGGCCGGACTCGCTGCTCGAGGACGCGATCGCCGCGATCCGTTCCGGTGCGAACCAGTACCCGCCCGGTCGTGGCGTACCGGCGCTCCGGCAGGCGATCGCGGATCACCAGCAGCGGTTCTACGGGCTCACGTACGACCCGGCCACGCAGGTCCTCGTCACCACCGGCGCGACCGAGGCGATCGCGGCCGCGCTGCTCGCGTTCGTCGAGCCCGGCGACGAGGTGATCGCGCTCGAGCCGTACTACGACTCGTACGCGGCCGGCATCGCCTTCGCCGGCGGCCGCCGCGTACCGGTCACGTTGCGCGCCCCGTCGTACCGCCTGGACCTCGACGAGCTCCGCGCCGCGGTCACGCCGCGGACGAAGGTGCTGCTGATCAACTCCCCGCACAACCCGACCGGCACCGTACTCACCGACGACGAACTCCGCGGCATCCGCGACGTCGCCGTCGAGCACGACCTGGTCGTCATCACCGACGAGGTCTACGAACACCTGGTGTACGACGGGACGCACCGGCCGCTGGCGACGTACGACGGGATGGCGGACCGGACCGTTTCGATCAGCAGCGCCGGGAAGACGTTCGCGGTCACCGGCTGGAAGATCGGCTGGGTCACCGGCTCGCCCGAGGTGGTCACTGCCGTGACCACCGCCAAGCAGTTCCTGACCTACACCTCCGGCGCCCCGTTCCAGCCCGCCGTCGCCAATGCCCTTGCCCTAGGCAACGAGTACTACGAGACGTTGTGCGCTGACCTGCGCACCCGCCGGGACCTCCTCTGCGACGGCCTGACCACGCTGGGCTTCGAGGTCCACCGCCCCGCCGCCACCTACTTCGTCACCACCGACATCCGCCCCCTCGGCCACACCGACGGCATCGAGTTCTGCCGCCAACTCCCCGAGAAAACCGGCGTGGTAGCCATCCCCACCCAGGTCTTCTACGACCACCAATCAGCCGGGAAACCCCTGGTCCGCTGGGCCTTCTGCAAACAACCCGAAGTCCTCCAAGAAGCCCTCACCCGACTGAAGAAGCTCTAGCGACGTCCTCAGTGAACGTGGAACCAGAGTTTGGTGGGACGTTGGAGCATGAGGGTCAGCAGGGCGACGTGGAGCGCCAGGCCCAGGAGGCTTGCGGGTAGAGCCATCAGGCCGCCGGCTATGCCCATGGCGGCTACTGCGATCAGCATGTAGCGGGCCCACGAGTGGCGCTTGCGGATGTAGATGGCCGGTACCAGGTAGATGACCGCGCAGACGAGAGCGGCCGCGACGGCGACCGGGGTGTTGCCGCGGGAGCCGGTGAGGACCTGGGAGATCTGGGCGCCGGCGGACGTGAGCGCCAGGCCGGCCAGTAGCAGGCACATCGCGCCGAGACCGGCGGAGATGACCGCGGCGACCGTGACCTGCTTCGGGGTGACGACCTCCCGGTAGTCGTACGGATCCGGAACGCCACCGAACAACCCGCTGTACGGGCCCGGCTCGTCACCGCGCTGCCCTGTCATCAACCGTCCTTCCACAACCCCCGTATCCCCCGATCCTCCCAGATCACCCAAGCCGTACGACGGAGATGTCGAGGTGCGGGAATCCGTCGAGCGGCGTCACGTCGGCGGCGGGGAGGAAGTGGACGGTCGTGCCGGTGGTGCCGTCGGGCTCGAGCGGGTCCAGGCCGGTGACCGGTATGCCGTGTTCGTAGCGCTGGGTCCAGGAGCCGTTCGTGCGGCGGTTCGTGTGGATGAGCCACTGGCTGAGGGCAGCGACCACCGACACGCCGCGACGCGGGTGGCCGTCCGGTAGCAGCGGGGCGGACGGGTCGTCGAAGAAGCGGAGGTCCTTGGTGGCCATCACCGGTTTCCGCACGACGTTCCCATGTTCGTCGACGCGGGTGTCGGTGCCGCGGCCGTAGTCGGTGACCGCGATCGAGCCGTCGGCGTGCAGTTCGACGGTGCAGGCGCCGCGTTCCCCGAACGACTCCGCCTCGTCGTCCGCGTACGCGAGCACCTCGAGCAGCAGATGCCGTACGCCGCCGGGCGCGTACCGCTCCGGATCGGCCCGGATCGCCTCCAGGTGTGCACGGTCGACCGAGGCCGCCCAGTCGTGGGTCGTGTTGATCCAGTCAGCGCGTGAAGTCACGGTCCATTCTCCCCGATTCCTTTCGCCCGCGCGCCCGGTCTACACACCTGACGAGAGGAGAATCATGCGCAAGCTCATTGCTTCGACCCTGATCACGCTCGACGGTGTCGTCGAGGATCCGGGCGGCATCGGCGGTACGTCATTCGGCGGCTGGGCGCAGCCGTACTTCCAGGACGAAGCGGTCCGGCTGTCCATCGAGAAGCTCGCGTCCTGCGACTACTTCCTGTGCGGACGCCGTACCTACGAGATGTTCTCGGCCGCGTGGGGCGACGCGGACGACCCGTACGCGAACCGCCTCCGCGAACTGCCCAAACTTGTTGCCTCCAGCACCTTGACCGGCGAGCTGACCTGGAACGCGACGCTCCTGAAGGGCGACGCGATCGCGGCGCTCAAGCGGATCAAGGCGGAGGACGGCGGCGACATCATGATGTACGGCAACCCGACGCTTCTGTACAGCCTGCTGGAGAACGGCCTGGTCGACCAGCTGGACCTGTTGGTGCACCCGCTCGTCCTCGGCACCGGTACGAAGCTCGAAGGCCCACGCACCGAGCTCAAACTGACGGCGCAACACACCCTCGAGACAGGCGTCGTCGCACTCAGCTACGAACCCGCATAAAGGAAAGGGGCCCGGCAAGAACCGGGCCCCATGCACAACTCATCGTGCGGCAGAGACGTCCAGCGCGTCCTTGGACTCGTTGAGCGTCACCCGTACGGTCTCGCCGTCGCGGATCGAGCCGTCGAGCAGACCGCGGGCGAGCTCGTCGCCGATCGCGGACTGCACCAGCCGGCGCAGCGGACGGGCGCCGTACACCGGGTCGTACCCGGTCATCGCCAGCCACTCCATCGCGCCCTCGTCGACGTCCAGCGTGATCCGCCGGTCGGTGAGCCGGCGCTGCAGGCTGTCGATCTGCAGGCCGACGATCTGCGTCAGCTCCTCGCTGCCGAGCGCGTCGAACAGCACGATCTCGTCCAGCCGGTTGATGAACTCCGGCTTGAACGACGTCCGTACGACCGCCATCACCTGGTCCCGCTTGACCTTGTCGTCCAGCGACATGTCGGCCAGGTACGCCGAACCGAGGTTGCTGGTCAGGATCAGGATCACGTTCCGGAAGTCGACCGTACGACCCTGGCCGTCGGTCAGCCGCCCGTCGTCGAGCACCTGCAGCAGGATGTCGAAGACCTCGGGGTGCGCCTTCTCCACCTCGTCGAGCAGGATCACCGAGTACGGACGACGGCGGACCGCCTCGGTCAGCTGGCCGCCCTCCTCGTACCCGACGTACCCGGGCGGAGCACCGACCAGCCGCGCGACGCTGTGCTTCTCGCCGTACTCCGACATGTCGATCCGGACCATCGCCCGCTCGTCGTCGAACAGGAAGTCCGCGAGCGCCTTCGCCAGCTCGGTCTTGCCGACACCGGTCGGACCGAGGAACAGGAACGATCCGGTCGGCCGGTCCGGGTCGGAGATGCCCGCGCGGGCCCGCCGGACGGCGTCGCTGACGGCCTTGACCGCCTCGCGCTGACCGATCAGCCGGTGCCCGAGCTCGTCCTCCATCCGGAGCAGCTTGCCGGTCTCGCCCTCGAGCAGGCGCCCGGTCGGGATGCCGGTCCACATCGCGATGACTTCCGCGATCTCGGTCGGGCCGACCTCCTCGTTCACCATCGCTTCGGGGCCTTCGGCGACCTCTTCCTCGGCGTCGGCGGCCTCCTCGAGCTCCTTGGTGAGCTGCGGGATCTCGCCGTACAGGATCCGGGCCGCGGTCTCCAGGTCGCCGTCGCGCTGGGCCCGTTCGGCCTGGCCGCGCAGCTCGTCGATCCGCTCCTTGATCTCACCGACCCGGTTCAGGCCGGACTTCTCCCGCTCCCACCGGGCCTCGAGCGCACGCAGCTCCTCCTCGCGGTCGGCGAGGTCGGCGCGCAGCCGCTGCAGCCGTTCCTGCGACGAGGGGTCGTCCTCACGGGACAGCGCGAGCTCCTCCATCTTCAGCCGGTCGACGGTACGGCGCAGCGAGTCGATCTCGACCGGGGACGAGTCGATCTCCATCCGCAGCCGGGACGCGGCCTCGTCGACCAGGTCGATCGCCTTGTCGGGCAGCTGCCGGCCGGTGATGTACCGGTTGGACAGCGACGCCGCGGCGACCAGGGCGGAGTCGGAGATCGCGACCTTGTGGTGCGCCTCGTACCGCTCCTTCAGACCGCGCAGGATCGCGATCGAGTCCTCGACACTCGGCTCACCCACGAACACCTGCTGGAACCGGCGCTCCAGCGCGGGGTCCTTCTCGATCCGGGTCCGGTACTCGTCGAGCGTGGTCGCACCGATCATCCGCAGCTCGCCGCGGGCCAGCATCGGCTTCAGCATGTTGCCGGCATCCATCGCGCCCTCACCGGACGCACCGGCGCCGACGACGGTGTGCAGCTCGTCGATGAACGTGATGATCTGACCGTCGGACTCCTTGATCTCGGTCAGCACGGCCTTCAGCCGCTCCTCGAACTCACCGCGGTACTTCGCACCGGCGACCATCGCGCCGAGGTCGAGGCTGATCAGCCGGCGGCCGCGCAGCGATTCGGGGACGTCGCCCGCGATGATCCGCTGGGCCAGCCCCTCGACGACGGCGGTCTTGCCGACGCCGGGCTCACCGATCAGCACCGGGTTGTTCTTGGTCCGGCGGGACAGCACCTGCACCACGCGGCGGATCTCGGAGTCACGCCCGATCACCGGGTCGAGCCTGCCGTCCTTGGCCCGCTCGGTCAGGTCGACGCCGTACTTCTCCAGCGTCTTGGTGGTGCCTTCGGCCTCCGGCGAGGTGATCCGGCGGTTGCCGCGCATCTCGTCGAACGCCTTCAGCAGCGCATCGGCGGTCACACCGAGCGCGGACTGAGCCGGCGTCTCGACGGTCGCGAGCGCGATCAGCAGGTGCTCGGTGGAGACGTACTCGTCACCCAGCCCGAGGGCCCGCTGCTCCGCCTGGTTCAGCACGTCACCGGTCTTCGGCGACAGGCTCGGCGCCTGCACGCTGCCACCGCTCGCCTTCGGCAGGCGGCTCAGCTGCTCGGCGGTCTTCCGGCGTACGGCGTCGAGGTCGCCGCCGGCCGCCTCGAGCAGGCCGATCGTGGTGCCCTCGGGCTGCGCGAGCAGCGCAGACAGCAGGTGAATCGGCTCCACGGTCGGGTTGCCCGCCGCGGAGGTCTGACGGATCGCGACCGACAGGGTTTCCCGCGCCAGGGTCGTCAACCGCTGAACGTCCATCTGGTTCCAGCCTTTCAAGTTCCAG
Organism: Kribbella sp. NPDC031520; assembly: GCF_055580825.1. Classification (NCBI taxonomy): domain Bacteria; kingdom Bacillati; phylum Actinomycetota; class Actinomycetes; order Propionibacteriales; family Kribbellaceae; genus Kribbella; species Kribbella sp. NPDC031520. Next base: position 1,683,734 of record NZ_JBVIKS010000001.1, read on the forward strand.
CAACAACAGTCACCAGACACAACCTATCCAAACTTGAGTCCATTCCACTCAACTCTGGGAGATTCCAGGGTCATCTCAGGGTTCCGGACGGACGAGAGGGGTGGCGCCGGTTCCGGCACCACCCCTCGAGCGGGCAAACTGATCAGCTGGCGAACTCGGACGCGCGGATCCGGTACACCTGCAGATTGAGGTCGTAGTACTTGTCGGTCTCGCCGACCCACTCCATGCCGAGGCGTTTCGCGGTCGCGATCGCGCGGGTGTTCGCCGGTCGGGCGACGGCGAACAGCTCGTCGACCTCACCGCCGCTGAACGCCCAGCGCATCAGGCCGCGGCTCGCCTCGGTCGCGTACCCGTGACCCCAGGCGCTCGGGCGGAGCTGCCAGCCGATCTCCAGATCCTCCTCGTACGGCGGGAGCAGCCGGATCAGCAGTGCGCCGACGACCTCGCCGTCGGCGCGCCGCGCGACCGCCCAGCGGCCCGCGGGTACCACGAAGTTCGGCTGGGCCTCGATCCAGGACTGCAGGATCAGCCGCATGGTCGCGGCGTCCGGCACCTTGTCGATGGCCGGTGACAGCCAGGGCGCCACGTCGGCGGAGCCAAAGATCTCCAGCGCGGCGTCGGCGTCGTCTTCCTCCCAGTCCCGGATCACAAGCCGGTCCGTCTCCAGCTTCAGCGTCACCTGGCCAGCGTATGCGGTCACGCGCCGCAGACAACAGGAACGGACGGTGAACGAGAACCGCAGGGCGGTCCTGGCACGGACGGTGAACGAGAGAACCGCAGGGCGGTCCTCAACGGACCACCCTGCGGTGGCCGAAGGGCGCCGGGGGGACAGCGCACCTTCGACTTGCGGAGGCGCCGATGGGGGAAACGACGACCTCCGCCGCGCCGGAGGTGCCCGAGGGGTGGTTCGGAAAGCCTCCGGTGGCTTGTTGTGCGGGGGATCAGCGCGAGCCGAGTTCCAGAGGCTGGGTGCGGATCCACCGGGTCGTGGTCTGCTGCCGGCCCATGGCGATCACGTCGCCCGCGGGGCCGGCGGAGAAGACCCGGCTCGCGGCGGGACGCCGGGAGGCGCCGACACCACGCTGGACCTCTGCCAGTAGCTGGTTGACCCGCTGACGCAGGTCCTCCACTTCGGACTGTAGCGCGAGAACGTGCCGAATGCCCGCGAGGTTGACGCCCTCTTCCTGGCTCAGGTGCTGAACGTACCTGAGCTTGGCCACGTCGTAGGCCGAATACCGCCGGCCGCGGCCGGACGCCCGGCTCGGCACCACCAGCCCGAGCCGGTCGTACTGGCGCAACGTCTGCGGATGCATACCGGCCAGCTGGGCCGCCACCGAGATCACGTAGATCGGGGTGCGGTCGTCCCAGGTCGGCACCTGGCTGAACGGGATACCCATCAGGAACTCCCGAACAACCCGGCCCGCAGATCAGGATGGTCGGACGCGGAGTTGAACTCCTGCAGCTTTTCCTTCTGCTCGTCGGTCAACTCGTGCGGCACCTGCACCTCGAGGGTGAGCAGCAGGTCGCCCTTCGTACCGTCCCGGCGCACCGAACCCTTGCCGCGGACGCGCAGCTTGCTGCCGTTCGCCGTACCGGCCGGGATCCGGACCGTGACCGGCATGCCGTCCAGGGTCGGGACCTTGATCTCGGCACCCAGCGCCGCCTCGGTGAAGCTCACCGGGACGCTCAGCGTCAGGTGCTCGCCCTGCCGGCCGAAGATCCGGTGCGGCTTGACGTGCACGGTGACGTAGAGGTCGCCCGCGGGGCCACCCCGTTCGCCCGCCGCGCCCTTGGCCTTCAGGCGGATCCGCTGACCGTCCTGCACGCCCGCGGGGATGCGGACCTGCATGGTCTTGCTCGACTGGCCGCGGCCGGAGCCGTGGCAGGTCTCGCACGGCTGGTCGACGACCAGACCGCGGCCCTTGCACTCGGTGCACGGCTCGGTCATGGCGAACACGCCGCCCTGGACCGAGGTCTGCATCCCGGTGCCCTCGCACTTCAGGCAGACCTTCGGCACTGTGCCGTACTTCGCGCCGGTACCGCGACAGGTCGGGCACGGCTCGTCGCTGGTCATCCGGAGCCCGACCGTGACACCGTTCACGGCCTCGGCGAACTCGATCGTCGCCTCGGTCTCGATGTCCTGGCCGCGCCGCGGGCGGGCCGTCGTCGAGGTGGTCGTGGTCCGCCCACCACCGCCGAACATGCCGCCCAGGATGTCCCCCAGCCCGCCGCCGGCGCCCTGGCCGCCACGGTTGAACAGGTCACCGACGTTGAAGTCGAACCCGCCGCCCTGGCTGCTGCCGCCCGGCATCCGGAAGCCGCCGCTGCCGAACAGCCGCCGCGCCTCGTCGTACTCCTTGCGCTTCTTCGGGTCGCCGACCACGTCGTACGCCTCGGAGACCTCCTTGAACTTGGCCTCCGCCTTCGTGTCGCCGGCGTTGGAGTCCGGGTGGTACTGCCGCGCGAGCTTGCGGTAGGCCTTCTTGATCTCGTCGGGCTCGGCGGTCTTGGAGACGCCCAGCACCTTGTAGAAGTCCTTCTCGATCCAGTCCTTCGTGCTCATCTGGCGCCTCCCCTCCCGTCGTGCCGGTTACTCCGCGGACTCGTCCGCGGGCTTGTCGTCATCAGTGCTCTCCACCGGTGCGTCGGCCTTCGCGGCTTCGGCCGGCAGTTGTTCGGTCGGCTCCGACACGGCCACCCGGGCCGCCCGCAGGACCCGCTCACCGAGGCGGTAGCCCGGCTGCATGATCATGGTCGCGGTCGGGCCGTCGACCTCGTCGGAGTAGTTGTGCAGCAGGGCCTCGTGGATCCGCGGGTCGAAGGGGTCGCCCTTCTCGCCGAACTTCACCAGGCCGAGCTTCTCGGTGACCCGCTCCAGCGACTCGGAGACCGCCTTGAACGCGCCTTCCAGCTCACCCGCCTCACGGGCCCGGCCGATGTCGTCCAGGATCCCGAGCAACTCGGTGAGCACGGTGCCGACCACCAGTTCGCGGGCCGCCTCGCGGTCCCGGTCGACCCGGCGCTTGTAGTTCACGTACTCCGCCTGCAGTCGCTGCAGGTCCGCCGTACGTTCCTTCAGCGCCTCGGTCAGCAGGGCCTCCTGTGCGGACGGACCGACCAGGTCGGACGGATCCCGCGGCGGCTGCTGGCCGTCGGGGCCGTCGGCCGCGGGAGCCCCTTCGGAGGGCTCCCGCAGCTTTCCGGTGTCCGGGTCGATCCGGCGCTTGTCGCGGATGACGGGCTCGCCGTCACCGAACTCGCTGCCAGTCGGTCGATCCGTCACTTGTCCTCCGTCTTGTCCTGCGGCCGGTCCTCGTCCACGATCTCGGCGTCGACGACGTCGTCGTCGGTGCTGCTGCTCGAGCTCGCGTCGTCGGAGGTGGCGCCGTCGGTCGAACCGCCGGCGGCCTGGGCGTTCGCGTACATCGCGGCACCCATCTTCTGGCTGGACTGGGCGAGCTTCTCCGACGCGGTCTTGATCACGTCGGCGTCCTCACCCTCGAGGGCCTTCTTCAGCTCGGCGACGCCGTCCTTGACCTCGGTCTTGACGTCGTCCGGAACCTTGTCCTCGTTCTCCTGCAGGAACTTCTCGGTCTGGTAGACCAGCGACTCCGCCTGGTTGCGGTTCTCCACGGCCTCGCGGCGCTTGCGGTCCTCCTCGGCGTACTGCTCGGCGTCGCGGACCATCTGGTCGATGTCGGTCTTCGGCAGCGCGGAGCCACCGGTCACCGTCATCCGCTGCTCCTTGCCGGTGGCCAGGTCCTTGGCGTTCACGTGCACGATGCCGTTCGCGTCGATGTCGAAGGTGACCTCGATCTGCGGCACGTTCCGCGGCGCCGGCGGCAGGCCGGTCAGCTCGAAGTTGCCGAGCGACTTGTTGTCGCGGGCCATCTCGCGCTCGCCCTGGTAGACCTGGATCATCACCGACGGCTGGTTGTCCTCGGCCGTGGTGAAGATCTCCGAGCCCTTGGTCGGGATCGTGGTGTTGCGCTCGATGATCTTGGTGAACACGCCGCCCTTGGTCTCGATGCCGAGGCTCAGCGGGGTCACGTCGAGCAGCAGGACGTCCTTGACCTCACCCTTCAGCACACCGGCCTGCAGGGAGGCGCCGACCGCGACGACCTCGTCCGGGTTCACGCCCTTGTTCGGGTCCTTGCCACCGGTCAGCTCCTTGACCAGGTCGGCCACCGCGGGCATCCGGGTCGAACCGCCGACCAGGATCACGTGGTCGATCTTGCTGACGTCGATCCCGGCGTCCTTGATGACGGCCTTGAACGGGGCGCGGGCGCGCTCGAGCAGGTCGTTGGTCATCTTCTGGAACTCGGCCCGGGAGAGCTTCTCCTCCAGGTGCAGCGGGCCGGAGTCGGTCAGGCTCAGGTACGGCAGGTGGATCGTGGTCTCGGCCGCGGCGGACAGCTCGATCTTGGCCTTCTCGGCGGCCTCGTTCAGCCGCTGCATGGCCATCTTGTCGCCGGACAGGTCGGTGCCGTTCTTGTTCTTGAACTGGGTCACCAGCCACTGGACGATCCGGTTGTCCCAGTCGTCACCACCGAGGTGGTTGTCACCGCTGGTCGCCTTCACCTCGAAGACACCGTCGCCGATCTCCAGCAGCGAGACGTCGAACGTACCGCCACCGAGGTCGAAGACCAGGATGGTCTGCTCGGCGCCCTTGTCCAGGCCGTACGCGAGCGCGGCCGCGGTCGGCTCGTTGACGATCCGGTGCACCTTCAGGCCCGCGATCTCGCCGGCCTCCTTGGTCGCCTGGCGCTGCGCGTCGGAGAAGTACGCCGGCACGGTGATGACCGCGTCGGTGACCTGCTCCCCGAGGTACGCCTCGGCGTCCCGCTTCAGCTTCTGCAGCACGAACGCGCTGATCTGCTGCGGGGTGAACTTCTTGCCGTCGATGTCGACGGACCAGTTCTCGCCCATGTGCCGCTTGACGGAGCGGATGGTGCGGTCGACGTTCGTGGTGGCCTGGCGCTTCGCCACCTCGCCGACCAGGACCTCGCCGTTCTTGGCGAAGGCCACCACCGAGGGCGTCGTGCGCGCTCCCTCGGCGTTGGGGATGACGGTGGGCTCGCCACCTTCCAGTACGGCGATGACGGAGTTCGTCGTACCGAGATCGATTCCGACCGCGCGGGCCATTCTTTACCTCCACGAAGTTGAGTGATGCAGACTCAATGTTGCCCGTTCGTCCGCCTCGGTTCAAATCCGTGACGCAACAAACTTGAGTTCACTAGGCTCAACATTGCACACGGCCCAGGTCATTCCCAAGGGCGGGCCCCGATTTTCGGGGTCCCGGCCAGGGTGCAGCCAGGGAGACCCCTCCCGGAGCAAGCGTTTACCGTGCGACCCTGGGCAGTGTGAGACTCCGCCCGATGACCGCCGCCGACGCCGCCGCGGTCGTCGCGCTGAACGCCACCGCCGACGGGCTCGTCGAGCCGCTCGGCGCCGACCGGCTGGACTGGCTGCGGCTGATCGCCGCACACGCCGTGGTCGTCGACCTCGACGGTACGCCGGCCGGTTTCGTGCTCACGTTCTCGCCCGGATCGGCGTACGACGGGCTCGCCTTCGAGTCGTTCACCCGGACGTACGCGGACCGGTTCCTGCTGATCGAGCGGATCGTGATCGACCCCGAGCACCGCCGCCAGGGCATCGCGACGAAGGTGTACCGGGCGATCGAACGCTCCGCGCAGCCGTTCGACCGGGTGGTCGCCGCCGTCCGGGCCGAAACGCCGGCCTTCACCTTCCACACCGGGCGAGGGTACGAGGTGGTCGGCAGCCAGCGCCTCCCCGACGGCACCGTCACCGCGCTGATGTCCAAGGAGCTGACCACCTGAGCCGCTAGCGTCGGGGCGATGAGCATCGCGATCGACGTCTCAGCCGGCAACAGCCGCACCATCGTCAAGGGCATCGTCGGGCTCGGCGTCGCCGCCGCGGTCTGCCTGGTCCTGAGCGTGCTGGCGAGCGGCAGCGTACGGACCACGTTCCTGGTGCTGACGGTGATCCTGCTGCTCGTCGGCGGTATCCCTGCGCTGAAGCTGCGGACGCTGACCCGGACGCGGCGCTTCTGGTTCGACCCGAACGGCCTGCGGTACGAGGACCCCGCCGGGTCGTGGGGCTGCTACTGGGGCGAGCTGGCCGGTCTCGCCGTACTGACCTCCGGCCACACGGTCCGGAACCCGCAGACGAACCTGCCGCAGGTCTACGGCCCGTACGTCCGCCTCCTGCTGATCCCGGCCGCGCCCGACTTCCTGATCCGGCATCCGGAGCTCGCTCAGGACCCGAGCGGGCAGATCGTCATCCCACTCGGGCCCAACCCCGAACTCGTCCCAGCCCTCGACCAGGCCGCCCGCACCTACGCGCCCGGCCTGTACCAGGGCACCCGCTGATCCGGCTGACCCGCCGGACCTAGATGTGATGTCCAGGGAGGTTGGTCAGTCGGGTGATGGGTGGTTGGCCTCCGATGGCGGAGTGGGGTCGGTGGTGATTGTAGAAGTGGAGCC
>NZ_JBVIKS010000002.1:0-831856 GCF_055580825.1 Kribbella sp. NPDC031520
GGCTCCACTTCTACAATCACCACCGACCCCACTCCGCCATCGGAGGCCAACCACCCATCACCCGACTGACCAACCTCCCTGGACATCACATCTAGCTCAGTAGCTGGTTGCTGAATGCAAGAACCCTCGACCCGGACGGGGCGAGGGTTCTGTGCTGTGGATCGTCAGCCGGTGACGGCCTGGTGCGTCTTGACCGGGGTCGGGACCGGGGCTGCCGGTGGGGTGTTGACCTGGGGTGGGGCGGGGTTGTCCACCGGGGGCTTCGGGGTGGGCTTGGGTTTGGCGGCCGGCTTGGCGCAGGTGGCCGACGCGAGGTTGATGGTTTCGGCGCCGCCGCCCAGTTCGATGGTCAGGCCGGTGACGGTGAAGGCACCGTCGGAGTGCTTGGCCTGGGTGTTGACCTTGATGCTCGCCAGCGGGTTGGACGGCAGGGCGGCGCCTTGCGTTGTGGTCGGTACCTTGACGGTCTGACCGAGCAGCGTCAGCGAGCCGATGTCGATGCCGCCCTTGCCGCCGGAGCACCACACGTTCAGGGAGTCGATCGCGAGCAGCGACTTCGGCGGCGTCAGCAGCAGGTTGCACAGGTCCGGCAGGTTCTTCACCGGCAGGTCCTTGGTGCTCAGCGCCGGCAGGCTGGGCAGGCCGGGCAGCGCGAGGTCGGGCAGCGGCAGGTCGGAGACGCCGGTCTTCGGCAGGTTCGCGCACTGCTGCTTGAGCTCCGGCGGGACCTTCACCTGGCTGAGGATGTCCGGCCCGACGACGATGTCGAACAGCTCGACCGACGCCGAGTCGTTGCCCGCGGTCGCCGTACCGGCCCGGACCGAGAGCAGCGGGTTCTGCGGGAGCTCGAGCGCGGACGTCGTCTGCCGCTTGCCGTCGAGCGACTCGGCGTACGGCGTCTTCGGGATCGGCACCTGGCCGTCGGCGCTGACCGCGTACGCGGAGGAGGGGCGGGCCGCTGCGTTGCCGAGGGGGGCACTCGCGACCAGGCTGAACGTCACGACGCCGGCCACGGCCGCAGCCGTCAGCACCGTCGGAGTCAGTGGGCGTCGCATCGGAATCTCCTTATTTGCTGTCGATCAGGACGAGCGTCCCGAGCGGAACCTTCTGCAGATCGGCGAGCGCCGTCTTCGGCACCCGGACGCAGCCCGCGCTGATCGCCGCACCGAACACGTGCGGATTCGGCCAGCCGTGGATCGCGACGGTACCAGGTCCGCCACCGAACGTGTCCAAGGTGGGACTGTGCGCACCCAACGGGAGCACGATCGGCGACGCCGAGCGCTTGTGGTCGATGATCGAGCCGAGCAGGAACGTCCGGCCCGGCGGCGTCGGCGTCTTCTTCGCGCCGACCCCGGCCTTCCAGCTGCCCAGGCTCTTGTTGTTCTCGAAGAGCTCCAGCGTCCGCGAACTGGTGTGCACGCGGATCAGGTACGACGAGGTGGCCCGGTCGAGGTCCTCGTCCTGAAGCCAACCGGTGGATCGGTTCGGCTTCGAGGGGAGCAGCACCCGGACCCAGCCGTCGGTCTGGTCCACGACCGGCAACCAGGTCGGACCGAACTGGGTGGGTGCGATTTTCCCGAACGCGTCGCCGGCGTCGGGGGAGCTGAACAGCGCGACCTCGGACCGCGGGTGTACGACCACGCCGCTTGTCCCGGAGAACGGGTCGGTGTCGAGCGGCGCGGTGGCGATCGTGGTGGCGGTCGTCGACGCGGCCAGTGTGGTCAGGTCGACCGGGGTGGGGTGGTCCTTGTTACCGAAGATGCCGACGGCGGCGACCACGCCGAGCAGGACGAGCACAGCCAGCGCAGGGATCGAGCTCCCGCCCCGCTCGTCGCGCATCTGATTGCTCCCCGTGGTCCCGGTGACGGCACGCCGTCACCCCCCAGTAGTGCGGTCGAATATAAACCCACTGGTAACAACGCGCCACAGCTCGCGGGGTTACACCGCCAGATAGTGCAGATAGTGCTCTGCGATGTCGTCACTCGTGGTCAACCAGACGTCGCTCTGCGAGGCAATGTCCTACTCGCCCGGGTGATTCTTGTTGCGGCGTTTCAGGTAGCGCTCGAACTCGGCGGCGATGGCTTCGCCGGTGGCCTCGGGCAGGTCGGCGGTGTCGCGCTGCTCCTCGAGCGACTGCACGTACTCCGCGACCTCCGGGTCCTCCTCGCTGAGCTCGTCGGCGCCGCGCTGCCAGGCCCGGGCCAGCTCGGGCAGCTCGCCCTCGGGGATGGTCAGGTCGAGCAGCTCCTCGATCTTGCCGAGCAGCGCCAGCGACGCCTTCGGGCACGGCGTACCGGCGATGTAGTGCGGGATCGCGGACCAGATCGACACCGACGGGACGCCGAGCGTGCTGCACAGGTCGGCGAAGACGCCGGTGATCCCGGTCGGCCCCTCGTACGTCGACGGCTCCAGGCTCCACGCCGCCGACAGCTCCTCGTCGGACGATGTCGCGGACACCGGGATCGGCCGGGTGTGCGGCGAGTCCGCGAGCAGCGCGCCGAGCACGACGACGATCTGCGCGTTCGACTCGTCGACGAGCTGCAGCAGCTCCTTGGAGAACGCGCGCCAGCGCATGTTCGGTTCGACGCCGCGGATCAGCAGCACGTCGCGGCCGGTGTCGCCCGGGCGGGCCAGGTAGATCCGGGTCGTCGGCCAGGTCAGCCGGCGGACGCCGTCGTCGTCGATGTCGACCCGGGGCCGGTTCACCTGGTAGTCGTAGTAGTCCTCGGGGTCGATCTCCGTGACGAGCTCCGCGTCCCACTCGTCGATCAGGTGGTCGACCGCTCCGGTGGCGGCCTCGGCCGCGTCGTTCCAGCCCTCGAACGCGGCGATCACGACCGGGTCCCTCAGGTTCGCGAGGTCAACCACTCGCAGGCCCCCCTGTCGTCTCTGTAGCCAATCCGGCGGGTCACCGGAAACCGGAGTGCCAGCCTACGTGTTCGGCCGTCGCCACGCGCCGCGTTTCACCCCTGGCGGAACGTGTCGCTGCGCACCCGCCGTCCCCACCCCCAGCCCCACCAGCGAGAATGAACACCGAGACTTTGAGAAGCCACCAACCGTTTTCGGCGCTCGAAAGTGGTTGGTGGCTTCTCAAAGTGGTGGAGACGGAGTAGAGGAGCGGTAGTTGCCGGCCCTGCAAGCGGTGCTGTGGGACATGGACGGGACGTTGGTCGACTCCGAGAAGGTCTGGGCGGAGGTGCAGCTGGAGCTGCTCGCGGAGCTCGGCGCGACCTGGACACTCGAGGACTGCATGTCCTTGATCGGCAGCGACCTGCGGGACGCGGTCGAGGTGTGGATGGCGCGGATCCCGGCGGGCGTGATCACCGGCGACCAGCTGGCGGACCGGATGTTCGCAGAGGTGGTCCGGGCGCTCCGCCGCGAGGTCACGTTCCAGCCGGGTGCGCTCGACCTGCTGCAGGCGCTGCGCAAGGAGGCGGTTCCCTGCGCCCTGGTCTCGGCGTCGTACCGGACGATGATCGACGCCGTCCTCGGGCACCTGCCGCCGGATCCGTTCGACGTGATCGTGGCCGGTGACGAGGTGACGCTCGGCAAGCCGCACCCCGAGCCGTACCTGACGGCGGCCGAGCAGCTTGGCGTCGACCCGGCGAACTGCGTGGTGATCGAGGACTCGATGACCGGTACGCAGGCCGGTACAGCGGCCGGTATGTACGTCGTCGCCGTACCGCAGTGGATCAGCATCCCGGACGCCCCGCGGCGGCTCGTGGTCAAGTCGCTGGAACCGCTCACGCCGGAGTCACTCCGCTCGTTGCTCCGTTGACGAGCTACCGTCACTTGGAGCCCGTGGGGGCGTTGTTGAGTTTGTGGGCTGGGGAGAGGTGAGACGGTGAGTGAGTGGGTGCGCCGAGTGTCGGCGGCCGTTGCTGGCGGTGCGCTGGGAATCTGCCTGGCTGCCTGCGGTGAACCGGACGACAACGCCCCGCACCCGGGGGAGCAGACGCCGAAGCTGATGCTGCTGAGGATGGCGACCACCGACTCGGTCACCTCCCTCGACCCGGCCGGGCCCTACGACCTGGCCTCGCGGACCGTCCAGGCGAACCTGTACCAGACGCTGCTGACGATCCTCCCGGACAAGCCGACGCCGGTCCCGGACGCGGCGGACTGCCAGTTCGACTCGCCGACGACGTACACGTGCAGCCTGAAGGAGAAGCTGACCTTCCCGAACGGGCACGACCTGACCTCCTCGGACGTGAAGTTCAGCTTCGACCGGCTGGTCCGGCTGCGGACGCCCGGGGGACTGGCGCCGCTGTTCTCGTCGGTGAAGTCGGTCAGTACGCCGGACCCGCTGACGGCGGTGTTCAACCTGACCACCCCAGACGCGCGGCTGCCCTACCTGCTGACCACGACCGCGGCGTCGATCGTCGACGAACAGTCGTACCCGGCCGACGGCCTGCTCGAGGACAAGGCGATGGGCAGTGGACCGTACGAGCTCGCCGGGTACAAGGCCGGCGCCGAGCTCGCGCTGACCAAGTTCGCCGGGTACCGCGGCCCGCGGGCGGCGCAGAACGACGGCGTCACGATCAGCACGGCCGCCGACTCGAACGCGGTGTACCAGGCGATCACCACCGGCAAGGCCGACCTGGCCTTCCACGGCCTCGGCCCGAACCTGCTCGACAACCTGCGCAAGGCCGGTCAGGTCCAGATCGTCGACACCGGCTCCGCGGAGATCCGGCTGTTCGCGTTCCAGATGAAGTCGTTGCTGTCCCGGAACCCGGCGATCCGGCGTGCCGTCGCCCAGGTGATCGACCGGTCCGCGATCGCGAAGAAGGCGTACGGCGATCACGTGTCGCCGCTGTTCTCCGTCGTACCACCCGGCTTCGGCGGGCAGGTCGACGCCTTCAGGACCGAGTTCAAGCAGCCGAGCAAGGCCGCCGCGGCAACGATCCTGAGGGACGCGAACATCGCCGTACCGGTCCCGCTGACGGTCGGGTGGACGCCGTCGCAGTACGGCGCCGGGGCCAAGGCCGAGGTGCTGGAGCTGAAGCGGCAGCTGGAGGCGACCGGGTTGTTCCGGGTGACCTTGCGCAGCGCCGAGTGGCCGCAGTACCAGGTCGCGACGAAGGCCGGGGCGTACGACCTGTACCAGACCGCCTGGACGCCGCAGTACCCGGACGCTGACGACTACCTGGCGCCGTTCGTCACCGACACACCGTTGCAGAACGGCTACCGCTCCTCGGCGGCGACGAAGTTGCTGCAGCAGGAACGGACCGAACAGAACGGCCTGAAGCGCGACGACCTGATCGGGCAGCTACAGGGAGTGATCGCGCACGACGTACCGGTGATCCCGATCTGGCAGGGCCGCGTCTCTGTGGTCGCCGCGAAGGACCTGGAGAACCTGAAAACGGCCCCTGACCCGCTGTCTTTCGTGTATCTCGCCGGATTACGGCGCTGATCAGGTTGCCGACAGGGCGCTGACACGGCCCTGATCACGGCCCTGACACAAAAATGCCATGGCAGTAACGGTTCGCGAGGTCCTGGCGACCGTCGGTGCGACGCCGTGGTTTACTGCGGAATGTCCACGATACGGGACGATTTCCTGACGATCACGATCGGGCAACGCAGCACTTCCGGCGTTTGACTCCGCACCGTAATGGCGGCAGGTTTAGGCAACTGCCGCATCGGGTGCGGTCGTCGAAATTCTTACAGCGGACAGGGGTAGCCAGCGCGTGACCACACCACTCGAGGTCGAGCCGGGCGCGTCGGGGGAGCCGGAAGCGATTCTTCAGGGCACTCCGCGGATCGAAGGCCGTTCGCTGTGGCGGATCTCGTGGACCCGGCTGAAGCGCGACAAGGTCGCGATGGCCGGGGCGGTCGTCGTCGTGCTGCTGATCCTGATGGCGGTCTTCGCGCCGCTGATCGTGAAGGCGTTCGGCAACCCGCCGAACGAGTTCCACGAGAACCTCATCGACACCAAGAACGGCACCCTCGCGCCGCTCGGCTCGTTCGGTGGGATCAGCTGGCAGCACCTGATGGGGCTCGAGCCGGTGAACGGCCGGGACATCTTCAGCCGGGTCGTCTACGGTTCCCGGATCTCGCTGCTGATCGCGTTCTTCGCCACGCTGCTGTCGGTGGCCATCGGCACCACGATGGGCATCGTGGCGGGTTTCTTCGGCGGCTGGGTGGACGCGGTGATCAGCCGGCTGATGGACATCTTCCTGGCCTTCCCGCTGCTGGTCTTCGCGATCGCGCTGGCCGGCGTGATGCCGGACTCGGCCTTCGGGCTGCAGGGCAACACGCTGCGCGTGGTCCTGCTGATCTTCATCGTCGGCTTCTTCAACTGGCCGTACATCGGCCGGATCATCCGTGGCCAGACCCTGTCCCTGCGGGAACGTGAGTACGTCGACGCCGCGCGCAGCCTCGGCGCCCGCCGGCCGTACATCCTGTTCACCGAGCTGCTGCCGAACCTGCTCGGCCCGATCCTGGTCTACTCGACGCTGCTGATCCCGACCAACATCCTCTTCGAGGCGGCGCTGTCGTTCCTCGGAGTCGGGATCCGGCCGCCGACCGCGTCCTGGGGCGGCATGCTGTCGGACGCCGTCACCTTCTACACGATGCCGCACTTCATGTTGTGGCCCGGCCTGGCCATCTTCGTGACCGTGCTCTCCTTCAACTTGTTCGGGGACGGTCTGCGTGACGCCCTCGACCCCCGCTCCCGCTAACTCCACCGAAGTCCTGGCAAGCTCCTGAGAAGAAGGGGTGAGATCGGAAACGATGAACACCAAACGAATGAAGTTCGCGACCGCCGCAGGTGTGGCGCTCGCACTCGGGCTGTCGGCCTGTGGGGGAGGCAGCAACAACAGCAGCGGCAGCTCCGGAGGCACGACGAAGGCCGAGTTCAACGCCGGCCTGACCAAGGTGTTCAACCCGTCCGACAAGAAGGGCGGCATCGTCAAGTTCGCGGACGAGAGCGCGCCTGACTCCGTCGACCCGGGCGACACCTACTACGGCAGCCAGTGGAACATGATCCGGCTCTACGGCCGGGCCCTGACGATGTTCACGGTGGCGCCCGGAGACGCGAGCAACAAGCTCGTCGGTGACCTGGCCACGGACGTCGGCAAGGCCAGCGACGGCGGCAAGACCTGGACCTACACGCTCCGCAAGGGCGTGAAGTTCGAGGACGGCACCGAGATCCACGCCCAGGACGTCAAGTACGGGATCGAGCGGTCCACGGACAAGCAGACGTTCCCGGACGGCCCGGCGTACTTCGACTCGATGCTGAACTGGCCGAAGGGATGGGCCGGTCCGTACAAGTCCAAGGGAATGAACACCGACTCGGCGATCAGCACGCCGGACAACTACACGATCGTGTTCCACCTGAAGGCGCCGTTCGCCGGCATGGACTACCTCGCGATGACGCCGCAGACCATCCCGGTCCCGGTCGCGAAGGACCAGGGCGGGAAGTACAAGCAGCACGTGGTGGCCTCCGGCCCGTACATGTTCGCCAGCTACGCGGACGGCAAGAGCTACGTGCTGAAGCGCAACCCCGCGTGGGACGCTTCGACCGACCCGAACCGGAAGGCGCTGCCGGACGGCTACGACATGCAGATGAACGTCGACGCCGAGGACATCGACAACCGGCTGATCTCCGGTGACGTCGACGTGGCGCTGGCCGGTACCGGTGTCACCGCGGCGACCCAGAGCCGGGTGCTGGGTGACCCGAACCTGAAGGCGCGCGCCGACAACGCGACGCTGTCGCGGCTCTGGTACACCTCGATCAACCCGACGGTGAAGCCGTTCGACAACATCAACTGCCGCAAGGCGATCGAGTACGGCATGGACAAGACGTCGTACCAGACCGCGTACGGCGGTCCGTTCTCCGGTGGCGACCTGGCGACCACGCTGATGCCGCCGATCGTTCCGGGCTACCAGAAGTTCGACCTGTACCCGACGCCGGACGGCAAGGGTGACCTGGACAAGGCCAAGCAGGCCCTGAAGGACTGTGGTCAGCCGAACGGCTTCTCGACGAACATCTCCTACCGGGCCGAGCGGCCCAAGGAGAAGGCCACCGCCGAGGCGTTCCAGCAGCAGCTGGCCAAGATCGGCATCAAGGTCACGCCGCGTCCGTTCCCGAAGAAGGACTACTTCTCGACGTACGCCGGCAACCCGCCGTACGTGGCGAAGAACAACCTCGGCCTGGTCGTCAACGGCTGGGGTGCGGACTGGAACGACGGCTTCGGCTTCCTGTCGCAGATCACCGACTCGCGGGTCATCCGGGAGACCGGTGGCTCGTCGAACACCAGCGTCCGGATTCCCGAGGTCGACAAGATGCTCGATGCGGCGGTCGGCGAGCTCGACAAGACCAAGCGCGAGTCCGAATGGGGTGCCATCGACAAGCGGGTGATGGAGGAAGCGGTCATCTACCCGGGTGTCTACGCCAAGAGCCTGCTGCTGCGGGGCAAGAACCTGACGAACGTCTTCGTCAACCCGCAGTTCGGCATGTACGACTACACGGCGTTCGGCAAGCAGTAACCCCGTCGCTCCTTTCGAGATTAGGTAGGTGAAGGCCGTTGGTGGCCGGTCCGGGACGACGTCCCGGATCGGTCACCGATGCCGAGGTCTGTGATCGCATACATCATCCGGCGGCTGGCCGCCGCGATCGGTCTGTTGTTCATCGTGAGCGTCATCACGTTCTCGATCTTCTATCTGGTCCCGCGGCTGGCCGGCGCGTCCGCCGAGACGCTCGCGACCAGGTACGTCGGCCGGACGGCGACCGCCGAAACGGTGCACCTGACGGCCGAGCGACTCGGGTTCTACGATCCGATCACCGTGCAGTACGCGCACTGGGCGAAGGGCATCTTCGTCGGTGCCAGCTACGACATGGGTAGCGAGGTCGATCACTGCCCGGCGCCCTGCCTCGGTTATTCGTTCATCACCCGCCAGCCGGTCTGGCCGGACCTGCTCGACCGAGCGCCGGTGACGCTGTCGCTGGCCGCCGGTGCGTCGATCCTGTGGCTCGTCGGTGGTGTTGCCATCGGGGTGTTGTCGGCGCTGCGGCGCGGCAGCATCTTCGACCGGGCGGCGATGTCGCTGGCGCTGGCCGGCGTCTCGATGCCGATCTTCTGGACCGGCCTGATGGCGCTGGCGTTGTTCAGCTACAAGCTCCAGATATTCAAGGGTGGCGGCTCCTACGTGCCGATCACCCAGAACCCGATCGAGTGGGCGCAGGGACTGCTGCTGCCATGGATCACGTTGGCCTTCCTGTTCTCGGCGCAGTACGCGCGGCTCACCCGGGCAGGCATGCTCGAGACGATGAACGAGGACTACATCCGGACCGCCCGGGCCAAGGGCCTGAAGGAGAACGTCGTGGTCGTCCGGCACGGCCTGCGGGCCGCGCTGACCCCGATCCTGACGATCTTCGGCCTGGACCTCGGCCTGCTGCTCGGCGGCGCCGTGCTGACCGAGAAGGTGTTCTCCCTGAACGGCCTGGGCAAGTACGCCGTGACCGGTATCTCCGATCAGGACATGCCCAAGATCATGGGTGTGACCCTGCTCGCGGCCTTCTTCATCGTGATCTCCAACCTGGTCGTCGACCTGCTGTACGCGGTCGTGGACCCGAGAGTGCGGCTTCAGTGACAGCGAACTCCCCGGCGAACTCCGACGCGTTCCTGCAGGTTCGCGACCTCAAGGTGCACTTCCCGACCGACGACGGTCTGGTGAAGTCCGTCGACGGGTTGTCCTTCAGCCTGGATCGCGGCAAGACGCTGGGCATCGTCGGCGAGTCCGGCTCCGGCAAGAGCGTGACCAGCCTGTCGATCATGGGTCTGCACAAGGCCGGTACGGCGCGGATCTCCGGTGAGGTGCTGCTCGACGGGCAGGACCTGATCAGCTCGACACCCGACGAGGTCCGGCAGTTGCGCGGCAAGCGGATGGCGATGATCTTCCAGGATCCGCTGTCGGCGATGCACCCGTACTACACCGTCGGCGCCCAGATCATCGAGGCGTACCGGGTGCACAACGCGGTGACGAAGGCGGTCGCGCGCAAGCACGCGATCGAGATGCTCGACCGCGTCGGTATCCCACAGCCGGACAAGCGCGTGGACGCGTACCCGCACCAGTTCTCGGGCGGGATGCGGCAGCGCGCGATGATCGCGATGGCGCTGTCCTGCGACCCGGACCTGCTGATCGCCGACGAGCCGACCACGGCCCTCGACGTCACCGTGCAGGCGCAGATTCTGGACCTGATCCGGGACCTGCAGCGCGAGTTCAACTCCGCGGTCATCATCATCACCCACGACCTCGGGGTGGTTGCCGAGTTGGCCGACGACATCCAGGTGATGTACGCCGGACGCGCGGCGGAGTACGGCACCGCCGAGGACATCTTCGACCAGCCGCAGCACCCGTACACCTGGGGTCTGCTCGGTTCGATGCCGCGGATCGACCGGGAGCGCAGCGAGCGGCTGATCCCGATCAAGGGCACGCCGCCGAGCCTGATCAACGTACCGAACGGCTGCGCCTTCAACCCGCGCTGCAACTACGCACGCCTGAACAACGGCCTCAGCGAGACCGAACGGCCGGAGCTGCTGGACATCGGCGGCGGCCACCTGGTCGCCTGCCACCTCTCCCCACAGAACCGCCGCGAGGCGTGGGAGACCGACATCAAGCCGAAGCTCTGAACGGGACGACTGTGACTACTACTGACGCCGAATCCACTCCCGCCGCACGGCAGCTGGGCGAGGAGATCTTGTCGGTCGACGGACTCGTCAAGCACTTCCCGATCCGCAAGGGCCTGCTGCAGCGCCAGGTCGGCGCCGTACAAGCCGTCGACGGCCTGACGTTCAGCGTGCGGCAGGGCGAGACGCTGTCCCTGGTCGGGGAGTCCGGTTGTGGCAAGACGACCACCGGGCGGCTGCTCACCCGGCTGGAGACGCCGACCGCGGGCAAGATCGTCTTCGAAGGCCGCGACATCAGCCACCTCAGCGAGGGCCGGATGCGGCCGATGCGTCGCGACATACAGATGATCTTCCAGGACCCGTACGGTTCGCTGAACCCGCGGCACACGGTCGGCAAGATCGTCGGCGCGCCGTTCAAGCTGCAGAAGGTGAAGACCGAGCACGGCGTGAAGAAGGCCGTGCAGGAGCTGCTCGAGCTGGTCGGCCTGTCGCCGGAGCACTACAACCGGTATCCGCACGAGTTCTCCGGAGGTCAGCGGCAGCGTATCGGCATCGCCCGTACGCTCGCGCTCCGCCCGAAGCTGATCGTCGCCGACGAGCCGGTGTCCGCACTGGACGTGTCGATCCAGGCCCAGGTCGTGAACCTGCTCGAGGACCTGCAGGACGAGTTCGACCTGACGTACGTGATGATCGCCCACGACCTGTCCGTCGTCCGGCACGTGTCGGACCGGGTCGCGGTCATGTACCTCGGCAAGATCGTCGAGCTGGCCGACCGCGTCAGCCTGTACGAACGCCCGATGCATCCGTACACGGTCGCTCTGCTGTCGGCCGTACCGGTCCCCGACACCAAGCGCAAGGCCAAGCAGGAACGCATCCGCCTCCAGGGCGACGTCCCCAGCCCCATCAACCCACCCCCCGCCTGCCGCTTCCACACCCGCTGCTGGAAAGCCCAGGAAATCTGCAAGACCCAAGAACCCCCGCTGATCGACCTGGCCCCCGGCCACAAAACCGCCTGCCACTTCCCGGAGAACCTCGAAACCCCGGCCCGGAAGGTTGATCAGTAGAGGTCCGTGATCGGCTTGCCGGTCGGTAGGGAGAACGGCGCCGTCCGAGGCGGCGTCGTGCTGAACCTGAGCTTGGCGAACGCGGGGACGGCGACCTGTACCCTGCCTGTTGCAGCGGTGACGACGAGCAGGTCCATCTCTTCTGTTGTCGAGAACCGGCGCTTGCCTGCAGCAACGAACGTGTCGTCGTCGAGCCACTGGCCGAAGTAGAGCCTGTCATAGGCGTAGGGCAGGCCGATCTTGCGCGCGGTTGCCACCTCGTAGAGTGCCAAGTCGCCCCAGCTTGGCTCGGTCGGGACCAGCGCGTCGTTCGGCTCGGTCACCAAGTACTTTGCCCTGGGCGAGAGAAACGCCTGCTGGCCGCCGAACTTGGCGGGGACCGCCGTCGACACGGTGCTCGCGATCGCCAGACTCACGGCAGGCGGCCGCTGCTCGAGCGGCTGCTGGTAGACGAACTGGCCGGCCGTGACGGTGCGGACTGCGTCCGGTGCGACCTTTGCGATCCGCTCGCCCTTGTTTGCGGTGATGTCCCAGCGATACAGGCCGTCGAGTGTTCCGAAGTACGCCTGGTTGCCGTCGAGGGCGACGATCTGCGGGCCGGTGACGAGGCTCACGTTCGGCGGGATCCTGTTGCCGATTGCGGCGCGGACGAGTTCGTGGCGAGCTGAGACGTCGTACACGACCGACTCGACGTGGTCGTTGAAGCCTTCGACCCAGGCGACGAAGTTGCCGCCGAAGCCGCCGGTGAGGTTCCAGGCGCCCTTGCCGAGCGGCCGTACGCCGTTGCCGTCGGCAACGTGGATGTCGTTCTTCTCGTTCAGGAAGACGAATGCGGTGTCGGTCTGGACGAACGCGTTCACCTTGTGCGGCGCGACCGAGATGACGTCCGGTCCGTAGTGGATCGCGGAGCCGAGGGCATACGTGACGCGGCGCTGGCTGTACGGCGTGGGCACGGGCGGCGGGACCTGATGCTTACGGGAGGCGGCAGCGACGGCGAGTCCACCACCGGCGACGGTCACAGCGCTGCCACCGATGACGGCGAGGGCGCGCCGGCGGGAGCGGCGGCGGTTGCCGGCTGCAACGATTGCGGCGAGGTCGAGCGGTGGCGGCTCGATGCTGTCGGCGCGTTCGACGAGGGTGTCGCGGAGCAGGTTGTTCATTCGGTCAGTCCCGCCTTCAGTACCACGTCGGGGCCCAGCCGGGCCCGGAGTTTCTTGAGTGCGTCGGAGACCTGGCTCTTCACGGTCCCGACGCTGCAGCCGAGGACGTCGGCGGTCTGTACCTCGGTGAGGTCCTCGTAGTACCGCAAGACCAGTGCCGCCCGTTGCCGCGGCGGCAGTTTCTGCAGCTCACGCCACAACCAGATGCGTGCCGTGCCGTCGTCGGTCTGGACGGGACGATCCGGTACGTCGTCGTTCGGGCGCTCGGCGTGCCACGACTTCCGGCGCCACCACCCGATCATGGTGGTGGTGATCGCGCGCCGCGTGTAGGCCTCGGCATTCCCCGGATCGCGCAGCCGATGCCAGCCGACGTACGTCTTGACCAGGGCTTCCTGCACCAGGTCCTCGGCCAGGCCGCGGTCGCCGGTCAGCAGGTACGCGTACCTGAACAGTGCGCCGTGCCTGCTGGCCGCGAACTCGGCGAAAGCCGCCGGGTCGGCCATGTCGTCCCCCTTCGAGTCTCTCTACCCTCCCTGACGTGGGGACGCCGGCAAAGGGTTGGGCGTTGCGGCGAGGAGGACGTCGGCGATCAGTTGGTGGCCGGCCGTGTTGGGATGGTCGCCGTCGGAGGCGAGCAGGGACGTGATGTTCGCGCTGTGCTCGAACGGGGTGTAGATGTCGACGTACGTCGCGTCGTCCGCGACGGCCGCGGCGTTGATCGCGCCGTTGGTGCGGACCGTGAGCTGGTCGCTGGCGACCCGGCCGCTCTCGGTGTACTGGCGTCTGGCGACGTCGCCGTCCTTGAACACGTTCCAGTAGCCCGTCACCAGGATCGTGGTCGGCAGGTTCTCCCGGAGGGTGTGGATCCGGTTCAGGATCTTGTCCAGGTTCACGGTCAGCTGCTCGTACTCGTCGGACACGCAGTCACCGGCGCACTGACCGCTGGTGACGTCGTCGTGGTGGTCGCCGAAGTCGTTCGCGCCGATCGTCAGCAGTACGACGTTCGCGCCGGCCGTGGCGAGCTGGGTGGGCGAGTCGTGCTGGTCGAGCGCCTGCAGGAGTCCGCCCGAGTCCATGCCGCCGACGCCCATGTTCTCGACCGAGACCGCCTTGCCGTCGCGGTCGTGCAGCAGGTCGCCGTACATCTGCGGGAACGCCGAGCAGTTGCAGTTGGTGCCGGACGTGACGGAGTCGCCGAGGGCCACCACGTGGACCTCGCCGGCAGGTTGCGGCCGGAAGACCTCGCTCACCGTGTCGGCATCGCTGATCACGGTGACGACGGTGAGGACGACCAGGCCGATGGCGAGCCGTCGGAGTGTCTGGATCACGCCGGTTTCGTGTGCCTCGTTTCGTGGTGCTCGCCGGTGGCCAGTTGGGTGTCGTGGTGCGTCAGCCCCGCGAGGGCGAGTTGGTTGGCGAGCCAAGGATAGGCCGAAGCGAACGCCGGCGCCGCGAACTGCCAGACGTGCGTGCCGGGGGAGATCTCGACCCGCGACCAGATCCCGACCTTCGCGGCCGCCTTGGACAGCTCCGCCGCCTCGCGCTGGTGGCGGTGCTCCTCGGTGCTGGTCAGGAACAGCCCATTCACGCCCACGTACTTGCCGTGCGCCTTCATTACCAGGAGCGGCTCGTTCTGCTTCTCGAGCGCCACGTTGCCGCCGTACAGGTCGTGCAGGCTGGCGGCCGGCGTGCTCGTGTACGGCGCGAGGTCGCCGGAGATGTCGATGAAGTGGGTGAACACGTCCGGGTGCTCGACGACCAGGTCGAGCGCGCAGGTTCCGCCCATCGAGAACCCGGCGACCGCCCACTGCGCCGGGTCGGTTGAGGCGCCGAAGGTCTTCTCGATGTACGTCGGGATGTCCTGGTCGAGGTGGTCGGCGGAGTTGCCGCGCGGACCGTTGACGCACTCGGTGTCGTTGTCGAACTTCCGGGTGGCGTCGGCGAACACGAGGATCGGCGAGTACCCGTGGTGCTTGCTCGCGTACTGGTCGGCCACCTGTACGGCGTTCCCGAGCCGGACCCAGTCACCCGGGCCGCCGCGCTCACCGCCGATCAGCTCGACCACCGGCAGCGGGTGCCGGTGCGCGGTCCGGACGAACCAGATCGGCGGCAGGTAGACCAACTCCTGCCGGTGCGCGAAGTGGCTGTACGTGTCGGGGATGTTCACCGCGACGAGCTTCCCGGCGCCCGGCACCTTGGTCGCGTTCGCCTCGTGCGAGAGCCCCGCGATCGATACCTGACCCGGAAGTGGTGCGTTCGACCAGTCGTTCACCGCGGCGTCGATGGTCGGGTAGTAGCCGACGAACTGGTTGATCCCGTTCGCACACACCAGCGCGGCGAGCGCCGCCGCCACGACCGCCATCCCACGCCGCCACCAGCGCGCGGTCCGCCACCCGGCGGCCAGCACGATCAGCGCCCCGACGGCCAGCCCGAACCACAGCCACACCGTGAACGGCAACGGATCCGTCACCCCGACGGCGTTGGCTCCCAGGTAGGCCGCAAGCACGGTGAGCACCAACGCCAGCCCCGCGATCAGCGGCACCGCACGCAACCGCCACTCCCGGTTCCGCCACCCGATCGCGGCGATCAGCGAACCGGCAGCCAGCACGTCGAGCATCGCCGGAAACCATCCCCCCAGCAGCGACACATTCATCCGACCCTCCGTCAGTCGACTGGACCCAACCCCCAGACGCCGTACGTCAACGAATGGTTGGCACGTCTGATTCCGGCCCACTCAGCGCTTCCTCAGGTTCGATCGAGTGATCGGACGATTACTGGGTGTCGCAGCTCAGGACAAAGGTGCCGCCGTTCGACAATGTCGAACGGCAGCCGTTGTACCGCGGGGGGGTTCGCTCTTAGATTCCAGGCAGCCGTGGTCGTCACGGCGACGAAGGGAGGTTCGGTATGGCTACGACCGAAGCTGTCAAGGCGAAGACCCTTCTGGGGGAGTGTTCAGCCGAGTTCCTGGGCACGTTCATCCTGATCCTGTTCGGTGTCGGCGTGGTGGCGCAGGTGGTGGCCGGCGGGATCGGCAACCACGACTCGATCGCGTGGGCCTGGGGTCTCGGCGTCGTGCTGGGCATCTACGTGGCAGGCCGGATGACCGGCGCGCACCTGAACCCGGCGGTCACGATCGCGCTGGCCGCGTTCCGCGGGTTCAGCTGGAAGAAGGTGCTGCCGTACGCCGGCGCACAGTTCCTCGGGGCGTTCCTGGCGGCGCTCGTGGTTCGCTGGAACTACACCGAGGCACTCAACAAGTTCGACCCGGGGCTGACCCGGAAGAGTCAGATCGTGTTCTCGACGCTGCCCGGCAACGGCTCGGACATCGGCGTACACCTCTGGGGCGGTTTCCGCGACCAGATCATCGGTACGGCGATCCTGATGCTGCTGATCCTGGCCATCACCGACCTGCGCAACACGGCCCCGGCCGCGAACCTGACACCGTTCATCGTCGGCCTGGTCGTGGTCGGCATCGGCATGGCGTGGGGTACGAACGCCGGGTACGCGATCAACCCGGCCCGTGACTTCGGCCCGCGGCTGGCCTCGTTCATCACCGGGTACGGCGGAGCGTTCAAGGACCAGTTCGGCGAGGTCTATTTCTGGGTACCGATCGTGGCGCCGATCCTCGGTGCGCTGCTCGGCGCGCTGATCTACGACCAGCTGGTCGGCCGGTTCCTGCCGATCGCGGACGAGGACGAGGAACCCGGACGGATCCCCGAGGAGAACACGACCGCATGACAACTGTGCTGTGTGAGGAGAGGACTTTCCATGGCTGACTTCGTCGGCTCCGTCGACCAGGGGACCACGAGCACCCGCTTCATGATCTTCGACCACTCCGGCAACGAGGTGGGCATCCACCAGCTCGAGCACGAGCAGATCCTGCCGCAGGCCGGCTGGGTCGAGCACAACCCGCTCGAGATCTGGGAGCGCACCAGCTCGGTGATCCGGACCGCGATGAACGCGCAGGGCCTGCAGGCGAGCGACCTCGCGGCGCTCGGCATCACCAACCAGCGCGAGACCGCGGTGGTGTGGAACCGCAAGACCGGCCGGCCGTACTACAACGCGATCGTCTGGCAGGACACCCGGACCGACCGGATCGCCTCCGCCCTGGAGCGGGAGGGCAAGGGGGACGTGATCCGGCAGAAGGCCGGCCTCCCGCCGGCGACGTACTTCTCGGCCGGCAAGGTGCAGTGGATCCTGGAGAACGTCGACGGCGTCCGCGAGGCCGCCGAGGCCGGGGACGCGGTCTTCGGCAACACCGACACCTGGCTGCTGTGGAACCTGACCGGCGGCACCGAGGGCGGCGTACACATCACCGACGTCACCAACGCCAGCCGCACGATGCTGATGAACCTCGAGACGCTCGACTGGGACGACGAGCTGATCAGCTTCTTCAACATCCCACGGTCGATGCTGCCGGAGATCCGGCCGTCGTCGGACCCGAACAAGTACGGCGAAACGCTCGCCAACGGCCCGCTGGGCGGCGTCGTACCGCTGACCGGCGACCTCGGCGACCAGCAGGCGGCCACCGTCGGGCAGGTGTGCTTCAACCCTGGTGAAGCGAAGAACACCTACGGCACCGGCAACTTCATGCTGCTGAACACCGGTACCGAACTGGTCCGCTCGAAGGCCGGTCTGCTCAGCACGATGTGCTACAAGTTCGGCGACGAGGCTCCGGTGTACGCGCTGGAGGGCTCGATCGCGGTCACCGGTTCCGCCGTCCAGTGGCTGCGCGACCAGCTCGGCATCATCTCCGGCGCGGCGGAGATCGAGACGCTGGCCAAGCAGGTTGCGGACAACGGCGGGGTGTACTTCGTCCCCGCGTTCTCCGGCCTGTTCGCGCCGTACTGGCGGTCCGACGCCCGCGGTGCGATCGTCGGACTGTCCCGGTTCAACACCAACGCGCACCTGGCCCGCGCAACACTGGAAGCGATCTGCTACCAGAGCAAGGACGTCTCGGACGCGATGGAGAAGGATTCCGGCGTGCACCTCGAGGTGCTGAAGGTCGACGGCGGTGTGACCGCGAACGAGCTGGCCATGCAGATGCAGGCCGACATCCTCGGCGTACCGGTGAGCAAGCCGGTCGTCGCGGAGACCACCGCTCTGGGGGCGGCGTACGCGGCCGGGCTCGCCGTGGGCTTCTGGAAGAACAAGGACGAGCTCGTGCAGAACTGGAACGAGGACAAGCGGTGGGAGCCGCAGTGGAACGACGAGCAGCGCGCTCAGGGGTACGCCGGCTGGCAGAAGGCCGTCCAGCGCACGCTTGACTGGGTCGACGTCGACTGAATCAGCAAGACCCGAGATCGGAAGGACGAACACAAGTGGCTGTAGTGGCTCTGTCACCGCAAGCGAGGGCCGACGCGATCGACGCGATGGCCGACGGACGCGAACTGGACGTCCTGGTGATCGGTGGCGGGGTGGTCGGCACCGGGTCGGCGCTCGACGCCGCCACCCGTGGGCTGACCACCGGACTGCTGGAGGCGCGCGACTTCGCGAGCGGCACCTCCAGCAGGTCCAGCAAGCTGATCCACGGTGGCCTGCGCTACCTGGAGATGCTCGACTTCCGGCTCGTGCACGAGGCGCTGCAGGAGCGCGGTCTGCTCCTGCAGCGGCTGGCGCCGCACCTGGTCAAGCCGGTCCCGTTCCTGTACCCGCTCCAGCACCGCTGGTGGGAGCGGTTCTACGCGGGCGCCGGCGTCGCGCTGTACGACGGTATGGCGGTCAGCTCCGGCCTCGGCGCGGGGCTGCCGATCCACCGGCACCTGACCCGGCGCGGCGCGATGCGGCTGGTCCCGTCGCTGAAGAAGTCCGCCCTGGTCGGCGCCTTGCAGTACTACGACGCGCAGGTCGACGACGCGCGGCACACGATGGAGCTCGCGCGTACGGCGGCGTCGTACGGCGCCTTCGTCGCGAACCGGGTGAAGGTCACCGGCTTCCTGCGTCAAGGCGAGCGGGTCACCGGCGTCCAGGCGAAGGACCTGGAGAGCGGTCGCGAGTTCGAGGTCCGGGCGAAGCAGGTCGTGAACGCGACCGGTGTGTGGACCGACGACACGCAGGCGATGGTGGGGGAGCGCGGGCAGTACCACGTGCGCGCCTCGAAGGGCATCCACCTGGTCGTCCCGAAGGACCGGATCCAGTCCAGCACCGGGATGATCCTGCGCACCGAGAAGTCCGTACTGTTCATCATCCCGTGGGGCCGGCACTGGCTGATCGGCACGACCGACACCGACTGGCACCTGGACAAGGCGCATCCGGCCGCGACGAGCAAGGACATCGAGTACCTGCTCGACCACGTCAACGCCGTACTGACGACGCCATTGACGCGTGAGGACGTCGAGGGCGTGTACGCCGGTCTGCGGCCGCTGCTCGCGGGCGAGTCGGAGAGTACGTCGAAGCTGTCCCGCGAACACGTCGTCGCGCACGCGGCCCCCGGCCTGGTAGTGGTTGCCGGTGGCAAGTACACGACGTACCGGGTGATGGCCAAGGACGCGATCGACGCGGCCGCGGACGCCCTCGACGGGCGGGTGCCGCGCAGCGTCACGAAGAACATCCCGCTGGTCGGCGCGGACGGGTACCAGGCGCTGTGGAACCAGCGGCACCTGATCGCCCAGCGGTCCGGGCTGCACGTGGCGCGGATCGAGCACCTGCTGAACCGGTACGGCGCGCTGATCAACGAAGTACTCGACCTGGTCGCGGAGGACCCGACGCTGGGCGAACAACTGCCCGGCACCCAGGACTACCTGAAGGCCGAGATCGTGTACGGGGCCAAGGCCGAAGGCGCGCGGCATCTCGACGACATCCTGGCCCGGCGGACCCGGATCTCGATCGAGGCCTGGGACCGCGGGGTGGCAGCGGCGCAGGCCGCGGCGGAACTGATCGCCCCGGTCCTCGGCTGGGACGCGGCAACGATCGAGCGCGAGGTGTCCTTCTACCTGCAGCGGGTCCAGTCCGAGCGCGACTCCCAGGACCAGCCCGACGACGAGTCGGCCGACAAGGTCCGCCTCGAAGCGCCTGACATCGTCTCGCCGGCATAAACCCGGAGGGGTGGGGAGGGCCGACACGCAGCCCTCCCCAGCTAGGCCTCGTGGTCCTCGGTACGGATCCAGTTGAAGGTTCGCTGGACGGCGGCCTGCCAGTTGGCGTACTCGGTGGCGCGGCGGGCGGGGTCCATGTGCGGCATCCACTGGCCGGCGCGGTGCCAGTTGCTGCGCAGCCCTTCGAGGTCGGGCCAGTAGCCGACCGCGAGGCCGGCGGCGTACGCGGCGCCGAGCGAGACGGTCTCGGTCACCATCGGCCGTACCACGCGGACGTCGAGCAGGTCCGCGAGGAACTGCATCAGCAGGTTGTTCGCGGTCATCCCGCCGTCGACCTTCAACGCGGTCAGCGCGATCCCGGAGTCCGCGTTCATCGCGTCGACCACCTCGAGCGTCTGGAACCCGGTCGCCTCGAGCACCGCCCGGGCCAGGTGCCCCTTGGTGATGTAGCCGGTCAGTCCGGCGATCACCCCGCGCGCCTCGCTCCGCCAATGCGGGGCGAACAGCCCGGAGAAGGCCGGCACGATGTACGCCCCGCCGTTGTCCTCGACGGTCCGCGCCAGCGTCTCGATCTCGGCCGCGGTGTGGATCATCCCGAGCCCGTCGCGGAACCACTGCACGAGCGAACCGGTGACGGCCATGGAGCCTTCCAGCGCGTACGACGCCGGGTGATCACCGATCCGGTACGCGACCGTGGTCAGCATCCCGTGCTTGGACCGGACGATCTCCTGGCCGGTGTTCATCAGCAGGAACGACCCGGTGCCGTACGTGCACTTCGCCTCACCCGGACTGAAGCACGTCTGACCGAAGAGCGCGGCCTGCTGGTCGCCGAGCGCCGCACCGATCCGGACGCCGGGTAGTACTTCGGTCGAGGTTGCGAAGACGCCCGACGACGGGCGGATCTCGGGCAGGATCGCCCGCGGTACGTCGAACGCGGCGAGCAGCTCGTCGTCCCAGTCGAGCGTCTCGATGTTCATCAGCATGGTTCGGCTGGCGTTCGTCACGTCGGTGACATGCAAGCCCCGCGTGAAGTTCCAGATCAGCCAGGTCTCCATCGTGCCGAACAGGATCTCGCCGCGCTCGGCCCGCGCCCGCAGCCCGGGCGTGTGGTCGAGCATCCAGCGGATCCGCGGCGCCGAGAAGTACGTCGTCAGCGGCAGCCCGCAGCGATCGGCGAACCGGTCCGGGCCGTCCTCGCCCGCGAGCTCCGTGACGAGCCGGTCGGTACGGGTGTCCTGCCAGACCACCGCGTGCCCGATCGGAATGCCGGTCCGCCGGTCCCAGAGCAGACTCGTCTCCCGCTGGTTGGTGATGCCGATGGCAACGACCTGCGACGGCTCGGCGCCGATCTGCTTGATCGCGGCCGGCACCACCCGGGTGACGTTCCGCCAGATCTCCTCGGCGTCGTGCTCCACCCATCCGGGTCGTGGGAACAACTGCCGATGCTCCCGCTGCGCGACCGACACCAACCGCCCCCGCCGGTCGAACAGGATGCAGCGGCTCGAGTTCGTCCCCTGATCCACCGCGGCCACATACTGCTCAGCCATCAGCCCCCCTCACGTGCGAACCCCCAGGCCATCACAATCCGCCCGGCCGACGAGCGCCCAGGCGCGGCGCTCGGCTGCCCGATCCGTTGTGATGGCGTGGCGATCCGCGGTCATCCGTCGTCCCGGAGATCTCGGGCGATGGCGTCGGCGGTGGCGCGGACCATCGTGACCAGGTCGTCGCGGTGGCGGAGCCGGCTGTCGCAGATCCGCTCGATCCGCCCGGCCAGGCCGACCGCGCCGACGACCAGCCCACCAAGGCCGCGGATCGGTGCGGCGATACTGGCCAACTCGACCGTATGCTCCTCGAACTCGGTCGCCCACCCCCGCGCCCGTACCGTCGCCAGCTCCTCGCTCAGCCGGTTCGGGTCGGTGATCGTCCGCGTCGTGAACGCCTCCAGCCGCCGCGGCCGGGACGCGGCGCTCGTGTCGTACGCGAGTACCGCCTTCCCCAGAGCGGTCGCATGTGGCGGGAGCGTCGTACCGACGTCGAGGTCCTGGTCGCTGTCGTCCGGCCGGAAGACGTGGTGTACGACCTCGACCTTGCCGTCGACCAACCGCCCGACCCGGACCACCTCGCCGCTGCGCGACGCCAGCGAGTCGGCCCAGTTGATCGCCCGGCTGCGCAGTTCGTTCGAGTCCAGGTAGCTCTCGCCGAGCCGGCCGAACGCGTCGCTCAGGTGGTAGTGCGCGCCGCTGCGGTCCTGGTCGACGAACCCGACCTGCTGCAGCGTCCGCAGGATCCCGTGCACGGTCGGCTTCGCCAGACCCAGGGCGTTCGCGAGGTCGGCGACCCCCAGCCCGTCAGGCGCGGCGGCGAGCAGTCGCAGCACCGCCGCGGCCCGCTCGATCGACTGCACGGTCCCCGGCACACCCGCAGGCTACCTGTGAATCACTGGTCTGGCTTCACTTCAGGGGTCCGATCACTCTGATGCGATCGCCCGCAGCACGTCGAGTCGCGCCGCACGCCGTGACGGCCAGACAGCGGCGAGTACGGCGAACACGACCGCGACCCCGACCGCGAGCGCGAGCTGCCCGACCGGAACCACCCGGACACCGAGCCCGCTGTCCGACATCGAGGCCTGGACCGCGACCCCGAAAACTATCCCGATCAGCAGCCCGAGCAGCGCACCGAGCAACGTGATCGCCACCGACTCGACCCGCAGCATCCGCCGCAGCTGTGTCCGGTCCATCCCGATCGCACGCAGCAGCCCGATCTCACGGGTCCGCTCGATCACGCCGAGCGCGAGCGTGTTCACGATCCCGAGCAGCGCGATCAGGATCGCCATCGTGAGCAGGAACCCGACCGCGGCCAGGCCCGCGTCCACCGGCTGCATGGCACCGGCCGCGTACGCCTTCTGGTCCCGGACCTGCAGCGACGGGTAGTCCTTCAGCCGGTCCAGGACCGCGGCCCGGACCGTCGCGATCTCCTTGCCTTGGGCAACGTCGACGTACAGCAGGCTGTCCGTCGGCGGGCCGCCGAGCTGCTCGTACGTCGCGAGTGAGAGCACGACGGCGTTGAGCTGCCGGTTCGGGGCCAGGGTGCCGCCGACGGTCAGCCGATGGACGCCGTTCGTGGTCTTCAGGTCGAAGCTCTTGCCGACGGTGAGGTTCAGCGTCTTGGCGAGGTTGCGGGGGAGGACCGCCTGCCCGTTCGTGAGCGCGACGGCTGATCCGCTGTCGAACCTGGCGACGATCGGGCCGTCCAGCGTGCCGTCGCTGACCCCGCTGACCTTCACGTCGGTGTCGCCGACCTCGCCGGTCTCCTGGCGGACCCGGTGCACGGCCTCGACGCCCGCGACCTCGGCCGTCCGGTCACCGACCTGGGTGCTGAAGTTCGGCGTGCCGTCGTTGGTGACGACGATGTCCGAGGTGCCGAGTGCCTCCAGGACGCCCTGGTTGATCGACGCCTTCGCAGACGCGGTGATCACCATCAGGCCGCTGATCAGCGCCACCGAGATCATCAGCGCGGAGGCGGTCGCGGACGTCCGGCGTGGGTTCCGCTCGGCGTTGCGCCGCCCGAGAGTGACCGGCGCGCGGCGCCCGAACGGGTACATCAGCACGCGCACGACGTAGCGGCTGATCAACGGACTGAGCATCACCACTGCCAGGACGGCGAGACCGGCACCCATCGCGATCAGGACCGCTCCGGGCAGGTCGCCCGCGGCCACTCCGATGGCGACGAACAACGCCGTCATCAGCAGCATGAACCCGCCGATCGACCCGCGGACGAGCAGCGAGCGCTCCGGGACCTGGACGTCGTCGCGCATCGCGGCGATCGGCCGGAGCTTCCCGGCCCGGCGGGCGGCCGGCGCGGCGGCCGCGACCGTGACGCCGATGCCGATCAGGTAGCACGCGATGATCGTGCCGGCGCTGACCTCCAGTCCCGCGGTCGGGATGCGCAGGTTGAACTTCTGGTACATCAGCCGGACACCGGCCGCGACCCCGATCCCGATCAGCAGGCCGAGGGTCGAGCCGATGAACCCGATGATCACGCTCTCGGTCAGGATCGTCCGGGTGACCTGGGCCCGGGACGCGCCGATCGCCCGCAGCATCGCGAGCTCCTTGCCGCGCTGCGCGACGACCATCGCGAACGTGTTGACGATCAGGAACGTACCGACGAACAACGCCAGCCCGGCGAACAGTGCCAGCACCAGGCTGAAGCTGCCGAAGGTGGTGTCGAGGTCGCGCTTGCCCTCCGACGCCACCTGCTGCGCGGTCCGCACCTTGACCGAGTCTCCGAGCACCTTGCTGATCGCCTGACCGACCGTGTTCGGATCGGACCCGGGCTTCAGCGCGACTGTGATCGACGTCCAGCCCGCCTTGCCGAGCAGCAGGCGCTGCGCGGTCGCACCGTCGAAGCTGACCAGTGGCGCGCCGGCCGCGGGACCGGCCGCCGCTGAGGTCGTGAGTGCGGTGAGTGTTGCGGTGACGGCTTGGGTAGGCGTGACGATCCGGACCTTGTCGCCGATGCTGTAGCCGGCCCGCGACGCGGTGGACTGGTCGAGCGCAACCTGCTGCTCGCCGAAGGGCGCGGTGCCATTGAGCACCTTGAACGGAGCCGACCCGATGACCCGCGGCCACGAGGCGCCGAAGGTGGTCAGCCCGTAGTTCTCGACCTCCTTGCCGGACGGATCGAGGACCTGTACGTCGCCGACCAGCAATTGCGGAACGGCGTCGGCGACCCCCGGTACGGAGCGGATCTGGTCGGCGAGTCCGTTCTGGAAGGTCACCGGCGTGTCGTTGGCGGCCTTGATCGGGGACGTCGGCGTGACCGTGATGTCCGCCGTACTGACCTCGAAGTTCTTCTTCAGGGCCGTGGACAACGAGTCCGTGAACACCATCGCGCCGCTAGCGAACGAGATGCCGAGCGTGACGGCGATCGTGCACAGAACGAACCGCAGCCGATGCGCGAGCACCGAGCGGAGACCGAGCTTGAACATCAGCCGGCCAGCTCGCCGGCCGGGTCCAGTTCCTTCATCCGGTCCAGCACGGACTCCGCCGTCGGATCGGTCAGCTCGGACTGCAGTTCGCCGTCGGCCAGGAACAGCACGCGGTCCGCGTACGACGCCGCGGTTGGGTCGTGGGTGACCATCACGACGGTCCGGCCGAACTCGCGGACCGAGCGATGCAGGAAGTCGAGGACGCCGGCGGAGGAGCGCGAGTCCAGGTTGCCGGTCGGCTCGTCCGCGAACACCACGTCCGGCCGGGACACCAGCGCGCGGGCGCAGGCGACGCGCTGCTGCTGGCCGCCGGACAGTTGCGACGGCCGGTGCCCGAGGCGGTCGGACAGCCCGATCGCGTCGACGACCGTGGCCAGCCACTCCTGGTCGGGCTTGCGGCCGGCCAGGTCGAGGGGGAGTGTGACGTTCTCCAGTGCCGAAAGGGTGGGGACCAGGTTGAACGCCTGGAAGACGAAACCGATCCGGTCCCGGCGCAGATGCGTGAGCTGCTTCTCGGGGAGCGCGGTCAGGTCGACGTCACCGAGCAGTACCTTGCCGTCGGACGGCTGGTCCAGACCGGCGAGGCAGTGCAGCAACGTGGACTTGCCGGAGCCGGACGGGCCCATGATCGCGGTGAAACGTCCTTTGCCGAAGTCCGCGCTGACGCCGGCCAGCGCGTCGACCTGCGTCGAGCCGCCGCCGTACCGCTTCCAGACCTCGACCGCCTGAACCGCAACCTCGCCCACACTCATGCGACGAACCGTACCGACCGAGGGTTCCTTCGCGGCCGGGAGGGCGTCAGCCGTCGACCGAGATCAGATCGATGCCCGCGGACTCGGCCGCGACCTCCTCGACGGAGCGGGTCGGCAGCGGTGGTGGCGTGCCGCCCCAGGCCGGGCAGATCGCCTTGTGGTCGCACCAGTCGCAGAGCGGGCCGGGGCTCGGGCGCCAGTCGCCGGAGTCGAGGGCGCGGGTGATCGCGACCCAGAGCGCCGACACCTTGCGCTCACAGGCGCGCAGGTCGGCCTCGTCGGGGACGTACCGGACGATCTCGCCGTTGCCCAGATACACCAGCTGGAGCATCGCCGGCACGACACCGCGCAGCTTCCACAGCACGAGTGCGTAGAACTTCATCTGGAACAAAGCCTTCGCCTCGAAGAACTCCGACGGCGAGCGGCCGGTCTTGTAGTCGACCACCCGGATCTCTCCGGTCGGCGCGACGTCGAGACGGTCGACGTACCCCCGGAGCACCAGGCCGGAGTCCAGCGCGGTCTCGACGTACAGCTCGCGCTCGGCGGGCTCCAGAGCGTTCGGGTCC
This sequence comes from Kribbella sp. NPDC031520, assembly GCF_055580825.1. Lineage (NCBI taxonomy): Bacteria > Bacillati > Actinomycetota > Actinomycetes > Propionibacteriales > Kribbellaceae > Kribbella > Kribbella sp. NPDC031520. Next base: position 26,192 of record NZ_JBVIKS010000002.1, read on the forward strand.
TCGAGCGTGAAGTACTTCCCCAGCAGTTGATGGGCCTCGGCGAGCCACTTGGCCAGCTCGTCGCCGCTCGCGTCCTCCGCGAACAGTTCGCCGACCTCGGGCTCCTCCTCGAGCAGGCGCTGCCACTGCGGCTCGAGCATTCCGGCCGCCTGCTCCAGCGTCCGCTGGCCGCGCGGCAGGTCGTACAACCGCTCCAGCACGGCGTGCACCACCGTCCCGCGGACGGCCGCCGGCGACGGCTTCTCCGGCAACCGGTCGACGACCCGGAACCGATACTTCAACGGGCAGCTCATGAAGTCCGCGGCTCGGGAAGGTGACAGCGCACCCCGCGGATGCGGATCGACCTCGACAGCTGCAACGCTCATGCCCTAAACCCTAGGCACAACCACCGACAGTTCGCGCGCACCCCACCCCGGCCTGTGGAAAACCGAGGGCGTGTAGCAGCCGGTTACCCTCGGCCAAGTAGCGTTGGCTTGATGGCTGACTCGCGAGACCCCGAGACTCCCGCTCCGCCGGCCGGTCCACCACCGCCCGGGACGTGGGTGCTCGGTCGCGTCCGCGGGATCCGGCTGACCATGCGGTTCACCTGGCTGCCGGTGGCGATGCTGCTCGCGCTCGGGTTCGCGACGATCATCGGGCAGCAGTTCCCCGAGCTCGGCGGCTGGCGGTACGCGGCCGCCTTCGCGTTCGTGGTCGCGTTCACTGTGTCGATCCTGATCCACGAGCTCGCGCACGCGCTGATGGCGCTGAAGTTCGGGATCGGGGTCTCGGAGATCAACCTCGGTTTCTTCGCGGCCGGTACGCACATCGAGGGCGAGCGCAAGTCGCCGATGGAGGAGTTCGCCGTCTCCGTCGTCGGCCCGGTCGCCTCCCTGGTCGTCGGCGGGCTGGCGTACCTGGCATCCCGCCCGATCGGCGAGGGCGTCGGGTACGTCGCGCTCCTGGAGCTCGGCGTCGCGAACCTGATCGTCGGCGTCACGAACCTGCTGCCCGGTCTGCCGCTGGACGGCGGTTGGGTACTGCGCGCGATCGTCTGGAAGCTCACCGGCAACATGCACACCGGCACCGTCGTCGCCGCCTGGGCCGGGCGTCTGCTGGCGATCCTGGTGCTCACGCTGCCGGTGCTGGCCGAGCAGATCTTCCACTGGCAGGCGTCGATCCTCGACTTCGTCATCGCGCTGCTGGTCGGGTTCTTCCTCTGGTCCGGCTCGACCGCGTCCCTGATGCAGGCCAGGCTGCGGCGCAAGCTGCCCGCGCTCCAGGTGCGGACGCTGGCCCGCCGCGCGATCGCCGTACATTCCGGTACGCCGATCTCGGAGGCCGTCCGGATGGCCGGGGACTCCCAGGCCGGGGCGGTCGTGGTGATCGACGGCGACGGCAGGCCGCACGCGCTGGTGTCGGAGTCCGCGGTCGCCGCCGTGGCCCCGAACCAGCGCCCGTGGACCACCGTGAGCGAGGTTTCGACCCGGATCGGCGCGGGCCACATCATCGGGGTCAACGACACCGGCGAAGAGATCCTGACCACCCTGCGTGAACACCCCGCCACCGAGTACCTGGTGCTCGACCCGGCCGGCGGCGTGTACGGCGTGCTCGCCACCGCGGATGTGGAACGCGCGTTCCGGGGCCGCTGATTACAGGCTTTCGGTGACCGAAAGTTAAGGTGAGCGCCTTATGGCTGACTTGCGCGACTTCCCCGACCAGGCGTTCTCCGGCGTCCACCACGGACCGCTGCAGGAGGGCGAGTGGATCACCCTGCAGGACTCCAAGGGCCGCCGGCACTCGGTGAAGCTGGAGCGCGGGAAGATCTTTCACACCACCAAGGGCGGGATCGCGCACGACGACCTGATCGACGGCCCGGACGCAGTCACGATCCGCTCCAAGGGCAACGTCGAGTACCTGGCGCTGCGCCCGCTGATGGCCGACTACTCGGTGTCGATGCCGCGCGGCGCCGCGGTGATCTACCCGAAGGACACCGCGCAGATCGTCACGATGGCCGACATCTTCCCGGGCGCCAAGGTGGTCGAGGCCGGCGCCGGCTCGGGTGCACTGACCACCGCGCTGCTGCGGGCGGTCGGGATCCACGGCCGGGTGATCTCGTTCGAGCGCCGCGAAGATTTCGCCGAGGTTGCGCGGAAGAACGTGACAGGTTTCTTCGGCGGTGAGCATCCGGCGTGGCGGCTCGAGGTCGGCGACCTGGTCGAGAAGCTGAACGAGCAGGACGTCGACCGCGTCGTACTCGACATGCTGGCGCCCTGGGAGTGCGTCGACGTCGTCGCCGAGGCGCTTTCGCCCGGTGGGGTGTTCTGCGCCTACGTGGCCACCACGACGCAGCTGAGCCGGGTTGTGGAGACGCTGAGGGCACACGGCGAGTTCACTGAGCCGCGCGCGTGGGAGTCGCTCGTGCGAGACTGGCACGTAGAAGGTCTGGCCGTTCGTCCGGGGCACCGGATGCAGGGGCACACGGCCTTCTTGGTTACTGCCCGACGAATGGCGCACGGGGTTCCGGCACCCCGGAAGAAGCGTCGCCCTGCGCCCGGTGCGTACGGTGACGACTACTCCGGCCCGCGCCGTGCCGAAACTTCCGGCGACATGCCGAAGGCAACAGATTCATCCGCAACCGACACGTGATGGGATTCAGCTTGCCCGGCGAGGTTTTCTGGGTAAGGTCCATAGGGTCGAGCCCCACATGGTGAGGTGATGATCGTGGCTGGAGACGAGAGTCCTACCGCGGCAGAACTGCGTAACCAGGTCCGGTACCTGGAAGCCGAAGTCGCGGCGTTGCGACGTCGGCTGCTCGAGCACCCGGCAGACAGCCGGTCGCTCGAGAGCAGGCTGTCCGAAACACAGGCCTCCTTGGCGAGTGTCACCGCTCAGAACGAGCGGCTGGCCGACACGCTGCGGGAGGCGCGAGAGAAGATCATCGCCCTGAAGGAGGAGGTCGACCGGCTGGCCCAACCGCCCTCCGGATTCGGCACCTTCCTCGGACGAAACGAAGACGACACGCTCGACGTGTTCACCGGCGGCCGGAAACTCCGGGTCGCGGCGAGCCCGTCGGTGGACCTGGACGAGCTCAAGCTCGGCCAGGAACTGATGCTGAACGAAGCACTCAACGTGGTCGAGGCCTGCGCGTACGAGGTCGTCGGCGACGTGGTGATGCTCAAGGAGCTGCTCGCCGACGGTGAGCGGGCGCTGGTGATCGCGCAGGCCGACGAGGAGCGGGTGGTGCGGCTCGCGTCGCCGCTGCTCGACACCCCGCTGCGGGCCGGCGACTCGCTGCTGCTCGAGCCCCGTTCCGGGTACGTCTACGAGAAGATCCCGAAGTCCGAGGTCGAGGAGCTGATCCTCGAAGAGGTCCCGGACATCGACTACACCCAGATCGGTGGCCTGTCCGGCCAGATCGAGGCGATCCGGGACGCGGTCGAGCTGCCGTACCTGCACAAGGACCTGTTCCTCGAGCACGAGCTCAAGCCGCCGAAGGGCGTGCTGCTCTACGGCCCGCCCGGCTGCGGCAAGACGCTGATCGCCAAGGCCGTGGCGAACTCGCTGGCGAAGAAGGTCGCGGAGAAGACCGGCGCGGCCGGCCAGAAGTCCTTCTTCCTGAACATCAAGGGTCCCGAGCTGCTGAACAAGTACGTCGGCGAGACCGAGCGGCACATCCGCCTGGTCTTCCAGCGGGCCCGGGAGAAGGCCTCCGAGGGCATGCCGGTGATCGTGTTCTTCGACGAGATGGACTCGCTGTTCCGGACCCGCGGTTCGGGTGTGTCCTCCGATGTGGAGAACACCATCGTCCCGCAGTTGCTGAGCGAGATCGACGGTGTCGAGGGCCTGGAGAACGTGCTGGTCATCGGTGCCTCGAACCGTGAGGACATGATCGACCCGGCGATCCTGCGGCCCGGCCGGCTGGACGTGAAGATCAAGATCGAACGCCCGGACGCGGAGGCGGCCCGGGACATCTTCTCGAAGTACCTGACCGCCGGACTGCCGCTGCACGTCGACGACCTGGGCGAGTTCGGTGGCGACAAGCAGGCCTGCGTGGACGGGATGATCCAGCGCACCGTCGAGCGGATGTACACCGAGGCCGACGAGAACCGGTTCCTCGAGGTCACGTACGCCAACGGTGACAAGGAAGTCCTTTATTTCAAGGACTTCAACTCGGGCGCGATGATCCAGAACATCGTCGACCGGGCGAAGAAGATGGCGATCAAGGCGTTCCTCGACGAGAACCAGAAGGGTCTGCGGGTGCAGCACCTGCTGCAGGCCTGCGTGGACGAGTTCAAGGAGAACGAGGACCTGCCGAACACCACCAACCCGGACGACTGGGCCCGCATCTCCGGCAAGAAGGGCGAGCGGATCGTCTACATCCGGACGCTCATCTCCGGCAAGCAGGGCACCGAGCCGGGCCGGTCGATCGACACTGCGACCAACACCGGTCAGTACCTGTAAGAGCGTCATACCTCCGAAGAAGCCCGCGCCACGGCGCGGGCTTCTTCACGTCTGCTTCTGCGCGCATTCGTCAGCGGCTCGTGCTGAATAGAGTCGTGAGGAAGAGAGGAGGCAGGACATGGCCCCAGACCGGAAGCACAAGAACCACGAGGCCCTGCGCGGCTGGCTCGCGACCTCGGCGCAGGTGCTCGCGGTTCTCGTTGCACTGACCCGACTGATACTTCCCCTGTTCCACAGCGGAAGTAGCTGACGAATCGGAGATCAGCATCAAGTGGCGCCGGCGACACAACCGTGTTGCCGGCGCCTCCACATATACCAGCTTCCGGACCGGCGTTCCAGGAGCCTGGGGTAGAGATAACCCCCGGTCGGTTCGGGGGGTTTCCCCGATTGGTACGGCGTGATCGCGGGCCTACCGTGCTGCTATGGCGACGGACGATCTGCGTAAGGACCTGCGGGCCGCGGTGGCGGCGCGGCAGGAGCTCGGGCCGGAGTACGAGTCCGAGCTCATCGACAGCTTCCTCGACAAGCTCGACCAGCGTGACGCCCAGCGCCGCGCCGGCCTGCTGCCGGAGCGGGTGCCCAGCCGGCGGGTGAACCGTCACCCGAGCCGTGAGCCGGACCCGGGTGGTCTCGCGCTGGCGATCGTCTCGATCGTGGCGGCGATCCCGATCACCGCGATCGCCGCCGGCATGCTGGGCAAGTTCGGCGTCCTCATCTGCTGGGCCGGTCTGGTCGGGATCAACTACGCCCGCACGATGGCCCGTCGCCGTTAGCCGACCGGCACCTGCAGCCCCCGGGCGTCGAACGCGCGTACCTCGGTCTTCAGCTTCTGGCCGACCCTGAACTTTCCGTTCGCCTGCACCTCGATGTATGCGAAGCCGTCCTCCACGACGCCGCTGGTCCACGGGCCGGTCTTCCCGTTCAGCATGTACCGCGCCTCGACCTTCGCGACGTTCGGATGCGCCCGGTAGAGCCGCCAGGCCTGCAGCGTGGACAGGTTGTACGTGACGTCGCCGTCCGTGCCGCCGAGCGCCGTCAGGCCGTTCCGCACCGTGGGCTCGGTCTGCCAGACCTTGTCCTCGACGCGGGTGACCTGCCCGATCGCGCCGAGCTTGGCGCTCGGTGGTACGCGGGTCAGGCAGAACCGGTACCCGAGCTTGGCGGTGGACGGCGTTCCACCCGGGCCCGGCTTGCGACCGCCGCGGGACGCGGTGGGAGGTGGTGCAACGGTCCTGCGAGTGTCGCGCGCCAGTCCCACCAGCGCGGTGCTGTCCTGGGTGATGCCGCGGACGTGACGGCTCCACAGGACCTGGGCAGGACCGGCCTCGCCCGGGAACTGACATTCGGCGGTGACCTTGGCCAGGTCGTTATTCGACACCGCGCCGAGATCGACGCCGACCTTGGCTTCCGGCGAGGCGAGGGACGACGTACCGGCCGCGCCCGGGTCGTCGGAGGAATTCTGGGTGACGACCAGCGTGCCGGCGACCACGGCTCCGACGGCCGCGACTCCTACCACCGGGGCGACCCAATGCCGCGCGGGGTGCCGCGTGGCCGGCCGGGTCCGTTCCATCAGCTGGTTGCGCATCCGGGCCCGTTCGGCGGCGCTCAACGATGGAACGCGCGGCGGTTCGAGTTCGGTGTTCATGAGAGCTCCTCGGTGAGGGCGACCCGGGTGAGCAGGTCGGGGAAACGCTGACGGGTGCGGTGCAGCCGGGCCTTGACGGTCCCGACCGGTACGCCGAGGGCTTCCGCCGCCTCGGCTGTGGTGAGTCCGGACCAGACGACGAGCTCGAGCGTCTCGCGTTCGTGCCGGGGGAGTTTCGCGACGGCGCGGCGGATCGCGGACATCCGGAGCTCGTCGTCGAGCCGGCGGGCGACGTCCGGCGCATGGTCGTGTCCGGGCGCGGGGCCGGGCAGCCGGTCGACCAGATTCCGCAACCGGCTTGCCGTCCGGGCCAGTGTTCGGCACTCATTGCCGGCCACGACCAGCAGCCACCCGCGGGCACTCGGTGCGGTCAGCGGCCCGGGTGGGTTCCGTTCGAACCGTCGCCAGGTGCTCAGGAACGTCGCCTGGACCACGTCGTCGGCGGTACTCCAGGACGCGGTCCGGCGGAACGCGAACGCCCGGACGTCGTCGGCGTACCGGTCGAACAGCTCGCCGAGGGCGAAGTGGTCCCCGGTGCGCAACCGCTCCCACAGCTCCTGGTCCGAGCCGTCCGCCGGACCCGGACCGCCCGCTGAACCGGCGCCTGCGGATCCCATCGACGGCTCCGTATCGTCAGTCAGGATGATCTTCACAGCAGCTAATGACCGCTCGGCCGCCGAGTGGTTGCATCACAGCGCGGCGACGATCTGCGCCAGTCCGTCCTCGACGTCGCCGGGCCGGTCGAGCAGCAGGCCGCGGTGGACGCCGTACCAGGGGGAGAGCCGCGCCCAGTCCTTCGAGCGCTCGATCAGGCCGGGATCCGGCCGGTAGACCTCGCGTACGCCGGCGGCGACGGGTTCCGGTGCGCCGTTGAGCGGCCAGCAGAGGTCGAGGGCCGGGTCGCCGATGACCGCGTCGGTCCAGTCGATGATCCCGGTGATCCGGCCGCCGGCCATCAGGATGTGGTCCGGTCCGAAGTCGCAGTGCACCAAGGAGGTCCGGACCTGTGCGACCCGATCGAGGAGGTCCAGGGCCGTGCTGTGCAGCTCGGCAGGAAGCAGCGGCACGACCTGGGCCCGGAACTCGGCGAGAGTGGCCGTCTTCTCGGCCGTAGCGGTCGCTGCGTCGAGTGCGCCGTACGCGACGGCCTCCGCAGGGTCGACGGCGTGCAAAGCCTTCAGAAAGGCGCCCAGCGCCCGTCCCGTCTCCTCGTCGCCGGTCGTGAACGGTCGTCCGGGAAGCAAACGATGCCGTACGCCGTCCGCTGTCGGCTCCGGTACCGGTATCGGCAGGGGGAGCTGCGGGGCGAGCCAGGGGAGGAGCGTGAGCTCGGCGAGCAGCCGCGGCCGGACCTCCGGGCGACGGGGCACGCGATAGATCCACGGGCCGTCGATCCACGCGTGGCTGTCCCACCCCTCGTCGATCGCGAGGTTCCGGACCCAGTCGCCGAGCAGCCCGACGCTGTCCGGCATGAACGACCACTCGTCGAACTTCGCCACCAGCTCCGCGGGCGACATCCACGCGCCCCACGCGACCTCCTCGGGCTGGTGCCGCACCGGTCCGTCCCACACGCACGTGTAGAGGTATGCGTGGTACTGCGTGTTCTCGTCGGCGTAGTCGCCCTCCGGCAACCGCGTCAGCTCCACGCCGGTGATCCCGAGTTCCTCCTCGAGCTCCCGTACGACGGCGTGGAACGGGTCCTCACCTGCCGCCACCACACCGCCCGCGGCGAAGTCGTACCGGCTCGGATACACGTCCTTGGTTGGCGTCCGGCGATGGACGTAGATGTCACCGGCCGGATTCCGGACGACCACGCCGGTGGCCGAGTGCCGCAGGTTGTCGCGCCGCATCACCGACCGTGGCACGGCTCCGGTGACCTGGTTGTCGTCGTCCAGGATCGCCACCAATTCGTCCACGCGCGCAGTCTCACACGTAACCCTGTGGACACAGCAACCACTTTCGCCGTCGGTACCGCGTAGGCTCAACTCCATGAGTGTTCGGCGGATCATGGGTACCGAGACCGAGTTCGGCATCTCGGTACCGGGCCAGCCCGGGGCGAACCCGATGCTGACCTCGAGCCAGGTGGTGAACGGCTACGCGCAGACGCAGCCGCTCGCGCGCAAGACCCGGTGGGACTTCGACGAGGAGCACCCGTTACGGGACGCGCGCGGGTTCGACCTCAGCCGGGACGTGGCGGACTCCAGCCAGCTCACCGACGAGGAGACCGGCCTGGCGAACGTGATCCTCACCAACGGCGCCAGGCTGTACGTCGACCACGCCCACCCGGAGTACTCCGCGCCCGAGACCACGAACCCGCGGGACGCGGTGGTGTGGGACAAGGCCGGCGAGCTGGTGATCATGGAGGGCGCACGGCAGGCGCGGCTGATCCCGGGCGCGCCGCAGCTGAACCTCTACAAGAACAACGTCGACAACAAAGGCGCGTCGTACGGCGCCCACGAGAACTACCTGATGCGCCGGTCTACCCCGTTCGCGTCGATCGTGCGGCACCTGACGCCGTTCTTCGTCAGCCGCCAGGTGGTGACCGGCGCCGGCCGGGTCGGGATCGGCCAGGACGGTGCCACCCACGGCTTCCAGATCAGCCAGCGCGCGGACTACTTCGAGGTCGAGGTCGGCCTGGAGACGACGCTGAAGCGGCCGATCATCAACACCCGCGACGAGCCGCACGCGAACCCGGACCGGTACCGCCGGCTGCACGTGATCATCGGCGACGCGAACCTGTCCGAGATCTCGTCGTACCTGAAGGTCGGGACCACGTCGCTGGTGCTGGCGATGATCGAGGACGGCTGGCTGACCGACGACCTCGGCGTCGACCGCCCGGTGACCGCGCTGCACGAGGTCAGCCACGACCCGACCTGTACGCACCTGCTGACGCTGAAGGACGGCCGCAAGCTCACCGCCGTCCAGCTCCAGACGGAATACCTGGAGCAGGCCCGGAAGTACGTCGAGGACAAGTACGGCGACGACGCGGACCGGCAGACCAAGGACGTGCTGCACCGCTGGGAGCAGATCCTCGACCAGCTGGCGCTGGATCCGATGAAGTTGTCGGACCAATTGGACTGGGTGGCGAAGTACAAGCTGCTCCAGTCGTACCGCGACCGCGACGGCCTGGACTGGGACGACCCCAAGCTGCACCTGGTCGACCTGCAGTACGCCGACCTCCGCCCGGACAAGGGGCTCTATTACAAGTTGGTGAAATCCGGCCGGATGCAGCGGATCGTCACCGACGAGGAGATCCGGATGGCGGTCGCGCACCCGCCGACCGACACCCGGGCGTACTTCCGCGGCCGCTGCATGCAGCAGTACGCGCCGCAGGTCGCGGCCGCCTCGTGGGACTCGGTGATCTTCGATCTGCCGGGCAAGGAGTCGCTGCAGCGGATCCCGACCTTGGACCCGTTGCGGGGCACGAAGGCGCATGTCGGGGCACTTCTTGACCAGTGCGACACCGCGAGTGACCTGGTTCGCACCATTACTGGGGGCGGCGCCGGGTAGGGTCGCTAGTGAGGGTCGATTTGGGCGGCCCTCCCAGCGGTTCTAGGAGGTGGCCACATGGCGAAGGACGGCGGTCAGCAGCACAAGCAGCCGAAGCGTTCGTCGACCGAGGAAGAGGTCGAGCAGGTCGAGGCGTCCGAGGACGTCCAGGAGCGGAAAGAGCGGCTCGACGAGGACGTCGACTCGATCCTCGACGAGATCGACGAGGTGCTCGAGGAGAACGCCGAGGAGTTCGTCCGCGGATTCGTGCAAAAGGGTGGGGAGTGAACCGCTCGATGACATCTGATGCCTCCGGCCGGCTGCCGGAAGCCTTCCTGACCCCGGGCGGCTCGTCGTTCATGGACTTCCTGGCCGGGCACGCGCCCGACCTGTTGCCCGGACGGCGGTCGCTCGGGCAGGGTGACCTGTCCAGCGAAGTCCCGCACGGTACGACGATCGTGGCCGCCACCTTCCCCGGTGGCGTGATCATGGCCGGCGACCGGCGGGCCACGATGGGCAACATCATCGCCCAGCGTGACATCGAGAAGGTGTTTCCGGCCGACGAGTACTCGGCGGTCGCCTTCGCCGGGTCGGCCGGTTTCGGGATCGAGATGGTCCGGCTGTTCCAGGTCGAGCTCGAGCACTACGAGAAACTCGAGGGTGCGACGCTCAGCCTGGACGGCAAGTCCAACCGGCTGAGCGCGCTGATCCGGGGCAACCTGGCGATGGCCATGCAGGGTCTGGCCGTGGTGCCGCTGTTCGCGGGGTACGACGTGGACCTCAAGGGCGGCCGGATCTTCTCCTACGACGCCACCGGCGGGCGGTACGAGGAGCACCACTTCCACAGCGTCGGCTCGGGCTCGCTGTTCGCCCGCGGCGCGCTGAAGAAGCTCTACCGCGAGGACCTGTCCGAGACCGACTGCGTGACGGTGGCGATCCAGTCCCTGATCGACGCCGCCGACGACGACTCGGCCACCGGCGGCCCGGACATGCTGCGGCGGATCTTCCCGGTGGTCGGCGTGGTCACGGCGGACGGTTACCGGCGACTGCCCGAGGACGAGGTGGCCTCCTTGGTCGACGCGGCCTGGGAGCAGCGGCACCAGCGTCCCGACGGCCCGGCCGCGGCGTCCCTGACCTGATCACCCCGAACTGACAGAGGACTCGATGAGCGTTCCCTTCTACGTCTCGCCCGAGCAGCTGATGCGGGACCGGGCGGACTTCGCCCGGAAAGGCATCAGCAAGGGCCGCAGCGCGATCGCGCTGCAATATGCCGACGGCATCCTGTTCGTCGCGGAGAACCGGTCGCCCGCGTTGCACAAGGTGGCCGAGATCTACGACCGGATGGCCTTCGCCGCCGTCGGCCGGTACAACGAGTTCGAGAACCTGCGGATCGCCGGCGTCCGGCTCGCTGACATGCGCGGGTACTCGTACGACCGTCGTGACGTGACCGGCCGCGCGCTCGCCAACGCGTACGCGCAGACCCTCGGCGCGATCTTCTCCTCCGGTGGCGAGAAGCCGCTCGAGGTGGAGATCCTGGTCGCCGAGATCGGCAACAGCGCGGCCGAGGACCAGATCTACCGGCTCACGTACGACGGCTCGATCGCCGACGTCCGCGGGTACGCCGTGATGGGCGGCCCGGCGGAACAGGTCGCGGACTACATCGGCGAGCACTACCGCGACGCCATCTCATTGGCCGGTGCGCTTCGCCTGGCCGTGGATGCGCTCAGCCACGACGGCACCGAGGTCCGGGAGCTGACGCCGGACCAACTGGAGGTCGCCGTCCTGGACCGGACCCGCTCCCAGGTCCGCAAGTTCAAGCGGATGACCGAGGAAACCGTCTCCAACATCCTTTCGGAGTCCCAGCCGGCGCCGGCCGAGGAGACGTCCGCCAAGTCCGAGGACGACACCGCGTCCGCGGAGGAGACCTCGGAAGTACCGCAGCCGGACGACGCACCGGTGGCCCCACCGGAAGACCCCGAAGACAACCGTCCGCTGTGACGGACCACCCCGAGAACTCAGCCGTCACCGACCACGTGGCGGCTGAGCCATCTCCGGACCCGTCAGCCCCTGTTTCGCCCGCTGGGGGTCAGCCGGCTGATCCGGCGCCCTGGGAGTTGCTGGGGGAGGAGCTGGGGTTCGAGCGGTTCCTGTCGGTGCGTCTGCGGCGGTACCGGATGCCCGACGGGCGTGAGGTCGAGTGGGACGTGTTCGGCCGTGAGGCCGGCGTCAACGCGGGGGTGACCGTGCTGCCGCTGACGCCGGAGGGGCGGATCGTGACGATCCGGATGTTCCGGGCCGGTCCGGACAGTGTGGTCACGAACCTTCCCGGTGGGCTGGTGGAGCCCGGGGAGGAGGTGGCGGTCGCGGGTGCGCGGGAGCTCGAGGAGGAGACCGGGTACACCTGCGAGACCCTCGACGTGGTCGGCTGGCAGTGGTCCGGGGCGTCCTCGACGTTCCGGAAGTACGTCGCGATCGCCCGCGGCTGCCGCCCCGACGGCAAGCAGCAACTGGACGAGACCGAGGACTGCGTCCCGGTCGAGCTCACCGTCGACGCCTTCCGTGCCGAGCTCCGCAATCCTGGCGCGATGACCGGGATCGACGCCGCCTACCTGGCCCTGGACCACGCTGGTCTGCTCTGACTGGATATCCTGACGGTGGACCGCGACTGGCGTTGAGGTGGAGGAACCACCGGGGAACGGTCTGCCATCCGGCTTCGCCGCGCGCCTGGGCACCTTCGTACCAAGAGGGTGTCTGGGAACCCTCACAGAGGAGTGCGCGCATGAGTGCTGAGCTGATGATCGGGACCGACCTCGCCGCCGAGATGGTGGCCAAGGCGGCGGAGCGGGCGAGTGCCCTGCGGGAGCGGTACGGCGTACAGCCGTGCCTGGCGACGGTTCTGGTCGGCGACGATCCGGCGTCGGCGACGTACGTACGGATGAAGCAGAACCGGTCGAGGAAGGCCGGTATCGCGTCCCGCAGCGTCGTACTGCCGGCCTCGACGACCACCGAAGAGCTGGTCGCGGAGATCAGCAAGCTGTCCGAGGACCCGGCTGTGCACGGCATCCTGCTGCAGCACCCGGTTCCGGCGCAGATCGACGAGCGGGCTGCGTTCGAGGCGATCGACCCGGCCAAGGACGTGGACGGCGTGACGATGCGGTCGTTCGCGGCGATGGCGTTCGGGGACCAGGGGTTCCGGTCCGCGACGCCCGGCGGGATCATGCGGCTGCTGGCGGCGTACGACGTACCGCTCGAAGGCGCCCACGCCGTCGTGATCGGCCGCAGCCCGATCCTCGGCAAGCCGGCCGGTATGTTGCTGCTGGCATCGAACGCGACCGTCACGTACGCGCACTCCCGGACCCGCGACCTGCCCGAGCTCGTCCGCACGGCCGACGTGGTGGTCGCCGCGGTCGGTAAGGCGAACTTCGTCCGCGGCGACTGGCTGAAGCCGGGCGCGGTGGTCGTCGACGCCGGCTTCAACGAGGGCAACGTCGGCGACGTGCACTTCGCCGAGGCGGCCGAGGTCGCGAGCCTGATCACCCCGGTTCCGGGCGGCGTCGGTCCGATGACGATCGCGCTGCTGCTGGAGCAGACGGTCGACGCCGCTGAGACGGCTGTCCACTCCTTGACTACGCTGAACTAGGGTTGGGGGAGGCGAACGAGGAGGCGAGACGTGGCGGTACGGGCGATCCGGGGTGCCACCCAGCTGGACGTGGACGAGCGCGAGCATCTGCTCGAGCGGTCCGCGGAGCTGGTGAAGGCAGTCCTGGAGGCGAACGATCTGGAGAACGAGGATCTGATCAGCATCCTGTTCACCGTCACGTCGGACCTCCGGTCGGAGTTCCCGGCCGTCGCCGGCCGCCAGATCGGGCTCACCGACGTACCACTGATGTGCATGCAGGAGATCCCGGTGCCGCACGCGCTGCCGCGGGTCGTCCGGCTGATGGTGCACACCGAGTCGCCGCGCTCCCGGGACAAGATCCAGCACGTGTACCTGCACGGCGCCGTCGCGCTCCGTCCGGACCTGACCGGTGCCCAGTGAAGGCGGCATGGTGACTGAGCTTCGCGGGCCGGTCCGCATCGTCGGTACCGGGCTGATCGGTACGTCGATCGGCCTCGCGCTCGCCCGGCTCGGGGTGGTCGTGGAGCTCGTCGACGGCAACCCCGAGAACGCGCTGATGGCCGAACGGATCGGCGCCGGTTCGCGGCTGGTCGGGATCGAGCCGCAGCTGGTCGTGGTCGCCGTACCGCCCGATCACGTCGGCGAAGTCGTCGCCGAGCAGCTTCGGCAGACGCAGCAGTCGGGGGCGATCGTCACCGACGCCGCGAGTGTGAAGTCCAAGCCGCTCGCGGACGCGCGCAGCCTGGTTCCGGACGTCAGCCGGTACGTCGGAAGTCACCCGATGGCCGGCTCCGAACGCAACGGCCCGCTGGCCGCGCGCGCTGACCTGTTCGACGGTGCGACCTGGGCGATCACGCCGCACGCGACCAGCGATCCGGGCGCGATCGACCTGGTACGGCGACTCGCCGAGGCCTGCGGCGCCCGGACCGTCGAGCTGTCCGTGGACGACCACGACCTGGGCGTCGCTCGCGTCTCGCACCTCCCGCACCTGATGTCCGCGCTGGCCGCCGGGACGCTGGCCGACGCGCCGTCCTCACACCTGGAGCTGTCCGGGCAGGGCGTCCGCGACGTCACCCGGATCGCGGCCGGCGACCCGCGGCTGTGGACGCAGATCGTGTCCGCGAACTCGACCGCGCTGACCGGCCTGCTGGAACAGATCCGCGGCGAGCTCGACCGGCTACTCGTTGCCCTTGGCAAAGAAGAGGCGAACGACGAACTGACCGCGATCCTCGGCCAGGGCGTGTCCGGCGCGGTCCGGGTCCCGGGCAAGCACGGCACCCCGCACATCGACCTGGTCACGATCCTGGTCACGATTCCGGACCGCCCGGGCCAGCTGGCGAAACTGTTCGCCGACGCCGCCGAGTCCGGCGCCAACGTCGAGGACCTCCGCATCGACCACAGCCCCGGCCGCCCGGTCGGCGAGGTCGAGCTCGCGGTCAAACCCGGCTCGGTCGACCAGCTCGTCGACGTACTCACCGACCGCGGGTGGGTAGTCCACACTTAGACTGTCACCGTCCGAAGGTAATCTTCGGGGCATGATCATCGCTGTGGACGGGCCGAGCGGCTCCGGTAAGTCGAGCACGGCCCGCGGAGTGGCCACCCGGCTCGGACTGCGGTACCTGGACACCGGTGCGACGTACCGCGCGGTGACCTGGTCGGCGGTCGAGCGCGGGCTGGACCTGGACGACACGGCGGCGGTCGCGCAACGCGCCCGGGACCTGGTGCTGGAGATCAGCACCGACCCGGGTCACCAGTTCGTGATCGCCGACGGGACCGACATCACGGCCGCGATCCGGGAGCCGCGGATCAGCGAGGTGGTGTCGAAGATCGCCACCAACCTGGACGTCCGCAAGGAACTGATCCGGCGCCAGCGGGCAGTCATAGACGACGCGCAGACCGACGGCGGCATCGTCGTCGAGGGCCGTGACATCGCCACCGTGGTCGCCACCGACGCCGAGCTGAAGGTGCTGCTCACCGCCGACCAGGAGGCCCGGATGGCGCGCCGGGGCGCCGAGCTCGCGGCCGGGTCCGTGACCGCGGCCGAGCTCCGTGACCAGATCGTCCGCCGGGACGCCGACGACTCGACCGTGTCGGAGTTCCAGGTGGCCTCCGACGGCGCGGTCACCATCGACTCGACGTACCTGACCCTGGAGCAGGTCGTCGACGCGATCCGCCGGCTCGCACTCGAGAGTGTTCCTCAGGGCCGGAGTCATGACGGCTGAGGTCACGGGGCACAAGGATCTGCCCAGAACGGACGATCTGCCCCCACTCCCGTACCGCTTGGCGCTCCCGATGCGGAAGGTCGCCAAGCCGTACTTCTTCCGCAAGTACAAGTTGACCGTGCATCACGAGGACCGGTTCCCGCTGACCGGTCCGTTGCTGATGACACCGAACCACCTGAGCCTGCTGGACGCCCCGCTGCTCGGCGCGGTCGCGCCGCGGATGCTGCACCAGCTCGGGAAGATCGAGGTGTTCGGCGGCTTCCAGGGCAGGTTCCTGCACCGGATCGGCCAGATCCCCGTCGACCGGTCGTCGTACGACATGCTCGCGGTCCGCACGTCGATCAAGGTGCTGCGGGACGGGCGGGTGCTGAACATCTACCCGGAGGGCACCCGCGGGCCGGGCGACTTCGGCCGGATCCGGATCGGGGTGGCGTATCTGGCGATGGTCACCGGGGCGCCGATCCTGCCGGTGGCGCTGATGGGTACGCGGTTACCGGACGGCAGCGTGGAGACCCATCCGCCGTCCGGGAGCCGGATCGACATCGTGTACGGCGAGCCGTTCTCCGTGGACCGCGTACCCTTTCCCAGGAGACATTCCGACGTACAGGCGGTCGCCGACCACATCGGCGACGTGCTGCGCGCCCACGTGAAGGCGGCCGTCGACGAAACCGGCCACCCACTTCCGGGCTGGCGAGACCAGAAGGACCCTGATGACTGACCTGCCCATCGAAGTACCGACGCACGAGCGTGAGGACACCGGGCCCTTGCCCGTGCTCGCGATCGTCGGGCGGCCGAACGTGGGCAAGTCCACGCTGGTCAACCGCATCATCGGCCGCCGCGAGGCGGTCGTCGAGGACACCCCGGGCGTCACCCGGGACCGGGTTTCGTACGACGCGAACTGGGCCGGCCGGGAGTTCACCGTCGTCGACACCGGCGGCTGGGACCCGGACGCGGTCGGCATGGCCGCGCTGGTCGCGGCGCAGGCCGAGGTCGCGATCAACGCCGCCGACGCGGTCCTGTTCGTGGTCGACGCGGTGGTCGGCATCACCGACGCCGACGAGGCGGTCGTCCGGGTGCTGCGCAAGTCCGGCAAGCCCGTCGTCCTGGCCGCGAACAAGGTCGACGACCAGCGGATCGAGTCCGAGGCGATGAACCTGTGGGCGCTCGGCATCGGCGAGCCGTTCCCCATCTCGGCCATGCACGGCCGAGGGACCGGGGACATGCTGGACGCCGTCCTCGAGGCGCTCCCGGAGGCGCCCGCGGAACGCGATGGCGAGGTCGGCGGCCCGCGCCGGATCGCGATCGTCGGCAAGCCGAACGTGGGCAAGTCGTCGCTGCTGAACAAGGTCGCCAAGGAGGACCGCGTCGTCGTCAGCGACGTCGCCGGTACGACGGTCGACCCGGTCGACGAACTGATCACGCTGAGCGGCAAGGAGTACCGGTTCATCGACACGGCCGGGATCCGGCGCAAGGTCAAGAACGCCTCCGGCCACGAGTACTACGCCTCCCTGCGGACCAACGCCGCGATCGAGCGGGCCGAGGTCGTCGTGGTCGTGATCGACTCGTCCGACTCGATCACCGAGCAGGACCTGCGGATCATGAACGCGGTCGAGGAGGCCGGCAAGGCGCTCGTGATCGCGTACAACAAGTGGGACCTGATGGACGACGAGCGCCGCTACTACCTGGAGCGCGAGATCGACCGCGACCTGGTCCAGTTCCGCTGGGCGCCGCGGGTGAACATCAGCGCGCTGACCGGCTGGCACATGGACAAGCTCGTACCGGCCATCGAGGCCGCCCTGGAGGGCTGGCAGACCCGCGTACCGACCGGCCAGCTGAACGCCTTCCTCGGCCGCCTGGTCGCCGCCCACCCGCACCCGGTCCGCTCCGGCAAACAACCGAAGATCCTCTTCGGCACCCAGGCCACCACGATGCCGCCGACCTTCGCGATCTTCACCTCGGGCCAGATCGAACCCTCGTACCAGCGCTTCATAGAACGCCGCCTCCGCGAAGACTTCGGCTTCGTCGGCAGCCCAGTCCACGTACAGATCCGAGCCCGCCAAAAGAACAAGAAACGCTGACCGAACCCGGTAAGAACCACCCCTCGGCATGCTGTATGGTTTACCCCGGTTCGGTCTTCGGAACGAGCTGGCGGGCTGTGGCCTAGCTTGGTTAGGGCGCGTGTCTGGGGGACACGAGATCCCGAGTTCAAATCTCGGCAGCCCGACCGCCAAAGAGGGGCACCGATTCTGTCGGTGCCCCTCTTTACGTTTGTCCGCATGGATGAAACCGGGAACCGGCGTACCTGGACCGACACGCAACTGTCCGAGGCTGTCGCGAGCAGCCCGTCGTGGCGGGCGGTCGCTCGTGCACTGGGGTTGAAGAACACCTCCACAGGAGCGATCAGGCGGCACGCTGCGAGGCTCGAGCTGGATACATCGCACTTCACCGGACAGCGTCGCTGGTCCGATCAGCGGCTGCGCGAGGCCGTGGCAGGCGCGAGCTGCTGGGCGGACGTTCTTGTTGATCTCGGCATTGTGGACAACGGAGCAGAGCGGGTCCGGATCAAGGGTCATGCTGTCCGGCTGGGCTTGGACTGCACGCATCTGAAGTCGCCAGTGGCCCAGCCGGCACCCATCGCGATCTTCGACGAGGCGGTCCGGCCCGAGATGCTTCGGTATTCTGCCGCTGCGCTGGCGATGGCCTGGTTCACCCTGCGGGGATGTGCCGTCGCGCTGCCGATCGAGCCTCAGGAATACGACCTGCTCGTGACGACGTCCGACGGCATCCAGCGCGTGCAGGTCAAGTCCTGTGCAGCCCGAACCAAGCGCGGCTACTGGAACGTCGGCATCGGGCGGCGTCCGTACGTGCTGGACAAGTCCGCGGGAAAGGTGCCGTACGACCCGGATGCGATCGACTTGTTCTTCATCGTTCTCGGCGACGGCAGCATCTACGTCATTCCGAGTGCGGTCCTGGCGGGCCGCACCAGCATCTCGGCAGACAACTACACGCCGTACCGCGTTGGTGATGCCTCGAGTTTGCTGGGTGGGGCGCCGGGTGCATCCGGCGCCCCACGGCGTCGGTCAGCGTATGTTCAGGAGTTCGTCGGTTCGCGGTTCCTCGGGGACTCGAAGGGTTTCGCCTTCGATGTCTACTCGGGGGGTGAGGCGGTCCAGCCAGCGGGGGAACCACCAGGCTCGGTCGCCTAGCAGGCTGAGGATGGCGGGGACGAGCGTCATGCGGACGACGAAGGCGTCGATCAGGACGCCTACGGTGAGGCCGAAGCCGATGGCTTTGATGACGGGGTCGTGGACGAGGATGAAGCCGGCGAACACGGAGGCCATGATCAGCGCGGCGGCGGTGACGACGCGGGCGCCGTGACCGAGGCCCTGGACGGTGGCGTCGTTCGCGTGCCGGCCGTGCACGAACTCCTCCCGGACACGCGACACGATGAACACCTCGTAGTCCATCGCGAGCCCGAACAGGATGCCCATCATGATGATCGGCAGGAAGCTGACCAGCGGCCCGGGGGAGTCGACGCCGACGAGCTTCGCCAGGTGCCCCTGCTGGAACACCGCGACGGTGATCCCGAACGTCGCCCCGATCGTCAGCACGAACCCGAGCGTCGCCTTCAACGGCACGAGCACGGACCTGAACGCCAGCAGGAGCAGCAGGAACGACAACCCGATCACGACGAACAGGTACGTCGGCAACGCGTCGGACAGCTTGTTCGACACGTCGACGCCGACGGCGGTGTTGCTCGTCACGGAGATCTCGGTGTCGCCGGTTGCGAGAGGCTTGATCGCGGACCGTAGGCTCTTCACCAGTTCGGAGGTCTGCTCGCTGGCCGGTCCGCTGCGAGGGATCACCTGCACCAACCGCGTCGTACCGTCCTGACTGGCCGCGGCCGGCTGCGCCGCGACCACATCGGTCAGCCCCTGGGTCTTCCCCAGCACCTGCTGCGCCACGGCGTTGGCCGTCGCCGCATCGTTGCTCTTGACAACGACCACGAGCGGCCCGTTCGCGCCCGGCCCGAAGGCGGCGGCGGTGAGGTCGTACGCGACCCGCTGGTTCGTACCGGCCGCCGCCGAAGCACCGTCCGGCAACGCGAGCTGCATGTCCTTCGCCGGGATCGCCAGCAACCCGAGCCCGACGATGCCGACAGCAACGATCGGCACCCGCAACCGGGTGACCAACCGGCCCCAGCGGAACCCGAACCCTTCGACCGGCGCGACCGCGGTCGGCGCCTTCCGCAACTTCCGCGGCAGCACTCGGTTCCCGACGAACCCGAGCAGCGCCGGCAGCAACGTCAACGCGACGAGTACGGCGGTCAGCACCGTAGCGGCCGCGGCGAGCCCCATCGCGGTCAGGAACGGTACGCCGACCACCGACAGCCCAGCCAGCGCGATCACCACGGTCGCCCCGGCGAACAACACCGCCGACCCGGCGGTCGCGGTCGCCCGGGCGACAGACTCCTCCGGATCCATGCCTTCGCCGAGCTGCGACCGGTGCCGCGAGCTGATGAACAGCGAGTAGTCGATCCCGACCGCGAGCCCCAGCATCAACGCGAGGATCGGCGCCGTCGACGACACGTCGGTGAACGCGGTCACGACGAACAGCCCGGCCATGCCGGCGAGTACGCCGAGCAGGGCCGTCACGAGCGTCATCCCGGCGGCGACCAGCGACCCGAACGTGACGACCAGTACGACGGCCGCGACCGCGACGCCGATCACCTCGGTCGCGCCGATCTCCGGTACCCCGGCCTTGATCTGCCCGCCCGGCACCACCTTGAGGTCACCGTTGCTCAGCGCGCTGAGTCCGTCGTACCCGTCGCTGCTCGCGGCGGAGAGCTCGTCGGCGGGCTTGTCGAACTGGACGCTGATCAGCCCGGTCCGGCCGTCCGGGCTGATCGCCTTGCTCATGAGCGGGTCGATCGCGGCGATCACCTCGGGTACCTTCGCGACCTTGGCAACGGTGACGCCGACCGCGGCCTTCACGGTCGGGTCGGCGAGCGTCTTGCCCTCCGGTGCCTGGACGACGACCGTCGCGGACGCGCCGCTCGCAGCGGGCAGCTCCTGCTTGAGGGCGTCGAGTGCACGCTGCGACTCGGTGCCCGGGATCGAGAAGGTGTTCGCGGTCTTGCCGCCCAGCGTCAGTGCGCCGATCCCCAGCACCACGAGGAACAGCGCCCACAGCGCGGCGACGAGGTGCCTGCGCTGGTACGAGAACCGGCCGAGCCGGTACAGCAGATTGGCCATGGGGAAGTGCGTCCGTTTCAGGTCGGTGGGCAGAAGTGATCGCCCCAGCGGCAGCCGGGGGGATCGGGAGGGGCGTCAGGCGCGGAGGAGGAGCCTCCGCAGGGCGGTGTCGCAGAGCCTTCGGAGCTCGTCGTCGGTACGTTCGCCCGGGAACCGGCACTCGCCGAGCAGGCCGTTCACGGCGAACTTGGCGAGGTCGCGGTCGAGGGGGTCGTCGGAGCCGGCCAGGTACTCGGTCAGCTGGATGCCGTCGGCGACCAGACCGGCGACCTCCGGCATGTTCTCGATCACCGGGATCACGTCCTGGATCACATCCATCACCCCGCGGTGCAGGACCGCCAGGTCGGTGAAGCGCTGGATCGCGAGCTCCTGTGCCTCGGACCGGGGGAGCTTCGCCAGGCGCTCGATCAGCTCGGCCACGTCGGCCGCGGCGGGTTCGAGGACGGCGGCGAGCACGGCCGGTTTGCCGTTGAAGTGGTAGAGCACCGTCGCCTTGGAGCAGCCGGCCGCGGTGGCGATGTCCTGCAGCGACGTCGCGTTGTAGCCGGCCGCCTGGAACAGGTCCATCGCCTGGTGCACGATCTCGCGCCTGGTCCGCTCCCGGGCTGGGGTGGTGACTGCCATGAGATCAGCTTGCCTGACCGATCGGCCAGTTTTCAACCGATCGGTCAGTTTTGTGGTTCGGTTCACCCCGTGGCCAGTCCTTGCTTGCGGTGTAATGATGTAATTCAGGAGGCGCGAGATGGCTGATGAGATTGCTGGGGACGATGTCCTGGATGCCTACTCCCGGGTGGTCTCGGGGGTGGCCGAACACCTGATCCCGCGGGTCGCGAGCCTGCGGATCCACAGCCGGCGCGGCGACTCGTCCGGTTCCGCGGTCGTGCTGACCGGCGACGGGCATCTGCTCACCAACGCCCACGTGGTCGGCGACGGCAGCGAGGCGTCGGCGGAGTTCGCGGACGGTACGACGGCGCAGGCCCGGGTCGTCGGCGTCGACCGGCTGTCCGATCTCGCCGTCCTGCGGGCCGACCGAACCATCCCCGACCCGCCCGAGTACGGGGACGCGGACCACCTCAAGGTGGGGAACCTGGTCGTTGCGGTCGGCAACCCGCTCGGACTGGCCGGGAGTGTGACCGCGGGTGTGGTGAGCGCGCTGGGACGGTCGCTGCCGGTGCGCAGCGGTTCGGGCAACCGGATCATCGAGGACGTGATCCAGACCGACGCCGCGCTGAACCCGGGCAACTCCGGCGGCGCGCTTGCCGACGGCAATGGGCGGGTGATCGGCATCAACACCGCGGTGGCCGGCATCGGGCTCGGGCTGGCCGTTCCGGTCAACCCGACGACGCGCCGGATCATCTACTCGCTCCTGCACGACGGCCGGGTGCGCCGCGCGTACCTCGGTCTGGTCAGCACGCCGGCACCACTGCGGCCGGCGCTGGCAGAGCGGTTCGATCAACGTACGGCGTTGCGCGTCGTCGAGGTGATCCCGGCGAGCCCGGCCGCCGCCGCGGGCCTGCGGCAGGGCGACCTGGTGCTCGCGGTGAACGGCGTACCGCTGCGGGACGCGCAGTCGCTGCAGCGGCAACTGTTCACGGACGCGATCGCCCGCCGGACCGAGATCACCGCGATCCGGAACGACGCCCTCGTCGACGTGATCGCGTACCCGGCCGAGCTCACCGACCGCTGAAGAACTGCTGCACGTCGACATTCTGACGGCGTTTCGGCCCGCCGCGAATGCCGTACGAGTCGAGAAGCAGTTCGGCGAGTTCGCGCTGGTCGATCCGGTCGAGGTATCCCCAGCAGGTGACCCGGTACTGGAACGTGTGAACGACCGGGAACACGTCGCGCCGGGCGACCAGGGCGGGGCCGAGGTCCAGGTCGCCGGTCCAGACCTGGACGAGTTCGCGACCCTGCTCGTCCCAGCGGAGGCGGGCGAACTGGTGGCGGCCCGCGTACCAGGCCGGTGATCCTTCGTGCGCCTCGCCGAGCCGCGCGTCGGGGAGCCGTTCGGACAGGGCGCAGACGTCCCGCCAGGTCGCCATACCGGCGATGCTAATCCCGGAGTTGAGCGCGGAGGAGTACGCAGGTGCCGGGCTTCAGTGGAGCGTTCGGGAAGGTGAAGTCGCGGGTGACCTCGGTGAACCCGAACCTCTGGTGGAGGTCGAGGGTTGCGCCGTTCTGGAGGTTCGCGAAGTAGTAGACCTCGCCGGCGCGTTCGGCCACCCAGCGCATCCGTTCCGTCGTCAGCAGGTCGCCGATCCCGTGCCGCCGCCACGCGGGCGCGACGATCAGGCCGATCAGGTAGTACCCGTCCGGGGCCGTGTCCGGCGGGTCGCCGGGGGAGATCTTGTGCCCGAGCACGAGCGCGTACCCGGCGATCTCGCCGCCGACCTCCGCGACCACCGTGTACTTGTCCGGATCCCGCAGGTCGGCCTCCAGCCGAGCCCGCCGCGCCTGCACCGACCCACCGGTCCGCGTCACGATCAACTCGGCACACGCCGTCAGGTCGGCATCCACCGCCGGCCGCACCCGGACGTCGACGGTCCGCCGCGCGACCCCGGGCCGGTACTCCGCGAAACCACTCATGCCGTCACCCTAAGATCCGCCGGAACCGAGCCGGCGCGCCCTCCCGTACGCCCACCAGGTGGCTCCCCTGCCGGGTCCGCCCATCTTTGAGAAGCCACCAACCATTCCGCGGCCCCTTGAGTGGGCGGTGGCTTCTCAAAGTGCACCTCCGGACGCCGCACTGGGTGTGCTGTGGTGTGGTGGAACACGAGCTACCAGCCGCGTTCGCGCCATTCGGGGAGGTGGGGGCGTTCGGTGCCGAGGGTGGTGTCGGCGCCGTGGCCTGGGTAGACCCAGGTCTCGTCGGGGAGTTCGCCGAAGAGCTTGGTCTCCACGTCGTTGATGAGGGACGTGAAGCGTTCCTTGTCGCCCTGGGTGTTGCCGACGCCGCCGGGGAACAGGGAGTCGCCGGTGAACAGGTGCGGTGGGCCGTCCGGGTCGTCGTACACGAGGGCGATCGAGCCGGGGGTGTGGCCGACGAGGTGGACGACGCGCAGGCTGCACCGGCCGACCGCGATCTGGTCGCCGTCGTCGGCGAGCTGGTCGGTCGGGACCGGGATGCCCTCTGCGTCGTACCGCCCGGCGACCGTTGTCGCACCGGTCCGGGCGACGACCTCGGCGAGCGCCTCCCAGTGGTCCTTGTGCCGGTGCGTGGTGATGACCCGCGCGAGGCCCGCGTCGCCGATCAGCCGGAGCAAGGTGTCCGCCTCGTTCGCGGCGTCGATCAGCACCTGCTCGTCGGTCTGCCGGCAGCGCAGCAGGTACGCGTTGTTGTCCATCGGCCCGACCGCGACCTTCGTGATCATCAGCTGGGCCAGCTCGTGGGTCTGCGCAGGTCCGCCGACCTTGACGTTCCCGTGGTACTCCGGCATCGCGCCTCTCCCTGATCTCAGCGACATCTTGGTGACACGGCCGATCCTTCCACCTCGGGCCCGATCGGTTCGAGCACGGTGGGTTCGGGCACCGCCGGCGATCGAATATACTTTCGAAGCCGGGCAGCACCTCCGGCGGCGGAAGTTTTTGTCGGTGGCCCTCGTTAGCATGACCGGGCAGGCCGGAGAACCACCCGGAAACCCTCGAGAACGGCTGAGAGTGAGCTTGTGTCTGACCGTCTGATCGTGCGTGGCGCACGTGAGCACAACCTGAAGGACGTCTCGGTCGACCTGCCGCGGGACGCCATGATCGTCTTCACCGGCCTGAGCGGGTCCGGGAAGTCCAGCCTGGCCTTCGACACGATCTTCGCCGAGGGTCAGCGGCGCTACGTCGAGTCCCTCTCTGCGTACGCGCGGCAGTTCCTCGGCCAGATGGACAAACCCGACGTCGACTTCATCGAGGGCCTGTCACCGGCCGTCTCGATCGACCAGAAGTCCACCTCGCGGAACCCGCGCTCCACGGTCGGCACGATCACCGAGGTGTACGACTACCTCCGGTTGCTGTTCGCCCGGGCCGGCCGCCCGCACTGTCCCGAGTGCGGCGAGCCGATCGCGCGGCAGACCCCGCAGCAGATCGTCGACCGGGTGCTCGAGCTGGAGGAGGGGACCAGGTTCCAGGTGCTCGCCCCGGTGGTCCGCGGCCGCAAGGGGGAGTACGTCGACCTCTTCCGGCAGCTGACCGGTCAGGGTTTCTCGCGGGCCCGGGTGGACGGCGAGACGATCCAGCTGACCGAGCCGCCGAAGCTCGACAAGCAGAAGAAGCACAGCATCGACGTGGTCGTCGACCGGCTCGCGGTGAAGGGTTCCGCGAAGCAGCGGTTGACGGACTCGGTCGAGACCGCGCTCGGCCTGGCGAGCGGTCTGGTCGTGCTGGACTTCGTCGACCTCCCGGAGGACGACCCGCACCGCGAGCGCCGGTTCTCCGAGAAGCTCGCCTGCCCGAACGACCACCCGCTCGCGATCGACGAGCTCGAGCCGCGCTCGTTCTCGTTCAACTCGCCGTACGGCGCCTGCCCGGTCTGCACCGGCCTGGGCACCCGGATGGAGGTCGACCCCGAGCTGCTCGTCCCGGACCCGTCGAAGTCGCTCGACGAGGGCGCGATCCAGCCCTGGTCCGGGCAGAACGTCACGCAGTACTTCGAGCGTCTGCTCGAGGCGTTGGCGAGGGACCTGAAGTTCAAGACCAGCACGCCGTTCGGGGAGCTCCCGGCGAAGGCGAAGAAGGCGCTGCTCACCGGCCACGACAAGCAGGTCCACGTCTCGTACCAGAACCGCTACGGCCGCGAACGGTCGTACTACACGAGCTTCGAGGGCGTCATCCCGTACGTCGAGCGCCGGCATGCGGAGGCGTCCAGCGACACCGGGCGGGAGCGCTTCGAAGAGTACATGCGCGAGGTGCCGTGCCTGGCCTGCAACGGCGCCCGGCTGAAGCCGATCTCGCTGGCGGTCACGCTCGGCGGGAAGAACATCGCCGAGATCAGCGCGATGTCGATCGACGAGGTGCACGCCTTCCTCGTGCAGATGGAGCTGAGCCCGCGCGAGAAGCAGATCGCCGAGCGGGTGGTGAAGGAGATCGGCGAGCGGCTGCGGTTCCTGCTCGACGTCGGCCTGGACTACCTGGCGCTGAGCCGTCCGGCGGGTTCGCTGTCCGGCGGTGAGGCGCAGCGGATCCGGCTCGCGACGCAGATCGGTTCCGGTCTGGTCGGCGTGCTGTACGTGCTGGACGAGCCGTCGATCGGCCTGCACCAGCGGGACAACCGGCGGCTGATCGAGACCCTGGTCCGGCTCAAGGATCTCGGCAACACGCTGATCGTGGTCGAGCACGACGAGGACACCATCGACCACGCGGACTGGGTCGTCGACATCGGCCCGGGCGCCGGCGAGCACGGCGGTCAGGTGGTGGTGTCGGGCACGGTCGAGGACCTGCGCAACCACCCGGACTCGATCACCGGCCAGTACATCTCCGGCCGCAAGGAGATCCCGATCCCGGCGGTCCGGCGGCCGCTCACCGAGGGCCGCGAGCTGACCGTGTACGGCGCTCGCCAGAACAACCTGAAGGACCTCGACGTGACCATCCCGCTCGGGGTGTTCGTTGCGGTCACCGGGGTGTCCGGGTCGGGTAAGTCGACGCTGGTCAACGACATCCTGTACACGTCGCTGGCGCGGCAGATCTACGGCGCCCGCGCGGTGCCGGGCCGGCACACGAAGATCTCCGGCATGGAGCTGGTCGACAAGGTCATCCACGTCGACCAGTCGCCGATCGGCCGGACCCCGCGGTCCAACCCGGCGACGTACACCGGGGTCTGGGACCACGTCCGCAAGTTGTTCGCGGAGACGCCGGAGGCGAAGGTCCGCGGGTACCAGCAGGGCCGTTTCTCGTTCAACGTGAAGGGCGGCCGCTGTGAGGCCTGCTCGGGTGACGGCACGCTGAAGATCGAGATGAACTTCCTGCCGGACGTGTACGTCCCGTGCGAGGTGTGCCACGGCGCGCGGTACAACCGCGAGACGCTCGAGGTGCACTACAAGGGCAAGACCGTCGCGGACGTGCTGGACATGCCGATCGAGGAGGCGTCGGAGTTCTTCCAGGCGATCCCGGCGATCTCGCGGCACCTGAAGACGCTGGTCGAGGTCGGCCTCGGGTACGTCCGGCTCGGTCAGCCCGCGCCGACGCTGTCCGGTGGTGAGGCGCAGCGCGTGAAGCTGGCGTCCGAGCTGCAGCGGCGTTCGACCGGCCGGACGGTGTACGTGCTCGACGAGCCGACGACCGGTCTGCACTTCGAGGACATCAGCAAGCTGCTCGGCGTGCTGAGCGGCCTGGTGGACAAGGGCAACTCGGTGCTGGTGATCGAGCACAACCTCGACGTCATCAAGACCGCAGACTGGCTGATCGACCTCGGCCCGGACGGCGGTCGCCGCGGCGGCACGCTGGTCGCCGAGGGTACGCCGGAGGAGGTCGCGGCGAACCCGGCGTCGTACACGGGCCAGTTCCTCGCGGAGATCCTCGCGGGTCGCGCGGCGAAGCCGAGCGCGAAGAAGGCAGCCACCAAGGCCCTCCCGGCCAAGCAGGCTCCGGCGAAGAAGACCGTCGCCAAGAAGGCAGTCGCGAAGAAGACGGCCGCCAAGAAGGCGGCACCAGCCAAGAAGACAGCGGCGACCCGGAAGCGGGTCGCCGGGTAATCAGCGGCGGAAGAGTTGTTGCCATAGGTGCCAGAGCCAGGTGCGGCGTGGTGTCGGGAGGAGCGCCGCCGGGAGTACGACGGCCGGCGGTGTTGCGAGGGTGACCGGCACCTGCACCATCCGGTCACCTTGCAACCAGTAGAGATCCGGGCTGCACTGATCGGCCGCGCCCTGGTACGCGTCCGCCACGTACAAGGCCAACCGGTCCGCAACCTCCTGTCCTGCATCGGCGGGGCAGAACGCGACCTGGCTCAGCCGCGGTACGCCGACCAGCACGCCCATCCCGACCGAGGCCTGCGGCATGAGCTTGTCCCGGTCGACGATCGCCATCGACACCAGCGGGTCGTCCTCGCGGGAGATCACCGAGAACCCGTCGTGCTCGACCGGTCGCAGATCGGCGATCTGCTCGAGCGTGAGCTGCACCGGTGACGGCACGTCGGCATCACCGAGCCCGAGCATGGACCGCCGTACGATGGTCAGCCGGCGGTAGTCGTTACCGGTACAGATGAACACCACGACCTCGAAGTGGTCGCCGAACGGGATCAACGCGTCCGCGACCGGCCCGGCCGTCCGCGCGGACCAGCCGCGCTGCAGCAGCATCGCCCGCTGGCGGTCCCCGACGTCACCGAAGCGGTGCTCCTCGGTGGCGAGCTCGCCCTCCGCGACCACCGCCCGCAGCCAGGCCTCGATCTGGTCGGCCCACAACTGCTGCGGCAACTGCAGGCACCGCTCGATGATCTCGCCGAGCCCGACGACCGCGGACATCTGCAGCGCCCCACGTCCCCAGCCGACCTCGACGGTCCGGTCGGCGGTGTCGACGACGCACCCCGGCATCCACAGCGGCGCGAGGTCCGCGATCGCCTTCAGGACGGTCGAGTCGTTCGTCGTGCCAGTCATCTCATGCCTCTCCCACCACCACAGTGTGCCGGTCC
Organism: Kribbella sp. NPDC031520; assembly: GCF_055580825.1. Taxonomy (NCBI): domain Bacteria; kingdom Bacillati; phylum Actinomycetota; class Actinomycetes; order Propionibacteriales; family Kribbellaceae; genus Kribbella; species Kribbella sp. NPDC031520. The sequence continues at coordinate 54,471 of NZ_JBVIKS010000002.1, forward strand.
CGGGTCGCGGCGGGGCCGGTCAGCGGGGAAACCCTAGTTGCCGACCGGTCGACGTACGTCGATGGCTCCCAGCAGGCTCACAGGAACCTTCAAACCGCGGTTGAATCCGGACCCCGGTGAACCGTTCGGGGGACCCGGCCGTTTGACTGGGGTGACCAGCGTTCAACTACTTCGATCAGCAGGCTCCTGGAGGACCGGATTCATGAGCGATGACACGACGGCATCGGCCACCACGTCGGCAGTAGCAACCTCGGCGGCGCAAGGCGGCCTGAGGGACCGCAGGACAGTGCTGCGCTGTGCCGCGATGGTCGCCCTGGCAGGTGCTGGCGCGCCGCTCCTCGCGGCCTGTGGCGGCAGCGATAACGCCAGTGGCGGCAGCACGGGCGGCACCGGTACGAGCCCGTCGGCGACCGGGCCGAGTTCTGCCCCGGCGTCCTCGGCCACACCGTCGGCCAGCAGTGGTGGCGGCGGTACGGTCCTCGGCCCGGTGTCCGACGTACCGGTCGGCGGCGGGAAGGTGTTCACCGACGCGAAGGTCGTCGTGACCCAGCCGACCGCGGGCACGTACAAGGGGTTCTCCGCGGTCTGCACGCACCAGGGGAACCCGATCGGCTCGGTGGAGGGCGGCCAGATCGTCTGCCCGTTCCACAACAGCCACTTCAGCATCAAGGACGGCAGCGTGGTCAGCGGGCCGGCGCCGACCGCGCTTCCGGCCGTGAACGTGAAGGTCGTGGGCGGCAACATCGTCGAATCAGCCTGACCCACGACATGGCGAAGACCCGGCCACGGGGTGGCGGCCGGGTCTTCGGTCAGGGAATCACGACTGGTCGGGAGCCCCGACGTACAGCAGTTTGTTCGGTGAGCCGGTGCCCGGGTCGCCGACCTTGTCCGCGGTCGAGTTGGTGACCAGCGCCTTCGCGACGTCGGCCGGGGTGGCGTCCGGGTGGTCGGCCAGGTAGAGCGCGATCCCGCCCGCCACGTGCGGGGTCGCCATCGACGTACCGCTCATCTTCGCGGTCGCGTCCGGGGCGGTGATACCGACCGAGGTGATGTCGACGCCCGGTGCGAACAGGTCGACGCACTTGCCGTAGTTCGAGAACTCGGCGCGCTGGTCCTGGTCGTCGGTGGCGCCGACCGTGATCGCCGACGGCTCCTTGGCCGGCGAGCTCTGGCAGGCATCGGCGCTGTCGTTGCCAGCGGCAACGGCATAGGTGACACCGGAGCCGACCGAGGCCTTCACCGCGGCGTCGAGCGCGTCGTCCGCGCCGCCGCCGAGGCTCATGTTCGCGACCGCCGGCTTCTTCGCGTTCTTCGTCACCCAGTCGATCCCGGCCACCACGGACTCGGTCGAGCCGGAGCCCTTGCAGTCGAGCACCCGGACCGCGATCAGCTTCGCCGCCTTGGCCAGGCCGTACGTCGTACCGCCGATGGTGCCGGCCACGTGGCTGCCGTGGCCCATGCAGTCGACGCCGTTCTGGCCGTCGCCGACCGTGTCGGTGCCGACCGACGCGCGGTCGCCGAAGTCCTGGTGCTTGGCGTAGATACCGGTGTCGATGATGTACACGTTGACGTTCTTGGCGTCCGTCGACGGCTCGTACTTCTTGTCCAGCGGGAGCGCCCGCTGGTCGGCGCGGTCCAGGCCCCACGGCGGGTTGTCCTGGGTAACCGTGATCTTCTGGTTCTGCTGGACGTACGCGACCCGCGAGTCGCCGGCCAGCTTCTTGGCCTGGTCCTCGGACATGTTCGCCGAGAAGCCCTTGATCGACGAGTCGTACTGGTCCTTGACCTTGACGTCGTAGCTCGCGGCGAGGCTCTGAGTGGCGACCCGGGTCTGGGCCTGCGAGCGCTGTCCAGCGAGAACGACGATGTAGCTGCCGGGGATCGCGTTCGGGTTACCGGCACCGCGGATCGTCACCGGCGCGGGCTGTGACGCGTTGCTGCCGGCCGCGGTCGCTACGACGCCGGTCACGGCCAGCGCGGCCGCGGCGACCGCACCGAATACTGCGCGGGGTCTGCTAAGGGAAGGGGACATGGGCGGAACTCCCTCGAGTCAGCGCAAGGCCTTGTTGCCTCACGCAAAGGACCTGCGCATCTACCCTTGTCCACAAGTAAGACAGCTGGCCCATCCCAGCCGGGGATAAATCTCGGCTTATGAGTCAACCCGCAACAGGACCGCAATCTTCACTTCGGTTGCCGGGCCTCGTGATTGGCGTACTTCCGGGCGGCGAACCGGTACGCCTCTTCGATCAACGGGAGCAGCCGGTCCAGACCGCCCGGGTTCACGATCGCGACCCAGTACTGCGAGGCGTAGAACGGATGCGGCATCAGTACGTCGCGGGCGGCGTAGTCGTGGCCGGAGTCGAGCACCCAGTCGGCGTCGCGTTCGGTCGGCACCGGGCCGAGGAGTTCGCCGTACGTCGCCTTGGTGAGGCCGAGGTTCAGCCGCCAGGCACCGGGCTCGTCGAGGTTCGACACCTTCTCGTAGTGGTCGCCGGTGACAATGGTGGCGAAGGGCTGTTGCCGTTCCGGTGGCAGGTCGCCGGCCGGGTCGTACAGGTAGAAGAGGTCGTCCTGGGCCTCGAGCACCCGGACGCCGTCGTACGCGCGGATCGTCCGATCAACTTCTCCGAATCTCATGCCTTCAAGTCTGTCATTCAAGCGCCCGTAGAGACTTTTTCCCGATTCCGGGTTTGTCGGTGGGCCGAACTAGGGTGGTTGGGTGGCTGATCCGTCCTCCTACCGTCCCGCTCCGGGGTCGATCCCGGACTCACCCGGCGTCTACCGCTTCAGCGACTCCGCCGGGCGGGTGATCTACGTCGGCAAGGCGAAGAACCTCCGGGCCCGGTTGTCGTCGTACTTCCAGGACCTGGTGAACCTGCACCCGCGGACGCAGGCGATGGTGACGACGGCCTCGAAGGTCGAGTGGACGGTCGTCGCCACCGAAGTCGAGTCGCTGCAGCTGGAGTACTCCTGGATCAAGGAGTACGACCCGCGCTTCAACGTGAAGTACCGCGACGACAAGTCGTACCCGTGGCTCGCGATCACCCTCAACGAGGACTACCCGCGGGTGATGGTCGGCCGCGGCCAGAAGAAGAAGGGCGTGAAGTACTTCGGTCCGTACAGCCACGCCTGGGCGATCCGCGAGACCGTCGACCTGCTGCTCCGGGTGTTCCCGATGCGCTCGTGCAGCAAGGGCGTGTTCAACCGGCACCGCCAGATCGGCCGCCCCTGCCTGCTCGGGTACATCGGCAAGTGCGCCGCGCCCTGCACCGGTCAGGTGTCGCAGGAGGAGCACCGCAAGATCGTCGACGACTTCGCCGCGTTCCTGTCCGGCCAGACGGCGACGTACGTACGCCGGCTGGAGAAGGAGATGAAGGCCGCGGCCGCCGAGCTCGAGTACGAGCGGGCCGCGAAGATCCGCGACGACCTGGCCGCCCTGGAGAAGGCGCTGGCGAAGAACGCGGTGGTCCTCGGCGACGGCACCGACACCGACGTGATCGCGCTCAGCGAGGACCCGCTCGAGGTCGCGGTCCAGATCTTCTACGTCCGCGGCGGCCGGATCCGCGGTGAGCGCGGCTGGATCGCCGACAAGGCCGACGGTACGGCGTCCACCGGCGATCTGGTGTCCCGGTTCATCCAGCAGATGTACGCCGACGACTCGGTGGACGCGATCCCGCGGGAGATCCTGGTCCCGACCATGCCGGAGGACGCGGACGCGCTGACCGAGTGGCTGGAGCGGATCCGCGGCGCGCGGGTGTCGATCCGGGTCCCGCAGCGCGGCGACAAGAAGGCGCTGATGGAGACCGTCGAGCGGAACGCGCTGCAGACGCTGACCATGCACAAGACCAAGCGGGCCAGCGACCTGACCACCCGGAACCAGGCGCTGGAGGAGATCCAGGCCGCGCTCGACCTGCCCGAGGCGCCGCTGCGGCTGGAGTGCTACGACATCTCGAACCTGCAGGGCACCGAGGTGGTGGCGTCGATGGTCGTCTTCGAGGACGGCCTGCCGCGTAAGAGCGAGTACCGGCGGTTCGTGATCAAGGGTGTCGACGGCCAGAACGACGTCGCCTCGATCGCCGAGGTCCTCACCCGCCGCTTCAAACGCCTCCTCGACGAACGCGCCACGATGACCGACGACGATCCCAACGCCGCGCTGATCGATCCCGAGACCGGTCGCGCGAAGAAGTTCGCGTACGCGCCGGGGCTGGTGGTCGTCGACGGTGGTCCACCTCAGGTGGCGGCGGCCCGTCAGGCGATGGACGAGCTGGGCGTCGGGGACATCCCGGTCGTCGGCCTGGCCAAGCGCCTGGAAGAGGTATGGGTACCGGACGAGGAGGACCCGGTCATCTTCTCGCGGACCTCCGAAGGCCTGTACCTGTTGCAGCGCCTCCGCGACGAGGCGCACCGGTTCGCCATCACGCACCACCGCAACCGGCGGTCGAAGTCGATGGTGGAGAGCACCCTCGACGAGGTCCCGGGGCTGGGCGAGGTGCGGCGGAAGACCTTGCTGCGGCACTTCGGGTCGCTGAAGAAGTTGCGGGCCGCCACCGTCGGCGAGGTGGCCGATCTCCCCGGTTTCGGGCCGCGGCTGGCGGAGTCGGTCGTACTGGCGGTTAACGCTGCCGCAACGAAGGCGGAAACCGGCCGGGCTCCGTCGGTCAACACCGCGACAGGCGAGATACTGGGCGACGACGTCCCGGCGCCTGCCGGGGCGCCCGACGGGGACCCAGGGAGAACAGAGAACTGATGGACGACACGGGCGGCAACCTGATCATCGTGTCCGGGATGTCCGGCGCGGGCCGCAGCTCGGTCGCGGACGTACTCGAGGACCTCGGCTGGTTCGTGGTGGACAACCTGCCGCCGATGTTCCTGACCACAATCGTCGAGCAGGTGGTCGGTACCGGCGCGGCGCCGCGGCTGGCCGTCGTCGTCGACGTCCGTACCGGCCTGTTCTTCGACGAGCTGAGCTCGGCCATCCACGACCTGCGGCTGAAGGGGTACCGGCCGCTGACGCTGTTCCTGGAGGCGTCCGACGACGTGATCGTGCGCCGGCAGGAGAGCGTCCGCCGGCCGCACCCGCTGCAGGGCGAGGGCCGGCTGCTCGACGGCATCCAGCGCGAACGCGAACTGCTCGGCGACATCCGGGCCGGCGCCGACCTGGTGATCGACACCTCCAGCCTGAACATCCACCAGCTCGCCGCGAAGATCGTGAACGCCTTCGGCGACGAGGAGAACGCCGAGCTGCGCGCGACCGTGGTCTCGTTCGGGTTCAAGTACGGCATCCCGGTGGACGCTGACGTGGTCGCCGACATGCGCTTCATCCCGAACCCGTACTGGCAGCCCGACCTGCGCCCGATGACCGGGCAGGACAAGCCTGTGTCAGACTTCGTGCTCGGCCATCCGCTGGCCCAGCAGTTCCTCGAGAACTACGTGGACGTACTGGACACCCTGCGGACCGGCTACCTGAACGAGGGCAAGCGCTTCGTCACCGTCGCGATCGGCTGCACCGGAGGTAAGCACCGCAGCGTCGCGATGGCCGAGGAGATCGCCCGCAGGCTGCGCGAGAAGGGCTCACCGACGTTGGTGGTACACCGGGATCTGGGACGCGAGTGACGACGAGAGCCCCACGGGTAGTTGCACTAGGTGGGGGACACGGTCTGGCCGCGTCTCTGTCCGCGCTCCGGCACGTCACCGACCAGCTGACGGCGGTCGTCACGGTCGCCGACAACGGCGGCTCGTCCGGGCGGCTGCGCCAGGAGCTCGGCGTACTGCCGCCCGGGGATCTGCGGATGGCGCTGGCCGCGTTGTGCCGCGACGACGAGTGGGGCCGGACGTGGGCCGACGTACTGCAGCATCGCTTCCGCAGCAACGGTGAGCTGCACGACCACGCGGTTGGCAACCTGCTGATCGTGGCGTTGTGGGAGCTGCTCGGCGAGGCCGTCGACGGGCTCGACTGGGTTGCACGGTTGCTGGGTGCGGAGGGCCGGGTGCTGCCGATGTCGTCCGTACCGCTGGACATCACCGCGCGCGTGCTCGGGCTGGACCCGGCGCATCCGGAGGCGATCACCGAGATCCGCGGCCAGGCCGAGGTCGCGTCGACGGCGGGACATGTCGTCGACGTGGCGCTCGATCCGGCGGACCCGCCGGCCTGTCCGGAAGCGTTGGTGGCGATTGCGGAAGCGGACTGGGTCGTCGTCGGCCCCGGGTCGTGGTTCACGTCGGTGATCCCGAACCTGCTGGTTCCCGCGCTGTGCCGCGGCCTCGAGCAGACCAGCGCTCGCCGGCTCCTCACGCTGAACCTGGGGGAGCAGAAGGGTGAGACCGACGGGTTCTCGCCCGAGACCCACCTGGAGGTGCTGGCCGGTCACGCCCCGGACCTGCGCATCGACGTCGTCCTCGCCGACGTAGGTCGCGTGCCCGACCCCGAGTCGCTCCGCCGTACCGCAGAGTCCCTCGGGGCCGAGCTCGTGATCGCCGACATCGCCGACGACGAACGCGACCTGCACCACGCCCCGGACAAGCTGGCCAAGGTCTACCGGGAGATCTTCAGCTAATCGAAATCGGCGTCGACGTCCTTCTTGGCGGTGTACACCTGCTTGCCCTGGGCGTCGTACCCGCGGATCCGGACGCTCTGGACGTCGGAGTTCCCGCCGGTGAGGCCCCAGATGTAGTAGCCGTTCGAGATCAGCGCGCGGGTCGGGCCCTGTTTCGGCAGGTCGACGACGAGCTGCGCGACGCCGTCCGGCACCATGCCGAAGGTGAAGGTGTCGGCGAACTTCCCGTCCGCCTGTACGGCGCTCCGCGTGTAGTCGTACGCGCCCTTCGCCGTGGCCGCCAGCATGTGGCACCACGCGTACACCTTCTTGTCCGGTGAGATCAGTACGGCGGTGAGCTTGTCGCCGGTGCCCGTCTTGAGCGCGACCTGCCAGTCCTTCGTGACCGGGCCGGCCGCCTTGACCCGCGGATCAGGCTCTCTGCTGCTGCCACTGAAGTAGATGTCGTCCACGCCACGGCAGCGCCTGGTGATCTGCTCGTCGGTCAGCGGACTGACCGGCGGCGGGGAGCGAGAGCCTTCCCGGTCAACGGGTCTTTCGTGAGTACGACGTTCGGCGTGATCGGCTCGGCGGTCTTGACCGTGACGTCGTCCGGGCCGGCCGGCCGTTCGGTCGCTGCGGTCGGAAGTGATGGGCCCTGGTACTCGAAGATCCTGCGCCCTTCGGCGTCGTACCCGCGGACCTGTCGCAGCTGCCCGGCCCTGCCGTTGTCGTCGAACCCGAGCGAGTAGTAGCCGTTCTCGCCGAGGAGTGCCTGCCGCGGCTCGGTCTCGCCGTCGAGATCGACCAGAACCTCGCGGACACCGTCCGGAACCCGGTTCGCGGCCGCCCCGGTCGGTGTCGGCCCCGAGGTGGCCTCAGGCTTCGTGCTGACCCGTCCGTAGGACTGCGCCTGCCCGACCTTCATCAACGCACAGGTGCTGACGATGGACTGGTCCGGTAACAGGAACATCGCCTCCACCTGGTTGCCGGCGCGAGGCGAGCGCCTCGACGACGAGCATCCGGTCCTCGACGGTGCCGACCGGATCGGGCTGCGGCGCGATCTTCTCGTCGGTGTCGAGGAGCCGCTCCCGGCGCCACGGCTTCCTGGACTGGTCGAACACGGCCGTGACCAGGCACTGGTGCGCGTAGCTGTTCAGCCCTTGGGTGCGGTCGATGCGGTGCCAGCGGCGGTACACCTTCACCAGCGGGTCCTGCGCCGCGTCCTCCGCCCGGTGCCAGTCGCCGCACATCAGGTACGCCGTTCTGCGCAGCCGCCGGATCGTGGTCGCGGCGAACTCGGCGTCGTCCGGTGCCTTCATACCCCTCCTCTCGGAACGTCGCCGGAGTAACGCACTCAGTCCGCCGAAAGGTTGCAGTTCTCGTAACGGATCTTCGCCGCCTCCGTTGGAGTGATCGAGCCCGAACGCTGCTTGCGTTCCGTCGCGAGAGTGATGAAGCGACTGACTGGGTCTGCGAGCGGCCGTGGTTGTCGGTGGTCGATGGGAGGGTAATGAGATGGCGCGGTTCAAGATTCCGGACGGTTGGGTGGTGCAGGCATACCGATACGCGCTGGATCCCACGCCCGCCCAGGAGCGCAGCCTGACTTCTCATGCTGGGGCGGCAAGGTTCGCTCGCAACCACATGCTCAGACTGGTGAAGGCGGTGCTGGACCAGCGGGCCGCCGAGAGGTCGTACGGCGTTGCTGACGCTGACCTGACCCCAGGCCTGGGATGGTCGCTGCCGGCGCTGCGCAAGGTGTGGAACGCGCGCAAGAACTCGGCGGCGCCGTGGTGGAAGGAGAACTCCAAGGAGGCATACAACACCGGCCTGGATTCCCTTGCGAGGTCACTGGAGGCGTGGTCGAAGTCCCGCGGAGGCGGACGTGCTGGGCAGCCAGTTGGGTTTCCACGCTTCCACAGCAAGCGGGCGCGCGCGAGCGTGCGGTTCACCACGGGTCCGATCCGGCTCGAGCCAGACCGGCATCACGTCAACCTTCCCAGGCTCGGCAGGATCCGCACGCACGAGTCCACACGGAAACTCGCACTCTGCATCGAGAGCGGGACAGCGCGGGTGCTTTCGACGGTCGCCAGGGACAGTGATGGGCGCTGGCACGTCTCCTTCCAGACACTCGTACAACGCACCAGTGCTCGTCCGGCGCACGTGGGTATACGGCATGCCGTGGTGGGTGTGGATGTCGGTGTGAGAGATCTGCTGGTGGTCGCCACTCCAGACGGGACTGAGGTCGAGCGGGTGCCTGCGCCCCGGAGCCTCGCCAAGGCACAGGTTCGGCTGCGCGCGCTGCAACGCAAAGCCTCACGCCAGCAGGCCCCGTACGATCCCCAGTCGAAGCACAAACGGTCGCCGTCCAAGCGCTGGCAACGCACCCAGGCCCTGATCGGCAAAGTCCACGCGCGGGCCGCGAGCCTCAGGCGGGACACTCTGCAGAAGGCCACGACGCGGCTCGCCCAGCAGCACCTGACCATCACTGTGGAGACACTCAACGTCTCGGGTATGCGGACCGCTGGCGGTGCGCGGAAGCGTGGCCTGAACCGCGCGTTGGCGGATGCCGCTCTCGCGCAGGTACGACGCATGCTCGCCTACAAGACGATCTGGTACGGGTCGAGAATGGTCGAAGCCGACCGTTGGTATCCGTCCAGCAAGACCTGCTCGAGATGCGGCAGCCGAAAGCCAAGGCTTCTGCTGGCTGAGCGCAGTTACGTGTGCGAACACTGCGGCTTGGTCATCGACCGGGACCTGAATGCCGCAATCAACCTCGCGAGGCTCGGCGAGACTCACACCCTGAGTGAACAGAGCCCCGCCGGGAGTGGCCCGGTGGAAGGACGTGGAGCCATGCAGGAGACCGGACCCGCGCCAGCGGGCGACGCAGCAGGCTGTGAAACGTCAACCCCGCCCCAGCGTCCGCTGGATCAGACGGGGACTGCCTCGCCGCAAGGAGAGGCTGCCTGATGGAGCAAACCGACGTTCGCTTCCCGAGCAGGCAACGGTCTTTGACACAGGTGGGAGGATGGCCTTCATGGCGATGACAACACAGGTGAAGTCCGAGTTGACCAGTATTCAGGTGACGAAACCGTGTTGCCGCAAGGCTGAGGTCTCGTCGATCCTGCGGTTTGCCGGCGGGCTGCACCTGGTGTCCGGACGCATCGTCGTCGAGGCCGAACTGGACAGCGGCGCCGCGGCCCGGCGGCTGCGCAAGGACATCGCCGAGATCTTCGGGCACCCGTCGGACGTGGTGGTGATTTCCCCGTCAGGCATTCGCAAGCAGACGAAGTACGTCGTCCGCGTGGTCCGGGACGGTGACGCGCTGGCCCGGCAGACCGGCCTCGTGGACAACCGGGGCCGTCCGGTCCGGGGCCTTCCGCCCGCGGTCGTTTCCGGTGCGTCCTGTGACGCGGTGGCGGCCTGGCGTGGGGCGTTCCTCGCGCATGGATCGCTGACCGAGCCGGGTCGGTCGTCCTCGCTCGAGGTGACGTGCCCCGGTCCGGAGGCGGCGCTCGCGCTGGTCGGTGCGGCGCGACGGCTCGGGATCGGTTCGAAGGCCCGCGAGGTGCGGAACGTGGACCGCGTGGTGATCCGCGACGGTGACGCGATCGGCGCCTTGCTGACGCGGCTCGGTGCGCACGAGTCGGTGCTGGCGTGGGAGGAGCGTCGGATGCGGCGCGAGGTCCGCGCGACCGCGAACCGGCTGGCGAACTTCGACGACGCGAACCTGCGCCGCTCCGCCCGAGCCGCGGTGGCCGCTGGGGCGCGCGTCGAGCGGGCGTTGGAGATCCTGGGTGACGACGTACCGGACCACCTGCAGGTGGCCGGCAAGCTGCGGCTGGAGCACAAGCAGGCCAGCCTCGAAGAGCTCGGCCAGCTGCACGAGCCGGCGCTGACCAAGGACGCCGTCGCCGGCCGGATCCGCCGACTCCTCGCGATGGCCGACAAGCGCGCCAGCGACCTCGGCGTCCCGAACACCGAAGCCAACCTCACCCCGGAGATGCTCGACCCGGCCTGACCGGATCGTTATCTCCCACTGCCCACACAGCCCTTGCGTCGTTGGTTGGATTTCTCCACGGGGTTTCCATCCGATGAACAGATGAGGACCGATGGGCACAACACCAGAAGAACAAGCGGCGCTGGACAAGATCATCCAGGACGGCATCAAGCGCGAGGTCGAGCGGATGCAGGCGGAGGCAGCGCGCAAGGCCGCTGAGGAAGCGAACAAGGGCAAGATGGTTGCCGACCCGGAGCCGGCCGCCGCGAACTGGCCGGACAACGGGGTGCAGGCGGCGCCGCAGACCGGGCTTGGCAAGGTGGCCGGGGCGCTGCGCGTCGGTCAGGCCGGTGACGTGGCGTTCGCGCGGGATCTGCTGAACAGCGGTCAGGCGCCCCTCGGCGGAGTCGCCAAGCCGGAGTCGGCTGCCGGCGGCGCGAAGGAAAGCGCGGCCGGCTCGCGGGCTCCGAAGCCGGCGCTCGGCCTCGGCTGACCGCATCAACTTCCGCCACTCACCAACTGGCCGGGTCGTGAGGTCCGCACGGTAGGCGACCGCTGGATGCCCAACCCGCGCGCGGGTTGGTGAGTGGCGGAGGTCCGGGCGTCCCGGACCGAAGGATTACCCGGTGATTCCGGGGTTTCGAGGCTGATCGGTTCCCTTTCGTGGAGGGCTCGCCGAGGGTGTGCGTGCCCATTCGCGCACGACCCTGTCCCGGATCGTGCGCGTCTTCCGCCCAAGGGAGTTCGCATGAAGCGCATTCATCGCGCCGGTCTGGCCGCTACCGCGATCGCCGGTCTGGCCGCCGTAACCATCACCGTCAACGTGCGGGCCGCCCAACCCGGTGGCACCGCCGTGTCCCCGGTGGCCGCTGCCCGCGCCAACGCCGTATAGCTCGGCATCGGTGACGGCAGTGACCTGGTTGTCCGTGATGTCGTCGTGGACGGTGACGGCAGCAGCCACGTCCGGTTCGACCGCACGTACCAAGGTCTGCCGGTCGTCGGCGGCGACGTCGTCGTACACCAGGACAAGGCCGGCAAGGCCCGTTCGACGACCGGTGGTGTCGGCAAGCTCGCCCTGTCCGTGAAGCCTGCGTCTCGGCGGCGTCCGCGACTGCGGCCTCGAAGCAGAAGGCCGGCAAACAGCAGCTCGTCGTGTTCGTGACGGACGCCGGCCAGTCCAAGCTCGCGTACAAGGTCGTGAGCGAAGGCCGCAAGGCCAACGGCGAACCGACCGGCACCGAGACGTACGTCGACGCGCAGAACGGCAAGGTCCTCGACAGCTGGGCCACGATGAACGACGACCTCGGCAGCGGTACCGGCCCGTACGTCGGCACCGTCGGCCTCGACACCACCAAGTCCGGTACCAGCTGGACGATGGTCGACCCGGTCCGCGGCGGCAACGCGACGTACAACGCCGGCACGCTCTTCTCCGACGCCGACAACGTCTGGGGGACCGGCAGCAACTCGAACGCGCAGACTGCTGGCGTCGACGCGCACTACGGCATCGCCGAGACGTGGGACTACTACAAGAACGTGCACGGCCGCAACGGCATCGCCAACGACGGCAAGGGCGCGACGTCGTACGTTCACGACGGCGCGTACGTCAACGCGTCCTGGAGCGACTCCTGCTTCTGCATGAAGTACGGCGACGGCGACCCGAGCCAGGGGATCGGCCCGCTCGTCGAACTGGACATCGCCGGGCACGAGATGAGCCACGGCGTCACCAGCCGCTCGGCCGGCCTGCGCTACAGCGGCGAGTCCGGCGGCCTGAACGAGTCGACCTCGGACATCTTCGGAGTGGTACGCCGCCAACAGCCAGGACACCCCCGACTACGTGATGGGTGAGGAGATCTTCACCGACTACAACCCGGCGGTGAACTACATCCGGCGGATGGACAAGCCGTCGATGGACGGGTCCAGCGCGGACGCGTGGTCGAAGAGCGTCGGCCGGCTGAACGTGCACTACTCGTCCAGTGTCGGCAACCACTTCTTCTACCTGCTGTCCGAGGGCAGCGGCGCGAAGACGATCAACGGCGTCGCGTACAACAGCCCGGCCGCCAACGGCGTCACCGTCAGCGGCATCGGCATCACGAAGGCGAGAAGATCTGGTACCGCGCGCTGACGACGTACATGACGTCCCGGACCGACTACCACGGTGCGCGGACGGCGACGCTGAACGCCGCCACGGACCTGTACGGCGCGATCAGCGCGGAGCGGGCCGCGGTGGACAAGGCGTGGGCCGCGGTGAACGTGCTCCCGTGATCGGGTGAACCTCACGTAGCCAGCAGTGCGAACGGCGGTTTCCGGAGAGATGCTCCGGAAACCGCCGTTCGTCGTACCAGTCAGTGGTCTGGTCTGAAGCCGTGAAAAACTACCGGTGGTCTTATCTGGACGCTACCAGTTGATCGAGTGGGCTGTTGGGCTAGTGTTCGGGCTGTAGCGGCAGTGTCAAAGCTAGATTCGAGGAGACGTAGTCCCGTGACCGTACGCGTAGGTATCAACGGCTTCGGCCGCATCGGCCGTAACTTCTTCCGGGCCGCGCAGGCGGCCGGTGCCGACATCGAGGTCGTCGCCGTCAACGACCTGACCGACAACCAGACCCTCGCTCACCTGCTGAAGTACGACTCGATCCTGGGCCGCTTCCCGGGCGAGGTCTCCGCCACCGACGACGACATCACCGTCGCCGGCAAGAGCTTCAAGGCGTTCGCCGAGCGCGACCCCGCGAACCTCAAGTGGTCCGACGTCGGCGCCGACGTCGTGATCGAGTCCACCGGCTTCTTCACCGACGCCACCAAGGCCAAGACGCACGCCGACAACGGCGCCAAGAAGGTCATCATCTCCGCCCCGGCGAAGAACGAGGACCTGACCGTGGTGATGGGCGTGAACCACGAGCTGTACGACGCCGAGAAGCACACCGTGATCTCGAACGCGTCCTGCACCACGAACTGCATCGCCCCGCTGGCCAAGGTCCTCAACGACGCGTTCACGATCGAGAAGGGTCTGATGACCACGATCCACGCGTACACCCAGGACCAGAACCTGCAGGACGGCCCGCACAAGGACCTGCGCCGTGCCCGCGCCGCCGCGCTGAACATCGTGCCGACCTCGACCGGCGCCGCGAAGGCGATCGGCCTGGTGCTGCCGGAGCTCAAGGGCAAGCTGGACGGGTACGCGCTGCGCGTGCCGGTGCCGACCGGCTCGGCCACCGACCTGACCGTCACCGTCGGCCGTGAGGTCACCGTGGACGAGGTCAAGGAGGCCTACAAGGCCGCCGCGGCCGAGGGCTCGCTGAAGGGCTACCTGACCTACACCGAGGACGAGATCGTCTCCACCGACATCGTCACCGACCCGGCGTCCTGCATCTTCGACGCGGGCCTGACGAAGGTGATCGGCAACCAGGTCAAGGTCGTCGGCTGGTACGACAACGAGTGGGGCTACTCCAACCGCCTCGTCGACCTGGTCAACCACGTCGGCGCCTCGCTCTGACACGTCCATAAGCTTTGCGTCCGGAGAGCTGGTGCTGTCTCCGGGCGCAAAGCTCGTTCACCCGTGGAAGCTGATCGAGGAAGCTGAACTGTGAAGACCATCGAAGATCTCGGCGACCTGGCCGGCCGGCGGGTGCTGGTCCGGTCCGACCTGAACGTGCCGATCAAGAACGAGGTGATCGGCGACGACGGCCGGATCCGCGCCTCGCTGCCGACCCTGGTGAAGCTCGCCAAGGCCGGCGCGAAGGTGATCGTCACCGCGCACCTGGGCCGCCCGAAGGGCAAACCGAACCCGGAGTTCACCCTGGCCCCGGTGGCCAGGCGGCTCGGCGAGTTGCTGCAGCCCGAGGGCATCACCGTGCACTTCGCCACCGACGTCACCGGCGAGAGCGCGCAGGAAGCCGTCCAGGAGCTGGACGAGGGCGAGGTTCTCCTGCTCGAGAACGTCCGCTACGACCCGCGCGAGGAGAGCAAGGACGAGGCCGAGCGGGACGCGCTTGCCGACGAGCTCGCCGCACTCGCGGACGTGTTCGTCAGCGACGGCTTCGGCGTCGTCCACCGCAAGCAGGCCAGCGTGTACGACGTGGCCCGCAAGCTCCCGCACGCCGCCGGCGGCCTGGTGCTCGCCGAGGTCGAGGTACTGAAGAAGCTCACCGAGGACCCGGCCCGGCCGTACGTCGTCGTACTCGGCGGCGCGAAGGTGTCGGACAAGCTCGCGGTGATCGACAACCTGCTGGCGAAGGCCGACAAGCTGCTGATCGGTGGCGGCATGGTCTTCACGTTCCTGAAGGCGCAGGGCCACGAGGTCGGCAAGAGCCTGCTCGAGGAAGACCAGCTGGACGTCGTCCGCGGCTACCTGAAGGAGGCCGGCGACAAGATCGTGCTGCCGACCGACATCGTGGTCGCGCCCGAGTTCAAGGCCGACTCCCCGGCGACCGTGGTCGCGGCCGACGCGATCCCGGCGGACCAGCTCGGCCTGGACATCGGCCCGGAGTCCGGTACGGCGTTCGCGTCCGAGGTCGCGAAGGCGAAGACCGTGTTCTGGAACGGCCCGATGGGCGTCTTCGAGATGGCGGCGTTCGCCGGCGGAACCAAGGCCGTCGCGCAGGCGTTGACCGAGGTGGACGGGCTGAGTGTCGTCGGTGGCGGCGACTCCGCGGCCGCCGTCCGGCAGCTAGGCTTCGCCGACGACGCGTTCGGCCACATCTCCACTGGTGGTGGCGCGTCGCTCGAATACCTGGAGGGCAAGGAGCTCCCCGGGCTCGCGGTACTGGAAGAGGACTGAGATGGCCACCGACAACACAGCTGCCCGCACGCCGTTGATGGCGGGCAACTGGAAGATGAACCTCAACCACGTCGAGGCCGTGCACCTGCTGCAGAAGCTGAGCTGGACGCTGCAGGACAAGAAGCACGACTTCGACCGGGTCGAGGTGGCGGTGCTGCCGCCGTTCACCGACATCCGCAGCGTGCAGACGCTGGTCGACGGTGACCGGATGAAGATCAAGTACGGCGCCCAGGACGTGTCCACGCACGACTCCGGGGCGTACACCGGCGAGATCTCGGCGACCATGCTCAGCAAGCTCGGCTGTACGTACGTGCTGACCGGCCACTCGGAGCGCCGGCAGTACCACGACGAGACCGACGAGGTCGTCAACGCGAAGACCGCGAAGGCGCTCGAGGCCGGCCTGACCCCGATCATGTGTGTCGGCGAGGGTCTGGAGATCCGGAAGGCCAACGGGCACGTCGAGCACTGCCTCGGTCAGGTCGACGCCGGGCTGGCCGGCCTGAAGCAGGACGACGTCCGCAAGCTCGTGATCGCGTACGAGCCGGTGTGGGCGATCGGCACCGGCGAGGTGGCCACCCCGGAGGACGCGCAGGAGGTGATCGCCGCGATCCGTGGCCGGCTCGAGGAGACGATTTCACCCTCGGTCGCCGACTCGGTACGGATTCTTTACGGCGGATCGGTGAAGATGGCCAGTGCAGGTGGCATCATGGCCCAACCGGATGTCGACGGCTGCCTGGTCGGAGGTGCGAGCCTTCAGGTGGACGAGTTCGCCGGCATCTGCCGTTACCTGGACCTTCAGTTAGGCTACTCCTCGTGAAACTCGCGTTCTCCATCGTCGTGATCGTCTGCAGCCTCATGCTCACGCTGCTCGTGCTGCTGCACAAAGGCCGTGGTGGCGGTCTGTCCGACCTGTTCGGTGGTGGGGTGTCGTCCAGCCTGGGCGGCTCCTCGGTCGCCGAGCGAAACCTGGACCGGATCACGATCGGTATCGGTCTGGTCTGGTTCGCTGCCATCGTCGCGCTCGGCCTGCTCTACAAGCTCGGCTGAGGGGGAGTAGGTTCCCGTGGCTGGTGGTGGCAGTGCGATTCGTGGCAGCCGGGTCGGTGCCGGGCCGATGGGCGAGGCGGAGCGCGGGGACACCGCGCCCCGGCAGCGCATCGTGTTCTTCTGTGCGAACGGGCACGAGACCGCGACCTGGTTCGCGGTCGAGGCGGCCATCCCGGAGGAGTGGGACTGTCCACGGTGCGGTCTGCCGACCAGCACCGATGTGAACAACCCGCCTCCGCCGCCGAAGATCGAGCCCTACAAGACCCACCTGGCCTATGTGAAGGAGCGCCGCTCCGAGCAGGAGGCCCAGGAGATCCTCGACGAGGCCCTCGAGAAACTGCGGGCGCGTCGCGCCCGTGGCGAGGTCATCTACTAGCAGCATCCAACGGCTACAGCCCGGTCTCCTGGACCGGGCTGTAGCCGTTTGTGGTTGGACCGGTGCAGCGCGCTAGGGTCTGGTCATGAAGTCGTCGATCGCCCCGGTCCGCTGGACTCCGCCGCCCCCGCCGCCGGTTCGGCACCCGAAGACCGTCGACGTCGAGGTGGTCGCGCTGCCCGGCACCGGCCCTGAGGACACGTTGATCGACGAGGACGGCAGCGTCCTCACCGGCCTGTACGACGGCCGCATCCTGCGCGTCTCCGCCGACGGGAAGACGATCAGCACGCTGGCCGACACCGGCGGCCGTCCGCTCGGCCTCGAGTGGCTGCCCGACGGCAAGGTGCTGATCTGCGACGCGAACCGTGGCCTGCTCACGCTCGACAAAGATCTCCGGATCGCGACGTTGCTGTCCGAGATCGACGGCCGGCCGATGCGGTTCTGCAACAACGCCGACGTGACCGAGGACGGCACGATCTACTTCACCGACTCGTCCACCCGGTTCGGCATCGACGAGTGGATGGCCGACCTCCTCGAGCACTCCACCACCGGCAGCGTGTACCGCCGTACGCCTGACGGTGAGGTGACCCGGCTGGCGACCTGCCGCGGCTTCCCGAACGGGGTGGCGCTCAGCAGCGACCGTACGGCGTTGTTCTGGGCCGAGACCGCGACGTACGGGCTGTACAAGCTCGACCTGATGACCGACGGCGCGGAACCGGTGCAGATCGCCACGATCCCGGGGCTGCCCGACAACATCGCCCGCGGCTCGGACGGCCTGATCTGGGTCGCGGTCGGCTCACCGCGGAACGCCGTACTCGACCTGCTGCTGCCGAAGCATCCGGTGCTCCGGAAGCTCGTCTGGGCACTGCCCGACGCCCTGAAGCCGAAGCCCGCGGACATCATCGAGATCCAGGCGTACGACGAGACCGGCGACCTCGTCCACGACCTCCGCGCCAAACACCCGCAGTTCCACATGCCCACCGGCGTCCGCGAACGCAACGGCCAAGTCTGGCTGGGCAGCATCGGCACCAGCTCCCTCGCCACCTTCCCAACACCGTAGGCTCGCGATCATGCGTTTCGGGATTGGGATTTTGCCGGAGTATCGGTGGCGCGAGGCTGCGGGGCGGTGGCGGCGGGCGGAGGGGTATGGGTTTGATCATGCGTGGACGTACGACCATCTGACCTGGAGCGGGTTGCAGGACTCGCCGTGGTACGGGACGACGCCGACGTTGACGGCGGCCGCGACGGTGACGTCGACGATCAAGCTCGGCACGTTCGTCACCTCGCCGAACTTCCGGCATCCGCTGGCGTTGACCCGCGACATCCTCGCGATCGACGACGTCTCCGACGGCCGGTTCCTGTGCGGTATCGGCGCCGGCGGCAGCCTGGACGCGACCATCCAAGGCGGCCCGGACCTGGCGCCGCGGGAGAAGCAGGACCGCTACCAGGAGTTCGTGAAGCTCCTGGACATCCTGCTCACCACCGATGGCGTGGACTTCAAGGGCGAGTACTTCGAGACCCGCAACGGCCGCACGCTACCCGGTTGCATCCAGCAACCGCGCGTCCCGTTCATCCTTGCGGGCAACGGCCCGCGTTCGTTGAGGTTCGCCGCGAAGCACGGTGACGGCTGGATGACGACCGGGGGAGCGGGTGACGACCTGGACAGCTGGTTCGCGTCGGTCGCCGAGCTCAGCCACCGCCTCGACGAGCTCCTCGAGGGCCGCCACCTGGATCGCTACCTGTCCCTCGACTCGAAGGTCTACGCGCTGTCCAGCCCGGCCGCCTTCGAGGACGCCGTCGGCCGCGCCGCCGCCCTTGGCTTCACCGACGTGATCACGCACTGGCCGCGCGCCGAGGGCGTGTACTCCGGTTCGGAGGACGTCCTGGAGAAGGTCGCCACCGAGGTCATACCGCGGCTGCGCTAGAGCGGCGAACGGGCCGCACACCCGAAGGTGTGCGGCCCGCTCACTGTGTGCTGGAAAGGGCGATCAGGAACCGATCGCGCGGATGTTCTCCGCCTGAAGGCCCTTCTGGCCCTGGGTGATCTCGAACTCGACGCGCTGGTTCTCGTCCAGCGAGCGGAAGCCCGACATCTGGATGGCCGAGTAGTGCGCGAACACGTCCGCGCCACCGTCATCCGGGGTGATGAAGCCGAAGCCCTTGTCAGCGTTGAACCACTTGACAGTACCGACAGCCATTTGTCTATCTCCTCGATGGCTATTAACAATCCGTGGTCCACACCTCATGGACCACGCGTCGCCGAAAGGTCCCAGACGACAGACCGGCCATGCAGCACAGCAAAGTCAGGGAGTCCAAAACTGCAACGCCACAACTGTAGCCGTTCTGCGGCGCGATGGTAGAGGTGACCACAAACACGTGTCGCTGATTGTCGCCGATCGCTACCCTCCGTACACGGCCGATCCAGGGCACCCTGGGCCCTGCCCGGAACCGGAAATCCGGCGCCTACCTGCTGTTTCGCGGGCGGCGGTAGGTAGGGAACATTGGCAACGAAGGACAATTGCCCGGTACGCCGGGTGATGGACGCATGATTCTGATCGAATTTCCCGGCGTGTCGCGCGGCTGTGGACAGTTGCACGAGGCGCAACAGCAAGGAGACGGAAATGATCCTGACGGTGATCCGCACGGGTGGTTTCGCGGGGCTGACCAAGCAGGGCGAACTCGACACGGCCGGCCAACCGGACGCGGACCGGCTGGAGGAGGCGGCCCGCGCGCTGGGCACGAAGGACCTCGGCTCCGGCCGGCCGCAGCCGGACCGGTACGTGTACCGGCTGGAGGTGCGTGACACCCACGACGCGGACGCCACGCAGCACACCGTCGCCGAACAGGATGTCGACCCGGCCACCGCGTGGCTCTTCGACCGGGTCCTCAGTCGTTAGCGCCAGTCGATCTCGGGTGCCCGGTAGAAGTTGACGCCGAGTACCTCCCAGCGCGGTGCCTGCTCGGCCAGGCGGTCCTTGTAAGCCGTCCAGTCAAGAGCTTGCTCCGCGGACCAGCCGAGCTCGGCGATCCCGGGCAGCCGCGGGAACACCATGAACTCGACCTTGGCCAGGTCGTCGAGGGTCTCGGTCCACAGCGGCGCCTCGACGCCGTCGATCGCGCTCGCCGGCACGTTCGGGATCAGCGTGGCCGGGTTCCAGCTGTACGCCTGTTCGACGCTGACGAGCCCGGCCCAGTCGAGCCCGAGCGGCGTCTCCGCGTGGTACTTCATGTCCAGGTACGCCCGGTTCGCGGGGGAGAGCACCAGCGTGGCACCCTGCTCGACGGCCTTCACCGCGAGCGCCTGCGCCTTCTCGTCCTCGGTACCCCAGTACTGTACGAGCGTCCCGGCCGGCAGCGGCGCGTCCGCGATCTCGTGCCAGCCCATCACCGTCTTGCCCTGCTTCACCACCAGCTCGGCCGCCTTCGGCACGAACGTCAGGTAGTCCGAGTGCGGCGTGGAGTGCGCCTCGTCCCCGCCCAGGTGTACGACGTCGCCCGGCGTCTGCTCTGCCACCTCACGGAACACGTCGCCCAGGAATTCGTACGTACGGTCCAGCTCCACCGTCAGCGTGCTGAAGCCGACCTCGGTCTCGGTGTAGAGCTTCGGCGCGACACCATCCGGTGTGAGCTCCGCGTACGACGCCAGCGCCGCGTTCGTGTGCCCCGGGGTGTCGATCTCGGGTACGACTGTGATGTAGTGCTCCCCGGCGTACCGCACGAGCTCGGCGTACTCCGCCTTCGTGTACGAGCCGCCCGTACCGCCTCCGACCTGCAGGCTGCCGCCGTACTCGGTCAGCCGCGGCCAGGAGTCCACCTGGATCCGCCAGCCCTGGTCGTCGGACAGGTGCAGGTGCAGGCGGTTGATCTTGTACAGCGACACGAGGTCGATGAAGCGCTTGACCTGGTCGACGGTGAAGAAGTGCCGCGTCACGTCGAGCATCACGCCGCGGTATCCGTACCGCGGTGCGTCGGAGATCGTCGTACCGGCAACCTCCCACCGACCGTCCTGCTGGGTCGCGGCGTCGGCTTTCGCCGGCAGGAGCTGGCGGAGCGTGGTCACTCCGCGGAAGACCCCCTCGGCGGTCCCGGCCATGACGGTGACGCCGGTGGCGTCCGCGCGGAGCTCGTACGCCTCGCCCTCCTGGGCGCCTGACGTGGTGAGCGTGATGGTCCCGGCGCCGTCCAGCACCGGGAGCGCGTACCCGGTCGAGCGGCGGAGCAGTACGGCGAGCCGATCGGCGATCGGCCGGGCCGCGGGATCGGCGCCGATCGTGGCGTCGGGCTGCAGCGTGAAGGTCTGGTCGGGAAGCGCCTGCTGCGCCGTGGGCTGCGGAATCATGATCGAGAGTGTTCGCGGCCCGCGCACGTTACGTCAAGAGGCTTCAATATCGTCTCTCGGTGCCGAGCCAGCAGCGGCTCGCTCAGCACCACGAGAGCTGCAACCGCCACCAGCAACCCGCCGACGACGGCCACGCTGCGGACAGTCGTGTGATCGATCAGGAGGCCGCCGATGAAGGCGCCGGCGGCGATGCCCAGGTTGTAGGCGGAGTTCATCCCTGCGGACGCCAGCGAGGTGTTGATCGGCGCCACCTGCAGCGTCCGGGTCTGGAGCGCAACAGCCATCGAACTGTAGGCCAGGCCGCTCACCGCAATGAACGCCACCGTCGGAACCTTCCACTGGCCGAAGGCGGCAAGACCGAGCAGCGTCACAGAGACCAGGACGAGCGCCTGCAGCAGGACAACCCAAGGGTGGCTGTCCAGCACTCGGCCCACGAGCGCCGCGCCCACCACGCCGCCCAAGCCGCTGGCGAGCAGCACCGGGCCCAGTGCGTTCCGGCCGAAGCCGGACAGGTCCAGCAGGAACGGTGTGACGTACGTGTTGAACGTCATGAAGCCGGTGACGCCGATCGCGGCCGCGGCGACGACAGCGGTGTACCGCCGGGCATCCGGGGCCTTGCCCCGGCGTGTGGTCGCGTCCTGCACCTCCACCTTCGGCAGCAAGGTCATCGCGCCCGCGAACAGTGCGGCGCCCAGCCCGGCCGTGACCAGGAACGGGATCCGCCAACTGGTGTTCGCGCCCAGCCAGGTGCCGAGCGGTACGCCGAGAACCGATGCCAGTGCTGCCCCGATCGAGATGCGGGCGACTGCCCGGCCCTGGGCGTCGGGCGGCACCAGGCCGGTCGCGATCGAGGGCGCGATCGACCAGAACAGCGCCTGGGACAGCGCGGTCACCAGTCGCGCGCCGAAGAGCACCTCGTACGTCGGTGCGGCCGCGGCGAGCAGGTTCGCGACCGCGACGACGGCGAGTGTCCAGCTCAGCACGGTCCGGCGGGGGAGCCGGCGGGTGAGCCGGGTGAGCGGGATCGAGGTGAGGACGACGATCACGGCGTACCCCGAGACGAGCAGGCCGATCTGGGAGTTCGACCGCTGCAGGTCGCCGGCCATCACGGTGAGCAGACCGATCGGCAGGACCTCGATCGTGACGTACGAGAAGGTGCCGACGGAGAGCATGAGCAGGGCCGCGGCGGCGCGGCGTGACGGAGAAGGCATGCTGACACCTGATTCCAGTAAAAGATCTGACAGTGGTAGCATCTCATCCATGACCGACAGTTCTCACGCGGAGTTCCGCATCGTGGGCGGTCACCCTGCTCTCGAGCTGGCGAACACGGTCACCCCGCGGCTGCGGGGCGGTGCCGCGGAGCACGACTACCTCACGTCACCCGCCGAGCTGGTCGCCTGGGCGCGCCGGATCGGGCTGATCGACCTGCGCGACTACAGCTCGGTCGAGGGCACCTGGCGGTCGATGCCGGAGCTGGCGACGAAGGCGCTGAACGCGACGCTCGAGATCCGGGAGGCGGCGTACGACGTGTTCGCGCCGCGCGCGTCCGATGCCGTGGTCGCGTCGGACGGCGTCAAGCACAGCGAGGGATCCGCGTTCGAGCGCCTGATGCTGCGGTGGTCGGCGGCCGCCGCGCGGTCGATGCTGATCCCGGACGCGAGCCGTGAGCGGGGGATCGCGGAACTGGTCGTCGGTACGTCGCCGGCGCAGCTGATCCCGGACCGCTTGGTGGTGGCGGCGGTCGAGCTGGTACGGACCGTCGACCTGCGCCAGTTGAAGGCCTGCCCGGTCGCGGACGGCGGCTGCGGCTGGCTGTTCCTGGACCGCAGCCGGAACGGTTCACGCCGCTGGTGTGCGATGGAGGATTGCGGTACGCGGGCGAAGATCCGGAAGCTGGGCGAGCGCCGGCGTGCTACCGCCGTACCCGAGGTTCAGTAGTTATTATCACTGTCAGCGACCGGACCAGCACGCGAGATTGCGTGTCGAAAGGTGCGAATTGTCCCCGGGACCTGTCATCGTAGGCGGCCGGGCCTTCCGACAAAGTGGGCCTTGCCCCTACTTGCCCCGGATCAGGAGCAGGTTGATGAAACAGATTGTGGAGGACAGATGACGCAGGTGGCAGAGCAGCCGGGCAGTACTGCCGGGCGGCTCGGCTCGGTGGTGCTGGACTGCCCGGACCCACTCGAGCTCGCCCAGTTCTACTCGGCGCTGCTGGGGCTGGACATCGACGAGAACGGTGACGAGGACTGGCGGAGCCTGACCGGCCCCGGTTCGTCACTGGGCAACTCGGCGCTGGCCTTCCGGCGCTCGGAGGAGTACGTGCCGGCCACGTGGCCCGGCACCGAAGCGCAGGACCTTCATCTCGACCTGATCGTCGAGGACCTCTCCAGCGGTCACGCGACCGTGGTCGCACTCGGGGCCGAGCCCCTCGACCCGCTGGACCCACCACCGGCCGAGAACGCGCGCGGCTGGCGGATCTACGCCGACCCCGCCGGGCATCCGTTCCGGATCTGCCTCGAGTAAGTCACCGAAGAAGGGCCTGTCGCAGGAGACAGGCCCTTCTTCACGTCAGGCCCGCGTTCGTTCGGTGAGGTAGTCGGTGACCGCAGTTTGCCCGGCCCAGGCGGCCCAGCCGGGGACGTCGGCGTCGAACTGGGTGTCCTTCAGCGTCAGGTCGGCGCCGTGCTCGACGAGGAAGCGCAGGACGTCGAGCTCGCCCGTACCGGCGGCGAGATGAGCGGCGGTCATGCCGCCTGACGTGCGTTCGTTGACGCCGAAGCCGAGGTCGGCGAGTCGCTCGATCAAGTCCCACCTCTGCGCCGCGGCGGCCTCGGCGAGCAGCGCGGGACGATCCGCGGGAGTGAGCTCACCGGCGAGCACGGCCGGGAACGGGTCCTCGGCGCGCAGGCCCTGATAGAAGTCGCGGACGGTGCCGACCTCCGCGCCGTGGTGGATCAACTCGTCGAGGATGTGCAGGGCGAACGCTGCGCCGTCGTGGTCCGCGTACGCGCCCGCGGGCTCACCCATCGGGCGGCTGAGCTCCTCCTTGGTGACCTCGGCCAGACGTCGGCGCCAAACGGCGTACGCGTGATCGAGAGCGGTGAGCGCCTCCGCAGCCGACCCCGGCGTGGGCGGCTGTCCGTCGTCCGGGCGGGGCTCGTGGCCGAACCAGGTCGCTGTCCGATCCTCCTGCAGAATGTCGACGATGTGCGTGATCCGCCACGCGAGCGTGGTGAACGGCGCCGGCGCGGGCGGGATCCTGCTGTCGTCCGCGACGTACCCGTTGCCGGTCTTGCGGATCGTCCAGCAGCCGTCGAACGGCTCCCAGAAGTACTCGTCGTCCGTCAGGCCCTCGACCCGCTGCCGCAGGCGCTGCCACGCGAAGTCCGACAGGTCCAGAAGGTTCTGCGAAAGCGTCGTCATGTGTTCACCGTAGAACGACCTGCGGACAGGATCGGTCCGCAGATTGGAGATAATGCCAACGAGATGGATACCGCGTCCCGGCTGCTTCGGTTGTTGTCCTTGCTGCACTCGCGCCCCCAGTGGGACGGCGCCGAGTTGGCCGCGAGGCTCGAGATCACGCCTCGGACCGTACGGCGGGACGTCACGCGGCTGCGTTCGCTCGGCTACCCGATCGACGCCGCGGCCGGGATCGGCGGCGGCTACCGTCTCGGTCCGGGCGGCCGGCTCCCGCCGCTGCTGCTCGAGGACGAGGAGGCGGTCGCGATCGCGGTCGGACTCCGCGTGGCGACGACCACGACCGTGTCCGGCGTCGAGGAGGCTGCGGTCTCGGCGCTGGCCAAACTTCATCAGGTCCTGCCGGCACGACTGCAGGAGCAGATCGCGGCGATCAGCGCGCACACGACGCAGCTGCCGCAGGGAGAGCTGCCGCAGGTCGACGGCGAGGTACTGGTCACGCTGGCCGCCGGTTGCCGACATGTCGAAGGGATCCGGTTCCGCTACCGCACGCACGACGGCACCGAATCCGAGCGCAGCGTCGAGCCGCTGCAGATCGTGCACACCGGCCGCCGCTGGTACCTGGTCGCCCGCGACCGTGATCGGCAGGCCTGGCGTACGTTCCGCGTCGACCGCATCAGCGAGCCCGTGCTGACCGGCTCGCGCTACCGGTTCGACGACCCGCCCGACCCGGTCGCACTAGTTGCCGAGGGCACCGGAGTGGCGCCGTGGGACCTCGTCGCCCGGGTCCGCGTACACGCTGACGCCGCGACGGTCGCGCGGCTGATTCCGCCGAGCCAAGGTGTGGTCGATCCCGTCGACGCGAACACCTGCGAGGTCCGCTTCGCCGCGAACGACCTGGGACCCCTCGTTTCAGCGGTCATCCGCATCTACTGGCCGTTCGAGATCCTCGAACCACCCGAACTCCGCACGGCCGTCCACGAACACGCCCGCCGCCTGCTCGACTCCTAGCTCTCCGCCAGTGCTTTGCGGATGCGCTTCTCCGAGACCGGGTACGGCGTACCGAGCGTCTGCGCGAACAGGCTGACCCGCAGCTCCTCGAGCATCCACCGTACGTCGAGGAGCTCGGGGCTCGGGTACTTGCCGGTGGGAACCGCGCGGAGCTTCTTGCGGTACTCGTCGGTCAGCATGTCGACGACGGCCATCCCGGACCGGTCCCGCGCCGCGTTCGCGCCGAGCTTGTCCAGCCGCTGCTCCATCCCGCGCAGGTACCGGACCAGATCAGGCAGTCGCTTCGCGCCCGTCTCGGTGATGAACCCGGGATGTACGAGCCCCTCGAGCTGGCCTCGTACGTCGGACAGCGCGGCCAGCAACGCCGGCGACGCCGCCCTTGAGATCTGCTTGTCGACGGTCCGCGCGTGCGCCAGCACCCGCTCGACCTGCTGCAGGATCGTCAGTACGGTGTCCGCGAGCTCGGACCGGACGGCGTCCCGCAGGATCGAGAACGCGGTCAGGTTCCAGGCCGGCCCGCCCGCGGCCGCCATCAGCTGGTCGACGGCAGCACCGATCGCGTCGTCCAGCAGCTCGCCGACGTTACGATGCGGCCCCGCCATCAGCGTCAGCTTCTGCGCAGAGCTAAGTTGGCGCTGGACGACGTCGATGACCGACGGCATCGTCAGCAGCAGAAGCCGGCGCGTACCGGCCCACATCGCCGCAGCCTGGTCGCGCTCGGTCTCCTGGAGCCGGATCGCCACGGTCTTGCCCTCGTCGACGAGCGCCGGATACCCCGCGACGGTGAGGCCGTTGCGATGCTCGGAGAAGCTGCGGGGGAGATCGCCGAACGTCCAGTCGGTCAGCCCGGACTTCTCCAGCCCGCTCACCGCCTTCGACGCGACCTGCGAGATCGCGGCCGTCGTCTTCGGCTTCAGCTTCTCCTTCAGCCTGGCGAGATCCTTGCCCTCGGCCACCGTCTTGCGCTGGTCGTCCTCGATCCGGAACGTCATCCGCAGGTGCTCCGGCACCCGGGTCCAGTCCCAGTCGCCCGGCTCGATCACCACGCCGCGGAGCTCGCCGAGCGCGCGGGCCATCGCGTCGGTGAGCGGCCCGGACGCCGGATCCAGCTCGGGCAGGATCTGCCGCGCGTGGTCCGGGGCCGGCACGATGTTCCGCCTGATTGCCTTCGGCAACGACTTGATCAGGGTGGTGACGAGCTCCTCGCGGAACCCGGGCACGGTCCACTCGAAGCCGTCCGCGCTGACCTGGTTCAGTACGAGCAGCGGGATGTGTACGGTCACACCGTCAGCGTCGGTGCCCGGCTCGAACGCGTACGTGAGGTCGAAGGTCATTCCGTTCTGCAACCAGTGCAGCGGGAACTCCTCCTCGCGCACCTCGGCGCCCTCACGGACGACGAGTGAACGCTCGAAGTCGAGCAGGTCGTGGTCGCGCTGCCGGGCCGTCTTCCACCAGGTGTCGAAGTGCCGCCCGGTGACGACCTCGGCGCCGATCCGCTCGTCGTAGAACGCGAACAGCGTCTCGTCGTCGACCAGCAGGTCGCGCCGCCGGGTCCGTTCCTCGAGCTCCTCGACCTCCTCGATCAGCTTGCGGTTCTCGTGGAAGAACTTGTGGTGGGTGTCCCAGTCGCCCTCGACCAGCGCATGCCGGATGAACAGCTCGCGGGACACCTCCGGGTCGACCTTGCCGTAGTTGACCTTGCGCCGGGCAACGATCGGTACGCCGTACAGCGTGACCTTCTCGTACGCCATCACGGCGCCGGCCTTGCGTTCCCAGTGCGGTTCGGAGTACGACCGTTTGATCAGGTGCGGCGCGAGGTCCTCGGCCCACTCGGGCTCGATCTTCGCGTTCACCCGGGCCCAGAGCTTCGACGTCTCGACGAGCTCGGCGGCCATCACGAACTGCGGCGGCTTCTTGAACAGCCCCGAGCCGGGGAAGATCGCGAACTTCGTCCCGCGGGCGCCGAGGTACTGGTGCTGGTTCGCCGGGTCCTTCATGCCGAGGTGGCTGAGCAGGCCGGACATCAGCGAGATGTGCACGCTGTTCGGATCGGCCGGTTCGCCGCTGTTCAGCCTGACGCCGATCTGCGACGCGACCTGGCGGAGCTGGGCATAGATGTCCTGCCACTCGCGGACGCGAAGGTAGTTGAGGTACTCGCTGCGGCACATCCGGCGGAACTGGTTGCCGGACAGCTCCTTCTGCTGCTTCTTCAGGTAGCCCCAGAGATTCAGGTATCCGAGGAAGTCGCTGTTCGGGTCGCGGAACCGGGCATGTGCCTGCTGCGCCTGCGCCTCGGCGTCCGTCGGGCGTTCGCGCGGGTCCTGGATCGACAGCGCGGCCGCGATCACCATCACCTCGCGGACGCAGGCGTGCTTGTCGGCCTCGACGATCATCCGGGCCAGCCGCGGGTCGAGCGGGATCTGCGCGAGCTGCCGGCCGACCGGCGTCAGCCGACCGCCCTTCGGGGTCTCGATCGCCCCGAGTTCGGTGAGCAACTGCAGGCCGTCGGTGATGCTGCGCTTGTCCGGTTCGTCGATGAACGGGAACGCCGCGATGTCGCCGAGCCCGATCGCGGTCATCTGCAGGATGACCGACGCCAGGTTGGTACGCAGGATCTCCGGGTCGGTGAACTCCGGGCGGTTCTCGAAGTCCTCCTCGGAGTACAGCCGGATGCAGATGCCGTCGCTGGTCCGGCCGCTGCGGCCCTTGCGCTGGTTCGCGCTGGCCTGGGAGACCGGTTCGATCGGGAGGTGCTGGACCTTGGTGCGGTGGCTGTACCGCGAGATGCGCGCCGTACCGGGATCGATGACGTACTTGATGCCCGGCACGGTCAGCGAGGTCTCGGCGACGTTCGTGGCGAGGACGATCCGGCGGTTCGAGTGCGACTGGAAGACACGGTGCTGCTCGGCGTTCGAGAGCCGGGCGTAGAGGGGGAGTACTTCGACGGCGCCCGGCCGGCCGCGTTGCGCGGCGTATTTGTCGTTGAGCGCGTCGGCGGTGTCGCGGATCTCGCGTTCGCCGGAGAGGAAGACGAGTACGTCGCCGTCCGCCTCGTACTCGAGCTCGTCGACGGCGTCCAGGATCGCCTGCGTCTGGTCGCGGTCGATCGTGCTCGGGTCGTCCGGGTCGTTGACCGGGCGGTACCGGACCTCGACCGGGTAGGTCCGGCCGGACACCTCGACGATCGGCGCCGGGTCGCCGTTGGCGTCCGCGAAGTGCGCGGCGAACCGCTCGGGGTCGATGGTCGCGGAGGTGATGATCACCTTGAGGTCCGGGCGGCGGGGGAGCAGCCGTTTCAGGTACCCGAGGATGAAGTCGATGTTCAGGCTGCGCTCGTGCGCCTCGTCGATGATGAGCGTGTCGTACCGGGTCAGGTCGCGGTCACGCTGCAGTTCGTTGAGCAGGATGCCGTCGGTCATCAGCTTGACCAGCGAGCGTTCGCTGACCTTGTCGGTGAACCGTACGGCGAACCCGATCGTCTCGCCCAGTTCGGTGCCAAGCTCTTCCGCGATCCGCTCGGCCACGGTCCGCGCCGCAAGCCGGCGAGGCTGGGTGTGCCCGATCATGCCGTGGATCCCACGCCCGAGCTCGAGGCAGATCTTCGGGATCTGCGTCGTCTTCCCGGACCCGGTCTCACCCGCAACCACCACGACCTGGTGCTCCCGGATCGCGGCGGCAATCTCGTCCTTCAGCTGACTGACCGGCAACTCTTCCGGATAAGAGATCTCCGGCACGGCGTTCCGTCGTACGTCAACCCGCCGCTCAGCCTGCTCGACAGCAGCCACCACCCCCCTGAGCTCGTTGCCCCGCTTCTTGGCGTCGGTCGTCCGCCGAACCCGCTCCAACCGTCGCCCCAACTGCTCCCGGTCATACGCGGTCACCCCTTCCAGCCGAGCAACCACCGCCCCCAAGCTCAACCCCCCGTCCCCGGCCTGCCCACCAGCCCCGGCTCCACCAGCCCCGGCTCCACCAGCCACGGCTCCACCAGCCACGGCCCCACCAGCCACGGCCCCACCAGCCACGGCCCCACCGACCTGCTCACCAGCCGCGGCTCCATCAGCCACGGCTCCACCAGCCTGCCCACGGGCCGCCGCCCCGCCAGCCTGCCCACCAGCCGCGGCCCCATCGACCTGCTCACCAGTCGAGGCTCCACCAGACTGATCCGCAGCCGCGGCTCCACCAGCCGAGGCACCAGACGCCCCGCGACCCCGACGACGCCGCCCAGCACCTCGTGACTCCCCAGCGGTGCCGCCCGGCGCGACACCACCCTCCGCACGCGCGGGGCGGCGTGTCGCGTCGCTGCCCGCAGCCGCGGGACGTGCTGCGTTGCCCGCGGCTGGCGCGGAGTGTGCCGCGTCGCTCTCGGCAGGCGCGGAGCGCGTCCCCTCGCTCTTCCCACCCGCGGGGCGTGTCCGGCTGCTCTCCGCGGACGCTGGGCGCGCGTCGCCGGCCGTGGGCGCAGGCTGGGCTCCGCCAGGCGGAGTGGTGCCGGGCGGGGTGGTGCCGGGCGGGGTGGTGCCGGGCGGGGTGGTGCCGGGGGTGGCGGATGCTGGGTTTGTGGCGGCTGGTCGCCGGTTCTTGCCGCCGCGGCGGCGCCGGCGGGGCGCCGGGGCCTGGGCGGGGGCTGGGGATGGACTCGGGGACTCGGTCCGGGCATCAGGCATAACCCGACCAGTTTAGGCGGCCGGACCCAACGCATCACCCGGATTAGCGGACGCCCAGGCCATCGCAATCGCTCCGCAGTGCGCGCCCCAGGCGAGAGCCGCACCGTGAGCGGGGATTGTGATGGCCCGCAGGCCCGCGCCCACTCGTGCGGCGACGGACCCTGGGGGCCTCGGGTCTGCGATTAGTCGTGCGGGGGCGGAGCCGCGGAGGCGAGGGTGTGGTGGTCTGGAGGCTCGTGGGCAGTCGTGCAGCGATGGGACCTTGAGAGGCGAGTCCGGGACCTTCGGGGTCAGTCGTGGGGGGAGGGGACCTTGACGGCTAGGACTGGGACGGGGGATTCGAGGAGGACTCGTTGGGCGGTGCTGCCGAGGATGAGTTTGCCGACGGGGCTTCGGCGGCGGAGGCCGAGGACGATCAGGACGACGTCCTCGGCGGCGGCGGCCTTCAGCAAGGCGCCGGCCACGTCGCCCTGGGACAGCGCCTGCTGGACCGTCACCTCGACGCCGGACTCGCGGAGCTTGGTCTCGGCGGCGGCCAACTCGTCGGCATTGGCGTAGCGGGCGTCGATGTAGGAGTCTCCGCGACTGGTGTTCAGCAGCAGGATCGAGGCTCCCCGCAGCGTGGCCTCGGCCGCCGCCGCGGTCAGCGCCGCTTCACCTTCGGGCGTTGGTACGTATCCGACGAGAATCTTCACGGCCCCCACTCTCCCACGGGCGGACCTGCACCACTCACCAACCAAGCCCCCACCGCCCGGCCCGCGCCTGCCGACCCCTGCAAGTCGGCCAAGGCGCCAGTTTGGTGAGTGGCGGGCGTCCGCCTGGTCGACCCGGCCATCCTCATCATCCCCACGTAGACCGGTAGCCCGCCGCCCAGGCTCCATCGGGGTCGACACCGGTCGCCCGCCGCGCACGCTCAGTAGGGGTCGACCGCATGGCCGAGCTCCAGGTGGTCCTCCCGGACAAGTCCGGGGCGAAGGCACCCGCGCGGCCCGTCGAGCTCGCGATCGCGGCGGAGGAGCTGGGCTACGGTACGGCGTGCTTGCCGGACCACCTATTGCCGCCGGGGAAGTTCGGCTCGACGTACGGCGGGTGCGTACGAGCCGCTCGGCTACGTGGCCGCGCGGACGAGCCGGATCCGGTTCGGGCCTGGAGCGCATGACCCGCTTCCACGGCTTCACGGTGGGGTGAGTTTGCTTCGAAGGACCTTGCCGGTGGCGTTGCGGGGGAAGTCGTCGAGGATGACGACGCGGCGCGGGGTCTTGTAGCGGGCGAGGCTGGTCTTCACGTGAGCGATGAGGTCGTCCTCGGTCGTGGGCTCGTTGAGTACGACGTACGCGATCAGTCGCTGGCCGAACTCCTCGTCCGGAACTCCGGCGACGACCGCCTCGGCAACGGACGGATGTGCCGTGAGGCACTGCTCGACCTCGACCGGGTACACGTTCTCGCCGCCGGACACGATCATGTCGTCCTCGCGGCCGTCGATGAACAGTCGCCCGGCCGCGTCGAGGTGGCCGAGGTCGCCGGTGCTCATCCGCCCGTCGACGACGGTCTTGTTCGAACCGTCGGAGTACCCGCCGAAGACGAGCCCGCCGCCCGCGAAGATCCGCCCGGTCGTACCGGTCGGCACCGTACGGTCCTGGTCGTCGAGGATCCGGATCGAGCTACCGAGGCACGGCCGCCCGACCGTCCCCGGTGCGGCGCGCAGGTCCGCGGGCGTCGCGATCGTGGCGATCCCGACCTCGCTCGACCCGTACGCGTCACACAGGATCGGCCCGAACCGCTCGACGAACCTCTCCGCCAACGGAGCCCCGAGCTGCGACGCGCCAGAGATCACGGCGCGCAACGATCGCAGGTCGTACCGCGCGACCTCGGTCGGCCCGAGCTCCAGCAACCGCCGCAACATCACCGGTACGGCGACGACCGATCCCGCCCGCGTCGCCTCCACATCCGCCAGCAAGGTCGCCGCGTCGAACCGCGGCCGCAACACCAACGGCGACCCGAGGAACAACGCGAGCATCGACGTCAGCAACCCGACCCCGTGGAACAACGGCGGCGCGATAACCATCGGCTCTCCGGCCCGAACACCGAACCGCTGCAGCGCACTCCCGGTCAACCCCGCCAACCCCAAAGCCGTA
Organism: Kribbella sp. NPDC031520; assembly: GCF_055580825.1. Classification (NCBI taxonomy): domain Bacteria; kingdom Bacillati; phylum Actinomycetota; class Actinomycetes; order Propionibacteriales; family Kribbellaceae; genus Kribbella; species Kribbella sp. NPDC031520. Next base: position 86,763 of record NZ_JBVIKS010000002.1, read on the forward strand.
GGCACTCGAGGAGCAGCCTTCGGCGCCCCCGTTGTCCCAGAAGTCAGCAACGTAATATGCCCAACCCGCCCCGGCACCGGCGCAGCGGGCGCCTCACTCGCAGTCAGCTCACCGAGGCTGACACCGCGCGCCGGAGGCGGCGAGGACAGAACGGAAGGGACGTCGGGAGGTGGCGTGAACTCGGGGTCGTGGATGAGTAGGTCGGGGTGGTGTTGGTCAAGGACGGCTTGTAGTTGGGGTGCGGCGAACTCGGTGTTCACGAACAGGACGTCCGCACCCAGGCGAGACGCGGAGAGCGTGGCCTCCAGGAACCCCGCATGGTTCCGGCACAGCACGGCCACCTTGCTGCCAGCAACAATGCCGTACTGCGCATGCAAGCCGGCGGCGATGCGCTCGCACCGCGCGTCGAGCTCGGCGTAGGTGAGCCGGTCATCCCCGCAGATGACGGCCGCTCGTTCCGGGTACCGGATCGCCGCGACCGCGGCGAGCGTCGCCATCGACTGACCCCACGTGCGCAGCGCCCTCTCGATCCCGCGTAGTTGGGACGGCCCGGCGGACCGCCACACGCCGGACCTGATCAGCGCGACCGACAACCCGCCGACCTCGGCCGCGCTGTGCACCAGCCACTCCGGTGGCCGGAGCGGCCCGATCGGCCGGATCATCGCTTCTTCCCGCCTCCGGTACGCCGGAAGTACTGCTCCAGCAACCGATCCGTCGGCACCCGCAGAAGGTTGCCCACGGCATCGGCCGGCCGGACGAACGGTGGCGTGATGTTGTGCGGCCGCTCCGCCACCGCCGTACACACCTGGTCGGCCGCCTGCTCCGGGGACAACCCTGGCAGCTTGTTCAGCACCGGCGTCGGCTCGCTCATCCGCGTGTGCACAAGCCCCATGTACACCGTCGAGGTCGTCACGCCGTTCCCGCGCACCTCCTGCGCGACACACCGCAGCCACACGTCGAACGCACTTTTCGACGCCAGGTACGCCGACCACCGTGCCATCGGAGGCGTCCGGACTCCGGCCGTCGACACGTTCACGATGTGCCCGGATCGTCGCTCGCACATCGACGGCAGCAGTTCGAGTACGAGCTTCGCCGGCCCGAGGTAGTTCACGGCGTTGGTCCGCTCGATGTCGTGGAACCGCTGGTAGGTGTCCGCGACCGACCGCCGGATCGACTTGCCCGCGTTGTTCACGAGTACGTCGACGTGCCCGTGCTCTGCCAGTACGGTCCGCACCAGCTCCTCGACCGCGGCAGGATCCGCCAGGTTCGCCGGGTACACGTACGCGGACCCGCCGCCCGACCGGATCTCGTCGGCGACAACCTGCAGTTGGTCCTCGGTCCGCGCGACGAGCAGCACCGTCGCACCAGCCGCGGCCAGCCGCCGCGCGGTCGCCTCGCCGATCCCGTACGACGAACCGGTCACCAGGACGACCTTCCCGCGGACCGCAGCAGCGAGCCGCTCGTCGGAGATCCTGGCGCGCCCGTTGGTCAGCGCGACAAGCAACGGCCACCCGAACGGACGCTTCGCAGTCACCATGCCGCCGACATTACCCGCTGGTAGCCGCCCGTGGCAGGGGGTGACTCAGTCGTTTGCCGGTTGGGGCGCGATCCAGCTGGCCAGCAGCCGGAGTCCGTCGGCGGTCGGGGAGCCTGGCTCGACCTGATAGACGCACAGCGTCTGCTCGGCGTCGCCAGGCACCTGGAACGACTCGTAGGCGAACTCGAGATCGCCCGCGACCGGATGGTGGTAGACCTTCGACCCGTGCGTCCGGCGCAGGACGCGGTGATCGTTCCACCAACCCGTGAACTCGGGACATTGCAGCGTGAGCTCCCCGACGAGGTCTGCGAGCTGACGGTCGTGCGGATAGCGACCGGCTTCGAGGCGCAGAATCGCGACGGTCTCGGCCGCAATCCGTTCCCAGTCGCCGACCTGCTCGCGGGCCTCCGGATCGAGCAGGTAGTACCGCGCGAGGTTCCTGCGCGTCGCCGGCATCGCGTCGAAGTCCGTCAGCACCGTACGCGCGAGCCGATTCGTCGCGAGTACGTCGGTACGCCGGCCGAGGATGAACGCGGGCACGTGGTCGAGCGTCTGCAGCATCAGGTAGAGGCCCGGCCGGACCCGCTGCGGACTCGTCGGCGTACGTCGAGCCGGTGGCCGTCGGCTCAGCAGATCGGTGAGGTGCTCGCGCTCGACCGTATCGAGTTGCAGCGCGCCGGCGAGCGCATCGAGAACCTCGGCGGACGGGTTCCCGGCCCGTCCTTGCTCCAGCCGGGTGTAGTACTCCGTGCTGACACCGGCCAACCGCGCAACCTCGTCACGCCGCAGACCGGGGACGCGGCGCTTGCGGCCGTCCTCGGGCAGGCCGGCGCGGTCGGGGGCGATGGCGGCCCGCCGCGAGCGGAGGAAGTCTGCGATCTCGGTACTTCGGTCCATGGCTCCAGTGTGATTGACCGCCACAGCCCAACCGTGGGGGTAGGTGGCCCTGCCGGTACCAGTCTCGCCGGTGCCTGCCCGGACAGGGGCTGTTCGAGCGCCCCAAGCGCCTTCTGGGACTGGTGTTCTGGAGACACGGACGGCAACCGCCGCCCATCACATCGGAAGGCAGTCACCACATGTCTGTGCAATATTCTGAAGTCAAGCCGCTCACTGGTCGGGTCGCGGTCGTCACCGGCGCCTCGAGCGGCATCGGCGAGAGCACGGCCGAGCGCCTGGCCGGACTCGGCGCCACCGTCGCCGTCCTGGCCCGGCGGGCCGAACGCCTCGAAGAGCTGGTCACCCGGATCGAGAAGGACGGCGGGCAGGCCTTGGCGCTGGTCGTTGACGTCACCGACGCAGCAGCGGTGCAGGCGGCAGCCGATCGGGTCGCGGCCGAGCTGGGCGGCGCCGACCTGCTCTTCAACAACGCCGGCGTCATGCTCCCCGCGCCGATCGAGGAGCGGGCGACCGAGCAGTGGCAGTACCAGATCGACCTGAACATCACCGGTCTGATGAACGTGATCGGCGCGTTCACGCCGCAGCTGGTCGCGGCCGCCGCCGAGCGCGGGGTCGCGGACCTGATCAACACGTCGTCGATCGCGGCGCAGAACATCTTCCCGAACTTCGCCGTCTACTCGGGCACCAAGGCGTACGTCAGCCACCTCTCCCGGCACCTGCGCGCCGAACTCGGCCCGAAGAACGTCCGGGTCTCGGCGCTCGAACCGGGCATCGTCGGCACCGAACTGCAGAGCCACGTCACCGACGCCGGCGCGCTGCAGTGGCTGGACGGCTCCAAGCAGACGATGGAGTGGTTGACCGCGGACGACATCGCGCAAGCAGTCGGCTTCGTCGCCACGCAGCCGCCGCGGGTCAACTTCCAGCAGCTGACGATCATGCCGACGGCTCAGACCAGCTGAATCCGCTGCAGCCATTCGCTGATCAAGGCCCCGAAGAGCGCGGGCTGTTCGAGCTGGAGATTGTGGCCGGCGACATCGAGTACGGCGTACGTCGCGCGTGGGTAGTGGGGGAGCAGTTCGTGCTGATCCTCATACCCGGTCACGGCGTCCTGCCGGCCACAGACGATGAGAGACGGTCCGTCGTAGGGCGGACCGCTCTCCGGCGCCTTCGTCAGTGCCCAGTTCTTCTGGATGCGTTCCATCGCCGCCTCGTCCGCGAGCGCCAGCCCCGGCGCCACGTCGGAGCGGTACGCCGCCAGCGCCGCCGCGGTCTGTACCACCGCCAGATCGGTGAAGTCCTCGCCCTCCTCGAGCGACTCGAGCACGCCCGGTTCGGTCCGCAGTACGACGTGTTCGGGCAGCTTCCTGTCCTTGTGCCAGAGCACGCCGATCGGGCAGATCATCGCGAGACCGCGGATCTGTTCGGGTCTCTCCACGACCAGCCCGCGCGCGAGGTACCCGCCGTACGACTCGCCGATCAGGAGGAACGGTTCGTCGCCGATCTGCTCGTCGATGAACTCCCGGAGCGCGGCCATGATGCCGTCCGAGCTGTCGATGTCGCCGGCCGGGCTCCGGCCCATCCCGGGCAGGTCCGGATAGAGCCTGCGGTAGCCGGAGAGCTCGCTGAAGATCGGTTCCAGGCAGCCGGTCATCAGCCGGTGGTCCGGCGACCATCCGTGCAGTGCGAGAACCGGTACGCCATCGCCGTGGGACACGAAGTGCAGTGTCATCGAAGAGCCTTTCGCCGAGCAGGGGTTGAAGCGAAACCCAGTTGTAGCAAGCCGTTCCGACAGTTCTAGAGTCTGCCTATGGCCCGTCGCTCCGCACTCCCGCCGATTCCTGATGCCGCCGTCCTTCGTTCCCGCCTGGACCGTGCCCGCGAGGTCGCGGCCGGTACGGGCCTGGTGATCGCGCCGGGTTCCGACCTGCGCTACCTGATCGGTCAGCCGGGTGGTTCGTTCGAGCGCCTGACGGCCCTGGTGATTCCGGCCGACGGTGCCCCCGCGCTTGTCGTACCGAAGCTCGAAGCGCCGGGGTACGGCGAGCTCCCGCTCGACGAGCTCGGCGTCGAGGTCGTCACGTGGGTGGACGGCGTCGACCCGTACAACCTGGCCGCCGACCGGCTGCGTGGCGCCGACCGGGTCGCGGTCAGCGACTTCACGCCGGCCCTGCACGTGCTCGCTCTCCGCGACGCGCTCCCGAAGGCCGACCAGGTGCTGGCCGGGCCGATCGTCCGCGAACTCCGGATGCGCAAGGACGCAGCCGAGCTCGAGGCGCTTCGCAAGGCCGGTGCGGCGATCGACCGCGTACACGCCCGAGTCGGCGAGTGGCTGCGCCCGGGCCGGACCGAGGCGGAGGTCGGCGCGGACATCGCGGCCGCGATCGTCGAGGAGGGCCACACGGTGGCGGACTTCGTGATCGTCGCCAGCGGCCCGAACGGCGCGAGCCCGCACCACGCGTTGTCCGGACGGGTGATCGAGGCCGGTGACGTCGTGGTCGTCGACATCGGCGGACCCGTTGCCGAGGGCTACAACTCCGACTCCACCCGGACGTACGCGGTCGGTACGCCACGGGACGCCGACGTGGCCGCGACGTACGCCGTACTGCAGGAGGCGCAGCAGGCCGCCGTGGACGCCGTACGGCCTGGTGTGACCGCCGAGTCGATCGACGCCGCCGCGCGGGACGTGATCGCCGCGGCCGGCTTCGGCGACTACTTCATCCACCGCACCGGCCACGGGATCGGGCTGGACGTGCACGAGGACCCGTACATCATCGCGGGCAACGAGCTGCTGCTGGAGCCAGGCATGGCGTTCAGTGTGGAGCCGGGTATCTACCAGGCCGGCCGCTGGGGCGCTCGCATCGAGGACATCGTCGTCGTCACCGCGGACGGCGTCGAGTCGATGAACAAGCGCCCACACGACCTCGTCGTGCTCTGACTCAGCCTGCCCGGAACGTCTTGCGGTAGGCCAGCGGGGACACGCCCAGCGCCGACCGCAGGTGGTGTCGTAGAGAGGCCGCCGTACCCAGGCCGGCCTCCTCGGCGACCCGGTCGACGGACAGGTCGGTCGTCTCGAGCAGGTGGCACGCGTGCCGCACCCGCTGCTGCAGCAACCACGTGCCCGGCGACTGACCGGTCTCGGCCTTGAAACGACGGCTGAACGTCCGAACGCTCATCCGCGCATGCCCTGCCATCGCTGTGAGGCTGATCTCCCGATCCAGATGCTGCAGCGCCCAGGCCCGCGTCGGCGCGGTACCTTCGGTGCCTTCCTCGGGTACGGCGCGTTCGATGAACTGCGACTGGCCGCCGTCCCGCCATGGTGCGACGACGCAGTGCCGTGCCGCACGGTTGGCGACCTCGCTGCCGAAGTCCCGGCGGACCAGGTGCAGGCACAGGTCGATACCGGCGGCGAGTCCGGCCGAGCTGAGGACGTCGCCGTCGTCGATGAACAGGCGGTCCTCGTCGAGCTGCACCTGTGGATAGACCTTGCGGAACAGCTCCGCCCGCCGCCAGTGGGTCGTCGCCGGACGGTCGTCGAAGTACCCGGCGGCGCCGAGGACGAACGCGCCGGTGCAGATCGACGCCACCCGGGTGCCGGGCCGGATGGTCGCGAGCGCGGCCGCCAGGTCATCGGGCAGCGTGCCTTCGTACCGCGGCTGCGGGATGTACGTGCCGGGGATGATGACCGTGTCCGCCTCGGCGAGCGCTTCGGGTCCGTGGTCAGGCGTGAGCGTGAAGCCGGCGCTCGCGCGGACCGGTCCGCCGAGGCCGCAGACGCGTACGTCGTACAGCTTGGTGCCGTCGGCCGTGGTGGCGGCGCCGAGGACGGTCGGCGGGATCGTCAGGTCGAACCCGACGACCGGCTCGAGCGCGAGCACGGCGACCACGTGCGGTCCGACGGCGGCCAGCTGACGACTCATGGCCGTATCTTGACACATGTTGTCTATATGGCCACTAGTTCGATGATCGTCAAACCGGCACCCTGGTCCGGTGACACAGATTGTGGAGACGAGGAAGGCTCCCCGGGTGCACCTGGCCTGGGCGGTCGCGGTGGTCGGATTCGTGACGCTGATCGGGGCGGCCGGCTTCCGGTCGGTGCCGAGTGTGCTGCTCGACCCGTTGCACGAGGAGTTCGGGTGGTCGCACGCGACGATCTCGACGGCGGTGTCGATCAACTTGCTGCTGTTCGGCGGCATCTCGCCGTTCGCGGCAGCACTGATGGACCGGTTGGGTCTGCGGAAGGTCGTCAGCGGGGCGCTGGTGCTGATCGCGCTCGGCAGCGGGCTGACCGTGTTCATGACCGCGTCGTGGCAATTGCTGCTCTGCTGGGGGCTGCTGGTCGGCATTGGTACCGGATCGATGTCGATGACGTTCGTCGCGACCATCACCGGTCGCTGGTTCGTCCACCGTCGCGGTCTGGTGACGGGGATCCTCACAGCGGCCGGTGCGACCGGCCAGCTGATCTTCTTGCCGCTCATCGCGTCCCTGGCCGCTCACTACGGCTGGCGAGTCCCTGCACTCGTAGCGGCCGCTGCTGCGTTGGCCGTCGTACCGCTGGTGCTGCTGTTCTTGCGGGATTACCCGAGTGATGTCGGACTGCGCGCGTACGGCGCTCCCGAGGGAAGTACCGCGGGGCAGCGCGTGGAGACGACCGGGAGTAGTGCCAAGCGGGCGCTGAACGCTCTGACGATGGCTATGCGTCGGCCGGCGTTCTGGCTGCTGGCGGGTGGCTTCGCGATCTGCGGGGCGTCTACGAACGGTCTGATCGGCACGCACTTCGTTACGGCTGCCCACGACCACGGGATGCCTGCGACGACCGCTGCGTCGCTGCTGGCGCTGGTGGGGGTGTTCGACGTCGGCGGGACGATCTTCTCCGGGTACCTGACCGACCGGTGGGACCCGCGGTACCTGTTGATCGCGTACTACACGCTCCGTGGTCTGTCGCTCCTGGTGCTGCCTTCACTGCTCGGTCCGACCGCAGCGCCCAGTACGTGGGTGTTCATCATCTTCTACGGGCTGGACTGGGTCGCCACGGTTCCGCCGACGGTGGCGCTGTGCCGGGAGTGGTTCGGGCAGGACGGGCCGATCGTGTTCGGCTGGGTGTTCGCGTCGCACCAGGTCGGTGCCGCGCTGGCCGCGACCGGTGCCGGCGCGATCCGGGACGCGCAGGGCAGCTACAACCTGGCGTGGTACCTGGCCGGCGGGTTGTGTGCCGCGGCCGCGCTGATGTCGGCGAGCATCGGACGGCGACTCGTGCCTGCGTGACCCCGTCCGCTAGCCTCGATCTAAGTTGAGGTTGGAGGGACAGGGCGATGGACATCGAGCCGGGTGAGTTGACGGTCGGGCAGCTGTCGCAGCGCAGTGGCGTCGCGATCTCGGCCCTGCACTTCTACGAGCGGCAGGGGCTGATCCTGAGCCGCCGTACGTCCGGTAACCAGCGCCGGTACAAGCGCGACACGTTGCGGCGGGTGGCGCTGATCCGGATCGCCCAACGGGTCGGCATCCCGCTCGCCGAGGTCGCCGCGATCCTCAAGCTGCTGCCGGAGAACCGGACGCCGAACCGCGCCGACTGGGAGCGGATCTCGGAGTGCTGGCAGGCCGAGCTCGACCGCCGGATCGTCCACCTCGAGCAACTCCGCGACGACTTCAAGGACTGCGTCGGCTGCGGCTGCCTGTCCCTGGACCGCTGCGCTCTCGCCAACCCGCAGGACACCCTCGCTGCCGTCGGCGCCGGCCCGCGCCGCCTGGTCGCCACGACCGGCGAACCCTGTCACCCCGGCAAGTGCGCCTGACCCCGGCACGAGAGGGTTATCCACAGGTGCGTGGTCGCGGCGAGCGCGTTGGGGGTGGCGGCGTCTAGGGTCTTGGGCATGAGTGAGACCGACTCGATGGTGACCTCGATGGTGACGCTGACCGATGCCCGGGCGAAAGTCGCGGGGGACGTGATCCGTGCGATCGCGGGCGACGACGCGCGGTTGCGGCCGGATCAGGAGACCGCGGTCGCGGCGCTGTGCGAGGCGGCGGCGCGGGTGCTCGTCGTGCAGGCGACGGGCTGGGGCAAGTCCGCGGTGTACTGGGCGGCCACGGCGATCCGCCGGGCCGAGGGGTTCGGTCCGACGCTGGTGGTCTCGCCGCTGCTGTCGTTGATGCGTGACCAGGTGGCGGCCGCCAACCGCGCGGGGCTGCGGGCCGCGACCTTGAACTCGAACAACATCGAGGCCTGGTCGAGTATCGAGCACGATCTGCGGTCCGGTGCGGTCGACGTGCTGCTGGTCTCACCGGAGCGGCTCGCCAACCCCGGATTCGGGCGACGCGTGCTGGACGGGCTCGCGGGGAACATCGGCCTGCTCGTGATCGACGAGGCGCACGCGGTGTCGGACTGGGGCCACGACTTCCGGCCGGACTACCGGCGCGTGTCCGACGTACTGCAGAAGCTCAACCCGGACACCCCGGTGCTCGCGACGACGGCGACCGCCAACTCGCGGGTGACGGAGGATGTCGCGAAGCAGCTCGGCGCGTCGACGCTGGTGCTGCGTGGTCCGTTGGCGCGGTCGAGTCTGCAGCTGGCGGTGGTGGACGCGCTGTCGCCGCTGGACCGGTTCGCCTGGGTGGTCGACGTACTGCCGCGGCTTCCGGGGTCGGGGATCGTGTACGCGCTGACTGTCGCGGACGCGCAGCGGCTGGCCGCGCTGGTGCAGGAGGTGCACGGGCGGGACGTGCCGGTCGCGGCGTACACCGGGCAGTTGGAGGCGGGGGAGCGGGAGAGCCTCGAGGACGCGCTGCGGGACAACCGGCTCAAGGCCTTGATCGCGACCTCGGCGCTCGGGATGGGGTACGACAAGCCGGACCTCGGGTTCGTGGTGCACGTCGGGTCGCCGCCGTCGCCGGTGTCGTACTACCAGCAGGTCGGGCGGGCCGGGCGTGGGATCGACCACGCGGTGGTGGCGTTGCTGCCGTCTGACGCGGACTCCGGCGTGTGGGACTACTTCGCGACGGCGACGATCCCGGTGCCGGAGAACGTGCAGCGGTTGCTGCGTGCGCTCGACGGTTACGGGCCGGACGAGCCGGCGTCGGTGCCCGCGCTGGAGGCGGAGACCGGGCTGCGGCGGACGCGGGTCGAGTTGATGCTGAAGCAGCTCGCGGTGGACGGGGCTGTCGAGCGGGTCGAGCGCGGGTGGCTGCGGACGGGCGCCGAGTGGACGTTCGACGCGGCGCACTACGACGGCATCGTGTCGGTACGGCGGCGCGAGGCGGACATCATGCGCGCGTACACCCGCGGCGAACGTTGCCTGATGCAACTGCTGCAGGAGTCGCTGGACGATCCGTCCGCGGAACGGTGCGGGCGCTGCTCGGTCTGCCTGGGGGAGTTGCCGGAGCCGCTGGTGGCGCGGCCCGATCCGGAGACGGTCGGCACGATCACCCGGCTGCTGCGCGGCGAAGTCCACGTCCTGGAGCCGCGGAAGATGTGGCCGGGCGGGGCGTTCGGTCCGCGCGGGAAGATCCCCGCCGGGTTGTCCGCCGAGCCGGGCCGCATCGTCGTGTACGCGGACGCTCCCGAGTGGCGCGAGGTCCTCGCCGGAGCATTCAACGGTACGCCGGTCCATGACGCCGTCGAGGCGTTGAAGGCGGGCGCAGTCGCCGCCCTCTCACGCTGGCGCGGGTCCTGGTCGGCCCGTCCCGACGTCGTCGTCCCACTCGCCGCCGGCGGGCACCCGGACCTGACGTCGGCCGTCGCCGATCACGTGGCCGGCGTCGGCCGCCTGGACCGCGCCGAGCTGTCGGTCGACCGTACCGGCTACACCGACGACCTCTCCTCGGCCGAGGAGGCCAAGGTCTGGCGAGACGGCATCGTCGTCGACAGCAGCACCGCCCAAGCTGTCACCGAGCGCACGGTTCTCCTGCTGGTGGATGCGACATCATCCCAATGGCCGGTCACAGTCGCCGCGGCCAAACTCCGCGAATCCGGCGCGCGAGCCGTCCTCCCGCTGGTCATCCACAAGCGTCCTTAGGTCGTCACGCTTCGAAGGTGGTGCGACCCCCTAGGCGGGGACTTTGGTCTCCAGCAAGGATTTCAGGTCGGAGAGCAGCCGCGGCCAACCGTCCTGGATCATGGTCCGGATCGTGCTGCCCGGCTCGAACCCGCTGTGGATCACGGTCAGCTTGACCTGGTCCTCGACCGGCTCGAGTTCGAACGTTGCCGTCGACAACGGCTCCTGAGCGGCCCGCTCGTACGTCGTCTGGTCGAGCCCGACGTCCTTCGCGAACTCCGGCGTGATGTGGTGCCAGGCGTACGACAGCCGGGTGTACGGCGTGTGCTCGACCACGACCTGGCCCGGCCCGGCGATCTCCACGTCGCCCTGGTGCCAGACCATCGGGGAACCGGCCTCCCAGTCGGTCTCGTGGTACAGGCCCCAGTACTCCTTCGTGAAGGCCGGGTCGGTCAGCCCCTGCCAGAGCCGCTCGGACGTGGTCCGGATGTAAGTGGTGTACACGAAGTCGTTCACAGTCGTCTCCTCCAAGGAGGTCTTGAGGTCGGCGAGCAGTTGGACCCGCCGCCGCTCGTACTGATGGATCCACCGGTCCGCGATCGCGTTGATCGGCTCGGCGTTCAGGTGGTGCAACTTCTCCCGCCCGCGCCACACGGTGGTGATCAGGTTCGCGTTCTCGAGCACGGCGAGGTGTTTGCTGACGGACTGCCGCGCCATGTCCAGTTCGGCGCACAGCTCCCGCAGGGTCTGCCCGTTCCGCGCGTTCAGCAGGTCGAGCAGCCGGCGCCGGCTCGGATCCGCCAGCGCCCGGAACACCTCGTCGTCCATCGCACTCCCGATCCTTAAAGGCAGCCTTTCAGCTGCATGACCACAATAGGCAGCCGATTGGCTGCATGTCAAACCCGATTGACGGACAGGTGAGGATGGCTGGGTGGAGATCACGAGCCTCGGCTTCCGGACCGACCTGTTGCTGCTCGAGCTGGGCGGCAGCGAGTTCCGCGACACCGGCGAGTACGTCGTCGTCCGGACCCCGGGGAACCCCGGCTTCTGGTGGGGCAACTTCCTGCTCTACCGAACGCCGTTCGCGCCTGACGACACCGAGCTCCGGACGGACGACTTCCGCCGCGAGTTCCCGGCGGCGAAACATGTTGCCTTCGGCATCGACAGCACCGACGGCGACCCGGGTGCCGCGGACGAGCTGGCCGCCGCCGGGTTCGAGATCGAGCACAACGTGGTGATGACCGCAGAGCGGGTCGTCCCGCCGCCGCACCCGAACGAGCAGGCGACGTACCGGTTCCTGACCAGCGACGACGACTGGGAGCAGCTGTACGAGCAGACCCTGGCGTGCGCGGAGCTGACGGTCGACGACGACTACAAGGAGTTCACCCGGCGCAAGCTCGCCACCAGGCGGGACGAGGTCGACTCTGGGCACGGCAAGTGGTTCGGTGCCTTCGACGGGGACCGGCTGCAGAGTTCGCTCGGGCTGATGTTCGACGGCAACGGCCGGGCCCGGTTCCAGAACGTGCAGACCTCGCCAGAGGATCGTGGCCGGGGTCTGGCCGGGACGCTCGTCCACCACGCGTCGACGTACGGGCTGACCCACGCGCGGACGCTGGTGATGGTGGCGGATCCGGAGTACCTGGCGATCCGGATCTACCGGTCGGTGGGCTTCGCGGACACCGAGACCCAGCTCCAGATCGTCCGGCCGCCCGCGTGACAGACTGGCCCGCATGAGTCGGGTTGTGCTTGTCACCGGAGGCAGTCGCGGGATCGGGGCGGCCGCCGCGGTCGCGCTGGCGGCCGACGGCTGGAACGTCGGCGTGAACTACCGGACGCAGGCCGACGAAGCCGCGCGGGTCGTGAAGGCATGCGAGGAGCTCGGGCGGCGCGCGATCGCCGTACAGGCCGATGTGACCGAGGCGGACCAGATCGAGCGGCTGTTCGACACGGTGACCGCCGAGCTCGGCCCGATCGGTGCCGTGATCAACAACGCGGGCGTCGTCTCGCCGTCGGGGCGGGTCGCGGAGTACGACGCCGAGCGGCTCGACCGGGTGTTCCGGATCAACTCGATCAGCGCGTTCCTCGTCGCCGGCGCCGCGGTACGGCGGATGTCGACGGCGCACGGCGGGAACGGTGGCGTGATCGTCAACGTGTCCTCGCGCGCGGCGGTGCTCGGGTCCGCCGGGGAGTACGTCGACTACGCGGCGAGCAAGGCAGCCGTCGACGCGTTGACGGTCGGCCTGGGCAACGAGGTCGCCAAGGAAGGCATCCGCGTGCTCGGCGTCCGGCCGGGGCTGATCGAGACCGACATCCACGAGCCCGGCCGGCTCGACCGGATCGGTACGACACCACCGCTGGGCCGTCCGGGGAAGGCGGAGGAGGTCGCGGAAGTGATCGCGTTCCTGGCCTCGGAGCGTTCGTCGTACATGACCGGCTCGACGGTTGACGTCGCCGGTGGCCGGTAAGGGGCTGCGCCCGGTCGACCTGGCGCGCGGCGCCGGTGTCTCGACGCAGCTCGTCCGCAACTACGAGGCCGACGGCATCCTGCCGCCCGCGCCGCGTTCGGACACGGGCTACCGCCAGTACGGTCCGGAACATGTCCAGGCCCTGCTGACCTACCGCGCACTCGCGCCGGGCTTCGGCGCGGAAACGGCGACGGCGATCATGCGCGCCGTCCACGGCGGCGACGAGGCGCTCGCGTACCGGCTCGTCGACGCGGCCCACGCAGCCCTCCACGAGCAGCGGCGCGCAACCGACGCGGCCAGCGACGCCCTCGCCGCGCTGGCCGCCGAGTACGTCGACGAGCAGCCCGAGACCGGTCCGACCTTGCTGGTGGGGGAGTTGGCGCACCGCCTGGGCATCCGCCCGTCGGCGCTCCGCGTCTGGGAGGCCGCCGGACTGCTCGCGCCGACGCGTGAACCCGGTACGAAGTACCGCCGGTACGGCCCCGAGCAGGTCCGCGACGCACGCATCATCCACATGCTTCGCCAAGGCCGGTACTACTTCGACCAGATCAAGCCCGTCCTCGACGGACTACGTCGTACCGGCAGCACGGACGCGCTGCGGAACGCGATCGCCGAACGCCGGGCCGCCCACGACCGCCAGACCAAGGCGATGCTGTACGGCGCTGCACTACTCCATCAATTGATCACTGAGGGACCGCGAGCCGGGTCGGAACCGACCGTCCCCGCACCGTGACCAGCTCGCTCTGCTGCCACTGGTCCGACTCTGCCACAGCGGCCTTCTCCACCGCGGTCATCGACGCGATCAACCGCCCGGGCGCCGTCTTCGCGAGCTCGCTGAGCCGCGCCGCCTCGTTCACCGGGTCCCCGATCACGGTGTACTCGTGCCGCCGTACGTCGCCCACCGTCCCGGCCACGACGACGCCCGCGGTGACCCCGAGACCTGCAGTTGCTTCCGGCAACTCCTCGGCCAGCCGCCGGGCCAGCGCCCGCCCAGCCGCCAGCGCACTGCCCGCCGGATCCTCGAGCTCGGCCGGCGCGCCGAAGATCGCGAGCACCGCGTCGCCGGCGAACTTGTTCACGAACCCGCCCTGCCGGTCCACCTCGGCGACCACGATCGCGAAGAACCGGTTGAGCAGCTGCACCACCTCGGTCGGCGGCCGCTGCGCCGCGAGCTCGGTCGAACCGACCAAGTCGACGAACAGCACCGCCGCGAACCGCTCCTCGCCGCCGAGCCGGTCGCTGGTCAGCGCCTCCCGCACGACACCCGGTCCGACGTACCGCCCGAACACGTCCCGGATCCGCTCGCGCTCCCGCAGCCCGTCGGCCATCCGGTTGAACCCGGCCTGCAACGACCCCAGTTCGGTACCGTCGAACACTGGGATGCCCACGTCGAGCCGCCCCTCGCCGATCAGGCTGAGCGCGTCCCGTACCGACCGCACCGGCGCGACCACGGACCGGGCCGACAACCAGGTGAGCAGGCAGCCGTTGCCGAGCGCCACGATGCCCAGGGCAAGGATCACCACCGACAACCGGGTCGAGGTGACGTCCCCCTCGATCAGCGCGAGGACGGCGGCGAGCATCAGGCCTGCCACCGGTACGCCCGATCCGACCGCCCAGAAGAACAGCGTCCGCGCCTTGAGACCGGCCGCGAGCAGCCGCCGCGGAGGCGGCGAGTCGACCAGCGCGCGGGCCGCGACGGGCCGCAGTGCGAACTCGGTCAGCAGGTACGACACCGAACACGTGACGATCGCGCCGTCGATCACCGTCATCGCGACGCGCAACGCGTTCTCCGGCTGCAGGACCACTGTCATCACGGTGAAGAACACGGCCGCGACCAGCCACAGCAGCACCTCGATGAGGGTCAGCCGCAGCGGCAACTGCAGCGTGGCGATCTGCTCCTTCCGGGTGGCCGGCCGGCCGAGCTCGATCCAGCGGGTCACCCGCCGCGTCAGCCGCCTGCTCCAGATGCAGCCGATCGTCATCGCGACCAGGAAGTACGCCGGAATCACGACCGCGTCGACCAGTTGTAGCTGATCGACCAGCGACGGACCGGGCAGTACGAAAACCGCCAGCGCGAACACGATCAGCGCGCCGACCAGGTTGGTACCGATCGAGAACGTGGTCATCAGGATCTGCAGCCGGATCCGCAGCCGCCGCGTACTCTGGTCGGCCGGCCCGAGCAGCCAGGATCCGAACGGCCGCCGCCTGAGCACCAGCTCCGGATCCCCCTGGGCGCCGTGGATCGTCCGCTGGATGGTCATGGCCCTAGTGTGCCAAGTCAGGACCGAAGCGGGGTTTTGGCACGGTGGTGCGGGTGGCTCAGATTGGCCGTCCGATCCGGCCGGGACGTGGGTACTGTTCCCCGGACGCCTCACTCGGGGAGCATCCCTTGACGCACGATCGCCACTCCTACGCCGAACCTGCCCTGGTTCGGACGACCCACCTCGAGCTCGACCTCGCGCTCGATTTCGACCAGAAGGTCCTGGCCGGCAGCGCGACGCACACGCTCGCCTGGACAGCCGCCGGCGACGGCGACCGGCTGGTGCTCGACACCCGCGACCTCACCGTGGTGGGCGTCGAGGGGGAGACCGCCGACGGGTGGGAGCCGCTGGAGTACAGCCTCGCCGGGGCCGATCCGGAGCTGGGCTCCGCGCTGGCGATCTCGACGGCGAGC
The DNA here is from genome assembly GCF_055580825.1 of Kribbella sp. NPDC031520. NCBI lineage: Bacteria > Bacillati > Actinomycetota > Actinomycetes > Propionibacteriales > Kribbellaceae > Kribbella > Kribbella sp. NPDC031520. Next base: position 102,321 of record NZ_JBVIKS010000002.1, read on the forward strand.
CATCCGCGGGTGAGGGTCGAGTACCGGACCGCGCCGACCGCGACCGGTCTGCAGTGGCTGGAGCCGGCGATGACCGCCGGTGGCGTGATGCCGTTCATGTTCAGCCAGTCGCAGGCGATCCACGCCCGCAGCTGGGTCCCGGTGCAGGACACCCCGGGCGTCCGGTTCAGCTACGCCGCCCACGTGACCGCGCCGCCGGAGCTGATGGTGCTGATGAGCGCCGACAACGGGACGACGTCGCGTCGTACGGGCTCGTACGACGTGGTGATGCCCGAGCCGATCCCGTCGTACCTGCTGGCGATCGCGGCCGGCGACCTGGTGTTCGAGCCGCTCGGCGAGCGTTCCGGGGTGTGGGCCGAGCCGGCCACGGTACGGAAGGCCGCGACCGAGTTCGCCGACACCGAGGAGATGATGCGGGTCACCGAGGAGCTCTTCGGCCCGTACCGCTGGGGCCGGTACGACCTTCTCGTGCTGCCGCCGTCGTTCCCGTACGGCGGGATGGAGAATCCGCGGATGACGTTCGCGACGCCGACCGTGGTGATCGGCGACAAGTCGCTGGTCAGCGTGATCGCGCACGAGCTCGCGCACAGCTGGTCCGGCAACCTGGTCACGCAGGACAGCTGGGACGACATCTGGCTGAACGAAGGCTTCACGTCGTACGTCGAGAACCGGATCGTCGAGGCGGTGTACGGGACCGAGTTCGCGGTGATGGAGACCGCGATCAAGCAGCACGCGACCGTGGTGAAGCTGGACCCGCTGACGCCGGACGAGCTCGCGGTCGAGCTGCCCGGGCTGCACCACCGCTCCGAGTACCACGGGACGACGTCGACCGGGCCGTTGAAGGGGTCGTGGTTCCTGTCCTGGCTGGAGGCGCGGTTCACCCGCGAGGTGTTCGATCCGTTCCTGCGCGGGTACTTCGACCGGTTCGCGTTCCGCAGCATCAACACCGACGACTTCGTCGGGCATCTGCGGGAGCATCTGCTCGCGTCGCATCCGGAGGTGGTGACGCCGGACGAGCTGGCCGCCTGGTTGTACGAGCCGGGGATCCCCGCGTTCGCGGAGCGGGCGGCGTCGGCGCGGTTCGCGGTCGTGGACGAGGCGCGGGCCAACTGGCTGACGACGGGGGAGTTGCCGCACGGGGCGGGGCAGTGGACCACTCAGGAGTGGCTGCGGTTCCTCGACGCGGCTCCCGACGTACTGAGCCCGCTGCTGCTGCATCAGCTGGACCGCGCGTTCGGCCTGACCGGTACGGCCAACGGCGAGATCGCCCGCCGCTGGTACCAGATCGTTGCCGCGAGCAGCTATGAGGCGGCGTACGCCGAAATGGCGGAGTTCCTGACGAGGGTGGGCCGGATGAAACTGGTCCTCCCGGTCTACCAGGCCCTGGCCGGTACGGACCGGGCCTTCGCCGCCGAGGTCTTCGCCAAGGCCCGCCCCGGCTACCACCCGATTACGACGGCGGCCGTGCAGAAGATCCTCGGCCAGTAGTCCTACAGGTCCAGCTTGCGGCGGTGGACCCGGCGGTGGGGTCGGTAGCCGAGGCGGTCGTTGGTGCGGCGCATGGCGGCGTTCGTGTCGACGGTGTCGGTGACGAGGCCGTCCAGGTCGGGGAAGCGGTGGCGGAGCTGGTTGATCTGGGCGGCCTTCATCCACAGCGCGAGACCGCGGCCGCGGTGCTCGGGGAGTACGGCGGTCCCGTACAGCTGGCCGTCGCCCTTCCCGTCACCCGGTACGACGACCTCGGTGAAGCCGGCCATCCGCCCGGTGTGGTCGAGCGCCGCGACGACGGAAAGGTGCTCGCCGCGCTCCTCGATCACCTGCGCGGCGTACCGGCTCCGCTCGTTGTCCCATACGTCGACGGGGGTCGCGATCGTGCCGGACGGTGCGTCCGCCATTCCGGCGCGCGCGTCGGTGAACGTCTGCAACAGCTCGTCCGGTACGACGCCGTCCCACGACACCAGCCGATACCCGGCAACCGCCGGCACGTCGAGCGTCGGCCGGGCCAGGTCGAGCCGCGCATAGATCAACGTCAGCCCGATCTCGAACCCGTGGTGGTGGAGGAACCCGTCACCCGCCGAGCCGGCGTCGACGTCCGCGATCAGTGTCCGTACGTCGTGATCCTGCGCACCGGCCGCGACTGCGCCGAGCAGGGTCGTGCCGGTGCCCTGGCGACGTTCCGCCGGGTGCACGTTCAGCTCGAAATCGGCCAGGTGCGCGTGCGTACGGCGGCCGTCCAGGCGCAGGAACGCGGAGCCGACCGGCGTACCGTCGGGCCGGGTCGCGAGCCAGGCGATGCGCCGGCTGAACGGGCGGACGTCGGGATCCGTCAGCGGAATCAGTCTGATGCTCAAGCCGTCAACATAACCCGGTGCCGGATCATCTCCGCCTGCCGGTCGATCCGAATCGGGTCAACGGCCGACGGCGTAGCCCTGCATGCCGCGGGGGTTGGCGGCGGCTGCGAGGACTCCGTCGGGCTCTCGGCGTACCGCGCACAGGCGGCCGAGGCTCCACGGGTCCGACTCGGTGACGACGTGGCCGCGTCGCACCAGGTCGTCGCGGATCGTGCGGCCGACTCGGCTCTCGATCACCAGTCCGCCAGGCTCGGTCGCGCGGGGGTAGAAGGAGGACGGGAAGCTGGTTGTGTGCCAGGCGGGGGCGTCGATCGCCTCTTGGAGATCCAGGCCAGCGCCGAGGTGGCGCAGCAGGAACAGCAGTTGCCATTGATCCTGCTGGTCGCCGCCCGGTGAACCGCATGCCATCACCGGCTCGCCGTCGCGGAGGACCAGCGTAGGCGTGAGGGTGGTCCGCGGGCGCCTGCCCGGTGCCAGCGAAGCGGGCAGACCCTCCTCGAGCCAGAACATCTGCGCCCGGCTGCCAAGACAGAACCCGAGCTCCGGAATCGTCGGGGAAGACTGCAGCCACCCGCCGCTCGGCGTCGCCGAGATCATGTTCCCCCAGCGGTCCACGACGTCGACATGACACGTGTCGCCGCGCGTCTCACCGACAGCGGACACCGCCGGCTCACCGGTCGTCGCATCACCAGTTTCGTTGCCGGTGGCAATCGATGGGAGAACCGGCGAACGGCCGTCCGGCGACCCCGGACGCAGATCCAGCGACGCCTCCGCCCCGACCAGCTTCGCCCGCTCGGCCGCGTACGCCGGGGACAGCAACGTCGCCAGCGGTACGTCCGCCCCGTCGCCGGACCACGCCTCCCGGTCCGCATACGACAGCTTCATCACCTCGACCGTCGCATGCACACCCTCGGCGCTGTCGAGATCCACCTCGCCCAGCGCCGCGAGCACCGCAAGCGACTGCAACAACCCTGGCCCCTGGCCCCAAGCCCCGGTCTTCGCGACCGTGTACCCGTTCCAGTCGTACGTCGCCGCTTCCTCCCAGCTCGCCTCGAACGCCGCCAGGTCGGATCCCGTGATCAGCCCACCATGATCCGCACCGCTCGAGTCCCGGTGCGGCAACTTCGAGAATCCGTCGATCGCCTCGGCGACGAACCCCTCCCGCCAGGTCCGCCGCGCCCGCTCGATCTGCTCCTGGCGATCGCCCTCACCTGCCTCGCGGACGAGCCGCTCGAGCGTTCCGGCGTACGTCTCGTTCCGGAACCGTCCCGATACCGGCCGCCCGTTCTGCAGCCACAGTGCAGCCGAGGTGGGCCAGTGCTCCTCGAACAACCCCTGCACCGTCGCGATCGTGTCGGCGACCCGCGGCACCAGCGGATGCCCGTTCCGCGCGTACTCGATGGCCGGCTCGAGAACGACGCTGAGCGGCAGCGTCCCGTGATCCCGGAGCAGCAACAACCAGGCGTCGACAGCGCCGGGAACCGTCGCCGCGAGCGGACCGGATCCGGGTACCAGTGTCAGCCCGAGCGACCGGTAGTACTCGATCGTGGCCCCGGCCGGTGCGACGCCCTGCCCGCAGAGCACGCGCGGCGCCGGGTCCTCGGCGGTTGCGACGATCGCCGGTACCTCACCGCCCGGACCGTTGAGGTGCGGCTCGACGACATGCAGCACGAACCCGGCCGCGGCGCCCGCGTCGAACGCGTTCCCGCCCAGTTCGAGGATCCGCATCGCGGATTGCGATGCCAGCCAGTGCGTGGACGAGACCATCCCGAACGTGCCGCGCAGCGTCGGCCGGGTGGTGAAGGTCATTGGGCCACTCCCTCTGTTGTCCGTACGTCCGGTCCGGTCCCGTCATCAGGTGGCAGACCACCTGATGTCCACCTTCCCCGATCACGCGGGATTCCCGTACGGATAGTCCAGCAGGTGGCCACCGAGAGGCCGGCGTTACGGTCGGCCGGCTCGATCGGTGAACACCCGACCAGAGCCGGCGCCGCGCCAGCTCCGATCAGGTTCCTGGGTCAGATGTCGACCGGATACGTCAGAGTGCCGGTCGGTACGGGGTCGTTGCCGAGGGCGAGCGCCATCAGGTGCGGCCCGTCGTACTGCGGGTGATGGATGCCGAACCCGGTGGCCTGCCGGAATCCGAAACGCGGGTAGTACGTGTCGTGCCCGAGTACGACCGCGACGGGTTCGGTGCGCCCACGCGCCGCAGCCAGAGCCGCCCGAACGGCCGCACCACCCGCGCCTTGCCGTTGGTACGCCGGCAGTACGGCGACCGGGCCGAGCGACAGGATCGGTACGTCACCGACATGACAGCGGGTCAGCAACGCGTAGCCGACCGGACGATCATCGGGGCCGGTGGCAACGAACATCAGCCCGGGGAGCCAGGCGTTCGGATCGGCCCGGTGGGCGTCGAGGAAGTCGACCTCGTACTGGCGCCCGAAGGCGTCGCGGGTCAGTGAGCGAAGGGGTTCGACGTCGGACGGAGTCTCGACACGAGTGTTCCAGGACAACGGAGGTTCCTTCCGGAGAACGGGATGAGTTGAACGGCCGACGGCGCCGCGGTACGTGCCGCAGCGCGGGATCGCGCGGTCATCAAACTCACCTCCTCTTCCGAAGTCGGTCCAACTTTAGCCGAGTGCGGGACGTCAATCATGCGAGTTTCCAATGCGGCTTTTGACAAGGGGAATTGCCATGAACGTTGTTGCCCGGGGGAACCGCAAAGGTCCTGGCAGCTGGAGAACGTACGTACTTGGAGCAGGTGTCACCGCGGCGCTGCTGACGGCCGGCGCGTGCGGCTCGGCCGATGCGTCGGATGGGAGCAAGCCTTCCGGTGGGAGTACTTCGGCGAGTACAACGCCGAGTGCGACGCCGTCGTCCGGCGCGACTCCGTCGTCGGGCACGACTGCTTCCGCGAGCGCCTCCGCGGGCCGTACCACCTCGAAGCCGAGCGCGACGACGTCGACCAAGCCGACGGGCGACCCCAGCGTCGACCTGTGCGTGATGGCGGACCTGACCTTTACTGTCACGAACTATGACGCACCGGGCGAGCCGGTCCGGCACCTGATGCTCGTGGCTACTAACAAGAGCTCGAAGAAATGCGCCGTCCAGAGCTATCCCGTCGTGACGCTGGGCGATGCGAAGCGCCCCGCACCGGTGAAGGCGGGCGGTGTCGACGAGGCACTCGCGCTCGCTCCCGGCGAGAAGGCGTACGCCGGTGTGCTCGCGACCGGCGGCAAGATGGACACCTACACCGTGAAGTCCATCACCGTCGGCCTCGGCAGCCCCGGTGGCGAGACCGAGCCCGAGAAGCCGGTGAAGGTGAAGATGCCCGTCACCTCCTTCGAGGCCGACGACGGCCAGCGCGTAACCGACTGGACCGCCACCGAAGGCCTCGCCATGCGCCCCATCACCCAGTCCTGACGACTCGGGTCCCCGGCTCCCCACGCCCGCCAGCCCCACGGCCGCGGGGCTCGCCACAGCTGCCGGGCTCCCCACGCCCGCCAGGCTCCCACAGCCGCCGGGCTCGCCACAGCCGCCGGGCTCGCCATGCTCGCCGGGCTTCCGACGCCCTGCGGGCCCGGACCGGATGGACCGGGGCGCCTCCACCGCGGTTACCACTCGAGGACGAGTGGGTCCTTCGACGGTGGGCCGGCGGGTGTCCAGGTGCCCTCGACTAGGCGGTACGGGTGCCAGCGCCCGTGCCGGTCGAGCCTGAGTTGGACGTCGGCGCCGAGCGTCAACCGGTTCGCCGACGTACTGACGGTCAGGTCGTCGTCGGTGGCGAGCAGTTCGGTGCGGGCGCGGTTCAGTACTGCTGCGTCGGGCGTCCAGGTGTGTTCGAGTACGTCGAGCCCGGGCGCCCCGCCGTACCGCCAGGCTTGGATGCCTAGGGCAAGGGTTTCGCCGCCCGCCCCGGGGAGGACCGCCGGCTCGAGGGAGTTGGCCAGCTCGGGGAAGCCGGCCGACGCGCGGGAGCCGGCCGACTCGGGGACGGCGGCCGACTCGGGGAAGCCGGCCGACGCGCGGGAGCCGGCCGACTCGGGGACGGCGGCCGACTCGGGGAAGTTGGCCAACTCGGGAAAGTCGGCGGCTAGGCGGACCGTGTCCTGCCATTCGTCGAGGGTGTCCGGGACGGCGGTGTTGTGAAGGAGCGCGTTCAGCACCGAGCGCGCGCGGCGGGCCGCGTCGAGCACCAGGAGCTGGAGTGTGGCAGGCCCGAAGCCGTCGGGAGGTTCGATACCTGCCACGGCAAGCTGGTCGACGCTGACCTTCGCCGGCAGCTCCGGCGGCTCGGGGAGAGCAGCCGGTACGCCGGCGAAGACGTCGGCGACAGCCACCCCGGGGCGAGCAGCGGAGCCGGACAGGCCAGCGGAGCCGGCACGGGCAGCGGAGCCGGTGAGGCCGGCGGCGCCGGGACGGGCAGCGGAGCCGGTGAGGCCGGCGGCGCCGGGACGGGCAGCAGAGCCGGGGAGGCCGGCGGAGCCGGGGAGGCTCGCGGGGTCGGCGTCCGGAGGGATCGCCGACGTCTGCAGCTCGTCGAGCAGGCTTTCGCGATCGCGGCCGCGGAGCAGCAACAGGACGAACGGGTCGTCGTCCAGCAGCCACGCGACCTGATAACAGAGCGCCGCCGCGTGCTGGCACGGCAGCTCCCACGCGTCGCACGTGCAACTCGGATCGAGATCCCCGATCCCCGGCAGCAGCACAACCCCCGCGTCGGACGCGGCCTCGACCAGCTTGTGCGGCATCTCGCCGTCCAGCAACGCCGCGATGTGCCCGGCCCGCGCCGCGACCTGCTCACGGAACCGCCGCCAGTCGTCGTCGGTCAGCTCGTCGACCCGTACGACGGACTCGTACGTGTCCTCAGGCGCGTACACCGTCGCCGCGATCCGCCCCGGGCTGATCGTGATCGTGCCGACCTGCCCCGAGTTCGCGTACTGGCGGCCCTTGCGGAGCTGGCCGTTGTCGAGTGACGTGTCCTCCATCGCCTGCACCCACGCTCGCGCCCACCACGACCGCCCGCGCGTGCTCCGTCGCTGCCTGGAAAACGCCGGGAACCCCTGCGCGCCGCTCATCGCAGACCTCCGCGCAGCTCGACGAGGTCGGCCAGCTCGGCGTCGGAGAGCTCGGTCAGAGCTGCTTCGCCACCGGACAGCACGGCATCGGCCAGTTCGCGTTTCGCGGCGAGCATGCCGGCGATCCGGTCCTCAATGGTGCCCTCGGCAATCAACCGGTGGACCTGCACCGGCCGGGTCTGTCCGATCCGGTACGCGCGGTCGGTCGCCTGGTCCTCGACCGCCGGGTTCCACCACCGGTCGTAGTGCACGACATGCTCGGCCCGCGTCAGGTTCAAGCCGGTGCCTGCCGCCTTCAACGACAGCAGGAACACCGGGACCTCGCCCGCCTGGAACCGGTCGACCATCTCCTGCCGCCGCGGGACCGGGGTGCCGCCGTGCAGGAGTTGCGCGCCGATCCCGCGCGCCGTGAGGTGCCGCTCAAGGAGCCGCGCCATGGCGACGTACTGCGTGAACACCAGGACCGCGCCGTCCTCCGCAAGGATCGTCTCGAGCAGCTCGTCGAGCAGTTCGAGCTTGCCGGAGCGGCCGGTCAGCGTGCGTCGTCGGGCTCTTTCAGGTACTGAGCGGGGTGGTTGCAGATCTGCTTCAGCCCGGTCAGCAGCTTCACGATCAGCCCGCGGCGGGCCATCCGGTCGCTGGCCCGGACCTCGTCCATCAGCTCGCGAACCGTTGCCTCGTACAACACCACCTGCTCGCGAGTGAGCGACACCGGCTGATCGGTCTCGGTCTTCGGCGGGAGCTCCGGCGCGATCCCCGGATCGGACTTCTTCCGCCGCAGCAGGAACGGGCGGACGAGCTTCGCGAGCCGGGCCGCAACCTCCTCGTCCTTGTCCGCCTCGATCGGCGTGGCCCACTGGTTCCGGAACGTGCCGAGCCGGCCGAGCAGCCCGGGCGTCGTCCAGTCGAGGATCGCCCACAGCTCGGACAGGTTGTTCTCCACCGGCGTGCCGGTCAGGGCGACGCGCGCCTTCGCGGGTACCGTCCGCAGCGCCTTCGCCGTACCGGACGAGGGGTTCTTCACGTGTTGCGCCTCATCGGCGACCACGAGCGCCCACGGATGAGAGGCCAGCCGTACGGCGTCGCGGCGGAGGGTCCCGTACGTCGTGAGTACGAAGCCGTCGTGCGCTTCGTCGAGGGAGCGGGACGTGCCGTGGAAGCGCCGTACCGCTGTGCCTGGTGCGAACCGCTCGACCTCGCGCTCCCAGTTGCCGAGGAGCGACGCGGGGCAGACGACGAGGGTCGGGCCGGCGGTGTCCTCGGACTGTTGACGATGCAGGTGCAGGGAGATGAGCGTGATGGTCTTGCCGAGGCCCATGTCGTCGGCGAGGCAGCCGCCGAGGCCGAGCGAGGTCATTCTCGACAACCAGCGGAGACCTCGGAGCTGGTAGTCGCGCAGGGTCGCCTGCAGGCCGGGTGGGGCCTCGATCGGGTCGTCGGCGCGGTCCGGATCGGCGATCCGCGCGCGGAGCTCGTCGAGCCACTTGGCCGGGGTGACCGGGATGTGTTGGCCGTCGACCTCGGCGGTGCCGGTGAGTGCGGCGCCGAGGGCGTCGATCGCGGTGACGGGTTTGAGGATCCGCTCGCGGGCCTTCCGGGCCAGGTCGGGGTCGATCAGCATCCACTGGTCGCGCAGGCGGACCACCGGGCGGGTCGCCTCGGCGAGCTGGTCGAGCTCGGCCTCGGTCAGCGGATCGTCGCCGACCGCGACCTGCCAGCTGAAGTCGAGCGTCCGGTCGCCCTGGAAGAAGCTCGGCAGGCTGCTTGGCGGACCGTCGGCCGAGGTGATGGCGGCGCGGGCGGTGAGCGCGCGGCCGAGGCTCTTCGGCCAATGCAGGTCGATGCCGGCGGCCGTGAGCCGCTGAGCCGATCCGGCGAGCAAATCGGCGACGTCCTCGTCGGCGAGCTCCATCCGGTCGGGTACGGCGGAGTCGAGGAGGCGGGCGAGGGGTTGCCAGACGCGGGCGGCCCGGCGGATCGCGAGCGTGGCGTCGATCCGGGCGCGTGGTCCGAATCCCGGTACGTCGGCTGACCACACGTCGTACGCGTCGCTGACGAGGGTGGGGTCCTTGAGGCTGTGCAGCTGTACGACGGCGCCGAACGTCTGCGCCTCGCTCAGCTCGACGCGCAACGAGATCCGTACGCCGGAGTCGAGCCCGACGGAGACCTCGTCCGCCCAGCTCCGCAGGCGATCCGCCCGCTGCGGGGTGGTCGCTGCGAACAGGTTCGTCCGATGCATCTTCGCGGCTGCCGGGGACCGTGGCATCCCGTCGGCCACCGCGTCGAGGAACTGCCGCAGCAGCTCCTCGGCCACGGGCAGCCGTACGTCTCCGAGCGCGGAGGATGCGGCGCTGGCGGGGGAGGAGGCGGCGCTGCCGGGCGCGGAGGCGGCGCTGCCGGGGCCGGACGCGGCCCCGCGCGGGGCGGATGCGGCGCTGGTGGGGGCGGCGCTGGCGGGTGCGGCGCTGGTGAGGGCGGAGGCAGAGGAGGGTGCGTTGGACGGGGGAGTGGCGGGGGTTGGTGAGGACAGGGGGAGGGCTCGTGCGGAGGCGGGCATGGCCTCGGCGAGTTCGAGGAGGCGGGTGATGTCGCCGGGGTCGAGCGGACCGACCCGCCAGGCGTCGTGCCCGCCCGGGGAGACGCCGGGCAGGAGCTTGCCGCGAGCAACCAGTTGCAGCGCGACGAGTGAGGCCCCACCCCAGAACGCTGCCGACGGATGCGCTCCCGCCGCCAGCCGCAACCGGCCCAGCACCGGAACCGCATCCGCCACCGACAACCCAACCGCACGCACGGTTCGCAGCCGAGCACCCTCCGCCGAACCGCTGAGCTCCGCGGAAGCGGTGTGCTCCGCGGGACGGCTTGGCTCGGTGGGGGTGTCCGCAACGAGCGTGAGCTCGAGCTGGTCGCCGACGCCTAGGGGGAGTGGGGCGCCGGTTGGGTGCCAGAAGGCGACTCGGCTGGTGCGTGGTGGATCGGCTGGTTGGAAGACGACCGCGCAGCCGGCCAGTTCCTGCCCCGTGCCCTGCAAACCGACGACCTCCGTAGTAGGAAGAACGAACCTCAGACAGTTACTGCTTCACCCGGCTGATCGAACTGGGTCCGGTACAGCTCCTCGTACCGCCCGCCGGCGGCGAGCAGCTCCGCATGCCGGCCCTGCTCCACGATCCGACCGTCCTCGATCACGAGGATCTGGTCCGCGGCGCGGATCGTCGACAACCGGTGGGCGATCACGACCGCCGTACGACCGGCGAGCGCCTCCGTCAACGCCGCCTGTACCGCTGCCTCGTTGGTCGAGTCGAGCGCCGCCGTCGCCTCGTCGAGGATCACCACCCGCGGCTGCGCGAGCAGCAACCGGGCGATCGTCAACCGCTGCCGCTCACCACCTGACAGGCGGTACCCACGTTCGCCGACCACCGTGTCCAGCTGATCCGGCAAAGACTCGATCAACGTCCGCAACCGCGCCCGCTGCAACGCATCCCAGAGCTCGTCCTCCGACGCCTCCGGCCGCGCGAGCAGCAGGTTCTCCCGGATGGAGTCGTGGAACAGGTGCCCGTCCTGCGTCACCATCCCGAGCGTCTGCCGCAACGACTCCGCGGACACATCCCGTACGTCGACCCCGGCCAGCCGCACCGCTCCGGAGTCCACGTCGTACAGCCGGGGGATGAGTTGCGCGATCGTCGACTTCCCCGCGCCGGACGAGCCGACCAGCGCGATCATCTGCCCGGGCTCGGCGCGGAACGACACGCTGTGCAGCACGTCGACGCCGCCGCGCGTGTCCAGCTTCGCGACCTCTTCCAGCGATGCCAGCGAAACCTTGTCCGCCGACGGATACGCGAAGGTCACGTCCGCGAACTCCACCGACACCGGACCCTCGGGTACGCGCCCCGCATCGGGCTTGTCCTTGATCAGCGGCTCCAGGTCGAGCACCTCGAAAACCCGCTCGAAGCTCACCAGCGCCGTCATCACCTCGAGCCGCGCACTCGCCAGCGCGGTCAACGGCGAGTACAACCGGGTCAGCAACAGCGCCATCGACACGACCGCACCGGCCTCGAGTTGATCCCGCAAGGCCAGGAATCCGCCGAGCCCGTACACGACGGCGAGCGCCAGCGCCGACACCAGCGTCAACGCGGTCACGAAGATCCACTGCACCATCGCCGTCCGGACGCCGATGTCCCGCACCCGCCGCGCCCGCACCGCGAACTCCAGCGACTCCCGAGCCGGCCGCCCGAACAGCTTCACCAGCGTCGCGCCCGGTGCCGAGAACCGCTCGGTCATCTGCGTGCTCATGGTCGCGTTGTAGTTCGCGGCCTCACGCTGCAGTCCGGCCAGCCGCGCCCCGATTCGCCGGGCCGGGATGACGAAGATCGGCAGGATGATCAACGCGAGCAACGTGATCTGCCACGACACCCGGAGCATCACCACGAGCGTGAGCACCAGCATCACGAGGTTGCTGACCACGCCGGACAACGTGTCGCTGAAGGCACGCTGCGCGCCGATCACATCGTTGTTCAGCCGGGACACGAGCGCGCCCGTCCGGGTCCGGGTGAAGAACGCGATCGGCATCCGCTGGATGTGGTCGAACACCGCCGTACGAAGGTCCAGGATCAGCCCTTCACCGATCTGCGCCGACAACCACCGGGTCAGCATGCTCAGCCCGGCCTCCGCGACCGCGATCGCCGCGATCAGCAGCGCGAGCCGCAGCACGACACCGAACGCCTTCTCGCCGACGATCGCGTCGACGACCCGGCCGGCCAGTACCGGAGTCGCGACCGCAAGCACCGCGGCGCCCGTGCTGAGCACGAGGAACCACACCAGCTGTGTCCGGTGCGGCCGCGCGAGGGCAAGGATCCGGCGCAGGGTCGCGCGGGAGAACGGTCTCTTGTCGTCTTGTGCGTGCATCGCGTGGTAGAGCGAGTTCCACGCGGTCATTTCCATACTCACGGCAGTGCTCCGCTGAATCGGTCGGCTGGGGACGTCGATGATTCCGGACACCACCGACAAAACCCGACGCTAGAACCTCCACTGAACTCGAGGTCAACTGCGTACACTGTACGAAGAATAGCCGATCGATCAAGGCGGCGCCCATGAATCAGGAGTACAGCGGCAGCGGCGACCCCGCCAAGAGCCTCGAGTTGCTCTGGCGGCGACGGCAGGGCAACCCGCAGCCGACCCGCGGTCCGAAGCCGGCGCTCACCGTCGACCAGATCGTCACGGCCGCCCTGAAGATCGCCGACGCAGAAGGCCTGTCCGCGATGTCGATGCGCCGCGTCGCCGACGAACTGGGGGTCGGCGCGATGACGCTCTACCGGTACTTCCCGGGCAAGGGGGAGTTGCTCGACGTCATGCTCGACACTGTGTACGGCGAGTTGCCGCGGCGCGTCGTACCGGGTGAGTGGCGGCCTCGGCTGGAGGAGGTCGCCCGCGAGAACCGGCAGCTGTACCTGCAGCATCCGTGGCTGCTCCAGGTCGCGACCAGCCGGCCGCCGCTCGGGCCGAACGTGATGGCCAAGTACGAGTGGGAGCTGACCGCGGTCGACGGTATCGGGCTGAGCGACGTCGAGATGGATGCGACCGTCGCACTGGTCAACGGCTTCGTGCACGGCGCCGTCCGTACGGCCGTCGAGGCGCGGCAGGTGATCCATCGATCGGGGATGACCGACAAGGAGTGGTGGCTGGCGCACGTCCCGCACCTGGACCAGATCGGCGACCTGGAGAAGTTCCCGCTCTCGGCCCGGGTCGGGGCCGCCGTCGGGAGTGAGTTCGATGCCCCTTATGATTCCGAACATGCGTTCGAATATGGGCTGGAGCGACTGCTGGACGGCATTTCCGCGCTGGTGGCGAACCGGACTGCGCCAGAGGCTTGAATACTGTTGTGAGTGAGTACTCACTCAGTTACCGTTGATGCCGTGAGCCCACGAGCAACTCCACTGCCACCCGAGGAACGGCGCGCTGCCATCGTCGAGGCGGCGCTGCCGTTGCTCGAGGAGTTCGGGCCCGAGGTCAGCACCAAGCAGATCGCCGAGGCGGCCGGGATCGCCGAGGGGACGATCTTCCGCGCGTTCGGCAGCAAGGACGCGCTGATCGAGGCGGCGATGGCGACCGTCTTCGACACCTCGGACCTGCTCAAGGCGCTGGCGGGCGTCGACCGTTCGCTGCCGCTGCGGGAGCGCACCGTCGCCGCGGTCGAGATCGGGCAGCGACGCCTTGGCAAGGTGTTCAAGCTGCTGTTCGCGCTGCGGATCCAGCGGCCACCGGACTTCCGGAAGCAGAGCGCGATGGACAAGGCGCGCCAGCAGCGGCAGTCCGACCTGACCAACGCGGCGTTCGCCGACCTGCTCCGGCCCGATGCGGACCAACTGCGGCTGCCGCCCGAAGAGGTGGTCCGGCGGATCAACCTGCTGACCTTCTCGGCCACCCATCCATTGATTTCCGGCGGCCACGTGCTGACCGCCGAGGAGATCGTCGACTTCGCGTTCGACGGTCTGCTCAAGCACGACAGCTTGCACCACACCGGTCAGCCACCGGCCACCGAGGACGCCGTCGGGTTCGTGCCCGTCGGCGCCCGCCGTCACGACTCTGGGGATGATTGATGTTAGTTCGAGTCTTGCGTACGCACCTGCGTCCGTACGCGGGAAACCTGCTCCTGGTGGTGGTCCTGCAGCTGGTCGGGACGATCGCCTCCCTCTACCTGCCCACGCTGAACGCCGACATCATCGACAACGGTGTGGCCAAGGGTGACACCGGCTACATCGTGGGCACCGGCGGCTGGATGCTCGGCGTCAGCCTGCTGCAGATCGCCTGCACGATCACCGCGGTGTACTTCGGCGCCAAAACGGCCGCGCTGTTCGGCCGGGACGTCCGGGCCGCGGTGTTCCACCGGGTCGGCGAGTTCTCCGCCCGGGAGGTCAACCAGTTCGGCGCGCCGACGCTGATCTCGCGCAGTACCAACGACGTCCAGCAGATCCAGATGCTGGTCGTGATGACCACGACGATGCTGGTCGCGGCCCCGATCACGATGATCGGCGGCGTGATCATGGCGGTCCGCCAGGATGTCGGCCTGTCCTGGCTGGTCGTGGTCGCGGTCCCGTTGCTGGCCGGCTGTATCGGCTTCATCGCCAGCCGGATGGTGCCGCAGTTCCGGAAGATGCAGAAGAACATCGACGGCGTGAACCGGGTGCTGCGCGAGCAGATCTCCGGGATCCGGGTGGTCCGGGCGTTCGTCCGTGAGCCGCACGAGGTCGAGCGGTTCGGCGAGGCGAACGCCAACCTGACCGACACCGCGATCCGGGCCGGCCGGCTGATGGCGCTGGTGTTCCCGACGGTGATGCTGATCCTGAACGTGTCCAGCGTCGCGGTGCTGTGGTTCGGCGCCTCGCGGATCGAGGACGGCAAGATGCAGGTCGGCGCGCTGACGGCGTTCCTCAGCTACCTGATCCAGATCCTGTTCTCGGTGATGATGGGCGTGTTCGTGATGATCATGGTGCCGCGGGCCGCGGTCTGCGCGGACCGGATCTCCGAGGTGCTCGACACCGAGTCGTCGGTGCAGCCGCCGGTCACCCCGATCAGGAACTTCACCGGCCGTGGCCAGCTGGTCTTCGAGCGGGCCTCGTTCAAGTACCCAGGTGCTGCCGAGCCGGTGCTGCGGGACATCAGCTTCGTCGCCTCGCCGGGGCAGACGACCGCGATCATCGGCAGTACGGGTGCAGGTAAGACCACGCTGCTCTCGCTGGTGCCGCGGTTGTTCGACGCGACCGAGGGGCGGGTGCTCGTCGACGGTATCGACGTACGCGACATCGACCCCGAGGCGCTGTGGGAACGGATCGGCCTGGTGCCGCAGCGGCCGTACCTGTTCTCCGGGACAGTGGGCAGCAACCTGCGGTACGGCAACCCCGACGCTACCGACGAGGAGCTCTGGGAAGCGCTGGAGATTGCCCAGGGCAAGGACTTCGTCGAGGCGATGGCGGAGGGGCTGAACGCGCCGATCGCCCAGGGCGGTACGAACGTGTCCGGCGGTCAGCGGCAGCGGCTCGCGATCGCGCGGGCGCTGGTCCGCAAACCGGAGATCTACCTGTTCGACGACTCGTTCTCGGCGCTCGACCTGGCCACGGACGCGCGGCTGCGAGCCGCGCTGCGACCGGTCACCCGGGACGCGTGCATGGTGGTCGTCGCGCAGCGGGTCTCGACGATCATCGACGCCGACCAGATCGTGGTGATCGAGGACGGCGCGATCGTCGGCAAGGGGAATCATCAGGAGTTGCTCGAGACGTGTCCGACGTACGTCGAGATCGTCGAGTCGCAGCGTTCCGCGGAGGAGGCGGCATGAGCGAGAACGAAAAGCCGTCATCGAACGGCGGACGTCCGAAGGATCAGGTCCCGAATGGGCAGGCACCGAATGGGCAGGCACCGAACGGGCAGGCGCCGAGCGGGCAGGCGCCGGAGGGTGGCGGCCCGGCGACCGTGAAGGCGACCGAGCGGCCCACGACGGGTCGCGCGTTCGGTCCGCCGGGAGGTATCCCGGGGGACAAGTCGATGAACTTCGTGCCCTCGGCGAAGCGCCTGCTCGGCCGGCTGCGGCCGTACCGGATCCAGGTCGCGGGCGTTGTCCTGCTGGCGATCTGCAGCGTCGGCCTGTCGGTGCTCGGCCCGAAGATCCTCGGTCGCGCGACCGACGTGATCTTCGCCGGGGCGATCGGCAAACGGCTGCCGCACGACATGACGAAGGCGCAGGTGATCGAGCAGTACCGGGCCTCCGGCAACGGCCGGCTCGCAGACCTGCTGCAGGGCATCGACCTGGTCCCGGGCGTCGGCATCGACTTCGATGCCTTGCGCAACGTCCTGCTGCTGGTGCTCGCCCTGTACGTCGGTGCGTTCTTCCTGTCCTGGGCACAGGGCTACATCCTCAACGGCGTCGTCCAGCACACCATCCTCGGTCTGCGCGCCGAGGTCGAGGACAAGCTGAACCGGCTGCCGCTGAGCTACTTCGACGGGGCGCCGCGCGGTGAGCTGCTCAGCCGGGTCACCAACGACATCGACAACATCTCGACCAGCCTGCAGCAGACGCTGAGCCAGCTGCTCACCTCGCTGCTGACGGTGATCGGCGTGATCACGATGATGTTCGTGATCTCGCCGGTGCTGGCGCTGATCGCGCTGATCACGATCCCGGTGTCGATGGTGCTGACCGCGGTGATCGCGAAGCGGTCGCAGGTCCGGTTCGTCGCGCAATGGCGGCACACCGGCGCGCTGAACGGCCAGATCGAGGAGGCGTTCACCGGGCACGAACTGGTGAAGGTGTTCGGCCGGCAGAAGGAGATCGAGGCCAGCTTCAAGGCGAAGAACGACGAACTGTTCAAGGCCGCCTTCGGGGCGCAGTTCATCTCCGGCCTGATCATGCCGCTGATGATGTTCATCGGGAACGTCAACTACGTGGTGATCGCGGTGATCGGCGGACTCCGGGTCGCGTCCGGCACGATGTCGCTGGGCGACGTCCAGGCCTTCATCCAGTACTCGCGGCAGTTCACCCAGCCGCTGACCCAGGTCGCTTCGATGGCGAACCTGCTGCAGTCGGGTGTCGCCTCCGCGGAGCGGGTGTTCGAAGTACTGGACGCCGAGGAGCAGGTGCCGGACGACGCCACGCCGGAGAAGGTCACCGACTCCCGCGGGCGGGTCGAGTTCGAGCACGTGTCGTTCTCGTACGACCCGGACAAGCCGCTGATCACCGACCTGAGCCTGGTCGCCGAGCCCGGCCAGACGGTCGCGATCGTCGGCCCGACCGGCGCCGGCAAGACCACACTGGTCAACCTGATCATGCGGTTCTACGAGCTGAACGGCGGCAAGATCACGCTCGACGGTGTCGACATCACCGAGCTGACCCGGCACGACCTGCGCTCGCGGATCGGCATGGTCCTGCAGGACACCTGGCTGTTCGGCGGCACGATCCGGGACAACCTGCTGTACGGCAACCTGGACGCCACCGAGGAGGACATGCTGGAGGCGGCGAAGGCGACGTACGTCGACCGCTTCGTGCACAGCCTGCCGGACGGCTACGACACGGTCATCGACGAGGAAGGCAGCAACGTCAGCGCCGGTGAGAAGCAGCTCCTCACCATCGCCCGCGCGTTCCTGGCCGACCCGCAGTTGCTGATCCTCGACGAGGCGACGAGCTCGGTCGACACCCGTACGGAGGTCCTGGTCCAACGCGCCATGGCCGCCCTGCGCTCCGACCGCACCAGCTTCGTCATCGCGCACCGCCTCTCCACCATCCGCGACGCCGACCTGATCCTGGTCATGGAGAACGGCGCCATCGTCGAACAGGGCAACCACACCGAACTACTCGCCCTGGACGGCGCCTACGCCCGCCTCTACAACGCCCAGTTCAGCGGCGCCGTCGTCGACATCGACGAAGAAGCAGCCGCCCTGACCGCCACCCCAACCCCAGCCGGCCGCCCCATGGCCCGCTAACCCCACCAGGACGGGGGCGCCACCACGGCGTCCCCGTTCCACTACCTGTGGATAACTTCCGCGGGGCTTGCTCTGTCTGTGGCGTACTTGAGCGATGGCGACTGACGCGGACTCGGTGCGGCGACGTGGTAACCAGCGGGCAAAGGTGGTCGGGACGAAGCTGAGGCTGAGCGATCCAGCCGACGTGGCTACGCTGCGGGACGCCTGCCTGGTCGCGTACGAGTTCCCGGCGCCGTTGATGGTTCGAGTGGCCGACGACATGCTGGCGGATCTTCGCGCGGACGTCGGATCCCGTCGTACGGACCGCATCCTCGGCCTCGGCCGTGACGGCCACCACCTGGCGTTCGCGATGACAATGCTCGATCACGACTTCATCCGGCGGAACTGCTCGAACCTGGTGGTGTCGCGGGCCCTGGTCGAGAACGCACTGCAGGATCTCGAGAACCGTCGGGGATGAGGTTTCCAGGTACTGAGCGAGTACCTGCAGCTCCGTGGGGTGCCGGTCGGGCGGCAGGGGAGCCGGGTCAGCGTGTTCGACACGAGCTACAAGGGCACGGTGCAAGAGCTCCTGTCGGCGGTGTACCCGCAGACGACCTTCACCGGGCGATACGCGTTCCACGGCGCCTCGCCGTACGACCCGCATCCGGGGAGCAAGAAGGGGTACGAAGTACACCTGACAGCTGCTGAAGGACGAGGCGGCCTGCCGCTCTACGAACTCCCGGCTGAAGTTTCCAAGACGTTTGCACACCAGCTCGCGCTCAACAGCATCGAGGAACTCCTCGACGGGCCGATGTCGAGTCCGGTCCGACTCGGTGCTGCCGGCCCGAGCAAACCGGCCAGCGCCATCAGCCGGCGCTTCTGGACGGACTGAGCCGTGGCCGGATCTCGCCGCGGCTCCGCCGCCTTCCGGTGCGCGAAGGCGTGAAGGTGATGAACCTGCATGCCGTGGCCGACCTAGCCGGAGATGTCGCGAGAGTGCGCGATGCCGGGGGCAACTACCGGGCCTGGTTGGACGACTGGGCACAGCGGTACCGCGTGGAGATCCGCGCCTGGATCAGCCGCGGATCCACGGATCCAGGGCTGGCGGAGTTCCTCGACTCGTTCGTGCATCGTGCCGACAAGAAGCAGGCTGACCTGCTCCAGAAGGCGCTCGACCGGGCTCAGGTCCCCGGGGTCGCGCGAGAGTCGATCTGGGCGGCGTACGAACAGTGTGGCGACGGTGACAAGAAGGTCTTCGTAGAGAATGTTCTGAACTCGACTCGGGCAGGCGGAGGTAGTGATGGGCGGCGGGAAGGGAAGCGACCCGGAGGGCGAGTGGATGGCCCTCGCCGGGACGACCGCGGGCTTTGAGGAGTTCGAGGATATGGCGGACGCGATGCTTCGGGATGGGCCCCCGCCGCGGGTCGGCCCGCCGGCGATTGCCAAGGCACCGATGATCATCGACACCGACCTGGGCGGGGACCCGGATGACACGGTGGCCCTGGTGGTGGCAGCTCGGCGGGTGCCGGAGTTGCGGTTGGTGGTCACGAGCGACGAGTACGGCGGGGAACGGGCAAGGCTCGCGCGGTACCTGCTGGATCTGGTCGGACGGCCGGAGGTACGCGTGGTGGCAGGGTCTGATCTGGGGAACAGCCGGATGTGGGTGATGGACGGGGTCTGTCCTGCTGACGTGCCCCGGCAGGACAGCGATATGGTCGGCGCGATCGACGACGTCTGTTCGGATGGCGAGGGAAGGATTCGCTGGGTCGGGATGGGGCCGTTGTCGAACCTTGCGCGGCTGCAGCGCGAGGCACCGGTGCTGGTTCCGCGGCTGGCCGTCACACAGATGGGGGGTGCGATCAACTATCGGGATCCGTCGCGGGCCGAGCACAACTTCCGGGTCGACGCGGGGGCGGCCATCCGGATGGTGCCTGAGCTGGGCAGGTGGAATCCGTCGTTCGTGCTGTCGGACGTGACGTTCAACCAGGCAATGGAGATCACCCGCAACTCCGCGCTGTACGAGCGGTGGGGTCGTCCGGATGCGCGGCCATGGGAGGGGGTGCTGCGGGAGCACTTCGACCGTTGGACGAAGAAGTACCCAGGTTCGATGCAGCACGACGCCCTCACGCTCGCGGCTGCGATGCTCTGGCCGGGTGTGCGATTCGTACGGGAGAACGTCGCGCTGGACGAGATCGCGCGGATGAGCCTGAAGGCTGACGGCATCGAGATTGCGGTGTCGGTTTCGGCTGACTATGGCGCGTTCATGTCGTGGTTGGAGGATGCGCTGGCTTAGTCGGCGGCGCGAAGTACGTCGGTGACGAACTCGCGGAAGGCCGGGGGTGTGGAGAACATCGGCATGTGGTCGGCTTCGGGGATCAGGTGCAGGGCGGCGTGCGGAGCTTGAGTGGCCAGGCGGCGGCCCCAGAGTTGGGTGCCGGCGAAGTCGCGGCCGCCGATCAGGACCGATACTCCGACCGTGAGCTCGGCGAAGCGGTGTTTGACCGGTGGGTCGAGTTCGACGCCGTGGTGGACCGGCATCGTCATCACCCGCGAGTTCGCGATCTCCAGGCCGACCAGCAGCCGGCGGTTGTCGCCGCGGACGGCTGGGCACCAGCCTTGTACGTCGTGGTCGGCCGCGGCCGGGATCCCTTCGGAGGCTAGGATCTCGGCCTGTCGCGCGAAGTGCGCCCGCATCACCACGCGGGCGGCTTCCTCCGCAGGCGTCGGGTCCGGGAACTCGCCGAACGACCCGCCCACGACGGCGACGTGCGCGACCCGCGCCGGATGCCGGTGCGCGAACCCCAGCGCGCGCCGTCCACCGTCGGACACTCCGATCAGCACGGTCCGCCGTACGTCGGCCGCGTCGAGCACCGCAGTCAGGTCCGCGATCTCGTCGTACGGCTTCTCCGCCGGCGAGGACAGCCCGTTGTCGCGGTAGTCCCAGGTCGTCACGCGATGGGTCTCGGCGAGCCACTCGACCGTCGATGTCCACATGCGAACGTCGGCCAGTCCGCCGTTCAGCAGGACGACATCGGGGCCTTCACCGTGCTGCTCGAAGTACAGGTATCCGTCGGGCACATCCACGAATGGCATGCGGGCAGTCTGCTCGGCGGCGGACTGCCCGGCCAATCGGGAATTCTCCCTAGACGCGGTTGAGACGACGTACGGCGAGCTCGGCGAGGAGGGCTGCGCCGTCCGGGAGGATCGAGTCGTCGAAGTGTGCCAAGGGGGAGTGGTTGTCAGCTGCTGTGTCGGGGTCGGCGGCGGCGCAGGCGCTGAGGTTCAGGTACACGCCGGGCGCCTCGTTCAGTACGTACGACATGTCTTCAGCACCGCACCGCGGGTTCGGACGCTCGCGGAACCGGTCGGCCCCGAAGAGGTCCTCGATCGTCGTACGGGCGAACTCGTACTCCGCCGTGTTGTTCACCGTCACCGGATACCCGACCTCGTACTCAGCCTCGACCTGCAGCCCGTGCGCCGCGGCGAGGCCCTCGACGAGCTGGATCGATGCCTTCTGCACCTTCGCCCGGGTCGCCTCGGAGAACGTCCGCACGGTCGCGTCGAAGAACGCGTCGTCCGGGATGATGTTCTCCTTCGTCCCGCCCGCGATCCGCCCGACCGTCAGCACCACCGGGTCGAACACGTCGAACTGCCGGGTGATCATCGTCTGCAGCGCGGACACGATCTCGCACAGCACTGGGATCGGGTCCTTGCCGCGGTACGGCGTTGCCCCGTGCGTTCCCGCACCGATCACCCGAACGTGCAGCTGATCCGCCGCGGCCATGAACGACCCCGGCCTGCTGCTCCACATCCCCAGCGGCTGTGACGACGCGCCGACGTGCAGCCCGTACGCCGCGTCCGCCCGCCGGCCCGCGGCGTCGAGAACGCCCTCGCGGATCATGATCGGCGCACCGCCCGACGTCTCCTCGCCCGGCTGGAACATGAACACCACGTCACCCGGCAGCTCGTCCTTGAGCGCGCACAGCACCTTCGCGGCGCCGACGAGCCCCGCGACATGCAGGTCGTGGCCGCAGGCATGCATCATGCCGTCATGCCGGGACGCGTACGGTACGTCGACGCGCTCGGTGACCGGCAGCGCGTCCATGTCACCACGCAGCAGTACGACCGGACCCGGGCCGCGGCCGCCGCGCAGCACGGCGGTCACCGACGACAGCTCCTTGCCGAGCGTGATCTCCAGCGGCAGACCCTCGAGCGCGTCGAGGATCAGCTGCTGTGTCTTCGGCAGGTCCAGGTCGTACTCCGGCACCTGGTGCAAAGCGCGCCGCAGGGTGACGATCTCCTCGCGGAACCCCTCCGCCAGCTCTCGGGTGCTCATGCTTTCGGTCCGAGGTCGAGGGCCGACATCACGCGTTGGGCCGAGCCGCCGAGCTCGAGCAGTTCGACCAGGTCGAGCCAGCGTTCCGGGTCCTTGATCTCGCGCGGCAGCGTAGCGTCGTACGTCCCGACCGGGGCGTCCTTCGCGACCGCGACCACTTTCGGCGCGACGTCGAGGTAGTCGCTGTCCGCCAGGATCTTCTTCTTCACCCCAGGCGCCATCGGCGTACTCGGGTCGGCGGCCGCGGCGCGGATCGCGTCGAGATCGCCGTACGCTGTGACGAGCGACGCGGCCGTCTTCTCGCCGATGCCCTTCACGCCGGGCAGCCCGTCGGACGCGTCACCGCGGAGCGTGGCGAAGTCGGCGTACCGCTGGGCGGGGATCTCGTACTTCGCCAGCAGCGCGGCCTCGTCGTACACCTCGGCCCGGCCGACGCCGCGGGCTGCTGTGTAGACGATCCGGATACCGCGGCTGTCGTCGATCAACTGGAACAGGTCGCGGTCGCCCGTGACGACGTCGACCGGCATCGTCGCCTGGTGCGAGAGCGTGCCGATCACGTCGTCGGCCTCGTGGTCCGGCGCGCCCACGATCGTGATCCCGATCGCCTCCAGGCACGCCCGGATGTACGGCACCTGGACCTCCAGGCGGTCCGGTACATCCTCCACCTGCTCGCCCTTCGGCGTCACGAACTCGACCCGCTGCGCCTTGTACGACGGGATCAGCGCGACCCGCCAGGACGGCCGCCAGTTGTCGTCCCAGCAGGCGACCAGGTGGGTCGGCCGGTGGTTCTCGGCGAGCCGGGCGATGAAGTCCAGCAGCCCGCGGATCGCGTTCGTCGGCGTACCGTCGGCGGCCTTCATCGTGTCCGGAACACCGAAGAACGCACGGAAGTAGAGCGACGCCGTGTCGAGCAGCATCAGCCGCTGGGGTCTGTCAGCCATGCCCAGATGCTTTCACAGCCCACCGACAGCCCGCGAGATCGCATGCGGCCGGGACGGTTGCTCCAGTAATGTCTTGGGGATGGAGGACCTGGACCGCAAGATCGTCGGGCTGCTCGCGAGCGACGGCAGGATGAGCTTCACCGACCTGGGCAAGGCGACCGGCCTGTCCACGTCGGCCGTACACCAGCGGGTGAAGCGCCTCGAGCAGCGCGGCATCATCCAGGGGTACGCCGCCACCGTCGACCACACGGCTCTGGACCTGCCGCTGACCGCGCTGATCTCGATCCGCCCGATCGACCCGTCCCAGCCGGACGACTCCCCAGAACGCCTCCGTGAGGTCCGCGAGATCGAGTCCTGCTACTCGGTCGCAGGCGACTCCAGCTACATCCTGGTCGTCCGCGTCGCCTCCCCGGGCGCCCTGGAGAACCTCCTGGCGGTCATCCGCGCCCGTGCCAACGTCTCCACCACGACCACGATCGTCCTCTCCACCCCGTACGAACGCCGCCCCCCAGCCCTGTGAAGGTCCTCCTCACCGACCTTTTCAGCACCCTGATCCCGGGCGGTGATGCTGCCCGGGACGAGGTCAACGCCCAGATGGGTGCTGTGCTCGGCGTCGACCCGACGGCATTCCAGGCAGCCTTCGACGCGTCGTCGTACGAACGCTTCATCGGAGCGTACGGCGACCTGCCGACCACGCTCCAGGTGATCACTCAACGGTGCGGCGGCGCCCCCACCGACGAACAGGTCCAACAGGCAACAAGCCTCCGCAGGGCCCTCGCGCAGCGCCTACTGGCTGCTCCACCCGCGGCAACGCTGGAAACACTGGCCGCCTTCAAGACAGCCGGCTGGCGAATCGGCCTCGTCAGCAACATCACCGCCGAGACCCAACTGCAGTGGCCGCCAGCCCGCTGGCGCCGTACTTCGACACGACCGCCTTCTCCGCGGAGCTCGGCGCAGCCAAGCCCGAGCCGGCAATCTACCTGGCAGCCTGCAACGCTCTCGGCGTCGAGCCGGTCGACTGCATCTACGTCGGCGACGGCAGCGACGGGGAACTCCCCGGAGCGGCCGCCCTGGGGATGCACGTCGTACGGACCACCGAACACGCCGACAGTGATCCGTCGTGGGCCGGGCCGAGCATCAGGAGCTTTGCGGAGTTGGTGGACTTTCAGTAGCCGCCGGCGTCGACGAGTTGGGTGTCGATTGAGGCGATCTGGATCTTGCCCTTGCCTTTCGGGGGGATGAGCAGGACCAGGTCGTTCAGGGTGGTCGAGGTGAGGGCGCTCTCGTACCTCGCCGTCTTCGGGCTGAACGCGGTCATCGGGAGGGCGGCCCAGGAGAAGTTGTAGTTCTTCGCGACGAGCACCGTGTGGTCGTGGGTCAGCGAGACGAACTGGACCGCCGTACCGGACCTGGTGACGAACGCGGGCGACGTCTTCGGGGCGGTGAAGGTGTCGGTGACGCTGCGCACCGAATTCGGGGTGCTCGCTTGGGCTGCTCTTGTCTTCGCGAGATCCGTGATGAGGGTGGTGATCTCGGTGTTCGGGACGAAGGCCGCGGCCTTGGGGGACTTGGTGCCGCCGGTCAGGTACGTCGCCAGCGCGGTCGCGGCGGCCTGAGGGGCGACGGCGAGGCGGGTGGCGTCGGACTTGCCGGCCGGGCGGAGGCCGTCCAGGTCGGGCAGTTTGACGGTGGTCCGCACGGTGGCGGCGAAGGTGAGCATCCACGGCCTGCCGGCGGACGCGCGTTCCCAGAGGCCGACGTGGCGGTACGCCTTGTTGTCGGAGATGCCGGAGGAGCTGACGAAGCTCATCGGGTAGCTGCCGTACTGCGGGGCGCCGACGTACGGGTTGGTGTACGTGAACGCGGGCGAGGTCTTCGCGCCCGCGGCCTGGTCGATCTTGAAGCCGGCCTGGCTTTCGCGGACGAGATTGCCGCCCTCGATGGTCGCGATCAGGTTGCTGTTGCGGGTGTGGTTGGCCTTGTTGTTGACCTCGTTGTAGTGCTTGATCACGTCTGCCGCAGCGCCGTTGCTGATCGAGGGCCGGGTGAGCACCTGCACCGTGTCCGCGGGCGGCACCGCCGCACAACCGGTCACCAGCCCCAACGCCAGCCCGGCGAAGCCCAGCCGCCGCAGCGGCGCCCCACCGGACCGCGGCGGCTGGCTCGGGGGCGGTGGGCCTTGTGGGGGCCTGCCTTGCGCGGGGGCCTGTTGGCCTGGGTGCTGGGCGGGCGGGGCCTGTGGTGCGCCCACCGGTGCGATGGGCTGGGTGGACGGACCGCCGTGCGGCACCGGGTACGGGCCGGGCTGCTCGGCTCCGGGTCCGCTGTTCTGGGACTGCGTGTTCTGCGGCGCCTTCGGCTTGGTGGTGCGCTTGCGGCGCAGTACCAGGAGGATGCCCAAGGCAAGCAGAACGATGCCGATGGCAAAGGCGGCGAGCGCGGTGCCGAACGCGTTCGGGATCTCGATGCCGAGGTCGACCTGGACGTCCGGTGTGGTCTTCCCGTCGGCGTTCATGATCACGACGTCGTACGGGCCGTCGGCGATCGGCCAGGCGATCGACTGGGTACCCGTACCGTTCGCCTTGGCGACCCACCAGTCGAGCGTGGCCGGAGCGGCGAGCGGACCCGCCGTACCCTTCTCGTCCTGCGTGCTCAACGCGATCGGGTACTGGATCTGCACGAGCTTCGTGTGGTTGATGCCTTTGAGATAGCTGGCGACGTCGAAGTCGCGCGCTACACCGACGAAGGCCGGCTGGTTCTTCGTCGACCGTACGTCGACGTGCAGCACGGGACCGTTGCGGTTCAGCAGCTCCGGGGTGCTCGCGATCGCGAGGCCCTTGGTGCTCAGGTGCTGATCACCGGAGTGCACGGTGTTGTCCGGTCCGATCACCCAGAAGGCGGCCGCACCTCCGACCACCGCAACGATCAGACCGATCAACGCCAGCAGTACGCCGACAATCCTGCGGATCACCCGCACGAGAATCTCCCGAGATCGCGGCGTGCCCCAGACACACCGCCCGACATGCGACCCGTGATGCTAGCCCGCGGCCGCCGCACAGAACGCGCACGCACCATCACCTGAACCAACTTGTGACCTCAGTACCCACCGGCGTCCACCAGTTGACTCGTGAACCCGACGACGCGAACCTTCGAACCTTTCCCGGCCGGGACAACGACCAGCACCTGGTGCAGCGTGGTGCTGGTGATCGCGTTGCTGTAGACGTGGTTGGGAATGGCGAATGCGTTCGCCTCGAAACCGTCCGCCCACGATCCGCCGTACTTGACCCGCATGAGCTCGGAGTTGGTGAGGGTGAAGAAGGCGAGCACATCACCGGACGACGTCCGAAACGCCACGGGCGGGCCGTTGACCGTGAAGGTATTCGTCAAGGAGATGAGGCCCACGCCGCGGTCGCGGGCGAGCTCGGCCTGGCCGGCCGCGATCTCCTTCTGCACCTTCACGACATCCGGTGTCACCGTGAACGAGCCCGTGTACGGCGACTTCGCGCCAACTCCGAGCAGTTCCGCGAACTTTGCCGCTGCGACCGACGGTGATTCCGCGAGGCCGGCTGATGCGGTGGGGTCGACCTCGTGCAGGCCGGCGAGGTCGGGGACCGGGATCGTTGACGGGACGGTGACGGTGACGGTGAGGTGCCAGGGGGTGCCGGCGGAAGGGCGTTCCCAGAGGCCGAGGCGGTGGTTACCTGAGGCAACGAAGTGCATCGGGTAGGTGCCGTACTCCGGGGAGCCGACGGACTGTGCCGTGAAGGGGATGGCGCGGGCGACCGGCTTCTTCTGGTAGTGGCTGATTTTGTAGGTCGCCTCGGTCTGGCGGAGGAGGTCGCCGGACTGGACGGTCGCCGCGAGGTCGTCGGAGCGGCGGTTGTTCGCGGTGGCCGTGACCTCGTTGTAGTGCTGGATGACTGCTGTTGCGGCGTCAGGCGTTACGGCGGGGCGGGTGAGGCTGGTGACGGTGTCGGCCCGGGGGAGGGCTGCACAGCCGGAGGCGGTCAGGACGGCTGTCGCGACGATGAGGTGGGCGCTCCGCACGGGAGCACAGTAACGGTTGCCCTGTGCATCTACAGAGCGGATTGCACGTTGTTGCAAAAGAGTCTTGGGTGCCGCCCCCTGCATCAGCGGCACCCAAGACGGTCAGTTGAGCTCGAGGTGGGCTTGGGCCTCGGCTGTGGTGCGGGAGGCGGCGGCTCGGGCTTCGGCTTCGGCGAGGTGGTTGCCCGCGTGTTCGCGCCACCAGTCCTGGCCTTCGGCCGGGAGGGTGTCGATCGGGTCGTAGTACTCGTAGGTGCGGTTCAGCGCTTCCGGGTCCTGCTGCTCGATGCCGGTGCGGTAGTTCTTCTTCCAGTACGAGATGCCGCGGACCTCGTCGTACTCGGACAGCTGGTGCACCCAGCGCTTCCCGACGTACGGGACGTCGCAGACGATCCGCGGCGTCGCGAACCCGGGGAGGTACCCGAGGATCCCGTGCTGCAGGTGCTGCGCGTCGGGGACCGACACCCGCCAGTGCTCCGCGAACGGGATCATGTCGCACATGTAGAAGTAGTACGGCGTGACGTTCGCGCCGTCGAGCAACGCGAAGCAGAGGTCGAGCAACTGCGGGATCGAGTCGTTGACGCCGCGCATCAGCACGCCTTGGTTCCGTACGTCGCGCAGGCCGGCGTCGAGCATCGCCTTCGACGCCTCGGCAACCAGCGGCGTCACCGACTGGGCGGCGTTCACGTGCGTGTGCATGGCCAGCATCACGCCGCGCGAACGCGCAACAGACGCGACCCGCTCCACACCGGACAGCACGTCGGAGGAAAGCCAGTGCTGCGGCATCCCCATCAGCGCCTTCGTGGCCATCCGGATGTCGCGGATGTTCTCGATCTCGAGCAGGCTCATCAGGAACGCCTCGAGCCGCGGCCACGGCATGTTGGCGACGTCGCCACCGGACACGACGACGTCCCGGACGCCCGGCGTACGGCGGAGGTAGTCGAGCATGTCGTCGAGCCGGGTCTGCGGCTTCGCGACGAACTTCAGCTTGTCGATCACCGGCGTCGAGTTGCCGACCAGGTCCATCCGGGTGCAGTGACCGCAGTACTGCGGGCACGTCGGCAGGATCTCCGCGAGGACCTTGGTCGGGTAGCGGTGGGTCAGCCCCTCCGTGGCCCACATCTCGTGCTCGTGCAACGAGTCCCGGGTCGCGTGCGGATGCGACGGCCAGTCGGTACGGCGGTCACTGAACACCGGCAGCATGTAGCGGCGGACCGGGTCGGCGTAGAACGCCTCCGTGTAGTCGGCTGCGCCTGAAGGCACGATCGTGTTCAGCATCTGCGGCGGCAGCAGCATCGACATCGTGGCGCGCTCGGCCTGGTCGCGGGTGAGGTCCTCGTAGAACCGTTCCTCGAGCAGGTCGCCCATCACGTCACGCAACTGCTTCACGTTCTTCACGCAGTGCGACCGCTGCCACTGCACCGAGCGCCACTCCTCGGCCGTGACGTCCTTCCAGCCGGGCAGCCGGGTCCAGTCGGGTTCGACCAGCTCGGTACGCCGGTACAGATACGGCTGGCCGTCGCCGGGCTCAGAGTGTGCCAGCTCCGGGGTGATCAGGTCGGTCACGGGTCCTCCGCGGGGACGTGGGGGATGCGGTCTCATGTGAGGATAGCGATAGAACTTCCCTCAGATCCAACAATACGCCGCAAGAATTCCCGTTCAGGCGGGCTGTGAGTAGTATTTTGCCCGACCGCACAGAGGAGGACCCGTGTCATCGAGCCCGGTAGGACTGCACCGCGTACTCGCACCGTCCGGCGTGTTGCCGCAGGCGGCGGAGCGACTCGACGCACGTCCTGACATCTGGCCCGACGAGGTCCGGATCGCGGTCGAGCGACTGAACCTCGACGCCGCGTCGTACCGCCAGCTGGCCGAGGCGCACGGCGGTGACGGTACGGCGATCCGCCGCGCCGTCCTGGACATCGTCGCGACCCGCGGCAAGATGCAGAACCCGGTGACCGGCTCCGGCGGGATGCTCGTCGGTGTCGTGGACGAGGCCGGCCCGGACTCGCCGCTCGGGGTCCGCAAGGGCGACCGTGTCGCGACCCTGGTCTCACTGACACTGACCCCGCTGCAGATCACCGACGAGCTGAAGGACTGGGACGGCAAGAGCGAGCAGGTCCCGGCGCAGGGTCACGCGATCCTGTTCGCCAGGTCGATTGTCGCGAAGCTGCCGGACGACCTGAAGCCGGAGCTGTCGCTCGCGGTGATGGACGTCTGCGGCGCGCCGGCGCTGACCGCCCGCGTGGTGCGCTCGTATGTCGACAAAGGCACAAAGCCTGTCGTGTCAGTAATTGGCGGCGCAGGCAAGTCGGGTTCGCTTTCGCTGGCGGCAGCGCGGGCCGCGGGCGCCGCGCGGACGATCGGCATCGTCCCGTTCGCGGGGGAGCGCGAACGGTTGTCGGCCGCGGGTCTGGCCGATGTTGTCGCGTTGGCGGACGCGCGTGATCCGGTGGCGCTGGCCGACGCGGTCGCGGGCGCTGGGGGACCGGCGGACATCACCGTCGTGTGCGTCGACGTACCGGGGTGCGAGCACGGGGCCGTACTGTCGACCGCCGCCGGAGGCACGGTGATCTTCTTCTCGATGGCGACGTCGTTCTCGGCGGCGGCTCTTGGTGCGGAAGGGCTGGCGGCGGACGTGACGATGCTGATCGGCAACGGGTACGTGCCTGGTCACGCGGACTACGCCATGGAGCTGTTGCGGTCCGAGCCGGGTGTCCGTGGTCTGTTCGAGAGCAGGCTGGCGGAGGATTAGGGCGTGCGCACACTTCTGACGAACGGTTCCGTCTACTCGCCCGCCGACCCCCACGCGACCGCGATCGCCTTCGACGACGGGATGGTGACCTGGCTCGGCGACGACACCGGCGCCGGTGCGTACGCCGACGGCGCCGACGAGGTGATCGACCTCGACGGCAAGCTGGTCACGCCGGCCTTCGTGGACGCCCACGTTCACACCGCGCAGACCGGCGCGCTGCTGACCGGCCTCGATCTTGCCGGTACGACGTCGTTGACCGGCGCGCTCGACAAGCTGGCGGCGTTCGCGGCGAACCTGCCCGAGGACGCGGTGATCGACGGTGCCGGGTGGGACGAGACCAAATGGCCGGAGGGCCGCGCACCGACGGCCCAGGAGCTGGACGCGGCAGGCGGTGGGCGGCGGGTATACCTGTCCCGGATCGACGGCCACTCCGGCGTCGTCTCGTCGGCGCTGTTCGACGTTGCGCGCGGTGAGGGGTTCGAGGAGAGCGGTCGCGTCGAGAGGCATGCGAATCACCTGGTTCGGGACGCGTTGAGCGAGCTGATCGGCCCGGAGCAGCGACGGACGGACATCGAGGCGGCCCTGCGTGCGATGGCCTCGAAAGGTATTGGGGCATTCCACGAGATGGCTGCCCCGCATATCGGGCCGCTCTGGGAATTGCCGCTGGTACGGGACGTCGCGGACGAGCTCGGCTTGTCGGCGACGTTGTACTGGGGTGAGCCGGCGGCGTTCGAGCACCTCGGGACGTACGGCCTGGCCGGCCTCGCGGGTGATCTGAACGCGGACGGTGCGCTCGGGTCGCGGACGGCCGCGCTGAAGGAGCCGTACGCCGATCGCGCCGGCCACCGCGGGCACGCCTACCTGACGGCGGAGCAGATCGCCGAGCACGTGATCGCGTGTACCGAGCGGAACGTGCAGGCCGGGTTCCACTGCATCGGAGACCAGGCGATGGACAACATCGCCCGCGGCTTCGAGCTCGCCGCCGAGAAGGTCGGCGTTCAGGCATTGGTTGCCGCGCGCCACCGTCTCGAGCATGTCGAAATGGTCGACGAGGCAACGATCGCGACCCTCGCCCGCTGCGGCGTGGTGGCCAGTGTGCAGCCGATGTTCGACGGCCTGTGGGGCGGTCCGGACGGGATGTACGCCGAGCGCGTCGGCGACCGCTGGCAGGGCATGAACCCGTTCGGTTCGCTGGCCCGCGCGGGCGTCGTACTCGCCTTCGGATCGGATGCTCCGGTGACCGAGCTCGGTGGCTGGGAAGCTGTACGGGCGGCCGCGTTCCACCACGAGCCGTCCGAGCGGATCACCGTGCGGGCGGCGTTCCAGGCGCATACCCGCGGCGGCTGGCGGGCGGCCGGGATCGACGATGCCGGCGTACTCGCACCCGGTACGGCCGCGACGTACGCGATCTGGCAGAGCGACGCGGAGCTGGTCGTGCAGACGCCGGACCGGCGAGTGGCGGCGTGGTCGACGGACCCGCGGGCCGGCGTACCGGTGCTGCCGGATCTGAGTGAAGGCACGCCGACCTGCCTGCGTACGGTCGTCGGCGGCCGAGTGGTTCATGACTCCGAGGGATGGTCCCAGTGAAGAAGCTCGACCTCGATCCGGTCACCGTCCGGAAGGCGCGCAGCCTCGCGCGCAAGGCCGGCAAGCCGATCGTCAACCTGGCTCGCCAGCACACCACGGTGTCGGTGGAGCGTGCGGTACTGCGGCTCGCCGGGCTGACCGGCGCCGATACCGAAGGCATTCCGTGGGTGAACCGCCTCGCCGACACGGTCCGTGCCGACGTCGGGCTGGAGCACGGGCTCGCGCTCCCGGTGTGGGACGCGCTGCTCCGCGGCGAGGCCGAAGACCTCGCAGTACTGGCGCAGAAGGCCGCCTCGGGTTCCGTCAGGTTCCGGATGCCCGAGGGACGCGACGCCGTACGCGCGAGGTCCCAGGCGCGGAAGGCCGCGGCTGCGGGGATGAAGCGGATCGACGGGCGGCGGCGTGAGCGGGACCGGCTGATCAAGCGGCACGGGGACCCGAAGCAGCGCCCGTGGATCTACCTGATCGTTGCCACCGGCGACATCTACGAGGACATCCCACAGGCGCAGGCGGCCGCGCGCGAGGGCGCCGACATCATCGCGGTGATCCGTTCGACCGGGCAGTCGCTGCTCGACTACGTACCGGAGGGCGCGACCCGCGAGGGCTTCGCCGGTACGTACGCCACCCAGGAGAACTTCCGCCTGATGCGCGCCGCCCTGGACGACTCGTCCCGCGAGCTGGGTCGCTACGTCCGGCTGACGAACTACGCGTCCGGGCTGTGCATGCCGGAGATCGCGACGCTGGCCGGGCTCGAGCGGCTCGACATGATGCTGAACGACTCGATGTACGGGATCCTGTTCCGCGACATCAACCCGATCCGGACATTCGTCGACCAGCGGTTCAGCCGGCAGATCCACGCCCGCGCCGGGATCATCATCAACACCGGCGAGGACAACTACCTGACCACCGCGGACGCGGTCGAGGCCGCGCACACCGTGACGGTCTCGCAGCTGCTGAACGAGTACTTCGCCAAGGAGGCCGGGCTCGAGGACTGGCAGCTCGGGCTCGGGCACGCGTTCGAGATCAACCCGGACCTGCCGGACTCGTTCCGGCTGGAGCTGGCGCACGCGATGCTGGCCCGGCAGCTGTTCCCGAACGCGCCGCTGAAGTGGATGCCCCCGACCCGGCACATGACCGGCGACGTGTTTCGCGGGTACCTGCTGGACGGGTTCTTCAACCTGGTCGGCGCGATGACCGGGCAGGGCATCCTGCTGGTCGGGATGATGACCGAGGCGGTCGTCACGCCGTGGATCTCGGACCGGGACCTGGCGCTGCAGAACGTCCGGTACGTGTTGGGGGCCGCAGGCAACCTTCACGAGGACTTCCGGCCGGAACCGAACGGCTTCATCGCTTCCCGTGCCCGGCAGGTCCTCGGCGAGTCGGTCGACCTGCTGGACCGGATCGTCGACGACGGCCTGCTCAACGCGATCGGCGACGGCACGTTCGGGCTGATGAAGCGCCCACAGGACGCCGGTCGCGGCCTGGACGGCGTCGCCCGTAAGTCGCCCGAGTACTACAACCCGGCGACCGAGCTGCTCGAGGAGGGTGTGGGATGAGCATCATCCGTCCGTACGGCGATACCACCGGCGACGGGATGGTGCAGCTGTCGTTCACGCTGCCGGTCCCGCACGACAAGCTGGCCGAGGGCGCCGCGGTGCAGCTGGCCAACAAGATGGGCATGGACCCGGCGCTGGTCGTGCACTCGAAGCCGATCGGCCCGGACTTCACGTTCTTCGTGGTGTACGGCCCGGTGAACCACCTGGTCGATACCTCCAAGGTCGAGGTCGTCGAGCGCGACTACCCGTTGCTGTCGCCGAAGGAGGTCAACCTCGCGATCCGCAAGGGCCTGCGCCGTCGGCTCACGGTTGTCGGTGCCTGTATCGGTACCGACGCGCACACGGTCGGGATCGACGCGATCCTGAACATCAAGGGGTTCGCCGGCGAGAAGGGCCTGGAGTACTACCGCGAGGTGAAGGTGGTGAACCTCGGCGCGCAGGTCGCCGTACCGGAGCTGGTCCGCCGCGCCCGCGCCGAGAAGGCGGACGCCATCCTCGTCTCCCAGGTGGTGACGCAGCGCGAGGCGCACGTGCTGAACACCAAGGAGATGTCCGCGGCGTTCCGGGAGGCGTACGCCGAGGACGCCCGGCCGGTGTTGGTTGCCGGTGGCCCCCGTTTCACCGAGCAGATGGCCGGCGAGCTCGGCGTCGACCGGGTGTTCGGCCGCGGTACCACCCCCGGCGAGGTGGCCAGCTACCTGGTCGATGCGCTGGTGACCCGACGTCACTCCTACAGAACGGTCGCATAAAGGTGTCGAAGGCAACTATTGGTCTGACCGTCACACATCGCCGGTACGTCCCGTACAGCCACGCGCACTACGCGGGGAACCTGGTGGACGGCGCGTACGTGCTCGGCCTGTTCGGTGACGTCGCGACCGAGGTGTGCATCCAGGCGGACGGGGACGAGGGGCTGTTCGCGTCGTACTCCGACGTCCAGTTCCTGGAGCCGCTGCGGGCCGGAGACGTCGTGGAGGTGAAGGCAACGATCTCCCGGGTCGGCAACCGCAGCCGGGAGCTCGACTTCAGCGCGTACGTCGTCTGCCGCGGCCGCCCCGACCTTTCCGGGTCGGCCGCCGAGGTGCTCGACGTACCGCTGGAGATCACCCGGGCCAAGGGAACGGTCGTCGTACCGGTTCGGTGACGTTTGGTTGCCCTGGGTAACGATCACGTGGAGTGCCGAGATCGCTCTGTAACGTGACGCGAAATGAGGGTAATTCGTTTTCCCTTGCAGGACAGGCGATAGTGTTACAACGGGCTCAAAGAGCCGGGGGAGAGGTTGACACCGTCGCCGTCAGCGAGCATCGTTTTGGGAGTCGTCAATATCCCGTTTGTTCAACGGTCACACGAAGTTCGGCCACCGGATGATCCCGCGACGCTGACCAGGCCAGTGCCAGGCTTGAGTCGACGGGGGCTGAGATCGCCGGTGGTAAGCCCCCCGCGGGGCAGAGGTGGAAGAGGCTCGGCGGCCAGTAGACAACAGCCGGACGGTTCGCAGCCAGCGCACCGCCGGTTGGTCCGAAGGCACGCCGAGCCTCTTTCCTCTTCTCCGGGGCCGATTCTCTGAAGTGTTCTCACTTCCTCGCGTTCTGCAGCGACCCCGTCGCTTTCCGCGATCGCTGCCGATTGGCTACTGACCGGATACATTTACGTGTTCGGGACGTTGTACGGTCGTGCGACCGGCGTCTGCCGGTGAGTGAGGACAAGGGGTTACCGCGTGGACCGGTTGAAGGCGCTGGGGCGGCTCCTGCCGCGGATTGTGGTCGCCGTGGGTGCCGGGGCGTTGCTCGGGCTTGCGTTCGAGCCGCACGACCTGCCGTGGCTGACGATCGTCGCCGTACCGCTCCTGCTGGCCGCGCTGCACGGGATCTCGATGAAGGCCGGCTTCCTGGTCGGCGCCGCCTTCGGGATCACGTACTACGCCGTCCTGGTTCCGTGGCTGAGCATCATCGGCGGCGACGCCGCGATCGCGCTCGCGGTCCTCGAGGGGCTGTTCTACGCGGTCTTCGGGTTGTTCGCGACGCAGGTGCTGAAGCTGCGGTTGTGGCCGTTGTGGATCCCTTGTCTGTGGGTGGCAACCGAGTTCGCGACCGCCTCGGTGCCGTTCGGCGGGTTCCCGTGGGGGCGGCTCGCGTGGGCGTTCTCGGAGGCTCCGCTCGGGCGGCTGGCAGCGTACGTCGGGATTCCCGGGCTGAGCTTCGTCGTCGCGTTCATCGGCGTGCTCGTGTACGCCGTACTGCGCCGTGGGATGGCGCTGCGGATGCGCGCGGTGGCCTTGGTCGCGGGGCTGGCGATCGTGTTCGGAAGCGCCCTGATCCACCTGTCGCTCGCCGGCGACGGGAAGAGCGTGACGACCGCGATGGTGCAGGGCAACGTACCGGGCAAGGGCCTGGAGTTCCTCGGCCGGGCGCGGACCGTGACCCGCAACCATCTGCAGGCGACGCTCGACCTGCAGAAGGACGTCGAGGCGGGGAAGGTTCCGAAGCCCGACCTGGTCATCTGGCCGGAGAACTCCACCGACATCGACCCGTACAAGGACTCCGAGACTGCGGCCGACATCGAGGAGGCCGTACACGCGGTCAACGTGCCGATCCTCGTCGGCGCCGTCACCGAAGGGCCGGGGGTGAACGAGCGGCAGACCACGGGCATCGTCTGGGACCCGGTGACCGGGCCCGGTCAGCGGTACGCGAAGCGGCACCCGGTGCCGTTCGGTGAGTACATCCCGTTCCGCAACCAGCTGCTGCCGTACATCCATCGGCTGGAGATGATCGGCGCGCAGACCGTACCCGGCGTCGGGCCTGGGGTGATGCCGATCCGCGGGGTGACGTACGGCGACGTGATCTGCTTCGAGCTCGCGTACGACAACGTGATCCAGGATGTCGTGAAGGGCGGCGCGCAGGTGCTGATCGTGCAGACGAACAACGCGACGTACGGCGGGACCGGCCAGCCCGAGCAGCAGTTCGCCATCACCCGGATGCGCGCGATCGAGACCGGCCGTACGGTCCTGATCGCGTCGACGAGCGGCATCTCCGGCGTGATCCGCCCGGACGGCTCGGTCGAGCACAAGTCGGCCCAGTTCACCCGCGACGTGTACGTGACCCAGGTGCCGCTTCAGGACGGCCAAACCCTCGCCACCGCTCTCGGCGGCTGGCCCCAGTGGATCCTGACCGCCCTCGGCCTGCTCGGCCTGGTGCTCGCGATGGCGGGTCGCCGTACGCGTGGTGACAAGACTCCGCCTCCGCCTGCGTCCGGTTCCGCTGTCGAGCGCGAGAAGGTGCCTGCCTGACAGTCGGGGTATCCCCTGAACAACCCCGGACGACCGCCGCGGGCCGTGGGAAGCACTGGTGCTACCTGTAACACTGGGGTGAACTTGCGGGAAGGAACCTGACATGGCGTGGTTGATCGGACTGGCACTGCTGATCGTGCCGATCGTGGAGATCTACGTGATCATCCAGGTAGGCCACGCCATCGGCGGCTGGCCGACCGTAGGCCTGCTGATCCTGGAGAGCGCCCTCGGCGCCTGGCTCGTGAAGCGCGAAGGCCGCCGCGCCTGGAAGGCCCTCCAGTCGGCGCTGCAAACCGGCAAACTCCCGGGGCGCGAACTGACCGACGGAGGCCTGGTCCTGATCGGCGGCACCCTCCTGCTCACGCCCGGCTTCGTCACCGACATCTTCGGCTTCTTCTTCGTCCTCCCCTTCACCCGCCCCCTGGCCCGCCGCGTGGTAACCCGCTTCATCAACCGCCGAGCCACCACCCTCACCCCACCCGCCTTCACCCCCTTCATCCCCGGCACCACACAACCCCGCCCACCCGCCGGCGACGTCATCCAAGGCGAAGTCATCGACCCGGACAAGAAGTAGGCCGGATGCCCGGCTGTCCCCGGTTCGGCCGCTACGCCGGCCCGGGCCGACGCTCGCCGAGTCCGCCGGCGCCGGCCCTGGCGGGCTGACGCTCGCGGAGTCCGCTGGCCGGGCGGGTTCGGTGCGCGGGGGAGACACGCGTACGCGAATGCCGACAGCTCCGCGGAGTTGGCGTATGGGTGCCGCGACGTCCTGCGCGTGTCCGCAGTGCCGGCATTTTCACCATCCGCGCGGAAAAGCGGCTCCTCCGCACAGCGTTTATGCGCGTCTCGGGGAGGATTTTCTCCCCGATTCAGGATGGAATCCTCCCCACCTCGGCTGTCGGTTTACCGGTAGATCGTCTTCGCGGTTTGGGTGAAGGAGAGGGTTTGGGGGGTCGAGTTGGTCCAGGCGATTACTGCTGGGCTGGGTGGGAGGTCGGTCAGCGGGACTGTGACCAGGTCCGGGCCGGGGTCGTGGTGGGTGAGGGGTGTCAGGCCGATGGTTCCGTTCCAGCGGACGGACTGGAGGCATTCTTGGACGGCTCGGACCACTGGGCCTTGGCGCGGGTGGCCGCCGTTCCAGTAGGACTGCCAGATCGGGTCCGTGCCGGGTGGGAACTGGAACCAGCGGCGGTCGGCGAGATCCGCGAGGGTGAGGGATTCGCGGGTCGCGAGTGGGTCGTCGGAGCGGAGTACTACGCCGACCGGATCGGAGCGGAGTTCGAGAACCTGCAGGCCGGTTCGGTCGAACGGGCCGCGGGTGAGGGCGATGTCGACGCGGCCGGCGCGGAGGCCGCAGGTGGGGTCGTCGAGGTCGGTTTCGCGGATGTGGATCTCGACGTTCGGGTGGCGGGCGCGGTACGCGGCGGCGAGTCGGGAGATGTCCGGGTCGGTGCTGTCGCTGAGGATGCCGACGGTCAGGGACGCGGCATCGGCAGCTGCGGCGACCCGGCTGCGGACCCGGTCGGCTTGGGCGAGTAGCTTGCGGGCATCCGCGAGGAGCGCGGTTCCGGCGGGTGTGAGGGTGACGCCGGACGAGGAGCGGCTGAAGAGTGCCGTACCCAGGTCGGCTTCGAGCTGACGGATCGCGCGGCTGAGTGGCGGTTGGCTCATGTACAAACGTGTCGCGGCGCGGCCGAAGTGCAGTTCCTCGGCGACGGCGACGAAGTACCGCAGGGTGCGTAGTTCCATCACCTGCGACGATACCCGTCGGGTATCGGTGATGCCGGAGAAGTCTTGGACGGGGCACGTACGGCGGTGGTCCGCTGGACGCATGCTCGAAGACCCGATCGTCAACACCACCGACGTCCAGGAGCTCGCCCGCGACCT
This sequence comes from Kribbella sp. NPDC031520, assembly GCF_055580825.1. NCBI lineage: Bacteria > Bacillati > Actinomycetota > Actinomycetes > Propionibacteriales > Kribbellaceae > Kribbella > Kribbella sp. NPDC031520. Next base: position 140,570 of record NZ_JBVIKS010000002.1, read on the forward strand.
CGTCGTGATCCCGAACCGGAACGTCGACCTCGTCCCTAACATCGCGCTGATCGGCGGCACCGAAGCGGTACTCGTCGTCGACACCGGCCTGGGCCCGCGGAACGCGAGGCGTGTCCTGGAGTTCGCGGCGGAGTATGCGGCCGGCCGGCGCCTCTACCTGACGACGACGCACTTCCACCCCGAGCACGCGTTCGGAGCGAGCGTGTTCGCGGGCGAGGCGACGTACCTCGTCAACCAAAAGCAGGCCGACGACCTGACCACCAAGGGCGAGGGGTACCTGGCAATGTTCCGGGAGCTCGGCGAACCGGTCGCGCGTGAACTCGACAACGCGACGATCCCGACCCCGGACCAGACGTACTACGAAACGCACGAGCTGGACCTCGGTGGCCGGGTCGTCGAGCTCCGCGCGACCGGACGCGCGCACAGCAAGGGCGATCAGGTCGTCTCGGTCCCCGACGCCGGTGTGCTGCTGACGGGCGATCTGGTCGAGACGGGTCAGTTCGCGATCTTTCCGTGGTTCCCGCCGTACGACGTCGACGTGTCCGGCGTGCGCTGGATCGACGTACTCGACCGCCTCGCCGCCGAGCGTCCGCGGATCGTCGTCCCTGGCCACGGCGACATCGGTGACGCTCGGCTGCTCGCCCAGGTCCGCGACTACCTGGTCGAGCTGCGCGACGAGACGTGGAATCGCCGAGACTCCGGAGAACTCGAGGACGCGATCGCCGCCGAGGTCCGCGCCCTGATGATCCAGCGCCACCCCGACTGGCGCCTGCCCGAATGGATCGACCGCGGCGTCGGCTGCCTCTGCTCCGAACATCCGGCAACTGGTCCCATGGAAGGTTCCTGAATCGGTCCTTGAACCCCGCGTGGCGCGACTGGACCGGGTGGAGGGAGACTGACCCTCGAGTTCGGGAGTCGGCGTGCGGAGGGGTGCGGGTGATGGGTCAGTGACGGGCCTCAGCGGGCGATCAGTTGGCCGATCGGCCGGCCAATCAGTTAGCCAACCAGTTGGTCAATCAGTGGACCGGTCCGCCGACCGATCGGCTGGGCGGCTGGTCGGGTGGTTGCGGCGGCGGGATCCTGGGTTGGCGGCTACCCGGCGGGCGGCGCGGACCGCGGTCGTGATGCCGTTGTTGTTCGCGTTCTGTGCGGGCGTTCTGAAGGCGCCGACTGTCGCGACGTTCGCCGCGTTCGGGGCGTTCGCGATGTTGTTGCTGGTCGACTTCTCCGGGTCCGTCCTGCAGCGGATCAGGGCACAGGTGCAGCTTGCGATCGCCTGGCTCGTACTGGTGTCGATCGGTACCTTCGCCGGATACTCGGTGTGGACGGCGGTCGTGGCGACAGCGGTCGTCGGGTTCGTCGTACTGTTCTCGGGCGTCGTCAGTTCCGTGCTCGCCGGCGCTGGTACGTCGTTGCTGCTGTCCTTCATCCTCTCCGTCGCGACACCGGGCTCGCTGTCGACGTTGCCTGACCGTCTCGCCGGAGTCGCGATCGCTGCGGTCGCGGCTGTCGCTGCCGTCTCGTTCCTCTGGCCGCGTGCGTCTGTCGATCCGCTCGGAGCGCCGGCCGCGCAGGTGTGCCGGGCCGCCGCGGCACAGTTGCGGTCCGAGGCGATGGACTCCGAGGAAGTGTGCGCAGTGAAAACCCGGGCGACCGCGACGGCGATCGACGCACTCCGCCGGAGGTTCACCGCGACGCCGTACCGCCCGACCGGACTGTCGACCGGGTCGCGCGCGCTCGTGCGGCTCGTCGACGAGCTGACCTGGCTGAGCACGATCGTGGACGACCAGGGGCCGCAGGCAACGACCTGCGACGCGGAGTCGGCCGCCATCCACCTCGCGGCCGCGCAGGTGCTCGAGTGCAGTGCCGAGCTGCTCGAGAACCCTGCGCAGATTGTCGCCAATCTTACGAGCGCCATGCAGGTACTGCGGGACGCGCTGACGAAGCTCGAAGACGGCGCGGTCGACCGGTTGCCGTCGACGTACCGTTCGGAGGCCGACCTGATCGGCAGCCTGAACGTGTCCTTCCGCGCGCAGGAGATCGCGTTCGGCGTCCTGCTGATCGCCCAGAACGTCGAGGCGGCGCGCCGGGCCGATCAACGGAGCTGGACCGACCGCCTCCTCGGTCGCGATCCGAGTGCGCTTGCCGGCCCGTTGACCAGCGCCACCGAACGCGCCACCGCACACCTCGAACGGCACTCGGTCTGGCTGCACAACAGCATCCGCGGCGCGGTCGGCCTCGCGGCAGCGGTCGCGCTCGCGAACGTGACCGGCGTGGAGCACGGCTTCTGGGTGATCCTCGGGACCTTGTCGGTCCTCCGCTCCAACGCGCTCAGCACCGGCCAGAACGCCTTCCGCGCGATCGGCGGCACGGTCGTCGGGTCGATCATCGGCGCCGGCCTGCTGCAGCTGATCGGCGACAACCGGACCGCGTTGTGGATCCTGCTGCCGATCGCGGTCCTCGTCGCCGGGATCGTGCCCGCCGCGATCTCGTTCGCGACCGGGCAGGCCGCGTTCACGGTGACGCTGGTGATCCTGTTCAACATCGCCCAACCCGAAGGCTGGTCGCTGATCCTGTTCCGGATCGGCGACATCGCGCTCGGCTGCGCGGTCAGCATCGCGGTCGGCCTGCTGTTCTGGCCGCGTGGCGCGTCGAAGGCAGTCGGCAAGGCGCTGGCCGAGGCGTACGCCGACAGCGCGCAGTACCTCGTGAGCGTCGTCGGGTACGCCGTGTCCTGCTGTGCCCCGGGCCCGCCCGCGCCACAGGACGGCCGTCGCGCGGCGGCCGCGGCGCGGAGACTGGACGACACGTTCCGCACGTACCTCGCGGAGCGCGGCGCGAAGACCGTCCCGCTGAGCGAGATGACCGCGCTGGTCACCGGTGTGGTCGGGATCCGGCTGGCGGCGGACGCCGTACTCGAACTCTGGGAGCGGTACGCCGACGGGCGCCCGCCGTCGGACGATCGCGCCGCGGCACAGGCGGCGCTGCTCGTGTCGGCGGATCGGCTGTTCAAGTGGTACGAGAGCCTCGCCGGCGCACTCGACGGCCGTACGCCGGTACCGGAGCCGCTGGCGCACGACCACCTCGAGAAGGCGCGGCTCGTGGACGCCGTACGGCACGACCTGTACGACGCCAACGACCAGGCGACGCCGACCGCGATCCGGATCCTGTGGACCCACGATCACCTGGACGTCGTGCGCCGGCTGCAGCCGAGCCTCGTCACCGCGGCAGCTAGCTCGGCGCGAACGGACCCTTCGGGCTGAACGCGTGCTCGACGAAGCGGTCGGCCATCACCTGGTGGGTCGTGGCGTCCGGGTGCAGGTCGTCGAGCAGCGGGTGCGCTGCGTTGTCGGCCTCGCCGTACAGTGCGCGACCGTCGAGGTAGTGCAGGTTCGGGTCGCTGAGGGCGCGCTGGGCGACGATGCGTTCGAGTTCGGCACGGATCACCGAGAGGGTGAGCTTGCCGGCCGCGACCTCGTCGGGGTCGCCGGTGGCGGTGAAGGCGAGCTTGCCGGCGGCGAGCGCCTCGAGGTTCCAGCCGGTCGGGCCCGGGGTGTCCTCGTGGATCGGGCAGAGGATCGAGGACACGATCAGCAGCGGTGTGTCCGGGTGCCCGTCGCGGATCGTGTCGAGGAAGCCGTGCACCCCGGGCGTGAAGGTCCGCAGGCGGAGACTGTCGGAGTTCACGATGTTGATGCCGAGCTTCAGGCTGATCAGGTCCGCGGGCGTGTCGCGGATGGTCCGGGCGTGGAACGGTTGCAGGTACGCGCTGCCGCCGAACCCCAGGTTGAGCAAGTCGACGCCGGCAGCGGCCGCGACGAGGGCGGGCCAGGTGCCGGTCGGGTGGGTGGCGTTCGAACCGTGGCTGATCGAGCTGCCGTGGTGCACCCAGCGGCGGGTGGTGGACGGGACCGGTTCGACGGGGGAGTCGGTGCGGAGGGCAACCAGTTCGGTGGTCTCGTCGTGCGGGAGCCAGATCTCCACGGTCTTCGGTACGGCCGGGAGGTCGTCGACGCGGAGGGTCTGGGGCGCGCCTTCGCGGGTCTCGGTGGCGCCGGTCGTCAGGTTGATCGTGATGACGTTGCCGCCGTCGGCGCTGAGCTGGGTGACCAGCTTGCCGTCGACGAGTACGTCGTACACGCCGTCGGGGCGCGGGGGAGCGCCGATGTAGTCGCGCTTCGTCGGGAGCGTGTCGAGCTCGATCACGGTCGCTGCCGTGCGGAAGACGAGGCGGACGCCGGACGGCTGGGAGTCGACCATGTCGGTCTGCGGATCGACGTACTGCGCCCGCGCCCAGGCGGGGAGGCGGTGCGGGAGGACGCCGCGTGCGGTCCGCTCGAGCTCGAGGGCTCCCCGGAGGAGCTCAGGGGTGATGGGGACGGTGATCAATGTCAGCTCCAGGTGCGGAGGAGGTTGTCGAGTGCGGCAAGGATCCTTGGCCAGCTGTCGGCGCTGTCCGGTTGGCTGTAGCTGAAGGAGCCGGCGAGCTCCAGCGTCACGTAGCCGTGGATGACGCTTCCGAGCAGTCGTACGGCATCCGTCTCGGCCGGCTCGTCCAAGTCGTAGGCCCGCAGGACGGCCCGCATCAGCTCCGAATGCCGACGACCGGCGGCCACGTACTCAGTCGAGTTGGTCACGTGACGGGATGCCGTATAGCGGCCGGGGTGTTGCTGGGCGTACGTGCGGTAGACGTCTGCCAGGGCGGACAGCGCGTCCAGGCCGGCGCGGCCTGCCACGGCCTCGGCGGCGTGGTCGGCCAGTTCGGTCAGGGCGAGTGTCGCGATGCGCGTCTTCAGGTCGTCGGAGTTGCGAACGTGGGAGTACAGGCTGGCCACCTGGACGTCGAAAAGCCGGGCAACCGCCGAGACGGTGACCTGGTCGAAGCCGCGCTCGTCGGCCAGGGTCGCTCCCGCCACCGCGAGGCGATCAGCCGTCAGACCTGCTCTAGCCATAACTCATTATGGAATTACCTAAACCCTTTAGGCAAATCAGGGCAAGAAGAAGCCCTCACCGCGCCGTTGCGGTGAGGGCTTCTCCCAGGGTCAGGCGGTGCGCTTGGTCCGGTGCAGGTGCGCCGGGCCGATCTCGCCCTTCCGGAGCAGCTCGACCCGCTCGGCCAGCAGCTCCTCCAGCTCGGAGATGCTCCGGCGCTCGCGCAGCATGTCCCAGTGCGTACGGGCCGGCTTCTCCTGCTTCGGCTCCGGCTTCTCGCCGGTGGAGCGGGCGGCCTCGCTGCCGCAGTGCGGGCACTCCCAGACCGCGGGCACCTCGGCGTCGTGCGCCATCGTCACCTCGACCACGTGGCCGCGGGGGCAGTCGTACGTGATCATCTGGCGCGGCGCGAACTCGACACCACGGTCATCCTCGAAGCTGACCCCACCCAGCCCCGAACCACGCAGTACGCGATTAGACATGTCAAACCTCCGAGATCGTCATCCGTGCCAACGGTCGGCCGGCCCGGATCATTCCCATTTTGGCATGTCCGAGCCATATGTACGCACCTGACAGCCCTTGATAACACCGTCGTGACCCGGCGTCATCGACTGTTTACAGAGCACGGTGTGTCGCGAGCCGACCGACGTACGACGTTCCAAATCGATATCCGGTTCACAGCCGGTTGCCAGGAAGCGAGGATCTCCTCCTCAGTAATCGTCCATAGCCTCAGCGTCCATGGTGCTACCCCGCCACAAGCTCCGTGGCCTCAGTTTCGTGAACGTGGCCCTGGTGGTCATCGTGCTCGTCATCGGCGTGACCGCCTACTTCCTGTTCTTCAAGAAGGACCCGCCGGCCGCCGGCGCGTCCCGCCCGACGGTCGCCGTTCAACGTGGTGAGGTCACCGCGAGCGTGAGCTCGAGCGGCACGCTGCAGAGCTCGCAGACCGCGTCGCCGGCGTTCGAGACCTCCGGCACCGTCACGCAGGTGCTGGTGAAGGTCGGCCAGGTGGTGGCGAAGGGTGCGGCGATCGCCAAGGTCGACCCCTCGTCGGCCGACCGGCAGCTGGTCATCGCCCAGCAGAACCAGATCGCCTCGGCGAACTCGGTCACCGCGGCGGAGCAGACGCTCAGCGACGCGCAGGACGCCCTCGAGGCGGCCGAGGAGGCGTCGGCCTCGCCGTCGCCGACGCCGACCGCCACCGACGGTCAGCAGCAGCAACAGCAGACCCAGTCTCAAGGTCAGGGTCAGAGTCAGAGTCCGGAAGTTGCCGTGAGCAACGCCGAGGCGAGCCTGGCGAAGGCGAAGGCCGACAAGGAACAGGCCGACCAGAACGTCGACGCCGCACAGGCCGCGGTCGACGCGACGACCCTGAAGGCGCCGATCGCCGGCACCATCACCGCGATCAACGGCGCGGTGGGCTCGGTGACCGGTGGCTCGAGTTCAGGTTCGGGATCGGGCGGCAGCGCGGGGCAGGGCTCAACCTCAGGTCAAGGTTCATCCTCGACGTCGACCAGTACGTCGAGTACGTCCGGTACGGGCTTCGTCGACATCGCCGACCTCAAGTCGCTCCAGGTCGTCGCTGCCTTCCCGGAGGCCGACGCGGTCAAGGTCAAGGCCGGCCAGTCCGCGACCGTCACGCTGAACGCCGAGCCCGGTACGACGCTGACCGCCTCGCTGGCGACCGTCTCGCCGACCCCGACCACCACGAACGGCGTCGTCTCGTACTCGGCGACCTTCAGCCTCGCGAAGCTCCCCGCGAACGCCCGGATCGGCCAGACCGCGAACGTCACGGTCCAGACCGCGAAGGCCGCCAACGCGCTGTACGTCCCGAGTACGGCGATCGCGACGGCCGGTACGACGTACACGGTGACCATGGCCGACGGCGGGACGCGTGAGGTCAAGGTCGGCGTACGTGGCGACAGCTACACGCAGATCACGTCCGGCCTGAACGAAGGCGACCAGATCGAGCTGCTCCAGGGCACGATCGGCACCGGGACAACGCAGACCGGGCAGAACGGGCAGAACCGCCAAGGGATCGGTGGCGGGCAGTTCCCGGGCGCCGGCACCGGAGGCGGTCTCGGCGGCGGAGGAGGTCTCCGTGGCCGCTGAGTCCCTGATCGAGCTCCGGGACGTCACCAAGACGTACGGCCACGGCGAGACGGCGGTGCACGCGCTCCAGGGCGTGTCACTGCGGGTCGAGGCGGGGGAGTACGTCGCGGTGATGGGCTCGTCCGGATCCGGCAAGTCGACGTTGATGAACATCCTCGGCTGCCTCGACGTACCGTCCCGCGGCGAGTACTGGCTGGACGGCAGCAACGTGGCCCGGCTGACCGAGGACCAGCAGGCGCTGGTCCGCGGCCGCAAGATCGGGTTCGTCTTCCAGTCGTTCAACCTGATCCCGCGGACCACCGCACTCGCGAACGTCGAGCTGCCGCTCACGTACGCCCACCTGCGCCGCGCCGAGCGCCGCAAGCGGGCCAACCGCGCACTCGAGCTGGTTGGTCTCGCGGACCGGACCGGTCACCGCCCGAACCAGCTGTCCGGCGGTCAGCAGCAACGGGTCGCGATCGCCCGCGCGCTCGCCACCGGGCCGCGGATCCTGCTCGCCGACGAACCGACCGGCAACCTGGACGCGCACTCGACCGAGGAGGTGCTGGGCATGTTCGACGACCTGCACGCCGACGGGAGGACGATCATCGTGATCACCCACGAGCACGACGTCGCGGCCCGAGCGCGCCGGCTGGTGCACGTGTCCGACGGCCGGATCGTCGTCGACGAGGTGACCCGCTGATGTCACCACGCGACCTGATGGGCGCCGCGCTCCGCGGCCTCACCGCGAACAAGCTCAGATCGCTGCTCACCGTCCTCGGGGTGTCGATCGGGGTCGGCGCGGTCATCGTGCTGGTTGCGGTCGGCAACGGTTCCGCGAAGGCGGTGCAGCAGCGGCTGGAGGCGATGGGTACCAACCTGCTGACCGTGTCCACGACCGGAGGCGGTGGCGGGTTCGTCCGCGGCCAGGCCGGCCCGGCGAACCAGCAGTACACCCTCACGCTCGACGACGCCGCGGCGCTCGCGGACAAGACGCTCGCGCCCGACGTGGCGTCGGTCGCGCCGGTGATGGCCAGTTCCGGTACGGCGACCAACGGCGACACCAGCTACACGATCAACCAGGTGATCGGTACGACCCCGGAGTACCTGCCGGCGACGAACTCGCCGGTCCAGCTCGGGCAGTCGTTCACACAGGCCGATGCGGACAGCTCGCAGCGGGTCATCCTGCTCGGGCAGACCGCCGCGACCGAGCTGTTCACGCGGCCGGCGAGCGCGGTCGGGCAGACGATCAAACTCGGCGGCGTCGACTTCACCGTTCTCGGCGTACTGGCGAGCAAGGACAGCACCGGGTTCAACGACCCGAACGCGGCCGCGATCGTCCCGATCAACACGCTCCGCGCGACACAGGCCGGGTACGGCGCCCTGAACCAGATCGTCGTCCAGGCGTCCGACAAGGATCGCGTCGACATGGCCCAGGCCGAGGTCACGGAGCTGCTGACGGCGCGGCACCAGGTACCGGCGACCGAGACGACGTCGCCGTTCCGGATCACGAACTCGGCGCAGATCCTGCAGACGACCCAGGACACCGCGGCGACGTTCACCGCGCTGCTCGCGGCCGTGGCCGCGATCAGCCTGGTCGTCGGTGGCATTGGCGTCACCAACATCATGCTGGTCACCGTCACCGAGCGGACCCGGGAGATCGGTATCCGCAAGGCTCTCGGTGCGCGGCGCCGGACCATCCTCGGTCAGTTCCTGATCGAGGCGACGCTGCTCAGCCTGATCGGTGGCGCGGTCGGGGTCGGGACCGCGCTGGTCATCACCCGCTTCCAGCTCGCCGGTGTACGGCCGGCGCTGGTGCCGTCGTCGATAGGACTCGCGCTCGGCGTGTCCGCGGCGGTCGGCCTGTTCTTCGGCAGCATGCCGGCGCACCGAGCCGCCGGTCTCCGTCCCATCGATGCACTACGTCACGAGTGAGAGTGGAATACAGATGAGCAGCAACGAAACGCCGGACGAGTTCGCCCAGATCGGGTCCGACGAGGAGGTCGACGCGGCGCTGGAGCCGAAGAAGACGCTGAACCTGCCGCTGGCGACGGCGATCCTGGCCGGCATCGTCGTCCTCGCGATCGGGCTGGCGGGTGGGGCCGGGCTGCATGCTGCGTTCGCGTCGAGCAACTCGTCGTCGAACCAGGCGCGGGCCGGTCGCGGCCTCGCTGGATACGGCGGGTTCCGCGGGCTGAACGGCAACAACCCCGGTGGTCAAGGCGGCGGGACCGTCGGTACGGTCGTCTCCGCGAACGGTTCCGAGCTGGTCGTGAAGACCCAGTCCGGCAACGTCACGGTCAAGCTGACCGGTACGACAACGTACGAGATCGCGTCCAAGGGCACCGCCGCCGACCTGAAGGCCGGCGAGCAGGTCGTCGTCACCGGCCAGAACTCCAACGGCACCATCACCGCGAACACCGTCCGTCAAGGCTCCCTCGGCGGCTTCCGCGGCAACCCGAGCGCGACCCCGTCGTCTCGCTGAGTCGCGCGTACGTTCATGTCCGGGTGGCGAACAGGGATACCGCGGTGGAGTCGAGGGTGAAGGTGCCGCCGACGGCGTCGATGGCGGCGCCGGTGCCGTCCAGGACGGCCTCGAGTTTGCCGGCGTCGGCGAGGGGTTTCGCGAGACCGCTCGTACGCATCTGGTCGAGCCACTCGTCGCGGGTGTACGTGCGGGACCACGGGAACGTCGGCCGCCGGACGTCGGTGAAGGCCGGACCCAGGTTGTCGGCGGTGCGGTCGAGGAAGTGGTCGTACGCGCCGATCGGCCCGGCGGCGGCTCGTCCCGCGGCCGGGTTCTCGGGCAGTACGTCGCGGAGCACTTCCGCGAAAGCGGCGCCGAGGCCTGGCGGCGGTTGCAGGACGTACCAGAACACCGCGAACGTTCCGCCGGGCCGCAGTACGTCTGCCGCCTTCGCGGCACCGGCGACCGGATCGACCCAGTGCCAGGTCATCCCCGCGACGAGTGCGTCGTACGTACGGCCCGCGGGGTCCCAGGACTCGAACGGCGAGACCTCGACCTTGACCCCGGTGCCGCGTGCGTACGCCGCCATCCGTTCGTCGACCTCGACGCCGAGTACGTTGCACTCGGCCGCCTGCAGTTGCCGCGCGACGATTCCGGTACCGCAGCCGACGTCGACCACGTCCGGCCAGGGCGCCACGCCAGCGATGGTCTGGATCAGCGCGTCCGGATATCGCGGCCGGGCCCGGTCGTAACGGGCGGCGTCCGTGCCGAACGACTCGGCCATGTCGCGGCGCTGATGCGGTTGGGCGGACGGTTGCGGCGGTACAGTGGGCATGTGCCCACGATAGTGGGCGCTTGCCCACTTGTGTCAAGGGACGGTGTGGATGCCTACCGGCGTGGCGATGCGGGATGCTCGGCAGCAGTTGTTCGATGCGGCTGAGCGGGTCCTGCTGCGGGACGGGCCCGAGGCGTTGACCAGTCGTGCGGTGACCACCGAGGCAGGCTGTGCGAAAGGGCTGTTGCACAAGCACTTCACGGACTTCGACGGGTTCCTGGCCGAGCTGGTGCTGGATCGGATCGGGCGGATCCATCAGCGGGGCGAGGTGCTGATGAGCGCCGTCGGCCAGGGGAGCGTGGTCGAGAACCTGACCGGGATGCTGGCCGAACTGTTCGGGTCGGTGGCGGTGGCGATCGTGAGTCTGACGATCTCGCGCGACGGTCTGCGGGCCCGCCTGCGCGCGGCCGTCCCGACGGGCGTGCCGATCCTGAGCGAGGCCGGGCAGGTGATTCGGGACTACCTGGCGGCGGAGCAGGCCGGCGGGCGGATCCCGGCCGGCGCCGACACCGACGTACTCGGGCTGACCCTGATCGGCACCACGCACATGATGTTCGCCGACCGCACCGGCACCCTTCCGACGACGGACGAAGTACGTGCCTTCGTCTCCTCCGTCGTGTCCTAGACGACGGTCGGCTGGGCGTTGCCGGCCTCGCGGATGCCGCGGCGCATGTCGACGCGCATCAGCAGGGCGAGGCCGATGACGAAGAAGATGCCCAGGGCTACGATCGCGGGACGGTACGAACCGGTGAGCTGGTGTACCAGGCCGAACAGCAGCGTGCCGAGCCACGACGTACCGCGTTCGCCGGCCTGGTAGAGCGAGAAGTACTCCGCCTCGCGGCCCTTCGGGATCAGCTGGCTGAACGCCGACCGGGACAGCGCCTGGGTCCCGCCGAGCACGATGCCGATCGCGACCCCCATGGTCAGGAAGGGCACGATCTGGTGCGCCGGCAGCAGCAGACCGGTCACGACGATCAGCACCCACACCACCAGACCACCCGCGATCGTCCGATGGGCGCCGTACCGCGCGGCGACCCGCCCGAAGACCAGCGCCCCGAAGAACGCGATCAGCTGCACGAGCAGGATCGTTGCGATCAGCACCTGGGTCTCGAAGCCGAGCTGCTTCTCGCCGTACGTCGACGACACCGAGACCACGGTCTGGATACCGTCGTTGAAGAACAGGTACGCGATCAGGAACAGCATCGTCATCCGGTACGCGCGCAGGTGCTTGAGCGTCCCTGCGAGCTGCCCGAAGCTCTGGCGGATCAGGCCGCTGCTCCGAACCAGCTCGACGTTCCGCGGCGGCCGGTTCCGCAGCCGAAGGTACGGGACGAACGTGAACAGTCCCCACCACACACCCGCGCTGAGCAGACTGAGCCGTACGGCGGTGCCCTGGCTCAGGCCGAGCGCGTTGTGGGCGGTGACCACGGCCAGGTTGACCAGGAGCAGCAAGAAGCCGCCGGCGTAGCCGAGCGCCCAGGCGCGGGACGACACGGTGTCGCGGTCGTCGGGCGGGGCAATGTCGATCAGGATCGAGTCGTACACGACCAGTGAAGACCCGAGACAGAGGTTCCCGACGTACAGCAGCAGCGCGCCGAGCACCCACCGCCCGCCGCCGACGAACACCATGCAGCTCGCCGCGACGGCCCCCGCCCAGGCGAAACCGCACATCAGCAGCTTCTTGTTCGCCATCCGGTCCGCGATCGCGCCGACCACCGGCAGGAACAGCGCCGAGACCAGGGTCGCGACCGTCACCACGTAGAACGCCAGCGAGCCGGGGGAGATGCCGAGCCCGAGGACGCTCAGGTTGGTGTGGCACGGGTGGTCGGTGGTCCCGACGTACCCGCAGGCGGCCCGCTCCGCGACCGAGGTCAGGTACGGCGCGAACAGGACGGTGCCCGTGGTGGTGACGTACCCGGAGTTCGCCCAGTCGTAGAAGCTGAACCCCCAGTACTCACGATTGTCGACCGTCGCCGGGGGCGAGAGGAATCCCATGCGCGGAAGTGTGTCATTCCCGGGGTACGTAGCGGCGTACCGGCGGATAACACTTCAGTGCCACTGGCCCCTTTGGATCAGGACGTCCTTCAACAGATCCGTTCGGTCGGTGATGATCCCGTCCACCCCGGCGTCCAGGAGCCGGCGCATCGCGTCGGGGTCGTCGACGGTCCAGACGTGGACCTGCTTGCCGCGCGAGTGCGCCCGCCGGATCAGCCCGGGCGTGAGCAGGTGCAGCGGGCCGTACTGCTCGGGGATCTGCAGGCAGGCGCCCTTCGACGGAAGCGCGAACGGCAGGAAACGGATGAGCGCGGTCTCCCGTTCGCCGTACCCGGTGCACAGCCGCTGACCGAGCAGCTTGCGCATCCGGTGGACCCGCGACTGGGCGAAGGACGAGACACAGATCCGGTCGATCGCGTCGGCCGCCCGCAGGACCCGAGCGGCCGGTTCGAGTCCGCCATCGGCCTTGACGTCGAGGTTGAACCGGACGTCCGGGAAGTGTTCGAGCAGCTCGTCCAGGCGGGGGATCGGTTCGTGGCCGTTGATCCGGGCCTTCTGTACCTCAGACCAGGGCAGCTCCGCGATCGCGCCGGTCCGGTCGGTGACCCGGTCGAGCCTGTCGTCGTGGAACGCCACCACGACGCCGTCGCTGGTGGCGTGCAGGTCGGTCTCCAGGTACCGGTACCCGAGGTCGACGGCGTTCTGGAAGGCGCGCAGCGAGTTCTCGTACCCGAGGTTGTCCGGGTGCTTCGCGCCGCCGCGATGGGCCATCGCGATCGGACGGTTGTGGTCGAGGTACGGGTACACGCCTGCAGTATGTACCGTTGTGGCGGTGACCTTGAGTTCCCGCCCCGACCTGTGGACCCTCGATCCGGATGTCCTGCACCTCAACCACGGTTCGTACGGCGCGGTGCCGCGGCGTACGCAGGAGCTGATGGCGAGGCTGCGGACCGAGATGGACGCCAACCCGATGGTCTGGTTCCGGACCGTCGCCGACCGGCTGACCACGAGTCGCCTGGCGCTCGCGTCGTTCCTGCGGACCGACCCGGCCGGCTTCGCCCTGGTGCCGAACGCGAGCGCCGGCGTCACCGTCGCGCTGCACACGCTGCCGATCCGCCCGGGCGACCGGATTGTGCTGACCGACCACGCGTACGGCGCGGTCCGGTACGCCGCCGAGCGGTTCGCGAAGGACCGCGGTGCCGAGGTGGTGAACGTCGCGATTCCGCTCGAGGCCGACGACGACACGGTGGTCGCGCTGATCGCGGAACACCTGGACAACGCGTCCGTACTGATCGTCGACCAGATCACGTCGGGTACGGCGAAGGTGTTCCCGATCGACGGGCTGGTCGCCGCCGCGCACGCGCACGGCGTACCGATCGTGGTCGACGGCGCGCACGCCCCGGCGCTGATCGACGCCCCGGCCGCGGCAGGCGCGGACTTCTGGACCGGGAACTTCCACAAGTGGCCGGCCGCCCCGCGGGCGACCGCCGGGCTGGTCGTCGCGGAGCGGTGGCGGTCGGCGACGATGCCGCTGATCGTGTCCTGGTCGGAGTACGACGAGCGGATGCCGGAACGGTTCGACATGCAGGGGACGTACGACTACGTGCCGTGGATCGCCGCGCCGGAATCGCTCGCGGTGCTCGCCGACCTCGACTGGCCGACCCGCCGGCCGCAGCTGACCGCGCTGGTCGAGGAGGGCGCGAGGATCCTCGCGAAGGCGCTCGGCACCGGCGTCGCCGAGGTCGGGCACGCCCCGGCGACGATGCGGCTGGTCGAGCTGCCGTCCGGGGTCGACCTGTCCGGCGGCGACGCGCTGAAGGTACGCATCTCCCGCGAACTGAAGGCGGAGATCACGTTCACCGGGTTCGAGGACCGGCAGTTCGTCCGGCTGTCGGCACACGCGTACAACTCGCTCGCGGACTACGAGAAACTGTCGGAGGGCCTCCCTAAGCTCCTCGCGTGAACGATATCCAGGGGTCTTACAACACTGCCGCCGCTGACTACCACGCTGTTCTGAAGGACTATCACCGCGCGGATCCGTTCGAGACCGGCGCGCTCGACTACTTCGGTGCGCTCGTCGAGGACGGGCCGGTCGGCGACCTCGGGTGCGGCACCGGGCGGATCACGTCGTACCTGGCCGGTCGCGGGCTCGACGTGTTCGGGATCGACCTCACGCCGGGGATGATCGAGGTCGCCCGCCGGGAGTACCCGCAGCTGCGGTTCGAGGTCGGGTCGTTGTTCGACCTGGACCTGAAGGACGGCGAGCTGGCCGGGGCGCTCGCGTGGTACTCGCTCGTCCACACGCCGCGCGAGCAGCTTCCGACGGCGTTCGCCGAACTGTTCCGGGTGCTCCGGCCGGGCGGTGTGCTGGTGCACGGGTTCAAGGTCGGCGACGGCAACCGGTCGCTGAAGCACGCGTACGGTCACGACATCGACCTGCAGGTCTACATGTACGCCGCTGACGACGTCGCGGGTCTGCTCGCCGACGCCGGGTTCGAACACGTGGCGACGGTGACGCGGGCGGCACTGCCCGCCGAGAAGGATGCCGGACAGGCCGCACACATCGTCCGTAAGCCTGCTACCCCTTGATCGCTCCGGAGGTCATACCGGCGACGATCTGGCGGTTGAAGAACAGGAACATGATCAGCGGCGGGATCGTGATCAGCAGGATGTCCATGAAGAGCAGGTTGTACTGCGTCGTGTACTGACTGGAGAAGTTGAACAGCGTCAGCTGGACGGTCGCGTTCTGGTCGCCGGGCAGGAAGTACAGCGGGTTCACGAAGTCGTTGAACACGTTGACCGACTGCACCACCACGACGGTCACGATGACGGATCTGAGCAGCGGGAAGACGACCCGGAAGAACAGCTTCAACGGCCCGGCGCCGTCGATGATCGCGGCCTCGTCCAGCTCCCGCGGGATCGTCGCCACGAAGGCCCGGAACAGCAGGATGCAGAACGACAACCCGTAGGCGATCTCGATCAGGATCAGCCCCGGCATCGTCTTGAACAGCCCGAACTTCTGCAGCACCCAGATCGTCGGTACGACGGCCGGCGGGATGATCAGCCCGGCCAGCACGAGGAAGTTGATGAACCCGTTCCACCGGCTCTTCCGGCGCTGCAGTACGAACCCGGCCATCGCCGCGAGCACCACCATCCCGGTGACGCTGGCGACGGTCAGGATCGTGCTGTTGATGAAGGCGATCACCAGCATGAAGTCGCGGGCCTTCACGACCTCGACGAAGTTCTGCACGAACCGGAACTGGTGCGGCCAGGAGAAGGCCAGGTCCGCGGACTGGGTCCGGTCCTTCACCGCGGTCAGCACGATGAACGCGAACGGGATGATGAACACCACGATCGACACGACGATCGCGACCGCGCTCAGCGCCCACTTCCGCGCCGGCCGGTGGTTGACGAGCTCGGCCGTACTCACAGGTCGACCTCCTTCCGGTTCAGGGCCCAGGACAGCGGCAGGATGATCGCGGTGACGACGACGAACAGGACGACGTTGCCCGCGGTCGACAGGCCGTAGAAGCCGGCCTGGTACTGCTTGTAGATCACCGAGGCGATCACGTCCGAGGTGAAGCCGGGGCCGCCGCGGGTCATCGCCCAGATCAGGTCGAAGGACCGGAGTCCGCCGATCAGCGACAGGATGATGACGGTCACGGTGGCGGGCCGGGACAGCGGCAGTACGATCCGCCGGAACTGCTGCCACGACCCGGCCCCGTCCACCCTGGCCGCCTCGATGTACTCGCGCGGGATCGAGACGATGCCCGCGATGTAGATCAGGGTGGCCAGGCCGACGCCCTTCCAGACGTCGACCGCGGCCACCGACAGCAGCGCCCACTTCGGGTCGGTCAGCCAGCCCGGACCCTGGATCCCGATCGCCGCGAGCGACTTGTTGATCAGGCCCTGGTCGGGGTTCATCAGTACGGTGAAGGTCAGGCCGACGCCGATCGTGGAGACCAGCACCGGGAAGAACACCACCGACCGGAGGTAGCCGCGGGCAACGATCTGCGAGGTCAGCAGGACCGCCAGCAGCAGCCCGAGCACCACCTTCGACCCGGAGGTGACGACCGCGTAGATCAGCGTGTTGGTGAAGCCCTTGAGCAGCTGCGGATCCTGGAAGAACAGCTTGAAGTTGTCCAGCCCGATGAACTTCGACTCGAACAGGCTCCACCGGGTCAGGCTGAAGTACAACGAGGCGAACGTCGGGACCAGGAACAGCACGCCGTAGATGATCGCGGTGGGTAGGTAGAACCAGTTCGAGTACGGACGGTAGACCTTGCTACCGGTCTTCTTGGCGGTGACGGCGGCCTTGCTCCGTTCTTCTGCGATCACTGCCACCGACCTCACCAGCCTGCCAGTCCGAGCTGTTGGGCCTGCTTCTTGACGTCCTCGTCGTACCGGGCGGCGCCGTCCTTGGCCTTCCGGATGCCGGATCCGACCTCGACCGTGATCTGCTCCAGCGACGGGCCCTTGACCGGCGACAGGAACTCCAGCGCGAGGCTCGACGCACCGGGCTTGTCGAGGTACGGCTGCATGTCCTTGATCGCCTGCGGTACGTCGGCGCCGAGCGTGCAGCCCTTCACCGCGTACGGACCGGTCGGCGCGCCGGCCTTGTTCTGTGAGGCGCAGCCGTCCGGGCTGGCGACGAACGCGAGGAACTTCTTCGCCGCGTCGAGCTTGTCGCCGCTGGTCGTCTTCGGGATGTACAGACCGCCGGGCGTCCACAGCGTCAGGCCGTTGGTGCTCGCGTCGTCACCAGGCAAGGCGAACAGGCCGACGGTCTTGGCGGCGTCCGGGTAGGTGGCGACCATGTTCGCGACCACGCCGGACAGGATCGGGTAGTGCGCACCCTTGCCGGTGGCAAGCATCTTCAGGCCGTCGGGAAGCTTCGCCGAGGCGAAGTCCTTGTTCTCGTACCCGGCGTCGTGCACCGCCTCGGTGTGTTCGAAACCCTTGAGCGCGGCCGGCGACGTCGCGTACTTCGCCTCGTTCTTGGTGTACTTGTCGGCGAAGTCCGGCTCCGTGGCGGAGACGTTGTGGAAGTCGCCGAGGACGAACAGCTGCGACGTCCAGGTCTCGCCGTAGGTCTGGATCACCGGCGCGACACCAGGGTCGCCGGCCTTGATCTTGGCGTTGTTGGCCATGAACTCGGCCCAGGTCGTCGGGACCTTGAGACCCAGCTTCTGGTACACCGGGATGCTGTAGAGCACCGCGCCGCCCATGAAGCCGCCGACCGGCGCTCCGTAGACCTGGCCATCGGCCGTGACGGTCTTCTTGAAGTTGTCGTCCAGGTCCTTGATGTAGGGCTGATCGCTGATCGGGACCAGATTCTTCTGCGGCGCGATCGCCTGGAACAGCGACCCCGTGTTGTAGTTGAACACCTCGGGCATGTCGCCGGTCGACAACCGGGTCTTGATGATGTTGTCGCCTTCGGTGCCGCCCGGGCGGGTGTCCACCTTCACGGTGATGTTCGGGAACTTCCCGTGGAAGTCGTTCGCGAGCTGCTGGGCCTCCTTCACGTCCTGATCCTGGTTCGTGGTCAGGTACGTGATCTCGACCGAGCCGCTGCCTCCGGAGCTGTCGCTGGAGCCGAGACTGCCCGCGCTGCAGCCGGCGAGGGCGAGTGAACAGACAGCCAGCAGTGCGAGACCGCTGGCTCCTGGGCGGAACCTCATCGTGACCTCCATGGGATGTACGGCGGGGCGGTCGGGACAATCAATCAGTGGTTGAGGAGTGCGCCGAGCGCGGTCCTCACGGCCTCGGCGCCGGTGGCCTCGGCGAGCGCGCCGGCCGGTCGGTCGAGGAAGCGTTCGAGCCGGGCAGCGAGCTCGGCGTCGTCGCCGACGAACCCGCTCTCGACGGCGGCGGCCGCGAGCGCGTTCCAGATCGGCAGATTGTCGACGATCTGACGAATGGTCGCGTCGGCGGGCAGTGCGGGCGTCTCGGTGTACGGGTCGTCGACGGTCCACTCGTGCGTGCCGTGTCCGACCTCGACGGCTTCCCGACCAGGTACCTCGACCTTGGCGCGGGAGCCGACCGGGATCGTGACGGTCAGCGTGACGCGGCCGTCCGCGCGGGTCCAGCCGGCCGATGCCTCGCCGTACGGCGTGAGGTGCTTGGCGGACGCGTTCGTGAGCTGGCCGGTGAACAGCGGCCGTACGGCGATCGTCCGGTAGCCCGGCTCCGCCGCCGCGAGACCCGCGACCCGCCGGTGCATCCAGTCGGCGACGGCGCCGAGCGCGTAGTGGTTGAACGAGGTCATCTGGCCGGGGTTGATGCTGCCGTCGGGCAGCATGCTGTCCCAGCGTTCCCAGACCGTCGTCGCGCCCATCGTCACTGCGTACAGCCAGGAGGGGCAGCTTGTCTGTAGCAGGAGCCGGTACGCCAGCTCAGGATGACCGGAATCGGCCAGCGCGTCCGCGATCAACGGGGTTCCGACGAAACCGGTACTGATCCGGAAGCCGGAGGCACGCACCAAGTCGGCGAGACGTTCGCCGGCGCGCTGCCGTTGGTGCTCGGCCGGCAGCAGTGCCCACTGCAGGGCGAGTGCGTAGTTCGTTGCCGAGTCGCTCAATACCCGGCCGCCCTGGGTGGTGTACTCGGCCGCGAACGCCTGCCGGACCCGCGCCGCAAGGTCGGCGTACTCACGGGCGAGATCGGTCTGCCCGACCACCTCCGCGGCCTTGGCGACCACCTCGGCCGAGCGGGCGAGATGCGCGGTGGCGAGAACATCCGGGTCGGCCTTCGCCCGGAACGGGTTCTCCGGCGGCGCGGTCGGGTCGAGCCAGTCGCCGAACTGGAAGCCGCCGGACCACAACAGGTCGCCGCCGGCCAGGTCGGCCATCTTGTCCACCCAGGCGCGCATGCTCGGCAACTGCCGGGCGAGCAGCCCGGCGTCGCCTGTCCGTTCGTACAGCACCCACGGCACGATCGTTGCCGCGTCACCCCATGCGGCGGTGGCCGGCGCCTCGTTCCGGAGGACATCGGGAACGACGAACGGTACGGAGCCGTCCTTCTGCTGCTCGGCCGCGAGGTCCGCGAGCCAGTTGGTGAGGAAGCCGCCGGTGTCGAACAGGAAGCTGGCGCTGGGGGAGAAGACCTGGATGTCACCGGTCCAGCCCAGCCGCTCGTCCCGCTGCGGGCAGTCGGTGGGTACGTCGACGAAGTTGCCGCGCATCCCCCACACCACGTTCTGGTGGAACTTGTTCAGCAGCTCGTTCGACGACTCGAACCAACCGGTGCGGCGCAGGTCGCTGCCGATCACGATCCCTTCGAAGTCCTCCTTGCGGAGATCGCCGACGCCCTCGACCTCGGCGTACCGGAAGCCGTGGAAGGTGAGTGGCGAGTCGAGCGTGACCTCGTCCGGCCCGGCCAGGATGTACGTGTCGGTGGCCTTCGCGGTCCGGAGCGGGCGGACGCCGAGCTCGCCGTGTTCGAGCACCTCGGCGTGCCGTACGACGATCTCGTCGCCGGCCGATCCGCCGCGGACCTTCAACCGGACCCGGCCGACCAGGTTCTGCCCGAAGTCGACGAGCGTCTTGCCGGACGGCGAGGTGGTGATCTCGACCGCGGGCAGCACGTCGGTGATCCGGACCGGCGGGCCGTCCGGCGCGACCAGCAGGGTGAGGTCGGCGTCGAGTACGTCGACGGATGCGGGTGCTCCGGGCTGCTTGCGCAGGTCCGTGGTCTGGCCGTCGTACAGGTCGTCGGCGAGGACGTTGCTCTCCCGGGACGTCCAGGTGCCGTCGCTGCCGTACGTGCGGAGCCGGCCGTCCTCGGTGGTCACCTCGAGCTGGGCGAGGACGGCGAGGCGTTCGCCGTACAGCTGCGACTGGTCCTTGAATCCGATCCGGCCGCGGTACCAGGCGTTGCCGAGGAGGAACTCGAGCGTGTTCTCACCAGGTCGAACAAGCTCGGTCACGTCGTACGTCTGGTAGCGCAAGCGGTACTGGTACGAGGTCCAGCCGGGCGCGAGCTCCTCGGTGCCGACGCGCTGTCCGTTGAGCTCGGGCAGGTAGATGCCGTACGACGTCGCGTACAGGCGGGCCTTGACGATGCCGTCCGGGAGGTCCGCCGTACCGGCGACCAGCGGCGCGGGGGAGCCGTGCGGGTTGTCGCGCGGGCTGACGAACCGCGCGGACCAGTCGTCGTGCGAGAGCAGCCCGGCCTCGACGTACGCGGGCTCGCTCCAGTCGCTCCAGTCGTCGTTCCCGCGGACGCGAACCCGGACCTGCGCCGATTCCCGCGAGGTGAGCGCGTCCACCGGCCAGGGCACCAGGATCTGGTCGGGGGACTGGACGGTGAAGACCTGCGTGGTGTCGCGGGCGATCTCGAGCTCGTACGCCGTCTGCGCGTAGCCGTCGTCCGCGGCCGGGACCTGCCAGGAGATCCGCGGGCTCGCGGTACCGATCCCGGTCACCGGGGCCGGGCGGTGCTCGAAGCGGAGAGAGGTTGGTGCGGCGGGCTGCGACATGTGACTCCAACCGATGAGATTCATCAAGACGGGATGAAACGATTCAGAGGATGATCCGATCCTGCGACCACTCCCCGGTGGCTGCTAGCCCGATGTGCACTCGCTCTAGCACGATCTGCACCTCGGCTCGTACCGTGAGCACGTGCCAGAAACGTCCGACGAGCCGGTGAGGACCCGCGGAACCGTGCTGCACTTCGTCGAAGGGACGGTGGTGCACGCAGGCAGACACCTGCACGAGAAGACCCATCCGCTGCACACGCACAGCTTCTTCGAGCTCGCCCTGGTCACAGGCGGTGAGGGCGTTCACCACAGCCTCGCGGGGCGTCAGCGGTTGCGGCCGGGTGACGCGATCCTGCTCCGGCCCGGGGTCTGGCACGAGTACGTCGACTGCGATGCGCTCGAGGTGTACAACTGCTGCTTCTCGGCCGACCTGGTCCGCCGGGAACTCGCCTGGGCACGCGAGGATCCGCTGCTCGGGTACCTGTTGTGGACCGGTCCGTTCTCCGCGCAACGCCGGGGAATGCTCGCCACCCACCTCGACCCGGACGCCGTCGACGAGGCCGTCGGACACCTCGACGGGCTCCGGCAACTCCGCAACCAGCCGCTGAGCCGGCACCGGGGTGAAGTGATCGGCTGGCTGTCGCTCTACCTGAACTGTGTCGCCCGGACGGTCGCGGACCGTGATCAGCGCCGGGAGTACACCCACCCCGCGGTCCTCGACGCGATGCGGATGATGGAGGCCGATCCGGCCCGGCACTGGACGCTGACCGACCTGGCCGGCGAGCTGCACCTCGCGCCCGGGTACCTGGTCCGGCTGTTCAAGTCGGTGACCGGGCTACCGCCGATGGCGTACCTGTCGCGGCATCGCGTCGAGCTCGCCGCCGACCGGCTGCTGCACACGGATCTGCCGATCAACCGGATCGGGGAGTCCGTCGGCTGGCCCGACCAGAACTACTTCGCCCGTCGGTTCAAGTCCCACTACGGGCTGCCCGCATCGACGTATCGACAACGTTTCAATGACCTGAAGCTCACGCTGAGCGGGAACTGATCAGCAGCTCGAGGCCGTCCAGGATCCGCTGCAGCCCGAACTCCAGACCTTGGTTCTCGCTGCCTGCCGTGGTCCGGATCGCGGCGACGAGATGCGGGAAGCGCGCAGCCTCGGTCGCCATGATCTCGGTGAGCGACTGCTGCATGTCGTCCTCGGTCAGACCGGTGCTGTGGCCGGGGAAGGTCGTGGACTGCTGGGCGATGTTCCGGACGTGGCTGGTGATGACCAGGATCGAGTCCAGCTGCTCGCCGCCGGTGAGGTCGGTGCCGCTCAGGGCGCCGATGCCGCGTTCCATCCAGGCGAGCTCGTTCGGACCGAGCAGGCGACGGCCGATCGTGGACTGGAGTAGCCACGGGTGGCGCGTGAAGCCCTCGTACAGGTCCATGGCCCAGGTGTACAGCGCCTCGCGCCACGGGCTGTCGGGGTGCGGCGGCGGACTGCCCATCGCCAGGTCGCTCATCACCGCGACCAGTTCGGTCTTGCCGGGGACGTAGCGGTACAGGGCCATCTTGGTCACCGGCAGCTCGCCGGCGACGCGCTGCATGGAGACCGCGTCCAGACCTTCGGCGTCCGCGATCGCGATCGCGGCTTCGGCGATCGCGGCCAGCGTGATCGCCGGTTTCGGGCCGCGGGTGCGGGCCGGTTCCTTGCCCCAGAGCAACTCGGTCATCGGGTTTCCTCCGCAATTGGACTTGAACTGTGTCTACCATACACATTACTGTGTCCGGCAGACACAGTTACTGACGAGGAGACGATCATGAGGGTGCTGGTTTCGGGTGCGAGCGTGGCGGGGCCGTCGGTGGCGCTCTGGCTGGGCCGGGCGGGACACGACGTGACGGTGGTGGAGATCGCGCCCGCGCTGCGGCAGGGCGGGTACGCGGTGGACTTCCGCGGCGAGGTGTTCACGACCGTGCTGGACCGGATGGGCGTGCTCGCAGATCTGCGCGCGCTGCAGACCGGCGGTAACGCGATGCGGTTCGTCGACGAGTCAGGCCGCAAGCTGATGCGGTTGCCGGCCGAGTTCGCGGGCGGTGAGCTGGAGGTACTGCGGGCCGATCTGTCGCGGGTGTTGTACGCGCACAGCCGGGAGCACGCGACGTACCGGTTCGGGGACTCGATCGCGGCGTTGCGTGAGCACGCGGACGGCGTCGACGTCCGGTTCGAGAGCGGGATCGAGGAGACGTACGACCTGGTGATCGGCGCGGACGGGATGCACTCCGTCGTACGGCGGCTCGCCTGGCCGGCGTCGCAGGTTCTGGAGAAGCACCTGGGGTACTACGTGGCCGGCTGGGAGGTGCCGAACACGCTCCGGATCTCGGGGGACAGCTTGATGTACAACGTGCCGGGGAAGCTCGCGAGTGTCGGTGCGGACCGTCGTGATCCTGGGTTGGCGCAGACGTTGTTCGTGTTCAAGTCGCCTGTGCTCGAGTACAACCGGCGGGACCTCGACCAGCAGAAGGCGATCATCGCCGAGCAGTTCCGCGGGCTCGGCTGGCACGTGCCGGAGCTGCTCGAAGCGTTGCCCGCGGCAACGGAGTTGTACTTCGACTCGATCAGCCGGGTGCGGGTGGACCGCTGGTCGACGAACCGGATCGTGCTGCTCGGCGACGCGGGGTACGGCGCGACGTTCGGCGCGCTCGGTACCGGTACGGCGGTGGTCGGTGCCTACGTACTGGCGGGGGAGCTGGCCCGGGCCGGCGACTTGCGGACCGCGTTCGACCGGTACGAGGCGACGCTGCGCAAGGCCGTGTCGACGACGCAGGACGGCAGCCGCGCCGGTACGTTCCTGGCACCGGCGACCAGGTTCGGGATCACGGCGCGGAACAAGATCCTCGATCGCCCGTTCTTGATGAACCAGATGCTGAAGATGGCCCAGAACATGAGCGAGCTGATCGAGCTGCCCGCCTATTCAGTCCAGGAGGGGAAGTTCGTCCAGCCATGACTCCCACGAGTCGGGCAGCCAGCCCGGCACGCCGAGGACGCCCATGTACAGCCAGACGCCGACGACGACACAGACGAAGAGGGCGACCGTCCCGAGCGCCTTCAGCCAGGCGGGCTGCTTGCCGGTCCAGGTGGTGAGTGCCTTCACCCACTCCTTGACCCGGTACAGCAGCCGCTGCGCCCACTCGAACTCGCTGGCCAGCACGGCGAGCCCCGCGATGAACAACGGGATCCCGCCCGGGCCCGGCAGCCAGCCGGTCAGCGGGGCGGCGATGATCAGCAGACCACCGACCACGCCCACGCCGACGCGGTAGAACAGCAACTTCCTCGGGTTCTCCCGGATCCGGCGCCGCCACTCCCACCGGTCGTCCGCAGCGTCCAGCGTGATGTTGTCATCGGTGCGGTCGGGACTCTGTTTCTCGGCCACACCGCCAGCCTACCCAGACCTAGGAAGAGACCGGGTTTCCGAACTCCCAGTGCCACGGCTCCTCGCGCTTGCCACCCTGGTCGGCCCAGGCGGGATGACCCCAGCCGAAGGCGGGCGCGTGAGCCTTCATCCACTGGTACTGGACGGTGCCGTAGTGCTCGATGCCGCCGCACAGGTCGACAGCGACGCCCCAGCCGTGGTTCGACGTACCGGGCAGGGCGGCCAGGGACGGCTTGCGCGCGTACAGGTCGACCTGGGCACTGTACGAGCGATACGAGTCGGTGATGCAGAGGCTCTTGCCGAAGTGGGCACGGTAGGCACTCGCCAGTTGCAGGTACGCCGCTGCCGCGTCACACCGCAGCTTGTGACCGGAGACCCCAAGAGAACACAGCTTGCTCGCCGGGATCATGCCGTTGCTGTAGTCACCCCATCCGGTACTCGCGGTACCAGTGGCCAGGAACGGCATCGGGTTCACCGGCTTGCCACCGAGATGCACCTCGAAGTGCAGATGCGGCCCGGTCGTGTTGCCCTCGTCCCCGACGGCGCCGATCCGCTGACCGGCGCTTACGTGCGTGCCGTCGGCGACATCGATCTCACTCAGGTGAGCGTAGAGAGTCTCGAGGCCGTTGCCGTGATCGATCCGCACCAGGTTTCCCGCCCATGCCGGGTGCTCGATCCGCACGGTACCCGCGGCCGCCGCTCGCACCGGCGTACCGATGGCTGCCACGAAGTCCTGACCGGTGTGGAAACCGCTCGACCAGAGCGGGCCGGGCTGACCGAACGGCGTACCGATCTCGTACGTCCCGTCCGCCAGCGGCCAGGTCCATGAGTCGCTGCCACCCTCGTACGTCGGCGTGGCACCGCAGCGGAGCGTTTGGGCCTCGGAGGTGGCGACCGGTGCGACCTGCGGCCGCTGCGGCTTGCCCAGTGTGGGGCGAACAGCGGCGTACAGGTTGTCCGGGATGCTGGTGACGACGACCGAGCCCTTCGTCTCGTCCGCGGCGATCATCTCGTTGTCGTCGAGTGCGATGCCGATGTGGAACAGGCCGACGGACTTGCTGCCGACGAGAAGCAGGTCGCCGGGCTGGGTGAGTGCGACCGGCACGTTCTGGTAGCTCGGGTAGACGTTGCCCACCAGGTTGGGGAGGGTCGTGTACGGCTGCCAGGCGGCCCGCGCTGCGCCGAGGCAGCCGTACATGTCCGGGCCGGTCGCGCCGACGCCGTACTGCTTGCCCACCAGGCTGAAGGCCTGGTTCACCGCACGGATCGTCTCCGCCGAGAGCACACGGACGACCCGTCCGTCGTCGACCACCGCGGCTGCGCCGGCGACCGCCTTGCCTCGCCTGATCAGCGGCCTCAGCCCGGCCGGAAGCTTGGTCGGGTTCGTGATGGCGCCGGCAGCCGGCGCCTTGACCTTGGCCACAGTCAGCTCGGTCAGGTAGGTCTTCCAGCGGGAGAGCGCCTGCTGGTTGCGGGTGTCCTGGAGCTCGTCGATCAACTCGGAGGCGTTGGCCAACTCAGCGACCTCATCCTGCATCGCGGCGGCCGCATCCGCGGCCTTCTTCGCGACAGCTTGGCTGAGCTGGCTCGCCTTGGCGGCGGCCTGGTCTGCGGCCGCACGATTCGCGGCGGCGTCCCGACTCGCCTT
Source organism: Kribbella sp. NPDC031520 (assembly GCF_055580825.1). Lineage (NCBI taxonomy): Bacteria > Bacillati > Actinomycetota > Actinomycetes > Propionibacteriales > Kribbellaceae > Kribbella > Kribbella sp. NPDC031520. The sequence continues at coordinate 166,433 of NZ_JBVIKS010000002.1, forward strand.
GTCCGCGACGGCCACGGCTGCCATAGCCGTGTGGTACTGCGAGACCTGCACGCTGCCGACCTGGGTGATGGCGACCTGGCGATCGGCGATCTCCTGCAGGTTCTCCGCGATCGGTGCCAGCGACCAAAGCATCGATTCGGTGCCGATGGTGGTCGGGATACCCAGCTGGTACGCCTGTACCGTCAGCAGCCCGAGCCGGTGACGCTTCTCCTCCGCCTTGGCCTTGGCGACGGCTGCTTCGGCCTCCGCCTTCTTGGCCGCAGCCTCTGCGGCCTGGGAGGCCTTGAGCGCGTTGGTGTAGGCAATGGTGGCCTTGGCGAAATCAGCCTGCAGGGCGGCGGCTTCGGCTTGGAGCTGTTCGAGCGAGCGGCCGACCTGCGTCACGGATGCCGGTGGCGGTGGGGTCGGGTCATCGGCGTACGCCGGCAGTGCGGTCACTGCCAGTAACGTGCCGAGCGCCGCGAGCCGCAGCCCTCGACGGTTCCCCCACTCCATCATGCCCCCGTGTGTCGCTCGCCTCACGCGTGGAGGTGAACGCCCCCCGCGTCCCGGCCAGCGTAGGCGGCGGACCGTGCCGGCGGAACCCGTGATCGCGGAGTGTGACCGTTCGGACGACAAGGTCGGCCGAACGGGGGACAAGGCAGTGCCGTTGTTGTCCTCGGCACCGGTCCCGGTGGCTACGTCGCGGGTGGCTAGGCGCTGGCCGGGTTGCCGAACTCCCAGTGCCAGGGCTCTTCGCGGGAGCCACCCTGGTCGGCCCAGGCCGGGTGCAGCCAGCCGTACGCCGGGGCGTGGGACCTCATCCACTCATACTGCGTGGTGTTGTACTTGTCGATCCCGCCGCAGAGGTCGACCGCGACGCCCCAGCCGTGGTTGGACGTGCCGGGGAGGGCGGCCAGGGACGGCTTGCGCTGGTAGAGGTTCACCTGGGCGGTGTACGAGCGGTACGAATCGGTGATGCACAGGCTCTTGCCGAATTGGGCGCGGTACGCGGACGCCAACCGGAGGTACGCCGCGGCGGCGTCGCAGCGCAGCATGTGGCCGGCGCCGATCGCGCACAGCTTGTTGGCCGGGATCATGCCGTTGCTGTAGCCACCCCAGCCGGTGCTCGCGGAGCCGGTGGCCAGGAACGGCATCGGGTTCACCGGCTCGCCGCCGAGCCGGACCTCGAAGTGGAGGTGCGGGCCGGTCGTGTTCCCCTTGTCGCCGACGGCACCGATCTGCTGGCCGGCGGTGACCTGCTGGCCGTCGGTGACGTCGACGCGGCTCAGGTGCGCGTACAGGGTCTCCAGGCCGTTGCCGTGGTCGATCCGGACCAGGTTGCCGGCCCAGGCCGGGTGCTCGACCCGGACCACGCCGGACGTGACGGCGCGGACCGTTGTACCGATCGGGGCCGGGAAGTCCTGCCCGGTGTGGAAGCCGGACGACCATTCCGAGCCGGATGCGCCGAACGGCGTACCGATCTCGTAGGTGCCGTCCGGGAGCGGCCAGGTCCAGGAGCCGGAGCCGACGTCGTACGAGGTGGCGGTGTTGCCGCAGCGGAACGCGTACGCGTCACTCGTGGCGGCGGGTGCGACCTGGGGCTTCGTCGGCGCGCCGAGCGTCGGGCGCAGGGCGGCGTACAGGTTGTCGGGGACGCTGGTGACGACAACCGCGCCCTTGGACTCGTCGGCGGCGATCATCTCGTCGTCGTCGAGCGCGACGCCGATGTGCACCAGTCCGTACGACCTACTGCCCATCACGAGCAGGTCACCCGGCTGGATCTGCGTGGTCGGGACGGCCTGGTAGTCGGGGTAGACCTTGCCGACCAGGTTGGGGAGGGTCGTGTACGGCTCCCACGCGACGCGGGCGGCGCCGAGGCAGCCGTACTTGTCGGGGCCGGTCGCGGCGACGCCGTACGGCTTGCCGACGAGGCTGAAGGCCTGGTTGACCGCGCGGATGGTCTCGGCGGACATCACCCGGACGGTGCGGCCGGCGGTGGTGACGGACGCGACACCTGGTACGGCTGCGCCGCGGCGGGTGAGTGGCGTGAGACCGGCCGGGAGCTTGCTCGGGTTCTTGAGCAGGGCGGCGGCCGGGGGAGTGACCTTCGCGGCGGTGAGCTCGGTCAGGTAGGTCTTCCACCGGGCGAGCGCCTGTGCGTCGCGGACCGTCTGGAGTTCCTGCGAGACCCCGGAGGCCACATCCAGGTCGGCGGTCTGGTCGGCCATCATCGCGGATGCGTCGGCGGCCTTCTGCTGGACCTGCTTGCTCAGCTCCTGCGCCTTGGCGGCAGCCTCGTTCGCGGCGGCGCGCTTGGAGACCGCGTCCGACTTCAGCCGGTTCGACTCCGCCTCGGCGGCCATGGCGGTGTTGTACTGCGAGACCTGGGTGCTGCCGAGCTGGACGATCGCGGTCTGCCGGTCGGCGATCTCCTGGAGGTTCTCGGCGACCGGGGCGAGCGACCAGAGGAGCGACTCGGTACCCATCACCGTCGGGATGCCCAGTTGATACGCCTGTGCGGTGATCACGCCGAGGCGGTGGCGTTCCACGTCCGCGTGGCTCTTCGACGTACTGGCCGTCGACTCGGCGGCCTTCGCGGCAGCCTCGGCGGTCTGCGCCTCCTTGAGGGCCTTCGTGTAGGCGATCGTGGCCTTGGCGAAGTCGGCCTGGACGGCGGCGGCCTCGGCCTGGAGCTGCTCCAGCGAGCGGTTCACGTCCGTGACGGAAGCGGGGGGAGGCTGGGAGGTTGTGGGCGTGGGGTCGTCGGCGTACGCCGGTACTGCCACGGCCGCCAACAATATGCCGATTGCCGCAAAGCGCAGCCCTCGGCGTTTCCCCAGATCCATCCGTTCCCCCATGTAACTCGCCTCACGCGATGCCCAAGCGTAGGCGTCGTACGGTCCTTACGGAACCCCGGCTAGCATTCACCCCATGGCCTCGCACTTTGACGTTGTTGTCCTCGGCGCGGGTCCGGGTGGGTACGTCGCGGCGATCCGCGCCGCCCAGCTCGGGCTCAAGACCGCCATCATCGAGAAGAAGTACTGGGGCGGTGTCTGCCTGAACGTGGGCTGTATCCCGTCCAAGGCGCTGCTGCGGAACGCCGAGCTGTCGCACATCTTCCGGACGGAGGCGAAGACCTTCGGTATCAGCGGAGAGGTCAGCTTCGACTTCCCGACCGCGGTGCAGCGTTCCCGGAAGGTCGCCGACGGCCGGGTCAAGGGCGTCCACTTCCTGATGAAGAAGAACAACATCACCGAGTTCGACGGCTGGGGTTCGTTCACCGACGCGAACACGCTCGATGTGACGCTGAACGACGGGTCGTCGGAGACCGTCACGTTCGGCTCCTGCATCGTCGCGACCGGCGCGACCACGAAGCTGCTGCCCGGTACGCAGCTCAGCGACCGCGTGGTGACGTACGAGGAGCAGATCCTCACCGAGGAACTGCCGGGCTCGATCGTGATCGCCGGCGCGGGCGCGATCGGTGTCGAGTTCGCGTACGTGCTGGCGAACTACGGCGTCAAGGTGACGATCGTCGAGTTCCTCGACCGGATGGTCCCGCTGGAGGACCCGGAGGTCTCGAAGGAGCTCGCCAAGGCGTACAAGAAGCTCGGCGTCGACGTACTGACCTCGACCCGGGTGGACTCGATCGACGACTCCGGCGCCTCGGTGAAGGTCACGGTGACCGGCAAGGACGGCGTACAGCACACGATCGAGGCCGACAAGGTCATGCAGGCGATCGGCTTCCAGCCGCGGGTCGACGGGTACGGGCTGGACAAGATCGGGGTCGCGCTGACCGAGCGCGGCGCGATCGACGTGGACGGCTTCTGCCGGACCAACGTGCCGAACATCTTCGCGATCGGCGACGTGACCGCGAAGCTGATGCTCGCGCACGCGGCCGAGGCGATGGGCGTGATCGCGGCCGAGACGATCGCCGGGCACGAGACGATGGAGCTCGACTACGCGATGATCCCGCGGGCGACGTTCTGCCAGCCGCAGATCGCGAGCTTCGGCTACACCGAGGAGGAGGCCCGCAAGCTGGGCCACGACGTGAAGGTCGCGAAGTTCCCGTTCACCGCGAACGGCAAGGCCCACGGCCTCGGCGACCCGACCGGCTTCGTCAAGGTGATCAGCTCCGCGAAGTACGGCGAACTCCTGGGCGCCCACCTGATCGGCCCCGAGGTCACCGAGCTGCTGCCCGAGCTGACCCTCGCCCAGAAGTGGGACCTGACCACCAAGGAACTGGCCCGCAACGTCCACGCCCACCCAACCCTCAGCGAAGCCCTCCAAGAAGCCTTCCACGGCCTCGAAGGCCACATGATCAACTTCTGACCCGGTCGGTGTCGATCTGTTCCTGTGTCGTTCGACGCCGGGGTATGACGAATCAGCGCAAAGTTGTTGCCGCGTACTTCCTGTCCCTCGACGGTGTCGCCGAGAAGGCGGACCAGTTCCTCACCGGGTGGGACGACGAGACAGATGCCGCCGGCGAGAACCTCATCGCCACCCAGGACACCGTGATCCTCGGCCGCCGGACGTACGACGAGTGGTCCGGCTACTGGCCGACCAGCGACGTCGAGCCGTTCGCGTCGTTCGTGAACGCGGCCCCGAAGTACGTCGCCACGTCCAGCCCGCTCGGTGGCGCCTGGGCGAACTCGCACGCGATCACCGGCGACCTGGCTGATTTCGTTCGCGACCTGAAGGCCCAGCCCGGCAACGACATCGGCATCCACGGCAGCATCTCCGTCACCCGAGCCCTCCTCAACGCCGGCTTGGTCGACGAACTCCACCTCGTCATCGCCCCGACGGTCGTCGGCACCGGCCAGAAGCTCCTCGACGCCCTCGGCCCTCTCCGCCTCGAGACAATCCACGGCACAAAAACTCCCGCCGGCCACATCCTGGCCGACTACCGCGTAGTTCGCTCCTGACGAGTTCGGCCGGCCTTGGGGAGGATTCCGTCCCGCTACAGGAGCAAAACCCTCCCCAAGCCGGGAGATCTAACGCTCGGACACTCCGCCGAGCACGGGCTTCACGTCAACAATCGGAGTGCCGTCCAGCGCTTCGAGGTTGTTGACGTGGACCCGGAGGCCCTCGACGGCCAGTACTGTGACACGGTGCAGCCCGAGCGGGTTCGGCCGGTCCGGTGAGCGGGTGCTGAACACCCCCGTCGGCGGGCGCGACTCGTCGCCGCGCGGATGCACCTTCTGTACTTCACGATCCGCCCGGTCGAACCAGCTGATCAGGATCAGCTCATCGCCGGCCGCAATGTCCGCGAGCGCCTCCCGTACGGACGCGTCGAACACGACCCAGGCGTCCGGCGCCCCCTCGTCGCCCTGCCGCGGAGCATCCGCCCGCTTCCGCAACTCGGACTCGACCCGCCCGATCGCACGCACAACGAACTCGTCCACCGGAGCAGTCTCCCAGCTACGCAGGGTCGGTGGGGTAGCGGTAGATCGTTTGCAGTGGCGTGCCCGGCGTATGGATGTGAAAGGCGAGGCCGGGGTGGGCGGTCGGGTCCACCACTGAATCGGTGTGGGGTTCGAAGGGCAGCGGAACGGTGGAGCGGATGCCGGGGGCGCCCAGGACGGGGTGGCCGGCGAAGGTGCTGACGATCGCGTTGTGGACGTGGCCGGTGAGGAGGGCGGTGACGGGTTTGCCCTGCAGGACCTTGGCGAGCGCGTCGGGGTTCTGGAGTTTCCACTGGTCCATGACTGGGTGGTGGAGCTCGAACGGCGGATGGTGCATGGCGACGAAGAGCGGACCGTCGACTGCGTGACCGAGGGCGTCGTCGAGCCAGGCGAGGGACTCGTCCGACAGCAGCCCGTGGTCCTCGCCCGGCACGGTGGAGTCGACGAGGATGAAGCGAGTCGCGCCGACCTCGCGGACCTGGTGGACGGGGTGGCCGGTGCCCGGTTCTGTCACCAGGGCCCGGAAGGGATTGCTGACGTCGTGGTTGCCGGGGACAACCAGCACCGGTACGTCGAAGGTCAGCTCGCGAGAAACCTCCAGGTACTCCTCGGGAAGCCCGTGGTCGGCCAGGTCGCCGGTGACCAGGACCACGTCGACGCTCGAGGAGCGGACGTACGACGTGATCCGCCGCAGCCGGGACCGCGCCTCCTCGGAGCCGTCGAGGTGTGGGTCACTGAGGTGCGCGATCACGTACATGTTCAGCACATTAGCCGCAGAATCCTGTCGGTAGTGCGCTGCACGGAACGAGTCCGCCGCGCTCGAGGACCGGCCGGGCCTCGGTGGAGCGGATGTAGTCGAGGAAGGCGCCGGTCAGCGACTTCGGCTCCGGTGCCCGGTACGTGTACGCGTGCTCGACCTCCCAGAACTTGTACGACCGGTCCGCGACCTTCGACGTGTCCGGTACGACGTTGTCGATCGTGACCGCGGCGAGGCCCGGGAACTTCCGCGCGCTGCCGAGTTCGGCGTACCCGATCGCGCCGTCGATCTCGTTCACCCGCGTCAGCAGTTCGTCCGTCGTGCCGACCTCACAGCGGTGGTACGTCGCCACGGCCGCGTCGTCGTCGCGCCGGCAGTCGTCCGACGTGATCCCGAGCTCCTGGTCCCCGCCGAGCACCTTCTCCCGAAACACCAGCCGAGACCCGGACGCCGGCCCGACGCGGCTGACCATCCGGATCGGCAGGTTCTTGCCGCCGAGCTGGTTCCAGTTGGTGACCTTGCCGGTGTAGATCTTCCGCAGTTCGTCCGTGGTGAGGCCGGTGACGCCCGCCGACCGGTTGACGACGACCGCGAAGACGACCACCGCGACCGCCTCACCGCTCAGCGTCGGCGCATCCTCGGCCGGCCCGTCCGACATCGCGATCACCTTGCTCGCCGCGGCCGGGTCGTGCGCGCCGAGCGACTTCAGGTCGAGTACGCCGCTGCGGCTGCCGTTGGCGGCGATCATGATGTCGGCGTGCGAGCACTCGCTCGAGTACGCACTCCGCAGCTCGGTCATCGTCGGCTCCACCGCGGTCGACCCGATCACCTGGATCTGGCCGGAAGCGCAGTTCGACGGCGGCTGCAGTACGTCGACCAGGAAGAACGCGACCAGCGCGCCGACCAGCACCAGCGTCGTTGCACCGAAGATCAAGGTCCGCCGGCCAGGTCCACGCGGCCGCGGCTCGTGGTAGACGCCGCCGTTCGCACCACCGGTCAGGTACCCCTCGTGGGTGACACCCTTGCCGACCCCGGACAGCACCAGCAGGAACTTGAAGTGATCGCCGTGGTTGATGTCGAACTTGGGCACGACCAGCGTGTCCTTGTCGACGTAGGCGGCCGGTTTCAGGCTCTTCTCGATCATCTGGCCCAGCTTGGGAGGGTGCGACTCGACGACCTTCATCCGGACGATCTTGCGCTCCGGGAAGCTGAACTCGAGCTCACCCTTCATGTCCGAGGCGTCGATGTCGGTGCCGGTGTTGTCGATCCGGAGCAGCGCGATGCTCGGGTCCTCGACAACCTCGCCCTGGTGCCTGACCTCGACGTCGACCAGATCCCGGGCGTGGCCCTGACGGGGATGTACGCCGATCTGCGCGTCCACCTGGACCCGGTACACGAGCCGTTTGCGGCGCCAGACGTACCGGTCGAGCAGCCACACGATCGCCGTGACGATCACCGAGACCAGGGAAATGACGGTGCCCAGATCGATGCTGCCGAGCCCTGAGAAATCGAACAACTCTGTCCTCACTTCTACGAGCACAGAACGGTAGTGGCGTGCGGTGAACGTCTCCTTACCGTGCGATGACGCGCCGGGTGCCGACTTGGCCGCGTCCGGGCGGTCTGACAGATTGGGCGGCATGGCTGAACAGGTTGATGTGGTCGTCGTCGGACTTGGTGTGGGCGGGGAGGAGACGGCCGGGCGGCTGGCGCAGGCCGGCCTGCGTGTGGTCGGTATCGAGTCCCGGCTGGTCGGCGGCGAGTGCCCGTACTACGGGTGCATCCCGAGCAAGATGATGATCCGGGCCGCGAACCTGATCGCCGAGACCCGCCGCGTCGAGGGCATCGCCGGTACGTCGACCGTGCAGCCGGACTGGACACCGGTGGCGAAACGGATCCGCGAGGAGGCGACCGACACCTGGAACGACCAGGTCGCGGTCGACCGCCTGGTGGGCAAGGGCGCCACCGTGATCAAGGACGTCGCGACGATCACCGGCCCGAACACGGTCCGCGCCGCCGACACCGAGTACGAAGCCAGTCGTGGCATCGTGATCGCGACCGGCACGGTTCCGTCGATCCCGCCGATCGACGGCCTGGCCGGTACGCCGTTCTGGACGAACCGTGAGGCGATCGAGGCCGAGACGCTGCCGGCGTCGCTGCTGATCCTGGGCGGTGGCGCGATCGGGATGGAGTTGGCGCAGGTGTTCGCGCGCTTCGGTGTCCAGGTGACCGTCATCGAGGGCGCCCCGGAGGTGCTCGCGATGGAGGAGCCGGAGTCGGGGGTACTGGCCCGGGAGGCGCTGGAGCGCGACGGCGTGACGTTCCGCCGCGGCGCGCACGCGAAGCAGGTCGGGTACGCCGGTGACACGTTCACCGTGTCGCTCGAGGACGGCACCACGGCGACCGGGGAGAAGTTGCTGGTGGCAACGGGTCGCCGGGTGGCGACCGCGGACCTCGGGATCGACAAGCTCGGGCTGGATCCGGCCGCGCGCCGGATCGAGGTCGACGAGCACGTCCGCGCGGGAGACAAGGTGTGGGCGGTCGGCGATGTCACCGGCGTCGGCGCGTTCACGCACAACGCGATGTACCAGGCCGACATCGCGGTCCGCGACATCCTGCAGGAGCCCGACGCGCCGACAGCCAGCTACCACGCGATGCCGCGGGTGACTTTCACCGACCCGGAGATCGGCGCGGTCGGGATGACCGAGCAGCAGGCCCGCGACGCCGGGCTGAACGTGCGGACCGGCTCGACCCCGATCCCGGCGTCGACCCGCGGCTGGATCCACAAGGCGGGCAACGAGGGCTTCATCAAGGTCGTGCTGGACGCCGACCGGGGCGTACTGGTCGGTGCGACGAGCGCCGGCCCGACCGGTGGTGAAGTGCTCAGCGCCCTGGCGGTCGCGGTCCACGCCGCCGTGCCGGTGCAGAGCCTGCGCCAGATGATCTGGGCGTACCCGACCTTCCACCGGGCGATCGGCGAGGCTCTCAAAGCCCTCGGATGAGACTCCCTGTCCGTCGCAGGAGCGGAGCGCGCGGCTAGTTGGTGACTGTCACCGGGAATCAACGGTGAATTTGTTACCAGGCCCTTGTGTGTTACTCGCGAGTCAGCGAAGGTGACGTTGAGTACTTCAGTCGCCACACCTCGCTCACAAAGGCGGTCCGCCCATGAAGTCCATCGCCAGTTTGCTGTCCGCTGCCGCCCTCGGCGCAGCCTCCCTCCTGATCCCCGGAGTCGCGCACGCCGCGGCGCCGAACTATGTCGCGATGGGTGACTCGTACGCCTCCGGCGTCGGCACCCGGACGTACATCTCCAGCAGCGGGTCCTGTCAGCGTTCGACGTACGCCTACGCCTACGTCGACGCCTCCCGGATCGGCGCCAACCTGACGTTCGTCGCCTGCTCCGGCGCCAAGGTCGCCGACGTCACCGCGAACCAGCTGCCGTCGGTGACGAGTTCGACCGACATCGTCTCGGTGCAGGTCGGCGGCAACGACGCCGGCTTCTCCTCGGTCATCACCACCTGCGCCGAGCCGTCGTGGCTCGGTGACTGCAACAGCGCGGTGGCCGGCGCGCAGTCGATCATCAACAACACACTGCCCGGCCGGCTGAACAGCCTGTACTCGTCGATCAAGAGCCGGGCCTCGTCGGCGACGGTCGTCGTGGTCGGGTATCCGCGGATCTTCAACGGCACCGACTGCAACGCCGGTACCTTCTTCAGCTCGGACGAGATGACCAAGCTGAACGCGACCGCCGACCTGCTCAACTCAAAGCTCCAGGCCGCCGCGAGCGCGGCCGGGTTCTCGTTCGTGAACCCGACGTCGGCGTTCATCGGCCACGCCGTCTGCGGCAGCCCGGAGTGGATCAACGGCCTGTCGAACCCGGTCAGCGAGTCGTACCACCCGAACGTCACCGGCCAGGCGTCGTACGCCAACCTGGTCCAGCCCGCCCTCTGACAACTACGCGCGTTTGCCTGGCAGACCCATCAAATGAGGGGTTCGTGACCCGTACAGAGGGTCACGAACCCCTCATCTCGTGGGTGGGCCAGGCAAATTGGCGGGCGGAGATGCGGAACCGGTGAGTTCGTGGTGTCATGCAGGGGTGACGCGGAGGTCCGTCGACTGGTTGCTGGCGGCCAGGATGCAGGCCAACTGCCTTGCGCGTCCGGTGCACGAGGCCGGCCCCGGAGGGGTGGCCGACGTCGTCCGCCGGACGGGGGGACTACAGGCCCAGACCTGGCGAGGCGCGGCGTACGCGGTGCGCGCCCGATCGACCGCGACCACGTTCGCCGACGTCACGCACGCCCAGGTGACCGAACGCTGCGTCGTCCGCGGCTGGTTCATGCGCGGGACGCTGCAACTCGTTGCGACCGAGGACGCCGGCCCGTTGCTCGGCCTGCTCGGCCCGAAGCTGATCAAGGACACCGAACGCCGGTACTGCGAACTCGGCCTCCCGGAGCGGATCCGGTCGCAGGCGGCAGACGTACTCGAGGAACACCTGCTTGCCCATGGCCCGTGTACCCGCGCCGACCTGGCCGACGTACTCGTCCGAGCCGGACTCATCCCGGAACCGAAGGGCCAGGCCGTGTACGCGCTCATCCGGTACGCCGGACTGCTCGGGCGGCTGTGCTACGGACCGGGGGAGACCTGGGTCGCGGTCACCGACTGGCTGGGCAAACCCCTCGTCCTGGAGGGAGACCTCGAAGCCCTCGCCCACCGCTATCTGACCGCGTACGGCCTGGCGACGCCGCGCGACTTCGCCACCTGGGCGGGGCTTCCCGTGCCGGACGCACGCCGAGCGATCAAGGCGGTCGCCACCACCTCCGTCGAGGTCGAGGCCACCGACCTGTACGCCGTCGAGGACCTGCCCGGCTGCCAGGACGTCCGCATGCTCGGCGAGTTCGATGCCTACCTGCTCGGCTACCAGAACCGCTTCCAGGAGCTGCCGAAGTCGATCTTCCCCGGCGGTGGCATCCTCAGCCCGGCGGTGATCAGAGCCGGCCGGGCGATCGGGGCCTGGCGGCACGCCGACCTCTCGACCGACCTGTTCGAGCCCGCCGAGCTGACCGAGGAGCTGGCCGATCTGGCTCGGTTCGCAAACCTTCAATCGCGTCACGAAGGTTTGCGGGCCAAGTGAGAGACCTCATCGAGCAATTCCTGCAGTTGTGACGCCAGTTGTGCGCGGTTGCCGGGGGACAGGGACGCGACCAGTTCGGACTCCCGCGTCAGTACCCGGTCGACGGTCCGCTCGATCAGGTCGTGACCGGCTTCCGTCAGCGCGACCAGCACCGCGCGGCTTCCGTCGTCCGCCGATCGCCGGGTGACGAGCCCGCTGTCCTCGGCGCGGGCGACCCGCTGCGAGATCGCGCCGGCGGTGACGAGCGTACGGCGGGCCAGTTCGCGCGTACCCAGCTCGTACGGCGTGCCCGCGCGGCGCAGCACGCTGAGCAGATCGAGTGTGGCCGGGTCGACGCCGGCGTCCGCGAGCACGCGCCGCCGGTCGTCGGCGAACAGTTTCGCCAGTCGCCACAGCGGAGTGACGATCTCGATCGAGTCGGTCGGCGTTCCGGGGCGCTCGCGCTGCCAGGCGCGGGCGATCTCGGCGGCCGGGTACGGGCTCGGGCTGTCGAGCGGGTAGTTGTCGGTCACGGGCCCATGGTACGTTTAGGTCTAAACATTTAGAGCTAAACGTGAGGAGCGAGATGCGTACGATCGTGGTGACCGGGGGAGCGACCGGGATCGGCCGGGCGACCGCGGAGCGCTTCCGTGCGGACGGTGACGACGTGGTGATCACCGGGCGGCGGGCCGACGTACTCGAGAAGACTGCGGCCGACCTGGGCGTCCGTTCGGTGGTGTGCGATGCGACCGACCCGGCACAGGTCCAGCGCTTGCTGGACGAACTGCCCGAACAGGTCGATGTCCTGGTCAACAATGCCGGCGGCAACACGGACCTCGGCCGGCCGGACGGGGACCTGGCCCAGCTGAAGGCGAACTGGCTCGCCAACCTCGAGGCCAACCTGATCAGCGCGGTCCTCACCACCACCGCGCTCGGGCCCCGGCTGACCACAGCCGTCGTCCACCTCGGCTCGATCGCAGGCGCCCGCGGCCCGGGCTCGTACGGTGCGTCGAAGGCCGCGCTGGCGATGTGGAACGCCGACGTCGCCGCCGAACTGGGTCCGCAGGGCGTCACCTCGAACGTCGTCGCGCCCGGCTTCACCGCCGACACGGAGTTCTTCAAGGGACGGCTGACCGGCGAGCGCCGCGAGATGTTGCTCCAGGCAACGTTCACCAAGCGCGAGGGGCAGGTCGCCGACATCGCCGGTACGATCCACTTCCTCGCCTCGCCGGCCGCCCGCCACCTCACCGGCCAGGTGCTGCATGTGAACGGTGGGGCGCTGATCACCCGCTGACGGGTGACAGACAACGTACGTCAGGTGTGACAATGGGCGGCATGCGTCCCACCGTCAAAGATGTCGCCAAGCTGGCCGGGGTGTCGCCGAAGACGGTGTCGAACGTGATCAACGGCGTCGTCTTCGTACGGCCCGAGACCCGTGCGCGGGTGGAGAGCGCACTCGCCGAGCTCGACTACGTGCCGAACATGAGCGCCCGCGGCCTGCGCAACGGGCGCTCCGGCATGATCGCGCTCGCGTTGCCCGATCTCCTTCGTCCGTACTCGGCCGAGATCGTGCACCTGGTCGTCGAGCTCGCCCACGAACGCGGCTGGGGTGTGCAGATCGAGCAGACCGCCGCGGAGCCGACCCGCGAGTTCGAGCTGTTGTCGAAGGCGCGCGCGTACCTGGTCGACGGACTGATCCTCAACCCGGTCAACCTGGACGACAGTGCAGTGATGTCGGCCGGCCCGCTGCCGCCCGTCGTGCTGATCGGTGACGTCGACCAGGACGTGGTCAGCCAGGTCGCGATCGACAACGTCGCCGCGGCGCGTGACCTGACGAAACACCTGCTGGCACAGGGTTGCCGGCGCATCGCCGCGGTCGGCACGCCGGAGATCCCGCGCGGGTCCAGTGGTGCCGGCATGCTCGCGGGCTCGGCGCAGTCCCCGGGCACGGCGGCGTCCCGGCTGCGTACCCAGGGATACTGCGAGGCGCTCGAGGAGGCCGGCGTACCGATCGACCCGGCCCTGCAGATCCCGCTCGACCGCTGGCGGCCTGAAGGTGCGGCGACGGTGGTGGGGAAGCACCTGGTCGAGCACGAGCTGCCGGACGCGTTCTTCTGCTTCACCGACACGATCGCCTCCGGTGCGCTGTCGGCGCTGTGGAGCGCGGGCGTCGACGTACCGCGGCAGACGCTGGTCGCCGGCTTCGACAACATCCTCGAGAGTCAGTTCATGATCCCGCCGCTGACCACCATCGACTTCGACCGGCGGGCCTTCGTCGCCGCCGCTCTCGACCTGCTCGGTGAGCGCATGGCGGACAAGGACGCGCCGCCACGCAGGGTGATGATCCCGCACCGGGTCGTCGAACGCGCCAGCACCACACGCTTCCCTGAGGTTTCCTGAGACCCGGATTCCGGAAAGCGGGATTCCGGTCACCATCCCTTGAAAACATCGTCACGCTCAGCAATTGTTGACGGCTACCGCCATCACTCGGGGGCAGTAAACGATGAGAAGGGGGAAGTGTGTCAGCGATGAGTAGGCTCGCCGGGCAGTGCCGTGATGTGAGGAGTCACGGCAACGCTGGGCTCGGACGAGCTTCGGTCCAACCGGCGGTGTGTACCGGGATCCACGAGGTGAGCTCGTCGATTCCGTCGGTGCCACCGCGACGCGTGGCCGTGCTGAGGTTGAGCAACGGTATGACGACCACGCTGCGACTCAGGTCCGGTGTCCAGGCACCGGTGCCTGGCAGCACGGTGTACGTCCAAGGTGGCCGGGGCATGGGCGACCAGCCCGCCTCAGGTGGGGTCATTCTCGCGTCGGGAGTCTGAGTCAGTGACTCGCCGGTCTCAGGTGTCCAACGCCCAGCTGAGGCCGGCAAGTCCCTGGAACAGTCAGGACTCCGTCGGTTCGGCCAGCTCTCTGATCTCGATCGGGGAGTACGGCGCCTCCGGCAGCCGGGCGGCGATCTCCGTCGCACGCTCGAGGCTCGCGCAGTCCACCAGGTAGTACCCGGCCAGCACTTCCTTGGCCTCGGTGAACGGCCCGTCCGTCACCGCCGGCACGCCGTCCTGGACCCGGACCACTCGCGCGTTCTTGGTGGTGAGCCCGGTGCTGTCGACGAGCTCACCGTTCGCCTCCAGTTCTTCCGACAGCACGCGGTGCTGGTCCATCACCCCGTCGATGCCCTGCTCGTGCAGCGTGTCCCAGGTCTGTTCGTTCCCGTAGATCAGCAGCATGTATTTCATTGCTCCACGGTAGCTACCAGGTCGCGCCTGCAGGCTCGCGGACCGTCGTGTTGAGCCGGTTGAACAGGTTGGTCAGCGCGATCATCAGGATGATCCCGGACAGTTGCTTCTCGTCGAAGTGGTCCGCGGCCGCGTCCCAGATCTCGTCGGTGACTGCGGTCGGGTGGTCGGCCAGCCGGGTCGCCGCCTCGGTCATCTCCAGGGCGGCCCGCTCGGCGTCGGTGAACAGGTCCGAGTCCCGCCACGCGGCGACCTGGTGCAGGCGCTCGTCGGTCTCGCCGTTCTTCAGCGCCGACTTGATCCCGCCGTACACGCAGGGAGAGCAGCCGTTGATCTGGCTGGCCCGCAGGTGCACGAGCTCCAGCACCTTGCCGTCGGTGCCGGACTGCCCGATCGCCTTGTAGATGTTCTGGATGCCCTTGGTGGCGTCCGGCAGGATCATGGCGGGGTTGGTCATCCGTGCTTGCATGATTGGCTCTCCATCAAGTGTTGGTTGCTTTCATCCCCTTGACGGATGCTGCGCGGCGGATGTGACAGCGAACCGCAGATCATTTTCCAGCCGGGTTTCCACGGGTACGGAGGGATCGGAATACTGACCGGTCAGGCAGATGGGGCCGTCGTAGTTGAGTTGCTGGAGGACGGCGAACACCGCGGGCCAGTCCGACAATCCGTCCTCGGCCTCGACAAAGTTGGTCTTCCAGTTGCCGCCGGTGCGGACGTAGTGCACGTTCTTCAGGTTGACGATGCCGAGCCGGTCAGCGCCGAGTTGCAGGGTCACCGCCGGGTGGTCGCCGGCGAGCGCGTCGTGCGCCGCGTCCCACACCAGCTTGTACTGTTCCGGCAGCCCGTCGAGCAGTTGCAGTACGCCGAGCGTCGACGACACGTACCGTCCGTGGTGGGGCTGTACGCCGACCTGTACGTCGTACCGTTCCGTGAGTACGACGGCCTGCTCGAGCAGTTCGCGGTTGCGCCGTACCGACGCGGCGTACCCGTCGGCGCCGAGTTCGGCCATGATCCTGATCATCGGTACGCCGGCCTCCGCGCAGGCGGCGAACACCGGCTCGGACAGGTCGCTCGCGACGCTGATCGGTTCGATGCCCTCGGCCCGTAACTGCCCGGTGAACTTCGGCAGCTCCGCCTCGGCGTTCGCCGGCGTGACGTACGCCGTGTCGCGCACCGGGATCTCGGCGCCGCCGAACCCGATGCCGGCGATCAGCCGGCCGAGCTCGTCGCCGGGCAGACCCGCCCACGGTTTGGTGAAGACGGACCACAGATAGGACATCAACGGCCTCCCAGCCCACTCATCGTGATACCTCGGACGAACCAGCGTTGGGTCAGGAAGAACAGCACGATCAGCGGGATCGTCGTCACGGTCGCTGCCATCAGCAACAGGTTCCACTGCGTGCCGTTGGTGTCCTGGAACACCTGCAGCCCGACGGACGCGGTACGGGTCGCGTCGCTGTTCGAGATGACCAACGGCCAGAGCAGGTTGTTCCACTGCCCGATGAACTTGAAGACGGCCAGCGTCGCGATCGCCGGCACGGCGAGGGGCACGATGACGCGGACGAACGCCTGCCAGCGGTTCGCGCCGTCCAGCCGGGCGGCCTCCTCGTAGTCGCGCGGGATGCCGAGGAAGAACTGCCGGAGCAGGAACACCCCGATCGCGGTGAACGCGTGCGGCAGGATCATCCCCGGCCAGGTGTCGATCCCGTGCAGCTTCGCGACCAGGACGAACTGCGGGATCAGCGTCACCTGGGACGGGATCATCAGGGTCGCGAGATAGATCCCGAACAGCCAGCTCCGGCCGGGGAAGTCGAGCCGGGCGAACGCGTACGCCGCCAGCGCCGCGGTCACCGTTTCGAGGATCGTCGTACCTCCGGCGAAGTAGACCGTGTTCAGCAGGTACTTGCCGAGCGGGACCAGGTCGAACGCGCGGGTCAGGTTCTCCGGGTGCCAGCTGCTCGGCCAGAACGACGGCTTGGCGGCCATCGACTCGCCGTCGGACTGGAACGCGACCAGCACCATCATCACGACCGGGATCAAGGTGACGGCGGTGACGAGGAAGCAAGCGAAGACAATGAGCTTGCGGCGGACTTCAGTTGTCATAGTGCACCAGCCTCCGCTGGAACAGGAACTGGCCTGCGGTGATGATCACGATGAACGCGAACAGGACCAGCGACTGCGCGGCGGCGTACCCCTGGTCGTAGTTCTCGAAGCCGGTCCGGTAGATGTACATGACCAGCGTGGTGGTGCGGCTGCCCGGTCCGCCGTTCGTCATGATCAGCGCCTGGTCGAAGACCTGGAACGAGCCGATCACCGAGGTGACGATCACGAAGAACAGCGCGGGGGAGAGCATCGGCAGCGTGATGTGCCGGAAGCTGTTCCACGGCGACGTACCGTCCACCCGGCCGGCCTCGTAGAGCTGCTGCGGGATCGCCTGCAGACCGGCCAGGAACACCACCATGCCGAACCCGAAGCTCTTCCAGACGCTCATCAGGATCAGCGCCGGCATCGCCCAGGTGTCAGAGATCAGCCAGGACGGGCCGCCGATCCCGAACCATCCGAGCACGGCGTTCACCAGGCCGTCGTGCGGGATGTACAGCCAGATCCAGACGAACGCCACCGCGACCGTGATGGTTGCGTAGGGCAACAGCAGGAGGGAGCGGAAGACCGCGATTCGTTTCAGGCCCTGGTTCAGCAGGAGTGCGAGCGCGAGGCTGACCAGGATCGTGAGCGGGACGCTGACCAGGGTGAAGTACGCCGTGTTGCCGAGCGCGGACCAGAACGTCGGGTCCGGGCCGAGGCGGGCGAAGTTGTGCAGGCCGGCCCAGGTCGGGGCGCTGAACAGGTTCCAGTTCAGCAGTGAGATGACGCCCGCGGCGACGACCGGTCCGGCGGTGAAGATCAGGAAGCCGATCAGGCTCGGCAGGATGAACAGCCACGCGGTGAGCGCCTCACGACTGCGCCAGCGCGGCGTCGGACCCTGCTTCTGCGCTACCGCTGCGATGGTGACCGGTGCGGTGTCGGTTGTTGATATGGCCATGGTTGATCACCCCTTCCTGGCGGCGGCTTGGCGGGTGGTGTCGAGATGCTGACGCATCAGGACGTCGAGCCGTGGCGTCAGACCGTTGATGGCGTCCGCGACCGTGACCTGGCCGAGGAACGTCCGCGGCAGGTCCTGGCCGAGCAGCTGCTTGACCTGGTTCCAGTTCGTCGTGACGTCGAACGCGTGCCCGCCGGCGAGCTTGCCGGCCAGGATCTTCTGGACGATGCCGAGGTTGTCCGGCGGCGGCTGGAACGCGCTGCCCGCGCTCAGCCGGGCCGGGTTGTTGCGGCCCGCCTTCGCGTAGATGTCGAGCGCACCGGTGCTGGTCAGGATCTTGAGCAGCTTCCACGCGAGGTCGAGCTGCGGCCCCTCGCGTACCCCCGATGGAATTGCGAAGCTGGAGCCCGAGACCCGCGGCGTACTGCCGTTCGCACCGGCCGGGAACGGGATGATGTCCCAGTCGAACTTCGCCTTCCGGGCGTTCACCACCTGCCACGGCCCGTTCTGCATGAACGCGACGTTGCCCTGCATGAAGTTCGACAGCGAGCTCTCGGTGACCAGGTTCTTGATCGGCGGCGTGACCTTGTCCTTCACGAACAGGTCGATGACGTACTGCAGGGCCTGCATCGCCTCGGGGTCGCCGAGCGTACTGCGGCTGGCGTCGGCGCTCATCACGTTGCCGCCGGCGCAGTAGATCCACGACACCAGGTCGTCGATCGCCGGCGCGCAGGTGAAGCCGTACTGCTCGCCGGGCTTCGTCAGCTGCTTGGCCAGGTCGCGGAACGTTGCCCAGGACATCGGTTCGGTCCGGGACGGGAGCGGGATGCCCTCCTTCTTCAGGAGATCCTTGTTGTAGTACATGACCGTCGGCGCGACGTCGAAGCCGATCGCGTACGTCTTGCCGTTGAAGCTGGAGATCTTCCGGCTGGTGCCGTAGAAGTCGTCGAGGCTGAAGTCCGGGTCGGACTCGATCAGGTCGTCGAGCGGACGGTGCGCGCCACGGGCGGCGTACGTCGGGATCAGGGTGCCGTTCAGCGCGGTGACCAGGCTCGCGGTGCCGCTGACGAGTTGCAGGTCGAGCTTGGTCGGGTAACCGCTCGACGGGGTGAGGGTGGCGACGGACTTCACGCCGAGCTGCTGCTCGACGTACTTCCCGAAGGCCTCCCACACCTTCTTCTCCGCGGCGCTGCTGGACCACATGGACCAGGTCGCCGTGCCGGCCGGCGGACCCGACGAACATCCGGCCGCGACGGCGCCGACACCGGCGAGGCCGGTCAGTTCGAGGAACCTGCGGCGGGACAGGTTGGTGCTCATGGTTCTCCTCACCGGTAGAGCAGGTCGATCGACTCGGCGCGGATGCGCTCCTCGTCGACCTCGACGCCCAGTCCAGGGGCGGTGGGGACCGTCGCGACGGCCTTGGTGATGTTCAGCCCGTCGACGTACAGATCGGTCAGGAGCTCCGGCCCGTTGAGCTCGGCGGGCAGGGCGAGCTCGAGCTGGCTGAACACGTGCAGTGCGGCGGCGAACGCGACTCCGCAGTCGGTCAGTCCGCTGGCCAGGATCTCCACACCGCCGGCGAGCGCGGTCTGTGCGGTCTTGAGGGCATTCCGCAGCCCGCCCGATTTGCACACCTTGATCACGACCAGGTCGGCAGCGTCGAGACGGATCGCGCGGGCGAGATCCTGGGCGGAGAAGCTGCCCTCGTCGATCGCGATCGGCAGGTCGATCAGCTCACGCAGACGCTGCATGGCGAGCGTGTCGGTACTCGGTACGGGCTGCTCGACGCAGTGGATCGTACGGATGTCCCTGGTCCGGTCGAGCAGTTGGCGGAGCGCGGCGGGACGGTACGACTGGTTCGCGTCCAGCCAGAGAGGCTTGCCGTCGGCAACTTCCGCGACGGTCTCGATCGCGGCCGTGTCGGCGTCCAGGTCGCCACCGATCTTGACCTTGTACGCCGCATAGTCCGACGACTGGATCGCGTGCTCGCGGACGGCGTCCTGGTCGCCGACGCCGATCGCCGAGCAGAGCGGGATCTCGTCGTACACCTTGCCGCCGAGCAGGGCGTGTACCGGTACGCCGGCGAGTTTGCCGGCGGCGTCGTGCATGGCGATGTCGACGGCGGCGCGCGCGAAGGGGAAACCGTTCGAGACGGCCGGGCTGAGCCGTTTCGCGGCACGCTGGTGGAAGAGCTCGACGTCGAAGGGCGTGAGGTCGTGGAGGAGCGGTGCGAGGTGGCGGCGGATGACGACGGCCATGGTCTCGGCGGTCTCGTAGCTCCAGCTCGGCAGGGCGCGCTGCTCACCCCAGCCGACGACACCGTCCTCGGTGGTGAGCTTCACGAAGATCACCGCGCCGGCCTGGTCGGGGGCGGCGTCGGGCGAGCCCACGGTGCCGCTGCCGAGTACGAACTTCCGCGCGAACGGCACCGCGACCGGGAAGACCTCGACCTGCGCGATCCTGCTCATGCCGCGATCGACCAGGTGCCGGGGCCGACGAAGCTCGGCCCGCGCGAACCGTCCTCGAGCCAGCGCAGCGCGTCCCGCACCACATACCCCGCGAGCGCCAGATGTCCTTCCGCGGTATCACCGGCAATGTGTGGTGTGAGAAGCAGGTTCTGCGAGCTCAGCACGTGTTGTTCGAACGCGGGCGGCTCGGGGTCGTAGACGTCCAGCGCCGCGTAGATCCTGCCGTCCAACGCGTGATCCAGGAGGGCTTGCTGATCGATCGCCGGTCCGCGCGAGGAGTTCACCACGACCGCACCGTGCGGAAGGTTCTCGATCAGCGCCCGGGTGATCATGCCCTTCGTTTCTGGAACATTCGGCACGTGGATGCTGAGGAAGGGTGCACGGGCGGCGTCGTCGAGCGTCGTCGTCCGTACGCCGAGTTCCTTCGCCCGGTCGTCCGTGAGGTATGGATCGTAAACGGCGAGGTCACACCCGAACGGCTTCAGCATCGCGATCAACGCCCGCGCCGTACTGCTGGCTCCGACGATCCCGACCTTCGCCCCAGCCAGCTCGTGCCCGCGGTACTCGGTCTGCTTCCACCCACCCGCACGAACCGCCGCATCGAACCGAGGCAACCGCCGAGCCAGCGTGAGCATCGCCCCAAGGCAGTACTCACCCACCGACCAGGCGATCCGCGGCCCCGCCGAAAACACCGCCGCCCCCTGCTCCAGCACCACCGGATCCACCAGGTTCTTGACGGTCCCCGCCGCATGAGCCACCACCCGCGGCCCCTTACCGTCGGCCCACAACTCCTTGTCCAGGTGCGGCGTGCCCCAGCTCGTCAGCAACACCTCAGCCCCTGCCGCCAGCTCAGCAACCGCAGCTGGATCAATCGGAGGCAGAGCGCCCGGCTGTGCCGATGGGGTGATGGTGTGCTCAGCGGTCGCCCACACCACCTCGAACCGCTCCTCGAGCAGCCTCCGGGTCTCCGCGTCCACCACGTCGGCGGCGCGTTCCGGGGAGATCAGGGCGGCAAGCTTGGGCGTCGGATTCGGCACCGGAGCAACTCCTTCGGTCGGGGTACCACCGACGGTAGGCGCTTTCCGTTATGCCGGTCCAAGCCTATTTCCGCATGAACCGATACCGTGGCTGCATGGATCTGTCGCTGCAGCAACTCCGGGGTTTCGTCGCCGTCGCCGAGGAACTGCACTACGGCCGAGCGGCGCAGAGACTCAACCTCACGCAGCCGCCGCTGACCCGGCAGATCCAGGGCCTGGAGCGGACGCTCGACGTACGACTGTTCGACCGCACCGGGCGCGGCGTACGGCTGACCGCCGCCGGGGGAGTGTTCCTCGAGCACGCCCGCCGCGTACTCGCACTGCTGGAGGTAGCACCCGAGGCCACGAGGCGCGCCGCGGACGGCACCACCGGCACGCTGCGCCTCGCCTTCACCGCGATCGGCGCGTACGCCGTACTCGCCGACTTCCTCACCATGGTCGGCAAACGCACGCCGGGCGTGACGGCGGAGCTGACCGAGCTCGTCAGCCCGGCGCAGTTCGAGGCGCTGGCGAACCTGGAGATCGACCTCGGCCTGGTCCGCCCGCCGATCCCGGAGCGGTTCGAATCGCTGCTGGTGCATTCGGAGGACCTGGTGCTCGCCGTCCCAGCGTCGCATCCACTCGCGTCCGGTGCCGGACCCGTCTCGCTCGTCGACGTGACCGACGACTACATCGGGTACAGCCCGGAGGGATCGCAGTACCTGCACGACATCTGCGCGGCGATGATCGGCATGGACCGGTACGCGGTCAGCCAACTCGCCTCGCAGGTGCCGACGATGCTCGCGCTGGTCCGGGCCGGCCTCGGCTGCGCGTTGATCCCGCGCTCGATCATGGCGATGCGCGTCGAGGGGGTCCGGTACCGCGAACTCGAGGCGGCCGACGCACACTCGGTCACACTGCACGCCTGCTGGAGCCCCGACAACCCGAACCCGGCGCTGCAACGGCTCGCCGAGTCGCTGCTCGCCGACCCGCACTTGACCTAGAGCGAGCTCTAATTCGTACGCTGCATGGTATGACTGCACAACACAAGATCGGCTCGGGTTTCGGACACGACAGCACCGCGGACGACGTCCTGGCCGGGATCGACCTGACCGGCAAGCTCGCGATCGTCACCGGCGGATACTCCGGCCTCGGTCTGGAGACCACCAAGGCGCTGGCGAAGGCAGGCGCACATGTCGTTGTACCGGCCCGCCGTCCGGACGCCGCGCGCGAGGCGCTCGCCGGTGTCGACGGCGTCGAGATCGACGAGCTCGACCTCGGCGACCTGGAGAGTGTCCGGGCGTTCGCCGAGCGGTTCCTGGCGTCCGGGCGGTCGATCGACATCATGATCGACAACGCGGCGATCATGGCGAGCCCGGAGACGCGGGTCGGGCCGGGCTGGGAGGCGCAGTTCGCGACCAACCACCTCGGACACTTCGCGTTGGTGAACCGGTTGTGGCCGGCGATCGCCGCGGACGGTGGGGCGCGGGTCGTGTCGGTGTCGTCGACCGGGCACCGGCGGTCGGACATCCGCTGGGACGACCTGGAGTTCCGGCAGGGGTACGACAAGTGGGAGGCGTACGGGCAGGCGAAGACCGCGAACGTGCTGTTCGCCGTCCAGCTCGATGCCCTGGGCAAGGATTCCGGCGTACGGGCGTTCGCGCTGCATCCGGGTGGCATCCTGACCCCGCTGCAGCGGCACCTCACCCACGACGAGATGGTCGGCTACGGCTGGATCTCCGAGGACGGCACCCCGCACATCCAGTTCAAGAGCCCGGAGCAGGGTGCGGCGACCTCGGTGTGGGCGGCGACGTCCCCGCAGCTCGACGGTCTCGGCGGCGTGTTCTGCGAGGACTGCGAGGTCGCGGAGGTGTCGACCGACGACGCACCTGGCGTACGACCGTATGCGATCGACCCTGCGTCGGCGGAGCGGCTGTGGACGGTGTCGGCGGAGCTCACCGGAGTGAACGCATTCGGATAGGCTGCTCACTTGCTGAAAAGTGAGATCGTTGACCGGTTGCGCGCGGCCGGGTGCGTGTTCGCCGAGGACGAGGCCGCGCTGATCATCGGCTCCGCGCGCGATGCGGCAGAGCTCGAGGCAATGGTCGAGCGGCGGGTGGCCGGCTCGCCGTTGGAGTACGTCGTCGGGTGGGCGTCGTTCTGCGGGTTGCGGATCGCCGTCGACCCGGGGGTGTTCATTCCGCGCTGCCGGACCGAGGCCCTGATCGCCGAGGCCTTGAAGGTGATCGTTCCCGGTGCGGTCGTCGTCGATCTCGGCTGCGGATCCGGGGCGCTCGGCGCGGCCGTGGCGGCTCAGGTTGACGTCTCGTTGTACGCCGCCGACATTGAGCCGGCGGCCGTACGGTGTGCCCGGCGGAACGTGACGCCGTACGGCGGACGCGTCTACCAGGGCGACTGGTTCGACGCGCTGCCGGTGGAGTTGCGCGGGCGGATCGACGTACTGCTGTCGAACGTTCCTTATGTGCCGACGGACGAGATTCGGCTGCTCCCGGCCGAGGCACGGTTGTACGAGCCGCACGTGACCCTGGACGGCGGCGCCGACGGGCTGGCGAATCTGCGCCGGGTCGTTGCCGGCGCAACCGATTGGCTGACGCCGGGCGGTCATGTGTACGTCGAGATGAGCGACCGTCAGGCACCCCTCGCGCGGGCCGTGATGGTCGCGGCGGGGTTGGACGCCGAGGTCGTCACGGACGACGACCTCGGCGCGAACGTTGTCCATGGCATCAGACTCGGCGCTGGACGTGCAGCAGGTACTCCCGCCGGTTGAGCGGGTCGTGGTCGGTGCGCGGGCGCTCTGGGATGTGACCCGTCACCGGTTGATACCGTTCGAACGCCGACTCCAGGACGCCTTCGCCGCGGGTGAGGCCGGGGAGTTGCTGCTCGAGTTCGTACACAGCAGCCGCGGGGATTTCTCCTTCCAGGGTTGAGGTTTCCGCGGCCAGTGCCGGTACCTGTGGGATCGCCCGGAGTCTGCCGAGGGCCGCGAGTACGGCACGGGTCGTGTCGGTCGGGATCTCCAGCTGGAAGCGGTGCATCGGCTCGTGCACCGTCGTACCTGCTTCTTGGAGTGCCGTCATCAGGACGAGCGGAGTGAGGAACCGGAAGTCGCCGGCGGTGCTGGACATGCTCTTGTCGAACACCGCGTGCGCGTGGCTCTGCCGGGCGGAGTACCCGGAGTGGGTCATCACGACGCGGGCGTCGGGGATCTGCCAGCCGTGCAGCCCCTGGTGCAGGGTCTCGCGGACGGTTTCCTCGACGGCCTTGATGAACGCGTACGGCATCGAGCCCAGTTCGACCTCGAGCTCGAACGTGACGCCCGCGTCGACCGGCGCGGGTTCGACCCGCAGGCCGACGGTGGCCAGGAACGGGTTCGCCTCCTTCTTGTTGAACTCGACCGCCTGTCCGGTGCCGGTGATCCGCTCGATGCAGATCGTGGTGGTCTCGCGGAAGTCGACCGCGATCCCGTACTCGGTGGCGAGCGTGGTCTCGATGACCTCCTTCTGTACTTCGCCGTACAGCGACACGTACGTCTCCTGGCGGAGGTCGTCCTGGCGGAGGTTGATCAACGGGTCCTGCTCGGCGAGTTGGGTGAGCGCGACGCGCAGGTTGCCCTTGTCGGACGGGCGGCGCGGCGTGACCACGGTCTCCAGCGTCGGCGGGGCGAACCTTGCCTGCACGCGTCGAACGGTTGCCGGATGGTCGAGATCGGTGATGGTGTCGCCGATCTGGATGTCGGGCAGGCCCCAGAGCTTGCCGATCTGCCCAGGGCCGAGGGTTTCGCCGTACGTCTGGAGGGCTGTGATCTTGCCGTCGGTCTCGCCGTACCGTACGCGGTCGCGGACGTTCGCCGTACCGTCGAAGATCCGTACGTAGGCGATCTTCTCGCCCGCGGGTCCACGCTCGACCTTGAAGACGGTGCCGTCGAGCGGGCCGCCCGTGGTGCGGGCGCGGGGGAGCAGGTCGCGGATGCCGTCGGTGAGCGCGTCGGTGCCGGCGCCGGTGATCGCGGACCCGAAGTACACCGGGTGTACCAGTGCGCGGTGGGTCTGCTCGGCGAGCGCGTCGTGCAGTCCGAGCGGGACGCCGTCGACGTACCGCTGGAGGAGGTCGTCGTCGTTCTCCGTGAGGACGTCGAGCAGTACGTCGTCCTGCACGATCGGCTTGAACATGGCGTCCGGGGTGCCGAGGTTGGCGGCCTCGCCCATCGGAACGATGTTCGGCGTCAGCTTCGCCGCGATCTGTTGCAGCGCTCCGTCGTACTGCGCGCCGGCCCGATCGAGCTTGTTGACGAAGATCAGGGTGGGGATGCGGAGACGCTGCAGGGTACGCATCAGTACCCGCGTCTGCGCCTGCACACCCTCCACCGCCGAGATCACCAGCACCGCCCCGTCGAGGACGCCCAACGCGCGCTCCACTTCGGCGATGAAGTCCGGGTGCCCCGGCGTGTCAATCAGATTGACCCGCAGCTCACCGATCGCGAACGTCGCGACCGCGGTCTTGATCGTGATTCCCCGCTGCCGTTCCAGCGCGAGGGTGTCGGTCTGAGTACTCCCGTCATCGACGCTACCCACCACATCGATGACACCGGCGGCGTAGAGCAGCCGCTCGGTCAGGCTGGTCTTCCCGGCGTCAACATGCGCCAGGATCCCAAGATTCAGTACTTCCACGCAGCTTCATGTCCTTAGAACAGGTGAGATCCATTTCCACGCAAGACACGAAGCGAGGTCGCATGACGGACTCCTTAACTCACCTGTTCGTTGGTACGCGTTGAGTACAGCAACTCCTCCCACCAGACCACAAACCATTTAGCGCGGGCCTACATGTCAGTTGATCAGAGTGCCCACCGGGGTGCCGGTGGCGATGGTGGTGGCGGCTTGGGGGCGGTCTATGTCGAAGACGTGCAGGGGGAGCCGGTGGTCGCGGGCGAGGATGAAGGCGGACTGGTCCATGACGCCCAGACCCCGGTCGATGACCTCCTGGTAGGTGAGGTGGTCGAAGCGAATGGCGTCGGGGTGCTTGTTCGGGTCGGCGTCGTAGACGCCGTCGGTGCCGTTCTTCGCTACCAGGAGGGCGTCGGCCTGTAGTTCGATCGCTCGTTGGACGGACGGATAGTCGGTAGTGGTGAACGGCTGGCCGTTGCCGCAGGCAAGGAGAACGATCGAGCCCTTCTCCAGGTGCCGCAGGGCGCGGAGGCGGATGTACGGTTCGGCGAGGTTCTCGATCGGGAGCGCGGTCATCAGCCGTACGCCGTGGGCGCCGAGCGCGTCGAGCCGGCCGCGGAGCAGTACCGCGTTGATGACCGTACCGAGCATGCCGATGTTGTCCGCCTCGACCCGGTCGATACCCCAGTCGTCGGCGCGGTTGCCGCGGAACACGTTGCCGCGGCCGATCACCACCGCGACCTGGACACCCGTGGCGCGCAGCGCGATCACCTCGGTGGCGAGATGCGTGAGCCGGTCGCTGCTGAAACCGAACGCGTTCGGGCCGGCGATCGCCTGCCCGGAGAGCTTGAGGACGAGCCTGCGATACATGCCGACAGATCTATCACGGCGCGGGTCCGAGTCTCGCCGATTCGCGCCGGGAGAAGGGCGGGTGTGGTTTGCGGCGGAAGCATGGGCACGCGGGCCGGTGTCTGGGACGCTGGCGTGGTGACGGAGTTCAAGGAGCAGAGCCTGCGTGATGCGGTGTTCCACGACGTCGACCTGACCGGCGCCCGCTTCGACAACGTGAACCTGACGGGCGCGACGATCCGCGGTGCCCTGCTGGTCGATGTCTCGCTCGACGGTTACATCCGCAACCTCACCGTCTGGGGGATCGACGTCGTACCGCTGGTCGACGCCGAGCTCAACCGCCGGTACCCGGGCCGCGAGCTGATGAGCCCGACCGACGCCGACGGCTATCGCGAGGCGTGGGACCTGCTCGAGCAACTGTGGGGCGAGACCGTCGCCAGAGCCCGCCGGCTGCCACCGGAGCTGTTGCACGAGTCGGTCGACGGTGAGTGGTCCTTTGTCGAGACCTTGCGGCATCTCGTCTTCGCGACGGATGCCTGGGTACGGCGTGCCGTACTCGGGGAGCCGGAGCCCTGGCACCCACTCGACCTACCGCACGACGAGATGCAGGACACGCCGCCGGTACCGCGAGATCGCGCTGCTCGTCCGTCGCTCGACGAAGTGCTCGCGCTGCGCGCCGATCGGGTGGCGATCGTACGATCCGTCCTCGCCGACCTGACGAACGAGCGGTTGACCGAGCACACCACGCCCGTGCCGGGTCCCGGATACCCGGAGTCCGAGAGCTACCAGGTCGCCGAGTGCCTCAGCACCATCCTCAGCGAGGAGTTCGAACACCGCCGCTACGCCGAACGCGACCTGGCAACACTGGCGGCAAGAACCGTCGGCGGTACGTCCTAGGCTCGGGACATGGTGGAGCTGAGTGACTGGCGGAAGTTGGCGCAGGCGTGGCAGACACGGTTCTTGATCGATGCGTACGCGGACGGCGTGCGGTTCGCGGCGGCGGTGGCGGAGATCTGCGCGGACGCCGTACCTGAACTGCGACTGGGGGCGTCGTACGTGGATGTGGCGACGCGGGACGTTGAGCTCGCCGAGCGGATCAGTGCGGTGGCGGCCGAGCAGGGGCTGAAGGCGGATCCGGCCGCGGTGGCGCAGTTGGAGATCGCGCTGGACACCGCGGAGCTGGTGGAGATCGGGCCGTTCTGGGCGGCCGTGCTGACGGGGAGCGCGGACTCCTTCACCGGGCACGACGTGATGGATCCGACCGGCCGGGTCGCGAACCTGTGGTTCCAAGATACGACGCCGCACGAGCCGCCGAGGCAACGCTTTCACCTCGACCTGTGGCTACCGCCCGAGGTGGTGCCGTCCCGGATCGAGGCGGCGATCGCTGCCGGCGGCAAGGTCGTGTACGACGACGAGGCCCCGATGTTCATCGTGCTCGCGGACCCGCAGGGCAACAAGGTGTGTTTGTGTACGTCGGAGGGCCGCTGACATCTGCTAGCGTTCGAGGTGACTCGAGGAGGGTGTGTGATGGCTAGGAAGGTTATCCGGTTCCGCGCCGTTCCCTCCTGGACTGCTGCCTGCTGACAGCTCTCCCTCCGGACCGATCGGTGCGTCGCGGCGTCTGGCCGCGGATCACGCACGCCGTTCTGACTGCGGCGTGCTCCGTGCCGATCGAACCGGAGCTTCCTCATGTCCTCCGTGGACACCCAACTTCACGCTGCCCTCGCCCGCGCGCTCAACGGCGTACCGCATGACGAACTACAGCGTCGCGCCGACGCCCTCTCCAACGGCTACCGCAACGAGCAGATCGCCGACACCGCCCCGGGCATGCGTGACGCGCTCGATGCCTTGGCGTACGCCGTCGTACGCATGCCGGCCACCTTCCACGCGATCCACGCCGCCCTCGCCGCGGTCGACGTGCCGATCAACACGCACCTCGATCTCGGCGGCGGCACCGGAGCCGCCGCCTGGGCGGCCGGAGCCCGCTGGCCCGGCCTGCGCACCGAGATCGTCGAACGCCAACCGGCCGCCATCGACCTCGGCAAGACGCTTGCTGCAGGCAACAACTGGCGCTGGACGCTCGGTGACCTCCGCACCTGGAAGACGTCCGCAGGAGCAGATCTCCTGACGATCGCGTACGTCCTCAACGAGCTGGCAGCCGGCACCCGGCGCGCACTCATCGACGCGGCCGCCCAATGCGGCCAAACCATCGTCCTCGTCGAACCGGGTACCCCGGCCGCCCACCGGCGCATCCTCGAAGCACGCGACCAACTACTGACCCACGGCCTCCGCATCGTCGCTCCTTGCCCCCACGAAGCGCCGTGCCCGGTCACCTGGTGCCACTTCGCCGCCCGGCTTCCACGCACCGAACTGCACCGCAACCTCAAACACGGCACCCGCAACTTCGAGGACGAGAAGTTCACCTACCTCGTCGCCACCCGCGGCCCGACCCGGCCGGCGGCGAACCGGGTCATCGCCCGCCCACTCCACCCGAAGAACCGCGTCGTCCTCGACCTCTGCACAGCAGCCGGCACAGCCGAGCGAACAGTCGTACCGAAGTCCTCGAAGTCCTACCGAGCCGCCCGCAACACGACGTGGGGTGACACGTGGTAGCGCAGGTCAGGTGTGGGAAGGCGGGCGACTCACGTACGCCGTCTTGTCGTCCGGATCGAACCCGCAGCGCCGGTAGAACGCGTGCGTGGACTCGCGCCGTGACCCCGTCTGCAGCATCACCTTGTAGCAACCCGCGTCCCACGCCGCTTGCAGCGTCGCCCCCATGATCGCCTTTCCGAGCCCGGTTCCCCGGCGCCCGGTGTCGACCACGACGTTCTCGATGACGCCGTACGGAGCTCCGCCGCGGGTGAGGTTCGGGATCAGGTTGAGGTACGTCGTCGCGACGATCGCGGAGTCGTCCTCGAGGACGTACAGGTGCAGCCCCGGCCTGTCCAAGATGGTGGCGAAGACCTCGCTCGCTCCGGCGACGGGCGGGTCGGCAGGGTGCAGCTGGCGGTAGAGGTTAAGGATGCCGTCGAGGTCGCGGTCGTCAGCGGTGCGGAACTTCACGGCTGTCCCACGAGTAGACAGAACGGGTGGCCGGACGGGTCGGCGAGGACGTAGAGAGGCTCGTCTGCGTCGGCGGAGCGGTCGTACAGGACTGTGGCGCCCAGCTCCAAGGCGCGGACCCGGTGCCGTTCCAGCTCCTCCACGGACGGTACGGCGTAGTCGACGTGGAGTTGCATCGGTACGTCGGGGGACGGCCAGGTGGTCTTCTTCAGTTCGGTGACCTGCTGGATTGCGAGTTGGCGGTTGCCGGCGGCGTCCAGGAGGACGATCCAGTCATCGTCGTCGCCGGGACGGAAGCGTAGGCCCAGGAGATCGCGGTAGAAGGCGGCCAAAGCGGGCGCGTCGGTGGTGTCCACGACCGTGTGCATTCGGCGTGGATACGACAGCTCGAAGCGGACGATGACCAGTTCGTCTGACGGCTTGAGGTCGGGGTAGTAGCTGCTGAGGCCCGGGATCACGTCGTCCGCGCCCGCGAAGCCGTCCTCTCGGGCTTCCTCGTCGGTGACGGCGTCGACGCGCTTCGCGAGCGTCGACAGGATCCGGCCGGGCAGCCGGAGCTCCTCGTCGAACTCGAACACCAGGTCTGCCGGACCGACCTCGATCGGATCGTTGAAGCGCATCGTGATCCGCTTCGTACCGGCGCGCACCGCGTCGAGGTGGCTCGCGCGGAAGCGGAGTTCCTGGAGGCTCATGCCACCCGAGACTACGTGCTGCGGAACGAACGCCGGTACGCATTGGGCGGTACGCCGACCACGCGCTGGAAGTGGCGCCGCAACGTCGTCGCGGTCCCGAGACCGGTAGCGACCGCGACCTTCTCGATCCCGTCGTCGGTCGACTCCAGCAGCTGCTGGGCGCGCCGTACGCGCTGGGTCAGGAGCCACTGCAGCGGGGTCTGACCAGTGACCGCACGGAACTGCCGGCCCAGGTGGCGTGCGCTGGTACTCGCCTGTCTCGCCAGGTCGGTGACGGTCAGCGGCTCGTCGAGGCGTTCCTGCGCCCAGGCGAGCAGTTCGGTGAGCGAGTGGTCGCCGTTCACCTGGATCGGGGTCGAGACGAACTGCGCCTGACCTCCGGTGCGGTGCGGCGGTACGACCAGACGCCGGGCGACGGTGTTCGCGATCGTGGCGCCGTGGTCGAGGTGGATCAGGTGCAGGCAGAGGTCGACCGCGGCGGCCTTTCCGGCGGCGGTGAGGACGCTGCCGTTGTCGGTGTACAGGAGGTCCGGGTCGACCTCCGCCTGTGGATAGGCCGCTTGGAGGTCGGCGGTGTGTGCCCAGTGAGTGGTCGCCCGGCGACCTTCGAGTAACCCGGCCGCGCCGAGGACAAAGGCGCCGGTGCACAGGGAGGCGATGCGAGACCCAGACTCGTGGGCTGAGCGGACAGCGTCTACCAGGTCAGGTGGTGGCGGTTGGTCGGGGTCTACAAGGGCCGGGACGAGGACGGTGTCGGCGTGGGCCAGTTGGTCGAGGGCGTGCGACGGGTCGACGACGAACGGGCCGACCTGGGTGGGGCCGTCGCCACAAAGCCGTACGTCGTACCACTCGTCGACGCCGAGCGGCGGGTTGCCGAAGATCTCGTAGGCGATGCCCAGTTCGAAGTGCAGCAGGTGACCGGCGGTCGCCAGCGCGACGATGTGCATGTCCGAAAGTGTACGGATGGTGTCGTTCCGGACTCTCACGGCCTAGGGCGCCGGCGCCGGAGACTGGATGGCATGAACGCCATCGTCGTGTACGGCGCCACCGGTCACACCGGCCGGTTCGTCGTCGAAGAGCTCCTCCGCCAGAACCTTCCGGTCGCCGTCTCCGGCCGCAACGGGACCGCCCTCACGCAACAGTGGGGTCACCTCGACGTACGGCCTGCCGCCGTCGACGACCCGTACGCGCTGGACCGCGCGTTGAAGGACGCGGCCGCGGTCATCAACTGTGCAGGTCCGTTCGCGACGACGGCCGAGCCGCTGATCGAGGCGGCCGCGCGGCAGCGGATCCCGTACGTCGACGTCGCCGCGGAGATCGAGGCGAACGCGGCGACGCTCGCACGGCAGAGCAGCATCCCGGTCGTCCCAGCGATGGCGTTCTACGGCGGCCTCGGCGACCTCCTCGCTACTGCAATCGCCGAGGAACCGGCGCCGGTGCACGTCGCCTACGGGTTGAGCAGTTGGCACCCCACCCCCGGGACCCGCGTAGCCGGTCGGGTGTCGCACGATCGGCGCGCCGGGCGCCGGGTGCGGTACGCCGACGGCCGGTTGCAGTACCACGACGGCCCGCCGGTGCAGCAGGACTGGAACTTCCCGGAACCGCTCGGAAAGCGCCGGGTGATCGCGGAGTTCAGCATGGCCGACATCGTCACGATCCCCAGCCACCTCGCGGTACCCGAGGTACGTACCTACCTGACGCTCGAGGCCGCCGGCGACCTGGCGGACGCGGACACCCCGGCGCCACCGCGCGACTCCGACCAGACCTTCGTCGTCGACGTCCGGATCGGCGACCGGCGAGCCACGGCCACCGGGAACGACATCTACGCGATCTCGGCTCCGCTCGCGGTCGGCGCCGTACGGCGGATCCTGGCCGGCGAGACCCGCGCATCCGGGGTGGCGTCGGCGGGCGCGATGTTCGATGCGGTCGAGTTCCTCAAGGATTTACCACTCACGCTCGACCTGCCGTAAATCGGTTCCCTGCGGGAGAATGTTGGACCTCTGCTGACCGCCCGAACAGCCGGAGGACCGCCCGATGCCCAGGATCGCCCGCCGCACCCTCCTGCAAGCAACCGGAGCCCTCGCTCTGGGAACCACCGCCACCGCGTACGCGGACGACAGCATCGACTACAGCTCCCGCCGCACGTTCGACGACTGGGACCGCCTGTTCCAGCAGGGCGGTCCGGGGCAGCCCGACCAGCCGAACGACAACACCAACCGCGACGGCCGCTCCGGCATGCTCGCCTGGAGCCAGTCGTACGTCCTGCTCGGCCTGGTCCGGATGTACGAGACGTACCACGACACCTACTACCTCGACCGCCTGATCGACAACGTCGACCAGGTGCTGCAGGTCCGCGACAGCGCCCGCGGTGTCACCGACTACCGCGGCCTGTCGCTGCCGGCGTGGCGCGCCGACCACCCGTACACCACCGGCTACGCAACCCTTGCCGACAGCAACGGTCAGCCGCTGCTCGAGCTCCGCGAGGCGCTCTCGTACGCCGAGGACACGACAATCACCGTCACCGCCGGGGCCCGCCCCGACACGTTCACGGTCAAGCTCGTCAACACCTTCGTGAACCGTACGGTCACGCACACAGATCTGTCACTCGACCCCGCCAGCCCCGACTACGCCGTCGCCCGGATCTACGCGGCCGCACCCGGCCCGCTCCAGCTCACGGCCGTCGACCGGCGACCGGCTCCGCGCGCAGGCGACGTACCGCAGCTCGGCAGCTACCAGATGCACTGCAAGCCGGTGATCTTCGCCGTCCACACCGGCATGATCACGTACCCGATCGCGAGCTTCGTCCGGATCGTCGCAAGCTCGCCGGTACTGCGTCGCCGCTACTCGTGGAAGGCCGCGGAATACCTGCTGGCTTGCCGTGAGGCGGTTGCCGTCCACGACTGGGAGTACGACACCGACCACCTGATCTGGCCGAAGGGCCAGCCGCTGCCGTACGACGGCTGCGAGCAACCGATCAACCAGTCCGTCGGCCTCGGACAGACCCTCGTCGAACTCGCCCTCGTGACCGGCGACCGGACCTACCGGGACAAGGTCGCCGCGCTCGGCCGGATGCTCTCGGCTCAACTCAGCGTCGACGCCGGCGACGCGTACCAGTGGCACTACTGGCCGGCCGGCAGCCGCATCTACGAGGGCTTCACCAAGACCGGCGACCCAGCGACCGACCTGTCGATCTTCACCCCGTCCGGTGGTCCGGCGCGGCAGTTCGAGGACATCAGCCACGGCGCGATCGACGTCGAGTTCGCGGTCCGGGCGTTCCGCGCCAAGCTCGCGTTCACCGGCCACGACATGGCCCGCATCGCACGGACCTTCACCCAGAACGTTGCCTTCACCGACGCCGACGGACTCCCGAGCATCCACACCACCGTCGCTGGCGGCGCGGTCGGTGCGGCGTCTGTCGCCGCTCAGGCGCCACGCTGGATGCAGGCCGCACCCTGGGCCCCGCAGGTCCACGCGCACTGCCTGGCCCTCTACAACCGTTACCAGCCGACACCGGAGCGCGACGGACAGCAGGCGATCGGCTT
Source organism: Kribbella sp. NPDC031520 (assembly GCF_055580825.1). Taxonomy (NCBI): domain Bacteria; kingdom Bacillati; phylum Actinomycetota; class Actinomycetes; order Propionibacteriales; family Kribbellaceae; genus Kribbella; species Kribbella sp. NPDC031520. The sequence goes on from NZ_JBVIKS010000002.1 coordinate 200,278, forward strand.
CGGTTGGCTCCTCGCCAACGTCGCGTACCTGAACTGGGGATCTCGTACAGCGTAATCTCAGGTTCCGTGACATAGCCTGGAAGCGTGGAGGGGGAACCGCTGGTACGGCGGTCCGTGGGGATCGTGATCGCCGGATTGTTGCCGTGGGCATGGTTCGTGCTGCGTGACCGGCTCGGTGTGGTCACCGACGTGGTCGCGATCGCACTGCCGATGCTCGCCCTTGCCGTCGCGCTGGTGGTCGGTGTTTGGGGCCGTCGCCGGCGTGCTGCGGTCGCGTTCGCGGTGTCGACGCTGCTGGTCGGCATCGTCGCGACCGTCGTGCCGTGGATCCCGCACGGCACCAGGACCGTCGATGCGAGTCGCGCCGTACGGTTCGCCGAAGCGAACATCGGGGCCGGCGAGCTCGAAGGCGCCGACACGTTCATCAAACTGAACGCCGATGTACTCGTCGTGTCCGAGATCGGCTCGCCGCTGACCCACCGGCTGTCGCAGGCGTACCAGAACGTCGTCTCGTACTGGAACGGCCCGGCGATCGCGATCTTCAGCCACTGGCCGCTGACCGTCCTCGAACGCCCGGGCCCGGACCTGCCCGGCTTCGTGCTCCAGGTCCACGCGCCGTCCGGCGACTTCGACCTGATCGCGGTCCACGTACCGCGTCCGTGGTACACCTCGGGCGGATCGACGTACCAGCAGAAGAACCCCGGCCGGCCGTACGAGACGACCGTCGCCGGGCATCACCGGCTGATCGAGCAGGTCGCCGAGCGGGCCGCGAAACTCAGCGGGCCGGTCGTGGTCGCCGGCGACCTGAACACCACGGACCGTGGCCGCGACTACCGGATCCTCACCAAGCACCTGCACGACGCGATGCTGGACAGCTGGGGGCGGCCATCGCAGATCGGGAGATGGGCGACCCTGCTGGTCCGCATCGATCACGTGCTCGTGACACCCGGCTGGTGTTCGGACCACAACCACTACTACTCGATTCCCCGCTCGGACCATCATGGTCTCCTCACCACGATCGGACCGTGCACCTCATGACTGAACTCGAACAGCTGACCGAGACCCTCGACGGTTTGCGGGCCGGCGTGCTGAAGAAGCTGTCCGGCCTCAGCGATGCGGACGCACGCCGCAGTACCGTCGACTCCGGCACCAACATCGCGGGCCTGATCCAGCATCTGACGTTCGTGGAGGAGCTGTGGTTCGGCGAGGTTGTGCTCGGACGGAAAGTGCACGCCAAGCGCACGATGCTCGTCGATCCCGAGGTGTCGCTCAAGACCCTCCGCGCCGACTACAAGGCCGCCTGCGCGGCGTCCGACGAGATCATCGCCGAGCTCGGCAATCCCGACGCGCCGGTCACCCGCAACGGCAAGACCCGCAACCTGCGCTGGGTCATGCTGGCCGTGATCGGCGAGACGTCCCGGCACGCCGGCCACGCCGACATCATCCGCGAACAACTCGACGGCACCACCGGCCGCTGAGTGACTTCGCTTGGTCGAGATGGCAGGATTTCTGCTGTGAGTAGCGGGACGACGGATGCGCAGCGCCTGGAGGATCTGGCGCGGCTGCGGCGTGTGAAGGACCGGATCGACCGGGAGTACGCGCAGCCGCTGGACGTCGAGGCGCTCGCGCGGGGTGCGCACATGTCGGCGGGGCACCTGAGCCGGGAATTCAAGCGTGCTTACGGAGAGTCGCCGTACGGGTATCTGATGACGCGCCGGATCGAGCGGGCGATGATGCTGCTGCGGCGCGGCGGGATGAGCGTCACCGACGTGTGCTTCGAGGTCGGGTGCCAGTCGCTCGGCACGTTCAGCACCCGGTTCACCGAGCTGGTCGGGATGCCGCCGAGCGTCTACAAGGACGCCGCGGCCGATGCCACCGTCGGCATTCCGTCGTGTGTCGCGAAACAGGTCACGCGACCGATCAGGAATCGAGAAGCATCTCCGGCCTCCGGCACGTAGCGTGACCCCATGAGTTCTACGCCGAGTCTGAAGATCCTGAACAGTTTCCTGCCGCACACCGATCCCGAGGAGTCGCTGAAGTTCTACCGCGACCTGCTCGGCTTCGAGGTGCGGATGGACGTCGGGTACGAGGGGATGCGCTGGATCACGGTCGGCCCGCCCGGGCAGCCGGACACCTCGATCGTGCTCACCCCGCCGGCCGTGGACCCGGGGATCACCGAGGACGAGCGGCGGACCATCTTCGAGATGATGGCCAAGGGCACCTACGCCACCGTGGTGCTGCAGACCGATGACGTCGACGGGCTGTTCGACCGGCTTCAGGCCAGTGACGCCGAGGTGATCCAGGAGCCGGTGGACCAGCCGTACGGCGTCCGCGACTGCGCCTTCCGCGACCCGGCCGGCAACCACGTCCGGATCAACCAGGCCCGCTGAACGCTCGGGGAGAGGAAGCTATGAGCCGCGACGAGCATGTTGCCGACAGCCACGACATGATCCGGGTCACCGGCGCCCGGGTGAACAACCTCAAGGACGTCAGCGTCGAGATCCCGAAACGCCGGCTGACCGTGTTCACCGGGGTTTCCGGGTCGGGCAAGAGCTCGCTGGTGTTCGGCACCATCGCGGCCGAGTCGCAGCGGCTGATCAACGAGACGTACAGCGCGTTCGTGCAGGGCTTCATGCCGTCGCTCACGCGCCCGGAGGTCGACGTACTCGACGGCATCACCACCGCGATCATCGTCGACCAGGAGCGGATGGGGGCGAACCCGCGGTCCACCGTCGGTACGGCGACCGACGCGAACGCGATGCTCCGGATCCTGTTCAGCCGGATCGCTAAGCCGCACATCGGCCCGCCGACGGCGTACTCGTTCAACGTCCCCAAGCGCACCGCGACCGGCTCGATGACCGCCGACAAGGGCGCCGGGGAGCGGAAGGTCGTCCGCGAGGCCGTGTACGCCGGCGGCATGTGCCCGCGCTGCGAGGGCATGGGCTCGGTCACCGACTTCGACCTGACCGCGCTGTACGACGCCGAGAAGTCGCTGGCCGAGGGCGCGCTGACGATCCCCGGCTACAGCATGGACGGCTGGTACGGGCGGATCTTCCGCGGCTCCGGCTTCTTCAACATGGACAAGCCGATCAAGAAGTACACCAAGAAGGAGCTGCACGACCTCCTGCACAAGGAGCCGACCAAGATCAAGGTCGAGGGCATCAACCTCACCTACAACGGCATCATCCCGGCGATCCAGCGCTCGTTCCTGTCCAAGGACGTGGACGCGATGCAGCCGCACGTCCGGGCGTTCGTGGAGCGCGCGGTTACATTCACGACCTGCCCGGACTGCGACGGCACCCGGCTCAGCGCCGAGGCCCGGTCGTCGAAGATCGACGGCAAGAACATCGCGGACCTGACCGCGATGCAGATCACCGACCTGGCCGCCTGGATCCGCACCCTGAAGGAGCCGTCGGTCGCCCCGCTGCTGAAGGCGCTCGGCCATGCGCTCCAGTCGTTCGTCGACATCGGCCTCGGGTACCTGTCGCTCGACCGGCCGGCCGGGACGCTGTCAGGCGGCGAGGCGCAGCGGACCAAGATGATCCGGCACCTCGGGTCGTCGCTGACCGACGTGACGTACGTGTTCGACGAGCCGACCATCGGTCTGCACCCGCACGACATCCAGCGGATGAACGAACTGCTCCTGCAGCTGCGCGACAAGGGCAACACAGTCCTCGTCGTCGAGCACAAGCCGGAGACGATCGCGATCGCCGACCACGTCATCGACCTCGGCCCGGGCGCCGGGTCCGGTGGTGGCGAGGTGGTGTTCGAGGGAACGCTCGACAAACTGCGGACCAGTGGGACGCTGACCGGTCGGCACCTGGACGACCGTGCTTCCTTGAAGCCGTCTGTCCGGTCTGCTTCGGGTGCGTTGGAGGTACGCGGAGCCTCGTTGAACAACCTGCAGGACGTCGATGTCGACGTACCGCTCGGCGTGCTGACCGTCGTCACCGGGGTCGCGGGGTCCGGGAAGAGTTCGCTGATCCGCGGGTCGATCGCTGATCGGGAAGGCGTGGTGGCGATCGACCAGGGCGCGATTCGTGGATCGCGGCGGTCCAACCCGGCGACGTACACGGGTCTGCTCGAGCCGATCCGGAAGGCCTTCGCCAAGGAGAACGGTGTGAAGCCCGCGCTGTTCAGCGCGAACTCCGAGGGCGCGTGCCCGGCCTGCAAGGGCGCTGGTGTCGTCTACACCGAGCTGGGCGTGATGGCGACCGTCGAGCAGACGTGCGAGGAGTGCGAGGGGCGCCGGTTCCAGGCCGCCGTACTCGAGTACACGCTCGGCGGGAAGAACATCGCCGAGGTGCTCGCGATGCCGGTGGCGGAGGCGCTTCCGTTCTTCGCCGAGGGCGCCGCGAAGGTACCGGCCGCTGCGAAGATCATCGAACGGCTGGCCGATGTCGGCCTCGGGTACCTCTCTCTCGGTCAGCCACTGACCACGCTGTCCGGCGGCGAGCGTCAGCGGCTGAAGCTCGCGACCCACATGGGCGAGAAGGGCGGCATCCTTGTCCTCGACGAGCCCACGACCGGTCTGCACCTGGCCGACGTCGAGCAGCTCCTCGGTCTGCTCGACCGCCTGGTCGACTCGGGCAAGTCGGTCATCGTGATCGAGCACCACCAGGCGGTGATGGCACACGCCGACTGGATCATCGACCTCGGCCCGGGCGCCGGCCACGACGGCGGCAAGATCGTGTTCCAGGGCACCCCGGCCGACCTGATCAAGAAGCCGAAGACGCTGACCGGGAAGCACCTCGCGGAGTACGTCGCCAACTGATCAGGAATCGAGAAGCACCGGGTGGGGGCGCGGAAATAGCGTGGAGTCATCGAACCTCAGGGGCCGCGGCCCCGACCAACAGGAGATGACGAAATGACCAGCACGCAAGGTGTCCAGACGATCCTTCACCCGGTGACCGACCTCGAGAAGGCCAAGCCGGTGTACGCCGCCCTGCTCGGCGTCGACCCGGTCGCGGACTCGCCGTACTACGTCGGTTTCGAGGCCGCCGGCCAGCAGATCGGCCTGGTCCCGAACAGCGACATGACCTCGCCGGTCGCGCACTGGCACGTCACCGACATCGAGGACCGCATCAAGGCGATCGTCGAGGCCGGCGGCACCCTCAAGCAGGCCCCGCGCGACGTCTCCAACGGCCGCCTGGTGGCCCTCGTCACCGACCCCGACGGCAACGTCCTCGGCCTCCTCCAAGACCCGTCCTGACATGTGCAACCTCCCCGCCGAGATCCGGGCCGCCCTGTACGGCTCACCCGCGGAGGCCGACGTACCGGACGACGACTCGGCTGAAGCTGAGGAGGTCGAGGACGCCTGGCAGACTGTGTGAGCGCCGGCGGGTTGTAGCAGGCCGCCCCTGCAACAACCCGCCTCCCGTCGATCCAGGGGGAACTGATGCCGATTGAGCACGTGCTGTTCGATGCGGATGGGGTGTTGCAGGAGCTGCCGGGTGGGTGGTGTGCGGCGATGGAGCCTTACCTGGGGGAGCGGGCAGAGGAGTTCCTGCGCGAGACCTGGTCGGACGAGCTGCCGATGCTCGCGGGACGGGGCGACTACCTTCCGGTGCTGGCGGCGGCGCTGGAGCGGTACGGCGTACGTGAACCGGTGACCGAGGTGTACGACGCCGTGTGGAAGAACATCGTGCTGATCGAGGAGTCCCTCGACATCGTCCGCACCCTCCGGCGGAACGGGTACGGCGTACACCTGGGGACGAACCAGGAGGTGTACCGCGGCACGCACATGCGGACCACCCTCGGTTACGACGAACTCTTCGACGTCAGCTGCTACTCGTACGACCTCGGCGTCGCGAAACCCGACCCAGAATTCTTCACCCGAGCCGCATCCCGTATCGGCGCCGCCCCGAACACAATCCTCTTCATCGACGACACCCCCCGAAACGTTGACGCCGCCCACACCGCCGGCCTCAAAGCCGAACAATGGACCTTCACCCAAGGCCACACGATGCTCCACAAGACCTTCACCACCCACGGCGTGGACGCACGCATCACCGCCGGCTGAACGTACCCGGCGACCCGCGCTCTGCGGTTGACTGGTGGTTGTGGGTGGATATGAGGAGCGGAATCGGGTGGTTTGGGATGGGCGGCACAGTCGGTAGTTTGGTGGGGTGGCTGCGGAGCTGTGGGTGGGGGAGCCTCGGTGGGGGATCTGGGGGACGCCGGAGGAGGAGCTTCCTGTGTTGGGGGAGGTGGGCGGGAAGGACGTGGTCGACCTCGGGTGCGGTACGGGGTACGTCGGGGCTTGGGTGAGCCGCGCCGGTGGGCGGCCGGTAGGGGTTGATGTGTCGGCCGAGCAGCTGGCGACGGCCCGCGGGTTGCAGGAGGACTTCGGGCCGCGGTTCCCGTTGGTTCTTGCGGATGCGGAGCGGGCGCCGTTGCGGGACGACAGCTTCGACATCGTGATCAGTGAGTACGGTGCCAGCAGTTGGTGTGACCCGGCCCGTTGGATACCAGAGGCGGCGCGGCTGCTCCGACCGGGTGGCCGGCTGAGCTTCGTGCGCAACTCGACGCTGGTCGAACTCTGCACCCCACCGGACGCACCGGCCGCGACCCGCCGGCTCAGCCGCCCGTACGCCGACGTCGCCCGCATCGACCGCGCCGACGGTGGTACCCACTTCCAGCTACCGACCGGTCCGATGATCGCGGTACTCCGAGCCGCCGGGTTCGTCGTCGACGAGCTCGTCGAGTACGTCGTACCCGCCGGCTCCCGCTCCGAGTACGACTACGTGGCGCCCGAGTGGGCGTCCGTGTGGCCGTCTGTCGAAGTGTGGAAGGCGACCCTTCAGACGTAAGCCAAGGGAGTGGTTCGGGTGAGCGCGACGGTTCGGAGTGAGGCGTTCGGGCCGGACATCGCGATGAATCTGGCGCCTGATCTCGTGATTCGTCCGGCCTCGAGCGATCGCACCCAGCGCTCGGCGTACGGACCGAGCAGTGGCTGTCGCGGCAGCACGTGCATCGTGCGCAGGAGTTGCTGGAGACAACAGACCTGTCCATCGAGGAAATCGCACGGCACTGCGGGTTCGGTACGTCGATCGCGATGCGCCAGCATTTCGCAAAACACATCAAGACCTCACCGACCGCGTACCGGCGTACCTTCCCGCACCTACTGAACATTCTGGCCGCGCATGACGTCGTACTGATCGCTGCCGGAATCCTCGCCAAAGTTGAAGGAGCGCTAGGTGCCGAAGACCGACTACGACGAGTTCGCTGCGGCGTATTCCGCGGACAACGAGGTCAACCTGCTCAACGGCCACTACGAACGGCCGGCGATGCTGGACCTCGCCGGTGACGTGGAGGGTCGGCGCATCCTCGACGTCGGCTGCGGTTCCGGTCCGTTGGCGGCGGCGCTGCGCGACCGAGGCGCGATCATCAGCGGCTTCGACCTGAGTTCGGAAATGCTCGAACTGGCCCGTCGAAGGCTGGGCGACGACACCGACCTGACCGTGGCTGATCTGGCGGAGCCGCTCCAGTACGACGACGCCGCGTTCGACGATGTGGTCTGTTCCCTCGCCCTGCACTACCTGAAGGACTGGACCGAGCCGCTGGCCGAGCTGCGCCGCGTACTGAGGCCGGGCGGCCGCCTGATCCTGTCGCTGAACCATCCGTTCGTGTACACGGCGCTGAACCCCGACGGCGAGTACTTCGACGTCGCCGAGTTCTCGTTCGACGCCGAGCACGCCGGCCGGACGGTCGTGTACACGATCTGGCACCGGCCACTCCAGGCGATGTCCGACGCGTTCACAGCGGCGGGCTTCCGCATCGCGTCGATCAGCGAGCCGCCGATCGCTGCGGACACACCGGTCGAACTGCGTCCACAAGGTGTGGAGCACCCAGCACGGTTCATCAGCTTCATCTTCTTCGTACTCGAGGCGTGCTGAGGCTCGGCTTTGCCTCCTCCCGCCAGCTCCTCCAGAAAGAATCCAGCTAGACACGGGTTCTAGGCTTTTGGACATGGCTGAGGTTGTCGTCCCGTTGACCGTGCGCGACCTGACCGAGAATGATCTGCCGGCCCTCGGCTGGTACGGAACAGCCACGGATCTCGCCTCCGTCGCCGAAGCGATCCGGCGCGCCCGTCGCGGCGAGGTCGACTACCTGGCGGTCTGTCCGCCGTCTGGTCTGCCGGTTGCCGTCGGGGGAGCCGACTACACAAAACCACCCGGTGCGGCGACGATCTGGCAGCTGTCGGTCCAAGCTGAGCTGCGGTCCTGCGGAATCGGCACCATCCTGATCGAGGCCCTGGAGCAACGCATCCGCGCACGCGGCCTCCACTGGGCCGAGCTTGGCGTCGACGACAACCATGCGCGGCCGCTCGCGTTGTACGAGCGGTTGGGGTACGTGGTGAGCGGCAGTGAGCCCGGCGCCTGGGACCAGGAAGCCCCCGACGGATCCGTAAGCCGGTACGAAACGCAGATAACCCTGCTGCGCAAGGAATTGCACTGACGGGTGTCGACGGCTCAGCGGCGCACGCTAGGCCCGACCTCGCGTACCATCACGCAGTTCCCCAGCCCCTTGGGCCGGTCGTACCTGAAGCCCTCACGCTCGTACATCGATCGAGTGCCGTTGTAGAGGAACGACGAGTTCTTCTTCCGGACCCCTCCGGTGTCGTGCGGATAGCCCTCGACCAGACCGCCACCGGCCTCTGCGATCAACTCGACGGCCCCGCGTAGCGCGAACGCCGCCAAGCCCTGACGGCGAAGGCCGCGCTCGACCAGGATGCAGGTGATGCGGTAATCGGGCAGGCGCTCGGCCGTCGCGAGGTACTCCTTGCGGTGATGGATGTCAGGCAGTTCCTCGGGCGTTCCGTACTCCGCCCACGCAACGGCCCGGTCGCCGTCGTAGACCAGCGCCGCGTGGGCGATCCCGTCAGCCACCAGACGCTGCTTGAGCGCCCGCCTCGCCTCGGCGCTCTCGCCCTTCTCAGCGCAGTCGGGATGGAACTTCGTACACCAGCAGCCGGCGAACATACCGCCGTTCCGTTCGACGAGAGCCGCGAAGTCGTCGAACGTCTCCGACGTGAGCGCCTTGACGATGAAGTCGGACATGCCGACAACGTACGCCCGATTCCGGACGGTCTGCGTCCGCTAGTCGTGCGGGTTCGTCGGCTAGGCGGTTGCGGTCTGAACGGCGTACAGGATGTTCGTGAGGCTGGTGGTGTGGGCGAGCTTCAGGTCCGTGAGTTCGCTGGGTCGGAACCAGCGGAGATCGTCGTGTTCATCGGGTGCGGCGTTGACGGGTTCTCCGTCCCAGCGCGTGACGAGGAACCCGTGCATGTCGAGATTCGGATCGGCGACCGCCATCGGGATGGGGACGACGGGGTCGTGGACGCGGACGCCGAGTTCCTCGAAGCATTCCCGACGCACGGCATCCTGAGGCAACTCACCGGACTCCACATGCCCACCGACAAGATCCCAACAGTCCGGATAGTGCCGACGCGACGGGTGCCGATGCACCAGCAGCACTAGACCGTCCCGCACCAGCGCACCGACCGAGATCGAAACCCGAGCAACCATGTGCCGCACTCTAAGCGGCAACCAGCTCTCTCACCCCCGTGGGCGAGTGCGCGACTATGTTGTCTTCCGTGACGTCAGACGATTCTCACCCGACGGCGGAGACCAAGAGCGGCAGCGACTCGAGCCGGCCGTGGGCGGAGCTTGCTTCAGGCTACGAACAGGCGCGAGCTCGGGAGGACTCGCTGGATCGGCTGGTCGAGTGGCCTGCACAGCGGGAGCTGCTGGGCGATGTCGAGGGACTGTCGGTACTCGACGCCGGTTGCGGCAACGGAAGCAAGATCGCCGAACTGGTTCTCGACGGTGCAACCAGATCCGTGGGAGTCGATATCAGCGGCAACTTCATCACTCGGCTGCCGGCAGGCCTGGAACTTGTCCCGGGCGATCTCTCCGATCTGGCCTCGGTGCCGGGCCTGGCGCGGCGGCGGTTCGACCGGATCCTCTTCCTGCAGTCGTTCGGGTACGCCAAAGACCCGGTGCATGCGTTGCGGACGGCACGGACCATGCTGGCCGACGGTGGCTTCATTCTGCTGACCAGAACCCAGCCGATTCGCTATGCGATCGAACGGGCCGAACAGAACGGGACGTCGCTGGGGGAGGAGTACTTCTCGACCGACTCGTTCGACTTTCGCCATCGCGGCTGGAACGACGAGGTCGCCCTCACGAAGAAGCCGTACACGATGTCGGATCTGCTCAACGCCTTCAGCGCAGCAGGCCTGTGGATCGAACGTACGGTCGAGCCTCAACTGCCCGCCGACGCCGGCCGGCGTCACCCACACAAACAGTCCTGGATGAACAAACACCTCGGCATCCTGATGTTCAAACTCAGACCGCTACCCACACCCGTCCCATCCAGCTTGAATATGCAAGGCTGACGAAGGTGGAGCGCGTCTTTCCTGACGGTGCCGCCGACGAGCGCGGAGTGTTGACCGGGTTCCTCGATTGGCAACGAGCAACAGTGCATCGAAAGGTGGACGGCCTGCCGAACGTACTGGCCGCTCGCGCCCTGCTGGACACGTCTCCACGCATGACAATCGCCGGGGTCGTTTCGCATCTCCGGCAGACCGAACACGACTGGTTCAGTGGGAGCTTTCCCTCTCTTGCGGACGGGCCCTCCGCGCGGGACCAGGACGGAGGTTGGTCTACCGGTGGTTGCGGAATCGCCGACCTGCTGAGCAGCTACGACGCCGAGTGTGCACAGTCGAGGCGCATCGTTGCCCGACTGACTCTCGACACGATGCAGCACTTCACGCCACCACAGTTCGCCCCGGTATCGGTGCGATGGATCCTGACGCACATGATCGAGGAGACAGCCCGTCACCTCGGCCACTTGGACATCCTGCGTGAGCAACTCGACGGCGGGCGTGGGTACTGACGGCCGCAAGCTCGCGGAGGATCTCCAGCAGTACCGGCATGAGCTGATCCTGATGGTTAGGTTGGAGTCGTAGGCTCGTACCTCATGGCAGAGCCAACTCAGGTAGTCCGCATTCGAGACGCAGAACCTGGCGACGGCGATGCGCTTGCGGAGCTGCATGCCCGGTCGCGGGCTGTGTACTACGGTGCCGGTGGCTACGAGGTGGCGGTGATTCCTGACGAGAAGTACCGGGCGACGTGGCGCGAGATGGTGGTGGATGCTCGACTCGCCGTGCTGGTAGCTGTCATGGGCGACGAGATCGTCGGTGTGATCACGCTCGATGCCAACGGAGTGTTTCCGACGAACGCGCCTCACGAGACGCGCGTGCGACTCGTCGGGATTTTCGTCGAGCCGGGCCACTGGTCGAGCGGCGTGGGTAGCGCCCTGATGGCACGCTTCGTCTCCATCGCACGCCAGGCTGACGCCGTGGGCGAGGTGGATGTCTGGGAGCGGAACTCTCGTGCCATCCGGTTCTACGAGCGGCACGGCTGGACCCGGGACGGAACTTCGCGTCCGGGGCCGGCCGGGGCGGACTACGTCGGCTTCGTGCACTTGCCGTAGATCCGGGCAACGCTGCCTACTGTCCGGCCAGTTTGGCCACAGCTGGGGCGAGTGTGTCGGCGAAGTCGGCGCCGATGACGAAATAGGAGAAGCCAATCTCCTCGCGTCGTCGTTGAATCTCATCGGCGGCTGCCGCGGGATCACTCGGAAGGATGAGGAGCGAGTCGGCCGCACGGAGCGCCGCGGTGTCGAGGTTGGGCGCCGCCATGAACGGGGCGACACCGTCACCAACTGCGGAGACGTGCGCGGCGAGCTCGACGTCACGTTCGGCGGGAAAGTTGTGCACGCGGTTCGCGATCTCGCTCCGGTCAGTATCTGGCGCGAGTACGAACGTGATTGTGTCAGCGACTTCGAGCGCCAGCGCCTGCGACTTCGGTCCGCTCACCGCCATGACCACAGGCGTGTGCAGATCGGGGCCGTCAAACCTACGCAGCTCGGCCACGGTCTCGCGCATTCTCGAACGACGCTCAGCGGGGGAGACCGCGGGCAGCCCGATCTCGACTTCGATCCCAGGACGGCCGGCGCCGATACCCATTTCGAAGCGACCTTCCGTGAGTACCGAGAGTGAGTGGGCCTCCCATGCTGTGGTCAATGGTTCGCGCAGCGCCGACGCATAGACCCACGAACCGATCCGCAGGTCAGTGAGCGCGGCCGCGGTTGCCAACGTGGGGCCAAGAGTTGGTTGCCAGGTAGGAACGTCGGGCATGAGCAACGTTGAGTAACCGCTGTCGGCGATACGCCGCAGGCGCTCCCTCCACGTCGGCAAGTCCGACCTGACCGGGGCAACGACCCCAAAGCGGAACGGCCTGGTTGCTCGACTGGGCATCACGGTTCTCCTTGACTCGGGGGCCTTGTTCGGTCCGTTTCCCTATCGACGAACCGGTCAACCAGAATCCGACACCAGCAAGAAAAGTTCGACACATCGGGTCAGCGTGGGTGCTGGTCCAGGGCGCAGAGACTGCCAACAGCCGGTCCAACGAGTCTTGCCGCTTCCATAGATCAACTGGCAGGAACGGGAGTTGACGTGCCGGGAGTAGGCGGGCGCGAGGTATCACGGCACCACGCGCATCCTGCCCGGACAGGTTCGATGACCGGGGCGGCTAAGTAGGCGGAATGTCCCAGCCCGTCGGTAGCTGCGGCAGCGACCAGGTGGGATCGGGGGCGAAGTCGCAGTAGGTCCCGTCGAACGGGAACCTCCCTTCCTCGGCCAGTGCGATGACACGACGCCCCTCAGCGCGGGCGGCAACTGCGTGAGCGGCGGTCCAGTAGCCCGGGGCGTCGGTGAAAGCCGCGAAGTCGTCTTCGTCCTTCCAGCGCCAGGTTCGGTCAGGGTCGACGACGACGTCGAGGCCCATATCAGCGACATCTATGCCATGGCGCTGACCGTCGCTCCAGCGCGGTCCGCGGACCTCCAGGTTGACGTACCAGCCGGTGAAACCCTTCGCATGGAAGAACCACCACAACGAGTGCGCCGCACCGGCCGGATTCCAGATCAACACGCTGTTGTGCTTCCACAGGTCTGCCACCAGCGGGCGTGCCGCGACGACGTCGATCGGCTCCTCGCGTGTCGCCCGTCCTTGATCGTCAGCGCGGTGCCCGAATCCTGAACCCGCCGGGAGCCACAACAGTAGGCCGTTCTCGTCATCGCGTACGACGCGTGTGGCTTGTACCCAAGTAACGACGTGGCCGCGGCGCGACCGTCGCAGTACGACGTCGCCGCGGTTGTAGTGACCAGCTCGATTGTTCTCACGGTCCCACGCGTCAGCGATCACTCGATCGATCTTGTCATGGTGAATGGATTGGACGATTGATCGCCCGTAAGCGCCGTAGCCTCATTCCTCAAGACAGAGCCAACGCAAGTCGTCGGTGGATCAGAGCATCGGAGCTGGCACACTGGCTCGGCATGACCTCCGAGGCGCAGACCGCCGAGCAGCAACCTGACCACTACGACAGCTTCGCCGAGGCGTATGCGCGCGCGAACGAGAACGGCCTGTTCACCCGGTGGTACGCCCGGCCGGCGGTGCTCGACCTGCTGGGTGACGTCGCCGGGCGCCGGATCTTGGATGCCGGCTGCGGTTGGTCGTGGTGGTCAACCACCCGGTTATCCCTCCGGTGATGTACCCCGACGTCGACTACTTCGCGACCTCGCCGAACACGGAGGAGTACGACTTCGACGGCGTCTCCGCAACACTCACGATCTGGTACCGCTCGCTGAGCGCAATGTCGGAGTCGTTCACCGCTGCGGGCTTCAGGATTTCTGCGATCAGCGAGCCGCCGGTGTCACCGGACACGCCGCCTGAGCTGCTGCCCCCGAGCGACGCCACCCGCTTCATCGGGTTCATCTTCTTCACCCTTGAGGCATCTCCTACGATCGCACCTGAATCTGATCGCGCCGGCGTTGGGCCCGGAGCCGAGCCGCGCGCGTGCTGAAGACCGACTGGATCGCGGCAGACGAGAGCACTCGCCACGATCTGCCGACCCACGTCGGCGGTGGACCTGCTGACGGCGTGAGCGCAGTACTGAGGACGGTCAGGGGTGGGCATTCGGGTAGGTGACGGCTCGCAGGACCTTCGCCGGCGCGCCGGCCGCGACGGAGTACGACGGAATGTCCTGCGTGACAACGCTGTTGGCGCCGATCACGCACCTCTCGCCGATCGTCACCCCACTGGTCACGACCACGTTCGCGCCCAGCCAGACGTTGTCGCCGATCCGCGTCGGCCCCTTGGAATCGAACCCCTGCCACGGCACCGGCCGATCCGGATCGTCGAACCGATGATTGGCATCCGTCACGAAGCACCCGTTCGCCAGCATGCAATGGGATCCGATCTCCACCAGGTCGAGCGCCGCGACCATCACAGCGACGTTCAGGAACGTGCCTTCGCCGATCCGCACCTGCCCGTCGTCGCCTATGGTGATCCAGACGTTGGGCTCGAACATCGTGTTGGCGCCGACCTCGAGCCGCCCGTCCTGCAAAGCCTCCAGCACGTTCCCGTGCAACGGCCACCGCGCGAACGCCCCGCGCCGCATCAGCTCCCAGTTGACCCGCCCCCGGTTCCAAGGCAGCGAACTTCGCTGGTACCAAAGCCACTTCTGCACCCAGACTTTCAGCTGCCCACGAAGCTCCTCCACACGCGCCAGCCTACGCAGCAAGCGCTGGCTGACCTGGACATGGGCTGGTGACGTCTGCGTCAAAGCACGTGAGCGGATCGCGTTATGAGCCGTGGGTTCCCATTATTGGGCGCGGCTGGAGTCGAGGACTGACCTGAGGATGTTTTCCATCTCGTCGAGGCTGTCTTGCCGGCCGTCGAATCTGGTCATGTGGTCGCGTCCCGCCTTGTCAGCGAACGCAAGGCTCCACGTCAGGGTGGTCAGGCCATTGCTCTCTTGCAGTGCCATGGTCTCGACCGCCTCCGTGTCGGGCCAGCCGTTGAACAGCCACGTCTGCACAGTCCGGGTCGGGGGCTCGACCTCGAGGTAGGTCCCGCTGAACGAGAACACGTCTCCGTCTCCGGTCACGAAGGAAGAGCGGTAGTTCCCTCCGACCCGCAAGTCGATTGTGCACTCCGTCATCCGGTCCGGGGGAGTCGCACCCCACTTGCTCACATGCTCGGGCTTGGTCAACACGTCGAAGACGAGCGCGATCGGAGCGTCGAACTGTCGGGTGATGACAACCTCGAGCTCGTTCGGAAATGTGATGACTGCAGAACCATGCCGATCAGGTGTCACTGTCGTCTCCTTGTCGTTGCAGCTCCTGGAGGTAGTCCTCGAGCCGATCCAGCCGGTCGTTGATCACCCGTTCGTACTTGGCCACCCAGTCGTGCAAGGGCTGAAGATGCTCCGGGGCCAGGCGGTAGAGGCGGCGCCGGCCTTCGGCCCGGCATCTCACGAGTCCCACATCACCGAGCACCCGTAGATGCCTCGAGACCTGGGGCTGCGACAGCGAGACATCGCCGGCAATCGCCCCAACCGCCTTCTCGCCTGTGAGCAGCACATCGAGGATTGCGCGGCGGTGGACGTCACCGACTGCGTTGAAGACATCCGACGTTGTCGAGGCGCGGGCCACCACTCAAACATATCGCCATATGGATATATGTCAACGCTGCGGACGCCGAACGACGTTCCGTTGGACGACCGCCCATCGGCATGTTCGGGCGGGAGGTCCGCGACCAGACGGGTGCTGGGTGGCCTGCAGAAACAGCACGAAGACACGTTGAGACGAGTGATCTCAGCTGTTCCACTCGCCCAAGTTAAGCGCCGATAATGAACATTATGTCAACTATTAGTCTGCGCACCGCATCAGATGATCAGGTACGCAGCCACGGAACCACTACCCCGCCTAACGGCACCGACGGCACCCCGAGTCGTGGCGCCGGCTTCCGGAGGGGCGAGTTCGGTTGGTGTGGCCTCGGGCCGCCGAGTGCAGGAGTTTGCGGCTCGGCCCATGACGTCGTGCACTCGGCGGCCGGGCGGGTCAGGGCTCGACTACGACGTCGCCGACCATGCCCATGTCGTCATGGATGGCGCAGATGTAGTGGAACGTGCCCGTGGTGGTGAAGGTGACCTTGAACGGCGTTCCCGGCGTGAGGACGCCGCTGTTCAGATCCCCACCGGCGTAGTGGGTCGGGTCGCCGGACGGGACAAGGATCGCGAGTCCGGGTGGCTCATGTCCGAAGGTCACGGTGTGCGGTGCGCCTGGCCCAGCCACGAAGAACGACACGGTGTGGCCAACATGCACCACGAGGTGGTCACGTACGAACCGCATCACTCCGAAGCCTTCTCCCTCCACCGCGACCTGCACAGTGGAGCCGGTGGTGGCTTGGGCCTGCCGGGCCTCGCGCCACGCGGTGCGACCGGCGAAGAGTTTGGCGTGGGCTTGTTGCGTGCCCACCCGATCGTAGTCCTGCTGGGTGAACGGGTAGGCAGTGCCGGCGGGACGGACGTGCACTGTGCCGGTCATCATCAGGCCGTGCAGGAGGCAGTAGTAGGTGAAGTCGCCCGTCTTGGTGAAGGTCAGGTGATACGTGGCCGCGGGGTTCGTGAAGACGAAGATCGGCTGGGTGGCCATGATGCCGGAGTTGAGGTAGCCGGTGCCGTCGTGGACCGATGAACCCTGGCGGTTGGTCTGGGACGGGTCGAACGGGTTGAACTCTGGCAATGCCGTCCCCGGCGCGAGGAAGGTGACGGTGTGCGGCTCGGCGCTGTTGGATGTCCACTGGACCGTGTCGCCTGCATTGACCCAGACGTTCTTGGGAAGGAATGCCATGGCGGTCACCGCCATGTCCGGTGTCTCCGCGCCGACCCGGACATGCCACGTGACTGGTCTGGCAGTGGCCGCCGAGGCGCTTGAACCCGCGGCGACAGGCACGATAACGGCGCAGATGGAGACGACGGCCATGACAAGCCGACGCCCAACGGGTTTACCGAACATGGGACACTCCTAACGCTGGGCTTACGGTCACGGTCCCGGCCGCTTCGGAGAGTTGCTGCGCACGTCAATGCCCCCTTGATGCGTCGGGCAAAGCCATCCGCCCCCAGGCCTGGACCGACATATGGAGAGTCCATCGCCCGAGTCCCGACCGTCAAGAGGTCGACGGCTGGAGGCACGCACACTCGGACGGGGACGAGAAGCGGCGCCGAGCCGGAGAGTCCGTAGCACCCGCTCGGCTCCCTCCGGCCGGTCATCGAGCGACCTACAGACACCGGAATACGCACGACCTTTATACGCAGAGTGTCCGGTACGAGTCTGCGTATCGCAGCTCCTTCGTCCGAGGCGTTGCGTTGACCGCCTGAACCCGAACCGATGAGAGGGAGCAACCGCGCGGTCCGGCCAGGAGCTGAGAGTCCGGTGTCTATACCTTGCTCGCGACCACCATGTAGTTCTCGGCCTCAGGATCGAACGTGCTCAGTTCCGTCCGGAGTCCGGCCCGGTGCAGCTCGACTTCGAGTTCCTCGTACCGGTAGGGCCAGCAGGACAGCAGTTCTGAGCGGACAAGAACCAACCCAGTCGGATCAACTTGCGCGATCGCAATCTCGATGTGGTGCTCCTCCTCCCAATGCGGCGCAATCTCCCAGCGGTAGACCACGACGGCATCGCGACCGTTCCGCCGGACGAGTCGGTCTCTGATGTCGAGCCGGGAACCTCTCGCCCTCACGAGTTCCCAAGTGCGGGATGTGAGTACCAAGCGCCCGCCAGGGCGCAGAAGGCGTGACATCGACTCCAGAGCAGCACCCCTGCCTGTCACGCCCGCAGCATGGTGAAGCGAGTTGCCAACGCAGAACACCATGTCGAACGTGTCGTCCTCGAAATGGTCGGGCAACTCTTCCCAGTTCGCCCGCACGGCCCGGACGGATGCCCCGTACTCCTCAGACAACTCTGCAGTCCGACGAACCATCGCTTCGTTGGCGTCAGTTGCGACAACCTGCATGCCGAGACCGGCGAGGCCGACCGCCAACTGTCCGGTTCCGCACGAACAGTCGAGGACGTGAGCGTTCGACGGCAGGAGACTGAGGACGTCATCGAACGACGCAGCGAACTCGGCTGGAGGCAACTTTGCGTCTGAGATGAGCCATTCGTACACCTCGGCAAGCACGTCATAATCCGTCACAACCACGACCTCCGTCACGCGGCAGACTCACGGTGGGACGTCAGTCCATCAGCGGAGCGAGCCGGACACGAGTGGTTTTCGCAAGGACAACCCGTCCGCGCATGCCCGCTGCGTGCCGCATCAGATGAATCGCTCGGAGCGCTCTCCCGCACGTACGGGGAGCTCGCGCCGTACGCGCACCACCCTCAGCCTGACGTACGCCGAGCGCCGCATCGCTCGACTGCTTTCCGGTCATAGCCATTTAGACGGAACTCGTCTGGTAGTTCGTCGCTGTTGTTGACATTCGTTCGTGTGGGTTAGCAGGATGGGGTTTGGCGTCGGCCGGCGCCTAGCCTTTGAGGACCTGCCCCAGCGAGGTCTTCAAGCGGGCGAAGGGGAATCCGCCCTCAAGGCCAATGTTGGTGTCCAAGCCTGTATCGAGTGTCGCGTCGCTGGGGGACGAAGACATGTCGAGGAGGCTTGTCATGACCAAGCAGGGCAGTTTCAAACGCGCCGTCCGCGAGCGGGCCCGCGAGACCGGGCAGCGGTACACCCAAGCACTCGCCGATCTGGAGCAGATCAACAGATCACCGTTCGCACGCACTCGCCCGTTCGAGCGCTACGACCTCAAGACCCACCTCTAGTCGCGGTACGGGATTCGGATCAGCTCGCTGGCACCGATCGACGACGACCCAGCTACGCGGCCCCATGGTTCGTGGCCGGGCCACTACCCGTCGACGTTGTTTGTCCGGCGGGAGGACGGTCCGCCATGGATCGCCCGGGTGTTCTCGTCGCCGGCAGACCAGCTCGCTCGTGTCGAAGGCGACGCGGAGATCCTGCGGTTCTTGGCTGCGCACGACTTTCCCGCTGAACGGATCGCGCACGATGATCCGGTGTCGACGTTCGAGGACAGCGGGGTGATCGTGACCCGGTTCATCGACGGCGGACGCCCGACCGACGAGTACGGTCGTGACAAATCCGCGGAGATCGCGCGTGAACTGGGCACCTTGCTGGGGCGGCTGCACGCACTCCCCCTGGCCGACGGCGCGGTCGCCAGAGACGGCGGCGCGGAGGAAGCCGACGGCGGCTTCTACGTGGGCCGGCCGAAACAGGATCTGGCCGCGGCGATGAGCTTTCTGGCCAGCGTCGAGGACAAAGTGACCCGCGACGGTATGGAGAAGTTCGAATGGCTGCGCGATCAGGTCGAGAACGCTGACGACGCCGAAGGGCTGCCCGAAGCGCTCACCCACAGCAACTACCATCTGTGGGCCGCCGTCGGAGTCCCCGGCGCGCTCACGATCGTAGGCTGGGCCGGCTCCGGGCGCGGGCCGCGACTGCCCGCTCTCGCCTGGCTCCTGAGGACCACAGCGGAAGGCAATCCGGACAACATCGACGCCGTTCTGCGCGGCTACCGCGAGTATGTCCAGCTCAGCGACGATGAGCTCGAACGGCTCCCCCAGATCCTCAACATGCGAGCACTCTGGTTGGCCTGCCTCGATTTCCAGATGACGGTGAACAACGGCGACACGCCAACCATCAACGAAGGTTGGCTGCACCCCGGAAGCACCGAATACGCCGAACAACTGGCGGCGCGGGCCGTCGCGGCGTTGCGCCGGTGAGACTGGACCGATGTGTCGGATCTCGGTCATCTGCGGCGACAGATGACCGAGTTCGGACTTGCCTCTCCCCCGGGCCTCGACACGAATCCCGCTCTGGGAACTCCTGCAGGGACTGGATGATCAATCGGAGCACTCGCCCGCGAACGCGAGGAAGTCTCGTGGGTCCACGAGAACCGTGGGCTCTTCACCTGAATACACGGTTGTGCGCCGGGCCGACCCTTTGTGAATGGGATCACTAGCTGGCAGGATCTGCGGCATGGTGCGGGGTCGGCGGTGGTTGGACGGGATGTCTGAGCGCTGGGTGCCGCCGACGAGCGGGGACCTGGCGAGTCCGTACCGGTACTTGTTCTGGCTGACGCGGTCGCAGTCGCGCCGCGTCGCGCTGGGTGCGACGTTGGGGATCTGCTGGATGGTCGGCCTCACGATCCCGCCCTGGGTGCTGTCCCGCGCCGTCGACCGAGGACTCGTCGCACGGGACACGTACGCGCTCCTCGAATGGGCGATGGTGCTCCTCGTGATCACGGTCCTCAACGCATTCGTCGGCATCGCCAGGCACCGGACGATGACGAAGATCCGGATGGACGCCGCCTTCCGGTCCGTCCGCGCGACGGTCTGGCACACGTCCCGCCTCGGCGCCTCGCTGAGCAGGCGTATGACGGCAGGCGAGGTCGTCACCGTCGGCATCTCCGACGTCTACACGGTTGCGCAGGCGCTCACGGTCACCGGCCCGGGCATCGGTGCGGTCGTCGCGTACGCCGTGGTCGCGGTCGTACTGTTCACCATCTCTCCCCTGCTCGCCGCTGTCGTCCTGGCCGGCGTACCGCTGCTCGCCGTCGCGGTCGGCCCGTTCCTCCGACGCATCGAGCGCACCGGCGGCACCTACCGCGCACATCAAGGAACGCTGACGACGCGCCTCGTCGACGTACTCGCCGGCCTGCGAGTCCTCAACGGCCTCGGCGGAAAGACCTTCGTCGCCGAACGGTACGAACGCGAGTCGCAGAACCTGGTCCGGCACGGCTACCGCGTCGCCGGCCCCTCGAGCTGGGTCGGCGCCTTGGCGACCGGTCTGCCAGCACTGTTTCTCGCGGCGGTCGTGTGGTTGTCCGCACGGATGGCCGCCACTGGCGCGATCACGATCGGCGATGTGGTCGCGGTCTACGGGTACGTCGCCGTACTGGTCGTCCCCGTCGCGGCGCTGATCGAGGGCGGCGGCGATCTCGCCCGCGCTCGCGTCGCCGGGCAGCGCATCATCGACCTCCTCAACCTGCCCGTCGGCCACGAGGACAAGGGCCGTACGCCGATACCGGCCGGCCCACTGGTCGACCCCGAGTCCGGCGTGATCATCCGCCCGGGCCTGTTCACCGCGCTCGTCGCCGCGAAGCCAACGGAGGCGATCGCCGTGGTCGAACGGCTCGGTCACGTCAGGACCAACGCCGTGACCTGGGCGGACATACCGATCGACGAGCTCTCCCGCGTGGAGCTCCGGCACCAATTGGTTGTCGCCGACAACGATGCCGAGGTGTTCGCCGGTACGGTTCGTGACGTCGTCGCGGGACGCCTGGAACCTGACGACGACAGGATCCGTACGGCGCTCCACGTAGCGGTCGCCGAGGACGTAGTAGAGGCTCTCCCCAACGGTCTCGACACGCCGATCGCAGCCGGCGGGACCGACCTGTCGGGCGGACAACGCCAACGGATTCGCCTGGCCCGGGCCGTCTATACCCAACCCGACGTACTCCTCGCCGTCGACCCGACCTCAGCGCTCGACGCCAATACCGAAGCGGCCGTCGTCGATCGGATCCGCGAGGCCCGCAGCGGTACGACGACCGTGATCACCACGTCGTCTCCGCTCGTACTGGATCGCGCCGACGAGGTGATCGTTCTGCTGGACGGCAAGGTGTCGGCGGCAAGCACCCACGCGGCTCTCCTGCGAAGCCATCCCCACTACCGCGACCTGGTGTCCCGCAATGAGTAGCCAACTCCCGGTCGCGAGCACCGCCGAGGTTCGCTCTGCCGCGTTCCGCGACCTTGGCGCCGACCGCAGAGCAGTTGTCGGAATCGTTCTCGTCAACGGCCTCGCGTCAGCCGCCGGACTGGTCGCGCCCTGGCTGCTCGGGCGCATCGTCGACACGATTAGGGCCGGCGGCAGCGACGTGCTCAGCGCAGTCGACCGGCTCGCGTTCGGGGCGCTCGTGTTCACCGTCGTACAGACAGTGCTGTCGTGGTGGGCGCTGAAGATCGGCTACCGATTCGGCGAACGTACGGCAGCCCGCGTCCGCGAACGTTTCCTCAGCCGGACCCTCGCGCTGCCGCCCCGCTCGGCCGACCACCTTTCGGCCGGCGACCTCATCGCCCGCGGAAGCACCGACGCGTCGCTCGTTGCGTCGACGCTGCGATCCGCCGTACCTGAGGTAATTGTCGCGATCATCCACGGGCTGTTCCTCATCGTCGCGGTTCTCGTCCTCGATCCGCGGCTCGGACTGTGCGGAATCCTCTGCCTGGTCGGTGTCGCTGCGGCCGTCCGGTGGTATCTGCGACGCGCGCGACCGGCGTACCTGGCGGTCGCGGCAACCGGTGCCGAGTTGGCCGATGCCGTTGCCAGTACGGCGAAAGGCGCGCGAACGGTCGAACTGCTCGGCCTCGAGCACCGTCGGCAGGAGGTGACCGAGACCGCGATCGCCCGCGCCCGCGCCGCGCGGCTCGACGCGCTGTGGTTGCGGACGGTCCTGTTCCCATCGGCGGACATCTCACTCGCGCTGCCAGTGGTCGGCGTGCTGCTGGTCGGCGGCGCGCTGTACGCCAACAATCTCGTCAGCCTCGGCGTCGTCGTGACGGCGACGGTGTACCTGCGTCAACTCGTCGGGCCGCTCGACACGCTGATGCTCTGGATCGAACAGCTGCAAGGCGCCGGCGCGTCGTACGCCCGCGTCGAAGGTCTCGCCGCCCTCCACATCGACAACCGGCCGGTCTTGCCGACCGAGAGCATCGGCGACCGGATCCAGGTGACGAACGCGCACTACAGCTACACCGGTGCTCGCGACGTGCTGCGTGGCATCGACCTGCAGGTCCAACCTGGCGAACGCCTCGCGATCGTCGGCACGTCAGGTGCCGGAAAGTCCACGCTTGCCCGGCTCCTAGCTGGTCTCGACCGGCCGCACACCGGTTCGGTGACGATCGGCGGTACGCCGGTTGCCGACCTGCCGCCGGAACAGCTCCGCGAACACGTCGTACTGATCACCCAGGACCATCACGTCTTCCACGACACCGTCCGCGACAACCTGCTGATCGCGAAACCGGACGCCTCGGGCGAGGAGTTGTACGCCGCACTCACCGCCGTCGGCGCTACCTGGTGGAACGAGCTGGCGGACGAGGTCGGTACCGACCTGGACGATGCCGCCGCGCAGCAGCTCTCACTCGCGCGGGTCGTGCTCGCGAACCCGCACACGCTGATCCTGGACGAGGCGACCGCACTGCTCGATCCGAAGACGGCACGCCGGACGGAACAGTCGCTGGCCGCGGTACTGAGGGGCCGTACGGTGATCGCGATCGCGCACCGCCTCCAGACGGCCCACGACGCGGACCGCATCGCGGTAATGGAAGCCGGCGAACTGGTAGAGCTCGGCACACACGACGAACTCGTACGCGCCGGACGCGTGTACGGCCAGCTCTGGCACGCCTGGCACACGGAGACCTGACCCTCCGGAGCTGTAGAGAGGACTTGTGTCTGTCGTGAGCGAGCAGGTGATCGCGGAGCTGCAGCGGCGGGTCCCTGCATTGCTGGCGGAACATCGGCTGCCTGGGCTCGCGCTCGGGATTTGTGATGTGGACTCGGTGCTGTGGTCGGCCGGATTCGGCCGAACGCGAGCGCAGGGCGGCGTACCGATCACGACCGAGACGATGTTCTCCGTCCAGTCGTGCTCGAAGATGTACACGGCGACGGCGGTGCTGCTCGCCGTACAGGACGGACTCGTCGAACTGGACAAGCCGATCACCCGGTATCTCCCCGAGTTCCGCGTCAACAGCTCGTTCGAGGATCATCCAGAGCGGTTGATCACGTTGCGGCATCTGCTCAGCCACACGGCCGGCTTCACGCATGAGGCGCCGGTCGGATCCAACTATCGAGTCGGTGACAGGTCGTTCCGGGCGCATTGCGAGAGCATTTCTGACACCTGGTTGCGCTTTCCGGTCGGGCAGCGGTACGAGTATTCGAATCTCGGCATCGATCTGGCCGGATACATTCTTCAGCGATGCAGTGGGCGGCCGTTCCACGAGTTCGTGCGGCGGAGGTTGTTCGAGCCCCTCGGGCTCGAACGGACTACGTTCGACTTCCGGGTGATCAAGCGGGATGCCGGCCGGGCGATCGGGCACTCGGCCGGGTACTCGCGGTTGCCGGTTCGGGTGCCGGTGGTTGCCGCGGGCGGTTTGTACACGAGCGTCGACGATGCGTGCCGATTCGTGCAGTTCCATCTTCAGGACGGTGAGCGGTTTGCCGAGATGTACGCCGGTACGGAGTACGGCCTGGGGATCGCGCTGACGCGGGCGAACGGGATCCCGGTGCGTGGGCACGGTGGTGGTGGGTTCGGGTTCCTGGCCGACATGTACTGGGCGCCGCGGCACGGGATCGGTGTCGTCGTACTGACGAACTCGACGGCTCACCCGTTGCAGTGGACTCTTGCCTCGGACATCTTCCGCGACCTCCTCGGGGAAGAGGCGGCGCAGGACGATCCGCCGCCCGCGCGGCCCGCCGACGAGCTGCCGGAACGGGTGCCGGCTGCGCCGGACGGGCCGTGGAACCGCGACTACGCGATCCACGTGTCCGGGGTTCGCGACGGGACCGCCCGGCTGCGGAAGGAGAACGGCGTACTGATGTTCGATCACTGGATCGGCGGAACGGTCCGGCTGCGCGAGCATCGGCCCGGGCTGTACATCTCGTCGACCGGCGAGGCGCTCGACCTGACGCGGACGCCGCCGACGTACGCGAATGTTCGGCTCTACGAATTGTCGGAACGGGGTGCTTAGGTTCGTTGGAGTGGTGTACCCCATGAACGGAGATGGTGATGACGGCTGGCGGGTTCTCGGCGAAGCGGCTCGTGCGGTTGCGGGAGTTGCAGGAGCGGTACGTCGCGTCCGGCGTGGTGCCGGGGATGCTGGCGGTGCTCGCGCGGCGGGGTGAGGTGTACGTCGAGGCGACGGGGCAGCTCTCGTTCGAGGGCGCCGGGGCTCAGGTCCCGATGGCGACAGACACGGTCGTGCGGATGGCGTCGATGACGAAGCCGATCGTGGCCGCGTGCGCGATGACGTTGATCGAGGACTGTAGGTTGCGGCTCGACGATCCGATCGACGAGTTCGTGCCGGAGCTGGCGAACATGCGGGTGCTTGCCGATCCTTCGGGTCCGTTGGAGGACACGGTCGCGGCGGCGCGGCCGATCACGGTGCGGGACGTGCTGGCCTTCACGCTCGGGACCGGGGTGGCGCCTGAGGACACGCCGATCTCGGCCGCGCTGGACGGGCTCCGCGGGTCGACGCTGGACGAGTGGGTGGAGCGGCTCGGCCGGATTCCGTTGGTGTACCAGCCGGGTGAGCGGTGGCTGTACGACACCGGCGCCGACGTGGCCGGCGTACTGATCCAGCGGGCGACCGGGAAGTCGTTCGGTGCGGCGTTGCAGGAGCGGATCCTGGAGCCGCTCGGGATGAAGGACACCGGGTTCAGCGTGAATCCGGACAGCCTGGAACGGTTCGCGGCGGCGTACCACCAGGACAACGCACCGACCGGTGAGGCCGTTGCCCTGCCTGACGAGGAACGGTGGAGCAAGCCGCCGAAGCTCGAAGCCGGAAGCGGCGGGCTGGTGTCGACGGCCGACGACTACCTGACCTTCGCGTCGGCGCTCCTCGCGGGCGGCGGGGAGATCCTGTCCCCCGCCTCGGTCTCGCTGATGACGAGCGACCAGCTCAGCCCGACGCAGCGGCAGATCTCCGGCTTCTGGCCCGGCTATTTCGAGAACACGAGCTGGGGTCTCGGCCTGGGCCTGGTCACCCGCCGTACGACCCTGGGCCCGTCCGCCGGCAGCTACGGCTGGGGTGGCTTCTACGGCACCGCCTGGTACAACGACCCCGCCGAAGACCTCACCGCCCTCCTCATCCAGCAGCGAGCCCACGCCGGCGACTTCCGCCTCCCCCTCCCCCGAGACTTCTGGACCACCGTCTACCAGGCCCTCGAGGACTAGCGAAGCCGCCCCCGGCCTTCCCTTGCACGAGCTTCACCAGATCCCCGACATCCCCCACGAACCCCAGCGCCAACTCTTCCGCACTCCACTCCCGCCCATACCGCTCAACCTCCCGCCGCGTGTACATGCGCCGCACCTGCCGGGCTCGCTCGTTCAGCTGCTGGAAACTGGTCACCTGAGCGAACCTACTGAGCTGGTGGTGGGGAAAGAATGTTCGGGGTGGGTGTCGTAGTGGCGGGTTCGGGTTCGTTGGAGGGGTGTACGGGGTTACTGGAGGGAGAGGGTGATGCAGTACTTGATTTCGGTGGTTGACGACAAGACCGGGTCCGCGACGGATGACGAGATGGCGGCGATCACGGCGTTCAACGAGCAGTTGCAGGCCGATGGGCACTGGGTGTTCGCGGGTGGGTTGAGCTCGCCGAGTGACGCGACCGTGATCGACGGGCGGGGTGAGGAGCCGATCTTCACCGACGGGCCGTTCGTGGAGACGAAGGAGTACATGGCCGGGTTCTGGGTGTTCGAGGCCGACGATCTGGATGTCGCGCTGAAGCTCGCGGCCGGGGCGTCCAAGGCGTGCAACCGGCGGCTCGAGGTGCGGCCGTTCCTGTGACCGGTGTCGAGGAAGCGATCACCCAGGCCCATCGGAACGAGTGGGCGCGGGTGGTCGCGTCCTTGGCCAAGCGGTTCGGCGACCTCGACATCGCGGAGGAATCGGCCGCTGAGGCGTTCGCGACGGCGGTCGAGCGGTGGCCCGTCGACGGCGTACCGCCGAACCCCGGCGCTTGGCTGACCACCACCGCGAACCGCAAGGCGATCGACCGGATCCGCCGTGAGACCAAGCGGGACGACAAACAGAAGGAGGCTCAGATGTCGTACGACGAACCGCCGGAGCCTCTCGGGGTGATCGACGACGAGCGGCTGCGGCTGATCTTCACGTGCTGCCACCCGGCGCTCGCGATGGAGACCCGCGTCGCGCTGACGCTCCGCCTGGTCGGCGGGCTGACCGTACCGGAGATCGCCCGCGCGTTCCTGGTCCAGGAGACCGCGATGGGCCAGCGGATCACCCGCGCGAAGGCGAAGATCAAGGCGGCGCGGATCCCGTACCGGGTCCCGGCCGCGGAGGACCTGCCAAGCCGGATGTCCGGCGTACTCGCGGTGCTGTTCCTGGTGTTCAACGAGGGCTACCTGGCGACCGGTCCCGACACCGACCCGATCCGCCATGACCTGACCGCGGAGGCGATCCGCCTCACCCGCCTGATCCGCGCGCTGCTGCCGGCCGACGGCGAGGTCGCGGGTCTGCTGGCGTTGATGCTCCTCACCGAGGCCCGCCGTACCGCGCGCGTCTCGCAGACCGGTGAACTGGTCGCGCTCGACGAGCAGGACCGCGGCGCCTGGGACGCCGAGATGATTGCCGAGGGCCACGACCTGGTTCGGCAGCGGCTCGCGACCCGGCAACCGCCCGGGCGGTACCAGATCCTGGCCGCGATCAATGCCGTACACACCTCCGCCCGCGACATCCGGGACACCGACTGGTCGCAGGTCGTCGCGCTGTACGACCAGCTCGCGCGGCTCGACCGCTCCCCGATCGTCGCGCTCAACCGCGCGATCGCGATCGCCGAACTCGACGGCCCGGACGTCGCGCTGGCGATGATCGACGAACTCGGCGACAAGCTGTCCGCGTACCACCTCTTCCACGCGACCCGTGCGGACATGCTCCGCCGGCAGGGGCGGAGCGAAGAGTCGCGGGCCGCGTACGACACGGCGATCGAGCTCGCGGGCAACACCGCCGAGGTCGCATATCTGACCCGTCGGCGGGCGCAACTGGGTTGAGGGTTGCGCTCGAACGCCTTACCATGAGGTAATGCATTACCAAATGGTAAGGAGATGAACATGCCTGACGTGACCCGCCGGATCACGATTCCCCGGCCGCCGAGCGTGGTGTGGCAGCAGTTCGGCACCGAGGACGCGTTGCGCCGATGGTTGTCGTCGACGCTGACGATCGACCTGCAGGAGGGTGGCCCGTACCGGATGCTCGGTGCGGACGGCGTCACGTGGATCAGTGGCGTCGTACTCGAACTGGTCCCCGAGGGCCGGCTCGTGCTGTCGTGGATGGAGGAGGACGCCGGGTGGGAGCATCCGGGGCGGTTGGTGATCGAGCTGCGCGCGGCCGGCGCAGGTACGGAGGTGTCGCTGACGCACGATGGGTTCGCCGGCATCGGTACGGCGACGTGGCAGCGAACCCGGGAGGCGTACGAGCGGGGCGCCGACAAGCACCAGGTGCTGGAACAGCTCGCGGCCGTGGTGAACGGCGTTGGCTGACGACGCCGACCCGTTCCGGGCGATCGCGGATCCGACGCGGCGGGGCATGCTGGAGCTGTTGATGTCGCGCGGCAGTCTGACCGTCGGTGAGCTCGCGGCGGAGTTCCCGGAGTTGGTGACGTCGGGCATCTCGAAGCATCTGATGACGTTGCGGGCGGCCGGGCTGGTGGTGGCGGAGAAGTCCGGACGGCATCAGCATTACCGCATCGACGACCGCGGCCTGGATGCCGCTTTCGGGACGTGGGTCTCGCAGTACGACGCCTATTGGGCGAATGCTTTGAAGAAGCTGCGTGATCTGTCTATTGACGACCGTAGCGAGCCAGACAGTGCCACACGTACTTGATCGCTTGGGGCGGATACTTGGCACCACCGAGTGCGTACGGCGTCAGCTCCTGACCGATCTCGCGCGCGAGTGCGACGGTGTCGGCGCCGCGGTACGCCGGGTCGAACGCGGCCAGCTCGCACAGCTGCGGCAAGGTTGTCCGATCGCCGAAGTGTTTCGGGCCGCGGGCCGAGTCCGGGAAGCAGAACGTCGCGCGCTCGATCACTTCCGGATTCAGCCGTAGGTACGACGACCCGAAACGGATCGCGCCGCCGTACACGTCGGCATGCCGGTTCCACACGCCGTACACAGGGCGGGCCGTGTCGGGTTGGTCGTCGTACCGTCCGGCGAACAGGCGGCTCTCCCAGACCTGGCGATCTCCCCCGAGTCCGCCGTTGGAGATCCCGGTGGCGAACTGGGACTTGTAGATGCCGTCGGCCACCATCGACTCGATCACGGTCCGCTCCCCATGCGGCCAGTTCGGATGGAACTGCAGCGTCAGCACGGGGCTCGTTCCCCGAGCCACCGATCCCGAGCCCCTGACGCCCGCAGGACGAGCCTCGCGGTCTTGATCGGTGCCGGCGGCCAGTCGACGGGTCCCAGGTCAGACATTGATGTCGAAGCCGAGGTCGAGGTCGCAGGCGGCCTGGCCGGCGCGGATGCCCCAGTTGGTGGTGGGGTGGTCGCGGACGAGGATCGTGATGTGGTCGGGTGGGATGTTGAAGGCCTTCAGGTTGGTGACGATTTCGGTGTAGAGGGTGCGCTTGGCGTCGACCGAACGGCCGGCGAAGCAGTCGATGGTGACGAGCGTGAAGTACTCCGGCTGCGTCAGGCGCGGTGAGCAGGCGAAGCGGTGTGGCTGGTGTACGACCACCCGCACGTCCTTGTCCTGCGGCGGGATCTTGAACGCCGTCACCAGCGCCGCGTGGACCGCCTCGACGATCCCAGCCTCGTCCGCCGCGGAGTACTCCCGGCGTACCTCGATCTGTGCACTCGGCATGAGCTGATTCCTTTCCCAGTCGACCGCCCCTCCCCGAACCCCACCACGAAGCCCTGACTCCGGCGAGCCAATATGTGGTTCTTATCCGGTGGAGCTGGTCTCGAGAGCGGCTGCCAGCATGCGGTGACCTTGTTGTTCGAAGGCTTCTTCGCCGACCTGGTAGGCCCAAACCGCCGTACTGACTGCTTCGCGTATGCGGGTGCGTTGCCAGGCGTCGGGCTCGCGGGGGTCGCCGCCGTAGCCGGTGAGGAACGCCGGCTCCAAGGCAGGGTCGCGCTGGAACTGCTGAACGGCCAGACGAGCAAGGTCGGTGTACCCGGGGCGCAGATCGGCGCGGCCGAAGTCGATCACCCGGACGGTGCCGTGGTCGATCAGCCAGTTGCGGGGTTGCCAGTCGCCGTGGGTGGGGACGAGGAGCGCGGTCGGGGTCGGCCAGTGGTCGATGGCCGCGCGGACCCGGTCCACGACGTCGGGGGCGATTCGGTGCGGCATCCGTAGGTAGCGCAGGATCCGTTCGTTCTCGCGGGATTCGTAGGCGTCGTCGCGTACGGCGGACTGCTGGTGGAGGGCGGCGAGCAGTCCGCCGGCCTGCTGGTAGGTGTCCGGCGTGAACTCGTACGGCGTACCTTCGACGAGTTCGCCGGGCAGATACCGGGTGAGGAGCAGCTTCGCGTCGTCGTCGGCGTTGATCAGCTCGGCGGCTCGGCCGCGCGTCGTCCACGGCTCCAACCGGTTGCGGTGGGCCCGTAGTTCGCGGGCGAGGTGGTGGTCCGTCGCGTCGCCGGCCTTCGCGATGTAGCGGACGCCGTCGTGTTCGAGCTCCAGGACGAGCGTGCCGATGATGCCCCAGCTGTGGTCCCGCACGATCGTGGCGGACGGCAACCACTGGTCCAGCAGCTCCCGCTGCCGCTCGGAAAGTCGCACAGACCCGAGACTAACCCAGAAAAGTTGCGGAGAATGGTGGACGAATTCCCCCGGAGGATTTATCCTGGCCGAATGCAGAATTCACAGGGAAATGTCTCTTCATCAAGAAACCTATCATCGGAAATTGCGGAAAGCAAGTCCGGGGAATTCTGGCAGCTCGGCACCGACCGGGTGCGGCGGATCGGCTTCGGCGCGAAGCGGCTCGCGGGATCCGCCGCGACCGACGGGCCGGACGTACAGGAGCGGGCGATCGCGCTGCTGCGGCGGGTCGTCGAGCTCGGGGTGAACCACCTCGACACCGCCGCGTTCTATCCCAACCACGGAGGCGGCGCCGAGACCTCGTTCGAGAGCCTGGACTGGGCGAACGACGTGATCCGCCGGGCGCTCGCGCCGTACCCGGAGGACCTGGTGATCGCGACCAAGGTCGGTCCGACGAACCACGGGTTGGCACGGCCGGACGAGCTGCGCGGGCTGGTCGAGGCGGATCTGCGGGCGCTCGGTGTCGACTCGCTCGACCTGGTCTACCTGCGGCAGATGCGGCTGGAGTCGATCGCGGAGCACTTCGGTGTGCTCGCCGAACTACAGGCGAAAGGCATGATCCGGCAGCTCGGCATCTCGAACGTGAAAGTCGCGCATTTGCACGAGGCGCGCGCGATCGCGCCGGTGGTCGCGGTGCAGAACCGCTACAGCGTTGGATTCGGGCGGGTGAACGACGAAATCCTGGAGGTGTGCGGTGAGCTCGGAATCGCGTTCGTGCCGTTCTTCGCGGTGACGGCCGAGTCGCGGGAGGCCGGCGGGGTCCCCGAGTCGGACGTCGTACAGGAGATCGCGGCGCGGCACGGGGCGACCGAGGCGCAGGTCCGCCTGGCCTGGACACTCAGCCGCGGCCCGCACGTACTCGCCATCCCAGGTACATCGAGCGAGCACCACCTCAAGGAAAACCTCGCCGCCGCCGACCTCGACCTCTCCCACGACGACCTCGCCGCCCTGAACTCCCTCACCGACTAACCCGCGACGTGCCGGGGCAACCGCCCCGGCACGTCCGAGCGGTGGGAGTTGACCTTCGCCGAGCAGCGGCGGTTGCGCGTGCGGGAGTTCCTCGGCGTCGTTGCGAGCGATGCCGAGGTGGACGCGATGTTCGATGAGTACGTACGGCGGCACGAGGCGGGCTGGACGACGTACGACGACGCCGTACCGGCGTCGCGCGGCGTCCGGTCCGCCGGGCTCGGGGCGGCGGTAGTAGGCCGGCGTATCGCGAGTGCGGGCGTTGGTCGAGATCAGCCTGCGAGGCGGCGGCGGTGGGCTCGTTGGCGGCAGGTAGGGCCGCAGTAGCGGGCTGGGCGGCCGGTGGGGCGGAGTGGGAGTGGGGTGCCGCAGTCCGCGCAGATGCCTTCGGGGACGTCACGAAAGATTTGTTGTTCCGTGACGCCAGTGGAACTGCGCAGGCTTTCCAGGATCAGCTGGACGAGCCTGAGTCCGGCGGCTCGGTCGCCGCGGGCCGCGAGCATCGAGGCGCAGCCGGCAGTGATCGAGACGACGTCGTCGGGGCTGACGTCGGCGCGGACGCCGCCGGAACGCTGCGCCGCGTGCAGCAGGGCGGTCAGGACCTGGCGGAATCGCTGGGCGGATGCCTTGAGCATCGGGCGCGGCCAGCTGCCGTCTTCGGCGACCACCTCGCAGATCTGTCCGCGCCGGTCCGATTTCTGCACGACATCCAGCAGAAAACCGAAGAACGCCTGCGTAGGAGCGAAGCGCGCCATGCGCTGCTCGCCGGAGGCGACCAGCTCCTCGAGGTGCTGCACGAACACCGCCTCGAGCAGAGCCTGTTTGGTCGGGAAGTGCCGGTACACCGTGCCGGCGCCGACCCCGGCCCGGCGCGCGATCTCGCCGAGCGGGACGTCGAGCCCCTGCTGGGCGAAGGCCTCGCCGGCCGCGGACAGCATCTTGGCCCGGTTGCGGCGTGCGTCGGCCCGATCGCCCCCGCTGGTCACAGTCATCATGTCACGAAATCCCTTGTGCGGCGGTCCTAACCGGGTTGAAGTATTCCAGATATCCCCCCAAGGAGAGGACGACATGACCAAGCAACCGAACCGCGGCCCTGTTGCAGTGACCGGTGCCACCGGCAAGCAGGGCGGCGCGACCGCGCGCCGGCTGCTGGCCGGAGGTTGGCGGGTGCGCGCACTCGTACGTGACAAGGCCTCGCCCGCGGCCGCAGCGCTCGCGGACGCCGGTGCCGAGCTCGCCGTCGCGGACTTCGACGACCCGTCCAGCCTGCCGCCGGCGCTCGACGGAGCCACCGCGCTGTTCGCCGTACCGCCGACGACCTATGGTCCGGGCGGCAGCAATCCGGAGCTGGAGTTCACGCGCGGCAAAGCCTTGGCTGATGCCGCCGTCGCCGCAGGGATTCGGCACGTGGTGTTCACCGGTGTCGCGTCGACGACCGGCGACGCGTTCGCGGCACCGGGCAAGCGGCGGACCGAGCAATACCTGCGCGAGCACCTCCCGCTCGTCACCGTGCTGGGGCCGGTGCGGTTCATGACGAACTACCTCGGGTCACCCGGCCTCGGTCTGGAAGGGTTCGCCGACGGCGTCCATCGGCACCTGTTTCCGCCGGACGAGCCCGTTCAGGTGATCGCCATCGAAGACATCGCCGAGTTCGCCGTACTGGCGTTCGAGCAGCCCGAGCGGTTCGCGGGACGGACGCTGGAGTTGGCCGGTGACGACCTCACACCGGTCGAGGCTGTCGCCGTGATCGGCGCCGCAACCGGAGTCGAGGTGCGGTACGAGCAACTCACCCACGACGAGGCCGCCGCGCTGAACCCGGAGATCGCCGAGACGCGACAGCGGTGGATATCCGGTCAGCGCTGGCATGCCGACATCGAGGCGCTGCGGGTGATCCACCCAGGATTGCGCACACTCGCCGACTGGCTCGCGGAATCGGGCGCCGCCGCACTCCGCACCCGCCTGCTCGGAACGGCCTAGCCGGCCGCACGTCCCCGTGTTCGGCACGACCGAGCCGGCCGCGTGTTCGCCACCGGCCAACTGTGAGGCGTCGTCAGAAGCTCACCTCGTCGGTCTCCTTGACCGCGGCGGTCCTCCCAGGCGCGCGGTGATTCTCCCAGTAGAGATTGGTGTGGGCGATCACCTTGTCGGGTGTCGGCGCTCCCCACTCCGAGAGGTCCTCGGTGGTATGCGCATCGCCGACCAGCGTCACGTCGTACCCACGAACCATCGCGCCGTGGATCGTCGAGCGGATGCATTCGTCGGTCTGGGCGCCGCTGACGACGAGGTGGCCGATGCCGGCGCGGGCGAGGACGTCCTCCAGGTCGGTCGCCTCGAACGAGTCGGCGTACGTCTTGTGGACGAGCGCCTCGGAGTCGTCGCGGGCCAACTCCGGCACGAGCTGCCAGTCATAGCTGTCCTTCGAGAGGTTCTCGCTGGAGTGCTGGACCCAGACCACCGGCACTCCCCCGGCGCGAGCCTTGCCGACGAGCGTGCCGATGTTCGCGACGACACGGTCGCGCTCGTGCGCCTCGTTCACGACACCGTTCTGTACGTCGACCACCAGCAGGCCGGTGTTCGGCCGATCAGACAGCGTGGACATATCCGCTCCTTCCAGCAGGTACGAAGGAACGCTAGCCAGACCCACCGACAGTTTCCGTCAGCTCCGCAACCGGAGCCGCACCACCGGCACGTCCCCGTCGTCGAGATCCTCTGCCCGCCGCACCGCCGCCTTCACCGGCAGGAGGTACCGCCCGTCCTTGGGAAACATCGACGTCTCCCAAACACTCCCGCCGATCTCCGCGGTGACCGGAATCATCCCCCACCCGTACGACACGAACCCGGACTCCGCCTCGAAGTACCCACACTCCTCCTCCGGCACCGTGATGAAGTACCAAGGCGCCGGCCCCCGCCAGTACCAGATCTCCCCGGAGAACTCGATGTCGTTCACTTCTCTCCCAGAGTGCTTGCGGCGAGGAGGCGGTGGGCCAGGTCGCGAGAGGCCTTTTGGAGTTCGGGACTGCCGAGGATTCGGTACGACGCCTTGATGGCGGTCAGTTGGGTGGCGTACCACTCCGGCTCGTCGGTGCTGGCCGAGAGCCGGGTGTGGGCGTCGTCCATCGGTTCCAGACGGCCCATGCTCCTGGGGATCCAGCATCGGGTGGCGTCCAGCGGGGCGTCGATTTCTACCTCGATCGGGTAGCGCCAGCCCATGGCCAGGTGTTCTTCTACGGCGGCCAGAGCATCCAGGTCGGCCGGTGGGGTGAAGAGGCTGGGTTGGGGGTCGACCCTGGTGATCTTGTCCACGCGGAGGACCCGTTGGGCGTCCTTCGTGTGGGACCAGCACAGCAGGTACCAGCGGCCTCGGCGCACCACGACCGCCCACGGATCGACGTCCATCGCCCACTCGTCCTGGTGGCGGCGGTACGTAATGGTGACGCGGCGGGTGTCGGTACTGTGCGAAACGAGGGCCGCGGTGATCTCGGGGTCGGGCGTACGTGCGCCGGGATCCGGGCCGCGGGCGCTGACCCGGCGGACCGCGTCGGTGGCGCGGGCGACCGGTTCGGGCAGGACGCGGATGATCTTGCCGAGGGCGGTATCGACCGGGTCGGCCGTGCCGCGCGGGCCTTCGAGAACGGCCATCACCAGGCCGAGCGCCTCGGTGTTGCTGAACATCAGCGGCGCGAGTCGCAGGCCACGTCCGACGCGGTAGCCGCCGTACGGGCCGCGGACCGATTCGATCGGGATGTCTGCCTCGCGCAGGATCGCCACGTACCGGCGGGCTGCGCGTTCGGACACGCCGAGCTTGTCGCCGAGGCGTTCCGCGGTGATCCCGGGATTGTTCTGGATCAGCTCCAGGACCATCAGGGTGCGCGCCGTCGGGCTCACGTCGTACGCCATCGTCCACCATTCCGGAGGCAGTCCGTCCGGTTCCGAGGGTAGCCCACCGTGAAGTGCTCAGCGGGTGAGCAGTTTGTCTGCGACGATCAATAGGTGCGGGCGGATCGGTTGGTGGCGGTGCTGTTGCTGATGCAGGCCCGTGGTCGGGTCACCGCGGCGGAGGTCGCCGCGGAACTGGAGATCTCGCTCGCCACCGCGCGCCGCGATCTCGAGGCGTTGTCCACAGCCGGCATCCCGGTTTATCCACAGCCCGGACGGAACGGCGGCTGGCAACTCGTCGGCGGCGCCCGTACCGATCTGAGCGGCCTGACCGCGGCCGAGGCGCAGGCCCTCTTCCTTCTCGTCGGCCCGGCCGCGTCGATCGCACCCGACGCGAAGGCCGCGCTCCGCAAGCTGGTCCGCGCGCTCCCCGACACCTTCCGCGAGCACGCCCAAGCCGCGGCCGAGGCGGTCGTCATCGACCCGGCCCGCTGGGGCGAGCACGTCAAGGAGCGTCCTGAGCTGGTACGCCGCCTGCAGGACGCCGTCGTACGCCGGGAACGCGTGCGACTGGTCTACTCCGGCCGTGGACGCGGTACGTCGGAACGCCTCGTCGAACCGCTCGGCCTGGTCGACAAGGACGACGTCTGGTACCTGATCGCGGGTACGCCCAACGGCCGGCGGACGTTCCGGGTCGATCGGATCGAGCAGGCGACGCCGACCGGTGAGCTGTTCGAGCGACCGGACGACTTCGAACTGTCATCGGCGTGGGCCGAGATCGTCGAGCGGATGGAGGAACGCCGATCGGGGCTGACGGCAACGGTCCTGATGGACGAGCGGTACGTCTGGGTGATGCAGGACCGACTCGGCCGCAACTGCGAGGTCGACGGCCCGGTCGACGGAACGGCCGGCGACCGGGTCCGGATCCGGGTCACCGCGCCGACTCCGCTGATGATCGCGCAGCACCTGGCCGGGTGGGGCGGGTCGATCGAGGTGGTCGATCCGCCGTCGGTCCAGGCCGAACTCGCGCGACTTGGCCGGGAATTGACCAGCCTTTACGGCTCGGTGGACCGCCTGGGTGAGTAAGGTGCGATGGTTCATCGTGTCCCGTTCAAGCCTCAGGAACCATTCGTGACCACATCCCCTCCCCAGCCGCCGCAGGGCCCGTACGCAGGTCAGCCGAGCGGCTACGGTCCGCCACCGCAGCAGTTCCCGCAGTACTCCCAGCCGGGTCAGCAGCCTCCGCCCCAGGGGCAGCCCGGTCAGCAGTACCCGGGTCAGCCGCAGTACGGCGCTCAAGACGGTCAGCCGTACCAGGGCCAGCCCGGTGCGTACCAGCAGCAGTACGCCGGTCAGCCCGGTCAGCAGGCGCCGCAGTACGGCCAGTACCAGCAGCAGGGCCAGTACCCGGGTCAGCAAGGCCAGTCGTTCCCGCAGCCGGGATACGCGCCTCAGGGCGAGATGAGCTGCCGCTTCTGCGGTGGCTATCCGGCCGTGGACGCTACCGTCCGCGGTCACCAGGGCATGATCGTCCTGATGCGGTTCCTCAAGCTCCGGGGTCCGTTCTGCCGTACCTGCGGGATCGCGTCCGTCCGCGACATGACCTCGAAGAGCCTCTGGCAGGGCTGGTGGGGCATCGGTTCGTCGATCATCAACCCGATCACGATGCTGATGAACATCGGCCCGATGCAGAAGTTCAAGCGTCTCCCGGAGCCCACCCCGGGTCCGGGCCAGCCGATGAACCCGGGCAAGCCGCTGTTCCAGCGCCCGGCGATGCTGATGCTGCTGCTGCCGATCGCGTTCATCGCGATACTGATCATCGGCAACCTCAACTCGACCGAGTCGAAGGCGCAGATCGGCTCCTGCGTGGTGAACAAGGGCACCTCGTCGGTGCCGGACGTGAAGGTCGTCCCCTGCAGCTCGTCCGACGCCGAGTACAGGGTGATCGACAAGCTCGACTCGACGGACGAGAGCAAATGCAGTGACGACGCCGACGCGACGTACGTCGACGAGGGCGCGCACTACACGCTCTGCCTGGCGAAGGTCAAGTGATGCGGCGGGGTCCCGGCTGCGGGACCCCGCTCCTCAGCTGTAGTAGCCCTCCACGGGGACCCGGGCCTCGTCGTAGAGCGCGGGGCCTTCCAGCGGTACGGCGGGGAACTCGCCTGTCGACTTGAGACCGTTGAGCTGCTCGCCGGACAGGGCGTAGACGACCTTGCCGAGGCCGGAGCGGGCCAGGGCTCCGGTGCACATCGGGCACGGCTGGCAGCTCGTGTACATGGTTGTGCCGGCTGCTACCTCGGGTGTCAGGTGCTGCGCCGCCCACACCGCGAGCTTCAGCTCCGGGTGGAAGCTGATGTTGCCTTCGCTGAGGGTTGTGTTGTGGTCCTCGGCCAGTACGTCGCCGTCTGGTCCGACCAGCAGTGATCCGAACGGTGCGTCGCCGGATTCGCGGGATGCCGCGGCGAGGGCGATCGCTCGGCGCAGGAACTCTTCTGCTTCAGGTGTCACGTCGTCTCCAGTGGTCGATGATCGTCGCCAGTTGCTGCCAGGCTGCTTCAGGTCGTTCGGTTTCGGCCGGGTCGCCGACGAACGGGTCGAGTACGACGGTCGCCGCGCCGAGCTCCCGCAGTACGACGAGATCCTCCAGCACCTGCTCGACCGACCCTTCTCCCGCGACCCGATCATCGTCCGGCACCGGGTCCCCCGTGAGCCGCAGCAAAATCCGAGGAGCAAACCCAGGCAAACGCGGACCGGGCGATTCCACGGCCTGTGCCAAAGCGGCGGGCGGTGCCGGCTCCG
Organism: Kribbella sp. NPDC031520; assembly: GCF_055580825.1. Taxonomy (NCBI): domain Bacteria; kingdom Bacillati; phylum Actinomycetota; class Actinomycetes; order Propionibacteriales; family Kribbellaceae; genus Kribbella; species Kribbella sp. NPDC031520. The sequence continues at coordinate 238,455 of NZ_JBVIKS010000002.1, forward strand.
TCGTGCCAGGCGGTGTGGGATCCGAGTGGGCGAGGGTGTGTAGGCGGGTGAGGCCGGTGCGTAGTTGGGGGATGGATTGGCGGAGGGGGTGCCAGGCGGTGCCGTAGCGGATGGTTCGGCGGAGGGCGGCGGGGCTGCTGCCGCCGATCCACACCGGTATGTCGTCAGGTAATGCGGCGAGTACCTCGTCCGTCGCGCGGCCGCGCCCGGTGAAGTCGGCGCCGAGTGCGGCGAACTCCTGTTGGGCCCACCCGGCGCCGACGCCGAGGATCAGCCGGCCGCCGCTCAGCGCGTTCAGGTTCGTCGCTATCCTTGCCGTGAGCAACGGATGGCGGTACGGGGCGATCAGCACCGTCGTACCGAGCCGGACCCGTTCGGTGATGCCGGCCAGCCAGCTGAGCGTGGTGAACGGCTCGTAGAACGGCTCCGGGTACTGCTCCGCGACGTCCGGCGTGATCGCCACGTGGTCCGACACCATCAGCAGGTCGTACCCGAGCCCTTCGACGACCCGCGCCCAGTCCCGCAGCCGCGCCGGGTTCGTCCCCGGTCCGAAGTTCGGCACGTTCACCCCAAGTTCCACGCCCTCAGGCTATCCAGGCGACAACGCCGCGTTGAAGAGATTCCTCACGGCGTACAGGACCCGGCGCCGTGGAATCACCGGTAGATTGGCGGTGTGACCGAGAGTCTCGATCCGACCGACTGGGCGATCATCAACGAGCTGCAGGAGGACGCCCGGCTCTCGCTGACCCAGCTCGGCCGGCGGGTGAACCTGAGCGCGTCCGCGACCACCGAGCGGGTACGGCGCCTCGAAGCGATCGGTGTGATCACCGGGTACCGCGCCGAGGTCGACCTGACGAAGGTCGGCTACCCAGTGCTGGCCGTCGTACGGCTGAAGTACCCAGGAAACAAGCACGAGCCGCTGCACCGGCTGCTGGCCGAACGCCGCGAGATCCTCGAATGCCTGCGGACAACCGGCGACGACTGCTACACGCTGAAGGTCGCGGCCGGTTCGATGCCGCATCTGGAGGAGCTGGTGAACGAGCTGACCGAGTTCGGGAGTACGATGACCAACCTGGTCTACTCGCAGACGCAGCGGTATCGAGGACCGCAAAAGCCGGTGGCCGACCAGGCCTCCCCGTGAGAGCGTTGCCCGGTGCTGAACGTGCTCGGTATCGACGTCTCCCCCGACCTCCTGGAGCGATGGGTCGAGTGGCTGGCGCCCGATGAGCAGCCGTTCTTCGTCACGCCGAAACAGGCTCGCGGTTGGAAGCTGACGAGCGGTGAGCGCGAACCGAGTCGCGAGGATCGGGACACGTACTGGATCTACGCGATCGACGCGAAGGCGACACGGACTGTTTGGCTGACCGAGCAGGTGTTCCTCGAGCTGCCTCGACCCACCCGTGCAGCGCTGGTCCGCCAGCAGGTCACGTGCGGCCGCGGGGCGGTGCCGACCACACGAAGGTGGTCGCACGTTCTCGGGTCCGACGTCAGACAGCAGGCGGATGGGCACCGGTTCGTTTGGTGGAAGTCGCTCCTGAGTAGACCGGCTGCGGTACTGCCGGTGATTGTCAGTGGGGGCCTAAGCCCAAGTAGACATGCGGAGGTTCACTCCTGGCCCGCCAGGTTTCCGCGGGCGCGGGAGTTGGCTGGGACGTTTGCGAACGGGAGTGGGCCCAACTGCTTCGGGACTGTGATGGCGGCGTGTGGCGTGGAGGGCGCGGACAGCGTCTGGATGATGCGGGAACCGTTCGAGGAATGGCTTACTGCGCAGACCGAGCCAGGTGGGAAGGACGACGTTCCAGGGACTGTCTTCGTTTGGCGGGATGCGGCGCACGCAGTTCAGCACGCGGCGTTGACCATCGGGGACGGCTGGATGTTGCACAAGCCGTCGCAATCATGGATGTCGCCGCGGAAGGTGCGGACCGTCGCCGAGGTGAAGCGCGCCACGCGCACCACCGGCTGGCGGCTCGCACGCCATAGAGTTGTCAGGTGAGGCTTCTCGTCACCGGAGCTGCGGGACTCCTGGGGTGCGAATTGGTGCGCGCTGCCGAGCACGACGTCGTGCCGGCGTACCACTCGCAGCCGGTGCCGGGTGGAGTACAACTCGACGTACGGCGGAAGGACCACGTCCGCGCGGTGATCCGCGACGTACGCCCGCACGCCATCATCCACACCGCCTACCGGCAGGACGACTGGGCGACCACCGCCGACGGCGCGGTCAACGTCGCGCTCGCGGCCGACGGGGCGCGGTTCGTGTTCGTGTCGAGCGACGCGGTCTTCGGCTCGCGCGCCGCCCCGTACGACGAGGATGAGCCGCCCTGCCCGACCACGCCATACGGCGCCGCGAAGGCAGCCGCCGAGACCACCATCCATGCACTCCGGCCGGACGCACTCATCGCCCGTACGTCGCTGATCGTCGGATCGCACGGTGATTCGGGCGAGGAACAGCGGGTACGACGCCTCGCGGCGGGCGAACCCGGCGCGTTCTACACCGAGAACATCCGCTGCCCCGTCCACGTCAGCGACCTCGCCGCAGCACTCCTCGAACTACTCGTCAGCGACGCCACCGGCATCGTCCACGTCTCCGGGCCGCAAGCGCTCAGCCGTCACGAGCTCGGCTGCCTGATCGCGACCCGCGACGGCCTCGACCCCGGCGTACTGCCGGCCGCGGCAGGAGCACCGTCGGACATCCAACTCGACAGCCGACGTACGCAACAACTCCTGAAGACCCGCCTACGGCCGGCCAGCGAGTTCCTGGCGGTCAGTCGTTGACCGTGGTGGTCACCGGCGTACCGAGCTCGACCGTACGGCTGACCGTGCAGAGCCGGTCGTGGGACATCTTCACTGCCCGCGGCAGCGCCTCGCGGGCCTTGTCGCCGTCCTCCCCGTCCGGGAAGTGCACGGTGAATTCGACCGCGAGGTTCTCCATCCGGTTGCCCTCGTCGGCGTCCCGGATCTTGTCGCCACGCACCACCGCGCTGAACTCGGTCGGCTCCGCGCGCCGGCTGACCACGATGTCGACGTCGATCGCCGAGCAGGTGCCGATCGCGGCCAGCAGCAGCTCGACGGGCGTGAAGTCGGTGTCGTCGCCGCCGGACCCGATCCGGATCGTGCCACCCCGGGCGTTCTTCACCTCGTAGCTGCTGTTCGCCAGGCGTTCGAAGCTGACCTGGCGGAGTGTGTCTGCCATCGTCCCGTCACATTCTGTTGCTTTTGGCAACGTCAGAGGTTCTCAAGGGCCTCGTGGACCGGGGTGTCGCCGGCCACGAGCTCGAGCGTCCGGCCGATCGCGGCCGGAGTGTCACACAGGCCGGCCAGCACCAGCGCGACGTCGTCGCGAGTGATCCGGCCGTTCCCGGTCTTGTCGGCGAGGTTCACCTTGCCGGTGCCAGGGTCGTCGGTCAGCCCGCCCGGCCGCAGCACGGTCCAGTCCAGGTCGCGGGCGCGCAGGTCCTCCTCGGCCGCCCACTTCGCCTTCAGTACACGGTGAAGGTCGAGTCGTCGGTGAGCAAGTCGGCCCCGTCCGCGCCCATCGAGCCGACCTGGATGTGCCGCCGAACGCCGGCCTGCTCCGCGGCGTCCGCGAACAGCGCGGCCGCGCCGCGGTCGACCGTGTCCTTGCGAGCGTTCCCACTGCCCGGTCCGGCACCGGCCGCGAAGATCGCCACATCGGCACCCCGCAGCACGTCCGCCACCGCGGACATGTCGGCCTGTTCGAGGTCGAGTACGGCGGCCTGACCACCGGCCGCCGCGATGTCGGGTTCGTGGTCCGGGTTCCGCACCACCCCGACCACTTCGTGCCCGTCGGCGCTCAGCAACCGCGTCAGCCGCAGCGCGATCTGCCCGTGTCCACCCGCAATCACGACTCGCATACCTGCACACTATCTCTGTGCCGTACGCCGCAACCGCTCAAGGGACCAGGATCGCCTACCAGGTTCGTGGCGAAGGGCAACCACTTGTACTGCTCGCCGGACAGTCCAACAACCACACGTGGTGGGACGCGGTCCGACCGGACTTCGAGCAGCAGTACCGGACGATCACCCTCGACTGGAGAGGAACTGGCGACAGCGACAAGCCCGATGAGGTCTACACGACGCGCGGGTTCGCGCAGGACGTCACCGCCGTGCTGGACGCCCTCGGTCTGGACACCGCTCACATCTACGGGACCTCGATGGGTGGACGTGTCGCGCAATGGCTCGCGATCGATGCACCCGAGCGGGTCGGCAAACTCGTCCTCGGACGCACCTCGCCCGGCGCGGCGCACGGGTACGAACGCAGCCAGGAGATCCGCAGAGCGCTGGCCGACCCCGCGCGGACCGAGCAGGTGCTGCTCGAGCTGATGTACACACCGGCATGGCTGAAGGGCAACCCCGGCCCGTACCACGTACTGGGCGACACGAGCATGCCGTCGTACGCGAAGGCCCGTCACCTCGTCGCGAGCAACAAGCACGACGCCTGGGACGGCCTCCCGGGTATCACCGCGCCGACGCTCGTCCTGCACGGCACCGACGACATCTTCAGCCCCGCCGCCAACGCGCGGCTCCTCGCCGACCGGATCCCGAACGCGCGTGCCGAGCTGATCGAAGGCGCCCGGCACGCCTACTTCCACGAGTTCCGCGACGTCGCAAGCCCCGCAGTACTAGCCTTCCTGAGCGCCGCGCAGCACCGGCCGTAGCGCGTCGAGTACGGCGGCGTCCTCGATGGTCGACGGCACCGGCTCGTCGCGGCCGTCCGCGATTCCGCGCATCGTGCGGCGCAGGATCTTGCCGGAGCGGGTCTTCGGCAGCGCGTCCACCACCGACACGTCCCGGAACGCCGCGACCGGCCCGATCTCCCGCCGTACCGCGGCCACCAGCTCGTCGCGCAGTACGTCCTCCGACACCGAAGCGCCGGCCTTGAGGACGACGAACGCGCGCGGCAACTGTCCCTTCAACGGGTCGTGGACGCCGATCACCGCACACTCCGCGACGGCCGGGTTCGCCGCGACCACGGCCTCGATCGAACCCGTCGACAACCGGTGCCCGGCCACGTTGATCACGTCGTCGGTGCGGCCCATCACGAAGATGTAGCCGTCGTCGTCGATGTAGCCGCCGTCGCCGGTCAGGTAGTACCCGTCGTACTCCTTCAGGTAGCTGTCGATGTAGCGCTGGTCGTCGCCCCACAGCGTCGGCAGCGCGCCGGGCGGCAGCGGCAACTTGATCGCGATCGAGCCCTCCTCGTGCGGCTGCAGCTCCTTGCCGTACGGGTCCAGGATCTGGACGTTCCAGCCCGGCATCGGCACGGTCGCCGAGCCGGGTTTGGTCGGCAGCGGTTCGAGCCCGCGCGGATTCGCCGCGATCGGCCAGCCGGTCTCGGTCTGCCACCAATGGTCCACGACCGGTACGCCCAGGTGGTCGTGCGACCAGTGGTACGTCTCCGGGTCGAGCCGCTCCCCGGCCAGGAACAGCGTCCGGAACGAGTCCATCGGGTACTTCGTCAGCTCGGCGGCCTCAGGATCCACCTTCTTGATCGCGCGGATCGCGGTCGGAGCGGTGAACAGTGCCTTCGCGCCGTGCTCGGAGATCACCCGCCAGAACGCGCCGGCGTCCGGCGTGCCGACCGGTTTGCCCTCATAGAGAACAGTCGTCGCGCCGACCAGAAGCGGCGCGTAGACGATGTACGAGTGGCCGACGACCCAGCCGACGTCGGAGGCGGTCCACCACACGTCGCCCGGGCCGATGTCGTACACGTTCCGCATCGTCCAGGCGAGCGCGACCGCGTGCCCGCCGTTGTCGCGGACCACGCCTTTCGGGCGTCCCGTCGTACCGGACGTGTAGAGGATGTACAGCGGATCGGTCGCCGCGACCTGCACCGGTTCGGCAGGCTCGGCCTTCGCGACCAACTCCGACCAGTCGAGGTCGCGCTCCCCCAGCTGCGCTACGGCTTGTGGGCGCTGCAGTACGACGGTGTGCGCCGGCTGGTGCGACGAGATCTTCAGCGCCTCGTCGATGATCGGCTTGTACTCGACCACCCGGGCCGGCTCGATGCCACACGACGCGGCCACGATCACCTTCGGGCCGGCGTCGTCGATCCGGGCCGCGAGCTCGCGCGGGGCGAAGCCACCGAAGACGACAGAGTGGATCGCGCCCAGCCGGGCGCAGGCGAGCATCGCGACGACGGCCTCCGGGACCATCGGCATGTAGACGATGACCCTGTCACCCTTGCCGACACCGAGGGACGCCAGTGCGCCCGCAAACCGGGCCACGTCGTCGCGCAGTTGGGCATAGGTGAAGGACGCGCCGCTCCCGGTGACGGGTGAGTCGTAGATCAGCGCGGTCCGCTCGCCGTCGCCCGCCTCGACGTGGCGGTCCAGGGCGTTGTACGACGTGTTCAGCACGCCGTCGGGGAACCAGCGGAAGATCGGGGCGTTCGTCGCGTCGATGGCCCGGGTCGGTGGCCGCGTCCAGGTGATCGCCTCGGCCGCCTCCAGCCAGAACCCGTGCGCGTCGTCCAGGCTCCGCCGGTAGCTCTCCTCGTACGCGCCCATCAGAAGGCCTCCCGTCCGTCGGCTGCTCCCCATCGTGGCAGGGTTGAGCCATGACGGTAAGCCTCGACGACGTACAGCGTGCCGCGGAGCGGATCGCCGGACGGGTACGGCGTACTCCGGTGATCCAGGTCGCGCCCGGACTCACGTTCAAGCTCGAGCTGCTCCAGCACACCGGCTCGTTCAAGCCGCGCGGTGCGTTCAACCGGCTGCTCAGCGCGAAGGAGAGCGGCGAGCTGACCGGACAGGGCATCGTCGCGGCGTCCGGCGGCAACCACGGGCTCGCCGCGGCGTACGCGGCCCGCGAACTCGGCGTACCGGCCCGGATCTTCGTCCCCGCAACCACGCCGGCAGCGAAGCTGGCCAAGCTGCGAACGCTCGACGCGGACGTCGTCCAGATCGGGAACGAGTACGCCGAGGCGTACGAGGCGGCGCTCGCGGCGAGGGAGGAAACCGGGGCGGTGCTCGTGCACGCGTACGACCAGCCGGAGATCGTCGCCGGGCAAGGCACCGTCGGTCTCGAACTGCTCGACCAGGCCGCGAAGTTCGACGCCGTCCTGGTCGCGGTCGGCGGCGGAGGGCTGATCGCCGGCATCGCCACCGCTCTGGGTGACAACGCCCAGGTCATCGGCGTCGAGCCGGCCGCTGCCGCCACTATGCATCGCGCGCTGCAGCACGGACAGCCGACCGACGGTCCCGTCGGAGGCGTCGCGGCGGACTCGCTCGGCGCCCGCCGCCTCGGCAGTTTTGCCTTCCAAGCAGTCCAGGACCATCACGTACGGTCCGTCCTGGTCGACGACGACTCGATCGTTGCCGCCCGCAAACAGCTGTGGAACACGTACCACCTGGCGACCGAGCACGGCGGTGCCACGGCGTACGCGGCCCTCCTGTCCGGCGCCTACGAACCGGCGGCCGGCGAGCGGGTCGTGGTCGTCGTGTGCGGTGCGAACACGGACCCCAGCACGCTCACTTAGCTCTTGGCTGCTTGTCGTCGGCGAGCACCCACGCCGCGATCAGACCGGCGATGCCGCCGCACAGGTGACCCTGCCAGGAGATTCCGTCCTGCGGCAGCAGGCTCGTCAGCAGGGCGCTCCCCCACACCATCACGACGACGATGCCGATCAGCACCTGCACGAGCCGGCGGTTGAACAGGCCCCGCACGATCAGGTACGTCGCGTACCCGAAGACCAGGCCGCTCGCGCCGATCGTGATCACGTTCGGCGGCGAGACCAGCCAGGTGCCGAAACCGCCCAGCACCGTCACGATCGCGGTCACCGCGAACAGGCGAGACGCGCCGCTGACCGCGATCAAGACGCCGAGCGTGACCAGCGGCAGCGTGTTCGAGATCAGGTGCCCGAACCCCATGTGCAGGAACGGCGCGGTCACGATCCCGACCAGGCCGCGCGGCTCGCGGGAGATGATGCCGTACTGGTTGAGCGAGCCGTTCAGCGCGACGTCGACGACCTCGATCAGCCACATCAGCCCGACGAGGAGGCCGAGCAACCTCAGCCCACCACCGATCTTGGCAGTGTCCACACTCCGCCCGGTCCGCTTGGCCGGGGTCTGCGAGCTCATATCTCAACAGTGCCCCATCTCGCCAAGTCTCAGCCTCTGACAGGCGCGGCGACAGCGGAACGTGACCTCTGCGATACTGCGAGTGGCAGTCGTCGAGTGAGGGGGAACGATGCCGGTAGCTGTCTATGTCCTGGGGCTGAGCATCTTCGCGCAGGGCACGTCCGAGTTGATGCTGGCCGGGCTGTTGCCCGAGCTGGCCGCGGACCTGCACGTGTCGATCCCTCAGGCAGGGCTGCTGATCTCCGCGTTCGCGATAGGCATGCTGGTCGGGGCGCCGGTGCTCGCGGTCGTCACGCTGAGCTGGTCCCGGCGTACGGCGTTGCTCGTCTTTCTCGCGATCTTCGCGCTGACGCACGTCGCGGGCGCGCTGACGACGAACTACGCCGTACTGCTCACGACCCGGGTTGTCGGCGCATTCGTGTACGCCGGGTTCTGGTCGGTGGCCGCGGTCACGGTCATGACGCTGGTGCAGGCCGACAGCCGGGCGCGGGCAATGAGCGTCGTCACCGGTGGGCTCACGATCGCGACGATCATCGGTCTCCCGCTCGGGACCGTCCTCGGTCAGCACTTCGGCTGGCAGTCGGCGTTCTGGACCGTGGCCGGCCTGTGCGTACTCGCGATGGCCGGCGTCGTCACCACGGTTGCCGCCGGCCGGCCCGACCCCGCGCAGGCCCCCCGGTTGACCGACGAGTTCCGCGTACTCCGCAACACCCGCCTCTGGCTCGCGTTCGGCACCACGGCCCTCGTCACGGCAACGATCCTGGTCATCTTCAGCTACCTGGCCCCGCTCCTCACCCAAGCCACCGGCCTGCCGTCAAGCGCCGTCCCAGCCATCCTTGCTCTGTACGGTCTTGGGTCTTTCATCGGGATCAACGTCGGCGGCCGCTTCGCCGACGCACTGCCGTTCCACATGTTGTTCATCAGCATCACGGGGCTCGTGGTTCTGTCGGCCGTGCTCGCGCTGACGGCTACCGTCCCGGTGCTGACGATCGGCGTCGTGATGTTGCTGGGAGGCTTCGGCTTCGCCGCGAACCCGGCGCTGAACGCCCGCGTCTTCGGCCTCGCCGGGGACGCGCCGACGCTGGCGACCGCCACGAACTTCTCCGCGTTCAACGTCGGTATCACCGCCGGACCGTGGCTCGGCGGTCTCGCGATCGACGCCGGCGCGGGCTACCCCGCCCTCGGCTGGATCGCGGTCGGCACCGGGCTCGCGGCGCTGGCGACCGTACTGTTCGCGGCGCGGCCACGAACGCACCCAGGAGCGCCTTCGACCGATGGCCTGAGAGCATGGCGCCCGTGATGCACCTTCGTCTGATCGCTCCGCCGGACCGCAGCGACCATGTCCTCGACACCCTCGTCGCCGACCCGCGCGTGACGAGCATCGTGCGCATCCCGGGTGCGGCCCGCCGCCCCGAGGGCGACATGATCGAGTGCGACGTCACCCGCGAGGCAACCTCCGACATCCTCGCGTTCCTCCGCGCCGAGGGCCTGTACGACGACGGCGCCGTGGCGCTGAGCTCCGTCGACGCGGCACCGTCGCGGAACGCCCAGGCGGCGGAGAAGGCCGCGCCCGGCGCACCCGACGACGCGGTGATCTGGGACGCGGTCGTCGACCAGGCGTACAACGAAGCCGGCGGCTCCTGGGTGTACTACGTGTTCCTGACGCTCGCGACGATGATCGCCTCGGTCGCGGTGGTCACCGACTCCTCGATCCTGGTCGTCGGCGCGATGGTGGTCGGGCCCGAGTTCGGTGTGGTCGCGGCGCTCGCCGTCGGGATTTTCCTGCGCAAGGGCGGGCTGTCGCGTGCGTCGCTCGTACTGCTGGTCAAAGGTTTCCTGATCGCGATAGTGCTGACCGCGATCGCCGCGTTGCTGGCCCGTGCGGTCGGCTGGGTCGATGTCACCGACGTGACCGCAGGGCGGCCGCTGACCGGTTTCATCTGGCGCCCGGACCGGTGGTCGGCGGTGGTCGCCGTACTCGCGGGCTGTGCCGGTGTGCTGTCGCAGACCGCCGGTCGAGGGAACGCCCTGGTCGGGGTGTTCATCTCGGTCACCACCGTCCCGGCGGCCGGCGACCTCGCGCTGTCGCTGGCGCTCTGGGCGCCGCACCAGATCGGCGGATCGGCGGCTCAACTGGGCATCAACCTGGCCGGGATGACCGCCGCGGGTGTGCTGACCCTGATGCTGCAGCGGGTGATCTGGCGCAGCTACCTGCGGGTGAAGCGCTCGGCAGGTCCGGTCAAGGGCGGGCGCGCGCGTTGAGGCTTGACCGGGCGTCCCCTGTCCGATCCGCGCGCGCCCAGCAAGGTAGACATACCCCACCGGGAGGGGTCGTGCACCTGTCCGGGCACTGACGGATGTCGGCCATGACGTGAAGTCGCCAAACGGGTCGAGACGGTCCGGCAGACGAGATAGCCTGATCGGATGCTGGAGTCGGTTGGGGTGGAGCCGCCTGACGAGGAAGCGTACCGGGCTGTCCTGTCGGCGCCGGGCTGCGAGCTCCGGCAGCTCGCCGAGGTTCTCGGCCGGGACGAGTCCGACGTTCTCGAGATGGTCGGGCGGCTGGAGAAGCTCGGCTTGCTGACGGCCACATCCGACGACCCGGTCCGGCTGATCCCGACCCGTCCGGACGTCGCGGTGGACGCGCTGGTCGCCGTACGCCGGGCCGAGCTCGACCGCGTCCGCGCCGAGGCCCGGGTGCTGTTGTCGGAGCTGAGTACGCAGGAGCAGTACCGGCCGGAGAACCTGGTCGAGGTGATCGTCGGCCAGGAGGCGATCGCGGCCCGCTTCGCGCAGCTGCTGAACGGGACGCGAAACCAGCTCCTCGTCCTCGACCGGCCACCGTACGTCGCCCGGGCCGACGAGTCCGACAGCACCGTCCGTGGGCTGCTCGGCGACGGCGTCGTTGTGCACGGCATCTACTCGCCCGACTCACTGGACATTCCGGGCGGGGTCGACGAGGCGTTCAGCGCCGCCGACGCGGGCGAGACGTCCCGGGTCCATCCGCAGGTGCCGATGAAGCTGGCCGTCTTCGACCGGAAGATCGCGCTGCTCCCGTTGTCCGTCGACCAGCTGGTCGACAGCGCTCTCGTCGTCCATCCCTGCGCCTTGCTCGACGCGCTGATCGAGATGTTCTGGCTGCTGTGGGACCAGGCCGTTCCCGTCGTACCGGCGGCCAAGGCGGACCCGACCGACGCGCGGCTGATGACGCTGCTCGCCGCCGGGTTCAAGGACGACGCCATCGCCCGGCAGCTCGCCCTCAGCAGCCGCACCGTCGGCCGGCGCGTGGCCGAACTGATGGAGACGCTGGGCGCCCGGACCCGTTTCCAGGCCGGCATCCAGGCCCAGCGCCGCCATCTCCTCGAGGACTAACAGGTGCTGAGCATGTCCTGCAGTGCGGTCTTCTCGGCGGACTGCAGCGAGAGCTTGTAGGTGTACTTCACCCAGATCCAGTACCGCGCGTACAGGCAGTGGATCGCGGTGTTGGTCGGCTGCCACTCCGACGGGTCCTTGTCGCCCTTCGAGCGGTTGCTCGATGCCGAGACCGCGATCAGCTGCGAGATCGTCAGGTCGTTCGCGAAGTCCTGACGCTTGGTCTGCGTCCAGCCGCTGGCGCCCGACTTCCAGGCCTCGGCCAGCGGCACGATGTGATCGATGTCGACGGCCGACGAGTCGGTGAAGGTCTGCTTGTCGTACACGCTGTACCAGCTGCCGCTGATCGGCTGGCAGCTGCTGTCGACGGTCACGCCGGTCCCGTCACGCTTCAGGACCTCTTCCCGGGTGTCGCACGTACCCGACTGGTTGATCCAGTGCGGGAATTTGTCACGGCTGTACCCGGTCGTCGAGCCCTCGGCCTTCACCGTCAGGCTCGCGAGCTCGGTCGCGGCGGTGGTCGCCGACGGCGGGGTCGGCGGGCTGGCCAGCACCGGTCCGGCGCTGAGGGCCCAGGCAGTCGCTGCCGCTGCCACTGTGGTGGCAATAGTGGTCGTACGTCGCATCGGTCAGGCCTCCGAGATTGGGCGGGCGGATCCCCCCTGACGTTGCTGCCCTCAGCCTTCCCCGATCACGCACTGTAGGAAACCACTCACCAGTGACAGTCGAGTGAACGTCAGTCGTGTTCCACGACGGTCAGGGTCCAACCGGCCCCCGCGCGATCCAACTCGGTGTTCCACCGCTCGTTCACCAGCTTGTGCAGGGATTTCGCCGTCCCCGGATCCTTGCCGGATTCAAGCAAGTGCCGCGCGACCAGGCCGCGGGTGTGTTTCGCGTTGTGCGAGACGACGGTCCGTACGCCGTTGCGCTCGCGGACCACGTTCACCGACACCCACTTGTCCGCCTGCGCACCGCTCGGCCGCCACGCCGCGACGTACGTCGACGAACGGCAGTCCACGATCACGCCGTCGACGTCCTTGAGCGCCGCATTCAGCGGGTCGCGCCACACTGACGCCAGCGGTCCGTGCCCGGGCAGTGTCGTACCCATCGAGAGCCGGTACGGCGGGACGCGGTCGGCCGGGCGCAGTGCGCCCCACGCGGCCGAGATCACCAGCAACCGGTTCGCGGCGCGGCGCTTCGATCCGGCGGAGAGCGTGGCGTACCCGAGGGCGTCGTAGAGGACACCGGAGTACAGCTCGGAGACGGGGACCGACGGCTCCGTCCGCCACCGGGTGTTGCGTTCGACCTCGTGCTGCAGCGACGCCCCCACCTCGAGTACGTCGTGCGCGTCGGCGGACGCGGACACCTTCGCGAGCGTCTCCAGGACCTGCTCGCGCACGGGGTTCAGCTCCGGGAACGACAGCGTCCCGAAATCGACCGCGCGACCACGCGACCGTCCGGTCTTGCCTTCGGACGGCGGCAGGAGAATGAGCGTCACGTCAGCTCGTCCAGAATGGCGAGGTCGGCGGGGGTCGGGTTCCAGGTGCCGGCGGCGACGTTCTGGGTGATCTGCTCCGGCGACGTCGCGCCCGCGATCACCGACGCGACCGCGGGCTGCGCGGCCAGGCCGCCGATCGCCACGTCGATCATCGTCAGGTCCCGCTCGGCGGCGAACGTCTCCAGCGCCTCGAGCTTGTCGAAGTCGGCGCCCGCGAGCCGCTCCGGCTGCGTCGCGAGGCGGCTGCCCTCGGGTGCCGACGTACCCCGCTTGTACTTGCCGGACAGCAGACCCGAGGCCAGCGGGAAGAACGGCAGGATGCCGATCCCGAGGTGCTCGCAGGCCGGGACCAGTTCGTCCTCGACGTCGCGGTCGAGCAGGGAGTACTGGTTCTGGGCGCTGACGAAGTGCTCGAGGCCGCCGGCCCGCGACGTCCAGTCCGCGTCGACCACCTGCCAGGCCGCGAACTGGGAGCTGCCGATGTACCGCACCTTGCCCTCGGCAACCAATTCGGACAGCGCCGAGAGGGTTTCCTCGATCGGCGTCACCGGGTCCGGGAAGTGCAGCTGGTAGAGGTCGATCCAGTCCGTGCCGAGCCGCTGCAGGCTGGACTCGACGGCCCTGCGGATGTACCGCCGCGAGCCGCGGACACCCCAGTCCGGCCCGTTCACGCCAAGCATGTCACCGCCGAACTTGGTCGCGATCACGACCTCGTCGCGGCGCGAGCCGAGTGCCTTGCCGAGCAGCTCCTCGCTGAAACCGTGCTCGCCGCGGTAGATGTCCGCGGTGTCGAACAGCGTGATTCCGGCGTCGACCGCGGCGTTCACCACCGCGTCCGTACGGCCGGCATCCAGCCGCCGCCCGAAGTTGTTGCACCCCAGTCCGACCACGCTGACCGTCAACCCCGAGTCACCCAACTGCCGGTACTCCATCTGACTCATGTCCTCAGCCTAGTCTCGGCATACAGTGGCCCTCATGCCGAGTCTCACCGTCGACGGCGCTCGCACCCGGGCCGCCGCGCTTTCCGTCCAGTCGTACGACGTCGATCTCGACCTCACCCAAGGCGAGTCGACGTTCGGATCCACCACCACGATCAGGTTCAAGGCATCCAGTCCATCGACCTGGGTCGACGTGAAACCGGACGAGCTGCTCTCGGTCACGCTCAACGGCACGGCCGTCGACGTGGCCGGCCTCGACGACGGACGGCTCGAGCTAACCGGCCTGCAGCCGGAGAACGAGCTGGTCGTGGTCGCCACCATGGCGTACTCGCACGACGGCGAGGGCCTGCACCGCGCGGTCGACGCCGCCGACGGCCTCGTCTACACGTACGCGATGTCGTTCCTGGACGCCGGCCCGCGGATCTTCGCCTGCTTCGACCAGCCCGACCTGAAGGCGCCGTACCGGCTCAAGGTGACAGCTCCGCAGGAGTGGATCGTGCTCGGCAACGGCGCCTCCACCCAGGTCTCCCCCGGCCGCTGGGAGCTCACCGAGACCAAGCCGCTCTCGACGTACTTCGTCACCGTGGTCGCCGGGCCGTACCACCAGCTCACCGACTCCCACGACGGCATCAACCTGAGCGTCGTGTCCCGGCAGTCGCTCAAGGACGCGCTGGACCGCGAGGCCGCGGACATCTTCGAGGTCACCAAGCAGTCGTTCGACACCTACCACCGGATGTTCGGCTACCGGTACCCGTTCGGCGAGTACCACCAGGCGTTCGTACCGGAATTCAACGCCGGCGCGATGGAGAACCCGGGCTGCGTGACGTTCCGGGACCAGATGGTGTTCCGCTCCGCGGCGACCGACGGCGAACGCAGCCAGCGGGCGCGGACCATCGTGCACGAGATGGCGCACCAGTGGTTCGGCGACACCGTGACGATGAAGTGGTGGAACGACCTCTGGCTGAACGAGTCGTTCGCCGAGTACATGGCGCACCGGGTCGCCACCGCCGCCACCCAGTACACCGACAACTGGATCGACTTCGCCTACATCCGCAAGTGGTGGGGTCTGCAGGCCGACCAGCGGTCCTCGACCCACCCGGTCGCGGCCGACGCGGTCAAGGACGCGGCCTCCTCGCTCGACGACTTCGACGGCATCTCGTACGCCAAGGGCGCCGCGACCCTCAAGCAGCTCGCGGCGTACCTCGGTGACGACGTCTTCCTGGCCGGCGTGAACGCGCACATCGCCGCGAACGAGTTCGGCAACGCCACCTTCGCCGACCTGGTCGCGAAGTGGACCGAGGCGGGCGCGGTCGGGCTGGACAACTGGGCCCAGGCGTGGCTGCGGACCCCGGGCGTCGACACGCTGACCGTCGTACGTACGGACGACGGGATCAAGCTGCACCGCAAGGCGCCTGCCGAGTACCCGGCATCACGACCGCACAAGCTCGTCGTCGCCGGGTACGACGCCGACGGCGGCCGCACCGTGGTCGACGTACTGGTCGACGCCGACGAGGTGTCCGTCGACCTCGACCCGTCGGTCGCGGTGGTGATCCCGGACGCCGGCGACGACAGCTGGGCGAAGATCCGCCTCGACGCGGACAGCCTCGCCAACCTGGCCGCCGTACTGCCGAAGATCACCGACGGCGTGACGCGGGCCGTCGTACTGAACAGCGTCCGCGACGCCGTCGCCGACGCCGAGCTGGACCCGAAGGTCGGGTTCGACGTCGTACTCGGCATGCTCCCGACCGAGACCAGCGACATCGCGGTCGGCACGCTGCTGAACTGGTCGGCTACCCACCTGCTCGGTGTCTACCTGCCGTACGAGCCGTACCGCGGGCAGCTGGCCGACGTACTGGGTGCGCGGCTGGAGACCGTCGAGGCCTGGAGCAGCGTGCAGCTGTCGGTGGCGCGCGGGTTCGCGCGATTCTCCGACGACGTCGACCGGTTGAAGGGCTGGCTCGCGGGTGAGGGCGTACCGGACGGCGTCACGATGGACGCGGACCTGCGCTGGATCGTCACCCTGCAGCTCGCCCGGCTCGGCGCGATCGATGAGGCCGGCATCGACGCCGAGCTCCGGCGGGACTCGTCGTCGGAAGGCATCGTGCACGCGACCCGCTGCCGGGCCGCGCTGCCGACGCGTGAGGCGAAGGACCGGGCCTGGACGCAGATCACCACCGACGCGGAGATCGCGAACTACGAGCTGTACGCCGCCTGCGAAGGGTTCTGGCATCCGACGCAGACCGAGCTGACGGCTCCGTACGTCGACCGGTACTTCGCCGAGATCGCCGGTACCGAGAAGCTCCGCTCCGGCTGGGTCCTGAGAGACAGCACGAAGCTCGTGTTCCCGCGGTACACGGTCGAGCAGCGGGCAGTCGACCGGGCCGCTGAACTGATTGCCGACGAATCCGTGTCGGCCTTTGTCCGACGATCGGTTTCCGACGCTGTCGACGACCTCAATCGTGCTCTTGCGGTCCGCGCGGCCTTCTCCGGCTGACCCTTCGTCAGCTGTCACACCGTGTTGTGACTAATGTGACTGGTGTGACCAGGAGGACCCTGGTGACCAGGCAAGATGTGTTTTCGTGACGTAACCTCCACAATGACCGCGCGGCACGGCGCGCCGGTCTTGGTCAGGCCCATCGTCCGGGAGAGACTGTCTAGAACCGCACAGGAGAACAAGGTCAATGCGCGAGGCGAGGCTCGTCGGTCTGAGCCAGGATGGGACGCAACTCATCCTGGCCGTGGCAGAGACGGGTGAGGAGTTCGCCGTTCCGGTCGACGACCGGTTGCGTGCGGCCCTCCGCGGCGACCGTGCCCGACTCGGCCAGCTGGAGATTCAAATGGAGAGCGCGCTGCGCCCACGAGACATCCAGGCTCGTATCCGCGCCGGCGAAAGTCCCGAGGCGGTGGCGGCCGTCGCGCAGATGCCGATGGAACGCGTGATGGCGTTCGCGGGCCCGGTCCTGGCCGAGCGGGACCACATCGCCAGCCTTGCGCAGCGTGCGTCCGTCCGTCGTCGCGGTGGTGGCGACGCACCGACCCGCAACCTCGGCGCGTGGGTGACCGACCGGCTTCGGCTGCGTCAGGTCGACCCGGCGTCGGCCGAGTGGGACGCGTGGCGGCGCGAGGACGGCCGCTGGGCGGTGCGGGTGTCGTACTTCGTCGAGTCGGAGGATGAGGCCGAGCAGAAGGACGAGAAGGTCGCCATGTTCGCGTACGACGCCCCCGGGCGGTACGTCGTACCCGACGACGACGAGGCGCGCTGGCTGGTGGGTGAGCAGGCGCAGGTGCTGCCCACGCCGGTCCAGCCGCAGCCTGGTGAGCGGCGGCTGGCCGCGGTCGCGGACATCGACCCGCTGATCGCACCCGACCACGGCGCCGACAGCTACGAGGCAGGCTTCGAGGACACGATCGCCCTACGCCGCCGGAACCACCCGGTTTCCGAGCGCGAGGTAGCCCGTACGACCCGCGACGCCGAGCGTGGCCCGCGCCGGGTCCACTCCGTCCCCAACCCGGACGAAGAACCGACCCTCATCGACGTTCCCGTCGACCAGCCTCCCGCCCCGCGTCCGTCGGTCCGCGCCGTGGAACGCCCGGCAGACCCGCCGACCTTCGCCTCCCCGGCCGAGGACTACCCCGAAGAACAGCCGGCCCGCACCCGCCCGGAGCACGCGCAGTCGGCACGCGTCGCGCAGCCCGGCGAGGTACGCCAGCGCGGCACGGAGCCGCACGGCGCCGACCCGCGCCAACCCCAGCCCACCGCTGCGGACCCACGCGACGCGGACCCGCGTACGCCCGAGTCCCGCCCAGCCGCCCCGCGTCCGGCGGACCCGCGCCCGGCGGACCCGCGCCCGGCACCTGCCGCTCGCGCCGAACAGCCCCGCCGTCCGGACGCCCGCCCAGCCGAACCGGTGCACGAGGAGACCGTCTCTCCCACGCCTGCTGCCGAGGCTCAGTCGGTGCTACCCGAAGGCGCTGAGAACGGTCAGACGGAAGAGACCACAGCCGAGCCGAAGAAGAAGCCGGCCCGGCGAGGCAAGCGCGCCAGCGTACCCAGCTGGGACGAGATCATGTTCGGCAAGAAGGCCGACTGAACCTGCAGTCCAGTCCGAGCTGCAGGCTTAGGTCCCCCGACTGCTGACACATCACGGACAGTCGTCCCACATCGCGGACGATGTTTGCCGGTGGGCCGCTCTGGCTGTCATGATCTTCGGCATGCAGATGCTGTGTTGTTGCTGTTGTCGCTGACGAGCGCCGGCTCCCGGCGCACGAGGCCCTGTCCTTTCCGTGGCCCGCCCGCCGACACAGCACTCACAGGAACATCGCATGAATCTCCCGGCTCTCGCCGACCTGCTCGCATCTCGTGGTCTCCGGCTGCTTCCCGGTTCGTACGCCGTACCGGTCGAGCTGCTCGTCCAGTTGCCTGACGCAACGATCGCGCACTTCACCGCCCGCGGCACCACGCTCGGGCTGCGCACGTACTCCCCCGAAGCGCTGACCACGATCACCATCCCCGCCGAGTGCGGCTGCGGCGACCACCACCCCCAAACCGGCCCCGCCCGCGTCACCCTGAGCCGGTACGCCATACCGCTGAACGAACACGTCATCGACGGCAAACTCGACTACGGCTGGCACCACACCGAGGCGGGCCTCCTCCGCCTCGCCGACGCCACCGACCACTTCTTCACCCTCCTCGCCCAACTCCACACCCGCGAACTAATCCCCGCCTGACCGGTTGGGCGGTCGCTGGCACGTCGCAGCCGGCCAGCCGTCGCACACAACCCGCCAGCGGGCTACGGGCGGCGATTGGCGGGTTCGGTGGCGTCGAAGTGGGTTCGGGCGGCGTCGACTTTGGCCAGGTTGGGGGACCAGTCGGCCAGCGAGTGGAAGAGTGGGGCGAGGCTGCGACCCAGGGGGCTGATGTCGTACTCGACGCGAGGAGGGACCTCGGCGAAGTACTGCCGGGTGATCAGGCCGTCGCGTTCCAGTTGCCGTAGGCGCTGGGTGAGGACCTTCGGGGTGATGACACCGATCCGCCGCTTCAGCTCGACGAAACGCTGCCGGCCGTACTCGTTCAGGGTCCAGAGGATGGGTGTCGTCCAGCGGCTGAACACCAGGTCGACGACCGGCGCGATCGGGCACGCCTGGACCGGATCCGCTTCCGCTTCTACTGCTGTGGTCTCGATCACAAACCCAATACTATCCTCTAGGTATCTACTATCTCCAGGCGATTAGCGTCGTACCCATGATCGTGATCACCGGAGCAACCGGCAACGTAGGCCGTCCCCTCGTCGACACCCTGACCGCCGCGGGCGAGGACGTCGTCCCCGTCTCGCGCAGCGGCGCCGGCCACCAGGCCGACCTGACCAAACCTGAGACTCTCAAGCCTGTACTCGACGGCGCGAAGGCCGTCTTCCTCCTCACCTCTCCCGACTTCCTTGCCCACGGCAACCTCCAGGACGTCGTCGAGGTGATCCGCACAGCCGGCGTTCCCCACGTCGTACTGCTCTCCTCCCAAGGCGTCACCACCAAGCGGCACCCCTCGATCCACGAGGACGCCGTCACCGGATCGGGCCTGGAATGGACGATCCTGCGCCCCGGCAACTTCGCCAGCAACGCGTACGCGTGGGCCGACTCGATCCGTACCCAGCGCGCGATGGCCGCCCCGTTCGCCGACGTCGCCCTCCCGGCCGTCGACCCGCAGGACATCGCCGAGGTCGCCGCGGCGGTCCTCCGCGACAGTTCCCATGCCGGCGCCGTCTATACGCTGACCGGCCCCGCCGCGATCTCCCCGCGCCAGCAGGCGAAGGTGATCGAAGAAGCCATCGGTACGCCGATCAACTTCACCGAACTGACCCGCGACCAGGCCCGCGCCGGCATGCTCAACTTCATGCCGGAACCGGTCGTCGAAGCCACCCTCGACGTACTCGGCGAGCCGCTGCCCGCCGAGCAGGCGGTCAGCCCGGACGTCGAGAAGGTGCTCGGACGTCCGCCGCACAGCTTCGCCGACTGGGTCACGCGCAACATCCACGCCTTCCGCTGAGCCCTAGCAGGGACTGCATCGCGACCTACCAGTCACTGGCTAACTGGTAGGTCGTGGACGTCCTTCAGTCGCCGGTGGAAGGTGTTGGCGGCTGGGGTGCCGGGTTCTGGGGGGCGGGCGAGGTGGGCCGGGTGGCCAGTTGCTGGCGGAGGGATTCGGCGAATTGCTCGGCTGCTCGCTGGGCGGCGGTCATGGCGGCTACCCGGTCTTCGGCGGACTTCTTGGCGTCGGCCAGTTGGGCCTGGTGGTCGGCACGCAGCTGTTCGCGATCGGTGCGATGTTCCGCGCGCAAGGCGTCCAGTTCGGCGCGGCGCTGCTCGCGCTCCTGCCGGAGCTCGGCGCGGAGTTGGTCGACGGCCTGCTGCGCGGTGTGACGCTCGGCCTCGGCTGCGGCCTGGGCAACGCGTGCGGCCTCGAGTTCGCTCCGAGCCTGACGGACCTGTTCCTCCGCCGTCGCCTGAAGGTCGCGAATCCCCCGCTCGGCGTCATCCCGTACGCGCTCCAGCTCGGCAGCTGATGCCTCGCGAGCAGCCGCAGCCTCCTGCCGCATCTGCTCCAGCTCGGCGGCAGCGCTCTCACGGAGGGCCGCAACCTCCCGCCGGGCCAGTTCTGCCGCCTCCTCGGCAACCGCTACATCGACCCGCGCCTCGTCGAGGGTCGCGACGGCCTCCCGAGCCGCCTCGTCAGCCTCCTCCCGTGCGTCCTCGGCGTCGACAGCCCGCTGCTCCGCCTTTCGCCGCCGGTGCTCTTCCTCACTGCGCTGCCGCTCGAGATCGGCCAGCGCGGCGCGCGACTCCGCCTGCAGTTGCTCCACCTCGGCCGCGACGGCTTCCGCGTCGCCGTACGTCCGGACCGCCTCCGCCAGCTGAGCGAGGTATCCCTCCAGCTCCTCCACCAGGCGTGGCAGGTTCCCCTTCATCAACTGCTCGAGCGTCATCCGGGCAGCCGTCACCGGTCCTGGCGCCGCTTCAGAGCCGCCGCCGGACCTCTCCGCGAAGGTGTCGGCACTGCTGCGTACCGGTTGCCGGGCGAGGCGGTTCTTCGCCGCCCACGCGTTCGCCTTGTTGTGGACGACAGGCTTGCCGTCGACCCCAGCCCCTTCGCGTCCGCAGTACTTCGGTGGGCGGCCAGGGGTCCCCGGATCGACCTGCTTCGGGTTCGCACAGCTCACGCCGGGGAACTCGCACAAACCTTGCCGGGCTCGCGCCACCGGCTCGGCCTCCGTCGTCGTCATGGCGCCACCCTACCGGATTAAGTCGATAAAGTTCCGGTTTGAGTTCGGTTAGAGTCGATGAGATTTGACTGAACGAAACTGAACTGATTTAGCGCATAATCCCCGTTATGCGCTAGTTTCTCTCCTGTGGACGATCTGCCGATGCCGCACGTGTTCCGCCCTCAGGAGACTGCCGTCGAGCTTCCGAGGCCCGACGCAGCGACCGAGGCTGCCGTACGCCGCTCCCTAGGCCGCCGACGACCACTCCACGACCCAGGCGCGGCCCCGGTCGACCGCTTCGACCTGCTCGCCGAAGCGCTCACCCCCGAGCTCACCGCACTGGTCGTCCTCTGGCTCGGCGGCACCAGGCGGGCAAGCAGCGACACGAGGATCGGGTACGCCGACGACCTGCTGCTGTGGGCCGACTGGGCCCGGCGTGAGCTCGGTCGGGAGCGGTTCGGCCTCGACCTGCACCGCGGCGAGGTGACGATGTGGCTCACCTATCAGCAGGACGCGGGTGCGGCCCCGTCCTCTGTCTCGCGCCGCCTGTCGACGCTGTCCAGCCTGTACCGGTACGCCACCGGCTGGGGCCTGCCCGTGGTGTCGCCGATCTCCGACGACGACCACCGGCCGAAGTTCCACCGTGGCCGGCGTGCCACGTCGGCGCGGGTCCTCGACGCGGATCAGGTCGCCGCGCTGCTCGCGGCAGCCGGCGACGTCCGCGACGCCCTGATCGTCGGTCTGCTGTACACCGGCGCCCTGCGCGTCTCCGAGCTCTGCGGTGCCAACGACACCGATCGGCACGACGAGGGCCGGCGAACGTGGCTCGTCATCACCCGCAAGGGCGGTAAGTCGATCCGCGTACCGCTCGAGACCACGGTGGCCGAGCTGCTCGACTCGTACCGCGCGATGCGGCCTGCCTGGACAGGCGTGGGACCGGCTCCGCTCCTCGCGGATGCCAACGGCAACCGGCTCGACCGCCACGACGTCACCCGCCTGCTCCGCCGGCTCGCCAAGGCTGCCGGGATCCCCCGCCCGGAGACGGTGGGCCCACACTCGTTACGCGCTACCGCGATCACCGATCAGAAGCGTCGCGGCCACAGCGCCGAAGACCTCCAGGAGCTGTCCGGTCACGCGGACGTCCGGACCGTCATGATCTACATCGACGACGACGGCCGCGCCGATCGAGTCGCCGCTCTCACCGACGACCTCGGCCGCGTCATGACGGCCGTACCCCGGCACCTCAAAGCTCCCGGCTGAGGCCGACCAGCGGCAGGAATACGTCGTCGACCAGTGCCGTGATGGTCGACGACGGCACCGGCGGATGGCCGAAGAAGATCTCGTGCCGCATCAGGTTCGTCGGCGCGGTGAGGACAACGACGGGTACCTCGGCCGTCGCGATCTCCCCGCGCTCCGCGGCCCGCTTCACGATGGTCGCCATCACGCCGGTCATCCGGCTGTACACCTCCGGGTCGAGGTCCGGCGCCTCGGCCATCAGCCCGTGGATCGTGTCCGGGCCGAGCTGGGTGAACCGGTCGGCCATCTGCTGCAGCACTCCAAGGACGTCGCCGCGCAGCGACCCGGTGTCCGGTACGTTCTCGACGATCGAGCCGAGGTGGTGCCGCATCGCCGCAATCACCAGCTCGGCCCGGTTCCGCCAGCGCCGGTACAGCACCTGCTTGCCGGTCTGCGCCCGCGCCGCCACCGACTCCATCGTCAGCTGCGCGTAGCCGTGCTCCATCAACTCGGCCCAGGCGGCGTCCAGCAGGACGGACTCGAGTTCGGCACCGCGGCGGCGTTCCATGAATCCTCCAGAAGAGACCTTGCGTCTCTTAACGATCCGAGCTTACCCTGAAATCCGTAAGAGACGTTACGTCTCTAAGGAGACTCCCGGATGACCATCCAGACGGACCGGCTCGACCGGTCGGTTCTCAAACTCGCCGCCGTCCTCGTGCTCGGCGCGCTCGCACCGCTGCTCGACAGCACGATCGTCACGGTCGCGATCCACACCCTCGGCGTCGAGCTGCACACCTCGGTCGCCACCGTTCAGTGGGTCAGTACGGCGTACCTCCTGGCGCTCGCGATGGCCGTACCGATCACCGGCTGGTCGGCGAACCGGTTCGGCGCCAAGCGGATGTGGATCGTCGCGCTGGCGCTGTTCCTGGCCGGGTCGATGCTGTGCGGGATCGCGTGGAACATCGGCTCGCTGATCGCGTTCCGCGTGATCCAGGGCGCCGGCGGCGGGCTGATGCTGCCGATCCTGCAGACCATCCTGCTGCGCGCGGCCGGCCGCGAACGGATCGGCCGGCTGATGGCCGTCGTCACGCTGCCCGCGCTGGTCGGCCCGATCCTCGGCCCGGTGATCGGCGGCGTTCTCGTCGGTCACCTCGACTGGCGGTGGATCTTCTACGTCAACGTCCCGATCTGCCTCGCCGCGATCGTTCTCGCCGTACGCACCCTCGAGCCCGACCCCGCGCCGACCGCCGCCGCCCTCGACGTCACCGGTCTACTGCTGGTCTCCCCCGCGCTCGCCGCGATCATCTACGGCCTCAGCCAGGTCGGCGACCACGGCTTCGGGCACGCCGCCGTACTGATCCCGATCGCGCTCGGCGTGGTCCTGCTCGCGGCTTTCGTCCTGCGACGTGTCGCCGAGCCGCTGATCGACCTTGCGCTGTTCCGCACCAGGTCGTTCACCGCGTCGACCGCGCTGCTGTTCCTCACCGGCTTCGGTCTGTACGGCGCGATGCTGCTGCTGCCGCTGTTCTACCAGCAGGCCCGCGGCGAGACGG
Organism: Kribbella sp. NPDC031520; assembly: GCF_055580825.1. NCBI lineage: Bacteria > Bacillati > Actinomycetota > Actinomycetes > Propionibacteriales > Kribbellaceae > Kribbella > Kribbella sp. NPDC031520. Next base: position 262,403 of record NZ_JBVIKS010000002.1, read on the forward strand.
TCACGGCGGCCGGCCTGCTGCTCGTACCGCAGGGCATCGGCAGCCTGATCGCGAGGATCGCCGGCGGCCTCACGGATCGCCACGGCCCGCGCCCGATCATCCTGATCGGCATCGTACTGACCACGCTCGGCACGATCCCGTTCGCGTTCAGCGGTACGTCGTACTGGCTGCTCGCGATCGCACTCGTGATCCGCGGCGCCGGGCTGAGTGCGGTCAACCTCGCGGTCATGGTCGGCGCGTTCCGCGATCTCGAACCGGCGCAGATCCCGCACGCGAGCAGCACCACCCGGATCATGCAGCAACTCGGAGGCGCTTTCGGCGCGGCAACGCTGGCGGTCGTACTGCAAAGCCAACTGCGCAGCCACACGATCTCCGCGGCCTATGCACACAGCTTCGGCTGGGCCGTCGCCTTCACCATGATCGCCGCAGTCCCTGCACTGTTCCTGGGGCAGCGATCCCGCTAACCCTGCAGCAACCGGTCGACCAACCCGTCGATGTAGTCCGGAGTCAGCGGCTCCAAACCGAACAGGACACGGATGTACATCGGGGCCATGACGTGGTCCAGTACGCCCAACGCATCGGGTGCGGGCTCCCCCCGTTCGGCGGCACGATCGAGCATGGATTGCAGTTGCCGAGCGCGTTCGGCGAGAACGTCGTCACGCGCCCGCAGACCCTGTGGACCAGTACTCGACAAGGCGATAGCGAGGCGGAGCAAGGCCAGACCGTCCGGCCCGGTGATCTCGCGGGCCACCTGGGCCGCGTAAGTGCGCAGGTCGCCGTCCAGGCTCCCGGTGTCGGGCATCGGTGACTGCGTGTCTAGGCGGGTGAGCGCCACGTCGGCGAGCAGGGTTTCCAGGCTTCCCCACCGGCGGTAGATGCTGCTGTCGGCCACGCCCGCACGAGCGGCGATGTCGCCGACGGTGAAGTTCCCGTAGCCGCGCTCGCTGATCAGATCGGTGACGGCCCGATGTACTTCCGCGCCGACGCGGGCACTGCGTCCGCCGGGTCGCCGGGCGCGCTCTCGCTCGTTCATGCTTCCCAGCTTAACGCAGGTGTCACTTGCGTTTGTGGACCTTCGTCCCTACAGTCGTTAACGCAGTCATCGACTGCATTAAGAGTCTTGACGACTGAGAGGAATCTCTGTGGCTGAGAACAGCCGACCGAACCGGGCTGTGCTGCTTGCGGTGACGTGCCTTGGCCAGTTCATGGTCCTGCTCGACAACACGATCGTCGGAGCAGCGCTGCCCGACATGCAGCACCGGCTGCACACCCAGCTGACAGGTCTGCAGTGGATCGTCGACGCGTACGTCCTGCTCGTCGCCATGCTGCTGCTGACCGGCGGCGTCCTGGCTGACCGGTTCGGACGCAAGCGGGTCTATCTGATCGGCGTTGCGATCTTCACCATCGCGTCGCTGGTGTGCAGTCTCGCCCCATCGGTCAGCTGGCTGGTAGCCGGCCGGGTGCTGCAGGGCATCGGGGCCGCGGCACTGAGCCCTGCCTCGCTGGCCCTGCTCGCCAGTGCTTATCCAGTGCCACAAGAACGAGTCAAGGCGATCGGTCTGTGGGCCGGCTTCAGCGGAATCGGCTTGGCCGCAGGTCCCGTGGCCGGCGGCGTGCTCGCCCAGGCGTTCGGCTGGTCCGCCATCTTCCTGGTCAATCTCCCGATCGGCGCGATCCTTCTCCTCGTCGGCCTTCGCAGCCTTGCCGAAACGAGGAATCCGGGCGCTCCCGCGATCGACGTCCCGGGGACCGTGCTGTCCGTGCTGGGGGTCGGGGCGATGACGTACGGACTCATCGAAGGTGGCGCCCGTGGTTGGACGTCGGCGCTGATCCTCGGCAGCTTCGCCGCCGGCGGCTTCCTGCTCGCGGCCTTCGTCGCCGTCGAGGCACGGCGTTCCGCTCGGATGCTGCCGCTGCGGCTGTTCCGGGAGCGACCGTTCAGCGTGTCCAACACGGCCATGGTCGTGGTCGGGTTCGCGCTCATGGGTTCGTCCTTCTTCTTCTCCCAGTTCTTCGTTTACGTCCAGGGCAGCTCGATCCTGCGCGCCGGCTTGCAGACCCTCCCGACATCTCTCGCCATGGTGATCGTCAGCCCGTACGCGGGCAGGCTCGCCGCCCGGTACGGCTTCCGCGGCGTCGTGACCACCGGTCTTGCCCTGGCCGGTCCGGGTCTCCTGGCACTCGGCATGGTCCATGCCGACACCGGCTACGCGAATGTGTGGTGGCGCCTCGGACTGGTCGGCGTCGGCTTCGCCCTGACCATGTCCCCACTGACGGGTGCCGCCATCCAGGCAGTCAGCCCGCAGGAAGGCGGCCTGGCATCGGGCATCAGCAGCACCACCCGGCAGATCGGCGCAGTGCTCGGTGTGGCGATACTCGGAGCCATCGTGCGGACCCGGCAATCCGACGGTGCCTCGTTCGAGGCAGGCCTCAACAGCGCCTTTCTCGCAGCCGGTGCCGTCACCCTGGCCACCGCAGTGTTCACCGGTCTGTGGATCGCGAAGTCCAGGAACGCGCAAGCCACGCGGCCTTCAGCCGATCCGGAAACGGCCGGCGAGTCGATACGCAGAGTCTTGAATTAGTAACACGCTTGGTTTAACTTATCCGCCCGTACGAGGTCGGCGCGCTGGTACCCGTGACTGCGGCGCCAAGATCGGATAGCGTTTTCCGGGACTGGACCGCGAACTTCGAGTAGGAGCGAGATGGCTGACACACAACAGCAGGTCGCGATCGTCGGGTGCGGCATCATCGGCCGCACCCACGCCAAGACCGTCGCGGAACGGCCGGACGCGATCGTCACTGCCCTGGTGGACAGTGACGCCGCGGCCCGTGAATCGCTCCGCGACCAGCTGGTCGAACTCGGCCAGCCGGAACCGAAGCTGTTCGAGGACCTGACCGCGGCGCTGAGTGGGTCGGACGTCTCGCTCGTCGCGGTCTGCACCCCGAGCGGTACGCACGCGGCGCTGGCCGAGCAGGCGCTGAACGAGAAGAAGCACGTGGTGATCGAGAAGCCGCTCGATGTCGACCTGGTCCGGGCGCGGCGGCTCGGCGCGGCGGCGCAGCGTGCCGCGCACAACGGGGTGGTCGCTTCGGTGATCAGCCAGCACCGGTTCGACGCCGGGAGCGCGGTGGTGAAGCAGGCGATCGACGCTGGGCGGTTCGGGCAGTTGACGTCGTCGGTCGCTTCGGTGGCCTGGTGGCGCAGCGACGAGTACTACGCGTCCGCGGGTTGGCGTGGTACGTGGGCGCAGGACGGAGGTGGCGCGCTGATGAATCAGGGCGTGCACACCGTCGACCTGATGCTGTGGTTCATGGGCCGGCCGGTGACGATCCAGGCGCAGGCGCTGCGGGCGGCGCACCATGCGATCGAGGTCGAGGACACGGTGGTCGCGACGCTGACCTTCGAGAACGGCGCCGTCGGTACGCTCCACGCAACCACCGCAGCCTTCCCCGGCGGCCGCACGCGTGTCTCTGTCCACGGCACCGAAGGCGGCGCCGAGGTCGAGGACGACCTCCTGTCCCGCCTCAACCTCGACGGTCAGGCGAAGGACCAGCCCGTCGACGTAGGCGACCCTGGCGGCCACAGGGCGCAGTACGCCGACATCCTCGGCGCCATCGCCAACGGCAGCACTCCCGCGATCGGCGTCCAGGACGCCATCGACGCGCTCGCAACAGTACGAGCCGTCTACATCGCGTCCACCCTCCAGCGCCCGGTGAAGTTCATCGACGTACTGGAGGGCCGCTACGACGACGTGGACGTGTCCCGAGGCATCGGCCTGCCGCCGAACTAGCCGCCTCTTTCCCGCGAGCTCGGCCGCGTCAGGCGCCGGGTTCGCGGTTGTTGAGGATGCGTTGGTAGAGGTTGCAGTCCTGCCAGTAACCGTCGATGTGCAGGTATGTCGGGGCCATGCCGATCTGCTGGAAACCGGTGCGTTCCAGGACCCGCTGGGACGCGACGTTGCCGGTGAGCGTGCTTGCTTCGATGCGGTGCAGCTTCAGCTGGGTGTCGGCGATCTCGGCGACGGCTTCGACGGCGCGGGTTGCCAGGCCTTGGCCGATCGAGTCGACAGAGACCCAGTAGCCAAGGCTGGCGCTGCGGAACGGGCCGGGAACCAGGTCGCTCAAGGTGATTGCGCCGACGATGCGGGATCCTGAGGCGAGCACCCACGGGACCACCTGGCTGTTCTTGTACCGCTCGAGCTGGTAGTTCATCCGCTCGACCTGGCCGGCCGTCGTGAACCACTTCTCGGTACGCACCGGTTCCCAACGCCGCAAGTGTTCGCGGCTCAGAACCTGTGCGTCGGCCAGGGCGGGAGCGTCGTCGATGGTCGCGATCCGGAGCTCGACGTCCGGCGTCAGCGGGCGGGGTTCAATCACTTGGGCAGCCTACGGGCCTGGCTAGAGCCTGACACCCGAGGGGTGAACGCGTCGTGGAAGATCGTCGACGCCGCCCCGACCGCGGCCGCGTCCTTGTGCAGCATCGACTCCTCGACTGCGACCGGCCGGGCCTCGCGGGCCACCGGATGCGCGTTCACCGCACGCTCGATCTCGGCCAGGAAAATCTCCGAGATCTCCTTCCCGAACGCCGGCCCGCCGAGCACCACCAGGTCGAGGTCGAGCAGGTCCACGAGCCCGACCGCGCCCTGCCCGATCACCTGCGCCACCTGCCGTACCGCCCGCACCGCGGCCTCGTCCCCGGCGGCCGCCGCGTGGCAGACCGCCTTGTACCGTGTGGCCTCGTCGGTCGCTCCCGGATCCGTCTCGACGTAGCCGAACTCCGCCGCGATCACCGGCAGCGACGCGGTCGGGTTGCACTCGGGCAGCATCCGCGGCCCGTTCTCGGCGTCCCACTCCCCCACGCGCAACGCCGCGACCTGACCGAACTCGCCGGCGTTCGACGTACGACCGCGATAGATCGCCCCGTTCAGGAACAGCCCGGTCCCGACGCCGGTACCGAGGTACAGGTACGCGAAGTCCCGCGCCCGCGCCGACCTCCCGATCCAGCGCTCACCGATCGCGGCCGCCGTACCGTCCTTCTCGACCAGCACCGGATGGTTCAACCGTTCCTGCAGCAACTGCCGGATCTTCAGCCCGCGCCAGGCCGGCTGCAACGGCAGCGCGAGCAGCGACCCGTCCGCGTCGATCGGACCTGGTACGGCGACGCCGACGCCGAGCATCGACTCCAGGTCCACCTGGCTGATGCTCAGCGCCGCGGTCACCGTCGCCGCGGTGAGGTCGACGAGCCTCCCGGCCCCGAGGTCCTCCGGCAGGTCGACGGTCTCACGCCGGACGATCTTCCCGTCCAGGTCGACCACCGCGACCGTCAGCAACTCGGGATCGACATGGATCCCGACCGCGTGCGCCGCGTTCGATCGCAGCCGCACCGGTGTACGCGGTTTGCCGAGCCGTTCGGCGCGCTCCTGCGCCTCCTCCACCAGCAGGCCTTGCTGGAGCAGGATGCGCAGGATCCGCGATACCGACTGCTGGGTGAGGCCGGTACGGCGGGAGATCTCGGTCCGGCTGATGATGCCGGCCAGCCGGATGGTCTCGATGATCACGGCCTCGTTGAACGAGCCCAGGTCGTACTGGTTCGCGCCGGCGCGCCGTACCAGCCCTTCGACCGATTCGCTCATCTCGACCTCCCCATGTCGTTCCGCACTGGCCGTGATCGTACTGCCGAACCAAGGCGCTTACGGTGCTTCAAGGGCTCCGTCGATCCGGCGTACGCCGGCCGCCCACTCGTCGTGACCGGACAGCTCCGCCGGATAGCGGGCCGCCGCGTCCTCGTCGAGGTCGATGCCCCAGCCCGGGGCGTCGTTCGGACGCAGCCAGCCGTCCTCGATCCGCAGCGTGCCCGGGAAGACCTCGTGCGTCGCGTCGTTGTAGATGTGCCCCTCCTGGATGCCGAAGGCAACGGAAGTGACGTCGAGCGCGACGTTCGCCGCGGCGCCGATCGGCGATGTGTCGCCCGGGCCGTGCCAGGCGGTCTTGACACCGCACAGCTCGGCCAGATCCGCCAGCTTGCGGGCCGGCGTCAGCCCGCCGATGTCCGAGACGTGGGAGCGGATGAAGTCCACGCCGTGGTCGCGGATCAGCCGGATCGCGTCGTTCATCGACGTGGTCAGCTCACCGATCGCAAGCGGTACCGGCGATGCGGCGCGTACCTCGGGCAGGCGGTCCCAGTTCTCCGGCGCGAGCACGTCCTCCAGGAAGAACAGGCCGTACGGCTCGAGCGACCGCGCGAGGATGATCGCCTCCTTCGGCGTCAGCCGCGAGTGCACGTCGTGCAGCAGCTCGATGTTGTCCGGCAGCGCCTGCCGCGCCTGCGCGAACAGCTCGGGCGTGGTGCGCAGGTAGTCGCGCGCCGACCAGCCGTTGCGGTACGGCGCGTCCGGGTAGAGCGTCGGCGTCTGCGGAGCGCCGTACCCACCGCCGCCCGGCGTCGAGACCTGCAGGCGGATGTGCCGCCAGCCCTGCCCCATCAGCTTCTGCGCGTGCGTGATCGTGTCCTCGATGGTCTGCCCGCTGGCGTGAATGTACGTGTCCGCGGCGGCGCGCACCTTCCCGCCGAGCAGCTCGTACACCGGCATCCCGGCGCGTTTGCCGGCGATGTCCCACAGCGCCTGGTCGATCCCGGAGATCGCGTTGTTGGTGACGGGTCCGCCGCGCCAGTAACCGGAGTACGACGCGAGCCGCGTGAGGTCACCGATGTCGCCCGGGTAGCGGCCGACGAGCAGCCGCGCGAGGTGCTCGTCGACGAACGCCTGCACCGCCTTCCAGCGCTGCGTGAAGGTCGCGCAGCCGAGCCCGTACAGACCCGGTTCGGTGGTTTCGATCTTGACCGCCACCAGCGGGATGCCTTGTGGCGCGGTGACGATCGCTTTCACCGAACGGATCCGGAGGTCGTCGCGTACCGGCCACGGCTGGTCGAAGTTCGTCGGACTGTGCTGAGCCATTCAGAGCTCCAGGGAAAGTGTGGGTAGGTCGAGTTCGTGCCGGGCCTGGAAGCCCAGCACCGTACGTACTGCGGTCAGGTCGAGCGGAACTTCACGGCCGACGAACTGACGCAGCCGCGGCACCTCAGGCATGTACCGGTCCAGCAGGTCCTCGGTCCGGTACGGCGCGAGCGTGGTGCCTGCGGCAACGAAGAACGTCTGGGCCCCGGACAACCGGGCCGTCAGCCCGAGCTCCACGACGTACGCCGCGTCGCGTGTGTCCAGGTAGCTCCAGGCCTCACGCATACCGGTGTCCGGCTTCCGCCGGACGTTCTCCGCCATCCGCTCCAGCACGTCCGGCGAGTTCACGTGCGGGAACCGGAACGAGACCACGTCGATCCCCCACCGGCGCCACGCCATCCGTGCGGTGTTCTCGTCGTTCTGCTTGGACAGCGAGTACCAGTCGCCGACGTCGCTCGGCGCCTTCTCGTCCCACGGGAAGTACGCCGGCCGGATCTCGTGCGGGTTGAACGGGACGCCGGTCGCGTTGATGCTGCTCGCGATCACGGCCCGGTCGATGCCCAGGGCACCGGCCTGCGCGAGCACGTTGAACGTCGACGCCACGTTGATCGTGTACACCTCGTACGGCGAACCGGCCGAGGGATGCGGCAGAGCCGCCAGGTGGACGACATACTCCACCCCCTCGAGCGCCCGCGCGACGTCGGCCTCGGACCGGGTGTCGCCGATCAGCACCCGGTCCGCCTTCAGGTCCGGGTGCTCGACGTTCGACAGGGCAGTCACCTTCGCACCGAGCGCGTTCAGGTGTTCGACCGTGACCAGCCCGATCCGGCCTGCGGCCCCCGTGACCAGCACCCGCCGGCCGTTCAGTTCACTCACTCTTTGATGCCTCCGGACATTCCGACTCCGCGCAGGAACTGCTTCTGGAACAGCAAGAACAGGACCACCGGGATCAGCACCGCGAGGAAGAGCGCGCTCATCTGCAGCGAGATCTCCGTGGTCTTCTGCACTCTCGGCAGGGCGACCGAGATCGGCTGCAGGCGTGGATCCGGCAGGACCAGCAGCGGCCAGAGGTAATCCTTCCACGAACCGATCACGGTCAGCAGCGCGACGACGCCCACGATCGGCTTCGACAGCGGCAGGATCAGCGCGGTGAACAACCGCAGGTTGCTCGCCCCGTCGATCCGGGCCGCCTCGATCAGCTCGCGCGGGATCGCGTCGAAGTACCGCTTCATGACCAGTACGTTGAACGCGCCGGCCGCGGACGGCAGCCACACCGCCCAGAACGTGTTCTGCAGGCTGATCCCGAGCAGGGGCAGCTTCAGCACCGTCATGTACAGCGGTACCAGCGAGATGACGCCGGGCAGGAAGAGCGTCGCGAGTACGGCGCCGGTGACGAACGGGCCCCACTTCGGCCGCAGGATGCTCAGCACGAACGCGCCCGTCGTACACACGAACAGCGTCGAGAGCATCGAGCCGATCGCGATGAACGCGGTGTTGCCGAGGTACGCACCGATCTGCACCCGGTTCCACGCGTCCGGGATGTTCTTCAGCTGGATCCCCGACGGCCACAGCTGCATCGGGCCGCTGAGGATGTCCTGGCTGGTCGAGACGCCGGACTTGAGCAGCCACAACAGCGGCCCGACACCAGCGATCACCAGGCCAATGAACAGCAGTACCTGGATCGCGGGCAAGCCGTACCGGATCAGCGAAACTTTCCGGTCGGCCGTGGAGATGATGCCGCGTTCTTGACTCACGTGACGCTCCAACGCCGGGTCAGAAGGTGGTAGACGGCCGACAGCACGCACAGCACCAGCGCGAGCAGCACGCTGAGCGCGGTCGCGGCGCCGAAGTCACCGTTGATGAACGCGTACCGGTAGATCAGCAGCAGTACGGTCGTGGTCGCGTTGTTCGGGCCGCCGCCGGTGAACAGGAACGGTTCGGTGAACACCTGGAACGTCCCGATCAGCTGCAGCAGCATCATGATCAGGATGATTCCGCGGATCTGCGGCAGCGTGACGTGCCAGACCCGGCGCCAGATGCCGGCCCCGTCCAGCTCGGCCGCCTCGTACAGCTCCGTGCGGACGCCGGTCAGCGCGGCCAGGTAGATGATCGACGTCGCGCCGGCACCGGCCCAGGTCGCCTCGAGCACGATCGCCGGCATCGCCAGCGTCGGCGAGTTCAGCCACGCGAACGGGCCGATCCCGAACCAGCCGAGGATCGCGTTGAACACGCCCGCGCCGCTGGGGTCGTAGAAGAACGTCCACAGGAGGATCGCGGCCACAGGCGGTACGACGGCCGGCAGGTACGACAGCACGTTGTACAGCCAGCCGGCCTTGCGCAGTTCGCTGACGAACACGGCCAGGAACAAAGGCACCGGGAAACCGAAGACCAGTGCCAGCGCCGCGAAGTACAAGGTGTTGAGAGCGGCCTGCGGGAGCTGCGGGTCGGTCAGTACGTAGCTGAAGTTCGACCAGCCGACCCATTCCGGTGCCTGGACCAGGTTGTTCTTCTGGAAGCTCAGGACCAGACCGCGGACGATCGGGCCCCAGGAGAAGTACAGGAAGATCAGTACCAGGGGCAGGGCGAAGAAGATGCTGCTGAGCCCGCCGGAGCGGTACCAGGTGGTAACGCTCCGGCTCGACGTCTGTGTTCGTTGCTGGAACATGGGTTACCGCGCCAGACGCGCGTCGACCTTCGAGGCGGCATCGCTGACCAGCTTGTCGATGTCCACATCCTTCTTCGTCAGCACCTGCTGGACCACCGGGTCGAGCAGCGAGTAGACCTCCTGGCCCTTGTTCGACGGCTCGGGCAGCAGCTTCAGCGACGTGGTCGAGTCGATGTAGCCCTGGAACTGCTTGACCGGTACGTTCACGTACGGCTCACGCCACTTGTTGTACTGGTCGTACGTCGACTCGCTCAGCGGGGTGATACCGGGCCGGCCGACGAAGCCCTTGTCGGCGATCGAGTTCTTCGCGTCCGCCACCGCCGCAGCCTGGTTCGTGTACTTGTCGAACTGGTCGAACTTGATCCACTTCAGCGCCGCGACGATTTCGTTCTTGGTCGCCTTCGGGCTGATCATCTTCAGCGAACCACCGGTCAGCGTGCCGTGCGGACCGCCGTCCTGCGGGAGGGCGCCCTCGCCGAAGTCGGCGGGCTTCATACCGAACTGCTTCACGCTCATGTCGTAGGCGTCCGGCGCCTGCAGGACCATGCCGATCTTGCCGGCCGCGAAGTCCTGGCGGACCTCCTCCTGGTTGTACAGGAACCGGCTGCCCATCGAGTTGTCGGTCCAGCGCATGTCCTTCAGCAGCTGCAGCGCCTTCTTGGTCGGCGCGTCGTTGAACGTGGACTTCTTGCCGTCCTGGCTCTCGACCGTGCCGCCCATGCTGTACGTCATCGTCGTCAGCATCCAGCCACCGGTGTTGTTCGTGGTCAGCTGCGCGTAGCCCGCCTTACCGGTCTTCTCCGCGATCTGCTTGGCGTACTGCCGGACCTCGTCCCAGGTCGTCGGCGGCTTGTCCGGGTCCAGGCCGGCCTGCTTGAACAGGTTCCGGTTGTAGGCCAGGCCGACCGAGAACACGTCCACCGGAACGCCGTAGATCCGGCCGTTCGCGTCCTGGACGATCTTCAGCACGTTCGGGTTCAGGTCCTTGGTCAGGTCGACCAGCTTCAGTTCGTCGGTGATGTCCGGGAGCTGCTTGTTCGGGATCATGTTGGCCGGCTCGGTGAAGCTGATGCTCATCACGGTCGGCAGCGTGCCGCCTGCGACCTGCGCCTGGAAGGTCTGCGCCTGCCAGCTGGTCTCGGTGGACTTCACCGTGATGTTCGGGTACTTCGCCATGAAGTCCTCGACCTTCTGGTTGAAGGCCTTCAGGTCGTTCGGCTTGTCCGGGGTGGGGCGGTCCCCGATCGTGATCGTGACGGGCGCCTTCTCGTCCACGGCCCCGGTACCGCCGCCGGACGACGCCGGGTCCGTCCCCTTCGCACAGCCCGCCGCGAGCATCAGCCCGGCAACCCCCAGGGCGGTCCCCGACCGGCCCCACCTGCGCACTCTGATCATCGGAACTCCTCAGGTTTCCGGATACCGCCGATGTGCTCTGAGCCACACACCGGCCAGGTCCCGAGTAAGTTAAACCAAGCGTGTTACTAACTCAAGACGTCATCCACCCCACCAGCGATAACGCTTTCGCAACGTCGAACCTACCGGCGCCGGACAGCGTCAACGGATGGAAGCAGCGAGTCCTGGCCGTGAGGATGGGGACATGCATCTGCGACCGGCGGCTGCGGCCGACTTTCCGTTCTTGATGGAGATGTTGCTGGAGGCCTGTAACTGGGACGGGACGCCTTGGTAGGCCCGGTACTCCCGAAGCTGGCCCGAACCGACAAGTATTGGCTGCTTGGGGTCGAAGTGGGTCAGCGGTCGACGGTGAGTCGGGCGACTGCGGCGTCGAGGTCGTCGTCGGTGGGCAGTGTGTAGAGCCTGGTCGCGTCCAGTGAGGCGTGGCCGAGGAGTTCGGCGACGGTGACCAGGTCGGTGCCGCCACGGACCAGGTCGGTGCCGAAGGAGTGTCGCAGCACGTGCGGGGTGACGAGGTCTGTCAGGCCGGCGATGCGGGCGATGCCCGCGATGATGGTGTCGGCCGACCGGGCCGACAACCGGCCGCCGGTCCGGTTGAGGAACACGGCCGGGTTGGTGTCGGCGCCGGGCCAGGTGCGCCGCTCGGCCACCCAGGCGTCGAGTGCGGTTCCAAGGTCGGCGTGGACCGGGATGCTGCGCTGTTTGCGTCCTTTGCCGCGGATCCGCAGCCGGCGGCGCCGCTGGGTGGTGAGCAGGTCGTCCAGGTCCAGGCCGACCGCCTCGGCGATCCGGGCCCCGGCCAGCCGGAGCACCGTCGCCAGTGCCCGGTCACGGACCGGAGCGGCCTGGGCGGCTCGTTGCCAGCGCAGATCGTCGCGGCCCGTTAGGGCCTTCGGTGCCCGAGCCGCGGGCAGGTCGACGCGGGCGACCTGGTCGCCGTCGAGCTTGCCCAGGCCGCGCCGGATGGCCAGGTCCGACACGGCTGCCAGTGCTCCGTTCACGGTGGCCGGGGCCCGCTTCAGCGTGCCGTACAGGTAGGCCTTGTAGTCCCGCGCGGCCCACGCAGCCGCGGCCGGGTCGGTGAGCGGATCGCCGTCGACGACGGCATCGCCCAGCCACGCCAGGTACATCCGCACTCTCGACAAGTAGGTGCGCCGGCCCTGGGCGGTCAGGTCCGCCCGGCCGAGTGCTGCGGCGTACTGCTCGAGCACCGGCGCCAACGCCTCCGGCAGCGGCGTCGGCCTCCGACCCCGCCGGGCGGGCGCCTTGTTCTCTGAAGCCACCGGGCCGATCGTATTAGAGAATCCATGTTCTCTGAACCGGCGTAGAATTGGGGGTTGTCCGGAACGACGACACTCCACCCCCGAGGTGTCCAGCCACACCGGCTCCCGCGAGGAAGACGCCATGTCCGTCTTGCACCGCACCCGGAAATCACCGAAGACGCCGGCGGATCCTGCTGAACCGGCCGCCGCGGATCCAACACCCGCCACGATCCCCACGCCCGCAGCCTCGACCGAGCCGGCGGCCTCGACCGAGCCGGCACCAGCGCCCTCGCCGGGTCCGGTGCCTCGCACCCGCATGGGTGCCACCTGGGTCGGGATCTGCGCCGCCGCGCTCACGCTCGTGGTGCTGATCGTGTTCATGCTGCAAAACACCCGTCGCGTCGAAGTCAGCTTCCTGTGGATGAACGGGTCCGTGCCACTCGCATTGGCCCTGCTGATCGCCGGCGTCGGCGTCGGCATCGTCGCCATGGTGGTCGGCACCGCGCGGGTAACCCAGCTGCGCCGGCTCGTCCGCGACCGCCGGCAACGTCACTGAGCAGGCTCCTGGTCCTTGGGCCGGCCGACGGTGCGGGCCCGGGGGTAGCGCAGATCGGAACACGGCCCGCGCAGGATCCCAACTCCAACGGCGAGGGAGGCGTCGCGGTGTCGGACAACAGCAGCCAACGTAGCGCGCAGCGGCCCACGGCGACCGGCCCTGTGCGCGTGCAGGTGCTGCTCGGTGGCCGGTGGCTGACCGCGAAGGCCCATGCCGTCCGAGCCGGCCGCCGCGGCTCCCAAGTGCTGATCGACTGCCACGGATACCTGGTCTGGATCAACGCCGCCCGGGTCCGCCGACCCAGCATCCCCGCACGACAACCCCGCGACCAGCCGGCGGCGCAACCGAAACCCGGCGAGGCGACCCGCGCAGCGCCAGACCTCGCGTCAGGGACGGACGGCTCCGAACATCCACAGAAGAGGTGACCATCATGGCGCGACCAACCCGACGCCACATCAGGCCCGTCCAACCGGACCAGCCCTCCGGGCACGACCAGGAAGAGGCAGCCGGCCAGGACCGGGCGGGTCAACCGATGCGCTGGCTGCCGAGCGAACCGTTGGCCCACCTCGAAGTCCTCTATCGGCGGATGAACCAGCTGATGCGCAACCTGGCCGAGGACGTCGACCTGCGCTCGTGGCGGTCCCCGGTCGACATCGAGGAGACCGACGACGCCTACCTGGTCGAGATCGACCTGCCCGGCGTGCCACGCGACACCCTTGTCCTCGAGTGGAACGACCGCCGGCTTACCCTGCACGGCGAGGTCGCAGACCGGGAACGGACCGGCATCCTGCACCAGCAGGCCCGCCGTACCGGACCGTTCGACCACACCGTCACCCTGCCCGGCGCCGTCGACGGCGACAAGATCGAGGCCACCTTGACCGACGGCGTCCTCGCCGTCCACGCTCCGAAGGCCCAAGCCGCCGAAGGTCGCCGCATCGAGATCAGCGACCCGCCACCAGCGGCGTCATCGACAGATGCGCCGAACGCGACCGGAGGCAACCCAGCCGGCGACCCGCCACCCGAGGCCGGGTGAGCGGGAACCGCATCGATTCCGGGAGGCCGGTAGCCATGATTGTGGTCGGACTCATCCTCATTGCCGTCGCCGTGGCGTTCGGCTTCGGCGTGGCCGCCTCGTCCGCCGACGACGCGACTCTCGAGGTCTTCGGCGCCGGCCTCGGCGTCACCGTGGCGGGCGTCTTCTTGGCCGGCGCCGCAACCGCGGCCGTGCTGGTCCTCGGACTCTGGCTGCTCAAGAAAGGCATGGGCCGCGGCTACCGCCGCCGCAGGGAGGTCCAAGAGCTACGCCACCAGGTCGACGCCATGCCGACCACAGCCACCGAACGCGCCGGCCAAGACAGCGCTGCCGACAACTCCGCTGCCGATCAGGCTGATGCCCCACCGGATCCGTCGACGCAGCGGCCTGCCAACCCATAGGCGCGGCCCCGGGCTGAAGCGCCCTTCGCACCCCATGGTGCGCCCTGGCGCCGCGTTGCTGACCTGATCGTGCTCGGTGCCTGGCGGCCGAGGCCTGCCGTGGATGGCAGTCAGGATCTTTCCCGGTCCTCCAGGCCAACCGCCTTGCGGAGCTCGGCGACCTCGTCATGCAACTGCGGTGACTTCTCGGCGGTCGCGGTCATGAGGTCGGCGAGTCCGTCGGCGATCGCGTTGAGCTTGTCCTGCACTGCTTGGTTGGCTCTGGTCTGGCTGTTCTGCAACAGCGCCACCATCAGGAACGTGACGATCGTGGTGAGCGTGTTGATGATGAGCTGCCAGGTGTCGATGCTGCCAACGAGCAGGTAGGTCGGGGCCCAGATCACCACTACCAGAACGCAGCCTGCGAAGAACCAGGCCCGCGAGGCGACCTGCGAGGCACGGGTGGCGAACCGGTCGAAGATGCCGACCTTGCCGGTGACGTCGGAGGGCATGTGTGGTGGATTCGCAGCGATCTGGTGCTCGGTTGGTGTCATATCGGCATCTTCGCCCCGCTGCACGGAAATGCGCGTCACTCCGGCCGGTCAAACGCTGCGGAACGGGAGTAGCTTGGAGTCACCACGCAGGCGACTGAAGTCGGCCTGCGTGGGCCAGTTGCCCCAGACCCCGGCTGCACTCCGTGGAGTGCTATCGCAAGGGGTGGGGTTCCTGCATGGTCCGTTGGCCGACAACACCGGGCGGTCCTCGCCTCATCCTCCCCGGGAACCGCACCTCCCTTCTCGATGCCGCGAACCGGCCTGCCACGCCCGCATGGACGGCCGCGGATCTGATGAGGTCCCGGCAACGGGAACTCCAGGTCGACGCTGCGGGGTGTCGAACCTCTGTCGGGAGCGCCGCCGCCCGGCCGGCGGCGCCTGACCCGGGCTCAGCGAGGGTCCGGTTACCAGACAAGGAGAACAACCATGGGCACTGTGCTCTGGATCATCGCGGTGATCTTGGTGATCGCCGGGGTCGTGTCGCTCGTGCGTCGTCAGTTCGTGCTGGGCGCCGTCCTCATCATCGTCGGGCTGCTGGTCGGCCCGGGCGGCGTGAGCCTGTTCACCTGAGTCCCTGCGCTGACGAGTGTTCGCGGCGGACGCTCGTCAGCCGGCGTTTGGAACGGGGCGTTAGGAGCGATGTGAAATGACTTCCCCTGAGGTTGCCACGGGCGCGGCGCGGACCGCGGGCGACAAGGCCGAACAGGTTGGCGGCTGGGCGCAGCGCAGCAGCATCTACCGGGGCCTGGTCACTGTCGGCCTGATCGCCTACGGCGTGGTGCACCTTATGATTGCGTGGATCGCCGGCCAGTTGGCGTGGGGACGCACCAACGAGAAGGCCTCCCAACAGGGCGCGTTACAGGAGCTCGCCGGCAAGCCGTTCGGCGGTGTACTCCTGTGGGTGGTCGCGGTCGGCCTGTTCGCGCTGGTGATCTGGCAGGTCGTCGAGGCCGCGGTCGGGCACCGCGACAAGCACGGCAAGGAACGGGTCGGCAAGCAGTTGTCGTCGGTCGGGCGCGTGGTGGTCTACCTTGCGCTCGGCCTCAGCGCGGCCATGACGGCCACTGGATCCTCGAACGGCGGCAATGAGAAATCCGCGACCGCCAAGCTGATGGCTGCGCCGTTCGGCCGCGTCTTGGTGGCCGCCGTCGGGCTGGCGATCCTCGCAATCGGTGCCCGCCACCTCTACAAGGCGGCCACCGCGAAATTCACCGACGACCTGACCAGTGGCGTCGGGCCGGGCACCGTCGCCCTCGGTCGCTCCGGCTACGCCGCCAAGGGTGTCGCGCTCGGCATCGTCGGCGCCCTGTTCGGCTGGGCCGCGCTCGCCCATGACGCGAGCAAGGCCGGCGGCCTCGACCCCGCGCTACGCACGCTGCGCGATCAGCCCTACGGCCGGGTACTCCTCACCTTGACCGCACTGGGCATCGCCAGCTTCGGCGTCTACTGCTTCGTCTGGTCCCGCAACGCCAAACACTGACCCCGAGTAGCAGATCGAGCGTCGATCACGATCGCCACCGTCAGCGCCGCCAACAGCTCGACCCCGACGCTGTGATTCTCAACGCCGGGGCCTGAGTGGCCTACCCTCCGGGGAGCCGGCCACCATGACTGACCCAGTGCCCCAATGTCGGGGCTTCAGACAACAATCCGCCGTACCGAGCGGCGGCGATGGGGTTTGCTCGTGTTCTTCTCAACTAGACACCAGCTTCTGGGGCCGGGCTGGGAGCCACAGCAGTAGCTGCTCGAAGACTGTCGCTACTTGCTGTGCTCGATGGACTGCGACAGGGACAAATCCAGGGAGCCGTCGATCACCGCGGCGGCGACCGCGCTGAGGTGGCGCCCGTTGCGCCGCGCGTAGGCGCGCAGCACGGCGAACGCCGCGTCCACCCCAACCCCGCTTCGCTCAGCCAATACTCCTTTGGCCTGTTCGATCAGGATGCGGCTGTTCAGCGCACCCTGGAGTTGTTCGGCGACGAGCTCGCCGTGACGGACTGTGCGTTCCTGCAGCAGACCGATGGTGGCGACATCCGACAGGGCCTGGCCGACCGCGATGTCGTCGTTGCTGAGGTTGGATTGGTCCCGGCAGAACAGGTTCATCGCCCCGATCACCTGACCGCGCAGCCGCAGCGGCAGGGCGTGCACGGAGCGGAAACCGGCCGCGGTGGTCGCCGCCTGGAAGCGCGGCCAGCGGGCCTGCACCTCGGCCAGGTCGACGTTCACGACCGGCTGCCCGGTGGTGAAGCAGTCCAGACAAGGGCCTTCGGAGTTCTGCAGCTCGAACAGCTCCAGCACCCGGGTCTGGTCTGTAGTGGAGGCCACCACCTGCAGCTGGCCTTGCGGGTCGACCAGGATCAGACCGGCGGCGTCGGCCTGCAGCAGTTCGACGCTGCGTTCGGTCAGCGTGTGCAGGAAGTCGATGACGTCGAATCCTGCGACGAGGGTGTCTGCGAGCTCGACGAACACGCCGGCCAGTCGCTGCTGCCTGCTCATGGCACTCTCCTTCCTGACGGGATCGCCGTGTCCGGGTGGTGTCTATTCATGATGATCGTCTTCGGGCGCGAAACGTAACTTCCGGGCGACCACATCCCTGGCCACGTCTATCAGTGGACGTTCACTGCTGTAGGCGTGGGCCTGGAGACGCAGCAGGGCGTCAGCTAGCCCGATGCCGGCCTGCGCCGTGATCATCCCGGTCGCCTGATGAATCTCACGGCGGCTGTCGACGGCCTCCGCCAGCTCGGGGTGCAGCGGCTGGCCCGGTGCGGTCGTGTCCTGGAGGTACAACAAGATCGTGGTGGCCGCCTCGGCGAAGGCCAGCGCCTCGGCCAACTGGGACCTGTTCAGCGGACCGGTCGTGTCGCGGTACAGATCGAGCATTCCCAGCCGGATCGCACCGACCTGCAGTGGGAACGCGAACACGGCACCGATACCTGCCTCGAGAGCGGCGGCGGTGAAGCCCGGCCACCGCGACGGCCCGGTGGCGGCCAGGTCGGACTGCAGCACCGGCTGCCCGTAGTGCGAGGCGTCCACGCACGGGCCCTCGCCGAGGGTCGCCTGGAGATCTTCCATCACCGCGGCCGGCCCGTCCGTGGCCGTGATGGTGCCGCCGTGGCCGGTCGCGGTCATCAATGCCAACCCCACTCCACTGACCGGTATCGCCACGGCACAGGCAAGGCATAGCCGGCCGGGGAGTCCGCCCCCCTCGCCGGCCGTGACGTCGGCCAGGATCTGCCGAACCCGCAACGATGACACCTGCCCACACCGCCCTCCCGCTCCGGATCGCGAACCAAGGCCGACCCGCCGATCAGCTGATCACTGGGGATCGATCGGCGGCGCCGGGTGGTGGCCTGGTGGGAAGCCGGCGGGTGGTGACCAGCTCGTTGGCCACGATGTGGAGCTTGATGTTGTTGTCTTGCGAATAGCGACGCAATACTGCGAAGGCTTGGTCGGCGTTGATCGCGTAGCGTTCCATCAACAGCCCTTGGGCTTGGCCGATGATCGTGCGGGACCCCACTGCCTGTGCCAGTGTCGCCGCGTGCTGGACGGTCGCGATCGCGACGGCGGCGTGCAGGGCGAGCAGGCGCGCGGCGGCGTCATCGGTGGCGGTGAACTGGTCCGGACTGGTCCGATAGAGGTTGAGCGCGCCCAATGTCGACCGGGTAGTGCACAGCCAGACAGTGAGCACACTGCGCAGACCCAGCTCGGCCACCCCTGGACTCCAGCGCGGCCACCGCGCGTCGACGACGGTGTCACAGACCAAGACGCTGTCGTGCTCGCTGCTGACCGCGACACAAGGCCCCTCGGCGTACTCCAGCTGGAGCTGGTCAGCCTGCTCCACCCGCCGGTCAGTGACACCGGCCGTCTGCAGATCTTTCCCGGGCTGAATCAGGACAACTCCGGCGCAGTCGCATCCGGGGGCGCGCAGCGCGTACTCCAGGACCCGATCCACCGTCGTGGCCATGCTCGCCGCGTCGTACAGCCCCACCGCTAACTGCGCGAACCCGGCAGCGACCACGACCGCCGTCGCCGGCAAACTTGAACTGGGACGGTAACTGTCAGCCGCAAGGGGCTGATGATCCGCAGCGCGTATGACAGACATGGGCCCGACTCCCTGCAATAACACTCCAGTGGAGCGCCGCCGGGTCTAGGGCAGCCGAACACGCCGCTCCGAATTTCAGCGGTGTGTGACACCTCGAACGATACCGCCAATCCGCACCCACAGCGCCACTGAAGTCCCTCGCCGTACAGCAGGTTCGAACGCCCAGTCGTGCTGCGTCCCCAGGCCGAGCGCAACGGACGGAACTGCCTCGCTGTCCAGCCCGCCCGAACGCTCCCGCGGAGGAAGGTCTGGCCGGCCGCCGGGCATCTGGGCGCCGCGAACCCGGCCTTCCTTCATCCGGCGGCGATCTTCCGCGAGATATACCCCGAGCAACCCCTGGTGGATCACGAGAAACACGCTCGCCTGCAGCCAGGTCATCGTGGTGAACAGCAAGACGGCATAACCGCAGAGATGGACGCCGAGCAGAGCCATCTCTGTGGTTCTCGCCCGGATGCCCGGCTTCAGCAGGGCACGGACGCTGGAAACCTGCCGGTTGAGTGCCTCGAGCAACAACAGGGGGAAGAACAACCAGGCCTGGTGACGGCGTGGTCGGTACGTCCG
Source organism: Kribbella sp. NPDC031520 (assembly GCF_055580825.1). NCBI lineage: Bacteria > Bacillati > Actinomycetota > Actinomycetes > Propionibacteriales > Kribbellaceae > Kribbella > Kribbella sp. NPDC031520. Next base: position 281,879 of record NZ_JBVIKS010000002.1, read on the forward strand.
ACACGATGGTGCTCGAGCTCTAGCCGAAACCGCGGACGCGGAACTGCATCACGCGGTACGGCCAGCCGTCGTTCGTGTTCCACTGGCTGACCGACAGGTGCAGGTCCGACAGGGTCGACCCGGGGATGACGTAACCGCCGTACAACTGGGCCACGTGGTTGTCGTCCTCGGAGCCCCACGCGCCGCCGTAGATGAGCGTTTGGCGGTACGCGGTGTAGAGGTTCGAGGTCGGCGTGTCCATGATCATGCCGTCGATCCGGTAGTCGCCGGCGTTGAACCAGGTCAGTACCCACTTCCCGCCGAGCGGCCGCAGGCTCATCTCGCCGAAGCTGCCGTCGAGGATCGGCGTGGCGGGGTTGCCCCACGCCCAGACGCCGTCGCGGTAGCCCCAGGGCTCGTACGCACCCGGGTTCGCGATCTGCTCCTGGCGGACGCGCTTCAGGATGATCGGCTTGTTCCGCTGGAAGCCGGTCGAGTAGACGTACACATACCCGTCGTTCCCGAGACCCCAGGTGAGCAGCTGGAACATCCCGCCGTCGATGTTCGGGTCGAACTTCGCGCCGGTGTGGTACCAGCTCGCGCCCGAGTCGTCAGAGCGCCAGATCTCCGTCCAGACGACGTTTCCGAGGCCCTTGTTGACCATCGCGTGCAGGTACATCGAGCCGCCGATGGTGATCACGTCGGACGGCAGTACGGTCGAGAACGTCGGGTTGTCGTGCGGGTAGTACCAGAGCTGCTGCGCTGCGTCTCCCCCGACCGCGCCGGACCACTTCACGCCGGTGCTCAGGTCCGAGGTCGTGGACCACAGTGCGACCGGCGAACGCCACCACCCGCCGCCGACGTAGGCGTCCTCGAAGGTGTCTCCAAACATGAACAGCAACCGCCCGTCCGGCGTCCGCGCCGGAATCCCGAGATCGGTCGCCGCCATCCGGAACCGGTCCGTCAATCCCGGCCCGGTCAGATCGGCCACCTTGTTGGTCAGCACGGCCAGCGTGCTCGCCGTTGCGCGGCCCGGTACGGCGGCCAGCACACCGGCACCGACGGCGGCCTTGAGGAACGTGGATCGCTTCATCATCTGTGGTGACTCCCAGCATCAACGGGGGCGGACTGATGGGAAATCGATTTCTGCCACACCATCCCGCACCCCTGCCGAGAAAGTCAAGGGGCGATCAGACGTCTTTGTGCACCCACCAACCACCCGGACGGGCTCGGGATGGTTGGTGCGTGCACAAAGACGTTGCGTAGGTCAGCTCGGGCCGGTGGCTACTGGGCGGGTGGGGTCGGTGATCCATTCGGACCAGCTGCCGATATAGACGGTGGCGGGGATGCCGGCGGACTCCAGGGCGAGGGCTTCGTGGGCGGCGGTGACGCCGGAGCCGCAGTAGACGGCTACCTCGGTGTCTTCTGTGACGCCCAGGGCGGTGAACCTCTCGCGGAGGTCGGCGGGCGGGCGGAAGTGGCCGCTTTCGGTGACGTTCGCTCCTGTTGGCGCGTTGACGGCCCCGGGGATGTGCCCGGCTACCGGATCCATCGGTTCCACCTGACCGGCGAACCGCTCCGGAGCCCGCGCATCCAGCAAGATCCCCTTCGCAGCCACCGCCGCAGCCCCATCCGCATCCAGCACAGGAATGTGTCCAGGAGTCGCAATGAGACCGCCGACAACTTCGCCGGTGCTCCCGTCAGCACCGGCGGAGTTGGTGTTGGGGCCGGTGTGCACAATTGGCGGGGGTTCGGTTGTTGTCAGTTCTCCGCCGGATGACTTCCAGGCTGCTAGGCCGCCGTCCAGGACCTTTACGTTGGTGAGGCCGTAGTAGCGGAAGGTCCACCAGGCTCGGGCTGCGGACATGGAGTTGTTGGCGTCGTAGACGACGACCGGGGTGTCGGCCGCGGTGATACCGAGACGCGCGAACGTCGCCGTCACGGTGGTTGCGTCGGGCAACGGGTGGCGGCCGGGCCCGGGTGGGGCGGCGAGCTCGGTGTCGAGGTCGACGAAGTACGCACCGGGCAGGTGACCGGCGTCGTACGCCTCCTTGCCGGGCGGTCCCGCCAGGTTCCACGTGATGTCGGCAAGCACCGGCGCGGGCTCCAGCGCACGCAACTCGGCAACAGTGATCAACGGACTCATGAAGCGGCTCCTCCGAACGGCAGGACCTCGGGTGACAGGGTGGCGCGGGCGCGGGCCTGGGTGAGGCGGCGCCGATGGTGCCGGCGGCAGAGGACCTCGTACGCGGGCTCGTGGTCACGCGTCACCATGTCACCCACCACCAGCTGCTCGCCCTCGGTCACCATCTCCCCGCCGATCGTACGGGCGTTGTGCGTGGCGCGTTCACCGCACCAGCACAACGCCTCGACCTGGAGCAGCTCCATCCGGTCCGCGAGTTCCACCAGCCGGGCCGAACCCGGGAACAACGTCGCCCGGAAATCGGTCAGGATCCCGAAGCAGAACACGTCGATCTGCAACTCGTCGACGAGCCGCGCGAGCTGCTCGATCTGCAGCGGGCTGTAGAACTGCGCCTCGTCGCACACCACGTAGTCGATCCGGCCGCCGTGCGTCAGCTCGCCGACCACGTAGTCCCAGAAGTCGAACTCCTCGCGCACCTCGACCGCCTCCGCGGACAGCCCGAGCCGCGACGACAGCACCGAATCCCCCGCCCGGTCGTGGCTGGTGAAGATCCGCCCGAGCCGGCCACGGGCCCTGTGGTTGTGATCCATCTGCAGCGCGAGTGTCGACTTGCCGCAGTCCATGGTGCCGGTGAAGTACAGGAGCTCAGCCACGGGCGATCATCCTGCCAAGTCAACGGCTCGGCGCGCACTCCGGGGTGTGTCGGAGGGGTGGCTTGGTTCCTGAGCCCCCGTTCAGTTTGAATGGAACGTGCGCAAACCCCTCCTCCTCGTTCTCGCGGTCTGCCTGCTGGCCGTCTCCGCCGCCCTTCCGGCCGCCGCGGTCCCGGAGCGGATCGAGGCAGGGCTGCGTGCGTACTTCGTGATCACCGATCCGGGCCAGACCGGCAAGGTCACCGGCGCCGTCACCCAGAACGGCGGCACGGTGTACGCGACGTACGACGCGATCGGGGTGATCGTCGCGCACTCGACGGCGACCGACTTCGCGGACAAGATGCGCGGCGTCGACGGCGTACAGAAGGCCGGGGCCACCCGTACGTCGGACCTCCCGGCCGACGCGGCCAACCCGGGGGTCCCGGCTGCCGTACCGGAGGTCGCGACGGCCCAGCCCGAGGGTGACCGCACGGACATGACGCAGATCGGCGCGGACCGCGCCTGGGCGCAGAACCCGGGGTCGAAGAACATCACGGTCGGCGTCCTGGACACCGGCGTCGACGACCAGCACCCGGACCTGAAGGCGAACTTCGACGCGACCAGGTCGGCCTCCTGCGCGTACGGCAAGGTCGACCCGCGGCCCGGTGCGTGGCGGCCGGTCGGTGAGCACGGTACGCACGTCGCCGGCACCATCGCCGCGGCGAAGAACGGCGTCGGCATGATCGGCGTCGCGCCGGGCGTGAAGGTCGCGTCGATCCGGATCGCGGAGCCGGGCAGCCAGCTGTTCTTCCCGGAGAACACGGTCTGCGCGTTCATGTTCGCGGCCGACAAGGGCGTATCGGTGACGAACAACAGCTACTACGTCGACCCGTGGCTGTTCAACTGCCCGAGCGACAAGGACCAGGACGCGATCGCCGAGGCGGTACGACGCGCCGTCGCGTACTCGGACTCCAAAGGCGTCGTGAACGTGGCTGCCGCCGGCAACGAGGACTACGACCTGGCGAACAAGACCGACGACAACACCAGCCCCGACGACACGACCCCGGCCGACCGTCCGATCACCAACGACTGCCTCAGCCTGCCGACCGAGCTGCCGACCGTGGTCGTCGTCGCGTCGGTCGACCCGAACAGCCTGAAGTCCCCGTTCTCGAACTACGGCGAGAACAAGATCAACCTGGCCGCGCCCGGCCAAGCGGTCTACTCGACGGTCCCGGGCGGCGGCTACAAACTGCTCGACGGTACGTCGATGGCGTCGCCGCACGTCGCCGGTGTCGCGGCCCTGATCCGCAGCGTCGACCCGAAGCTGACGCCGGCCCAGGTCCGCGCGAAGCTGGCGCAGCAGGCCAACGACCTGGCCTGCCCGGCGGCGGGCGCGGGTGAGTGCACCGGGTCCGCGGGCAACAACTCGTTCTACGGTGAGGGTCTGGTCGACGCGGCCGAAGCGGTTGGAGCCGCGCCCGCTCAGCCGCAAGGCGCGATCGCGGTCACCCAGCCGTCCGACCAGCTCGGCGTGGGAGGCATCCCCGCGATCCCCCTGCTGATGAAGGGCACCGGCGGCACCGGCGACATCAGTTACACCGCCGTCGGACTTCCGCCCGGTCTGACGATCGAGAAGACGCGCGGCTGGATCACCGGCGTACTCGCCCCCGGCGCCGGCCGCTACAAGGTGACCGTGACCGCCCGCGACGGCGAGGCGAAGACCGCGACCACCACGTTCTGGTGGAGCGTCTGGAGTTTCTAGTACCCCGCGTCGACGAGCAGCGGGATTTCCATCTCGTCGGCGGTCAGTGAGCCGTGCAGGCCGATCAGCCCGGCTTCCTGCGCGTGTCGGCGGCTCGCAACCAGGGCGATCGGTCCGAGTGCCGCGACGATCACGTCGCCGAGACGAGGTGAGACCCGGTCCTCGACGGTCGCACCGAACCACCCGCGGTCGACGGCCTCTGCCCGTGACAGCACCAGCGCCTTGTCACCGACGCGATGCCGGTACGTGGCCAGTACGTCGGCCTCCGCGCCCGGTACGCAGTACAGATGACGGAAGCGGGACTCGCCGCCGATCAGGCTGACGCCGTCGGTCAACGCGGGCTCGGCGTCCAGGTCGACGCGATGTTCGGGCGCGACGTCGATCATGCCGTGGTCGGCGACGACGAGCAGTACGGCGTCGCGTGGCAGCGCGGACCGCACCTGCTGGGCGAAGGTGTCGGCCGCGATCAGCTCCTTCTGCCACTGCCAGGAGTCGCAGCCCTGCTGGTGGCCGATGTAGTCGAGTTGCGAGTCGTACACGTAGATCAGTGACGACTGCCCTTCACGACTGGCGAACCGCGTCGCGTCGAGCCGGTCCTCGACGGTGTCGGCGCCGCGATGCGCAGTACCGCGGAACGCGGCCGCCGTCAGCCCCGACTTCTCGAACCGCACCTTGCTCACGTTGCGCGTCGCAATCCCGGCGGCCGCGACGCGGTCGAACACCGTCCCGTGTGGCTGCCAGAGTCTCGGGTCGACCGGCGCGTCCCATTGCAGCGCGTTCAGCAACGCGCCGGTCTCCGGGACGATCGACGTGTACCCGACGATCCCGTGCGCGCCGGGCGGCAGGCCCGTACCGAGGCTGGTCAAGCTCACCGCAGTCGTCGACGGCACGCCCGCGGTCAAGGACCGGCCGGCCAGCGACGACAGGTACGGCGCGGCTTCGGCGTACCGCTGGAGCAGGTTCCAACCCAGGCCGTCGAAGAGCAGCACGGCATACCGGGAGGCGGGTGGCAGGCCGAGGATGTTGGACTCCCCCGGCACCGACAGCGCGCCGGCCACCGACGGCAGGACGTCGGCGAGCGCGCCACCGCCGTACTGCGGCGAAACCGGCTCGATCACGGCACTACCTGGTGGTCGCGAACGAGAGCGCCTTGGCGAACTCGAGTACTTGCTGGATCCCGGCCGGGCCGTCGGCGGCGGCGCTGACCCGCAGCGAGATGTCGTCGGCCGCGACCGAACCGGTGTAGCCGTGATCGGCCTCGCAGTTCGGATCGGCGCAGACGGCGGGCTCCAGGTCGACCCGGTTCACCATTCCCCAGCCGATCGTCAGCACCACCTCGCCGCTGCCCGCGACCGCGGGGTCGGCCTTGCCCGAGGCATAGCCCGCCGGGTTCGGTACGACGCGGTTGACCACCACCGCGTTCACCCGGTGCAGCGGGATCGCCTCGGTGGAGGTCGACGCGTACGGCGCGCGGATCAGCTCGTCGGCGGCGTGCTCGTCGGTGTGGCCGACGATCAGCCGGGTCGGGGTCAGCGCCAGGATCGTGATGTGCCGCCGGACCTCGTCCCGGTCGAAGGTCGGCTCGTGCTGGAGGACGTAGGCCCGGATCGGTTCGCCGGCGAACGCCACCTCGAGCGAGTCCGTCACCACGTCGGGGTAGTAGCCGCACCGATCGATCGCCGCGCGCAGGTCGGCCGACGCGTCCGCGAGCTCCGGTGTATTCAGGTCACGCATGCACTCATCCTTGCACGATCGCGCCCCGGGCTGGTTCACCCTTGTGGATAACCACGCTCAGTTGGCACTTGCCTTCCGTAACACCGGCGCGCCCGCAGCACCCGCGACCGCGACCAGGACGAGGCCTACGATCACCTGCCCGAGCAGCAGAATCAGGCCAGAGCTGCCCTGCGTGATCACCTTGCCGCCGCTCAACGCCAGCCCGCACAGAGCACCGAAGCCGACCACGGGCAGCCCGACGCCGAGCACGGGTACGACAGCGGCGAGTCGTGCGGCTCGCTCGATCACCTGCAGCGGTACTCCGGAACGCCGCAACGCGCGGGCAGGAGCTGCCTGGTCGAGCGCAGTACCGACCGCACCGGCCGCTGTGGACGCGGCGACGGTCAGGAACACCAGCGAGAGCAGCAGTGCGACGCCGATACGCATGTCGTGGAAGCTCGGGTCGTCCTTGCCCGGCGGCATGAACACCGAGATGAACCCGGTGACGAACCCGGACAGCACCAGCGCTGCCACCGGCCGGAACGCGCCCTTCGGGTCGTCAATAAGGCGCCGTCCGGCCAGTAGCGTCACAGCACGGTTCGCGTTGCCGGCCATGATCTTGCCGATCACCTGGACGGCGAACGGTCCGATGATGCGTACCGCGAGAGCGGCGAAACCAACGCCGATCAGCACCGGTACGAACGCGCCTCGCAGGCCGTAGTACCCAAGGATCGCCGGACCGATGACGAGAAGACCCAGGCGAATCGCGTTGACGCCCTTGCGGGTCTGGCCGCGTACGACACCCAGCGGCGTGATGCTTACCCGCCCCAGGCCGATGAGCGCGCTGATGACGGACAGGATCGGTACGGCGACCAGTACGACGAGGACTGTCCACCACTGGACGGTGATGTCACCGAGGTACCAACGGCCACCGCCCAGCGGGATCTGCGCGATCAGCGGACTCAGAACGGTGTAACCGACGACACCGACGACTGCACCGGCAAGTCCAAGCACGGCTTGTTCTACAGCGCTTAGCCAGAGCACCTGGGTACGCGTGGCACCGGCCAGGCGCAGTGCGGCAAGTCTGTGTTCACGGCGCTTGGCTGCGACGCCGGCTGCTTGTCCGACGAGGCTGAGGATCGGGAACAGTACCAGCGTGATGCCGAAGGCAACGGCGATCAGCAGGCCGAGCATGCGGCTGTCCCACACCTTGTCGTGCCAGCTGCTCACGTACTGCGGGTGCTGGTCGGCAGGGATCGTTCGGACGCCGCGGATGACGATGTACTCCTCCGGCGACGACAGGCCTTTGCTGCTGATCACCCCAGTCGGCTTTTCGACACCGAACTGCTTGCTGAGGCTGGACCAGTGCTTGGCGACCTCAGGCGACACGAACACTTCACCCGGCTTCGGAGCGTGGTCGAGGCCAGGTGGGGCCGGCTCGCTCGGCCTGAGCACTGCGAGGTCGAGCACGCGGAGGCGGTGGCCGTCGACGCTCTGCTCGTCGTCCAGGTTCAGCATGCCGATCGCTGTCGCCGGGTCGGCCTTGTCCGCGCTGCGCCAGCCGATCCGCTCGGACCGATGCGTCAGCCCGAGCGACCCCGCGATCAAGAACGTCACCAGCAACGCCACGACCGCGGTTGCACCGAACGCGGCCAGGTTCGCTGCACGTCCGCCCGGTCCCGGCCGCCGTACGAATCGCAGGCCGAGCTCGGTCATCGGGCTCATCGCACGACTCCAACCGACTCGCTCATGCGGCCGTCGACGATGTTGAGCGTGCGGTGGCACCGGGCGGCTACGGCATTGTCGTGGGTTACGACTACGACTGCGGCGCCGCGATAGGTCGCAGCGCCGACCAGGAGCTCGATGACCTGGGAGCCGGTGGTCGCGTCCAGAGCTCCGGTTGGCTCGTCGGCGAACACCACCTGTGGTTCGCCGACCAGGGCGCGGGCAATGGCCACTCGCTGGGCCTGCCCGCCTGAGAGCTCGCCTGGACGGCGTCCTACCTCGGCAGCCAGGCCTACCTGCGCCAGCATGTTCCGGGCGCGTCCGATGGCCTCACGGCGGTTCAGACCGTCAACCATCAGCGGGAGCGCTACGTTCTCGTCTGCGGGCAGTTCCGCGAGCAGCTGGTTGTCCTGGAACACGAAACCGAGCCGACGGCGACGTAGTACCGTCCGGGCCGCATCGTTCAGCTGGTCTACGCGTTCGCCGCCGAGCCATACCTCACCCTGGTCCGGGGTGAGGATGCCGGCGAGTACGTGCAGCAGCGTGGTCTTGCCGTTCCCGCTAGGGCCCATCACGGCGAGGGCCTCGCCGGAACGGACCGCGACGTCGACGCCGGCCAGACCGACCACGCTGCCGTAGTACTTGACCAGTCCGTGACCGCTGAGCACAACCTGGGGACTCTGGAGGTTCATACCGCAGAGCCTTCCGTGATCTCGCCTTACGGGCATCGGACCACAGACCGGTCTTGCGGAAGCCTTCGGGTGCCTTTCGGCGCTCCGGCGTACGACTCAGGTCGTAGGCCGGAACGCCGACGGGTACGCGTCGCGGTAGCTGGGGATCGTGCCCGTCGGGGTCTCGACGGACTCGGCGTTGAGCATCGCGTGGACGATGGCGCGGGCCAGGGTCCGGGAGCCGGCGGCGTACACGGTCTCCAACTGGCCGAGGGCGGTCGGGTCGGTGACGCTCAGGCGCGGCTGGTCGGTCGTGGTGGACAGCGCGAAGATGCTGTCGCCGTCGACGAGGGTGTGGATCGGGTCGATCGCGCGGGCGAGCCCGTCGTGGGCGATCATCGCCATCCGCTTCGTCGCGGCCTTGTCCAGCGGTACGTCGGTGGCGACGACGGCGATCACGGTGTTCATCGACGGGCCGGGGATCAGGTTGCGGCCGGGTTCCACCAGCGGGGGCGTGTCCGTGGGTGTCCGCAAGTGGGCGAACTCGTCGCCGAGACCGAGGCGGGCGCCGTACAGGTTGCCGTCGGCGTCGATCGCGGAGCCGGCCGCGTTCACGATCACCAGCGCGCCGACCGTCGTACTGTCGTCGAGCCGGACGCTCGCCGATCCGACGCCGCCCTTGAGCGACCGCGCCCGCGCACCGGCCCCGGCGCCGTGGTTGCCCAGGGCAACCGGTCCGCCGGTGGCGACGGCGATCGCGTCGGCGCCCCAGGACGGTTCCGGGCGGGCCTTGAAGTCGCCGCCGCGGGCCAGGTCGAAGATGACCGCGGTCGGCACGATCGGGACCACGTCGTACTCGCCCTGGCCGACCCGCACGCCCTCGCCGCGCTCCTCCAGCCAGCGCATCACGGTGCCCGCCGTGTCGAGCCCGAACGCACTGCCACCGGACAGGACGATCGCGTTCACACCGCCGTTCGAGTTCACCGGCGAGAGCAGGTCGGTCTCGCGCGTGCCGGGTGCACCACCGCGCACGTCGACCGCCGCGACGGCAGTCGCCGGGACGTGGACGACGGTCGTACCGGTCAGGTACGGCGGGTCGAGCCGCTCGACCTGACCTACCAGGATTCCGGGGACGTCGGTGATCGCGTTGTGCGGGCCAGGCTGCATACGGACGATCCTAAATCCGGTTGCAACGCTGTTTAGCGTGAAAGGTATGAACGCCGATCAGCTGTGTGGTCTGCTGGCCGAACCGTCGAGGTTGCGGACGTACTCCGCGATCGTCCTCGGTGCTTCCACTCCCGAGCAGGTCGCCGGGAGCACGGGACTCGCCGCGCCGGTCGTGGTGAAGGCGCTGCAACGGCTGACCAAGGGCGGGCTGATCGCGGCGAGCCGGGACGGCTTCACGGCGGACGCCGGCGTGTTCAAGGACGCCGTACGGGAGAACCTGCCGGAGCGGGTGCCGCTGGATCCGGATCCGGCACGCGACAACATCCTGCACTCCTTCATCCGGGACGGCCGGCTCACGCACTTCCCGACCTACCCGGACAAGTACCAGGTCGTTCTCGAGCACATCGTCCAGACCTTCGAGCCCGGCCGCGAGTACCCCGAGTCCAAGGTCAACGAACTCCTCAACCGCTGGCACCCCGACCACGCAGCCCTGCGCCGCGGGTTGGTGGATGGGCGACTGCTCGACCGGGAGAACAGCGTCTACCGGCGGACTAAGTAAGCCGGCGAGCCGGCATGTCCTGGCGGGGCTTCTCGTTCGGGGCTATCCGGACGCGGGTGTCGAGGACGGTGGCGCCTTGGGCGGAGACCAGGACCGAGCGGAGGTCCAGGCGGACCACCTCCTCCAGGTCCAGCGTCAGGCGGGAGACCCGGTGGAGCAGATCCTCGATGGCGGAGATGTCGACCGGGTCCGAGCCGCGGTAGCCGTACAGCAGCGGCGCCGCCTTCACCTCGCGGACCATCTCCGCCGCGTCCCGCGTGGTCAACGGCGGCATCCGGTACGACCGGTCGCCGAGCAGATCCGTCGCCACCCCGGACAGCCCGAACGTCACCACCGGACCGAACGACACGTCCTCGATCGTCGAGATGACCACCGGCACCCCGGGCGGCGCCATCTTCTGTACGACGAACTGCGCCCGCGCCGGGTCCGACGCCACCCCGAACATCCGCGTCATCTCCGCCCAGGCCGCGCGCATGTCCTCCTCGTCGTGGATGTGCCGCCAGATGTCGGCCAGGTCCGGCCGCATCCGCCACTGCTCCGCGGTCGCCTTCAGGATCACCTCGAACCCGAGGTCCGCGGCCCGGGCGACCGCCTCGTCCGCGCTCAGCACCGGGAACGCCGGCAGCACCGAGATCCCGTAGAAGTTCAGCAGCCGCTGCCGGTCCGCCTCGTTCAGGTCCGCGCCGGACGGGTGCCGCTGCAGGAAGTCCGCGACGTAGTCCTCCGCTCCGGCGGTGTCGATGTCGGGCAGGTCCGGGATCCGGCTGTCCGACCGGCGCCGCCACTCGCCGTACTGCGTGGCCTTCGCGAGCGCGCCCACAGCGTACTGCGGGTTCAGGAACGACGGGATCGAACCGCGGGCGGCTCCCCCGTCCTCGTCCGGGACGCGCAACTCCTCGGGCACGCTGCGGGACGCGAGGAACGTCGACACGACCGGCTTGTCCGAATCGGCGGCCGCCGCGGCGAGCACCTGCGCGATCTCCCCGCCGTTCGACTGCACCGGTGGCGTGTAGATCACCACGACAGAGTGCACCTTGTCGTCGGAGAACACCTCGGACAGGGCGAGCCCGAAGTCGGAGGCGGTCGCGTCGGGGCTCAGGTTCCGCGGCTCCCCCGCGACCTCCAGCCCACAGCCCGCCATCGTGTCCAGCGCGAGCAACGTCAGGGCGTCGGAGTTCGACACGATCGCGACCCGGCGCCCCTTCGGCAGCGGCTGGTGCGCGAGCAGCTGGGCGACGTCGAACAGCTCACCGGTGGTGTCCACGCCGATCAGCCCGCTCTGCCGGAACATCGCTTCAATCGTTGCCGGCGGCAACTGGCTGCGCCGGATCATCTGCCCGACCGGGACGCCCTGGGTGGCCCGTCCCGACTTCAGCGCGATCACCGGCTTGCGGCCGGCCAGCCGGCGCGCGACCCGGCTGAACTTGCGCGGGTTGCCGAGCGACTCCAGGTACAGCAGTACGACCTCGGTGGCCTCGTCGGAGTACCAGTACTGCATCAGGTCGTTGCCCGAGACATCGGCCCGGTTGCCGGCCGACACGAAGCTGGACAGGCCGAGACCACGTCCGACCATGTCGGCCAGGATCGGTACGCCGAGTGCGCCGGACTGGCAGAAGAACGCGACCCGCCCCTTGCTCGGCATCAGCGGCGACAGCGTGGCGTTCAGCGAGACGCCGGTCGCGGTGTTGATCAGGCCGAGCGCGTTCGGCCCGATGACGCGCATCCCGTACGACCGTGCCAGGCCGACCAGGTACCGCTGCCGCTTCCGCCCCTCGTCGCCGATCTCGGCGAATCCGCTCGACACCACGACCAGCCCGCGGACGCCCTTCGCCGCGCAGTCGAGTACGACGTCCGCGACCATCTCGGCCTTGACCGCGACCACCGCGAGGTCGACGGTGTCCTCGACCTCGCGGATCGTCGGGTACGCCGGGACGCCCTCGATCTCGTCGGCTTTGGTGTCGGTGTTGACGGCGTACAACCGGCCCGGGAACCCGCCGTCGCGCAGGTTGCGGAGGAGAGCGTTGCCGATCGTTCCCTCGCGCCGGCTCGCACCGATCACCGCAACCGAAGCAGGCGTCAGCAGTCGCGCGATCGACAGTGCCTCGGACCGCTGCTCGCGGGCCTGCATCACCCCGAACGACGTGTCGGTCGGCGCGATGTCGAACTCGACCATGATCACGCCGTCCTCGAACTCCCGGGCGACCTTGTACCCGGCCTCGGTGAAGACCGTGATCATCTTCCGGTTGTCCGGCAGCACCTCGGCGACGAACCGGTGGATGCCGTTCTCCCGGGCGGCCTGCGCCAGGTGCTCGAGCAGCAACTGGCCGAGCCCACGGCCCTGGTGCGCGTCCTCGATCAGGAACGCGACCTCCGCCGTGCTGCTGCCGGTGCCCTCGTAGCGGCCGACGCCGATCATCTCGTCACCGACCGTGACGATCAGCGCGAGCCGCTGGTGGTAGTCGACCTGCGTGAATCGCGCCACGTCCCGGTCGGACAGTTCCGGGTACGGGGCGAAGAAGCGGTAATACTTCGAGGTCTCGGACACCCGGGAGTAGAACGCGACCAGCAGGTGGTCGTCGGCCGGCGTGATCGGCCGCAGGTGCGCGGTCGCGCCGTCCCGCAGCACGACATCGGCCTCGTACTCCGCCGGATAGCCGTCCGGGAGCTCGTGGTCATACTGGTCCGGCACCTAGACAGCGTACTCAAACAGGCACAACGGAGGGCGGGAATTTGGTCGAGCGGATCGCGCCGGTCCTGGTGTTCCTGATCGCGGTGACCGTGATCGCCGAGCTGGCCGACCAGGCCAAGGTGTTCGACGTCGCGGCCCGGGAGGCCGCCCACCTTGCCCGTGGCCGGGTCTGGCGGCTCTGGCTGCTCGTCGTCGCACTCGCCACCGGGCTCACGATCGTACTGTCGCTCGACACCTGCGCCGTGCTGCTGACGCCTGTGGTGCTGTCGATGGCGCGCCAGTTGGACATCCCGCCGAAGCTGTTCGCGTTCACCACCGTGTGGTTGGCCGGTACGGCGTCCCTGTTGCTGCCCGTGTCCAACCTCACGAACCTGCTCGCGCTGCACCCGTTCCGTGAGCTCGGCGTGAGCTACCTGTCCGTCAGCTGGCGTCCTGCGATCGCTGCGATCCTCATCACGGTCGCAGTGCTCGCGGTGCTGTTCTACCGCGATCTGCCGCGGAAGTACGTCGTACCGCCGACTCCTCACGTCGAGGACAAGGTCCTGTTCTGGGGTGCCACCGCAGTCTGCGTGCTGCTCGGTCCCGCGTTCGTCTCAGGTGTCCAGGTGGCGTATCCGGCCAGTATCGGAGCGCTTGTGCTGGTCGGTCTCTTCGCCGTACGGCGCCGTAGCGTGCTCAAGTGGTCGCTGCTCCCGATCAAGCTGGTCGTGACGGTAGTGGTGCTGTTCACGGTCGTGGGCTTCCTGAGCTCGCACGGGCTCGAGGACGTACTGCGACGCGTAGCCGGGACGACTTCTGAGTTGCGGCTGAGTGCGACGGCTGCGGTTGGCGCGAACCTGTTCGACAACCTCCCGGCGTACCTGGCGATGGAGCCGGTCGCCTCGGACAGCCCGCACCGCATGCTGGCGCTGCTGATCGGCGTGAACTGCGGCTGCCTGCTCACACTCTGGGGCTCACTCGCGACACTCCTCTGGCGCGCCCGCTGCGACGCGGCGCGGGTGGACGTCTCCTGGTGGTCGTTCCTGTGGCGCGGACTGATTCTGACGCCACTCGTCGTGGCAGGCGCCGTACTCGCCCTGAATGGGTAATGTGCGCCTCATGGCGACGGAGCAGAGCACCTCGGAGATCACCCGGGAGTTCCGGGAGGCGCGGGACTTCCTCGTGGCGCACCGCGACGACTACGAGACCGCGTACCGGGACTTCAGCTGGCCGCAGTTCGAGCGGTTCAACTGGGCGCGGGACTGGTTCGACGCGCTCGCCGTCGAGCAGCCCGAGGTGGCCGCGCTGACGATCGTCGAGGAGGACGGCGAGGTCAGCACGCGGACGTACGCGGAGATGGCCGAGCGTTCCCGCAAGGTGGCCGGCTGGCTGACCGCCGCCGGCCTGAACCCGGGCGACCGGGTGCTGATCGTGCTCGGCAACCAGGTCGAGCTGTGGGAGACCATGCTCGGCTGCATCCGCGCGGGCGCCGTGATGATCCCCGCAACCACACTGCTCACCGACGCAGACCTGGCCGACCGGATCTCCCGCGGGAACGTGCGCGCCGTCGTCACCAGCGGCGCCGACGCTTCTCGATACGCCGGCATCGCCGACCACTGCATCCGCGTCGCAGTCGGGGAACCGGCCGAGGGCTGGCTGCACTTCCCGGACTCCGAGAACTACGACGGCCCGGTCCCCGAGGTCGACACGGCGGCGGGCGACTCGCTGCTGCTGTACTTCACCTCCGGTACGACGAGCCAGCCGAAGCTGGTCGAGCACACGCAGGTCAGCTACCCGGTCGGGCATCTGTCGACCATGTACTGGATCGGCCTGCAGCCCGGCGACGTACACCTGAACGTCTCCTCCCCCGGCTGGGCGAAACACTCGTGGAGCAACGTGTTCGCGCCGTGGAACGCCGGCGCGACCGTGTTCCTGTACAACTACACGCGCTTCGACGCCGCGAAGATGCTCGACGTGCTGGCGACGTACGGCGTCACCACGTTCTGCGCACCGCCGACGGTGTGGCGGATGCTGATCCAGGCCGACCTGTCCGCGGTCGACGTACAGATCCGCGAATGCATCTCCGCCGGTGAACCGCTCAACCCCGAGGTGATCGACCAGGTCCGGAACGCCTGGGACATCACGATCCGCGACGGGTACGGGCAGACCGAGACGACCGCGCAGATCGGGAACCCGCCCGGCCAGCCGGTGAAGCTCGGCTCGATGGGCCGGCCGCTGCCCGGGTACAGCATCGCGCTGATCGACCCGTCCACGGACGAGATCGGAGACGACGGCGAGATCTGCATCGAGCTCGCGCCCGCGCCGGTCCCGCTGATGCGCGGGTACCGCGACGCCGCCGAGCTGACCGCCGAGGTGATGCGGAACGGGTACTACCACACCGGCGACGTCGCCGGCCGCGACGAGGACGGCTACATCACGTACGTCGGACGCTCGGACGACGTGTTCAAGGCCAGCGACTACCGGATCTCACCGTTCGAGCTGGAGTCGGTGCTGATCGAGCACCCGGCGGTGGCGGAGGCGGCCGTCGTACCGTCGCCGGACCCGGTGCGGCTCGCCGTACCGAAGGCGTACGTCGTACTCGCGGCCGGGCACGAGCCGTCGCGGGAGCTCGCCGGGGAGATCCTGGCGTTCTGCCGCGAGCATCTGGCACCGTACAAGCGGATCCGGCGGCTCGAGTTCGCGGAGCTGCCGAAGACGATCTCCGGGAAGATCCGGCGGGTCGAGCTGCGCGCCGACGAGGCGGCCAAGGTGGAGAGCGGCGACGCCGGGCAGACGTACGACGAGGCTGACTTCAGGTAAGTGACCTTCCACACCGGACTGGGCTGGTCGGCCCTCGTCGTCCTGCCACTACTGATCGCGATCGGCGTCGGCGCGTCCCGGTACGCCGGGCTGCGGCACGACAAGGGCATCGTCACCGCGGCGCTGCGGGCTGTCGTACAGCTCGCGGTCGTCGGCGCGGTGGTCGGCGTCGCGCTGCAGCACACCGTCGGCGCGCTCGCGTTCGTACTGCTGATGTTCGTGGTCGCGACCGTCACGAGCACCCGACGGCTCCGGCAGACCGCGGTCATCCCGCGGCAATGGACGTACTGCGCGGCCGCGATCGGCACCGGCGCGTTCGCCGTACTGCTGCTGCTCATCCTGCCCGGCGTGGTCCCGCGGAACCCGGCGAGCATCCTGCCGATGGGCGGGATCATCGTCGGCGGCGCGATGACTGCGACCACACTCGCCGGGCGGCGGGTGCTGAGCGAGTACGGCACTCGGTACGGCGAGTTCGAGGCCGGACTGTCGATCGGGCTGATGCAGCCGGACGCGTTCAAACTCGTCGCTGGATCGGTTGCCGGTGATGCGCTGCTGCCCGCGCTCGATCAGACGCGCACGGTCGGGCTGGTCACGCTGCCGGGCGCGTTCGTCGGCATGGTCCTCGGCGGCGCGTCACCGGCACAGGCCGCGGCGCTGCAGCTCGTCGTACTGATCGGTCTGGTCGCCGCCGAGGCGATCGCGATCCTGGTCGTCACGGAGCTGTTGTCCCGGGCACCACTTCCGGACGGGCGTACGGTTACCTCATGAGTGACGACAAGGGCATCTTCAGCCGCATCGACGACCTGGTGGCCGAGGAGCACGAGCTCCGGACCAAGCACGCAGCCGGACAGATCGACAACACCGACGAGCAGTCCCGGCTCCGGGCTCTCGAGGTCGAGCTGGACCAGTGCTGGGACCTCCTGCGGCAGCGCCGCGCCAAGCGGGAGTTCGGCGAGAACCCCGACGACGCGCAAGCGCGCTCCTCGGACACCGTCGAGGGCTACCTGAACTAGAAACCGCGCAGTTTCTCCGGGGTGATCCGGATCAGGACCTTGTAGGCAGCATGGAACTGGTCCGGAGTCATCCCCAGACCTTTGATGTCACCGGCGTACTTCTCGTTGTACGCCGCCAGCGCGTCGCCGCCGAGCGGCTCGGTGTCGATCCGCGCCGTACCGGTGATCACGCCGACGTCCCCGCCGGTGTGGGTCGCGTTGAAGTTGACCGCGACCTGCGGGTGGGCGGCGATGTTGCGCAGTTTCGCCTTGTCCGGCTCGCTGCCGATCAGCAGCTCGCCGTCGTACCAGAGGAACCACACCGGGGTCGGCGCCGGGGTACCCGACTTCGCGACGGTGGTCAGCCAGACCACCCGTTCGTCGTCGAGCTGCCGGGCGATCCGCTTACCGAAACCGGTGGACGTGTCGATGCCGAACATGAATCCCCTCAGGATGCCGGTCCGAGACGCCCCCACTCGATCGCCGGGCAGCGGTCCATCACCATCGTGAGTCCCGCCGCCGTCGTCCGCGCGTAGGCGTCCTGATCAACTACATCGAGCTGGAACCAGACGGCCTGCGCGTTGATTCCCACGGCCTGGTCCGCGATGTCGCCGGCCAGCTCGGAGCGTACGAACACGTCGACACAGTCCACCGGGAACGGGATGTCGGCCAGCGTCGCGTACCCCTGCTCGCCGTGCACCGTTTCCGCGGCCGGATGCACCGGCACGATCCGCTTCCCGTGCCCCTGCAGGAACCGTGCGACGCCGTACGCCGCGCGGCTCGTGTTGTTCGACAGCCCCACCACGGCCCAGGTGTCGCACTCGGCCAGGATCGTACGGATCGCCTCGTCCATTGCTAGCCCCTCAAGTAGGTCAGGACGGCGGACACGCGGCGGTCGAGTCCGTCGTCGAGCTGCAGCTTCGCGAAGATGTTGCCGACGTGCTTGCGTACGGCGGCCTCGCTGACCACGAGCTGCTCCGCGATCGCGCCGTTCACCCGTCCTTCTGCCATCAGTGCGAGCACCTCCAGCTCGCGGGGCGTGAGCGCCGACAGCGGGCCGTCGTTCTGCCGGCGGGCGAGCAGCTGCCGGACCACCTCGGGATCGACCACGGTGCCACCGCCGGCCACCCGGTCGAGCGACTCGAGGAACTCGGTCACGTGGCCGACGCGGTCCTTCAACAGGTACCCGATCCCGCCGGTCGTTGTCTCGAGCAACGTCGACAGGTAAGCGTCGGCGACGTACTGCGACAGCACCAGGATCCCGATCGCCGGCAGCTCGGCCCGGATCGCGGCCGCGGCGCGGAGGCCCTCGTCGCTGTGCCCCGGCGGCATCCGTACGTCGGTGATCACCACGTCCGGCGGGTCCTTGCGAACGACGGCCAGCAGCGTGTCCGCGTCGCCGACCTGGTCCCGTACGTCGTGCCCGGCGCGTTCGAGAATGCTGGCCAAGCCTTCCCTCAGCAGCAGCGAATCCTCGGCCAGCACGATACTCAGTTGCTGAGTCGGCACGGGCACTCCATCCTCAATCGGGTCGGTCCACCGGGTGGGCTGTCGACGTCGAGGGTGCCACCCAACGCGTCCAGCCGGGTCACCAGGCCCGTCAATCCGGTCCCTGCACCGAGTCTCGCACCTCCGGTCCCGTCGTCCTGCACGGTGACCACGAGCTGGTCCCGGTCCACCCAGCCGGACACCTCGCACCTCGTCGCGTGCGCGTGCTTGGCGACGTTCGCGAGCGCCTCGCTGACCACGAAGTACGCCGCGGCTTCGATCGGCCCGGGCAGCCGCTGCGGGACGGTCAGGTTGACCGTCACCGGAAGCGGCATCCGATCCGCGACCTCCCGTACGGCTGCCTCGAGCCCGTGGTCGACGAGTACGCGCGGATGAATCCCACGTACGGCGGCCCGCAGATCGGCCAGCGCCTCCTCCGCCTCGGCATGCGCCTTCACGACGAGCCGGCGACTCTCCCCCTCGGGCAGATCCAGTTCGGCCAGCCCGAGCGTCATCGTCAACCCGACCAGCCGCTGCTGTACGCCGTCGTGCAGGTGCCGCTCGATCCGCGCCCGCTCGGTCTCGAACGCGTCGACCAGATCCAGCCGCGAACGCCGGAGCTCGGCGAGGTTCCGCTGCAACTCCTCCTGCCGCGGACCGAGCATCGCCTTCGCCAGCGATGCCTGGGCTCCCGCGATGACGCCGAGCAGATACGAACTGACCGCATAGAACGGCGGCGCGAACACGACGACGAACAACAGCCCTTCGCCGAACGAGTTCACCGTCCAGTTCCACATCATCACCGTGTCGTCGCCCGCGAGGAACGGCGTCGCAAGCGTGATCCCGAGGACCGTCGCGCCGAGCCCGCCGAACAACGCGCTCAACGGCCAGATGAAGATCCCGAGCACGAAGCCGTACCCGAGCGCCCGCATCGACGCCTGCTCCCGCCTGCGGAACGCCAGCCGGGCCCTCAGCGACAGCCCGATCGGCAGCGCGGCATGCGGACTTGCGATCCCGTCAACGAGCATCAGCCCTGCCCGGCGACGTTCGACGTACCCGATCGCCGCACCGACCAGCGGGAACGCGGCCAGCATCAGGATCCCGATCAGAATCGGACTGAGCACCGCACTCAACCCGGCCAGTCCCAGCAGTACACCGATCGCCAGCACACCCATCGGAACCGACGACAACAAATACCCGTAAACCCGCCACGGCCACGCCGAAACCAGATACCGAGGCGACGCCAACGCCCCCCACACCGTCGTAACTCCCTCCACCACCCCAACCCTATGCGCCTACCCCACCCTCAAGCGGTAGCGCCCGCGCTACTCCCAAGGACACCGCTCCGCGGCGACAGCTCTTCCGACCGCCTCCGGCGGCGCGCAGAAGGCCCCACCGGGCTGAGGCCAACGGCGAAGCAACCAGCCGCCTCTGCCGAACCACCCGCGCGGAACAACACGGCCGCTCGCCCCAGGCGGTTCGCGGTGGAGCAGCTCGCGCCGGCGGAGGCGGCCAAAAGGCTGTCGCCGCGAAGCGGTGTCCTTTCAACGTCTCGCCCGGTGAACACCCGCGGTTTCGCCGGAGACGGTGCATGACGGACCGGCTCGCGCGCCGCCGGAGGCGGCCAGAAGAACTGCCGCCGCGAAGCGGTGTCCTTTCAACCTCCGTCCGGTGAGTACCTGGGCTTCGCCGGAGCGTCCACGGTGGAGTGGTCCGCGCGTCGACGGAGGCGGTCGGAAGAGCTGTTGCTGCGGAGCGGTGGCGTTTGTGTGTGGGGTGGTAGCGCGGGCGCTACTGGAGGTTTCGCCTGGGGGCCAGGGTGTGGGGCGGTGGGGGGCGGTTGGGTTGGGGGTATGACCGCTACTGCGCCGACGTACCCAGCTGTTGCACCTGTTGAACCGCCTGCTCTGTTGCTGGACGGCATCACCAAGACGTACCGCTCGAAGGCTGGTGCGGTTGATGCGTTGCGTGGGGTGACGTACCACTTCGCCCGCGGGTCGTTCACGGCGGTGATGGGGCCGTCCGGGTCCGGTAAGTCCACGTTGCTGCAGTGTGCTGCGGGGCTTGATCAGCCGACGACGGGGAACGTCGTACTCAGCGGAGTCACGCTGGGGACGCTCAACGAGGTGGAGCTTACGAAGCTGCGTCGGGGCGAGATGGGGTTTGTGTTTCAGGCGTACAACCTGCTGCCGTCGCTGACCGTGTACGACAACGTCGCACTCCCCCTGCGTCTCACCGGGCGCCGGCCGGCGCGTAACGACGTACTGCAGGTGCTGCAGCAGGTCGGGCTGGACGGGAAGGCGAAGCGGCGGCCGGCGGAGTTGTCCGGCGGTCAGCAGCAGCGGGTCGCGATCGCGCGGGCGCTGATCACCAAGCCGTCGGTCTTCTTCGCGGACGAGCCGACCGGTGCGCTGGACAGCGGTACGAGCCGCCAGATCCTCGGGTTGTTGCGCGAAGCAACCGATCGCGCAGGCCAGACCGTGGTCATGGTCACCCACGACCCTATCGCGGCCGCGTACGCCGAACGTGTCCTGTTCCTGTCCGACGGGCTGCTCGCCGGCCACCTCGACCGCCCGACACCACCACAGATCGCAGCAGCCATGAACGACCTGGAACGCTGATGTCCAACAGCACAGCTAATCCGCCGAGTCGTGGAAAGTGGTTGCGATTTGGCACGATTTCGAACCGAAATCCACGACTCGGCGGACGATCGGGCGCGGCGGCAGCGGCTATGAGTGAGTTGGAGCGGTGATGTTTCAGCTGAGTCGGCAGACTGTTGGGCAGCATCGGTCCTTGTATGCGGGTGCGTTCGTTGCGCTTGCGGTCGGGGTGTTCATGCTCGGGTTGGCCGCGACCGCGACGGCTGCGACGATCGCGTACCACCTGCCGGCGTCGGCGACCATCGCGGTCACCACGCTCGGTGGGCCGGACACGCCGGCGCAGCACGTACGGGTCGCGCTGTCGGGCGCGGACGTGTCGGGGCTGCAGACCGTACTGAGCATGGTCGGGGTGATCTGCGGGTTCATCACGATCTTCGTGATCGCCAGTACGTTCGCGTTCGCCGTCGCCGCGCGACGCCGGGAGCTCGGGTTGCTGCGGCTGATCGGGGCGACGCCGCGGCAGATCCGCCGGATGATCCTCGGCGAGGCGCTAGTCGTTGCGCTGGCCGCGTCCCTCACTGGAGCGGTTGCCGCTCAGCTCGCGACGCCGTTGCTGCTGCGCAAGGCGTCCTACACCGACCTGGCGCCGGTGAAGCTCGAGCCGGCGTCGCCGTGGGTGCCACTCGCGATCGCGGTCGCTGCCGGGATGTTGGTCGCGATGCTCGGCGCCCGGTCGGCGGCCCGGCGCGCGGGGAAGGTCGCGCCGATCGACGCGTTGCGGGAGGCCGACCTGGAGCCGCCGCGGATCGGGCCGGTACGGATCGTGTTCGGGCTGCTGTTCCTCGCCGGTGCGCTGTCCATGCTGGCCCTGATCCGCCCGTCGTCGGGCGACAGCGCCGTACCGCTGGCGATGTTCACGCCGATGGTGATGGTGATCGCGCTGACACTCCTCGCGCCCCTCGTCGTACCCGTCCTGGGCCGCCTGTGGGCGGCGCCTCTGGTCGCGTGGACCCACATCTCGGGTCGGTTGGCGCGCAGCAACGTCGTAGCTGCCCCTCGCCGTAGCGCTTCACTAGCCGCGCCGATCCTCGCGATCTCCGCGATAGCCGGCTCCATGGTGCTGAGCCTCAGCTTCGCAGCAGACAGTTCTGTGGCCGCGATCCGTGATGCTGTCCGCGCACCGATCGTGGTCACCGGACCAGTTCCTGTTCCGAACCCAGAACTGAAAGCGATAGATGCGCCGCTGCCTACTCAGCTGGTGCGGCTGGCGGACGATCACGCGGAACTCGAAGACGCGCAGGGACTTGATCCGGCGGTGGCGTCGCAGACGCGCGATCTCGGGGTGATTGCCGGCGACCTGAGCAAACTGAGCGGCGAGACTGTTGCTATCAGCAAGGAAATGGCGGGGTTCGAACACTACCGCGTGGGTGACGAGATTCCGGTCGTGTTCGTCGATCGAACGCCGGCCAAGCTCCGGGTGGTGGCGATCGTGCAGAACGCGTTCGGGTTCAACCCGTCGTTCCTGATCCCGCTCGACGTCGCACGCAAGCACGCACCGGACGCCAAGGTCGAGCGCAGCTTCGTACTACCCGCCGACGGCGTCTCCCCCGCGGACCTCGTGAAGTGGTTGCCCAACGCCCAGCTGGCCACGGACTGGGAGGCCGACCAGGGCGAGGGGCTGCGCAACGGCAACCAGGTCGGCCTGGTGATGCTCCTCGGACCGGCCGCGCTCTACAGCGCCATCGCGATCGCCAACACGCTGCTAATGAGCAGCCTGCAGCGACGCAAGGAGTTCGTCACGTCGCGACTACTCGGCGCGACAGCGGCCCAGCTGCGACGGATGGTGTTGTGGGAGTCCTCGCTGGTCGGCGCGGTCGCGCTCAGTCTCGGTACGGCGACCACGGTCACTGTCGGTGTTCTCCTCCGGCACGCGATGACGTCCGGGCTGGCCGACGTACCGACGACCGTCCCGTGGGGCATCCTGCTGGGCATCGGCGGACTTTGTCTGACCCTGGCGGTAGGGTCCGCTCTGGCGCCGACTGCGTACCTTCTGCGGGTCGTGGGCCGGGAAATCGCGGGTCACCAGGGAGAATAGGTACGGCGCCGACCCGTCGCGGCGCTCGTACCACTTGATCGAGGAGTTCGTAGAACCGTATGGCACGCCGTACCAGCACCGCCGAACCCGAGGACTTCGAGGAGCACATCCTCGACGTCGACGTCTCCGACGAGATGCGCACCAGCTACCTCGAGTACGCCTACTCGGTGATCTACTCCCGGGCGCTCCCGGACGCGCGGGACGGGCTGAAGCCGGTCCAGCGCCGGATCCTGTTCTCGATGGCGGAGAACAACATCCGCCCTGACCGCGGCCACGTGAAGTCGGCCCGCGTCGTCGGTGAGGTCATGGGTAAGTACCACCCGCACGGCGACGGCGCGATCTACGACGCCCTGGTCCGCACCGCCCAGCCCTGGTCCATGCGCGTCCCCCTCATCGACGGCCACGGGAACTTCGGATCTCTGGACGACGGTCCGGCGGCGATGCGATACACGGAATGCCGGATGGCGCCGTCAGCGATGGCTATGACGAACGGGCTGGACGAGAACGTCGTCGACTTCCGGCCGAACTACGACGGGCAGGAGGAAGAGCCGGCGGTGCTGCCGGCCGCCTTCCCGAACCTGCTCGTCAACGGCGCCGCCGGGATCGCGGTCGGGATGGCGACCAACATGGCCCCGCACAACCTGGTCGAGGTGATCCAGGCGCTCCGGCACCTGATCAAGACGCCGAGTGCGGACCTGGACGACCTGATGCGATTCGTACCCGGCCCGGACCTGCCGACCGGCGGCAAGATCGTCGGCCTGGAAGGCATCAAGGACGCGTACGCGACCGGCCGCGGCAGCTTCAAGATGCGGGCCACCGCCCGGATCGAGAACGTCACCCCGCGCCGCAAGGGCATCGTGGTCACCGAGCTGCCGTACTCGATCGGCCCGGAGAAGGTGATCGAGAAGATCAAGACCCTGGTGCAGAGCAAGAAGCTCCAGGGCATCGCCGACGTCAAGGACCTGACCGACCGTACGCACGGCACCCAGCTGGTCATCGAGGTCAAGAACGGCTTCGTCCCCGAGGCGCTGCTGGAGCAGCTCTACAAGCTGACCCCGCTCGAGGACGCGTTCCACGTCAACAACGTCTGCCTGGTCGAGGGCCAGCCGCGCACGCTCGGCCTGAAGGAGCTCCTCGCGGTCTACCTCGACCACCGGTACGACGTCACCCGCCGGCGCAGCGAGTTCCGCCGGAAGAAGGCGCAGGACCGGCTGCACATCGTCGACGGACTGCTGATCGCGATCCTGGACATCGACGAGGTCATCCAGGTGATCCGCAGCAGCGACGACTCGGCCGCGGCCCGGTCCCGGCTGATCGAGATCTACGACCTGTCCGAGATCCAGGCGAACTACATCCTGGACATGCCGCTGCGCCGCCTGACCAAGTTCTCCAAGCTCGAACTCGAGACGGAGAAGGGCGAGCTGGAGCGCGAGATCGAGGCGTTGACCGCGATCATCGAGGACCCGGAACTGCTCCGCAAGATGGTCTCCGACGAGCTCGCCGACGTCGCCAAGACGTACGGGACGCCACGCCGGACCGTGCTGCTGGAGTCGTCCGGCGCGACCAAGACCGCCGCCGTACCGCTCGAGGTCAGCGACGACCCGTGCTGGATCCTGATGAGCTCGACCGGCCTGCTCGCCCGGACGAACGGCGTCGAGCCGTTCGGCGCCACCGAGTCGCGGGCCAAGCACGACGCGATCGTGTCCGCGATCAAGAGCACCGCCCGTGGGCAGTACGGCCTGGTCACCAATGCAGGCCGCCTGATCCGCCTGGAGTCGCTCGACCTGCCCGCCGTACCGACGACCGCCAGCGCGCCGAACCTGCAGGGTGGGGCGCCGATCGCGGAGTTCGTGTCGCTGGATCCAGGTGAGAAGGCGCTCGCGCTGACCACGATGGACCCGGAGTCGGTCGGGGTCGCGCTGGGTACGGCGGCCGGCGTGGTCAAGCGGGTCGTACCGGATCACCTCAGCAATCGCGACTCGTGGGAGATCATCGGCCTCAAGGACGGCGACGAGGTCGTCGGCGCGATCGAGCTGTCGACGGGCGACGAGGAGCTGTGCTTCATCACTTCGGACGCGCAACTCCTGCACTTCCCGGCGTCGGCCGTACGGCCGCAGGGCCGGACCGCGGGCGGTATGGCCGGCGTCCGGCTCGCCGCGAAGGCCAAGGTCGTGTTCTTCGGGGCGGTGGACGCTGTCCGGGACGCGCAGGTGGTCACGATCGCGGGTTCGTCGTCGGCGCTGCCGGGGACCGAGGTCGGCGCGGTGAAGGTCACGCCGTTCAGTGAGTACCCGGGCAAGGGCCGCGGGACCGGCGGGGTCCGCTGCCAGCGGCTGCTCAAGGGCGAGGACGGTCTGCTTCTCGGGTACGTCGGTGCCGCGCCGGTGAAGGCCAGCGCGAGCAGTGGCGCACCGATCGAGCTGCCGCCGATCGACCCGCGCCGGGACGGTTCCGGCGTACCGGTGGCGCAGCCGATCGCTGCGTGCGCTTCCGATCTGGCAGGCTGACCCCTGTGAAGAGAGTGCTCGCGCTCTGCGCGATCGTCGCCCTTGTCGTCACCGGCTGCAGCGGCAAGAAGCACACCGGCGGAGGCAACGGCGGTGGGGACGACGCGGTCGCGCTGCTGACCGGTGCGAAGCAGGCGATCGACCAGGCCGCCAGCGTGCACATCGTGCTGACCGGGCGCGATCTGCCGGCGAGTGGACAGACGCTGGCCAGTGGTGACGGCGTCGCGACGCACGCGCCGGCGTTCAAGGGCAAGCTGACCGTACGGTCCGGTGGTTCGCCGATCGACGCTGACGTGGTCGCGGTCGGCAGCAAGGTCTACGCCAAGGTCTCGTTCTCGCCGGCCTTCATCGAGCTCACACCGAGCCAGCTGGCCGGTCTCGGCGCGCCCGACCCGGCAATCCTGCTCGACCCGGCGAAGGGCCTCACCGCCGTACTGCCGACGTTGAAGGACCCGAAGGTGAAGGGCCAGACCCGCGACGGTGCGAAGGTGCTCACCGAGGTCACCGGGACCGTCGACGGCAAGTCCCTGCAGGGCATCTTCCCGAAGGCACCCGCCGACGGGAACTTCCCCAGTACGTTCAAGATCGACAAGTCGTCGAAGCAGTTGGTCTCGGCAACCATCACCGGCCCGTTCTACTCCGGCGCCACCAGCAGCTACGACGTCACGCTCGACAAGTACGGCGAGAAGGTGGAGATCACCAAACCGTGACGTCGGCGCGGACCCGTTTGACGCTCGCGTCGATCGCGGTGGCCTTCGCGGCAGCGGACACGTACGTCGTCGTGCTGGCGTTGCCGGACATGATGGCCGGGGTCGGGTTGTCCGCGGACGAGTTGCAGCGGGCGGCGCCGATCATCTCGGGGTTCCTGCTCGGGTACATCGCGGTGCTGCCGTTGATCGGGCGGATCGCCGACGTGGCCGGGCGGACGCCGGTACTGGTCGGGGCGTTGCTGCTGTTCGCGGTCGGGTCGTTGGTGACGGCCGGGGCGTACGACCTGCCGCTGGTGGTAACCGGTCGGTTTCTTCAGGGGGTCGGAGGCGGTGGGCTGGTGCCCGCCACCTTGGCGTTGGTCGCTGATCTGTGGCCGGCCGAGCGGCGCGGGTTGCCGCTGGGTGTGGTCGGCGCGGTGCAGGAGCTCGGGTCGGTCCTCGGCCCGTTGCTGGGTGCCGTGGTGCTGACGGTGGCCGACTGGCGGTACATCTTCTGGCTCAACCTGGTGGTCGCCGTCGTCCTCGCGCTCCTGCTCCGCGGCCGGCGCCGGCCTCCCCCGTCGGCGATCGTCGGCGTACTCGCCTGCGTTGCGTTGGGGCTGACGCTGACCGCGCCGGAGCGACTCGCGTCGGGCGTCACGCTCGGGCTGCCCTTCGTACCGTTCACGGGTACGTCGCGACTCCTGACGCCGATCGGCGTCGTCACACTGCTGCTGGCGTTGCTGTGGCTCGCGCTGATGCTCTGGCGAAACAGGGGTCAGGCACACGGCGTCCTGTCGCAAGTGGACCTCGTGGGCGCTGTGCTGCTGGCACTCGCGCTCGCGGGCGTCGTACTGGCGTTCGCGACCGCTGATCCCGAGAAGCAGCTGATGTCGCCGGCTGGGCCGTGGCTGCTGGTGGCTGCCGCCGTCTTCGCGATCACCTTCGCGTTGTGGCAGCGCCGTACGGCCGCCGCGATCGTGCCGCGTGGTCTGCTCGGTGCGCGCCCCGCGTGGGGTGCGTTGGTGGTCAGTTTTCTGATCGGTTGTGCACTGATCGCGGCCCTGGTCGACGTACCCGTGTTCGCGCGCGCGACGCAGGGCGGTGGCCAGCTCGCGGCGGCGTTGGTGCTGTTGCGGTTCCTGATCGCGCTGCCGGTCGGCGCCGTCGTCGGTGGGTGGCTGACGCGGCGGTACGGGTTGGGGCTCATCACCGGCGTCGGGCTCGGGTTGTCCGGGGCGATGTTCGTGGTGATGGCGTTCTGGAGTCGTACGGCGCTCGACCACTGGCCCGCGACTGTCGTACTGCTCGTCTGTGGCTTCGGGTTCGGGCTCGCGCTGTCGCCGCTGAACACCGCGATGCTCGGCGCCACCCCCGCCGACAGCCACGGGCTCGTCAGCGCGCTGGTGGTCGTCGCGCGGATGGTCGGCATGCTGGTCGGCGTCTCCGCACTGACCGCGATCGGCCTCCGCCGGTACTACGCGATTGCCAACGGCATCAAATCCCCCAACGAACTCTGCCCGTCCTCGCCGGCGAACTGCCGTCCGTACGTCGACGCGCTGCTCGACGCCGCCGTTTCACAAGTTCACGCGATCTTCGCCGGGGCGGCCGTCTGCGCCTTCCTCGCGGCGGGCCTGGGCGTACTGCTGCTCGGCCGGCGTGGCACAGCGCACACATGATGATCATCATGAGGGACGGCCGTCTCAGTTCGCGTACCGTGAGGCTGTGACCCCTGCAGCTGCCGCCGGACTGTGCTCGACGTTCTGTCGGGTGCTCCAGGAGCCGTTGCCGGGTACGGCGGTCGTCGCGACCGGATGGGTGGTCGTCGAGCAGCCCGGTCCGTGGGGCGCGAAGGCGCCGACGCAGAGCCATCTGGACCCGATCTTTGGTGGGAAGTTCGACGACGACTGCAAGAAGGCCGACGTCCGGTTCGGGCTGATCCGCTCCCCCGGCCGGCACGCGGACGCGGTCGAACGGGCACATCAGGTCTTCGTGGCCTCGACCATCCCCGGCCGGACCTGGCTGCTGGGCGGCTGCGTCGCCGATCCCGTCGAACTGGCTGCTCTCGACCTCGGTGCCGTGGCCCGCGGAGACCGGACGGCGGTGCTCGCATCGCTGCCGGCGCTGTCGATTGTCGACAATCCGATTGTTCTCGTGTGTACGAACGGCAAGCGGGACGAGTGCTGTGCCGTCCTCGGCCGGCCGCTCGTGGCGGGGCTCGCCGAACGGGTACCCGGGCGCGTCTGGGAGGCCAACCACCTCGGCGGGCACCGGTTCGCGCCGACCGCGACGTACCTGCCGGCCGGGACCATGCACGGGCAGCTCACGGTGGACACCGCGGTGGAGGTACTGGCTGCCGCGGACCGTGGGGAAACAGTTCTGACCGGGCTGCGTGGACGGTCCACCTGGACCAAGCGCGGCCAGGCGGCCGAGGTCGCCGTACGTGAGCTCATCGGAGAGTTCGCCCTGGATGCGTTGCGGGTGGTCGGCGAAGGTGCCGACACTGTCACCGTCCAGCACGCCGACGGCCGAACCTGGATCGTGCCGGTGACCAGCACACCGGCCGACCCACCCCGTCCTGACTCCTGCGGAAAGGAACCGTTCGCCATGTCGATCCTGCAAACCGGTACCCCAGTGTCAGGCACGATCCGATGAGCGGCGGCTTCGACGACCTGCTCGCGGCCAACGCCGAGTATGCCGCCGACTTCCACTACGGCGGCTTCGACGGCATCGCCCACGCCGGCATCGGGCTGGTCACCTGCATGGATTCCCGGATCCCGCCGCTGGAGATGCTCGGCCTGAAGCCGGGCGACGCGAAAGTACTGCGTTCCGCCGGCGGCCGGGTCACCGAGGTCACGATGACCGGCCTGGTGCTCGGCGTCCAGTTGCTCGGCGTCCGCCGGATCATGATCATCCCGCACACCCGCTGCGCGATGGCCGCGATGTCCGAGGACGATCTCCGCGCCAAGGTCGAACTCGCCGCCGGCAAACCGGCCGGTTACCTGCCGATCCCGGTCATCCCCGACCAGCACGAGGCGCTCCGCCGCGACGTCGCGGCGGTCCGCGAACACCCGCTCATCGGCGAAGACATCCTGGTCGGCGGCTTCATGTACGACGTCGACAACGGCCGAATCACCCAGATCGACTGACGGCGCTCCCCCGGCCTTGGCCGACGTACTACAGCGACCTCGCGCGTACGGATTCAATCGCGCCGAGTAGGCACGAGCTGGGCGAGGAGTTCGTCGCGCCGGTACGGACGCAGGTCGAACAGCTTGGTGACCCGGCGGACGAGCTCGGCGACCTGCAGTGAGTCGGAGCCGAAGAAGTCGAGCGCGGCGGTCCGGGTGGTGCGGTCCTCCAGGTACATCATCCAGAGCTCGGGTGCGGCACCCCAGAGGAGATAGCACCGGTAGCCCTCGTCCATCTCGCCGGCGTTGCTCTCGACCAGCGGCCACTGGCCGGCGTTCGCGATCAACTCGGCGCGGGCTCGAAGGCTGTCATCCGTCGGTTCACGGTGAATCAGTCCGCCGATCACGACCGGACCGGTGTCGGAGTCTCGGAGCACCATTCGCTGGTGGTGATAGCTCACGAGCCCGAGAACCTACCGACCCCAGGGGGTCACCTTCCCGGAACGGGTTCGTGTCCGCACGGGCGAGGTCACCCCTTTGGGGGCGTGCAGCTGTCAGGCGGGCTGTGCGGCGGGCACCGGGGCGGTGGCCTTGGGAGCCTTACTGGTCTCCCGGAGGATCAGCAGGCCGGTGATCGCGATCAGCGCCGAGGTCAGGCCGTGGATGCCGAACGCGGCGGCGAGGGGGCCGTGGTGAGCCAAAACATTGATCATGTCGCCGAATGGGGCGACGGCCTCCATCAGCAAGACCCAGCTCAGGGCGCGGCGGTGGCCCGTCAGCAGGAGGATGCCGATGACCAGACCCATCGAGAATTCGCGGGTGCCCTTCATGATGAGGAAGCCGTCGCCGTTGCCGGCGGGCCAGGTCGGCAGCCCAACGCCGTGAGTGGACGCCTCCGGGGCCAGGATGAAGCACAGCCCGAGGTAGAGGACGAACAGGACGCAGACGGTGGCCAGGACGGTGTTGACGCTCTTCAGCGACATGGTTCTTCTCCTTTGATGTTCAGCTGGGCCGCAATCGGCCTCATGACCCGGCGCCGCCCGGGGTGAGGATTTCCATGAGATGTCCGTTGGGGTCGCGGAAGTACGTGCCCCTGCGGCCGACGGTGTGCTTACTGCGATAGATCTGCCCGATCTCTTGGCACCCAGGATCGCCGTAGTGGGTGATCCCGCCGCGCTGGATGCGGGCGAGGGCGGCGTCGAACTCCTGCTCGCTGACCATGAACGCGTAGTGGTGTGGCTCGAAGTCGTCCAGCTGGTCGTAGTCCAGGCTGACCTGGTTGGCCAGCGTGACCGGCGTGAAGTGTGCGACCGGCGGATCGACACTTAGGCCGAGGACGCCGGCCAGGAACTGTGCCGAGGCTTGCGGGTCACGGGCGGGGACGATGGTGTGATTCAGTTCGACAGGCATGGTGACTCCTCTTCCGGGATGGGCTGCGCGTGGTGGGCTGCCGTGCTATGCGTTGATCTGCTCGAAGATGTGCGGGTACGACACGATGTCGTCGCTGAACTCAGCCGCCATGCGCTGGAACTCCGGGCTGCCGAACGCCGTGGCGAGCGCGTCGGTCGACTCCCAGACCGCGACGTTCATCAGAAGCCGGCTGTCCGCCGTTCCCTTGTGCATCTGCAGGGAGACGAATCCCGGCTGAGCCTTCATGTACTCCGCCTGCCTCCGAAAGAGGGCCAGGAACGCTTCGGTCCTCGCCTTCGGGACGACGAAGGTGTTGGCCAGGACGACGGTTCCGGTCTTCTCCTTGAACTGCGCGAACATCGGCGTATTCGGGTCGAGACTCTGCAACTTGGCCATTTTCGGTACTTCCTCTCACTGTCGGGCTGTGTCCTTGCCAACATGTTTGCCAACACACGTTGGCGAACATGTTGGCAAACCTAACGCCGCAGCCCCAGCCTGTCAACACGTGTGGGCCTACGTGTGGGCCTACACTTGTTGGTGTGAATGACGCCACCGAGAACCAGCAGGCCGCACGGCGTTCCGACGCCACCCGCGCGACGATCCTCACCGCGGCCCGCGAGCGGTTCGCGGCGGACGGCTACGAGAAGGCGACCATCCGAGCCATCGCGCGCGACGCGAAGATCGACCCGTCAATGGTGATGCGCTACTACGGCAACAAGGCCGGCCTGTTCGCGGCGGCCGTCGCGATCGACCCTGGGTTGCCGGGCCTGTCCCTCGAACCGCGCGAGGAGATCGGCCGTACGCTGGTGCGGCGCTTCCTCACCCTGTGGGAGGAGAACGGGGAGCTCACCGCGCTGATGCGGGTCGGCGCCACCGACCCGGCCGCCGCCGATCGCATGCAGAGCGTGCTGCGCGAGCAGATGATCCCGCTGGCCCGCCGACTGGGCCACGAGCCGGAGCAGGCACAGACGCGGGCTGCACTGGTCGTCTCAACCGTGCTGGGGCTCGCGCTGACGCGCTACGTGCTGCGGTTCCCGGCGAGCGTGGCGCTCGGCCGCGAGGAGATCGTGGACTGGCTCGGACCGACGGTCCAGCGGTATCTCACCGCGCCCACGCCGTGAAGAACCCCGTCCAGGCACAAATCTGATAGACACCCCTGTATGAGACTCCGCCCCAGCTCATTTCATCGTTCCCTTGTTGCCGGCGCGCTGGCGTTGACGGCTGTGTTGTCCGGTGCGCCGGTGGCGTACGCGCTGCCTGATACCGCGCCGGCGTTCCGCGGTGGTCCGGTGACCGGGTGCCTGGATCACTCCGTTGTCGGCACCGTTGAAGAACAGCGGCTGAGCCGAGGGATCAACGGCGGCCCGTCGGTGCCGGCGGAGATCCTGCGGCGGACGGGGTTCGATCGGCAGGTGGCTGCGTTCGGGCAGTTGCTCTGCCGGGTGCCCAACCGTCAGGCGGCCTCGGCGCTCGTGCGGGCCCAGGGTGAGGCGTTGTGGCATGCGGCGACGTACCGGGCTCAGCATCCGGTTGGTGGTACTGATGCGCTCCCCTCCAGCGACGACCGTGGGCTGTACTGGGCGCGGATCTCGATGGCCCTCACGCTCCGCCAGTGGCAGCCTTCCTTCGGCCTCGGTGCGGCGGAACGCGCCGAACTGATGCGCGCCTTCGAGTACGCCTCCCGCGGCATCACCAGCACCCGTTTCACCCCGGGCGTACGCAAGCTCCTCGTCACCGGGTTCGACCCGTTCACGCTCGACGCGGACATCCGGATCGGCAACCCGTCCGGCGCGAACGCCCTCACCCTCGACGGACAACGGTGGACGGTGAACGGCACGACGTACGAGATCCAGACTGTTGTGTTCCCGGTCCGCTACACCGACTTCGACCAGAACATGGTCGAGAACGCACTCGCCCCGCACTACCGTTCGGGTCCGCAGCACGCGGACCTCGTGATGACCGCGAGCCAGGGCCGCGTCGGCATCTTCGACCTCGAGGTGTTCAACGGCCGGCGGCGCTCGGTCAGCTCGATCGGCGACAACAACAACCTCTGGGGCGGCGGCACGATCAGCGCCCCGGTCGTCTCGCCGAGCATGCCGGCCGGCCCGGAGTGGATCACGTCCAGCCTGCCACTGGCCCGGATGGCGCAGGCCGACGTGGCACCGTTCCGCACCCGGGTCAACACGTCGGTACTGGAGATCCCGGCCGGCGAGACCACGCCGGTACGACGTCCCGACGGCCCGACGGCCGGATCGATCGCTTCCGAAGGCACCGGCGGCGGCTACCTCTCCAATGAAGTTGCCTACCGCAACACCCTGCAGCGCGACCTGCTCGACCCGTCGATGCCGGCCGGACACCTGCACGTCCCGGTGCTGTCCTTCGACCTGACGAACAAGACCGACATCACAGACCCGACGTACGAGGCCAACCGCGACGCCATCATCACCGGCGCGCATGCGATCCTCAGAGCCGCCCTCTCGTGATCACTATCCTGACCATGTGATCACTATTCTGATCACAGCTTGAGGACCTCGCTGGTACGGATCGACAACCCGGCTCAAACGATCGACCAGCCGTCGGCTCGGTTACATCATGCTGGTAAATGTCGACT
This sequence comes from Kribbella sp. NPDC031520, assembly GCF_055580825.1. Classification (NCBI taxonomy): domain Bacteria; kingdom Bacillati; phylum Actinomycetota; class Actinomycetes; order Propionibacteriales; family Kribbellaceae; genus Kribbella; species Kribbella sp. NPDC031520. Next base: position 315,238 of record NZ_JBVIKS010000002.1, read on the forward strand.
CTTCAACATTTACCAGCCAGCCGCGCATTGAACATCACCCGGCAACCCTCGGCCGATGCGTACGCCGTCAGCTGGTACGCCATGGTCCCGCCCGTGTCGCACATGACCAGCACTCCCCTGTCGTACGCGATGTCGGCGGCGTCCATGGATCCGGGTGCCCGCATGTACTCGCGGGCGTACACGTGCTCAAGCCCCGGCACTTAGACCGCCAATTGCCCGCAGGCGTACACCGTCTCCGGCTCCACGCCGAGCCACCAGTTCACGAGTTCGAAGTGATGACTGGCTTGTGCACCATCAACCTGCCGGAGTGCGCTTGTCACGATGCCAACACCGAACACTCAGCACCGCGCAACACGTCGAGCATCTACTCGAAGCGCACCGACTGCACACGCCCGATCGCCCTTCCCCAGGAGCTGTACTTCGTCGAGCGGCTGCTTGCGCGGTGACCGATGGCTGCGATCGCAGTACGCGTGGAATCTCGTATTGCATGATCGCGCCGGCCAGGCAGTTGAAGATGAACCGCTGCAGCAGCACGAAGAGCAGGATGAACGGCAAGCGGCTGGCCGGACCGCGGCAGGATGATCCGCAGGAATGTCTGGTAGGAGTTCGCGCCGTCGACCTGGGCCGCGTCCTCGGGAATCGCGTGTGTGCAGGGACGAATCCGGGCAGAAGTGACTACTAAAGTGATCACTACGGTGTCGAACTGATCAGTATTGAGTTCATGCAGCATCGACTGAACGACGCTTCCTGTGTCGGGCGCCCGCATCCGGCCGTCGCATCAACATCAGCGTCGGGCTGACCGGCGACGAGGTAATCCTCCGCAACCTTGTCGGCATCCGTTCACAACTCGACGGCTCGCTCGGCATCCAGCCGAACTCCACACCAGGCGGCACGATCGACGGCACCAACTAGACGTACCACGGCCACGCCATCGAGGTCACGGGACCGTACGACGATCACCGTCAGCATCACCTGGCTGAGTACCCGGTTCACCCCGTCGACGGCGGGGAGGTCCGGGCCGGCGTCGTTGTAACTGGTCGTCTTAGGATCGGGGCGCGAGCGACGTCGTGACGCGGTACTTCGAGATGTGGAACACCGGGGACACTACGATCGCGGCCGAGGTGCTGCACCCGGACTGGATGGACCACGCACATCCCGAGGTCCGCGCGGCCGACGTACCTGGGATCGTCGAGCAGACTCGCACGGCTCATCCCGACCTGCACTTCGACATCGATGCGATGCTCGGCGACGGCAACCAGGTCGCGGTCGTCGGCCGGACCGGCACCAGCAACCTGATCTGGCTGGTTAAGCTGCGCGACGGCCGGATGGCCGAGATGACCACCTACCACCAACGCTGATCAACCAGCGAGGATCAGACCGAAGGCGTCAACGACCGTAGGAACGTGATGGTCCGCGACCGGAGTGCCGGCCGTGTGGTGGTGTCCGACCTGGATCGTCCGCAGGCCTGCCGCGATCCCGCCTGCCAGGTCGTACGCCGGGTGGTCGCCGACCATCCAGCCGCCGTCCAATGTGGCGCCCGTCGTCTCGGCGGCGTGCCGGAAGATCGCGGCGTCGGGCTTGCGCACTCCGACGGCCTCCGAGATGCAGCAGTAGTCCACCGCGTCCGCGATCCCCGTGTGCGTGAGCTTTCCCGTCTGCTGTATCACAGTCCCATTGGTGACGACGGCCACCCGCCACCCCGCGGAGCGCAACGCCGCGAGCCCATCGAGTACTTCGCGATCCACCGAGGTGAACAGCGGATGCTCTCGGTCGTACTCCCCCACCGAGATGTGCACCCCGAACCGCTCCTCGAACGCGGCGAACAACTCCTGCCGCGCGCGGAAGCCTCCGTTGTCCTCGGCAACCAACCACTCCACCGCGTCCAGCCCGAGCCTGGCCCGGCCGACCCACCACCGGGCCCACTTCAAGAACGCCCCGTCCCGATCGATCAACGTATTGTCCAGATCGAAACACGCCAGCCGAGGATTCACACTTCACCCTTACACACGACGGAGGAGCCACCATCCGCTACCCTCGTCACGTTCCGTAGGGGTGCGTAGCGTCTGACAGGGGGCTCCATGAATCAGCCTGTGTTCGACAAGCGGGAGCAGTTCGACCAGATCGCCGCCGGTTTGCTCAACGGCGAAACCATCCTCGCGGTGTACGACGGGCTCGGCGTCGGCACCGGGTTCATCGGGCTCACCAACCTCCGGGTGATCGTCCAGGACAACTCGTTCGTCGGTAAGAAGACCGCCCTGACGAGCATTCCGTACGGCAAGATCCAGTCGGTGTCCTACGTGTCCGACAAGTCCGTGTTCGGCAAGTTGGCGTCGACGAGCACGATCGCCGTACACATGAGCGGCGCAACCTACGAGGTCCAGTTCCGCGGATCCGAAAAGGCCGCACACGCACACAACATCATCCTCTGGAACATCATGCGCTAGCCGGCCCGGCCCCCCAGGCCATCGCAACCGCATCCGACCGAATTCGCGCGCCGCCGCCGGAGGTGGGCAGAAAGCAGGCGCCGCGAAGCTCCAGCTGCCGACGGCCGTATACCAGCAGGCTCAGACGTCGATGCGGTTTTCGTCGAGTTCGTAGGCGCCTTGGACCAGGAATTCCTTGCGGGGGGCTACGTCGTTGCCCATCAGCAGGTCGAAGACTTGGGAGGCGGCTTCTACGTCGTCGACGGTGATGCGGCGGAGGGTGCGGTGGCGTGGGTCCATGGTGGTTTCGGCCAGTTGGTCGGCGTCCATCTCACCGAGGCCCTTGTAGCGCTGCGGTGGCTCCTTCCAGCGGACGCCCTTCTTCATCAGCTCGGCCGTCTTCCGCTGGTACTCCGCGTCGCTGTAGGTGTACAGGTACTTGTCCTGCCCTTTCTTCGGGTTCGTCAGCTCGAAGCGGTGCAGCGGCGGTACGGCGGTGTAGACGCGGCCGGCCTCCACCAGCGGACGCATGTACCGGAAGAACAGCGTGGCAAGCAGCGTACGGATGTGGGCGCCGTCGGAGTCGGCGTCGGCCATGAAGATGATCTTGCCGTACCGCGCCTGCTCGAGGTCGAAGGTCCGTCCGGACCCCGCGCCGACCACCTGGATGATCGAAGCGCACTCGACGTTCTTCAGCATGTCGCCGACGGACGCCTTCTGCACGTTCAGGATCTTGCCCCGGATCGGCAGCAGCGCCTGGAACTCCGAGCTCCGCGCGAGCTTCGCCGTACCGAGCGCCGAATCACCCTCGACGATGAACAGCTCGGAACGGTCGACGTCGTTGCTGCGGCAGTCCGCCAGCTTCGCCGGCAGCGCCGACGACTCCAGCGCGGTCTTGCGCCGTTGCAGCTCACGGTGCTGCCGCGCGGCGACCCGCGTCCGCGACGCGGCGACGACCTTCTCCAGCACGGCCCGGGCCTGCGCCTTGAACTCACGCTTGGTCGAGGTCAGGAACGACTCGAGCTCGGTCTGCACGACCTTCGCGACGATCCGCGACGCGGCCGGCGTACCGAGAACCTCCTTCGTCTGGCCGTCGAACTGCGGCTCGGCCAGCCGCACCGTGACGACCGCGGTCAGACCCTCGAGGACGTCGTCCTTGATGATCTCCTCGCCGTTCTTCAGCAGCCGCGTACCGTCGAGTGCGTTCGTGAAACTCTTCGACAGCGCGCGCTCGAACCCGGCGACGTGCGTCCCGCCCTTGGGCGTCGCGACGATGTTCACGAACGAGCGCAGCTCGGTCTCGTACCCGTCGCCCCAGCGGACCGCGATGTCGACGTCCAGGTCCCGCTCGACGTCGCTCGGCGTCATGTGGCCGGCGTCGTCCAGCATCGGCACGGTCTCGGTGAAGTGACCGGTACCGGTCAGCCGGACCACGTCGGTGACCTTCTGGTCGGTGGCGAGGAACTCGCAGAACTCGCTGATCCCGCCGTCGTGCTTGAAGTGCTCCTCGGAGATCTCCTCGGCGCGCTCGTCGCGGATCACGAGCTCGAGCCCCGGCACCAGGAACGACGTCTGCCGCGCCCGGGTGACCAGCTCGTCGTAGTTGAAGGTGGCGTCCTTGGTGAAGATCTGCCGGTCCGCCCAGTAGCGGATCCGCGTACCGGTCATGCCGCGCTTGGCCCGGCCTGCTTTGCGCAAACCCTTCGACGGGGTGAACCCCGCGTTCGCGCCCTCGCCGTCGAACTCACCCGCGACGCCGCGCCGGAACGAAGTCGTCCACACCACCCCGCCGCGGTCGACCTCGACGTCGAGCCGCGCGGACAGCGCGTTCACCACTGAGGCGCCGACGCCGTGCAGACCACCGGAGGCGTTGTACGACCCGCCGCCGAACTTGCCGCCGGCGTGCAGCTTGGTGAAGACCACCTCGACACCGCTGAGCTTGGTCTTCGGCTCGATGTCGACCGGGATACCCCGGGCGCGGTCGATTACCTCGACCGAACCGTCCTTGTGCAGCACGACGTCGATCCGCTCGCCGTGACCGGCCAGGGCCTCGTCGACGGCGTTGTCGATGATCTCCCACAGGCAGTGCATCAGGCCGCGGCTGTCCGTCGACCCGATGTACATGCCAGGCCGCTTCCGGACGGCCTCGAGACCCTCGAGGACGAGCAGATGGCGGGCGTTGTACGCCGGGTCGATCTCGGTGCTGCGAGGCGTCGGGGCGGCCACAGGGCTCCTTCACTGGTTCATGCACTTACCCGGACAGCTTAAGTGGCCGCACCCCCAAAACGGCGCAGGCACGGGGCAAGGCGGGACATGCCGACGGGTACCGGAGATACATGTCGCGGCAGGTATCGATCCGGACTCGATTGGAAGTGGCGTACGACACTCCGATCCCGAGCAGACGGTGACGAGCTCATGGCGCACAGTGAGAGTAGGAGCACCCCGCCTCCGTGGCTCACCAGATTCTCCCGTACCACGAAACGATTCCTTGTAAGCAAACGTCATAGGGGAACAGGTGGTTCGTCTCACATCCGGACACGTTGTCCGCACCGGGAAGCGATCCACGTGTCAGGATGTTGCTATCTGGTGAGTACGGAACTAGATGAGATGAGGCCTCAATGACTACAGCACTCGCCCCGAGTTCGGCCCTGTCGGCCGCGGATCGTTGTGACCGCTGCGGTGCGCAGGCCTACGTCCGAGTCACCTTGACCAGCGGTGGGGAGCTACTTTTCTGTGCCCACCACGGTCGGGAGCACTCGGAGAAGCTGCGCGACATCGCAATCACGATCCACGACGAGACCGGCCGGCTCGAAGCCACCCCGACGATCTCGGTAGATGACGAGCAGTAAACCAGCACGGCTGTTCTAAACGCGCCAACGACGGCGCCAAAGTCATGAAGGCTTCGATGGCGGTACACCTGAACGGGTGGCCGCCATCCTTTCATGTTCAGACCACAGGTAGGCCCGGCCCCGGACCGTGCCGGCGCAACTCCTGCCAAGCCCGCGCCAACCGCGCGACGGCATCATCAAGCACTTGCTCTGTGTACGCGAACGGCACCCGTAAGTAGTCGTCGTGCTCACCGGTCGGATCCATCGCATGCCCGGCCACCACCTCGACACCGTGCCGCAGCGCAACCTGCGCGAACACCCGCGCGTCGGTGTCCGGCAACCGGATCCACAACGCCGAGCCGCCGACCGGCACCGACCACTCCCACTCCGGGAGTCGCTCGGCGAGCAACTCCCCCACCAGCTTCTTGCGTACGGTCGCCACCCGCGCCCGCGCCGCCGTCAGCTCACCGAGCCGCGGCAGCAACCGCGCGGTCAACGCCTGATCGATCACCGGACTCCCGAGGTCGGCCAGCGCCTTGTGCCGCGCGAGCCGCTCCGCCAACGGCCGCGACGCCCGGATCCACCCGATCCGCAGCCCGCCCCAGACGGCCTTCGACACCGACCCGATCGTCAGTACCTCCGCGTCGTCGGGCGCGTACGCCGCGAGTGGCGGTGGGATCGAAGGACCCGACGGGTCCCACGCCGAGTACGCGTTGTCCTCGACCACGACGACCCCGTGCCGCGCGGCCAGCTCCGCCACCTGCCGCCGGCGCGCCGCCGACATCAGCTGCCCGGTCGGGTTGTGGAACGTCGGCATCACGAAGAGCATCGCCGGCTGGTGCTCTGCAAACGCCGCGTCCAGCAGGTCGGGCCGGATACCCGCGTCGTCCAGCGGTACGCCGACCACGCGCCCGCCGGCCGCTCCGAACAGGTCGAAGCACCCCGGCCAGCTCGGCTGCTCGATCGCGACCGCGGCACCGGTGCGCAGGTACATCTGGGTCACCAGCGCGATCGCCTGATGCGCGCCGGTCGTCACCACGATCTCGTCCGCCGACGTCGGCAGCCCGGACCCGGTGAAGTGCTCGGCGATCCGTTCCCGCAGTACGGGCAGACCCCGCGGGTGGTAGCCGACGTCGCCGAGCAGCACCGGCAGGTCGGTCGACGCGAGGTCGATCAACTCCGAGGACAGCTCAGGCAGGCCGGGGTCGACGGCGTACGTCAGCGAGATCACCTCGTCCCGGCCGACGGTGATGCGGTGGAAGAGCGACTCGCCGTACCCGGCCGGCATCCGCTTGTCCGCTCGTGAACGGCCACGCCCGGCGGCCCGGGCCACCGTCGTACCGCTGCCACGCCGGCTCTCGACCAGGCCGCGGGCGCGGAGTTCGTCGTACGCCGCGACGACCGTCGCACGGCTGATCGCGAGCGACTCGGCGAGCCGTCGTTCGGCGGGCAGGCGGGCACCGACGGGGAGCTCCGCGGAGCCGATCAGCGCGGCGATCTCGTCGGCCAACCGCCGGTACAGGCCGCCGGTACGGACGCTCAACCGATGCCCGATCAGGTCGGCCAGGGCAGCGGGGTCTCCAGAACGGTCCACTTCTCCTCATATTGGCTCGGGTGGACTGCTTCTCGCGCCGCCAGGCTAGTACGCGTAAGCAGTCCAACAGGAGGTCAAGTGGGGATCGGACAGGTCGCTGCCTTCGCCGGCGCGACGGTGCTGCTGGTGGGAATGCCAGGACCGAACAACATGTACATCTCGCTCCGCAGCCTCACGCAGGGCCGCCGCGCGGGTGTTGTCTCGGCGCTGGCCGTCGAGACCGGGACGCTCGTCTACATCGTGGTGACCGCGCTCGGCCTCGCCACGCTGGTGCAGGCCTCGCCGCGCCTGTTCACCGCGATCACGGTCGCCGGGGCGCTCTACCTCGCGTACCTCGGCCTGAAGCTCCTGACGGCGCCGGCCGAGGACCACTCCTCCGGCATCCAGGCCGCGCCACTCGGCCGGATCTTCCGCGACGGCGTCGTCGTCAACCTGCTCAACCCGAAGGCCGCGCTGTTCTTCCTCGCGTTCCTCCCGCAGTTCACCACCCGCGGCGCCGGTCCCGCGCAGCTTCGCACCGAGATGCTGTTGCTGGGCATCGGCACCCTTCTCATCGGCATCACGCTCGACCTCTGCTACGCCCTCGGCGCCGACGCCATCGGCCGCCGGTTCCGCTCCGCCCGTACGACGGGCCGCTGGCGGAACCGTCTCGTCGCGGCCATCTACCTGGCCCTCGCCGTCGCCGCCGTACTCGCTGCTTGACCTATAGCGAGCCCCGGATCACCTCTGCGCCGTTGCCGTCGGCCCGTACGGTCAGTACGTCACCGCCGACCCGCAAACCCTTTAGTCCAAGGTGTTTCCACGGTGCCGCGGGATTCACGACCAGCGTTCCACCCGGTACGTCGGGTTCGACGCCGAGCGCTGCGACCAGTACGGCGACAGCGGATGCGGCGGCCCACGCCTGCGGTCGGCACGACAGCGGGTACGGCGTCGGCGTACTCTCCTCGGCTGTACCGCGGCCGCCGTACAGCTCGGGCAAGCGATAGTCGAACGCCTCCGCGGCGCGAACCAGTCCATCGACGTACGACGCTGCGACGTCGGCGTGGCCGGCCGCGAACAGGCCCTGGATCGTCATGGCAGTGTCGTGCGGCCAGACGCTCCCGGTGTGGTAGCCGAGCGGGTTGAACCGGGTCATTGCCGTGGACAACGTTCGCAGACCGAAGCCGCTGTTCAGGTCGGCACCGGCGAGTACGTCGGCGACGACCTGCTCCTCGTCCGCGTCGAGCAAGCCTGTGCCGAGCAGGTGACCCATGTTCGACGCGCGGCCGGCGACCGGGTCCTTCGCGCCGTCGAGCGCGATCGCCGGGTAGCCGTCCACCCAGAACGCGGCGCGGAACCGTTCCTGCAGCACGGCCGCCCAGGCACGCCACTCGTCGCCGGACTCGCCGTACGCCTCGAGCAGCTCGGCGCCCTGCACCGCGGCCGCGTACGCGTAACCCTGAACCTCGCACAGCGCGATCGGGGCCGTCGCGAGCGTGCCGTCCGGCCACTGCACGGCGTCGGCGGAGTCCTTCCAGCCCTGGTTCGCGAGCCCGTGGCCCGACTCGTCGACGTACTCGAGGAAGCCGTCGCCGTCCGGGTCGGCGTACGCCTTCATCCAGGTCAGCGCGCGCCGCAGGTGAGGCAGCAGGTCGCGGACCTCGTCGTCGGGCATGCCCCAGCGCCACGCCTTGTGCAGCGTCATGATCCAGAGCTGGGTCGCGTCGTGTGTCCCGTAGTACACCGGTGGGAGGACCAGGCCGCCGCCGTGGTCGGCGACGTCGGCGCGCAGCTCGTGCGGGATCTTGCCGGGCTGTTCGGCGGTGTCGGCGTCGACCTTCGTACCTTGGTGGGCCGCGAGCGCGCGAAGGGTGCCGGCGGCAAGCGCCGGGTCGACCGGGATCAGCATGCCGGACGAGATCAGCGAGTCACGACCGAACAGCGTGAGGTACCAGGGCGGACCGGCGCCGAGGTAGCGGTCGCCGCCGACGGCGAGCTGGAGCGCACTGACGTCCTGGAGGGAACGCTCGAGCCAGCGCTCCACCCGCTTGTCGTCGCAGCTCAGAGTGACGTCGTACGGCGTCCGCTCGGCGGGCGGTTCGATCGAGAAGTCCGTGCTGGACTTCGGGAAGTCCGCGGTGACGTGCAGGGTCAGCGTGAACTCCTCCCCTGCCTCGACCCGGGGTGTCGCCGAGACGCCTGGGTCGGCGGTCACCACCACGCGGGTGTCGTCGCTCTCCCAGCGGATCCGGCCTGGACCGTCCGGGAGCGGCGCGAGCTCCGGAAGCGATTCGGCCGCACCGCTGCGGACCGCCGCGGTTCCGGCCAGGTCGGTGCCCAGGGCAACATCAAGGCGGCACTCGATCGCGACGCGGGACCGGTTCACCAGCGTAATCCGCTCCGTCAGACCGCCGGACTCGACCGTACGGGTCCGGTACAGCATCACCGTCGGATCGTGCTGGGTGTCCCCCAGCCCTTCCACCATCGCGACGTACTGATGGGTCGCGGCGTCCCGCTCGTCGGCATGCACCGGGACCGGTTCCCGGCCGTCGACCGTGACAGTCAACCGGGACAGGATCCGGCGGTCCCGCGCGTACACACCCGCCGCACCGAACCCGGTGAGCTGACCTGATCGCGGCGACAGCACCACCCAGGGAGCGGCGAGGGCGGTGACCAGTTCGTGGAGTTGCGCCATGTCTCCACCCTAGAGGTCTGCTCGTGCGGGACAGTGGGGGTATGCAGACAGAGGTGACGGTGCTGGCCGGGATCGCGATCTTCGTCGGGATCGTGGGCATCGTGCTGCCGATCCTGCCCGGCGCGATCCTCAGCCTGGCGGCGATCCTGGTCTGGGCGATCGTCGAGAAGAGCGCCACCGGGTGGGTCGTGTTCGCGATCGCGGCGGTGCTGATCGGTACCAGTCAGGTGGTGAAGTACGTCGTACCGGAGCGTCGGCTCCGGGAGGCCGGCGTACCGCGGCGCTCGATGCTCGTCGGCGTCCTGCTCGGCATCGTCGGGTTCTTCGTGATCCCGGTGATCGGGATGTTCGTCGGCTTCCCGATCGGGGTGTACGTGTCCGAGCTGCAACGGCAACGTACGCACAAGGCGGCGTGGACCTCGACGAAGCATGCGCTCCGCGAGACGGGCGTGTCGATGCTGATCGAGCTGGCCGGTACGTCGCTCGCGGCCGCGGTCTGGCTGATCGCGGTCCTGTTCCTGGTCTGACGCACCTTTTCTTAGCTGATTGCCAGGTTGTTCTTAGCCGTACGGAAGGTTCGTTTCAGCCATCGGGAGCATTCTGGGTAGATGAAGCTCTCTGAGAAGCGTTGGCGCCTGTTCGGCACGGTCGCCGCGGTGGTCGTGACCACCGCCGCCGGTGGGGTCGCGTGGGCGGCGAGCAACGCGGACCCGACTCCGTCGGCGTCCCCGTCGGCCTCGACTCCGTCGCAGCCCGGCCAGAACCAGAAGCCCGGCGGCGGACCGGGACACGGCGGGTTCGGTGGATTCAGGGGCGAGTTCGGGCTCGGCGGTGCGCTGCACGGCGAGTTCGTCGTACAGAAGGACGGCGGTGGCTATCAGACCATCGCGGTTCAGCGCGGTCAGGTCACCGCGGTCAGCAAGGACTCGCTCACAGTGAAGAGCGCGGACGGGTACAGCCGGACGTACACGCTCACCTCCGACACGATGGTGAACGCGGCGCGTGACGGGATCGGCGACGTGAAGACCGGGAACACGGTCAACGTGTCGGCGATCGTCACGGACGGAAAGGCGACCGCGACCACGGTCAACGACGGTACGGTCCGCGACGCGGCCGGTCAGAAGTGGGGCTTCAAGCACGGGCCTCGCTGACCCGATCCTGACAGACAGCGTCCGCCAGCGTCCGCCGGACTCACAGGCGATTGCCAGGAACCTTCCAGGGTTCGCATGGGTAGCGGCGGCACACTGTCACCATGAGTCCGCATCTCCTCGTTGTCGACGACGAGCCGAACATCGTCGAGCTGCTGTCCGCGAGTCTGCGTTTCGCCGGGTACGACGTGACCACGGCGACCCACGGCGCCGAGGCGCTGCGCAAGGCGCGGGACATGGAGCCCGACCTCGTCGTCCTCGACGTGATGATGCCCGGCCTGGACGGGTTCGAGGTGGTCCGCCGGCTGCGCGGCGAGGACCGGCACGTGCCGGTACTGTTCCTCACCGCCCGGGACGCCATCGAGGACAAGGTGCTCGGACTGCAGACCGGTGGCGACGACTACGTCACCAAGCCGTTCAGCCTCGACGAACTCGTCGCGCGGGTACGGGCACTGCTGCGCCGGTCCGGTCACCGCGAAGAGACCGCCACCGAGGCCGCCGTACTGCGGTATGCCGACCTCGAGCTGAACGAGGACAGCTACGAGGTGTTCAAGGCCGGCCAGGCGGTGCAGCTGTCGCTGACCGAGTTCAAGCTGCTGCGGTGCCTGCTGGAGAACGCCGAACGGGTGATGTCGAAAGGGCAGATCCTGTCGGCCGTGTGGAACTACGACTTCGCCGGTGACGCCGGCGTGGTCGAGTCGTACATGTCGTACCTGCGCCGTAAGGTCGACACCGGCGACCAGAAACTGCTCCACACCGTCCGCGGGGTCGGCTACGTCCTGCGCACTCCGCGAGACCCGAACTGATGCAACTGAGTCACCGGCGCTTCACCGACCGGTACCCCCTCCGCGTCACCATCGTCGTCGTACTGCTGGCGCTGGTGGCGCTCGCGCTGGCCGCGTCCGGCGTACTGGCGACGACGATCCTGCACGGTTATCTCATCGACCGCGTCGACGAACAGCTGCAGCAGGCCGCCGTACCGCTGTCGCACGTCAAGGCCGACCGGCGACCCCTGCCGCCCGGTGCGGGCGGACCGGTCCGACGGCAGTTGCCGAGCGTGTTCGTCGTCAAATTCAGTGACTCCGACGGCAACAGCGACAACGGAACGGTGGGGTCGCGGCTGGCCGACACGGAGCCACTGCCGAACCTGCCGACGCTCAACCTGAACCAGGTCCGCGACCTCAACGGCAAGCCGTTCGACGTCGACGCGCAGTCCGGTGGCACGCAATGGCGTGTCCTCGCGGTGGAGACCGAGGACGGAGCCGGTTCGGTGATGGTCGCGCAGAGCCTGAAGGACATGGACCACACCATCCAGCGCCTGATCGGGATCCAGGCCGCGGCCGGTGTCATCCTGCTCGTCCTGCTGGCCGGCGTCGGGACGTTCGTCGTACGGCGAAGTCTGCGCGGACTCGAGGACGTGGAACACACGGCGGTCGCGATCGCCGGCGGGGACCTGAGCCGCCGCGTCCCGCAGCGCGATCCGCGGACCGAGGTGGGGCGGCTGTCACTCGCGCTGAACCAGATGCTCGGGCAGGTCGAGACAGCCTTCGCGCAACGGACCGCCTCCGAGCTCGCGGCGCGAACCTCGGAGGACGCCGCGCGGCGCTCCGAGGAGGCGGCCCGGCAGTCGGAGGACCGGATGCGGCGGTTCGTCGCGGACGCGTCGCACGAGCTACGTACGCCGCTCACATCGATCCGCGGCTTCGCCGAACTGTCCCGCCAGCGCGGCGACACCACCGACTCCGACACCATGCGCCGGATCGAGGACGAGGCCAAACGGATGGGCCTGCTCGTCGACGACCTCTTGCTGCTCGCTCGCCTGGACCAGCAGCGACCGCTCCGGATGGAGTCGGTCGACCTGCTCCCGATCGCCGCGGACGCCCTGCACAACGCCCAGGCGATCCAACCGGACCGTCCGCTGTCGCTGACGATCCTCCCCGACTCCGAAGCCCCTGTCGTCGAAGGCGACGAGGCTCGGCTCCGCCAGGTCCTCGGCAACCTGATCAGCAACGCCCTCGACTACACCCCCGTCGACGCGCCCATCACCGTCTCGGTCGGCACCCGGGGCAACGATGCAATCCTCGAAGTCAGCGACACCGGCCCCGGCCTGTCGGACGAACAGAAGGCCCGCGTCTTCGAACGCTTCTACCGAGCAGACACCGCCCGCACCCGCACCACCGGCGGCTCGGGCCTCGGCCTGTCCATCGTCGCCGCTCTGGTAGCCGCCCACAAAGGCCGGGTAACCACCACCGACACGAATCCGCACGGCGCGACCTTTACCGTCCATCTCCCTTTGTCTCGTGCGTAGAAGCCGCTAACTATTCGGTTCGATCCGGCGTCTAATGAGACATGAACAGAGTTCGTCTCGGCGCCGGCCTGCTGGCACTCACACTTGCTGTGAGTACCGGATCAGCTTCGCAGACCTCGGTAGCGGCGGGCGGAGCATCCACGGTCTTCTCCCGGATGACGATGGCGCAGAGGGTCGGGCAGCTGTTCATGGTCGGCGGGGCAGCGGCCGGGCCCGGATCCGCTACGTACACGGCGATCTCGAAGTACCACGTCGGCTCGGTCATGCTGACCGGCCGCAGCACGATCGGCCGGAGCGCAACGCTGACGGTGACGCGGAGGCTGCAGAGCAGGGCGACGTACGCCGCGACGCTGAGCGTGCCGTTGTTCGTCGCCACGGACCAGGAGGGCGGCAGCGTCCAGGTCTTGCAAGGTCCCGGCTTCTCGCGGATGCCGGCCGCACTGACGCAGGGCACCTGGTCGACCAGCGCGCTGCGTACCGATGCCGCGATCTGGGGACGCCAACTGCGGCTGGCCGGCGTCAACCAGAACCTCGCCCCGGTGATGGACACCGTCCCGTATGCCATGCGCTACTCGAACAAGCCGATCGGGTACTACCGTCGCGAGTTCGGGTACACCACCTCTGTCGTCACCAGCCACGGCGACGCGTTCCTGTCGGGCATGCTCGGCGCCGGCGTGGCGACCAGCATCAAGCACTTCCCCGGACTCGGCCGGGTCACCGCGAACACCGATGTGTCCACGGGCGTGACCGACTACGTCACGACGTACAGCGATCCGTACCTCGCTCCGTTCCGGGCCGCGGTCACAGCCGGCACGCCGTTCGTGATGATGTCCCTGGCCGACTACAACAAGATCGCACCACGCGTGCCGGCAGCGTTCTCGAGCAGGATCATCGGCGGCATGCTCCGGACCGAGCTCGGCTTCCGAGGTGTCGTGATGAGCGACTCGCTCGCCGCCAGGCAGGTCCAGGCGTGGTCGCCGGCGGCTCGGGCGATCGACTTCGTCAACGCCGGCGGCGACCTGGTCCTGATGACGGATCCGGCTCAGGTACCGGCGATGGTCACCGCAGTCCTTGCGAAGGCGAACGCCGACAGCGCGTTCCGCGCGAAGGTGAACGCGGCCGCGCTACTGGTGCTGTCCACCAAGCAACGGATGGGTCTGATCGCGGGTTAGAGCTCCGGGAAGGTGCGGGTGGCGGACTCGCCGTGCTCAAGTACCTGGGCGGCAGGGCCGAGGATCTTGGGGTCGGGGTGGCCGACCAGGTCCACGTCCTTGTCGGTGTAGTCGTACAGGGACAGGACGTGCCGCATCGCCTCCAGGCGGGCGCGTTTCTTGTCGTTGCTCTTGACAACGGTCCACGGGGCGTGGGCGGTGTCGGTGTAGTGGAACATCGCCTCCTTCGCCTCCGTGTACGCCTGCCACTTGTCGAGCGAGGCGAGGTCCGTCGGCGAGAGCTTCCACTGACGTACCGGGTCGATCTGGCGGATCGTGAAGCGCGTCTGCTGCTCCGCCTGCGACACCGAGAACCAGAGCTTCACCAGCAGGATCCCCGAGCGCACCAGCATCCGCTCGAACTCGGGCGTCTGGCGCATGAACTCCTCGTACTGGTCCTGGCTGCAGTACCCCATCACGTGTTCGACGCAGGCGCGGTTGTACCAGGACCGGTCGAACAGGGTCATCTCCCCCGCCGCCGGCAGGTGGGCGACGTACCGCTGGAAGTACCACTGGGTCTGCTCGCGCTCGGTCGGCTTCTCCAGTGCGACGATGCTCGCCCCACGCGGGTTCAGGTGCTCCATGAAGCGCTTGATCGTGCCGCCCTTGCCGGCGGCGTCGCGGCCCTCGAACACGATGACGAGCCGCTGCTTCGACCGCTTCACCCAGTACTGGAGCTTGAGGAGCTCGATCTGCAGCAGCCGCTTGTCGCGGTCGTAGATCTCCCGCGGCAGCCGCTCGGCGTACGGGTATCCCTCGCGCCAGGTGTCGACCGGCGTACCGTCCGCACGCAGCAGTACCGGGTCGTCGTCCTCCTCGTCGAGAACCCGAAAACCAAGCTCCTGGACCAGATCATGCGTACTCATGACCCCAGCGTCCGCTGCGATGGTGACCTGCAGGTGAACACCACCAACGATTGTCAGCGCCGGCGCAGCTTGACCGTGCAGTCGCGCCGGCTGATCAGCTCGCCGTCGCGCATCACCTGCGCCCGGTCGTGGACGCGACTGACCAGCGTCTCCCACTCGCCGTCGGGCAGCGCGAGACTCTCGATCACCTCGTCGGGTTCCGGGAAGTGGATGTCGGGGTGCGAGTTGTGCTCACCGGACGGGAAGCCCAGGTGGCCTTCGATGAGCAGTACGCCACCCCGCGCCACCGCGGCCGCCGCACGGCGCAGGATCCCGTCCCGCGGCAGCTCGGTCTTGGAGTGCAGGAACTGCACCGACACCAGGTCGAACTCCCCATCCGGGAACGCCGTGCCGAGCTCGTGCTGCTGCCAATCGATCCGCTCACCGACCCCAGCTGCCCGAGCGTGCTCAGCCGCTCGCCCCAGCGCGACCGTCGAGATGTCGACCGCGGTGACGGCCCAGCCCCGCTGCGCCAGCCAGATCGCGTCTGCCCCTTCACCGCATCCAAGGTCCAGCGCGCGCCCCGGTGCCAGCCCGGCCACCTCTTCGGCGAACACAACGTTCGGCTTCCCACTCCACACCTGTTCGTGCTCGGAGTAGAACTCGTTCCAGTACTCGTCAGGCAGCTGCTCCGTCGTCATGAACCGATCGTCCGCCGGCGCGGATCATCTTGGCAAACGTTCTTGCCAGGTTGGCAAAACCGACGGATCCACAGCGCGTGCGAACCCTAGGATCAGGTGGTGATCGAAGACGGTGAAGAGATTCCATTGCTCGGCGGTGACGTGACCGAGGGCCTGGTGCGGGTCGGCGACACGGTACGGCGACCACCCGGCGAGCGGCCGCAACTCGTACAGGATGTGCTGCTGCACCTCGAGAAGGCCGGATTCGAGGGCGCGCCGCGCTTCCTCGGCGTCGACTCGAAAGGCCGACACACCCTGACGTACATCGACGGCGAGGTCGCCGGCCGCCCGCGCCCGCCGTGGATCGCCGACGAGGACCGCATGGTCTCGGTCGCACGGCTCCTCCGCGCGTACCACGACGCCGTCGAGCCGTTCGGCATCCCCGACAACCTGCCCGCTCCGATCGCGCCGCCGGGCCTCCCCGACCTCGACGATCCGCCGGAACTGATCGGCCACCAGGACGTCACCCCCTGAGAACGTCGTGTTCCGCGACGGCCGAGCGTACGCCCTGATCGACTTCGACCTGGCCCAGCCCGCGAGCCGAGCCCGCGAGTTCGTGAACCTGATGCTGTGGTGGGGGCCGACCGGTGCCGAGGCCGACCAGGACCCGGAACTACGCGGTCTCGACCGTCCGCGCCGCTGCCGGATGCTTGCCGACAGCTACGGTTTGTCCGACGCCGACCGAGCCCGGGTGCTACCGCTCTCGATCGCGCTGAGCGAGCGAGCCTGGCACACGATGAAGTACCGCGCCGAGGTCCTCGGGGGCGGCTGGCAACGCATGTGGGACGAGGGAGTCGGCAACATCATCCGGAACCGCCAGACCTGGCTCGACCGGCACGCCGACTCCCTCACCACAGCACTTCTCGGTTGACCTGCCTCAGTGCGTGATCCGCACCTCGGCGCCGGTTCTGGCGGATTCGTAGATGGCGGAGAGCATCTTCGCCATCTCGAGGCCGTGCTCGGCGGTTGCATCGGCAGGGATCTCGCCCCGGCAGATCTGCAGGAAGTGGTCGATCTGGTTGGCGAAGGCGGCCTTGAAGTCGAAGCCGAGCGAGTCGATCTGCGGCTGGATGTGCAGCAGCGTGTCGTGCAGCTCGGTGATCATCAGCAGCTCGGGCTCGATCTCCGCGCCGCCCTTGTCGCCGTGGATCCGGACGCTGATCTCGTTGCGTGCGTGCAGCGAGAACGACGTCGCTACGTCGAGCACCGCCCCGCCCTCGAACCGGAGCTGCGCGGTGGCGAAGTCCTCGACCGTGTTCGGCCGCGCCGCCGACGCGGCCTTGTACCGGGTCAGGTTCTGGATGTTGTCGCGGGCACCCAGCGGGGCGAACGTCGCGCCGGACGCGGACACCGCCTTCGGCATCCCCATCAGGTACCAGCACAGGTCGATGATGTGAACGCCGAGGTCGATCAGCGGACCGCCACCGGACAGCTCCACGTCGCCGAACCAGCCGCCCGGGTTGCCGGCCGTCCGCAGCAGGGTGGCGCGGGCCGCGTAGATGTCACCGAACTCGCCCGCGTCGAGGAACCGCTTGGTCACCAGTGCGTTCGGTGCGAACCGCCGTACGTACCCGATCTGGAGCGCCTTGCCGGTCTCCTCGACCGCCTTCACCAGCGCCTCGGCCTCGGGCACCGTCACGGTCATCGGCTTCTCGACCAGGACGTCCTTGCCGGCCCGGAGCGCCGCTTCCGCGATCGGGGCGTGCAGGGTGTTCGGTACGCACACGCTCACCGCGTCGATGTCCGGGTCGGCGAAGATCTCCGCGGCATCGCCGGTGACCCGCTCGACGCCGAACTGCTCACCCCGCGCCTTCGCGCGCTCGAGGTCCACGTCGCACACCGCGACCAGCTCGGCCCGCGGGTTCCGCTGGTACGCGCTCAGGTGCTCGACGGCGATCGAACCGAGCCCGATCACCGCAATTCGCGTCGTCATATCAGGCAAGGCCTTCCGTCAGTCGGATGATGTTGGCCAGCGAGGCCTCGATCGCGGGCAGCGGCGTCTCCATGCCCTCGAACTCCAGGCTCACCGGTACGTCGGGCTTGGTCGCCGCCAGTGCGAGCAGACCGGCCACGTCCACGTCGCCGTGGCCGGTGACCGTACCGAGCAGGTAGTCGCCGGCCAGCGTCTTCAGCCAGCCGTCGCCTGCCGAGCGGCGGATGTGGAAGTCCTTCACACCGATCGACGCCGCGACGTCGATCAGGCCGGCCGCGGTCTTGCCCGGTACCTCACCGACACACAGGCCGTTGCCGAGGTCGAGGGTGACCCGGAAGTTCGGCCGGTCGACCTCGTACACGAGCCGGGCGAGCCGCTCGCTGCCGTTCATGAAGAACCCGTGGTTCTCGATCGTCGACACGATGCCCAGGTCGGCCGCGTGGTCGGCGACCGCGCGGCAGCCCTCGACGACCTTCGCGAACGTCGTCTCGAACTCACCGGGGTCCTGCTCGCGCCACGCCCAGGGCGCCACGTCGTGCCGGAAGATCCGCGCACCGAACGCGTGCGCGACGTCGAGCTGCTTGCGCAGCCGGTCGATCTCGTCGGTGCCGGCGGCGCGCAGGTCGCCGCTGACCAGGTAGTTCACGATCGGTACGCCGATCTCCTCGGCGTGCTTGGCGGTGTCGCGGACGACGTCCTGGTGCTCCAGGTAGTACGCGCCGTCCATCGCGGCAACCTCGATATGGCCGGCCGGGGAGGCCGCGACCCAGTCCAGGACCCCGATCAGGTCCATCTCGCCGCTCGTCATGAGCTGGCGGAAACAGTACGAGCTGACTCCGAGCTTCACCGGGTGGTCCTCTCCACTTCGTGAGTGATTCGGCTCCAAGGACTGGGGACGTCCTGGATTCCGTAGATGTCCGACTTCAGCCGGTCGAACGCGTTGCCGACCGCCCCGAGTACGACCGCCTCTCGCCCCAGGGCGGCGGCGACGAAGGGTGGGCGTTCGGGGAAGACAAGTTCGGTCTCCACCGCGGCCGCCAGTGGCCGGAGCAGCGCGCTGCTGTCGGCCGCCGGTCCGCCGCGGACAACCACAACCTCCGGGTCGACGACCAGGAGAACGGTCGCGATCCGGGGGGCGATCTGTTGGCAGAACTCTTCGAGCTCGGCCTGTGCCGCGGCGTCGCCTGCTGCCGCAGCGGTCAGAACTTCGGCACCGGTCGGCCGGGTCGACCAGACCAACTGCCCGCGTTGCGCATTGCGGGTCCAGCGCATGCCGCGTTGCGCGCCGAGCTCACCGGCGAGGCGGTGGCGGCCCTGGCGGATCACGCCGTTCAGGACGATCGACACCGACAGCCGGTGACCGATCTGCAGGTAGACGACGTCGGAGTACCCGCGGCCCGCACCCCCGCGCTGCTCCGCGAGAGCCGCCAGCTTGATGTCGTTGTCCACCACCACCGGCTGCCCAAGCTCCTTCGCCAGCAACTCCCCCACCGGCAGCCCCACGAGATCCGGCATCGCCAGACTCGCCCGCAGGCGCCCGTCGGCTTCCACAACGCCGGGCAGTCCAATCCCCACAGCACGCAACCGCCCAAGGTCGAGCGGGGTGGAAGGCGGGCACAAGCCAGCGCGCCCGTCAGACGCGTGGCGCTCCGCGGCGCGTGGCGCTTGCAGGGGTGGGGCGGCTGCTGCCTCCAAGGCCTGCGGTATCAGCGACAGGTCTGCGGGGCCGGTTGTTGGTAGTTCGGCGTAGGCGACTCTGCGGCCGGAGAGGTCGCAGATGATGGCTCGGGCGCCGCGGGGGCCCAGGTCCACGCCGGCGACCAGGCCGGTTTCGCGGGCGAAGCGGAAGGCGCGGGCCGGGCGGCCGGGACCGGCTGTGGCCGGGCTGGTGGGCTCCACCAGCCCGACATCGAGCAGGTCGTCGAGGACGGCATGCACGGTCGGGCGCGACAGCGCGGTGCCCTCGCTGATCACGGCGACCGTACGTGCCTCGTCGGCGTCGGCGAGGAAGCGCAGGCAGGCGACCTGGTTCGCCGCTCGCTCCGCCTGCGCGGCTCCGCGTGCAGTCTCCATCGACCCCAACCCATTAAGGAACCGGCTTTAATAAAGACGGTAGCAGAATGGTCGGGGCGACGGCAATGGTTGTTGCTACGAGCAACTACCGGTTGAGGATCGTGCGTTCGACGACGGTCCAGGTGGTCGTCGTCAGGAGGTACAGCCCGGCTGCCAGCGGCACGAAGGCGGCGGTCAGCAACGTCCCGAACGGCAGCACCTGGGCGATCCGGCGTGACAACGTCGTCGCCGACTCGTCGAGCTGCCGCACCTGGAGTCGCGCCGAGAAGAATGCGACCACGCAGAGCAACACAGCGATGACCACGTACGCCGGAGTGCCCGTCAGGATCGGCCAGTGCGTCCCGAGCGGCGCACCGAGGAGGCTGCCGCTGATCAGCTGGTTCGACTCCCCCGCGACGACCGTCCGCGTGAACAGGGTGTACATCAACCAGAAGAACGGCAATTGCGCGAGCGTCGGCAGGAACCCGGCGAACATCGACGTACCGGACTCGGCGTGCAGCTTCGCGACCTCACGCTGCAGCCGTTCGGGGTTGCCGCGGTGTTTCTCGGTGAGCTGCTTCAACTGCGGCATCAGCTCGGCGCGGGCCTTGAGCCCGCGCTGGGCCCGCACACTCAGCGGGACAAGACCCAGCCGGACGACGATGGTACAGAGCACGATCGCGATGACAGCGGCGTACGTGCCGGCCAGAGGTTGGAGGGTGGTGACGAGAGACGTGAGCAAGTGATAGGCACCGGCGACCGGTGCCTCCAGAAGGAAGGCACAGCAGAACTCCACGAGTGAGAAGGAACGAGTAGGCGTGTGCGCTACACCGAACCGGCCGCGGATGGCGGTCGCTCGGCGGCGCGGGGCGCTACCGTCCTGGAGCTCGTGGGCGTGGTCTGCCGGCCGCGTCGGGATCGCGGAGCCGGAGGAAGACGGTCTGCTCGGCGCGGTGCCGGACCGAGGTCGCCCGCGCGAGCAGCGGCGCTGCGGCATGCGAGGACAAGCGCGCAGACGCCTGCGCGACAACTACCAGCGCCAACAGCAAAGCCGCCGCCGTGAGCACGGCGGCGGCCAGTGAAGCCGTTCCGAACGCAGGGATCACCGACGCGAACACGCCGGCGATCCACTGCGTCATCACATCAGTCCAGGTAGTCGCGAAGGACCTGGGAACGCGACGGGTGCCGGAGTTTCGACATCGTCTTGGACTCGATCTGGCGGATCCGCTCGCGGGTCACGCCGTACACCTTGCCGATCTCGTCCAGCGTCTTCGGCTGGCCGTCGGTGAGACCGAAGCGCATCGAGACGACACCGGCCTCGCGCTCGGACAGCGTGTCGAGGACCGCGTGCAGCTGCTCCTGGAGCAGCGTGAACGAGACGGCCTCGGCCGGCACGATCGCCTCGGAGTCCTCGATCAGGTCGCCGAACTCGGAGTCGCCGTCCTCACCCAGCGGGGTGTGCAGCGAGATCGGCTCGCGACCGTACTTCTGCACCTCGATGACCTTCTCCGGGGTCATGTCGAGCTCCTTGGCGAGCTCCTCCGGAGTGGGCTCCCGGCCGAGGTCCTGCAGCATCTGCCGCTGGACGCGGGCCAGCTTGTTGATGACCTCGACCATGTGCACCGGGATCCGGATGGTGCGGGCCTGGTCGGCCATCGCCCGGGTGATCGCCTGCCGGATCCACCAGGTGGCGTACGTCGAGAACTTGTAGCCCTTGGTGTAGTCGAACTTCTCGACCGCGCGGATCAGACCGAGGTTGCCCTCCTGGATCAGGTCCAGGAACAGCATGCCGCGGCCGGTGTAGCGCTTGGCCAACGACACCACCAGGCGCAGGTTGGCCTCGAGCAGGTGGTTCTTGGCGCGGCGGCCGTCCTCGGAGATCCAGTCGTACTCGTCGCGGACCTTCTCCTTGAGCTTGTTCGCCTCGTCGGCGACTTGCTCCTCGGCGAACAGGCCGGCCTCGATCCGCTTCGCGAGCTCGACCTCCTGCTCGGCGTTCAGCAGCGGGACCTTGCCGATCTGCTTCAGGTAGTCCTTGACCGGGTCCGCGGTGGCACCGGCGACCATCACCTGCTGCTCGGGCTCGTCGGTCTCGTCGGCCTCGGAGACCACGAAGCCCTCGTCCTCGGTGAGCTCCTTCTCCAGGCCCTTGACCGCCTCCGGCTGGAAGTCGGACTCGTCCACCTCGTCGAGCGCGCGCGGCTTGCCGGTCTTCGGGTCGATGGACAGACCCGCCTCGGACACAGAAGCTGCTGCCTTCTTCGCCGGAGCCTTCTTGGCAGCGGCCTTCTTCGCGGGGATACCGTCCTCCTTGGTGCTAGCGGCCTTCTTCGCGGCCACCTTCTTGGCGGCCGGGTCGGTCACTCGGGCGCTGGTCCGCTGAGCCGTACTGCGGGCGGTGGCGGCCACGGCCCGGGCCGGCTCGGCGGGAAGGTTCTCGGACGAGCTGGACGACACGAATTACCTCTCGTCTGACGCAGGGTTTGTACGACGGTACGACTGATGAAGCTCGGGGTGTTGCTGAGACTTTGGGTACTGCGGTTGGGTGCTGCTCGCTGGTCAGGCGGCGGCAACAGTCCATTGTAATCCGCGAACCAAGGCCATGCGTCGCACGACCCCCCAGAACAGCTCATTTCAGGGGGGTCGCCGGCCGAACTTTGCTCACCCGTTACGTGTCTGCCGCAGCGGCCTGGCCACGATCGGCCGCCGGACCAGCTGCTGCTCCTGTTTGAACTGCCGCACCTTCACCAGTGACGCCACGTCGATCACGTCCGCGACGGACTTGTACGCGCCGTCCTCGCCGTACGGCTCGGACGCCTCGCGCCAGCCCCGCGGGCGCACCTTCAGCTGCTTGCCGAGCAGCGCGACGAAGATCTTCGCCTTCTGCGCGCCGAACCCCGGCAGGGCGGACAGCCTGGCCAGCAGGTCGTCCCCGGACTTCACATCGCACCACAGGCCCGAAGCGTTACCGCCGTACTGCTCGTCGAGATGTTTGGCCAGGGTCTGGATCCGCGCCGCCATCGCGGTCGGGAACCGGTGCACGGCCGGCGGGCCGGCCACGATCTCGACGAAGGCGTCCGGGTCGTAGTGCGCGACGGTGGTCGGGTCGAAGGGGCCGGCCATCCGTTTCGCGATCGCGACCGGGCCCGCGAACGCGCGCTCCATCGGGATCTGCTGGTCGAGCAGCATGCCGACCAGCAGGGCGAACGGATCTCTGCTCAGCATCTCGTCGGCGTCGGGCTGTTGGGCCAGGCACAGCTTCCTGCTGCGTGTCGAAGTCACCTCAGTCCTCCTCCCCTTCAGACAACTCAGGCTCGGCCTTCACGGCCAGCACCGGACACGGCGCGTCGAGCAGCACCCGCTGCGCGTTGCTGCCGAGGATGAGCTTGCCGACCGGGGACCGGCGCCGCAGCCCGATCACGATGAACTCCGCGTGCACCTGCTCGGCGACGGCCACCAGGTCCTCCGCCGGGTCCAGGCCACGGACCAGCTGCCGCACCTCATACGGCACGCCGGTCGAGTCGAGCTGCTCCCGTACCTCCGCCAGTGCGGCGTCGCTCGCCGCGGCCTCGTCGCTGTCGAAGCCGCGTCCGCCCCGATGCGAGTTCACCACCACCAGCTTGGCGTCTCGCAGCGTCGCTTCCTCCGCTGCTCGCCGAAGGGCCGCACGGCCTTCCGCCTTCGGCACATAACCCACGACGATGGTCGTCATCGCCCTGCCTCACCTCCGGGTGTGTGTCGACCCGTCTCGAACGATACTGCTCCCGACCCCGGTCGGCATCCGCTGCATTTGCACCTGTTGTGTCGCACCGGTGACGGAGGGCTTCCGGTGCCCGACTACTACCCGCCGCGGGCCTGCCTAATCTTCCGGTTGCCACACCTTTGCAGGGCTGTCACCAAAAGCGCCACCCCTGTAGTCCGGGTCGTTATCGAACTCGCCACAGTTCTGCCTCACCAGGCACCCTCACACGCCGTTGCCCAGGGCAAGAGGCGGGCCGGGTTCCGCCAGAAGGACCGAGGTTCCGGCCGTGTCCTCTGCTGTCTTCGGCTGTCCTACGTTGTCGGCACAGGCGAACCGGTTCAGTCGACCGGCCACTCGTGTACGGGCGTGTTGTCGTGCATGTGGTCGCGATAACGACGTAGCATCCCGCGCAACGCGTCCCGGCGTCCGTGCGAGCCCTTTGTGTACAGGCGATGGAACTCGTCCGCCTGCCAGGACGCGCCGTTGCGGTTGGTCAGGCAGCGCTGCTCGATGATCCCGAGCAACCGGTCGCGGACAGCGACGTCCACGCCCCAGGCATCCAGACCACGAACCGCCAACGGCAGCAGGCGTCTGAGCACCAGCTCGGTCGCGCGCGCGGTCCCGACACCCGGCCAGAACACCTCCGCGTCGATGCCGTTGCGGGCCGCGTTGTGGAAGTTCTCCTCGGCGGCGCTGAACGACATCTGCGACCAGATCGGCCGTTCGTCGTCGGCCAGCGCGCGGACCAGCCCGAAGTAGAAGGCGCCGTTGGCAATCGTGTCGACCACGGTCGGGCCGGCCGGCAGGACACGATTCTCGACGCGCAGATGCGGCTTCTCCCGGACAACGTCGTACACCGGGCGGTTCCAGCGATAGATCGTCCCGTTGTGCAGGCGTAATTCCGAAAGGGCCGGTGTGTCGCCGCGATCGAGGACCGCGATCGGGTCCTGGTCGGACGTCACCGGCAGCAGCGCCGGGTAGTACCGCGAGTTCTCCTCGAACAGGTCGAAGATCGAGGTGATCCACCGCTCGCCGAACCACACCCGCGGCCGCACGCCCTGCGTCTTCAGTTCGTGCGTACGGGTGTCCGCGGCCTGCTCGAACAAGGCGATCCGGGTCTCCCGGAGCAGTTCCTTGCCGAACAGGAACGGCGAGTTCGCCCCGACCGCGAGCTGGACGCCGGAAATCGCCTGGGCGGCGTTCCAGTACCGCGGGAACGCCTCGGGCGTGACCTGCAGGTGGAACTGCGTCGACGTACACGCCGCTTCCGGGACGATCGAGTCCGCGGTCACCTGCAGGCGTTCCACGCCGTCGATGGAGATCTGCACGTCCTCGCCGCGGGCGGCGAAGATCTGGTCGTTCAGCAGCGCGTACCGCGGGTTGGTGCTGAGCGCGTCCCGGCGGATGTGCTCGGTCAGCAGCGTCGGCAGGATCCCGACGATCACCATCGAGGAGCCGGTCCGGGCCGCCTTGTCCTCGGCCGCGTTCAGGCTGTCGCGGATGTTCGACTCCATCGTGTCCAGCCCGAGCCCGTCGATCTGCCCGGGCGGCACGTTGATCTCGATGTTGAACTGGCCGAGCTCGGTCTGGAACGCGTCGTCCTCGATCGCGCTCAGCACCTCGGCGTTCTTCATCGCCGGGTCGCAGTTCTCGTCGACCAGGTTCAGCTCGATCTCGATGCCGGTCATCGGCCGGTCGGGAGCGAACCGGTTCTCGCGCAGCATCCGCGCGAAGGCATCCAGATTGCGATGGACCTGCCCGCGGAACGCGGTCCGGTCCGCCCGGGTGAACTCGACCCGGTCGACTTCCTCGCCCATTCAGCGCCTCCCCTTGGTGGCTCCTTCGCTCAGTGTGCCTGAAGGTGCCCGGCGGCGCGCTGTTCAATCGCGTCGTTCTCAGACCGGATACACGATGAAGTCGTCGCGCTCGATCCTGACGGGCTGCTCTCCCGCCTCGGCGAGAACCTCGACGAGCTCGGTCAGTACGGCGGGACGCAGCTGCAGGACGTGTTCGCCGGGGTGCTGGTCGGCGCCCATCTCGTAGTCCTTGCCCGGCTGGTCCGTGAGCTCGATGTGCGCGCCCAGCACCCACTCCACCGGATTGCCCGCGGCAACGAACTCCCCGAGTCGCTGGATGCTCGCCCGGTACGCCGGCCAGTCGAAGACGTACAGCCGGCCCGGGTACAGCGAGTCGCCGCTGAACAGCAGCCGCGTCTCCCGGTCGTAGATCGCGAGGTGCGACGCGTGGTGGCCCGGGATCGCGATGACGTCCAGCACGCGGCCGCCCAGGTCGAACTGCACAACCCCGTTCGGCCAGTCGGCGAACCCGAAGAACTCCGCGACTTCCTCGGCGGACCGCCCGACGACACGGTCGAATTCGCCGTCGCCGCCGACATGATCGCCGTGTCCATGGGTGTGCGCGACGACGAGCTCGTAGCCCGCCGGCAGACGGTCCTCGAGCAGACTGGTCACGAGTGGGCGGAGCGGCGCGTGGCCGGTGCCGGTGTCGAGGAGGAGGGCGCGGGACTCGCCGAGGAGCAGGTAGACGAACGGGCCTTCGAAGTTGGTGTGCAGGGACTGGCGGATGATCGCCGTACGGTCGTCGTACCAGTGCACCTGATGGGCGGGAGTGGACGGGTCGGTGCCGTCGTCCCAGCGCTCGGGGAAGCTCATGCCCGGAATTGTCGGTGCCGGCGGCGACAATTGGCGAGTGCGTAATGATCCGTCGGTGCTGCACGTCGACCTGGACGCGTTCTTCGCGGCCGTCGAGCAGCGGGACAAGCCGTCGCTGCGGGGCAAGCCCGTGGTGGTCGGCGGGATCGGCCTGCGCGGGGTCGTCTCGACGGCGTCGTACGAGGCCCGCAAGTATGGCGTCCGTTCGGCGATGTCGACCGCGGAAGCACGTTCACGCTGCCCGCACGCGGCGTACCTGAGTCCCCGCTTCGAGGTGTACCGGGAGACCAGCCGGGCCGTGATGGCCGAGATGCGGGCGCTGTCGCCGCTGGTCGAGCCGCTGTCGGTGGACGAGGCGTTCATCGACCTGGCCGCGAGCGGACTGACCGGGCTGACCGTCGACGACGTCGAGGCGATCGCCAACGATCTCAAGGCCGCGATCCGCAAGGTCAGCGGTGGGCTGACCGCGTCGGTCGGTGCCGGCACGTCGAAGCTGATCGCGAAGATCGCCAGCGACCTCGACAAGCCCGACGGCGTGGTCGTGGTGCCGGCCGGCACCGAGGCCGAGTTCCTCGCGCCGATGCAGGTGACGGTGATCCCTGGCGTCGGTCCGGCGACCGCGCAACGCCTGAGCATGTCTGGCGTCCGGACGGTCGCAGATCTGCAGCAGCTGGACGAGGACGAGCTGATCCGCCAGATCGGCTCGGCGCACGGCACCAGCCTGCACCGGCTCGCGGTCGCGGCCGACGACCGCCCGGTGGTGAGCGACCGGGAGACGAAGTCGGTCAGCGTCGAGGACACCTTCGAGACCGACATCATCGACCGCGCCCTGCTCACCGCGATCAGCGACCGGATGGCGCACCGGGTCGCGGAGCGCCTGCAGAAGGCACAGCTGTCCGGGCGGACCGTCACGGTGAAGACGCGGATGCACGACTTCACCACGCACACCCGCTCGTCGACGTTGGCAGGTCCGACCGACGACGCGCGCGTGGTCGCCCGGGTGGCGCGCCGGTTGCTCGAGGAGAGCGACATCGGCGGCGGGATCCGGTTGCTCGGTGTAGGCGTCTCGTCACTGGCCGACTGGATCCAGGACGATCTCTTCACCGAGGACGAGCACGCCGAGAATCCGGTCGAGCTCGTCGAACTGCCCGCCCGCCCACGTGACCTGATCGGCTTCCACCCAGGTCAGGACGTCGTACATCCCGAGTACGGGCGCGGCTGGGTCTGGGGTTCCGGCCGCGGGCGCGTGACCGTCCGCTTCGAGACCGCCGACACTCCCCCGGGCCCGGTCAAGACGTTCTCCGTCGACGACCCGGCGCTGACAAAAGTGCAGCACACCGGTGCCGATGCAGACGACGAACCCCGAACCGAGCAGAATGTCGAGCGTGAGTGAGCAACGGCGGGGGGTCTACCCGTTTTGTGCGGCGTGTACTGCGGCGTCGGAGGCGTGGCGCGCGGCTGAGGTGACCGGGCCGATGGGCGGGCGCTTCTTCGGGCACCGCGACGTCTGCGAGAACTGCGGGTCCTCCGTGCGGACGCTGTACAGCACCGTGCTGTGGGTCCCGGTCGCCAAGATCGGGCGGTACCGGATCATCCCGACCGGCGGCCGCTCGTACGTCGGCCGCAAGGTGATCGAGCAACCGCTGCCGGCCGTCGTACGGCGGGAACCGGTGTCGGCGATCGCGCAGCATCCCGAGCTCGACGGCACGGCGGACTACAAGCAGGCCGAGGCGTACTGGCTGGACCGCGAGCCGGGGCAGGCATTGCCGTTCTACCAAGCGGCGCTGGCCGAGCGGGAGCAGGTCCTGGCGGCGGACGACCCGGCGACGCTCCGGGTGCGGGTGCGGGTGGCGCAGGGATTGCTCGCCACGGCCAACTACGGGCGGGCGATCGCTTGGTTCGAGCTGCTGACGCCGCAGCTCGTCGAGGTGTTCGGGACTCACCACGAGCTGACACGCACCGCTGCGGAGGCGGTGACCGGTGCGCGGCTGATGGTCGGTGGGCCACGGTCGGAGGCACAGCTGCTGGCGGACATCGTGGCAGTGGACAGGGCGAACGGGGTGGACGCGCAGTTGCTGCGCGATCAGGCTGCGTTGGGCAAGGCGCAGCTTGCGTGCGGGGACATCTCCGATGCGGTCGAGACGTTGATCCAGGTTGTGCAGGAGGCCGTGCCTGGGCATCCGGACACCGCTGTTTATCGCCGGGCGTTGGCTGAGGCGTGTGAAGTCGCGGAGGCGCGCGGTAAGAAGCGTGACGTGCAGTTGGCGGGCGCGGCGCGGCAGTTGCTCAACCGCGCAGACGCACCGACAAGCAGGTGACACATCCCTCGAGCTTCTCGAACTCGCTGATGTCCACGACGACCGGCTCGTAACCGAGGCTGCTGAACAACTCCGCCGACTTCGGCGCGGACGCCGCCATCAACAAGCGGTCGTCGTCCAGCAGTACGACATGCGCACCCGCCTCCTCAGGCACTCCCATGAACTTGTCGAACACCGTCGGGTCGTCCACCAGCGGCTCATACCCGACCACAGTCCCATCAGGCAACGCCGTCACAGCAGACTTCAGATGCAGCACCTTCCGCACAGCAACAGCACGCACCTCGGCTCGCGCAGCGAGAGCTGCGCGGAGTTGGGTGATGCCCTCCGCGTTGGTTCGGCCGCCCTGGCCTACGTAGATGGTGGAGCCGACTTTCAGGACGTCGCCGCCGTCGAGCGTGCCTGGGGCGGTGATTCGGGTGATCACGTACCCCTGTGCTGCCACGGTTTCCTCGGCCGCGGCTGCCTCGGCGCGGCGTTCTTCGGCGCCGGCGCGGGCGATGACTGCTACGTCGCCGTACACGACCATCGTGTCCTCGACGAACACGCTGTCCGGGCACTCCTCGATCGGCGGCACCTCGACCGTGGTCCAGCCGGCGGCGTGCAGCGCGTCGACGTACGACTCCCACTGCCGGATCGCCAGCGCGACGTCCACGGGGTGGCGCTCGATATGGGTGACGAGACCTTCGGCCAGGCGCGGGCTGGGGCGGCGGATCAGCGCTGTCGGCATGCTCACAGCACCAGTGTGAGGCCTTCGTCCGCCGCGACCACTTCCCCGTCGAACACCGCCTGCGCCTCACGTACCGACACCGACCTATCGGACCCCGGCCAAAAGTGCGTCAGCAACAACCGCCTAGCACCACGCGCACCGTGCGCCGCCTCGGTCGCCGACATCAGGTACGGCGGATCGGTTGCGGCTGAGCCTTGGTACGTCGCATCCGAAATGAACAGGTCCGTCCCTTCGGCGAGCCTCCGCAGTTCGACCGACGGCCCGCTGTCACCGGTGTAGGCGACCGAAACCCCTGGCGCCGACAGCCGTACGCCGAGATTCGTCTTGTAATGCGGGAGTTCCACCGTCAGTACGTCGAACGGCCCGATCCGCGTCGTCGACGCGAGGTCGTGTACCTCGAACACCTCGGCCGGATCCGGATTCGGCTCGAGGGCCCGCAGTACGTCGAGCACGCCCGGAGCGCAGTGCAGTGCGACCGGCTCCGCCTCGGGCGCCTCGTAGTGCCGAACCCGGGCCAGCGCGCTCACGTCGACGCAGTGGTCCGGGTGCTGATGGGTGACCACGACCGCATCGACCTCGCCGTGCGGGCAGTGCTCGAGGAGCCGCGGCAGCGCGGCGTACCCGAGATCGAGCACGACCCGGAAACCGTCGTACTCCAACAGGAACCCGGCGCACGCGCGACCCGGCTCGGGCCAGGCGCCACAGGAGCCGAGGACGGTCAGCGACCTCACACGAACGGGCTGTTGGACGGGACGATCTCCTTGCCGAGCGGCAGCAGCGAGACCGGGATCAGTTTGAAGTTCGCGATGCCGAGCGGGATGCCGATGATCGTCAGGCAGAGCGCGATCCCGGTGGTCAGGTGGCCGAGCGCCAGCCACCAGCCGGCGAAGACGATCCAGATCAGGTTGCCGAGCAGTGCGCCCGCACCGGCGCCGGGCTTGTCGACCACGGTCCGGCCGAACGGCCACAGCGTGTACCCGGCGATCCGGAACGCCGCGACACCGAACGGGATCGTGACGATCAGCACGCAGCAGATGATCCCGGCGACCGCGTACCCGACCGCCAGCCAGAACCCGGCCAGCACCAGCCAGATCAGGTTGAGAAGCGTCTTCATACCTCCCAGCGTGCCACCTGAAGGGTGTGATCCCGGACCAGCTCGGCGACAAGTCCGGGATTCTTCCGGGGCATCCAGTGGCCGCCCCTGACCACCTTCACGGTCAGGTTCGGGGCCCAGCGTGCGATGTCGGTCTGCAGCGGGGTGGTGACGAACGGGTCGGCGTCCGGTGACACCGCCAGAACCGGCACGTCTGTACACCGCTCTGTCGGTTTGAGCAGCCGGGGTAGGACGTTCGCGCGGTAGAGCTTCATGCCGTTCACGTAGTCGCCGATCGCGCGGTTGTCGTCCGGTTCTTGTCTCTCGAGACGGTTGAACGTGCGCTGCGCCCAGCCCTTCCGCCAGGCGAGCTCCGGCAGCCACGGGAGGTGGAAGTAGAAGATGTACCAGGAGTGCAGCAGTTGTCTGAACGCGGCGCGGTCCCACCGGCGAAGGAAGTACCCCGCATGGTCGAGTGATGGCCCGGAAAGGGAGGTGAAGGTGGCGAGGCGGTCTTGCAGGGTCGGGTCGGTGACGAAGTGCCAGGCCTGGATCGAGCCCCAGTCATGGGCCAACACATGCACGGCACGCCCGGCCGGTACCTGATCGAGGACCGCTTGGAAGTCGTCCTGCAGACGGTCCAGGGAATACGCGGACGTGTTGCTGGGGTAGTCGGATTCGCCGGATCCGCGGATGTCGTACGTGACGATCTCGAAGGCTTCGGACAGTTGTTCGGCGATCGGCGTCCAGAGGGCCGCGTTGTCCGGGTAGCCGTGGAGACAGATGAGAACGGGTGCGCCGGGATTCGGGTAGGTGTAGACGGCGAGGCGCGTTCCGTCGCGACTAGTAGTTGTCGACTTCGAGGGTGGCAAAGGTCATCCCCGCTTTCACCAGGCGGTTGCGGAGGGCGGGGCCCATCGCAGCGGCGGTCGTGGTTTGCCCGGCGGTTTCCGGGAGGTCGTCCAGCGCCAGACAGAGGGCACTCTCGCCGAGCATCTTGGCGGTTTCGTCGTACCCGGGATCGCGGCCCGCGACCTCGGTGACGACCTGCTTGCCGCCGCCGCGGCCGACGAAACGTACGTTGAACCAGGAACGAGCCCGCGTCTCCGCACTCGGTCCGTCGCCGGGCTGCAAACGCTTCAGGAGCGCATTGCGGACCGGCGGCACCTGAGCGCCGGCGATCAGCAGCCCTACCCCACCGATGCCTGCGGCAACAGTCGGCAGATGTTTCACCGCGGCGTAGTGCGAGTACCGGAAGTCCGGCCCGTAGCGGTCCAGCAGCCGCGCCGAGAACCCGACGATCTGCGGATCGATCGTCGGCAACGGCACCGCCCAGAACCCTTGCTGCCGGTGGATCCTGCCCGCCACCGCCCGCGCCTTCCGTCCGACCGGCGGCACCTCGGCAGCGCGCCGGGCACGGTGCGCGTCGAGGTTCTGCTTCGGCCGGGAGAACGCCGTGATCGCCGTGTGGAACGTCCCACCCGAAGGCCGGCCACCGGCCCGCAGCAACCCGTCGACCTGGATCGGTACGTTCTCCGGCAACTGCTCGACGGTGTACTGGACGCCGAGGTCGTACGGAATCGAGTCGAAGCCGCACGCGTGGACGATCCGCGCGCCGGTCTGCTTCGCGCGTTCGTCGTACCGCACGTACATCCGGTCCAGGAACTCCGGCTCGCCGGTCAGGTCGAGGTACCCGGTGCCGGCCTCGGCACACGCGGCGACCAGCGGTTCGCCGTACTGCACGTACGGGCCGACCGTCGTGGCAACAACTTTCGTGGACTCGGCCAACGATCGGAGCGACGCCGGATCGGTCACGTCGGCGTACAGGACATCCTTGCCGAACCGCTCCAACTTCGACTTGTTGCGTCCGGCAACGGCCCAGCGGGTGCCCTCGGGGGCGTTCTTCGCAAGGTACTCCGCGGTCAGCGCCCCGGTGAAGCCGGACGCACCCAGCAGTACGACGTCGTACGCGCGGCTCATCGCCCGGCGGCCTTCTCCGCGTCCGCCAGCCCGCCGGCACCGGTCGGACGTGACGACGCCTCCGCACCGCGCGCCTGCACGTCCGCGAGCGCCGCCGCGTCCGCCTTCGGCACACTGAACCGCGAACATGCCTCGATGAGGTGCGGCAGCGCCCACCGCACCACCTTCAGCGCACCGATCCAGCCGGGCACGTGCACGGTCCGGGAGCGCTTCTTGATCCCCTCGACGAACTTGTCGACCGCGAAGTCCAGCGGATACGTCTTGCCCACCATCGGGAGCCCGGTCCGCACCTTGCCGAACACCGGGTGCGTGTCGACCCCGCGGACCATGTCCGTGTCGACGAACGTCATGTGCGCCACCCCGACGCGCACCCCGAGATGCTTCAGCTCCGGCCGCAGCGTGTCACCCATCGCCTCGACGCCGGCCTTCGCCACGTTGTACGACGCCAGGCCCGGAATGTGCACGATCGCCGCCAGCGACGACACGAGCAGCAGGTACCCCTTGCTCTCCAGCAGGTACGGCAACGTCAGGTGCACGGTCCGCCAGACGCCGAGCAGGTTGACGTCGATGACCCGCTCCCAGGCCTTCGGGTCCATGCTCCGGGTGAAGCCCGGCGCGGCGATACCGGCGTTCGCCATCACGACGTCGATCCGGCCGTACCGCGCCACGATCTCGTCGACCGCCGTGCGCAGCGAGTCCACGTCGGTGACGTCGGCCTCCCACCAGCCGGCGTCCGCGCCGCAGTCCTCGGCGACCTTCTTCAGCTCGTCCGGTTCGAGGCCGACCAGGGCGAGCCTGGCGCCGTCGCGGGCCACCTTCCGGGCGACCGCGGCGCCGATCCCCCGGGAGGCACCGGTGACGAGCACGACTTGACCGGCCAACGGACGCATCGGGAACCTCCAGCTTGTTGAGTGGATACTCAACAGTAAGTGCTTGTTGACCAAATACTCAATAGAATGGCTCGCATGAGTCAGACCAGCGCCCGGCTACGCCCCGACGAACGGCGTACGCAGATCCTTCAGGCCGCCCGCCGGGTGCTGCTGGCCGACCCGCACCGCGAACTGAGCATCGAACTGGTCGCCGCCGAGGCCGGGGTCTCCCCCGCGCTGCTGTTCCACTACTTCGGCTCGAAGAAGAAGTTCCAGTACGCCGTCATCGAGGAGGCGGCCGCCGAGGTCATGCTGCGGACCGCGCCGGACCCGTCGCTGCCGCCGGACGAGCAGCTCCGGGCGGGCATCGGCGCGTTCGTCCGAGCCGTGCTCGAGGCTCCGCAGCTGTACCGCGCGACGCTGCTGATGTCCGCGGCCGGTAACCCCGAGATCCGCACGCTGCACTCGGACCTGCGGCGCGTGTTCAGCCAGTGGGTGATCGGCGCGGTCGCGGAGCGTGGCATCGAGGTCACCCCCGTCGTCGAGCTCGCCTGCCACGGCTGGCAGGGTTACGTCGAACAGACCCTGCTGGTTTGGATCGACGACCCGACGGTCTCGCCGGAAGCTCTCGAGCATCTGTGCGTGCAGTCGCTGGACGCCATCCTCTCGACGACAGGCCTCTCCCCGACGACCACTTGATGAGAGCAGATGAACAAGTTCTTCCTGATCGTCCACATCCTCGCCGCGATCCTGTGCGTCGGTCCGATCACCATCGCGACCAGCATGTATCCGCCGCTGGCGAAGAAGCTGCTCACCGCCGAGACCCCAGACGCCGGCGGCCTGCCGGTGCTGCACCGGATCACCACCGTGTACGGGTGGGCGAGCCTCGCCGTACCGCTGTTCGGGTTCGCACTCGCCGGCAGCAGGCACGTGATGGGCGAGGCGTGGCTGATCATCTCGATCGTGCTGACGCTGGCGGCGGCGCTGGTCCTCGCGTACGTGGTCGTCCCGGCGCAGTCCGCTGTACTCGCGGTGGCCGGCGGTACGGCGGAAGAGCGCAGCGCCGTACTGCCGAAGGCGAAGCTGCTGTCGATGACGTCCGGGATCTTCGCGCTGCTCTGGCTGATCGTGCTCGTGCTGATGGTGGTCAAGCCCGGGCATCACGGAGGGTAAGGTCATGCCGTGCTGACGGTTGCCACGGTGAATGTGAACGGGATCAGGGCCGCCTTCCGGCGCGGGATGGGCCCCTGGCTACAGGACACCGACCCGGACCTGTTGCTGATGCAGGAGGTCCGCGCGCCGGACGACGTACTGCGTGACCTGCTCGGCGCCGACTGGAACATCGCGCACGCGGAGCCGGCGATCGACGGGCACAAGGGCCGCGCCGGCGTGGCGGTCGCGACGCGGCGGCCGATCAAGGGCGAGCGCGGTGACCTCGGTCCGGAGCGCTTCGACGGGACGGGCCGCTGGGTCGAGGCCGACGTCGTACTCGAGGACGGTACGACGCTGACCGCCGTCAGCACGTACGTGTTCACCGGAGAGTTCGAGACGCCGCCGCGGCAGGAGGAGAAGTACGCGTTCCTCGACGCGATCACCGCCCGGCTGACCGAGCTCCGCGCCGACGGCCGGCACGTACTGATGTGTGGCGACCTCAACATCGCCCACCGCGAGGCCGACCTGAAGGCGTGGAAGGCGAACCGCAAGAAGAGCGGCTTCCTCCCCGAGGAACGCGCCTGGCTCGACCGCCTCTTCGAGTCCGGCTGGGTCGACCTGGGCCGCCGGTTCGGCGGCGAAGGCCCCGGGCCGTACTCGTGGTGGTCCTGGCGCGGCAAGGCCTTCGACAACGACGCCGGCTGGCGCATCGACTACCAGATCGCCTCCCCCGAACTGGCCGCCGCCGCGAAGAACTGCGTCGTCCACCGAGCCCCCACCTATGCCGAACGCTGGAGCGACCACGCCCCCGTCGTGGCCACGTACGCGGTCTGACCGACCCCGGCCGCATCTACTGTGACGCCATGCCAGTGGATCCGCCGTTCGTCCTGCCGACGCCTGACGTCCCCACGGCGACGTATCAGGGCCTGGACCTGTACCTGCCGAACACGCCCGACCCGGCTCCGGCAGTCCTGCTGATCCACGGAGTTCCGTACGCTGCCGAGGGACGGTCAGTGCCCAGCGCCTGGCAGATCTACCGGGGTTACGCGAGTCAGCTCGCCGACCGTGGCTGCGTGGCAACTGTCGTGGACCACAGCCCGGACGGGCTGCCGGACGACGACCGCTCCAATGCTGCCCTCAGCGCAGCGATCGCGGGCCTGCGGACGCACCCGCGAGTCGACGGTGATCGCGTTGCGCTGTGGTTCTTCTCGGGTGCCGGGCCGCTGGCGTCGCAGTTCCTGCACAGTCCGCCGCAGTGGTTGCGGTGTGTCGGGCTGACCTATCCGGTGCTGGGCGACTCCGAACTGGTGACCGTTCGGGGCATGCATCCGGTGCAGGCCGTCGCCGGCGCCGGCAACCTGCCGATCGTGATGACTGTCGTCGGCCGGGAGCTGCCCGATGTGGCGCCGACACAACCCCCGTTCGTCGAGGCGGCGCGGGCGGCGGGCGTCGAGCTGCAGCTCATCGAGGTACCCGAGGGCCGGCACGGGTTCGACGTGCTGGACCACACGGACGAGTCGCGTCGTGCGGTGACGTCCGCGCTCGACGCGGTGGCGGCCTTACTCGCTTAGTCGGCGGGCGTGCTCGCAGGTAGTCTCGCCGCATGGCTGAGATTTCTGCTGTTGAGCCGCCGGTTGCGGCGCGGAAGCCGGTGGAGCGGACGCACCACGGCGACACGTTCGTGGACGAGTACGAGTGGCTGCGGGACAAGACGAACGACGAGGTGCTGGACTACCTGCGGGCCGAGAACGCCTACACCGAGGCACGCACGGCGCACCTCGAATCGTTGCGTGAGGCAATCTTCAAGGAGATCTCGGACCGCACGCTGCAGACCGACCTGAGCGTGCCGGCGCGACGCGGGGACTATTGGTACTACTCCCGCACCATCGAGGGCCGGCAGTACTCGCTGCACTGCCGGGTCAAGGTCGACGGCGACCAGCCGCCGGCGCTCGACAAGGAGATCGCCGGCGAAGAGGTGATGCTCGACGGCAACGAGGTCGCCGGCGACAACGAGTTCTTCTCGCTCGGCACTGTCGACGTCTCCCCCGACGGCCGTCTGCTCGCGTACTCGGTGGATCTCAAGGGCGACGAGCGGTTCACGTTGCGGATCAAGGACCTGAGCACCGGCGACCTGCTGCCGGACGAATTGCCCGACGTGCACTACGGCTCCGCGTGGTCGGCCGACAACTCGACGCTGTTCTACACGAAGGTCGACGACGCCTGGCGCCCGTACCAGGTCTGGCGGCACACCCTGGGTGAGGCCGAGGACGTCCTGGTGATGGAGGAGCCGGACGAGCGGTTCTGGGTCGGCGTCGACCTGACCCGCAACGAGCAGGCGATCCTGATCTCGCTCGGCAGCAAGCTGACCAGCGAGGCCTGGCTGCTCGACGCGCACAACCCGGCCGGCCGGCCGGTCGTGGTCGCGCCCCGCCGCGAGGGCGTGGAGTACGACGTGGAGCATGCCGGCGACCAGCTGCTGATCACGCACAACGCGGACGCCGCGAACTTCTCGCTGGCCACCGCGCCGCTCGACGCCCCCGGTGAGTGGACGACCATGCTCGAGGGCGACGAGACCAGCCGCCTGCTCGGCGCGGACGCGTTCGCCGACCACGTCATCCTGTACCGGCGCCGCAACGCACTCACCGAGCTGGCGATCATGCGGCGTACCGGCGACACCTTCGGCGCGCCCGAGGCCCTGGAGTTCGACGAGCCGATCTACACCGTGTCTCCCGGGCGGAACGACGAGTGGCACGACACCCGGTACCGCTTCGGCTACACCTCACTGGTCACGCCCGGTTCGACGTACGACGTGGACGTCGCGACCGGCGAGCGGCGCCTGTTGAAGCAGCAGCCGGTGCTCGGCGGAGTCGACCTTGATGCGTACACGCAGTACCGGGAGTGGGCGACCGCGCCGGACGGGACCAAGGTGCCGATCTCGATGGTCGCCCGCAAGGACGTCGCGAAGGACGGCAACGCCCCGGTCGTGCTGTACGGGTACGGCTCGTACGAATCCTCGATGGACCCGTGGTTCTCGATCCCGCGGCTGTCGCTGCTCGAGCGCGGCGTGGTGTTCGCGATCGCCCATGTTCGCGGCGGCGGCGAGCTCGGCCGGCACTGGTACGACGACGGCAAGATGCTGACCAAGCGGAACACCTTCACCGACTTCGTCGCGGCCGCCGAGCACCTGGTACAGACCGGCTGGACCAGACCGGAACGGCTCGTCGCCCAGGGCGGCAGCGCCGGCGGCCTGCTGATGGGCGCGGTCGCGAACCTGGCCCCGGAGGCGTTCGCCGGAATCGTCGCGGAGGTCCCGTTCGTGGACGCGCTGACGTCGATTCTCGACCCGTCGCTGCCGCTGACCGTGATCGAGTGGGAGGAATGGGGCAATCCGCTGGCGGACCCCGAGGTGTACGCGTACATGAAGTCCTACTCGCCGTACGAAAACGTCACGGCGCAGCGCTATCCGCGCATCCTGGCGATCACCAGCCTGAACGACACCCGGGTGTTGTACGTCGAACCGGCGAAGTGGGTGGCGAAACTCCGGGCGACCGCGACCGGTGATTCCGACGTCCTGCTGAAGACCGAGATGGAGGCCGGTCACGGCGGCCGCAGCGGG
Organism: Kribbella sp. NPDC031520; assembly: GCF_055580825.1. Classification (NCBI taxonomy): domain Bacteria; kingdom Bacillati; phylum Actinomycetota; class Actinomycetes; order Propionibacteriales; family Kribbellaceae; genus Kribbella; species Kribbella sp. NPDC031520. The sequence goes on from NZ_JBVIKS010000002.1 coordinate 353,163, forward strand.
CGGTACGACGCCTGGCGCGAGGTCGCCTTCTCGCTGGCCTGGGAGCTGGACACGCTGGGACTGAGCTGAGGAAAGCGGGAATTTCGGCCCCTTGGTGTGTGTTGTGCAACACATCAAGGGGCACCTGAAGTGTGATTTCGAATTGCTGCCAGGAACTCTCAGGGAACCTTCAGGGTGTTTACACACTGGTACCGGAATCTTGAACCCTACTCGAGCGTTGCTCTCCATGTAACGACGAAGGGAGTTTCGGTGGCTCGCATGGCTCGTGTCCGCAGCACGGACGACGGAATCGACGGCAAGGACAGCGTCGGTCTCTACCTCGAGGAGATCGCGCGCACGCCTCTGCTGACGGCTGAGGAAGAGGTCGAGCTCGCTGAGACGGTCGAAGCAGGACTCCTGGCGGAGCAACTGCTGGCCGAGGGGCGGGTTGGACGGAAGAAGGGCGGAGCGCCCAAATATGCGACGGAGGATGAGCTGGAGTGGCTGGCCGACGAGGGCCGGCGCGCACAGCAGCGGTTCGTGACCGCGAACCTCCGGCTCGTGGTGTCGATCGCCCGCCGGTACGGGCGGTCCCAGATGCCGCTGCTGGACCTGGTCCAGGAGGGCAACACGGGGCTGATCCGGGCGGTGGAGAAGTTCGACTACCGGAAGGGTTTCAAGTTCTCGACGTACGCGACGTGGTGGGTGCGGCAGGCGATCACCCGCGGGATCGCGCAGCAGGCCCGGGTGGTCCGGCTGCCGGTGCACGTGGTGGAGCAGCTGAACCAGATCGGGTCCGCCCGGCGCACGCTGGAGCGCAAGCTCGGGCGGGAGCCGGAGATCGACGAGATCGCGGCCGAGCTGGGCCTGGACGAGGAGCGGGTCACCGAACTGATCCGCATCGGCCGGGACCACATCAGCCTGAACAGCCCGGTCGACGACGAGGGTGAGACCTCGCTGGGTGACCTGATCGCGGCCGAGACCGCGCCGGGTCCGGACCAGCTGGTCGCCGACGCGTCGGACCGTTCGGGTCTGTTCAGTCTGGTCGACCAGCTCGACCCGCGGTCGGCCGACGTGATCCGCCGCCGGTACGGTCTGCACGACGGCCGCCAGGCCAAGCTGGCCGACATCGGCGCGGTACACGGCATCTCGGCGGAGCGGGTCCGCCAGATCGAGCGCGAGGCGCTGGGCCGCCTCCGCCTGATGGCTGATCCGACCCTCGCCGCGTAGTACTACCCCACCCCGAAACCCCTCAGGACCCCCGGGCCACGATCTGGCCCGGGGGTCTTTCGGTTCTAGGCGGCGCGGCCCTCCCATTCGTCGATCAGCGCGGGCAGCTCGGACAGCCGCTGGACGGTGGCGTCCGGCGTACCCTCCGTGTGGCCGATCTGCTCGCGCGGGATCGCGCTGTGCGGAAGGTGCGCCGCGCGCATGCCGACGTTCTGCGCGCCCCAGACGTCGTCGAACAGCCGGTCGCCGACGAACAGGCACCGCGCCGGGTCGGAGACCCCGACCGCCTGCATGGCCGCCAGGAACGACTCCGGATGCGGCTTGGTGTGCTCGATCTCGCTGGTGTAGACGGCACCGTCCAGCAACTCGAGCACGCCGTCGCGGGCGAAGATCTCCTCGTGCCGGCGGCGCGGCCAGATGGTGTTCGACAGTACGCCGAGCTTCAGCCCCCGGGAGCGCAGCGCGTGCAGCGTCTCGATCGCGTCCGGCTCGAGCACCGTGTGCGGGTCCCACTGGCGCTCGTACACCTCGAGCGCCGCCGGGGTCAGCTCCACCTCGGCCAGTAGGCACACCTCCTCGAGAGTGCTGCTCCGGTGCTCGTCGCGGGAGCGCCGCCAGACGGAGCCCTCGGCCGCAACCAGCCGGGCCGCCAGCTCGTCGGCGTTCGCCTCGTCGAGCACGGTGGTCACCGCCCGCCAGGTCTCGTGCAGGGAGATGTCGTGCCAGGTTGCCAGCGTGCCGCCCCAGTCGAACAGCACGGCCTCGATCGTCGCGTTCGTCACCCGCCAAATCCTGCCAGAGCATTCCGACAGTTCTCGCGGGGTTTTAGCTCAGCCGGTTGATCTCACGCCGGTGCGCCAGCCACACGACCGCCAGCGCGTACGCCCCGAGGCCGATGCTGTCACTCGCCAGCAGGGTCCACGGCGCCCCGCCCTGCTGGTCCCAGGCACTCCCCTGACCCATTGCCGCAGGCAACAAGAATGCGAACAGGTTGTTCAGCGCGTGCAGCGCGATCGCCGCCTCCAGTCCCCCGGTCCGCACGGTCAGCCAGCCGACCGTCACAGCGAACAGGAACACGTCGGCCATCGCCCAGCCGGTGTACCCGTGGCCGAGCACGAACGCGACACCCCCGACCACGATCCCCGGCCACGGCGTCCGGAACAGCTTCCGCAGCCACGGCACCGTGCCCTCGGCGCTGTCCGGGCCGTACGCACCGACCGCCTGCACCAGCCAGCCGCGGAACACGAACTCCTCCGCCGTCGACTGGAACGGCACCAGGATCACGATCACCAGCGCCGGTACGGCGAACGCGCCCCAGCCGATCCACGCGCCACCCTCGATCCCGATCGTGTCCTGCGGCGGGAACACGGCGTCCACCAGAAGCCCCATCAGGTACGAGAACCCGACGTACCCGAGGGCCGGCACGCAGCACCAGAGCAGCCAACGCCACCGGATCCGGTTCCGCACCGAGGCGACGCTCCAGAACGGCCGGCGCTGCACGAGCCACGCCGACAGACCGGCGAGCGGCGTCATCAGGGCCAGCAACACCAACGCGAGCGCGAGGTTCTCGGTGTCACTCGGGAAGACGTCGGCACCCGCCGGGGCCGGGAAGGCGCCGGCGACGACGCGGTGCACGACCACCCAGCCGATCACCACGAACGTCATCGCGAAGAACCCGGTCGCCGCCAGCAGCAGCGTCCCGGCGAGCGGTCGCCACCATGCGTGCTTCGGAGTCCGCGCCAGCCGGTGGTACGGCGTACCACTCGGCGCCGGGATCGTAGGCGGCTCGCGCTGGACGGACGGCGTTGGGTACGGACCCGGTTGACCCCACGGTTGCAGGTACGGTCCCGGCTGGGAGTATTGGCCCGGTTGTGGTGATGGTCCGGGCGGTTGCGGGTCCATGACTGGACTCTAGAAGATCGGCCGACCGGGAGCGGAGGGAGATCAGGGTGGTTACAGAACCGACGCCGGAGACGGATCGGGTGACGGACGCGCTGCCGCAGTCCGTGCTGATGCCGTTGAGCGGTTCGGCCATCTTCCTGGTGGTGCGGATCGAGCCGGGCGGCGAGGGCCGTACCCGCGACCTGCTGGAGCGGCTCAGCGCGCTCGTCCGCTCGGTCGGGTTCCGGGTGCCTGCCGGCAACCTGTCCTGTGTCACCAGCATCGGGTCCGACGCGTGGGACCGGCTGTTCAGCGGACCGCGCCCGGCCGAGCTGCACCCGTTCGTGGAGCTGCGGGGCAAGACGCACCGCGCGCCGTCCACGCCCGGCGACCTGCTGTTCCACATCCGGGCCGCCCACCAGGACCAGTGCTTCGAGCTGGCAAGTCAGATCATGAACGGCCTCGACGGCGCCGCGACGGTCGTCGACGAGGTGCACGGCTTCAAGTACTTCGAGATGCGCGACCTGCTCGGCTTCGTCGACGGCACCGAGAACCCGGCCGGCGCCGACGCGCAGGCCGCCGTACTGATCGGTGACGAGGACCCGGACTTCGCCGGCGGCAGCTACGTGATCGTGCAGAAGTACGTGCACGACCTGAAGGCGTGGAACGCGCTGACCGTCGAGCAGCAGGAGCTCGCGGTCGGCCGCAGCAAGCTCGACGACATCGAGATGGACGACGCGAAGAAGCCCGGCAACGCGCACATCGTGCTGAACGTGGTCGAGGACGAGGACGGCAACCAGCTGCAGATCCTGCGTGACAACATGCCGTTCGGGACCGTCGGCACGCAGGAGTTCGGCACCTACTTCATCGGGTACGCGAAGACGCCGTCGGTGACCGAGCTGATGCTGCGGCGGATGTTCATCGGCGTACCCGAAGGCAACCACGACCGTCTGCTCGACTTCTCCACCGCGGTCACCGGCTCGCTGTTCTTCACGCCGGCGGCAGACTTCCTGGACGACCTGCCGCCGGCGCCGTAGGCCTTACTCGCCGAACACTGGCGCGTCCACGACGCTCTGCCAGGCGAAGTCGGTCTGGTCGTTGAAGTTCGCCGGCACCTTGCCCAGCGACTTGATCGCGGTGGCGGTTCCGTTGGCGTGCCCAACGGCATACAGGTAACCGGCGCCGAGGTCCTTGTCGATCGCGAGCAGCAGGGTGCCGTAGTTTCCGCATCGGGCGGTCAGCAGGCGTTCGAAGCTTCCCCACGACTTGGTCCGCAGTGCCTTCACCACCGGCTTCATCGGGGACGTCAGCGGGATGTGGATCGTGTAGAGCGCGCCACCCCAGGTCGTCGCGAGCAGAGTGTCGTACGTCGACGTACGGCTGAGCAGCGCGACCGCCTTCACGGACGAGAAGCCCGGGTACGAACCGGCCGCGTGCCACACCTGCGTCCCGTTCTGCGCCGAGGTGATGGTCCAGCGGAACAGCGAACCGTCGCCGCGGAGCGCGTACATCCGCCAGCCCGGCGTCTGCAGCGACCAGGACTGGGTGAGCGTACGGAACGCGTCCCAGCCGCTGCCGACCCGGGTCATGCTGCTGCGCGCGACCTGGCCGCCGGTCCCCTTCGTCACCCACTGGTTCGCCGCGTACATCACGCCGCCGGACACGACATTGCCGTTCAACGAGGTCTCGTCGCCGAAGTCGTCGTCCCAGGTCCAGCTCGTGCTGAGCGCGATCCCGCGGCCGCCGAACGGGTTCTTGGCCATCACGTCGACCGGCTTGACGGTGATCGGCGACGTCGCGTTGACGTACCGGTCGACGGTGTCGTTCCCGGCGGTGAGGCCGCCGGACTGTACGTAGCAGGCGTTCGCAGCGGACGCCGTACTCATGCTGGTCAGGAAAGGAACCGTCAGGGCCAGGCCGGCTATCGCCGCGATGGTACGTCGCATCTAGAACTCCCCAGTCGTCGTGTACTGATCTCGATGCACGCCGGACGCCGAAAGTTGCGGCGGAACTGTCGGTGGGTCGAGAGACACTGGGGACATGCTGCTCACCAAGGTGGTCGAGACCTCCGCCGCGCTGGCCGGGACCAGGTCGCGGCTGCAGAAGGCCGGGTTCATCGCCGGATTGTTGTCCGAGGCCACCGAACCGGCCGAGATCGAGATCGTCGTGACGTACCTGTCCGGCGAGCTCCGGCAGCGCCGGACCGGGGTGGGTTGGCGGACGCTGATGGACGCGCCGCCGCCGGCCGCGGAGCCGTCGTTGACCGTCGAGGAGGTCGACCAGGCGTTCGCGGAGCTGGCCGGGATGTCCGGAGCCGGCGTCCAGGCGCGGCGCCGGGCGACGGTGGACGTGTTGTTCGGCCGGGCGACCGCGGCCGAGCAGCAGTTCCTGCGGCTGCTGGTCGGCGGCGAACTGCGGCAGGGTGCGCTCGACGGCGTGATGGCCGACGCGGTCGCGCGCGCTACGGCCATCCCGCTGGACAAGATCCGGACCGCGGCGATGCTGCGCGGAGCGACGGCTCCGGTCGCGGTCGCCGTACTGACCGAGGGCGAGGCGGGGCTCGCGCAGTTCGGGCTCGAGGTCGGGCGCGGCGTGCAGCCGATGCTCGCGCAGTCGGCGACCACGGTGGCTGAGGCGCTGGAGAAGACGGGCATGCCGGCGGCGCTCGAGTGGAAGCTCGACGGGATCCGGATCCAGGTGCACCGCGACGGCGACGAAGTGGTCGTTTACACGCGGACGCTGGACGACATCACCGCGCGGGCGCCCGAGGTGGTGACCGCGGTGCTCGCGCTCGACGTGCAACAGGTCGTGCTGGACGGTGAGCTGATCGCGTTGCGCGGTGACGGGCGGCCGGAGCCGTTCCAGGTGACCGGGTCGCGGACGGCCACCCGTGCGGCCACGGGCCCGGAGACCGTGCCGCTGACGCCGTACTTCTTCGACATCCTGCATCAGGACGGGCAGGACCTGCTCGGGCTGTCCGGTGCGGAGCGGCACGAATGGCTGTCGAAGCTGCTCCCCGAGGAGCGGCATATCCCGCGGCTCGTGACCGACGACACCGAGGCGGCCCAGGCGTTCTTCGAGGACGCCGTACGGCGAGGGCACGAGGGCGTCGTGGTGAAGTCGCTGACCGTTCCGTACGAGGCCGGCCGGCGGGGGTCCGGGTGGGTCAAGGTCAAGCAGACGTTCACTCTCGACCTGCTGGTGCTCGCGGCCGAGTGGGGGCACGGGCGGCGCAAGGGCTGGCTGTCGAACCTGCACCTCGGCGCACGGGACGAGGAGACCGGTGAGTTCGTGATGCTCGGCAAGACCTTCAAAGGGCTGACCGACGAGCTGTTGCGCTGGCAGACCGAGCGGTTCCAGGAGCTCGCCGTCCGGCAGGACGACTGGGTCGTGTTCATCAAGCCGGAGATCGTGGTGGAGATCGCGTTCGACGGGGTACAGACGTCACCGCGCTATCCGGCCGGGATGGCGCTGCGGTTCGCTCGCGTGATCCGCTACCGCGAGGACAAGAGGCCGACCGACGTGGACACCGTGCAGACCGTGCGGTCGATCCACACCGGTCCCGAGGTGAGGGAGACAGATGACTGAGGATCCGGAGGTCGTGTCGCGGATCGTGCGCGAATCGCTCGAGCGCGACGACCCGACCGGCTGGTTCGAGAACCTGTACGCCGCCGCGGCCGAGGGCGAGGCCGTCGTCCCGTGGGACCGCGGTACGGCACATCAGCTGCTGGTCGACTGGATCGCCGAGTCGCTTCCCGACGGCACCGGTAAGACCGCGCTGATCGTCGGCGCCGGCACCGGCTGGGACGCCGAGCTGGTCGTCGACCGCGGCTACGACACGACCGCGTTCGACATCTCCCCCAGCGCGATCGAGACCGCACACCGCAACCACCCGGACTCCAAGGCGCACTACATCGTCGCCGACCTTCTCAACCCGCCTGCCGACTGGCACCGGGCGTTCGACCTCGTGGTCGAGATCTACACGGTCCAGGCCCTCCCGATCCCACTCCAGCCCGACGCGATCAAACACGTCACCGAGCTGGTCGGTCCCGGCGGCACCCTCCTCGTCATCGCCGCCGCCCGCCCCGACGACCAGCCCGACGCCGAGACCCAAGGCCCACCCTGGCCCCTCACCCGCTCCACCATCCAGTCCTTCAGCACCCCCGACCTCCACCTCATCCAACTCGACAAGACCCCCAGCCCCACCGACCCCACCATCCTCCGCTGGCGCGCCGAATACCTCCGCGACTGATGCCTGTGGGCACCTCGGTGGGCCCGGATCGTATGGGAACATTTGTTCGATAATCATGTAGACTCGGCGTATGGCGGGGCGAAGTGTGGTGGGGCCTACTGCGCTGCGGATGATGCTCGGTGGTCATCTGCGGGAGTTGCGTGAGCGGGCCGGCGTCACACGGACCGACGCCGGGTGGGCGATCCGGGCCTCGGAGTCGAAGATCAGCCGGATGGAGTTGGGGCGGGTCGGGTTCAAGGAGCGGGACGTCTCGGATCTGCTCACGTTGTACGGCGTCCACGAAGCGCGCGAGCGGGATCGGCTGCTGGAGCTGGCGCGGGCGGCGAACGACCCGGGCTGGTGGCATCGGTACGGTGACGTCACGCCGGAGTGGTTCGACGCGTACCTCGGGCTCGAGGCGACGGCCGAGCTCATCCGGACGTACGAGATCCAGTTCGTCCCCGGCCTGCTGCAGACCGCCGACTACGCGCGGGCCGTCGCCCAGCTCGCCCCGAGCGGCACCCGCACCGACAGCGAGGTCGAGCGCCTGGTCGCCCTCCGGACCAGGCGGCAACGCGCCCTGGACCGGGAGCCGCCGCTGCGGTTGTGGGCCGTGATCGAGGAGGCCGTCCTGCACCGGCCGATCGGCGGCGTCGACGTCCTCCGAAGTCAGCTCGGCGCCCTCCGCGAGGCCGTCGAGCGCCCGAACGTCACCGTCCAGATCATCCCGCTCGAGAGTTCCGGCCACGCCGCGACCGGCGGCGCGTTCAGCCTGCTCCGGTTCCCGCAGCGGGACCTGCCCGACATCGTGTACCTCGAACACCTGACCAGCGCGCTCTACCTGGACAAGCGCGACGACGTCGAGGCGTACACGCAAGCCCTGGAAATGCTCGCCTCCAGCAGTCCCCCGCCGCAGCAGACCCAGCAGGCACTCACCCGCCTGCTGGACCGGTTGCCCTAAAGCAGCTCCCGATAAGCCTCGTCCGGATGATGCAGGTCGAACGCCGGCGACTCGGACCGGATCCGCGGCAGCCTCTCGAAGTTGTGCCGCGGCGGCGGGCAGCTCGTCGCCCACTCCAGCGACCGGCCCCAACCCCACGGATCGTCCACTCCGACCCGCGGAGTCCGCCGCGACTTGTAGATGTTGTAGAAGAACGGGAGCAGCGACGCACCCAGGATGAACGCACCCACGCTCGACACCTGGTTCAGCGTCGTGAACCCGTCACTCGCCCGGTAGTCGGCGTACCGCCGCGGCATCCCTTCGACGCCCAGCCAGTGCTGCACCAGGAACGTCGTGTGGAAACCGATGAACAACAGCCAGAAGTGCATCTTCCCAAGCTTCTCGTCGAGCATCCGCCCGGTCATCTTCGGCCACCAGAAGTAGAACCCGGCGAACATCGCGAACACCACGGTCCCGAACACGACGTAGTGGAAGTGCGCCACGACGAAGTACGAGTCCTGCAGCTGGTAGTCCAGCGCCGGCGAGGCCAGGATGATCCCGGTCAGCCCGCCGAACAGGAACGTCACCAGGAACCCGATCGCCCACAGCATCGGCGTGTCCATCGACACCGACCCGCCCCAGATCGTGCCGATCCAGTTGAAGAACTTCACCCCGGTCGGCACTGCGATCAGGAACGTCATAAACGAGAAGAACGGCAGCGCGACGGCCCCGGTGGTGAACATGTGGTGCGCCCAGACCGCGATCGACAAGGCCCCGATCGCGATCGTGGCCGCGACCAGGCCGTAGTACCCGAAGATCGGCTTGCGGCTGAAGACCGGCAGGATCTCGGTGATGATGCCGAAGAACGGCAGCGCGATGATGTACACCTCTGGGTGCCCGAAGAACCAGAACAGGTGCTGCCACAGGATCGGCCCGCCGTTGGCGGCGTCGAACACATGTGCGCCGAGGGTTCGATCCGCCTCCAGCACGAGCAGGGCCGCCGCGAAGATCGGGAACGCGATCAGCACCAGGATCGAGGTGACCAGGATGTTCCAGCAGAAGATCGGCATCCGGAACATCGTCATCCCCGGCGCCCGCATGGTGATGATCGTCGTGACGAAGTTGACGCCGCCGAGGATGGTCCCGAGGCCGGCCATCCACAGCCCCATGACCCACAGGTCGCCGCCGACCCCGGGCGAACGAATCCCGTTCGACAACGGCGAGTACGCGGTCCAACCGAAGTCCGCAGCCCCGCCCGGCGTGAGGAATCCACTGATCACCATCAGCCCGCCGAAGAGGAACAGCCAGTAGCTGAACATGTTCAGCCGCGGGAACGCGACGTCCGGCGAGCCGATCTGCACCGGCATGATCACGTTCGCGAACCCGACGAACAGCGGCGTCGCGAACAGCAGCAGCATGATCGTGCCGTGCATCGTGAACAGCTGGTTGTACGTCTCCTCGTTCACGAGCTGCAGGCCCGGCTTGGCCAGCTCGGCGCGGATCACCAGCGCCATCACGCCGCCGAGCAGGAAGAACGCGAACGACGTGACCAGGTACAGCTCACCGATCACCTTGTGGTCGGTCGTGGACAGCAGCCGCCCGATCACCTGCCCCAGAGGCCGGCGCCGTACTTCGACCGCCGGTCCAGTGCGTTCGGTGATCCCGGCCTGCCCACTGACTGTAGCCATGCGACCCTCCGTACCGCCTGCTTCTTTCGATTAGACACCTATGCATCGGTGACTGCTAGTGCGGAGCGCCGCCGGCGATCAGCGCCCGTACGTCGGCAAGCCGCAGTGTCGCGGGGTCGACGTCGACGAGATACCAGGTCGCTCCGGCGTCTGCGTACGGGCGTGGATCGTCCCCAGGCTCGACCGCCACGGCGATGTCGTAGCCGTCCAGGTCGCCGCGGACCTCGCGCAGTACGGCGACCGGCTCGGCGAGCTGGTCCGCCGACGTGAGGTTGACCGGGAAGAATCCGTCGTACCGCGCCGCGCGCCGGACCGGCTTCACGTTGCCCGGGAACCCGGCGAGCCAGATCGGTACCCGGCCGGCCACCGGTCGCGGGAGGAACGCGACATCATCGACCAGCAGGTGCTTGCCGCGAAAACGCACCGGCTCCCCGGTCCACCCCGCGGTCAGGATGTCGAGCGTCTCGTCCATCCGCTCCGCCCGGACGCGATCGTTCAGCTCCTCGCCGGTCTTCGAGTACTCCTGCGCGAACCGGTCGCTGCCCAGCCCGACGCCGAGGATCAGCCGGCCGCCCGACAGGCGGTCCAAGGTCGTTGTCTCGCGCAACAACTTGGCCGGCCGCCGGCGGGCGATCGGCGACACCATCGGCCCGATCCGGAGCCGTTCCGTCGCGGTCGCGATCGCAGTCATCGTGATCCACGGATCCGCGACCTCACGGACGGGTGGACGCCACCACAGCTGGTCCCACAGGAAGAACCCGTCCCACCCGGCCTCCTCGGCCGCCGCGGCGAGCCGGGTGATCTCCAGCGGATCGGACAACTCGTCGAACAGCGGCAACCAGATCGCGTACTTCATTGCGCCACCACCTCGTCCACGAACGTCTTCCAGTACGGCGCCGACAACCCGTGTCCCATCCCGGGAAGAACGACGAAACGCGAACCAGGTATGGCATCCCGGACCGCCTCACCGTGCGAAAGCGGCAGCAGCGGGTCCGCGTCGCCGTGCATCACGAGCACGGGCATGGCCAGTTCCCCGTACGGCGGGGCGTCGAAGGTCATCGCGTAGTGGTTGGTCATCGACGCCTGGTAGTTCCGGGCGCGGGCCATGTCCTCGCGGACCAGCGCCCGCGCCGCCGCCTCGTCGAAGTGTCCGGCCGACTCGGCTTCGATCGCCCGTACGACGTACTCCTCGACGGCCGCCGGGTCGTCGTAATCGGGTTCGGCGAGGTACGAGACAGTCGGGGGCGGCAGGTGCGAGTCTCCGGTGCTGGTCGAGATCAACGTCAGCGAGGCGACCCGGGACGGGTGGTCGACGCCGAGGATCAACGCCGTACCGCCGGACATCGACTGGGCCACGACGTGGGCGCGTTCGATGCCGAGGGCATCGAGCAGGCCGGCCGCGTCCGCGGCCAGGTCGCTCATCGCGTAACCCGGTTCGCCGACCGGGTACGACGTCGACCGGCCGGTGTCGCGCTGGTCGTAGCGGATCACGAACCGGCCACGCGCGGCGAGCGCCGTACACAGCTCGGCGTCCCACCAGATCATCGACGCGCCGGCGCCGTGGATCAGAAGCACCGCGGGGTCGGACGGATCGCCGTACGTCTCGGCGCAGAGCTCGATGCCGTTCACCTGGTATGTGGTCATGCCAACGACGGTAGAAAAGCTGGAGGATCATGAAAAGCGATTGATTCTTATCAAGACAATCGCCAAACGCGATACATTGGGGAGCATGTACGAGTTGCGGCACCTGGCGACGCTGGCCGCGGTCGCCGACGAGGGATCGTTCGGGCGCGCGGCGAGCCGGCTCGGGTACACCCAGTCCAGCGTGAGCCAGCAGATCGCCGTCCTCGAGAAGGCCGCCGGCGGTGCGCTCTTCGACCGCCCAGGTGGGCCGAAGCCGGTACGGATCACACCGCTCGGGGAGGTCGTCCTCCGGCACGGACGCGAGCTGCTGCGCCGCGCGGACGAGATGCACGACGGGATCGAGCGGTTCCGGGCCGGCGACAGCCGGATCGACATCGGCACGTTCCAGACCGTGTCGAACACTCTGCTGCCGCGCGTGATCGGCGGGCTCCGGGACGCGCACCCGGGCTGCGACATCCGCCTGTTCGAGGAGGAGACCGACTCCCCCGATCTCACCCACCTCGACCTGATGTTCTTCGACGGCCGGGGCGGCGACGGGATCGACAGCGCCAAGCTGCTCGACGATCCGTACTTCCTGGTCGCACGTCCCGGCGACTTCGAGCCCGGCTCCGTCCCACTCGCAGCGCTCGACGGGTTGCCGCTCGTCGCGCACCCGGCGATCTGTCACCAGGCCGTCATCGAGGACTTCCTGCGCGCTCGCGACATCCGCCCGCAGTTCGTGTTCCGTACCGAGGGCAACGAGGCACTGCTGGCGATGGTACGGGCGGGCCTCGGCGCGGCGTTGATGCCGCGCCTCGCCGTACTCCGGCACGACGAGAGCCTGGCGCTGCACGAACTCGCGCCAGGTCTCCCGCCGCGGGAGATCTACTTGCTGTGGCAGGCCGGCCGTACGCATTCGCCACTCGCGGCGCATGCGATCGAGCTCGCGCTCAAGGCGGCTGCCGACCTCAGCTGACGGTGAGCACCTTGGACGCCGTCTGCGTCCCCTGGTGGTCAGCGTCGGCCAGCCAGACCACGCGGTACGTGTAGGTTCCGCGGGCCGTCGGCTTGATGCTGAACGCGTACTTGCCGTTCGTCGTCAGCTTCCCGGTCGTCACGGCCACCCACGTCGTACCGGACCGCCGCTGCAGGTAGGCCGTCGTACCGGCGTGCGCCGGGTTCAGGTACCCGTACAGCAGCGTCGATCCACCGAGCCGGATCGCGGATGGAGTCAGGTACGCCGAGAGCGCCGGGTGGACCTGCACCAGCGCCGCCGCGCTGCGCGTGCCGAGCACACCGGCGGCGCCGTTGTAGCCCCACATGTAGTACGTCGACACGGCCGGCTTCTGCGACACGCTGACGATCCCGTTGGCGTCGGACGTGTACGAGCCGACGGTCGACCACTTGCTCGCGTTCTTCGCCTTCTCGTACAGCGCTACCGGTACGCCGGCCAGCTTGCCGCCGTCCAAGTTGGTCACGGCCGTCGACAGCGTGACCGCGCCGGTGTACATGATCGAGGCCGCACTCGCGCCGATCGTCGCCTTCGAACCGACGAGCCGTACGTCGACTCCCGGACCCACCTTGCCCGTGGCGTCCTTCGTCCACACCCGGTAGGCGTAGCTGGCGGAGTTCGAGAGCCCGGTCTGGGTGAAGATGCTCGCCGCACCGTTGTAGACGGCCGTACCCGTGGTCGTCAGCTGTGGCGGAGTCGAGCCGACTGCGTTCCGCAGCATGACCGTGGTGTTCGTGGGCTTGGTCCAGCGCAGGGTGGCGGCCGCGACCCCACCAGTCACGCTGAAGCTGCTCACCGGCGCCGGCGGCGCGGTCAGGTTCAGGTAGTCCTTGTCGATGTTCATCGTGACGCCGCCGTTGGTCTCACTCACATCGAGCTTGTACTGATGTACGCGCTGGTGATTGCTCCAGTAGGCGGCCGGGATCCGCGAACTCGTCCCGAGCGTCGTCGACGCCGTGTCGGCGAACCAGATGTTGTCCGGGCGGGTATACGCCGTGTTGTTGTAGGCGTTGGACAAATCGATTTGACCCGACGCCGCGACGTACGCACCGCCCTGGTACCCACGAGCGTTCAGCGCCTGCGTCCAGCCGCTCAGGTACGACAGCACGACCGCCGCGCACGCGGCGTTCGACGTGTACGCCTCGATGTCGCTGTAGATCGCGCTCCGCTGGGCGAACCCGAGCGCCTGCGCGGCGGCGACCGCGTTGATCGCGGCGTTCTGGCCCTGGATCCGGGCGGTGGAGGCCACCGAGGACATCTTGGTCTGGAAGTTCGAGCACGGCGCCTGGTAGCCGACGTCGATCAGCAGGAACTGCCATCCGTTGGCCGCGTTCGCCGACACCCAGCCCGGCGTCAGGTTCGGCTGGGTCGCGCAGCCGCGCAGCGCGCCGCTGATGTAGATCCCGATGCCCTGGTAGGCGGGGCGCCACGCGTCCATCGTGGACTGCGACGGTGCATCGCAGGTGTCGAACCCGTTGCCGGCGAAGTTGCCCGTGGCAACCACCGTCGGCGTGACCGTGGCCTGCTGGGTGACTCGTGCGGACGGTGTCTTCGTCACCACGCGACCGGTGGCGAGTACGTCGCTCGCGGCACGCTCGGCACCCGGCGCGTAGTAGGCCGTGGCGAGTACGCCCGCGTCGGTGATCGCGCGTCGCAGGAGGCCGTCGCCGGACGGCTGCGTGGTCGTCAGCGGCTCCAGGATCAGGCCCGAACTCCGGCCGACCAGGTGCGCCGGGCAGTCGGACTGCGCCGTACTGCGGCCCAGGTACACCGCCGGCTGGTCGAGCCGCACGCAGGCGGTCGGGTTTACGGCCAGGTCCACAACCGGCCAGTTGGCCGGGACAGTCACCTGGTACCCACGGTAGGAAACGGTCTTCGTGTCGCCGGCAGCCGCCGGACCGGCGGCGGTGACCCCCGCTACCAGCGCGAGGGCAAGCGTGAGCCCCCCAGGTCTGAACAACCTCACAATGCTCCCCAGTTCGTCGATGGACGGGTGCCCCCAAGTGAAGGCGAGCACCTGCTCTTCTGTCGAAGAGCTTCCAGCACTCGCCTCGATGCCCAGATGCTATCGGCGCCGTCCCTTCGCCCGCTCGGCGCCTGTTTTGGATCGATCGGTCTATAACGTGCTATGCTAACGACCATGGCGAGACCGAGGACTTTCGACGAGGAGCGCGCCGTCGACGCCGCGATGCGGGTGTTCTGGACGACGGGCTACGAGGCGACGTCGACCCAGGACCTGTGCGCAGCGACCGGCCTCGGCCGGAGCAGCATCTACAACACCTTCAACAGCAAGCGTGACCTGTTCGACCGGGCACTCCGCCGGTACGCGGAGCAGTTCACGGCCACCCAGCTCGAGGTGATCCAGGACGCCGCAGTACCGATCCGGGAGCGGATCCGGCGGATCCTCTGGACCGCGGTCGAGCCGGAGCCGGACGACCCGGCGGGCTGCTTCGTGATCAACACGATCGTCGAGCTCGGCCCGAAGGATCCCGAGATCGTCGAGTTCCTGGACCGCGACCACGAGCTCAAGCTGGTCGCCTTGACCACCGCGATCAAGGCGGCGCAGGCCGCCGGTGAAGTCGACGCGGAACAGGACGCGGCCGCTTTGGCGCAGTACGTCTTCACCGTCCTCGGCGGCCTGCGGGTCGCCGCCCGGCGGAACGCGCCACCGGAGACCCAGCGGGCCGTCGTCGAGGCGACGCTGCGCAGTTTCTGAAGACTCTGCTGCCCATATTTTGAACCGATTGATCTAATACGAGAGGACCTCATGCCCCGCGCTGTCTACCTGCTCGGCCTGGCGATCTTCGCCCAGGGCACGTCCGAACTGATGCTCGCCGGCCTGCTCCCGGAGATCGCGAGCGGCCTGCACGTCTCGATCCCGGCCGCCGGCCTGCTGATCTCCGCGTTCGCCGTCGGCATGCTCGTCGGCGCCCCGATCCTCGCCGTCACGACACTGCGGTGGTCCCGGCGCGCCGCGATGCTCGCGTTCCTGACGATCTTCGCGCTCACGCACGTGGCCGGCGCGCTGACTTCCTCGTACGGCGTGCTGCTCGCGACCAGGGTCGCCGGAGCGTTCGTGTACGCCGGGTTCTGGGCCGTCGCCTCGGTCACCGCGATCGAATTGGCGGGGCCGCAGGCACGCGCGAAGGCGATGAGCATCCTGGCCGGCGGGCTCACCGTCGCGACGATCGTCGGGCTGCCTGCGGGGACGCTGCTAGGTCAGCACCTCGGCTGGCGGTCGGCGTTCTGGGCGGTCGCCGTACTGTCGGTGCTCGCGATCGGCGGCGTGCTCGCCACCATCCCGGGCGGCCGTTCGGAGAACCTGCCGCAGCTGCGCGACGAGGTACGCAGCATGGCGAATCCGCAACTGTGGCTCGCGTACGGCACGACCGCACTGTCGACCGGCGCGATCCTGGTCGTGTTCAGCTATCTCGCTCCCCTGCTGACCGGTCCGACCGGTCTGTCCGAGGCGTGGGTGCCGGTGATCCTCGCGCTGTACGGCGTGGGCGCGCTGATCGGGATCACGATCAGCGGACGGACCGCGGACCGGCGGCCGTTCAGCACCCTCGTTCTCAGCCTCGCGGGGGTCGTCGTGGCGGCGATCGTGCTCGCGCTGGCGACCGGTACTCCGTGGCTCGCAGTGCCGGCGGTCATCGGCATCGGCACGTTCGGGTTCGCGACCAACCCGGCGGTGAACTCGCGGGTGTTCAGCGTCGCCGGGTCCGCGCCGACGCTGGCGGCAGCGTTCAACATCTCGGCGTTCAACGTCGGCATCACGGTCGGACCGTGGCTCGGGGGTCTCGCGCTGGACGCAGGCGCCGGCTATTCGTCGGTGGGCTGGATCGGGGCCGGTCTCGCAGTACTTGCCGCCGGCACCGTTCCGCTCGCCGCCCGGGCCGCTGCGCGGACGAGGCGCGGTGCGCCCGCTCAGCCGGCGTACGAGAGCGCCAGCTCGATGACCGGCGTGTAGCCGGAGCGCCGGGCCTCGGTCCACGTCGCGGCGCCGCCGGCCAGATCGTCGGTCGTCATCCGGTAGATCAGCGACCGGATCAGCATCTGCCCCCACTCCGGCAGGTGCGCCCACCGCGCCGCGAGCTCCCGCTCGGCGCCGTACCAGCACAACGCGTCCGCGACCGCGACCGCCGACGCCCACGCGGTCGGACGCCAGTACACCGGCCAGTCGATGATCGCCGGCGGCAGCCCGTCGGCGAACAGCACGTTCCCCGGCAGGTCCCCGTGGACGACCTGCGCGACCAGGTCCACCGGCCGCCAGGCGTCGACGAGCGGCCCGACGAGTTCGGCGTACGGCGGAGTCCCGACGTACGCCTGCTCCCGCCACGCAACCCGATCGCCGTCGCACCACGGATCGTGGCGGGTGTCGATGAAGTCCGGCCGTGGCAGCCCAGACACCGCCTCGTGGAACGCGGCCG
Source organism: Kribbella sp. NPDC031520 (assembly GCF_055580825.1). Classification (NCBI taxonomy): domain Bacteria; kingdom Bacillati; phylum Actinomycetota; class Actinomycetes; order Propionibacteriales; family Kribbellaceae; genus Kribbella; species Kribbella sp. NPDC031520. The sequence goes on from NZ_JBVIKS010000002.1 coordinate 370,177, forward strand.
CGGCGACGAGCACGTCATCCTGCCGACGGACGTCAGTCGCACCGGCGAGCAGCTCGTTCGCCTCCCACCCGAACGCGACCCACTCACCATTCGTCGACCGCACGGGCCGCGGCACACGGAAGTCCTTCGACTCCGGCAGCTCGCTCAGTACGTCGCCGCGCCAGGCGCTCTCTCCGTCCGCCCGCTTGAGCACGACCGCACCCGAGCGCCACGTCTCGCCCTGACCGCCCGCCAGCCGGACCGGCGGCTCCGACAACCCGAACGCCGCCAGCACCTTCTCCTCCGGACCGTCCATGCCTGCACTCTTTCATCGCACCGGCTCCAGGCGGGTCGGAGCACGACGAGCGGGCCGGCGCGCTCTAGGATTTCGCGGTGACTGATCTCGACCTGTTCGGCGACCTCGACACCGGCGCACTGCCGGAACGGCAGCAGCGGATCCTGGTGGTGATCCGGGACTGGGTGACCCGGTACGGTTACCCGCCGAGCAGCCGGCAGATCGGCGACGCGGTCGGGCTGAGGTCCTCGTCGTCGGTGTCGAAGCACCTCGCCAGCCTGGAGGACAAGGGCTTTCTGCGCCGCAGCCCGTCGGTGTCGCGGCCGATCGACGTACGGATGTTCCTGCAGGACATCACCGCACAGACCACCAGCGACGAGAACGTCCCGGTCCCGGTGGTCGGTGACATCGCCGCCGGTACGCCGATCTCGGCCGTCGAGCACGTGGACGACGTACTGCAACTCCCCCGCGGGCTGACCGGCCGCGGCACCGTGTTCGGGCTGCGGGTCCGCGGCGAGTCGATGATCGACGCGGCGATCTGCGACGGCGACATCGTCGTGGTGCGCCAGCAGTCCGAGGCCCACTCCGGGCAGATCGTCGCCGCCATGATCGACGAGGAAGCCACGGTCAAGGTCTACCGCCGCCGCAACGGCCACGTGTACCTCGAACCACGCAACCCGGCCTACGAGGTGATCGACGGCGACGACGCCACCGTCCTCGGCGTCGTCGTCTCGGTCCTGCGCAGCGTCTAACGTTCGAGATTGCTCTTCAGCCGGGCGAGGTTGGCCGGCATCTCCTTACGGGACTGCGGTACGACGATCAGCGGGACCAGGACCTTGCCGATGCCGTTCCCCTCGAAGGCGAGGTCGATGGTCAGCGTGCTGGCGTCGCGTCCGGCGATCGGCTCGACGGTGACGTTGACCGTCGCCCGGATCGGGCCGTCCTCGCCGCGCACCGCCCACGAACGCGGCGGGTCGAACACGGTCAACCGCGACGTCACGTCGCGTTCACGGCCGCCGATCTTCCGGGTGGTCAGGCACTTCGCGCCGACCATCGGCTCGCCGCCCTCAAGGTGCCCGCCGGTGACGCCGGCCTGCCATTCGGGAAAGTGGTTCGGGTCGGTGACGTACGCGAACACGTCGTCCGCGGTCCGTTCGACCTCGACCTTCGTGACGATGGTCGTCATCTCGGTTCTCCTTCCAGTTTCGCCAGGCGTTCGTGGAGCAGATCCAGTTGGGCTGGGTTGGTGGTGAGTTCGGCGGCGCGCGCGTCGGCGGCGTGGGCCTCGGCCGGGCGGTCGAGATCGCGGAGGAACTGGGCGCGCGTCGCGTGGAAGAGCGGGTAGGTGCCGAGGTCGGCGGCCAAGGTGTCGAGCTCGGTCAGCGCGGTCGCTGAGCCCCGCACGTACGAGAGGGCGATCGTGCGGTGCAGGCTGGTCACCGGGTTCGGCTGCAGGGTCAGGAGCATGTCGTAGAGAACGAGGATCTGCGGCCAGTCCGTCTGGGACCAGTCGGCGGCCTCGCTGTGGCAGGCGGCGATCGCGGCCTGCAGTTGGTACGGGCCGGGTGCGTGGTGGCGGCGGGCGGTGCGCGTGAGGAGGGCGGTTGCTTCGGCGATCGCGGCGTGGTCCCACAGCGTGCGGTCCTGGACCGCCAGTAGTACGAGGTTCGGGGTGAAGCGGGCCGCCGTACGGGCTCGGTGCAGGCGGATCAGGGCGAGCAGGCCGGCTACTTCGGGTTCGTTCGGGAGCAGCCCGTGGAGGAGCGCGGTCAGCCATTCGGCGTCGTCGACCAGGTCGCGGGAGTGCGCGCGTTCGGCCGTACTGGACAGGTAGCCCTCGTTGAAGAGCAGGTAGATGACGGTCAGTACTTCGGTCAGCCGCTCGGGCAGCTCGTCGTCGCGCGGGATCCGGTACGGGATGCCCGCGTCGGTGATCTTGCGCTTGGCCCGGGTGATCCGCTGGGAGACGGCCGACTCCGACGCGAGGAACGCCGCTGCGATCTGCGCGGTCGTCAGCCCGCACACCACCCGCAGCGTCAGGGCGATCTGGGCTTCCCGCGCGAGGGCCGGGTGGCAGCAGATGAAGATCAGCCGCAGCCGGTCGTCGCGGGGCTGCGGCTCCAGCGGTTCGAGGAGCGCGAGCTTGGCGCGGTAGTTCTGCCGGCGCCTCAGTACGTCGAGGCCGCGGCGCTTCGCGACCGTGAAGAGCCATGCGTCCGGGCGCTCCGGGATGCCTTCGACCGGCCAGCGTTCGAGCGCGATCTCGACCGCGTCCTGGACCAGGTCCTCCGCCGCCGCGAAGTCGCCGAGCAGCGAGACCAGCGCACCCGCCAGCCGGCCCGCGTGGTCGCGGACCACGCGGGCGAGCTCGTCCTGACCGGTCACATCTCAGCGACCGGGCGGATCTCGATCACCGGGCAGGCCGGCCAGGTCCGCACCATCCGGAGCGCCTCGTCGAGGTCCTCGACCTCGATCTCGGTGAACCCGGACACGACCTCCTTGCCCTCGATGAACGGCCCGTCGGTCGTCAGCACCGACCCGTCCAGGCGGACGGTCGTCGCGGTCTCGGCACCCTGCAGCTTGCTGCCCCGGTTGGTGATCTTGTCCGCGTGGTCCTCGAACCACTGGTACACCCGCCGATACGCGTCCTCCTTCTCGGCCGGCTCCAGCGCCGCGAAGTCCTTCGCGAACTGCTCGGTCTCGACGAACATCAGCACGTACTTCACCGTGTACCTCCTTCAGGCCAGTGTGGCGTACAGGTCGACACCGTTCCCGGACGGATCCGCGACGGTCGCGTACCGCATCCCCCACGGCGCGTCGTACGGCTCCTGCAGGCCGGTCACCCCGGCGGCGACGAGTTCGGCGTACGTCGCGTCGACCTCGGCCGGCGTGCCGTACTCGACGGTCAGGAAGATCCGGCCGAGCTTCGGCGGGGTCCAGTTCGCGGTGATCTTGCTGCGCGCCGCGTCGGTGTCGAGCATCAGGTGCAGGCCGTTCGGCAGGTCACAGCCGGCGTGGTCGTCCGGCATGTACTGGTCGCGCTCGAACTCGAGCCCGAGCCGGCGGTAGAACTCGATCGCCGCGTCCAGGTCGGTGACGGCGATGTCGATGATCTTCACGGTGTTGATCGGGGTGGCCACTGCACTACTCCTCTGGCTGGTGAACAACTCTCACTCAGCAGACGATCGGCGTACGCCGGGATCCGACACTCTGACAGGCTGGGGCCATGAGACATCCGTTCTTCGCCCGGATGTACGCCCGGGTCCGGCCCGCGCTCGACGAGGCGGGCGCCGCCGAGCACCGCCGCCGGCTGCTCGCGGGAACGGCGGGACGCGTGATCGAGATCGGTGCCGGAGACGGCGGGAACTTCGCGCACTACCCGCCCGAGGTCACGCACGTGCTCGCGGTAGAGCCCGAACCGTTCCTCCGCGCACAGGCCGTACGCCAGGCTGCTGGTGCGCCGGTCCCGGTCGAGGTCGTCGAGGGCACAGCCGATCAGCTGCCAGCCGCTGACTCCTCAGTGGACCTGGTAGTCGTCTCCCTGGTCCTGTGCTCGGTCCCCGACCAGGCCGCCGCGCTGGCAGAAGCCCGTCGCGTACTCCGCCCCGGCGGCGAACTCCGCTTCTACGAACACGTAGCCGCGGACTCGGGCCGCCTGGACACCGTCCAGCGTCTGGCCGACGCCACCCTCTGGCCACTCTTCGTTGGCGGCTGCCATACCCACCGCGACACGACAACCGCCATCACCAACGCCGGCTTCGACATCGAGGAACTGGACCGCTTCCACTTCCCGCCTGACCGCACGACCCCCGCGAGCCCACACGTCCTCGGCCGCGCGACGCTCAGGGCGTGAGGTCCATGGCCGCGCGGCCGTCGCTCGCGAAGTCGGTCGGGACGGAGACCTGGTCGTGGACGATCATCCACTCGCCGTCGAGCTTCCGCCACGCCGACGTCCAACGCAGCCAGTAGTCGATCCTGCCGCCGGCGGCCATGGTGGCGTTCATGTGGTTGAGCGAGTAGACGACTGCGAGGTCGCCGTCGACGAGCACGGTCAGGTCACGGACGTCGTACTCCAGCGGCACCTGGAAGGCCTGGAACACCTCTTCCCAGTTGGCCATCTTCTTGCCGGCGCCGAGATGGCGCAGCGGTGGCTGGATGTCGAACGAGACGATGTCCGGCGCGAAGATCGTCTTCAGCGCGGCCAGGTCCCCGGTCCGGACGGCGTTCAGCAGGACGTCGATGCGCTCACGGAGCTCGACCTCGGAGACTGCGTTGTTTGTCATACCCGGTACGACGGAACAGCGCCTCGTACTGTGAGACCTCACGTTTCCGCGGGCCGTTTCGTCGTAGGAGGTATGAGCGAGATGAGTGAGCCTGGGCTGAGCGCGATCATGAGCGAGCGGCGGCAGCTGATCAACCTGGCGTACCGGTTGCTCGGCTCGCTGGCCGACGCCGAGGACGTGGTCCAGGAGACCTATGCCCGCTGGTACGCGATGGCCGACGCCGAGCGGGAGGCGATCGACAACCCGCCGGCCTGGCTGACCAAGGTCGCGAGCCGGATCTGCCTGGACCTGCTGCGATCCGCGCGCGCCCGCCGCGAGCGGTACGTCGGCGAGTGGATCCCGGAGCCGCTACCGGAGAGCAGCGAGTGGCACACCGGCCAGTCCTCGCCCGACCCTGCGGACCGGGTCACGCTGGACGAGTCGGTGAACATGGCTTTCCTGGTCGTGCTCGACGCGATGACACCGGCCGAGCGCGTCGCGTTCATCCTGCACGACGTGTTCCGGTACCCGTTCCCGGAAGTCGCCGAGATCGTCGGCCGGACGCCCGCCGCCTGCAGGCAGCTGGCTTCGTCGGCCCGGCGGCGGATCCAGGATGCGGAACTCCCGACCGCGCCCTCGGCGCGCCGGGCACAGCTCGTCCAGGAGTTCAAACAGGCCTGGGAGGCGACCGACATCGCGGCGCTGGTCAGCCTGCTCGATCCCGACGTCACGGCGGTCGCCGACGGAGGTGGCGTGGTGAGCGCCGCGCTCGAGCCGGTGCACGGCGGCGCGGAGGTCGCCCGGTACTTCACCGAGCTGCCGGTGTTCCGGCTCGGCCGGAAGCTGCTCGAGCGGACGGTCAACGGCCAGCCCGGCCTGGTGATCCAGTTCGAGGGTGTCACCGAGACTGTGATCGCGTTCGACGTGGACGGCGATCACATCAGGAGGATCTGGGCGATCCGGAACCCGGAGAAGCTGCACCCCTGGACGCACTGACCAGCGTCGTCACGGTCTCCTGCGCACAGGCCTTGTTCACGCCGATCCCGCCGCGCGCGCCGCGTTTGATCCAGCCCGCCACGTAGTGACCGGGCCGGTCGACGACGGCGCCGCGGACGTTCGGCACGATCCCGCGGTCGGCGTCGAACGGCAGCCCGTCGATCGGCTGTCCCTCGAACCCGATCGCGGTGAACAGGTTGCCCGCCTCGATCGTCTCGCCGGTGTCGAGCCTCAGGCCTTCCGACGTCCACGCCGTCGGCCGGGCGTGGTACCGCAACTCGACCCGGTCGCCGGCAAGCGCAAGCAGTTCCTGCAGAGCCGGTTCGGTGTACGCCGCCTGGTCCGGCCCGCGCCGCCCGAGCAGCACGACCTCCTTCACCCCGCTCGCCGCGAGCACCCGCCTGACTTCGGGCCGGAGATCCATACCGCGCAGCTGTTCCTCGTCGCTCAGCAGCAGACGTGCGACGTCCAGCGCGACGTTCCCGTTGCCCACGACAACCGCCCGCGGCCCGACCAGGGTAGGAGGCGCCATGGCACCCGGCCGACCGTTGTACCAGGCAACGAACTCCTCCGCGGTGCAGGCCGCGTCCTCGCCGGGGATCCCCAGTCGCCGGCTCGCACGAGCCCCGACGGCATGAATCACCGCGTCGAAACCGTCCGGCAGCTGACCCGGGGCGGCCCCTCCCTGCAGGTCCCTCGCATCGCTGCCAGGCCGCCACCGCACTCGCCGGTGGTGGGTGATTCGTTGGAAGGTTTCGACGATCTGCTTGGTAGTCGGATGATCCGGCGCGACGCCGTACCGGACCAGCCCGCCGACCTGGTCGAGGCGGTCCACGACCGTGATCTCGGCCGTTGTCCGCAGCAACAACTCGCGGGTGGCGTACATCCCGGCCGGTCCGGCGCCGACGACCAGCACGCGCCGCGGTCCGCCGCCCCAGGTCTGGTACGACACCGGCTCCCAGCTGTCCAGGTCGGTCGCGTCCAGCGGCTCGGTGTCCGCGAAGTGCGCGGCGTTCCGTACGACGTCCTCGGGCGCCGACTGCTCGGCCGGCTTGGCCGCGTCGACCGGGCAGATGTCCGCGCAGGCGCCGCAGTCGATGCAGGTCCGCGGGTCGACGAACAGGCTCGCCCCGGCACCGAACCCGGGCTCACCCGGCGCCGGGTGGATGCTGTTCATCGGGCAGACCGCGACGCAGCTCGCGTCCGAGCAGCAGTCCCCCGAGATCGCGAACGTCACAGCAGACCGGTCCGCCGGTACACGCGGGACGCCGCCGGCGTCAGCAGTCCGACAGAGCCGAGGAAGTCCATCAGGTTCGCGCAGCTGGTCCGCAGCAGGGACCGGTGGTGCTCGTTCCGCCGTGCCTCGCGGACGGCACGGTCCGCGTCGAGGCCGACGTTCACGTACACCTCTCGGCCGACCATGCTGGACGCGATCATGTCCGCCGCGATCGCGATCACCAGCGCACTCACCCAGCGCCGCCCGCGTCCCGCCCCGGCCAGCCGTTCGCGGGTCTCCTCGCGCGCGAACACCATGTGCCGCGACTCCTCCACCACGTGGATGTGGTTCACGGTCCGGACGATCGGCTCGACCCGGCTGTCCCGCATCCAGTCACGCTGCATGACGTCCAGGACCTCTTCGGCCACCAGGATCGCGGCGTACGCCGACTCACCGGTCGCGACGGTCTTGAACATCCGGCCGAGCTCCCGCGCCAGCAGCCGTGGCCGGTACGCCGGCTCGACGATCCGCTCGGTCGCGCGGGCGAACATGATCGAGTGCCGGCACTCGTCGGCGATCTCGGTCAGCGCCCACTGGAACTCCGAACTGCGGGCGGGTTTGCCGTAGATGTCGCGCAGGATCAGTTGCTGCAGGATCAGCTCGAACCAGATCCCGGTGGTCGCGACCGACGCCGACTCGTGCCGGGTCAGCTCCCGCTGCTGCGCCTCGGTCAGCTCGTCCCAGTACGGCATGCCGTAGAGCGTGCTCCACTCCGGTGACATCCCGTACCCGTCGCCGATCGGCGCGTCCCAGTCGATCTCGGTCCCGGGGTCCCGGGACAACCGGCTCGCCGATCCCAGCAACCGCTCAGCAGTCTGGTCCACCGCGCACACCTCCGAAGCGATATGACATCGTCTATGTAACATAACTGATGGTCCACGCTTCTGTCGAGGATGCACACTCAGGTGACGCGCACTACATTGATCTGCGCGGCTGCATGGGCTGTACGACGCCAACTCCCAGGAGTCCTCCAGTGAGAATGTGGCCCCTCTACGCCGCGGGCTTCACGACCGCGTTCGGCGCGCATGCCGTCGCGGCCAGTCTCGGCGGGATGTCGTCCGACGCCGTCACGTCGTTGATGACCCTCGGTGCGTTGCTCGCGTTGTACGACGGTGCGGAGATCCTGCTGAAGCCGGTGTTCGGGTCGATCTCGGACCGGATCGGCGCCCGCCCGGTGCTGCTGCTCGGCCTCGTCGGCTTTGCTGTTGCCTCAAGCACCTATGTGGTCGCGGACCGGCCCGGCTGGTTGTGGGTCGCCCGGCTCGGCCAGGGTGCCGCGGCGTCGGCCTTCTCCCCCGCGGCCTCCACGCTGGTCGCCCGGCTCAACCCGTCGGCGAAGCACGGCCGGGCGTTCGGGAGTTACGGGTTCTACAAGAGCATCGGGTACACGGCCGGGCCGTTGCTGGGCGGCGGGATCGTCTGGCTCGGTGGGTTCCGGCTGCTGTTCGGCGTGATGACCGTACTCGCGGCGGCGGTCGCGGTGTGGGCGCTGGTTGCCGTACCAGTCGTGCCGCCGTTGCCGCGAACCCGGCAGACGGTGCTGGATCTCGCGCGGCGGATCACCGACCCGGCGTTCCTCCGGCCCACCGCGGCCCTGGCTGCGGCAACAGCTGCTCTGTCGGTCGGAGTGGGCTTCCTGCCGGTCACGGGCGCGTCGGACGGACTCGGAACGATCGCCACCGGCGCCGCCGTTTCCTTGCTCGCGGCAACAGCTGCCGTAGTACAACCACGCTCCGGCCGTGCCCTCGACGCAGGCAAGCTGACCACTCGTACGGGCATCTCGGTCGGTCTCGGCCTCGCCGCCGCCGGCTTCGTCTGTGCTGCACTACCCGGTGTCGTGTTCCTCCTGGTCGCCGCTGCGCTGATCGGCGCCGGGACCGGCGTCATCACGCCGCTCGGCTTCGCGGCCCTGGCGGCGAGTACTCCCCCCGAACGTCTCGGCCAGACCATGGGCACGGCCGAGCTGGGCCGCGAACTCGGCGACGCGGGCGGCCCGCTGCTGGTCGCAGCCGTCGCCTCGATCGCGGTCCTCGACGCGGGTTACGTCGTACTCGCCGTACTGCTGGCGGCCGGGTTGTTCATCCTTCGTCCCGCACGAAGGTGAACAGGGTCTGACCCTTCACCAGAGGTTGAGGTACACCTCTGAAGCGGTGTACGCCGACGCCGAAGCCGGCCTCCTTGTCGGACAGCCAGACCCGGTCGAACTCGTGCGCCTCGAACCAGTCGCAGATCGACGGCACCAGGTCCGGGTCCTCGCGGTGCCGGGTCCAGATCACCATGCCGCCGGTGCGGCAGAACTGCGGCGCGGCGGCGATCGTGCGCCGGATGTCGGTCGGCGTGATGTTGCCGAAGATCCCGCACAGCAGGACGACCTCGGCCGGTACGAACCCGTCGTACTGATCCGTCAGCGACGCGTCACCGGTGATCACCTCGACGTTCTCCGGCGCCCGTTCCCGCGCCCACGCGGACAGTTCCGGATCCAGCTCGACGAGTCGCGCGCGGACGTCCGCCCGGCGTGGGTGATCGACCAGTACGTCGAGCAGGTCGCGGCCCTGCCCCGCGCAGAGACTGATCACCGGCACCGGCCCAGCCGGCGCGCTGTCGAGCGCGTCCCGTACCTGCGCCTTCACCACCGCCAGGCGGCCCGAGAGTTCCGACCCAGGATCGTCGTACCGCTGATGCCACGCCTGCCAGTCCATGCCAGGAGACTACGGTGGCCTAGGCGCACCTTCCTGCGGGTCCGGCGCCGGGCATCTGTAACCTCACGGTGACGGACAGGCAGGAACTTCCGGGCCCGACTGATAGTTGTTCTTCAGGGGCCCGGGCGCGATCAGAGGAGAGTCATGGCAAGGCGTGTCGAACAGAAGGCCGCGGCCCGCGAGCGGATCGCGGCGCAGCTGGCCGCCCAGCAGCAGGCCGAGCGGCGCCGGCGCCTCCTGCTCGCGGTCGGTGCGGTCGTTCTGGTCGTGGTGATCGTCGGCGGGCTGGTGGCGATCCGGCTGGCCGGCGGCGGCAAGAAGACCACCACCGGGGCGAGCGGCTCGGCCGACGCGGCACTGATCACCGCCCTCTCCTCGATCCCGGCGTCCACCTTCGCGACGGTCGGGAGCGCCGACGTGAAGACGGCGCCGTCCGCGATCAACAACCAGCCGGCGCTGACCGACAACGGCAAGCCGAAGGTCCTCTACATCGGCGCCGAGTACTGCCCGTTCTGCGCGGCCGAGCGCTGGCCTGTCGTCGTCGCGCTGTCCCGCTTCGGCACCTTCAAGGACCTCGGCACGACGCACTCCGCGGCGGCCGACGTGCACCCGAACACGCCGACCCTGTCCTTCCACGGCTCGACGTACACGAGTCAGTACCTGGCCTTCACCGGCGTCGAGACGACCACGAACGAGGTGCAGGGCAACAGCTACAAGCCGCTCGACACCCCGTCGGCGGCGGACCAGGCGACGCTGGAGAAATACGACAACGCCCCGTACGTCGACAAGAACAGCGCCGGGTCGATCCCGTTCATCGACCTCGGCAACAAGTTCATCGGCTCCGGGGCGACGTACGACCCCGACCTGCTGGCCGGTAAGACCCAGGCCCAGGTCGCGGACGCGATCAAGGACCCGTCGAGCGCGATCTCGAAGGCGGTCATCGGGTCGGCCAACGTCTACACGGCGGCGATCTGCAAGCTGACGAACAACCAGCCGGCCGCCGTCTGCAACACCGAGGCCGTCACCGCGGCCGCGGGCAAGCTCGGCCCAGCGAAGGGCTGAGGCCGTGGCTGATACTGCTCAGCGATCGGCCAGGACGTCCTTGGGTGTGATCCCGTGGGCGATCCTGGTCGTGTCGGTGGCCGGACTCGGGGTCGCGGGATACCTCACCTACGAACACTTCACCGCCGGGACCACCCTCGCCTGCCCCGACACCGGCGTCGTCAACTGCGCAAAGGTCACCACCAGCCAGTACTCGAAACTCTTCGGCATCCCGGTCGCGGTCCTCGGCCTGGCGTTCTTCGTCGGCATGACTGCGCTCTCGGTGCCGCCGATGTGGCGTACGGCGTCGCCGTGGCCGGCCCGCCTGCGCCTGGCCGGCGTACTGACCGGTGTGGTGTTCGTGTGCTACCTGATCTGGGCCGAGCTCTTCCAGATCAATGCGATCTGCCTGTGGTGCACGGTCGTCCACGCGCTGACGCTGGTGTTGTTCGGGCTGGTGATCATCCGGCTGGCCCTGGTACCGCCTGCTTCATAAGTGGGTACTGGAGCTGTATGACAGCGCCAGGGGCCGAGCAGTGGGTGCCGCACGACGGTGGGATGCGGAAGCTGCGCGCACAACTGCCGGACTGTCGTGGGTGTGAGCTGTGGGAAGACGCGTCGCAGGTCGTCGGCGGCCAAGGCCCCGTCCGGGCGCGGATGATGCTGGTCGGTGAGACGCCGGGCGATCACGAGGACAAGGAAGGCCGTGTCTTCGTCGGCCCGGCAGGTCATCTGCTCGACAAGGCTCTGGTCGAGGCGGGCATCGAGCGGTCGGACGTGTATCTGACGAACGCGGTGAAGCATTTCCGGTTCGAGCGGCAGGGCAAGCGCCGGATTCACAAGACGCCGAGCGCCGGCCAGATCACCGCGTGCAAGCCGTGGGTGATCCGGGAGCTCGAGATCGTCAAGCCGTCCCTGGTCGTCGTCATGGGCTCCGTCGCGGCGAAGGCGCTACTGGGCCCATCCTTCCGAGTGACCCAGCAGCGCGGTGAGCGGGTGGAGCTCCAGAGCGGGCAGCCGGCTGTTGCCACCGTGCATCCGTCGGCCGTCGTCCGGTCCGACAACTTCCGCCGCGATTTCGACCACTTCGTCCGCGACCTTCGAACGGCGGTCGAGCTGCTCGGCTGACCCGCTGGACGTCAGCGTCCGACGGCCTTCTCGAGCTGAGACTTCGTCATCTTGGAGCGGCCCTTGATGTTCTTCTGCTTCGCCTCGTTGTACAGCTGCTCCTTGGTACGGCCCTTGGAGCCGCTGTGCGAGCGAAGGCCACCGCGCCGGCTCGACGAGATGTCGTCGGTCGACGTCCGGCTCTGCTGTTTCGACTCGCCGGAGCGGGCTCGTTCCTTGTTCACGGTCCGGGCCGCGATCTCCTCGGCCCTGTCCTCGCTGCGGCCGCGTTTCTTCAGCCCGGCCTTGATGTGTTCGTACTGGCGTTCGCGCTTCGGGCTCGATCCTGCGGGCATCTCGGAGACCTCCTTCTCGTCGGTCCACCCGGTACCCGGTCCCGGTCTGCAACAATCCGTACCGGCCAGGTAGCATGGGTTCTCGATTGCGCACGCAGGAGCGGTGAATTCTGAGCCGTGTTCCTGGGGACCCTTCTGGGCGGCCCGTCTGCACGACACCGGGTGGCGTCTCGTCGGCGGGTCGGTCCGCGCGCGGTCTGGCGTTCCGCCACGGCCTGGCCGTGGCATGACACAGGAGGAAATGTTGGCCCGACGAGGTCAGCGCCAGCCCGGCGCTACCCGTTCCGCTCCCCGTCGCCGGCGTCGCGTCCGCGACGGCGAGTCCGACGGTCTGATCCAGGTCCTCGCGCAGGCCGTGCGCGAGGTCGAGAACGCGGTCACCCGCGCCGCGATCAAGCCGTCGACCCGGACGAAGTTCCAGGTCGTCGCCCTGCTGGTCCGCGAGGAGCGGGCCCGGGTGAACGGCGACGCGGCCGCCACGGACGCGTACCGCACCGAGCAGCTCCGGCGGCTGGACGGGATCGCGACGATCCTGGCCAAGACCGCCGCGATGGAGCCGTCCCTGCTCATGCTGCTCGCCGAGGACGCGGTGATCTCCGAGGCGGCCGCCGCGCTCAAGCGGCAGATGCTGGACGAGGCCGGCCTGGAGGTGCCCGAGGAGCCGGAACCCGAGGAGCCGGTCACGCCCGCGGAGACCCAGACCCGGCGGGTGCTTCCACAGGCCGTGGTGTCACGGCAGCTCGCCAACCCGTTCCTCGCCCCGGACTTCTCCGCGGCCCCGTCCCGCCCGGCCGGTCCGAGCCGGCTCGGCGGCTGGGAACTGATCGGCCCGCTGCTGCGATCCTTCGAGCACGCCGCCGCGTCCGCGACCATGACACTCCCGGAGCCGACCTCGCCCCGGCTGGCCGGCGGGATCGACGCGCTCCGGCTCCGCGGCCTGGAGCTGATGCCGCACCAGGCCCGGCTGATCGCCGCCGCGGCCGACGGCCACCGGACGTTCCTGCTCGCCGACGAGCCCGGCCTCGGTAAGACCGCCCAGGCGCTGCTCGCCGCCCAGGCCGCGGACGCCTACCCACTGCTGGCCGTCGTACCGAACGTGGTCAAGACCAACTGGGCCCGCGAGGCCGGTCTCTGGACCCCACGCAAGACGCCGACCGTCATCCACGGCGACGGCGAGTCGATCGACGGCTTCGCGGACATCGTCGTGGTCAACTACGAGGTGCTCGACCGGCACGTCGGCTGGCTCGGCGACCTCGGGTTCCGCGGCATGGTCGTGGACGAGGCACACTTCATCAAGAACAAGAAGTCCCAGCGGTCCCGCAACGTCCTGGAGCTGGCCGAGCGGCTCCGGGCCCGGACGGCCCGGCCGCTGCTGATGGCCCTGACCGGTACGCCGCTGATCAACTCGATCGAGGACTTCACCGCGATCTGGGAGTTCCTCGGCTGGATCGACGAGAAGGCGCCGCGGGCCGAGCTGATGGGCAAGCTCGACGCGACCGACCTGACGCCGGCCGACCCCGGTTTCGCCGCGGCCGCCCGGGCCAGCGTGATCGACATGGGCATCGTCCGGCGCCGCAAGGTGGACGTGGCCGCGGACATCCCGGCCCGCCGGATCGCCGACCTGCCGGTGGAGCTGGACGGCGCCGTCGGGCGTTCGATCCGGGCCGCCGAGCGGGAGCTCGCGGACCGGCTCGTCGAGCGGTACCGGACCGCGCTCGAGACCCGGCGTTCGGGTGTCGTCGTGGACGGCATCGACCACGAACTGGTACGCCAGGTGGCCGGCTGGGAGCGGACCGAGATGGCCGCCAAGAAGACCGGCGACAACGTGTTCAGCCTGTTCCGCCAGATCGGCCAGGCGAAGGCCGGGCTGGCCGCGGACTACGCGGCCCAGCTCGCGCAGAACGTCGGCAAGGTGGTGTTCTTCGCCCGGCACATCGAGGTGATGGACACCGCCGAGGAGCTGTTCGCCGAGCGCGGCATCAAGTACTCCTCGATCCGCGGCGACCAGACGTCCCGGACCCGGCAGAAGAACATCGATGCCTTCGTCAACGATCCCGAGGTGTCGATCGCGGTCTGCTCGCTGCTCACCGCGGGCGTCGGCATCAACCTGCAGGTCTCCTCGAACGTCGTCCTCGCCGAGCTGTCCTGGACGAACGCCGAGCAGACCCAGGCGATCGACCGGGTGCACCGGATCGGCCAGGACGAGCCGGTGACCGCCTGGCGGATCATCGCCGCGCAGACCATCGACACCCGGGTCGCCGACCTGATCGACGCCAAGGCCGGCCTGGCCGCGATGGCCCTCGACGGCTCCGACGAAGAGGTCGGCTCCTCCGCCGACTTCCAGCTCGAAGCCCTGGCCGCACTGCTCACCCGGGCGTTGGAGGCCTCAGCCTGATCGGTCCCCGGCGGCGATGAGCTCCACGCAGCACTCACCGCCGTCGGGGTCGAGCACCGCCTCGACCGTATTCGCCTCGAGGCCGGACAACAGTCCGGTCACGAAGGCGTGGTTCAGGCCGCAGACCGCCTCGGGCTGTGTCGCCGCGAGCGGGTGGAACGGGCAGCTGTGCAATCGCAGGCACCCGGGCCTGGGTCGGACCGGTTCGAAGCCCGCGCCCGACAAAGTTGCCTCTGACAACGTCAGCGCACGCTCCGCGCTGAGCCGTCCCGGCCGGGTCTGAGCCCGTACCTCCTCCCCCAGCCGCTCGCCACGCCGGAACGCCGCCCGGCCGGCCGCCTCCAGTGGGCTGACCTGCTCGTCGCTCAACACGCCGTCGAGCAGGATCGCTGCCAGCAGATCGGGCTGCCTGGGTGGGATCGACACCTTCAGGTCGGCGTCGGTCGGCTCGTACAGCTTCGGCGCCCGGCCGACCTTGCGCAGCCGGCCGGTGTGCTCGAAGTGGGAACGCAGCAGCCCGGCCTCGACCAGCCGCTCCAGATGGAACGCGGCCAGCTTCCGGGAGATACCCACCTCGGCTGCGGCGTCGTCGCGGCTGATCGGCCGCCCGGCCCGCCGGGCGAACGCGAACATCCGCCGCCGCGACTCGTCCCCGAGCGCCGCCAGCGCCTGGATCGCGGCGTCGTCCATCTCCTCACCATAACGGACACGTCGATGGCCAAAAAGCCACAACTGCCGAGGTCTTGACCGTGCTCGGCGAATAAGACCAAACTCAATTGGTGAAATAAGGAGGCCCCGATGTCCGATCGGCAGACGGCGGCGAAGCACCCGGCGAGCGCGCTGCTGACGGGTCCGTACGGTCACCCGTTCCATCCGGTCCTGGTCACGATCCCGATCGGCGCCTGGGTGGCGAGCTTCGTCTTCGACATCGGGTCCCGGGCGGCGCCGGACGCGTCCTATCTGGTCCGGTCCTCGACCTGGCTGATCGTGATCGGCATCGCCGGCGCACTCGCGGCCGCGAGCGTCGGGCTGCTCGACTTCTTCTCGCTGCCGAGCGGTACACCGGCCTTCCGTACCGGGCTGATCCACCTCACCCTCAACGTCGCGATCACCGTGGCGTACGCCGGGAACGCGCTGTGGCGCCGCGGCGCGGAGGACCAGGTGGCGATCGGGCCGATCGTCCTGTCGGCCGTCAGCTTGGTAGCCCTGCTCGTCTCGGGCTATCTCGGGGGCAAGCTGGCGTTCCGGTACGGCGTCCGGGTCGCCGAGGAGCAGGACCAGGCCGAAGGTTTCGAACCGAGGAGCTGACATGGGTATCGCCGCACTGATCACCTGGGTGATCACCGCGCTCGGGGGCTTCTATCTGCTGTACACCTGGATCAGCCGCGGCGGACCGCGCAAACCCAGCACGAGCCGCTTCCCGCCGGCGCTCATCTTCGGGCACTTCACGCTCGCCGCGATCGGGCTGGTGATCTGGATCATCTATGTCATCACCGACAGCGAGGCGCTCTCCTGGGTGGCGTTCGTCCTGCTGCTCCCGGTCGCCGGGCTCGGCTACACGATGCTCGCGCGCTGGTGGCCGACATACCGGAAGACCGCCGTCGCCGAGGGCGCTCCGCCTGAGCGGCACTTCCCTATCGCGGTCGTCGGCGGGCACGGGCTGTTCGCGTTCGTCACCCTCGTACTGGTCCTGCTGACGGCGCTAGGCGTCGGAGAGAGCTGACGTCAGTTCGCCTACCGGCAGTTGGACGTCGAGCTTGTTCGTTGCCGGAGCGAGTGGGCAGGTCCACTCCGGGCTGTAGGCGCAGGACGGGTTGTAGGCGAAGTTCAGGTCGACGACGAACTGGCCGGTGGACAGGTCGCTGCCGAGATCGGCGCCTTTCACGGTGTCGATCAGGTAGCGGCCGCCGCCGTACGTCTGCTTGTTGCTGTCCTTGACCGGGATGAAGAGGCCGCCGCCGTACGACTCCAGCCACCAGACGTCGAGATCCCCGATCGGCAGGTGGAGGGTGCCGACTCGCGAGAACGGGATGGTGCCGTCCGTCGCTGACTGGAACTCCCAGTTGTGCGGCTTCACGTCGGTGTCGATCGTGGTTTCGAAGCGGTACTGCGGGTCGTAGGCGGCGACGGGCGCTCCGGGATAGGTGTCGCGGTCTTCGAGCGGGACCGGAGAGGCGGGGTGGTGCATGAGCAGTTTGTTGCGGCCGGCCTGCCACAGGCTGTGGGCTGCGGCGGGGTCGTCGGCGGCGCGGACGGATCGGTAGAGGTTGAAGACCTGGCGGCGCCAATCGGCTACGGCCAGGGTGGGGGTTGCGAAGTCCACTATGTATCCCGTCAGCTCTTGAGTGCTTCGGCGGAGTCCGCCCAGTACTTGTGGATGCGGTCGAGGTACGACTGCGCCTGCGGGCCGGCCTTGCGGCCGCGAGCGAAGATCCGCATGTTGCCGCCGCCGGCGTTGTAGCCGAGGGCAAGCAATTCGTCCTTGGTGTAGCGGTTCGCCCGCTGCGACGGCAGTCGCTTCGCGAGGTCGTGCAGGTGCCAGGCGGCGGCCTCGATCGCGAGCGCCGGGTTGTCCGGCAGCTCCTCCCACTTGCGCTTCGCGAAGTCCCGGCCGCGTTTCGTCTCGTCGAACGCGGGCCTGTGCATGTTCGCGATCCCGAACGCCGGATCCGAGTCCACCTCGGCCCACTGCCGCTCGAACTTCGGGTCGTGCGGCTTGTACGACTCCGCGTACAAGATTGCCATCAGCAACTGTGGGTTGATCCCGGCCGCCCTCGCATACCGCCGTACGTCGGCGGCGAAATGCGCCGGGTCGTAGTCGTCGTACCAAGGCTTCGCCGACGTCTTCGCCGGACTGGGCTTCGCCACGGTGGGTGTCGTACTGGCTACCGGATTCGCGGTGTTGTTCCTGCCGGAGCAGGAAGCCCCGACCCCGACGAGCAGTACGCCGACCGCAACCCAGCCCCACCGCTTCGCCACCTGCACCTCTCCAACCTATCCGCACGGCGAACCGCAGCCTGTCCGAAGAACGCAATTCCGGCACGAAACGCGCCAGATCCGGGTGAAACCGGCCGCCGGGCTCCATCATGAAGGCAAGGCGGCCGGGTGGTCCGGAGGGGGCGCCCGGCTTTCGCCAAGGAGCACGCGTGACGCTCGACGATCCGCCTAGGGAAAACATGAGGCCCGACGATCCGCCGAGGGAGAACACGGCCTCGACGTTCGCGGCCCTCGCCCTCGAGCTGCACGACGCGCCAGGGATCGAGGAGACCGTCGACGCCGTGGTCCAGTTCGCCCTACAGGCCCTCAACTGCACGTACGCCGGTGTGGCGTTCGCCGCGCGCGGTGCCCGCCCGGAGGTCGCCGCGGTCACCGATCCCGTGGTCGCCGACATCTACGAGCTGCAGATCAGCACCAAGGACGGTCCGCTGGTGACCGCGATGCGCGACCAGGTACCGGTGCTGATCCGCGACACGACCACCGACGACAGGTGGCCGGTGTGGGCCGGAAAGGTCGCCGCTCTCGGGGTGCGGAGTGTCCTCGACGTGCCGCTGGCGACGGGTCCGCAACCACGGCGCGCGGTCGGCGTCCTCGGCCTGTACAGCCCCGAGCCCGACGCGTTCGCACGCGACGACGAGGCGGTCGCACACATTCTGGCGCGGCACGCTTCGGTGGCGCTGGCGTCAGCGCGGCAGGAGGCGGAGCTTGCGCACGCGGTCGATGCCCGGAAGCTGGTCGGTCAGGCGATGGGGATCCTGATGGAACGCTTCGACATCGACGCCGACCGTGCGTTCGCCGTACTACGTCGCTACTCGCAGGACACCAACACCAAGCTCCGGGACGTCGCGCAGCAACTCGTCGACACCCGGAAGCTGCCCTAGCGAGCCAGCGTCGTACTCGGCAGCTCGCCGTACACCTCGCGGTACGCGGCGGTCATCCGGCCGTGATGGTGGAAGCCCCACCGGGCGGCGATCGCCGCGACGGTGGTCTCGCTCGCGTCGGTCGCCAGGAGCTCCGTCCGTACTTCGGCCAACCGCAGCCGGCGGAGGTGGTCCAGCGGCGTGCAGTCGAGGTGCCGCCGGAACGCCGCCTGCAGCGCCCGTACGGTGACACCGGCCGCCGCGGCGATGTCGGCGACACTGATCGCCTGATCGAGGCGCGACTCCATGAATCCGATCGCACGTTTCACCGTCCCGGGGTGCGCGGCGGGGCCGTCCGGCTCGGTCATGGCGGTGTTCGGGAAGGCAGCGAGGACGCTCGCGGCCAGCAACTGCGAGACGGACGCGAGCACCAAGGGCGACTCACGTACGAGAGGGTTGCGCAGCGCCTGCTCGCCCACGTACGCGATCGTCCGGGACACGTGCTGGGCCGCCTCGCGCGACCGCGGCCGGTGCTCGAGCAGCCGGACCGGTGCCTCGTGCTGCCGGCTGACGCCCGCGACCCGGGTCAGCAACGCCGGGTCGAACATGGTGATGCTGTACGACGACGACTTGCAGATCTTCCCTGTGTACGGCCGGTCCGGCGGAGCGAACGAGACCAGGTCGCCCGGCCGGAACGCGTCCGCCCAGCCGTCGGTGGCGTGGTCCTCGATGGTGCCCGAGTACACCTCGCAGAGACAGATCTTGCCGAGCGGATCGGCGTCGTAACTCATCTCGAAGCCGATCTCGATCCGGTCCACGCTGATCGAGCCGGCCGCCGTCCGCGCGATCCGGGTGCGCACCCCCGAGCTGCCGCCACCGATCTGCATCTTCGTGTACGCCCGGTTCAGGAACTCCTCGGTCTTCGCCAGATCGCGGCTCTCGAACACCATCGACTCCATAGCGCCCAATAGTGCATCCCTCCGGCGGGGTTCACCACAAAGCGTGCCCCTCGACGGAAGGCCACGCGTTTGATTCAAACAGCTGTCGGGAACCCGGCTGCCGACCGCCGCGCTGCCCTACGCTGGGGCGATGTTCGACTACGACGCGGAGATGCGGTTCTATCAGCCGCGGTTCCGTGCGGCGTGTGGTTTGCAGCCCGGGGACCGGGTGCTGGACATCGGGTGTGGCGGTGGGCAGACGACCCGGGATGCGGGACGAGACGCGGCGCCGGGGGCTGTGCTCGGCGTGGATGTTTCGGAGAGCCGGCTCGCTCAGGCGCGGAGTAGTACGTCGCTCGAGAACGTCAGCTACCTGCTCGCGGATGCTTCGACGTACGAGTTCGACGGCTTCGACGTGGGCATCAGCCGGTTCGGGGTGATGTTCTTCGCGGATCCTGCGGCGGCGTTCGCGAACCTACGGCGGGCCTGCCGGCGGGTCGTACTGATGGTGTGGCAGCCGCGGGCCGAGAACGAATGGGCCCGGGTGATCCCGGCGGCGCTCGGCGGCACGTTCCGCGACGAGTCGCCGTTCTCGCTCGGCGATCGCGACCGGACGCGGGATCTCCTCATGACCGCGGGCTTCGCGGAGCCGGCGTTCGCCGCGGTACGGGAGCCGATCGTCTACGGGTCCGACGTACAGACCGCGTACGACAACGTCCTGCAGCTCCATGAGCCGCGGAAGCTGCTCGCCGAAGCCGACCCCGCGGCGGCGGCTCGCGGGCGCGACGCCCTGCGGGAGACACTCGCGGCCCACGACACAGGTGACGGCATCCTCTTCGACTCGGCGGTGTGGATCGTCCAGACGGAGTGACCGGGGTCACATTTTCAGGATGTCTATTCGGCTGCGATCCGGTCGACGCACGGGCAAGAGCAACCTACGAAGGAGCATCTCGACATGCGTAAGCTGATCACCACCGCGTTCATCTCGCTCGACGGCGTCGTGGAAGGCCCGGGCGGCGAGAAGGAGTACCGGAACGCCGGATGGACCTTCAAGGACATCCCGTTCGACGAGGCGGCGTACGCGCTCAAGGGTGAGGAGCAGGAGGAGGCCACCGCGCTGCTGCTCGGCCGCGTCAGCTACGAGGCGTTCGCCCCGGTGTGGCCGACGATGGCCGAGTTCCCCGGCTATCTGGCGATGCCGAAGTACGTCGTGTCGACCACGCTCCAGGAGAGCGACCTGGTGACGAACTGGAACGAGATCACCATCCTCCGCTCGCTCGACGACGTCGCCGCCCTCAAGCAGACCGAAGGCGGCCCGATCATCATCAACGGCAGCGCCACGCTGAACCGCAACCTGTCCGACGCCGGCTTGATCGACCAGTACAACCTCCTGGTCTTCCCCGTCCTCCTCGGCGCCGGCAAGCGCCTCTTCAGCGAAGCCGACCGCGACAAGCAGAACCTCACGCTGATCTCCAGCGAGACGTACTCGAACGGCATCCAGAAGCTCCAGTACGACGTCCAGCGCTGACCGCTGTACTACCGTTCGCAGATGATCGACGTACGGCCGGCGGACGTGTTCGAGGACGTCCGGGCGGTGATCGGGCCGAAGTCCCCCACCGCCACGGTGTGCTTCTGCCTGAGCTACCGGATCCCGTCCAAGCTGAACAACTCGCTGCGGGGTCCCGAGCGGGCCGAGTACGTCGCCGGGCTGTGCGAGGCGAAGCCGGCGCCGGGCGTGCTGGCGTACGACGGAGAGACGCCGGTGGGGTGGGCCGCGGTGGCGCCACGGGCCGTGACGACGTTTGCCCGGAGCCGGAAGATTCCGCACGTCGACGACCTGCCGGTGTGGTCGCTGTGGTGTATCCGGGTCCGGCCGGGGCATCGCGGGCAGGGCATCTCGCACGCGTTGATCGCCGGAGCGGTCGACTTCGCGCGGGCGAACGGCGCACCCGTGGTCGAGGCTTATCCGGTGGACAACGGCGGCAGCAAGGTCGATCTGACGATGGCGTACGCCGGTATCCGGAAGAACTTCGAGAGCGCGGGGTTCACCAAGGCGGCCGACACCACGTCGACGCTCGCGGGGCACCCGCGCGTTCTCATGCGTCTGGATCTTCGTTGAGCCAGCGTGCCGCGGCCTTGTAGGTGTCGTCGGGCGTCCGGTTGAACGCGATCGCGGCGTCGGGTGCGTGCCGGCGGATCAGGTTGATGACCGTCTCGAACAGCCCGGACTGCTCCTCGGACCGCCGGATGCCGCCGCCGACGACCACGCACTCCCACGGCCGCGAGGCGAGGGCCGCGCTCACCACGGCCTCGATGTCGTCGCTCCCGTCGAGACCCACCAGACACGTCTCGACGCCGACGCCGTGCGCGGCGAAGTCATCCATCCCCGCCTTGATCCCGGTCGCCACCGGCCCCGGATCCCACGGACCCGGAACGCGGTACGGATCCAGCCCGATCACCAACACCCGCGGAATCCTTGTCATCTCAGGACACTAGCGCTCGAAGGAGAGCACTGTGACGCCGTGAGGCGGGTGGCTCAGGCAGTCGTGAAGCGTTGTTCGACGGTGTCGAGGAAGACTTGGACCCGGCGATAGGTGTCCGAGCTGTAGGCGCCGACGCTGCGTTCGTTGCTGAGGGCTTCGCGCATTGCTTCGAGGTAGCGGCGTTGGATGGCCGACATCTGTTCCCGGGTGTCCGGTTTGGTCTCGCGGAGTTGCTGGCTGCCGGAGACCAGGCGCGGGACGATGCGGTCCTTCAGTACGTGGACGACCTCGGGGTCGAGGGGTTCGCCGTCGACTGTCTGGTCCTCCAGGGGACCGACCGCGTCGATCGCGGTGGAGCCGATCCGGCGCATCAGTTCCTGGACGGAGTCGCGTCTGTCCTCGGCGCTCTCGGAGGTGAAATGCATCTTCGCGATCACCGCGGGCAGCGAGATGCCGAAGGCGACCAGCGTGATCAGCGCGACCACGAAGGCCGCGAGTACGACGGTCGCGCGGTGCGGCGTACCGGCCGGGACGGTCTGGGCCGCGGCGACCGTGACGACGCCGCGCATACCGGCCCAGGCGAGCACAAGCAGGCCGCGTCCGGTGATCGGCTCCCGCTCCTCGAAGTCGGCGTCGGCGCGGCCGCGGGCCAGGCGTTTGCGCGCCCACGCGACACGGTTCTCCTCGCGCTGGGTCGACGGCTCCATCGCCTCGATGTGTTCCTCGAACTGATCCAGCTGAGCGTGCACCTGCTCGTGGCGATCAGCCGGATCGAAGTGACTCTGCAGCGCCGGCCACGCCAACCCCAGGAACCGCAGCGCGATCAGCAGCCCGACCACCAGCAGGACGAGCCCCGCCAGCTCCCCGAACGTCGTCTCGGACCGCGCGTCGTTCACGAGCTCCGGCAGTTCGTACCCCATCGCGAGGAAGACGCCGCTCTCGAGGATGAAGCTGATCGTCGTCCACGTGGTCGACTGCGTCTGCCGGTCACGTGCGCTGAACCGGCGGTTGCCGAGCGCACCGGTCAGCAGCCCCGCGATCACCACGGCGAGTACGCCGGACGCGTGCGCCTCCTCGGCCGGGAAGTACGCCAGGAACGGCACCGCGAACGAGATCGTCGTGTTCAGCACCGGATCGTCGAGCCGCTGCCGCAGTAGGACTGTCAACAATCCGACGACCGCACCGATCAGCACAGCTCCGACGACCGCCCAGACGAAGTCGAGGATCGTGTGGCCGAGACTGAAGTGGGTGGTGACGGCGAGGGCAGCGAGCGCCGTACGCAGGACGACCAGCGCGGACGCGTCGTTGACCAGGCTCTCCCCTTCGAGCACGGTCATCAGCCGTGGCGGCAGCCCCACCCGGTGCCCGATCGCGGTTGCCGCGACCGCGTCCGTCGGGCTGACCACGGCGCCGAGCGCCACCGCCAGCGCGAACGAGATGTTCGGGAACACCGCATGGACCAGCGCCCCGATTGCCAGCGCCGACACGATCACCATCACCACGGACAGCCACGAGATCAGCCCGAAGTTCCGCCGTACGTCGATCACCGGCAGCTTCACCGCCGACGTGTACAGCAGCGGCGGCAGTACGCCCGCGAGGATGATCTCCGGCTCGATGTGGATGGCCGGGGTACTCGGCAGGTAACTCGCGCCGATCCCGAGCGCGACCAGCAGCAACGGCGCCGCGATGCCGGTCCGCCGCGCGAACACCGAGGCCGCGATCATGATCGCAAGCCCCGCACCGGCAATCAGCACGAACTGGTGGTCCACGCGAACCACACTAGGACCGCGCCCGCGTGCTCCTGGGTAATGACCAGGGATTCACACTGGTGTCACGGGCGGGCCTTGGCGGCAGATTAGGGGTCAGCGAAACCCACAGCTCCCTGGAGGAAGTCATGAGCACCGACCTGAAGTTCGAAGCCGTCGTCATCCCGGTCGCCGACGCCGACCGGTCGAAGGAGTTCTACACCGGCCTCGGCTGGCGGCTGGACGCGGACTTCGCGTTCGACAACGGCTTCCGGGTCGTCCAGTTCACCCCGCCGGGCTCCCCCGCGTCGGTCCAGTTCGGTACCGGCATCACCACTGCCGAGCCGGGTACGGCGCAGGGCCTCTACCTGGTCGTCGACGACGTCGAGGCCGCCCGATCCGAGCTGCTCGTCGCCGGCGCGAAGGTCACCGACGTGTTCCACCCGAGCGCGCCAGGTGCCCAGTTCGAGGCCGGCGACACCAGCGCGCGAGTGAGTGGGCCGGCCGACGACCGGTCGAGCTACAGCTCGTTCGCGACCTTCAGTGACCCCGACGGCAACACCTGGCTGCTGCAGGAGGTCACGAAGCGGCTCCCGGGTCGGGTCGACGACGCGACGTACGCCTCGATCGACGACCTCGAGGCCGCGCTCCGCCGCGCCGCGATGGCCCACGGCGAGCACGAGGCCCGTACCGGCCAGGCCGACGAGAACTGGCCGGTCTGGTACGCCACCTACATGCTGGCCGAGCGCACCGGCTCCGAACTGCCGCAGTAAGACAGGTAGAGAACGCCGCCGCAGCTCCGTCCTCCGGGCAAAGAACCACAACCGGAGGAGAATCACGAAATGGCGATCAAGCGGATGGACCACATCGGCGTCGTGGTCGAGGATCTCGCGGCGGCGAAGGCTTTCTTCCTGGAGCTCGGCATGGAGCTCGTCGGCGAGACCACGGTGTCGGGGCCGTGGGTCGAAGGCGTGTCCGGATTGCCCGGGGTGGTCGCGGACATCTCGTTCCTGCGCACCCCGGACGGGCACGGGCAGCTCGAGCTGACGACGTACCGGAAGCCG
Organism: Kribbella sp. NPDC031520; assembly: GCF_055580825.1. Classification (NCBI taxonomy): domain Bacteria; kingdom Bacillati; phylum Actinomycetota; class Actinomycetes; order Propionibacteriales; family Kribbellaceae; genus Kribbella; species Kribbella sp. NPDC031520. Next base: position 394,670 of record NZ_JBVIKS010000002.1, read on the forward strand.
CTGGCGACCACCGCGGAGCCGTCGGCGCCGCCGAACACCCTCGGCATCCGGAACCTGATGTTCGCGGTGGACGACGTCCGCGGCACCGTCGAGCGGCTGAAGGCGCACGGCGGCGAGCTGGTCGGGACGATCGAGGAGTACACGCCGGCGAAGTACTTCTGCTACCTGCGCGGACCGCAGGGCATCATCATCGCCCTCGCCGAGGACTAACTGTCCATGGCGCCGTCTAGCGTGCGGTGCATGAACCGGATCGATCGGCTGTACGCCCTCGCGGAGGAGTTGCGCGCGGCCGGGCCTCGCGGGCGGACCGCGCGGCAACTGGCGGCGCGTTTCGAGGTCAGCGTACGGACCATCGAGCGCGACCTGAGCGCGCTCGGGCAGGCCGGCGTACCGCTGGCGACCAAGCAGGGGCGCACCGGCGGGTATTCCGTGGACCGCGCGATGAGCCTCCCGCCGCTGAACTTCACACCGCGCGAGGCGATGGCGGTCGCGGTGGCGCTGAGCCGCGGCGCCCACGTCCTGTTCGCGCGGGACTCGCGGACCGCGCTGCAGAAGATCGTCGCCGCGATGCCGCAGCGGGACCTCGACGAGGCGCGGACCGCCGCCGCCAAGGTGCGGTTGCTGGTGCAGCCGGTGCCGGACCCGGACGGCGAGATCGCCGAGCAGATCTGGCGGGCCGTTCGCGACAACCAGGTGCTCCGGGTCCAGTACACCGACGTCGGAGGTGTCGAGACGGTCCGCGAGATCGAGCCGCAGCACGTGGTCGTCGGACCGAACGGGTCGTACCTGACCGCCTGGTGCCACCTCCGCCAGGAGGACCGGGTGTTCCGGATGGACCGGATCAGCAAGGCCGAGCGGACCGCGACGCTGCCGCACCGCCCGCCGGCGACGGGCGACCTGAAGGTGGACGGCTACGAGACCAAACTGCCGGCCGCCGCGCTCCGTCCGGAGGATCTTTTTCCAACTCCGACATAGGGCTGTCGCGAACCGCTGGAAACGTGGTCCGCACAAGACCGAACGAGTTGAAGGAGAAGTTCCATGAGTACTCCCGCACCCGGCACGCTGGCCTGGTTCGAGGTCGCGACCGACGACCCGGGCGCCGCCGAGAAGTTCTACGGCAGCCTGTTCGACTGGTCGTTCGAGTCGTCCGGCAGCCTCACGTCCGGCGGGCTCGACTACCGCAACATCACCGCGTCGGGTGCGCCGCAGCCGATGGGCGGCCTGTTCGCGACCAAGGGCGAGCTGCCGAACCACGCCGTCTTCTACATCCTGGTCGCCGACGTCGAGGCGACCTGCAAGGACGCCGAGCAGCTCGGCGGCACGGTGGTGAACAAGCGGATCGGCATCGGCGGCGGTACGCCGGACTTCGCCTACCTGCGCGACCCCTCGGGCAACCAGTTCGCGGTCTTCGCGCCCCGCCCCGAGTGATGTCACCCACCAGCCCCGCGTCCCCGCCGGCCGACACCGGCGGGGCGCAGGCCCTGTACGACGAGCTCACGGACGACCTGCTGTACGACCCGGCGATCGGCCGCGGCACGATCATGGGCCACCCCTGCATCCGCCTGGCCGGCCAGTTCGTCACCTGCCTGGAGCGGAACGGCACCGGGCTGATCCTCAAGCTCCCCGCGGACCGGGTCAGCACACTCATTGCCGAAGGCACCGGAGTCCCGTTCACCGCCAACCGGGCCCCGATGCGCGAATGGGTGACGATCCCAACCGCCGACCGCGCCGTCTGGCGCGCTCTCCTCGACGAGGCAGTCGCCTTCGCCCGCAGCACCCTCAAGTAGAAGAGCAGGCCGCCAAGCGCGCCGCGTTCCGGATCGGGACGCGGCGCTCTCCTTCGGTGAGATCGATCTAGCACGAACCCACGTGAATTGCGTACAAGCCTCGTTCCACCCACCAAGTCGGGCCGATCAGACATACGCTCGCCCGACCAGGACATCGGTGCCACTCGATGGATCAGGACATCGGTGACGGTTCGGGGTCTTGGCGTGGGGCGCTGGGTGTTGTAGATGCGGTCGAAGGCGTCGACCTGGGCCTGCAGCTCAGCCAGGGCCAGCCCGGACAGGATCGTTGACGGGCACTGGTCGACGGGCCTCGGTGCTGACGATTCTCGGATGATCAATGGCGCCAACTCTGCTATCAACAGACGATGACCATCGACGACGCGCCAGCGCCCTGGCGCGTTCAACTGGCACTGGAGTGCAAGGCATTCGACAGCCGCCGCAGGTTAGTGCCAGTGCCGTGCACAGACCCCGACCCACGGCCCACCGGCTACGCAGTGCGGTACCACAACGGCTCGACCGAGCTCGCGTTCGCCGCGGCCGCGCCCGCATGGTTCGTGGACCAGATCGGCCGACACAGCACCGACGAGCTGATCGATCAACCAGAGGCGCTGGCGAAGCAACTCCGGAACGACGGCCACACCATCGACTTGGGTCATTTCCACACCTACCGCTTCGACGACAATGCGGCAGTCGAGCAGCAAGCAATCATCCGTGACGGCCCAGAGGCATATTCGATCGTCATGGACGGGCACCCCGTTGCCGCCGCATCGTCGAGCCGCAGCAATGACTCTGCTGCGGAACTGTGGATCGGGACAGACCGCGCATCGACGCCACGGATACGCGACAATCCTCGCCCAGGCGTGGGCAGCTGACGTCCGGCAAAGCGCAAAGATCGCCTTCTACAGCCACCTCCACGAGAACGCGGCTTCCGCAGCCTTGGCAAGACACCTCAGGGTGTTGCCGCTGTTCGAGATCATCGCCATCGACCTCAAGTAGTCAGGCCACCGCCCCGCCAGTGGGAGGTTCCCCACGGGATACCCCCGGCACCAGACGTGGTGGGGATCGTCGGCCCTGGGGCGGATCGCATAGAACGTCTTGCGGGAGATCTGCTGCTCGGCGCAGAACGTCGTCACCGCCCCGCGCGGCGCGTCGTCGGGCCACTGGATGATCGCGAGACGGACACGAGGATCAGCCGGCTCATGAGCGACCGGCACCGCTCAAGGAGAGCCAGAAGTGTCACCACCAAGCACCACAGATGTGTCACCGATGTCCTGATACAGAAGCGTCACCTTTGTCCTGCGACATGACAATCTCGCTAGGCGGCCCGATTTGCCGCACTCGAACATTTGTTCTAATATAGTCGCATGACAGCGGCGGTGATCAACCCGGACGCGGTGCGGCCCGAGGCGGCCCCACCGTCGGCGCTGCCTGGGATGCCCGCCGAGTTGGTGGCGAGGATGACCGCGGAGCTCGCGGCCGAGACTGCGTCGATGGAGGCGGTAGGTGCGCTGGTAGCGCCTGACGACCTGTACGACCCTGAGTGCCCGCATCCTCCGCGCTGTGTGTCTGAGGAGGATCTGTACGACGACCTGCCGCCGATGTCTGCGGTTGATTGGCTGGAGTGGCAGGAGTGGGCCGGCGTCGAACAGGACGAGGCCGAACGCGCGATGCTGCGCCTGAAAGCACCGACCTGGGTGTTCCTGCCGCCCGGCGCCGAGCTGGCCGCGGAGTTGGAGACGCTGCGGCCGCAATGTGAGTCACCGGTCGCGTTGCTCGAGGCGATGAAGGCGGCGGCCCGGATGGAGGCCTGGGCGGCATCCATCAGGACTGCCGCGCAGGCCTCGTTCGTTCGGCAGCGCAAGGCCCAGCTTGCCGAGATCCCCCGCCCGTCCCAGGTTGACTCGTCGGGGCGTCCGATCGACCCGGAACGGTCGTGGGCGGCCGAGATCGGCGCCGCGTTGCACCTGTCGAAGGACACGGCGGCCCGCCACATCGAGACCGCGCTGCACCTCACAGGGACGCTGAGAGCCACCCATTCTGCACTGCGCTGCGGCGCGCTCACATTCTCCAAAGCCTTGGCGATCTCCGAGGCCACTCGCGCCCTGCCACCCGCCGCAGCGGAGGCGGTCGAAGCGCATGTGCTACGCCGCGCCGCAGGCCAGACCCACCGTAACCTCAACGAGTCGCTCCGCCGTCAGGTCGCCAAGCACACCGTGAAAGAAGAAGCCGACCGGCACCGTGAAGCCGTGCGCGATCGCACCTGCAAGATCGTGCCGCTCGCGGACGGGATGGCCGGCCTGTGGGTCGTGCACACCGCGGACAAGATCCAGCAGATGTGGATCGTGATCCAGGCGATGGCCGACCTCGCCAAACGCGGCACCCCCAAGGCATCCGCCCCCACCAACCGCAGCAACGCCAACAGCAGCGGCAACGGCAACGGCAGCGGCAACGGCACCAGCAACGGCACCAGCGACCGCGGCGACGGCAGCAGCAGTGACACTAGCGGCGACGGCAGGCGCGGCGGCAGCGGCACCAGCGACAGCAGCGACGGCAGGCGCGGCGGCAGCGGCACCAGCGACAGCAGCGGCGGCAGCGGCGGCAGCGGCAGCAGCGGCGGCAGCGGCAGCAGCGGCGGCCAGCACAGTCCTCTCGCTGAGGCGACGGCCGGCGCCACGAGCAACCCGGCCGGACACCACAAAGCGAGTGGGACACCAAGCAACCTGGAGATGCCCAGCGGCAGACCGGCCGCGGCCGGAGCTATTGAGTCAGGTGAGCCGACGCGCGACGAGCGGCTCGCGCCGCAACGACGCGCCGACGTCATGGCGGACCTGTTCGAGCACATGCTGCACAACGGACTCGACTGGCTCGGCCGCCGACTCCCCGACCAGCACCGCAGACGCCCTCACATCGAAATCCTGGTCCCGATCACCACCCTGCTAGGGGTGGGCGACGACGTCTGCGAACTCACCGGCTACGGCCCCATCCCGGCCGATATGGCCCGCCGGATCGCAGCAGACGGCACCTGGCGCCGCCTGCTGACCGACCCCATCGATGGTGCTGTCCTCGAGGCTTCCACCACCCGCCACGATGCCGGCGTACTGGTCACCGAGACGCTCCTCGCCCGCCACCCGGTCTGCGCGTGGCCGGGATGCAACCGCGCTTCCCGGGAATGCGATCGCGATCACGGCACCCCGTTCGCGCGAACCGGCCGAACCAGTCTCGCCGGACTCGCACCCTTCTGCGAATACCACCACGTCATCAAGGACACTCCGGCCTGGGGTTGGTCCGCCACCAACCACCCCGACGGTTCTGTCACGTTGACCGCACCCACAGGCCACCGCTACACAACCGTCCCACCCGCCCGCGGACCCATAGCCCAGCAACCACTTCCGCCATCGCACGATCCGCCGCCCTACTGAACCATCGCGACACCGCCCACTTCCCAGAGGTGCCTGCACCCGTGCCTCACGGATCAAGTACTTGACGGAACCTACCCGCGGAGGCGCCAGGTGGGGTGGTCGTCGGGGCGAGGTCGATAGCTGCACTCGGTGCCGGTGCGGACGGCGTCACGAAGATGTGTTGCCAGGGCAGGGTCGATTGCTGCAATGCGGGTGATGGCCGTGGTGATCGCCTTCGTGGCGGCGACCCTGGCTCGCTCCGCGGTGGAGCCGGTGGCTCGTTCGCGGCCGCCCAGTCCGGCGGCAGAGCTCAGTTCGGTCAGGAGGGCGTCGCGTTCGGCCGTGAGGGACTCGACGCGGGCCAGATCGGACCAGTCGGTTGCCTCGTCCAGCTCGGTGCTGAGGTCAGCCAGCCGTTGCCGGTACGCCGTCGCAGCCTGTCGATCGAGCAGCGGACCGGTGTCGCGCTGGATGACGGTCGCGGTCCCATCGGTGACGAGGTCAACCGCGGCGACAGGCTCCCCGGGGTGGGTCAGGAGCCGGCGAAGGTAGTCGAAGCCGCGGAGCGCGCGGATCGGGCGTGCGTCAGCGCCGATCAGCCACACGCCGTCCTGATCGGGATAGAAGTGCAGAGCGAGCGGCGACTCCCCGGGCGGCGCCCCTGCGTCAGGCGCCAGGCTCGCCGGCCGGACGTCGAACTGCTGCCCTACGTCGGGCTGCGGCTCCGGGTTGGGCATCGTCAGCCGAACATCATGCCTCTGGAGTCGGGCGTGCCACCAGGTAGCGCCGAGCCTGCTGTAGGTGGTCAGTGCTCTGGAACGCAGCTGCTCGGCTCGGTCGGTGTCGCCGGCGACCGCTGCTGCTCGGGCGAGCACGTCGTCGGTCACCCCGTGGAAGTAGACAGCGCCGGCGTTGACCACGGCCCGGTTCTCGTACGGCGTCAGCAGGCGGGCCGCCGTACCGATCAGCTTCTCGTCGCCGACCACGAGAGCCGCCTCCAGAACGCAATACAGGTTGAGGAGGTAGTTCACGTCGCGCGGGAGCGCCTCCAGCCGGTCGAGCTGTTCGAGGAGGGGACGGGCGCGGTCGGGCCGGTTCAGCAGGGCCCAGACCGACGCCGCCTCGGTCGTGACCTCTGTGACCCCCTCGCGGTGCGCGAAGTCCTCCATCTGCTCGGCCATACCGGCTGCGATCGACTCGTCGCCGGCGTGCAAAGCGGTGTACCCACGCATCAGGCTCGTAACGATCCACGCATCGGCCAGACCCGCCTCAGTCGCCGCCTCCTCGGCGGCGGCGATCAGCTCCGCGCCGGGCAGCCCGCGCACATGGTCGTACATCCACCGCCGCGACGCCGCGAAGAAGCGGGCCCGCGGCGACTCGGCCGCCAGCTGGTCGAGCGCGCGGAGCTGCCGCCGGATCGCCTGGATCCGCAGGGTTTCCCACCCGACCTGCAGGCCCCAGAGATGTCCGCGGAGTCGTGCCTCGGGATCGAGTACGTGCGCCGAGACCTCGTCGAGCCGCGCCGCCGTCGCCTCCCGCAGCGGGAGTTCGTCGGGACCCCATCGAGCCGCGAGTACCGCGTCGAGGCAGTCCGCGACGAGCTCCGGATCGGCTGTCTGCTCGGCGTTCGCCAGCGCCTCGTCCGCGAACGCCGCCGCCCGGTCCGCGTGCCCGCCGTACGCCCAGCACCGGGCCAGCGCGGCGGCGACGCGGGCCCGGTCGGCCGGAGCGGTCGTCCGGGCGAGTACGTCGTACAGCTCGGCCGCGAGCCGCCCCGGTTCGGTGCCGAAGACGTGACCGGTTGCCGCGTCGAGGACCGCACGGGTCCGCGCCGCCAGCTCGGTGTCACGCCGGCTGTCCGTCACACCGATCACGGTACTGCTCGTTACGGTCGGAGCAGGCGTACCTCGGCCGCGTGCAAGGCCTGCAGGGACTCGTCCCAGTCGCCGGTGCAGTACGCCCGGAACTCGGTGATCTCCCCCGCCGCGTCGACGTCCGCGGCGATCTGCTCCCGGCTGTACCAGCCCTGGCCCGCATCCTGCCAGCGTTCCTCGAACGCGATCACGAAGCCGGCGGCCGTGCGGTCCACCCGCTCGACCCGCACGGTTCCCGGGTACGGGTGGAGCTCGCGGCGCGCCGCGATCGTCGCCGCACCGGACCCGAGCTGCTGCCGCCAGTGCGGCAGGCTGACGTCGGCGAAGCAGTCCGCCGCGAACAACCCGTCGGGCGCCGAGCCGGTCTCGAGCCACTCGACCAGCCGCGCCACCGCCGCGTCCACCTCGGCCCGGACGGGAACGCTGGTCATGCGCCCGCTCCCGCCCGCTCCAGGTTGGCCCCGACCACGGCCATCGTCTTCTCCAGCTCCACGGTCGGGCTGAACTCGACGACGCTCGTCCCGGCCGTCATCAGCGGGAGATGTCCCGGACCGGCGTAGTACGCGTCGCCGGTCCGGAACGTCTCGCTGTGATCGGCCCACCGGAACGTGACCTCGCCCGCGGTGACGAAGCCCCAGTGCGGGCACTGGCACCGGTCGTCCGGCAGCCCGGCGAAGAACGGCGCCGGATCCACGTCCTGCGGGTACGTCTCGAACGCCACGGTGTAGTCACCCACCGGTGCGTACTTGCCCGTCAACTCCGGGATGTCGACCGCCACCGGGGTGGTGGCGAGGTTTGCGCTTGGCATGATGTCCTCCTCTGCTCGTGCCGACACCCGTACGGCGTAACTCCGGACGGAACGATCGTGACGTTCAGACCGCGAGGCGCCCGCCGTCGATCGGGAGGGTGGCGCCGTGGATCAGGGACGCCGTGTCGGAGGCGAGGAAGACGATGCCGGCCGCGATTTCGGCCGGCGTGCCGACGCGCTGGAGTGGCGTCGTTCCGGCGAACTCGTTGAGGTTGTCGTCCCCCAGCACAGCCGTACCCTCAGTTCGGGTGGGGCCGGGGCTGACGGCGTTCACCCGTACCCCGGACGGCCCGAACTCGGCCGCCCAGGCCCGGGTCAGCAGCTCCACCGCCGCCTTGCTCGAGCCGTACGCCGCCATGCCGGCCATCCCGAAGTACGCGACCATCGTCGTCACGTTCACGATCGCGCCCGATCCGCGCGCCGCCATCAACGGCGCCAGCTCGGCGACCAGGTAGAACGGCGCCCGGACGTTCACCGCGTACACGGCGTCGAAGTCGGTCTCCGCGAAGTTGGCCGTCGGCCCGAGCGGGAAGATTCCGGCATTGTTGACCAGTACGTCGACGTGGCCGCCGCCGAGGTCGATCGCCTGCTTCGCCAGCGAGCGCACGCTCGCGACCTCGGCCAGGTCGGCCGCGACGAAGTCCGCCGTACCGCCGCCGGAGCGGATCGCGTCGATCGCCTGCTTGCCTCGGGCCGCGTCCCGCCCGCTGATCACCACGTGCGCGCCGCGCGCCGCCAACTGCTCGGCCACCGCCCGGCCGATCCCACTGTTGCCGCCGGTCACGAGCGCGGTCCGGCCGGCGAAGTCCTGCGTCATATCGGTTGCCATCCTTTGATTGGAGTCAGTACTCCGATAGTTCGCCGATGAAATTGGAGTATCAACTCCAAAATCTGTACGTTGGCGGTATGACCACTCGGCTGACGAAGAAGGGCCAGGCGACCCGCGAGCGGATCGTGGCGGCCGCGGCACAGTTGATGCTGGAGCAGAGCGTCGCGCGGACGACGATCGAGGACATCCAGGCGGCCGCTGGGGTGAGCCCGTCGCAGCTGTACCACTACTTCCCGGGCAAGGACGCACTGGTGTCGGCGGTGATCGACCACCAGACGACGCGGACGCTCGACATCCATCACGACTGTCTGGACAGCCTGGACTCGATCGACGCTCTCGGTCACTGGCGCGACCTGATGATCGGGACGCTGACCGAGATGCAGTGCATCGGTGGGTGCCCACTCGGGTCGCTCGCGAGTGACCTGTCCGAGAGCGACCCGGTCGCGCGCGTACAGCTCGCCGGCGCGTTCGCGCAGTGGCAGGAGCTGATCCGCGTCGGGCTGGCCGACATGCAGTCCCGCGGGGAGTTGGCCGCCGACGCTGATCCGGGTCAGCTGGCGGTCGCGATGCTGGCCGCCGTACAGGGTGGGCTGCTGCTGAGTCAGGTGAGCCGCGACCCCGCACCCCTCCGGATCGCGGTCGACACGATGATCGACCACCTGCACGCGTTGACCCGACCCGCGGTTCCGTAGGGTTCGGGCTATGGGTAGCAGTGTCTACGTTGCTTCTGTGGAGGGGACCACCGGGAAGTCGACGGTGGCGTTGGGGGTCCTGCATCAGCTGTCGCGGCGGGTCGGACGGGTGGCGGTGTTCCGGCCGATCGTGCGCGCCGACACGGCCACGCACGGCGGGCGGGACTACGTTCTCGATCTGCTGATCTCGCAGGACGCGGTCGAGCAGTCGTACGAGGACGGGGTCGGCGTGACGTACGACGCCGTACACGCCGACCCTGATGCGGCGCTGGACACGATCGTGCAGCGGTACCACGCGGTGGCCGAGAAGGCCGACGCGGTGGTGATCGTCGGGAGCGACTTCACCGACGTCGGTACGCCGACCGAGTTCTCGTTCAACGCGAAGGTCGCGGCGAATCTCGGCGCGCCGGTGCTGCTCGTGCTGAACGGGTTCGACCGGACACCGCACGACGTACGGGCGATTGCCGACATGGCCGTCGTTGAGCTGGCGGCCAACCACGGCTCCCTGTTCGCAGTCATCGTCAACCGGGTGGACGACGGCGAGGGCGCGGAGTTGGTTGCGGCGTTGGAGGGGATCGGGGCGCCGGCGTTCGCGATTCCTGAGGAGCCGGTGCTGAACCAGCCGCTGGTCGCGGACCTGCTCGCGCCGATCGGCGGCCGGCTGCTCAGCGGCGATCCGCAGCTGCTGACCCGCGAGGTCACCGGGCTGATGATCGCCGGCATGACGATGCCGAACGTGCTCGACCGGCTCTTCGACGGCGCCGCGGTGGTCACCGCCGGCGACCGTCCCGAGGTCGTGCTCGGTGTCGTGATGGCGCACGCCTCCCGCACGTTCCCGCAGATCGCCGCGATCGTCCTCAACGGCGGCTTCGAACTCCCCAACCAGGTGCAACGCCTGATCGAAGGGCTCGGCGTCACCCTCCCGCTCATCGAGACCGGCCTCGGCACCCAGGCCACGTCCGCCAAACTCACCGCGGTCCGCGGCCGCCTGACCAAGGACGCGCCCCGCAAGATCGACACCGCGCTCGCGCTCTTCGACCAGTACGTCGACGGCCCGGCGCTCCTCGACCAGCTCGCCCTCGCCCGGAGCAGCGCGGTCACCCCGCTCATGTTCGAGCACCGACTGGCCGACCGAGCCGTCTCGGATCGCCGGCACATCGTGCTGCCGGAGGGCGAGGAGGAGCGGATCCTGCGCGCGGCCGACGTACTGCTCCGCCGTGGTGTCGCGGACCTGACACTGCTCGGCGATCCGACCACGATCAGCCAGAAGGCTGCGACGCTCGGCGTGGACGTCAACGCGGCAACCGTCGTACATCCTGAACACAGCGAGCTGACCGAACGGTTCGCAGCCGAGTACCACCGGCTGCGGCAGCACCGTGGCGTCGACCTCGACCGGGCCCGTGAGCTGGTCCGCGACGTGTCGTACTTCGGCACGATGATGGTGCAGCTGGGGCTCGCGGACGGGATGGTGTCCGGCGCCGTGCACACCACCGCGCACACGATCCGCCCGGCCCTCGAAGTGGTGAAGACCGTGCCGGACGTCTCCGTGGTGTCGTCGGTGTTCTTCATGTGCCTGGAGAACCAGGTCCTGGTGTACGGCGACTGCGCGGTGAACCCGGACCCGAACGCGGAACAGCTCGCGGACATCGCGATCTCGTCGGCCGCGACCGCCGCCGCGTTCGGGGTCGAGCCGCGGGTCGCGATGCTGTCGTACTCGACCGGCTCGTCCGGTACCGGTACCGACGTCGAAAAGGTGTCCAAGGCAACCACCATCGTCCGCGAACGCGCACCGGAACTGCTGGTCGAGGGCCCGATCCAGTACGACGCCGCGATCGACGCGGCGGTGGCGCGGACCAAACTCCCCGACTCCCCCGTCGCCGGGAAGGCGACGGTGTTCGTGTTCCCGGACCTGAACACCGGCAACAACACCTACAAGGCGGTGCAACGCTCGGCGAACGCCGTCGCGGTCGGCCCGGTGCTGCAGGGCCTGCGCAAACCGGTGAACGACCTGTCCCGCGGAGCGACGGTCCGCGACATCATCAACACGGTCGCGATCACCGCGATCCAGGCGCAGCAGGGCGGCACCCGATGAGTGAACACGTACTGGTCATCAACGCTGGGTCGTCGTCCTTGAAGTACAGCCTGGTCGATGCGGCGACGGGTGAGGCGGCGGCGACCGGCCTGGTAGAGCGGATCGGCGAGGAACAGAGCCATCACGTGCACAACGGCTACGAGGATGATCAGCCGGTCGCGGATCACGAAGCTGCGCTGGAGGCCGCGGTCCAGGCCTTCGAGAAGCACGGGCCTTCGCTGTCTGACGTCGACATCGTGGCCGTCGGGCATCGCGTCGTCCACGGTGGTGACCGGTTCGCGGCACCGGCGCTGGTGGACGACGAGCTGATCGCGGCGGTGACGGACCTGGTTCCGCTGGCGCCGCTGCACAATCCGGCGAACCTCGAGGGGATCGAGGTCGCGCGCCGGCTGTTCCCGGACCTCCCGCACGTCGCGGTCTTCGACACCGCGTTCCACCAGACGTTGCCGCCGTACGCATACACGTACGCCGTGCCGACGGCGTGGCTCGACGACTACGGCATCCGGCGGTACGGGTTCCACGGCACGTCGCACGCATTCGTGTCGGCCACGGCGGCGGGCGTGCTCGGGCGAGAGCCCGAAGACGCCAACCTGATCGTGCTGCACCTCGGCAACGGCTGCTCCGCGACCGCAGTCCGGGGCGGGAAGTCGGTCGACACCTCGATGGGGTTCACGCCGCTGGAGGGGCTGGTGATGGGGACCCGGTCGGGCGATCTCGACCCGGCGATCCACGGGCATCTCGCCCGGGTCGCGGGCCGGACCGCCGAACAGACCGACCGCGCTCTGAACTCGGAGTCCGGGCTCAAGGGCCTGACCGGCGCGAACGACTTCCGCGAGGTACTGCGGCTGCGCGCCGACGGTGACGAGCGGGCGAAGCTGGCGTTCGACCTGTACTGCTACCGGCTGAAGAAGTACATCGGCGCGTACTACGCCGTGCTCGGGACCGTCGACGCGATCGTGTTCACCGCGGGCGTCGGCCAGCACTCCGCGGAGGCGCGCGCCGCCGCGGTCGCCGGCCTCGAAGGACTCGGCATCCACCTCGATCCGGCCCGCAACGCCGACCCGTCCGGCCAGGTCGTGTCCACCGACGACAGCCCGGTCAAAGTGTTGGTCATCCCAACGAACGAGGAATGGGAGATCGCGCGTCAGTCGGTCGCGGTCCTGGCCGCTCGCTGAAACGCCTCGACCGCGGTCGGAAGCGTGTAGAAGACCCGGTCCGGCCCTAACCGGTCGAGGAAGCCGGCCGCCTGCAGGTCGTCGCGGAGCTCCTGTTTGACGCGGGCCAGCGCGAGCACGATGCCGCGGTCCTCGAGCTCGTCGTGCAGGGCCTCGAGCGCGTCGATCGCGGTGACGTCGATGCCGACGTTCGCCTCGGTGTTCAGCAGCAACCACCGCACCGGGGCGGTCGCCGCGTCGACGGCGGCAAGTGCGCGGCGGTGGAAGTCCTCGGCGTTCGCGAAGAACAGCGGCGAGTCGTACCGGTACACGACCAGCCCCGGTACCGGCCGCGCGTTCGGGTAGTCGTCGATGTCGTGCATCCCCGCGATCCCCGGTACGTACCCGAGGATGCCGTCGTGCGGGCGGGCGACGCGGCGCAGTACGTCGAGCACGGACAGCGCGACCGCGACGAGGACGCCGTACAGGACGTCGAACGCGACCACGCCGACGGTCGTGGCCAGCGCCAGCAAGAACTCGCTCCGGCGGAACACGGCGATCCGGCGGAACTCGCCCAGCTCGATCAGGCGTACGGCGGCGTACACGACGAGGGCGCCGAGGGCCGGGATCGGGAAGGCCTCGAGCAGCGGACCGGCGAACAGCAGCGTGGCGACGATCGCCAGCGCGGCGACCAGCGAGTACACCTGACTCTTCGCGCGGGACGCCTCGGCGAGCGCCGTACGGCTGCCGCTGCTGCTGATCGGGAAGCCGCGGACCGCACCGGCCGTGAGGTTGGCGAGCCCTAGTACGAGCAGCTCACGACCGGGATCGGTACGGCCGCCGCCGCGGGTCGCGAACGCGCGGCCGGTCAGTACGGTGTCGGTGTAGCCGACGAGCGCGACGCCGACGGCAGGCAGCGCCAGGATGCCCACGTCGTGTGCGGTGATCGTCGGCACGTGCGGAACCGGCAGACCGCTCGGCACCGAGCCGACCAGCGCCACTCCCCTGTGGCCCAACTGGGCCGCCCACGTCACCAGGGCCGCAAGAGCAACGACCACGAGCGGGCCGGGCAGCCGCGGTGTCCAACGCGCCAGCGCGAACAACAGCACCAGCGCGACCACGGACATCAGCACCGGCGCGAGTTTCCATTGCCCTGACAATTTCAGCGCGGAGAGGATTTCTGCCGGCGGTGAGTCGCCTCTCACCGGGGCTCCGGTGAGACGGCCAAGCTGGCCGGTCATCATGATCACCGCGATCCCGGTCAGGTACCCGACCAGCACCGGTTTCGACAGCAGATCCGCCAGGAAGCCGAGCCGCGCAGCCCAGCCGACCACGCAGATCACGCCGACGAGCAGGGCGAGTACGGCGGCCAGCGCGGCGTACCGCGCCGGATCCCCCGCGGCCAGCGGCCCAACCGCCGTCGCCGTCAACAATGCGGTCGTGGACTCTGGACCGAGCGACAGTAGCCGGGACGACCCGAGCAGGAAGTAGACCACCAGCGGCCCGAGCGCGACCCACAACCCGGCCACCGCGGGCAGGCCTGCCAGCTGCGCGTACGCCATCACCTGAGGCACGAAGTACGCGGCGACCGTCAGCCCGGCAACCACGTCGTACCGCAGCCAGCCGCGCTGGTACTGCCGCAGCGCCTCGACTCCAGACATTCGTCACCCCCGGTCCCGTCCTCGGAGTATCTCAACCGAGAGAGGACTTTCGGCCCTACTGCGGCCCGCCGCGTCACGCGACCGTTGAGTTGTGGACACCTACGGAGCGGTACAACAGTTCGACCGATCACGGCTGCGGATACTCAGCCCGGCCGAATGTTTGCAGCTGCTCGGGTCGGTTCCGCTCGGCCGGCTGGTCTACACGTACGCGGGTCTGCCCGCGATCCGGTTGGTCAACTTCGTGCTCGACGACGACACGATCGTGTTCAGTACCGGGCAGGGCGAGAAGTTCCGGGCCGCCGAGCGGGGCGACGTGGTCGCGTTCGAGGCGGACGACATGGACATCGAACGGCACCTCGGGTGGACCGTGACCGCGATCGGGCACCTGTCCGTCGTCACGGGCGACGAGGAGCCGGCGTTACGCCGTACGTTGGCCCTGCACTCGTGGATGCCGATGGACGAGCCGCGGCTGGTCCGCCTCGGCATCGAGTCCGTCCAGGGGCGCCGGCTGGTGCCCTGGGGCCAGCGGCCCCGATGACATTGGCTCCAGCCTGCCCGCCACACGATCCGCGTCGTACATTGAATGTTGGTGACTCCGACATGCCCCAGGTCAGATTCCACAACGCTGAACCGACCGCTGTCCGCCGGACCGTGCTCGTCCCCGAGCAGCTGGCGGACTGGGTCCCCTCGGCCTGCGTGACCGTCGCCGAGCACCTGCGCCACCACGGCATCGCCCCGGCCGGGTACCCGTTCGCCCGCTGGCACCCGCTCCCGGACGGCGCGGTCGAGGCCGAGGCGGGCTTCCCGGTCGCGGCGCCGATCGCCGGCGGTGAAACGGTCGAACCGTCGATGCTCCCGGCCGGTCCGGTCCTCGCGGTCCGGCACACCGACCCGCACGAGAAGCTGGCCGAGACGTACCACGTCGTCGACGACTGGCTCGACTCCGAACACGCGACCGCGACCGGCGACAGCTGGGAGGTCTACCACGACCTCCCGACCTGCGACCACGTCGGCATCCGCATCGAGATCGTCCAGCCGATCACCTTCAACTGAATCGACACGGAGAACGTGGCTCAGCGGCTGATGGTCTGTGCGGCCTCGGCCAGCTCGGCCAAGCGGTGTGCTCGCGCCGACTCGGCCGGTGTGAACGGCTCTCCCGGCCGGCTGAACACGAACAACCCGGTCCACGGCGACGGAACCTTCAGCACGTCACCGGGCAGCTGGGCCGCCAGCGCCGCGCGGTCCGTCACCAGCTGCGCGCCGAGCAGCTCAGCGACCGCGTGCGGCAGCTCGGCCGGATCCGCGACAACCCGTGCCGAGAGGCTCAACGCCTTGGTCTGACCGTCCACCAACGCCAAAGCCGTCGTCGGCCAGACATGCGTGTCACGTCCGCCGGCCGCCTTCAATGCGGCCTCCAGGTCGGACGCGGTGAGGTCGTCCGGCGTCGAGACGACCAGCTCGTCCCGTACGCCGTCGTCGATCGGGTGGACGTGCAGCCCGAGGATGTTCGCGTCGAGTACAGCGAGCCGCCGGGTCACGCTCTCGAGCGAACCGGCCCGGTCGTCGAGGGTCACGCGGATCCGCCACAACGTGCCGATCCCCTGCCGCGGCCGGATCCTGGGCGCGTGCAGCCAGGTTGACAACAATCGCATTGTCGACGGTTCTACGACCCAGATCACCAGCGCCGTCGTCACACTCGCGAGGACCGCGACGGAGATCAGGTACGGCGGATGCGCGGCCAATACCACCGCGTGCAGGGCCAGCTCAACCGGCGCGATCGCGACGAGTTTCGCCAGCGTCAGGCGGAGGCGGCGCGGGTGGGGCAGCCGTCCACATACGTCACAGGCCGTTCCGCCGGTGAGCGTCGTACGCAACGATTCCATGCCGCCAACGATCCCAGGCTCAGATTGCCCAGGTGTTGCACAGCTGTGAAATCAGGTTCAGTGCTGAACATCGAGGCAGAGTTCCTCGGCGATCCGGTCGCCGATCACCAGGCAGGCGGTCGCGGCGGGCGAGGGGGCGTTGAGGACGTGCAGCGCGCGGCCGTCGCGCAGGAACAGGAAGTCGTCGACGAGCTTGCCGTCCCGGGTCACCGCCTGCGCGCGGACGCCGGCGCCGGATCGCCGTACGTCGGAAACCTGCAGCTCCGGGAGCATCCGCCGCGCCTCCTTCACCAGGGCGCGACCGGTGAGCGACCGGGCGATCTCCTTGGCACCGGTGCGGCCGTACCGGCGGGCCAGGCGCCACGAGCCGCGGTACGTCGCCGACTCCCACACGTCCCGCGGGACGATCTTGCCCCACGAGTACCCCTCGCGGGCCAGGGCCGGTACGGCGTTGGGCCCGATGTGGACGGTGCCGTCGATCCCGCGGGTCAGGTGTACGCCGAGGAACGGCAGGTCCGGGTCGGGCACCGGGTAGACGAGGCCCTTCACCAGGTCCGCGCGCTCCGGGACCAGCTCGCTGAACTCACCGCGGAACGGGAGGATGCGCACCCCCGGTTCGAGCCCGGACGCCCGCGCGATCCGGTCGCTGTGCAGGCCCGCACACACCGCGACGCGGTCGGCCTCGATGATTTCGTCGGTCGTCCGGACGCGGACAGTCGTCGCGTTCTCGACAGCCGTCACGCAGACGCCGGTACGGATCTCGCCGCCGGCGGCGCGGACGTCGTCGGCGAGCGCGGCCGCGACGAGCCTGTAGTCGACGCGGCCGGTCGAGTCGACCGCGAGCGCTCCTTTCACGCGGAGATGCGGTTCGCGTTCGGCGACCTCGTCAAGAGTCAGGTGCCGGACCGGGACGCCGTTCTCGCGGCCGATCCCGTACAGCCGGTCAAGCTGCGACAGCTCCGCTTCGGTGGTCGCGACGACCAGCTTGCCCGGTACGTCGAGCGGGATGCCCTTCTCGGCGCAGTACTCGCGCAGCACCGCGCCGCCCTCCACCGCGAACCGGGCCTTGAGCGAGCCGGGGCGGTAGTACAGGCCGGAGTGGACGACGCCGGAGTTGTGGCCGGTTTGGTGAGCGCCGACAGCGGGCTCCTTCTCGAGTACGACGACCCGCGTACCGGGGTCGCGCCGCTGCAGGCTCCGCGCCACCGCGAGCCCAACGATCCCACCGCCAACGACCACCGCAGTCCTCGTCACGTGTCAGAAGAGCGGTGAGGTGCGGTCAGAAATACACCTAGGCAAGGTACGCGATCTGTTCCTCGATCCGGAACTCGAGACCCTCCGCGACCGCGAGGTACACGTCCTGGTCGACCAGGTTGCCGTCCAGCCTCAGCAGCCCGCGCGGGCTGTCGTAGAAGTGCCCCGTCGGCAGCCCGGCCGACATCGCGATCGACCCGCTCACCTCACCGAGCCGGGCGAGGAACCGGATCGCCTCGTAACACGACTCACCCACCGCGTTCAGCGCCGGCGCGAACGCACCGAAGCGGGCGTAGTACTGCCGGGCGAACTCGCTCCCCTCGACGGTCGCCAGCTTGTCGAAGTACGCCGCGGCCGCGTAAACGCCGTGGTTCGCGCCCGACCCCGCGCCGAGCAGCGTGTTCTCCTCGATCGCCGTGCTCAGCCGGAGCAACCGCTCACTCAACCCGCCGGCCGCGAACTGCCGGTTGAAGTGCACCGCGTCCTGCCCCATCAGCAACATGATCACCCCGTCGGCGTCCGTTGCCCGAAGCCCGTCCAGCACGTCCCGGAAGTCCGACGTACCGAGCGGAACGTACGCCGAACCAACGATCTCCGAACCCGTTCCCTGCAAGGCTTCCCGGGCCACCGACCCAGTCACCCGCGGATAGACGTAATCGTTGCCGACGACAACCCACCGCCGCGCACCGCGGTGCTCGCGCAACCAGTGCGTTGCCGGTAGCAACTGGTTGACCGGCCGCTCGCCGAGCATGAACACCCCCGGCGTGTCGTCCCCGCCTTCGTGCATCGCGGCGAACGCGTACACCACCCGGCCGCCGATCCGCCGGGTCAGCGCGACTCGTACCGCCGAGATGTGCCACCCCGCGACCGCCTCGACCAGCCCGGCGTCGACCAGCCGCCCGACCTCCTCGGCGACGACCTCGGGCGCGCGGCCGGCATCGACCTGGACGAGCTCCACCGGCCGCCCGGCGATCCCGTTGCCCGCGTTCAGCTGCTCGACGGCGAGCTGCCCGCAGGCGAGACAGGACGGACCGTAGATCCCGGTCGGCCCCTGCCGCGGCACCACGAAGGCGATCCGGAGTACGTCGGTACGCACGATCGCCTCCTCAGGTCCCGGACAGTCTGACCGAATCGGAGGCGGATCTGCGAGCGAAGAGCTATATTTCCCAGCACCTGAACCGAGGAGGGGTCCGGCGTGCTGCTGTTGCTGAAGCGGATCGAGCGGCGGCTCGAGCTCGGTCTGCAGCCGCTGCTGGACGAGTTCGGGCTGACCATCGAGCAGTGGCGGATCATGGCCGCGCTGCGTGCCGAGCCCGGCCAGCCGATGTCGGTCCTCGCCGAGTCCGCCGTACTGCCGGCCGCCAGCCTCACCCGGCACGTGGACAAACTCGTCGAGCGCGGCCTGGTCCTGCGCCGCATCCACCCGGACGACAAACGCCGGATCGTCACCGCCCTGTCCCCCGTCGGCGGCACGGTCGCCGAGCGGCTCAGCGCCGTCCAGCAGGAGCTCGAGGCGGACGTGGCGAAGTACTTCCAGATGGAAATACACGAACGTAGCGACTCGGCAACACGCCGGTAACACGGCGTTCCTAGGTTCCTTCCATTCGGGTGCATCCCCCGCCGGCAGCGTCGCCGGCCTGCCGGAGCACCGCTCGCCCGAAGGTGCCGCAGGAGTTCCGCTCATGACTGTTGAACCCTCGCTCGACGACCGCACCACCACCGCCTCACCGACACCGACCACCGCGACCCGCGAGACCCTGGAGGACTACACCCTCCGGTTCGCGCCGCGCAGCTACCGGAAATGGTCGACCGGCGTGGTCGCCGTCTCGGCCCTCGGCGGGATCGCGTACCTCGCCGACTTCGCGATCGGCGCGAACATCGGGATCTCGTACGGGACCACGAACGCGCTGTGGGGTATCGCGATCTTCGCCGTGGTGATCTTCGCGACCGGCCTGCCGCTCGCGTACTACGCCGCGCGGTACAACATCGACCTCGACCTGATCACCCGCGGCAGCGGCTTCGGGTACTACGGCTCGGTCGTCACCAACGTGATCTTCGCGTCGTTCACGTTCATCTTCTTCGCGCTCGAAGGCTCGATCATGGCGCAGGGCCTGCACCTCGGGCTGCACGTACCACTGTGGCTCGGGTACGCCGTGTCGACACTGGTGATCTTCCCGCTGGTGATCTACGGGATGAAGGTGCTGTCCACGCTGCAGGTGTGGACGACGCCGCTCTGGCTGATCCTGATGGTGCTGCCGTTCTGCTACCTGCTCATCTCGCACCCGTCGTCGGTGTCGACGTTCTTCTCGTACGGCCCGGACGCGAACTTCGGCTCGATGCTGCTGGCGGCCGGCGTGTGCCTGTCGCTGATCGCGCAGATCGCCGAGCAGATCGACTACCTGCGGTTCATGCCGCCGAAGACACCGGAGAACTCGCGCCGGTGGTGGACCGCCGTGCTGCTCGCCGGTCCGGGGTGGGTGATCTTCGGCGCTCTGAAGCAGGTGATCGGCTTGTTCCTCGCGGTCTACATCATCGCCCAGGTCGACGGCGGTACGGCGATCGCGAACCAGCCGGTGCACCAGTTCCTGGAGATCTACCGCGGCTTCCTGCCCGGGTGGCTGGCGATGACGCTGGCCGTCGTCCTCGTGGTGATCAGCCAGGTGAAGATCAACGTGACCAACGCGTACTCCGGTTCGCTGGCCTGGACGAACTCCTACACCCGGCTGACCCGGCACTACCCCGGCCGGCTGGTGTTCCTCGGGTTCAACCTGGTGATCGCGCTGGTGCTGATGGAGGCGAACATGTTCGACTTCCTGAACACCATCCTCGGGTTCTACGCGAACTGCGGGATGGCGTGGATCGTGGTGGTCGCGTCGGACATCGTGTTCAACAAGTACCTGCTGGGGTTGTCCCCCAAGGCGCCGGAGTTCCGGCGGGGCATGTTGTACGCCGTGAACCCGGTCGGGTTCGTGTCGATGGCGGTCGCGGCCGGGGTGTCGATCGTGGTGTTCTTCGGCGGCCTCGGGTCGGGGATCAAGCCGTACTCCCCACTCGTCGCGATCGGACTGGCTCTCGTACTGCCGCCGGTGATCGCCGTCGTCACGCGCGGCAAGTACTACCTACGCCGGGAGGACGACGGGTTGGACCTGCCGATGTACGACGAGTACGGGAACCCGAGCGGCGAGGTGCTGACCTGCCACGTGTGCCGGCAAGAGTACGAGCGCCCCGACATGACCGCCTGCGAAACCCACACCGCCGCCGTCTGCTCGTTGTGCCTCAGCACAGACAAGGTGTCCGACCACGTTCTACCGTTGCCATCGTGAACTTCACTCCAGCTGATGTCGAGAAGCTGCTGCTCTCCGTGGCCGGCATGGTCGCTCGCGACCGGCTGGCACGGGGGGTGCTGCTGAACCACCCGGAGGCGGTGGCGTTGCTGAGCACCTGGGTGATCGAGAGGGCGCGTGAGGGTGCCCGCGTCCCCGACCTGATGGAAAGCGGACGGACAGTCCTCAGCCGGGAGCAGGTGATGCCCGGGGTCGCGGAGCTGCTCCATGACGTACAGGTCGAGGCGACGTTCCCGGACGGACGGAAGCTTGTCACCATCCATGATCCGATCATCTGAGGGAGAGCTATGAGTGCTCCGGGTGAGATTCGCGTTCGTCCTGGGACCATCACGCTGAACGCGGATCGGTCGGAGGAAGAACGGTTGCGGCTGGTGATCGTGAACACCGGTGACCGGCCGATCCAGATCGGTTCGCATCTGCATCTGCCGGATGCCAATGCGGCGCTGTCGTTCGATCGTGAAGCGGCACGGGGGTTTCGGCTGGACGTACCGTCCGGGACGTCGCAGCGCTTCGAACCCGGGGCGTCACGCGAGGTGGATCTGGTGGCGCTGAGAGGCAACCGCCGGGTGCCGGGGATCCAGGTGAAGCACGATGGTTGAGATTTCGCGGGCGGCTTACGCAGCCTTGTACGGGCCGACTGTTGGGGATCAGGTGCGGCTCGGAGACACCGACTTGTGGGTGGAAGTCGAGCAGGACCTCACCGTGGGTGGTGAGGAGGTGGTGTTCGGCGGCGGCAAGTCGATCCGGGAGTCGATGGCGCAGGGTACGGCGACCCGCGCGGACGGGGCGCCGGACACCGTGATCACGAACGTGCTCGTGGTCGACTGGTGGGGCATCGTCCGGGCGGACGTCGGCATCCGCGACGGGCGGATCGTGGCGCTCGGCCGGGCCGGGAACCCCGACATCGCGGACGGCGTCCACCCGGACCTGCGGATCGGCCCGTCGACGGACGTGATCGCGGGCGAGGGGCGGATCCTCACCGCGGGGGCGATCGACTCGCACGTACACCTGCTGTCGCCGTCGCAGCTGCACGAAGCGCTCGCGACCGGGATCACCACGGTCGTCGGCGGCGGTACCGGTCCGAGCGAGGGGTCGAAGGCGACCACGGTCACCCCGGGCGCGTGGCACCTGCAGCAGATGCATCGCGCGCTGGACGCCGTACCGCTCAACATCCTCCTGCTCGGCAAGGGCAACACCGTCAGCGCGGAGGCGCTCGCCGAGCAGGCGCTCGCGGGTGCCGCCGGGTACAAGGTGCACGAGGACTGGGGGTCTACCCCGGCCGCGATCGACTCGGCCCTGCGTGCCGCGGACGAGTGGGGTCTGCAGGTCGCGCTGCACGCGGACAGCCTGAACGAGGCCGGGTACGTCGAATCCACGCTCAACGCGATCGCCGGCCGCGGGATCCACGCGTTCCACGTCGAAGGCGCGGGCGGCGGCCACGCACCGGACATCCTGTCGATCGCGTCGTACCCGCACGTCATCCCCGGCTCGACGAACCCGACGCTGCCGCACACCGTGAACACGGTCGCCGAGCACCTCGACATGCTGATGGTCTGCCACCACCTCAGCCCCGACGTACCGGAGGACCTCGCGTTCGCGGAGTCCCGGATCCGCGCGACCACGATCGCGGCCGAGGACATCCTGCACGACCTCGGCGCGCTCTCGGTCACCTCGTCGGACGCGCAGGCGATGGGCCGGATCGGCGAGGTGATCACCCGGACCTGGCAGGTCGCGCACGTGATGAAGCACCGCCGCGGATCGCTCGGCGACGCGCTGCCCGCGGACAACGAGCGGGTCCGGCGGTACGTCGCGAAGTACACGATCAACCCGGCGATTGCCCACGGCATCGATCACGTGGTCGGCTCGGTCGAGGTGGGGAAGCTCGCCGACCTGACGCTCTGGGACCCGCGGTACTTCGGGTTCCGCCCGAGCCTGGTGATCAAAGGTGGCGCGATCGCCTGGGCCGCGCTCGGCGACCCGAACGCGTCGATCCCGACGCCCCAGCCGGTGCTGATGCGGCCCGCGTTCGGCGATGCGATCGGAGCGGATGTCTCGTGCACGTTCGTGTCGCCGGCCGCGCTGGAGGACGGGCTGGCGGAGCGGCTCGGGTTGCGGCGGCAGCTGCTGGGCGTACGGCCGACGCGTGGGGTCACGAAGGCGGACCTGAAGAACAACGACGCGTTGCCGGCGATCGACATCGATCCGGAGACGTTCGCGATCAAGGTCGACGGCGACCTGGTCGAGCCCGCGCCGGCCGACGTACTGCCGCTTGCCCAGCTGTACGCGATGTTCTGATGAGCGCAGCCGAGCTGGTCGCACTGATGCTGGCCGACGGACGCCTACCCACCGGCGGCCACACCCAGTCCGCCGGTCTCGAACCCGCGGTCCGCGCCGGCCTAGGTGCCGACGGCAACCACCTGGAGGACGTCGCGGAGTACGCCCGCGACCGCCTCCGAACAGTCACCCGGCTCGAGGCGGCCACCGCCGTGGTCACCCGCCACGTCGTCCTCCACCCACGGTCCGCCTTCGGTTCGTCGAGTCGTGGATTATGGCTCGAAAATCGAGCAAATCACGACCAGAATCCACGACTCGACGAAGTGTCCGGGGCGGAGTGGGTGGAGCGGGCTTGGGCGGCTCGGGTCCCTAGTCAGGTGTTGCGGGGGGTGGCTCGGCGGCAGGGGCGGTTGTTGCTCAGGTTGGCGCAGCGGGTGTGGCCCGAGGTTTCGCGGTACCTGCCGGAGGATGGGGAGGTGCCGCGCGCGATCGTGCTCGGGGTAGTTGCCGCGGTCAACGGGTTGCCGGCGGAGCAGCTCGCCCGGATCGTCGCGTACGAGGATGCGCAGACCGTCGTGTCCGCCTCGCTGAAACTCCTCCCGGTCGACCCGGCCGACGCTGCGAGCTGGCTCGCCGGACTGCACGACGACATCGAGCGGCTCGTCAAGGACGTCGCGCCGCTCACCGAACCGGACACGATCCCCGCCGACGGTGCGCCGTTGATCGACGTGTTCGCCCACCAGCACGCGACCGAAAGAATGAGGTTGTTCCATGCCTGAGACCCGTTCGTTCCGCCTCGGTGTCGCCGGACCGGTCGGTACCGGCAAGAGCTCGCTGATCGCGACCGTCTGCCGCGAGCTGTCCGCGGAGCTCCGGCTCGGCGTGATCACCAACGACATCTACACCGACGAGGACGCCCGTCTGCTCAAGGCGGCCGGCGTCCTCGACCCGGAACGGATCCGCGCGGTGGAGACCGGCGCCTGCCCGCACACCGCGATCCGCGACGACGTCACGCCGAACCTGATCGCGGTCGAGGACCTCGAACGCGACTTCGCCCCGCTCGACGTGGTCCTGGTCGAGTCCGGCGGCGACAACCTGACCGCGACCTTCTCCCCCGCGCTCGTCGACGCGCAGATCTTCGTCCTCGACGTGGCCGGCGGCGGCGACGTCGCGCGCAAGGGCGGACCCGGGATCGCGCGGGCAGATCTTCTGATTGTCAACAAAACTGATCTCGCGCCGTACGTCGAGGTCGACGTCGAGCAGATGGTGAAGGACGCCGAACAAGCCCGCGACGGCAAACCGGTGATCGCCCTGTCCCGGAAGGACCCGGCATCGGTGCGGCGCCTGACGGAGTGGGTCCGCGAGATGCGGTACGCCGTACACGCCGGTGACCACACGCCCGTCGATCCCGGGCCGATGGCGCCGCATTCGCACACCGGTGAGAACGGCGAGCTCATTGTCCACACGCATTGAGGTCGTCGCCGACCCGGTCCGGGACCGCTGCCTGCTGACGACCGGCCACCTCTCACCACGTCAGCTTCCCGGTCGCCCGGGGGTCGTACAGGTCGCGCTGGTCCAGGCCGGGGCGTTGCTGCTCGCCGGCGACGAAGTACGTATCGAGATCGCTGTGCAGGGCCCAGTGCGACTGGAGATCGTGGAGACCGCCGGAACCGTTGCCTACGGCATGCGTGGCGGTTCCGCGCGCTGGGACGTCGACATCGACCTCGCCGACGGCGCGAGCCTCCACTGGTACGCCGAACCGTTCGTCGTCTCCGCCGGCGCCGACGTCACCCGTACGACAACCACTCGCCTCACCACCGGGTGCACCGCCCACCTGCGCGAATCCCTCGTCCTGGGCCGTCACGGCGAACAAGGCGGCACCCTCCACACCACAACCCGCGCGTGGCAAGACGACGACCTGCTGCTCGCCGAAGACCTCGACCTCTCCCCCGAAGCCCGCACCGGCTGGGCAGTCCTCGGCTCGGCCCGCTGCCTCGACACCGTGACCACGCTCGGCTTCCGGTTACCCGACGACCCGCAGACCCTGCAGCTCGAAGGTACCGGCTCGATCGCCCGCCGCCTGGTCCACGAGCAACACCAAAGCACCCTGGACCAGGGGCTCACAGGGACTCGCTGATCAGAACGACGGCGAGGACGAGAAGTATCGCCGCGGTGATGACGTTGAGGTTGGTGAGGAGCCAGGTTTCCAGGGACTTCAGGGCAGGAGTGGCCTTGTCCACACCGATCAGCATCACGATCGGCAGTGGGAGAAGGACTGTCAGGGAGGCCGTGGTGACGAAGACGGCGACGGCCGCGATCACGGATCCGGTCGACAGGTCGGCCGCGCCGAGGTAGCTGCCGGCGCTCAGGACGAGGGGCAGGTTCTTGAGGTTCGCGAGGGCCGCGATCGCGCCGGTGAGTACCAGGCCCGCACCGGAGAGCGTCGAGATCCGGTCGAAGATCGCCGGTCGCGGCGGCGGTGCCCCACGGGCCGGACGCTGACGCCAGTACCGGACTGCCAGGACGGCGAACAAGACACCGACTGCCAGCCGAAGGACGTCACGCACCGCATTCTCGGTGTCCTCGGCGACGGTGTCCGTCAGCGTCGCGACGATTGCGGTCGCGATCGCCAAGGCGACGTACCAGCCGGCCGCGAAGCTGACCCCGGCGCGGACCGGGCGGGTGGACATCAGCATCAGCAGGATGCACACCAGCGGCACCGGGCTCAGGGCGATCGCCAGTGCTTGCGGAAGGACCGCGCCGGCCACCTGACCATTCACTCGGGTCGCTCGGGTTCGGGCTGTTGGGTGGACGGGACCTGCAGAACCTCGACGATGCTGACCCCGAGCATGTCGAGGTGGTTCAGGATGCCGGCCAGGGCGGCCTGGTCGGCCAGGTATCCGTGCAGGACGGTTTGCGCGGGCTCCGGATCGGCGGTCAGGGTCGGGAAGGCGTCGGTCAGGTCGCGCGACAACGTCCCCTTCACCCGGATGACGTAGTGGCCCATGGAACGCCCCTTTCCCGGCGCGACCCGACTCTCCTGCAAAGGACGCCGTCCGGCATCCCCCGGGCCGTGGGATGCCGACCGCGCCTGCGGCCAGCAAGCTGGGCGGAGTGGCCGACTCTTCGATGCCAACTCCCACCGAAGCGCGGCGGCGGATCCCGAAGCCGCTGCTGCGCCTGGGGCGGGCCGTCCTCGTCGTGGTGGTCGTGTGGCTGCTCCTGCGGTTGATCCGCGGGATCGACTGGAGCCAGGTGGGTCACGCCCTGACCCACCTGACCAGCTGGCAGATCGCCCTCTTGCTGGTCGCCATGGGGGTACGCCGGTTCGTCCTCGCGGCGCCGCTCGCACTGCTCGTGGCGGGACTCAGCGCGTTCCGCGCCATGATCAACGACGTCGCGGCCACCGCCGTCGCAACGATCGCCCCCTCTCCCGGGGATGTGATGATCAGGCTCGCCATGTTGCGGTCCTGGGGTGTTGACGCCAAGGACGCCGCGTCCGGTCTGACGCTCAGCACGTTGCTGTTCTATGTCGCGCGGCTCGCTGCGCCGGTCCTGGGGTTCGTGGTGTTCTGGGCCGCCCGCAGCTTCTACCCGCCGTTCGCGTGGTCCGCCCTGATCTTCGGCGCCGGAGCGGCAGCCCTGCTCGGCGGTCTGCTCTATGCGTTGCGAGCGGAGCGCACAGCCGCGGCACTCGGCCGGCTGCTCGGCCGGCTGCTGAAACGAGTGCGGCCATCCAGTACGGGGCCGGACGCGTGGGCCCAACGGCTCGTGTCCTTCCAGTCGCACAGTGCGGGCACCATGCGGCGCCACGGCCGGCTCGCCATCCTCAGCCTGGTCGCACTGGTCGTGGTGGAGGCCGCCGTACTCCTGCTCTGCCTCACCTTCGTAGGCGTCCCGATGGACGCATCCGTGCTGGTCCTGCTCGGCTGCAGCTTCCTCGTCATCTATCCGCTCACCGGGCTGCCGCTGATGGGTGCGGGGGTGCTCGAGGCGGCGTACGTGACGTTCGTGTCCGAGCACAGCGAGGTCGAGGCGACGACCCTGATGGCCGGGCTGCTCGTGTGGCGGGTCGCGGTTCAGCTGGTGCCCGTCCTCGTCGGCCTGCTCGCGATCGTGGTCTGGCGCCGCGTCAGCCCGGCGGTCACCTGAAATGGGTGACCCGGTGGCATCCGTCCGGAGAACCGTCACGTTCGCCGTCATGACAGCGATCGTCATGGGCATCTCCGGCCGGGCCGCCGCCGCGGACGACCCGGACGATGCCGCGGCGCGCCGGCTGGCCGATCGCTACGCCCCCGTGGTCCGGATGCAGCAGGACGCGCCGCGGTGCGACGAGGGCGAACAGTTCCAGCCGACGGACGTCAACGCCGTACTCGGCAATCAGCAGGTCGCGCTGCGCGGCCCCTGGCAGCCGGCCGATCTCGTCAAGATCCAACCTCGGGCAGCTGATCTCCTGCTCGGCTACCCCGGTCACTTCCTGGACTTCCCGGGCGATCCGCTGCGCCCCGGCTGCGACTACGCCGAGTGGTCGAAACGGATCAACGCCACGCACCCGTCGACCGTGTACGCCCACGTGGTCTCTGACCCCGGGTTCCCCGGTCAGCTGTCCCTGGAGTACTGGTTCTTCTACATCTTCAACGACTACAACAACACCCACGAAGGCGACTGGGAGTCGATCCAGCTCGTCTTCGACGTCGCGACCCCGCAAGCCGCGCTGACGACCCAGCCGCAGGCGGTTGGCTATAGCCAGCACGGCGGCGCCGAGCGGGCGCGCTGGGGCGACGCGAAGCTCGAGCTCGCCGACGGGACCCATCCCGTCGTCTACCCGGCGGCCGGATCGCACGCCAACAAGTATGGGCAGCGCCTCTACCTCGGGCGCGGCTCGGAGGGCCTGGGCTGCGACGACACCACCAGGCCGCAGGAGGCGATCAACCCGACGGTCGACTACGTTCCGATGAAGCAGGCGGACTACCTGAAGGAGTATCCCTGGCTGGCGTTCCAGGGCCGATGGGGCGAGCGGCAGCGGTCGTTCTTCGACGGTCCGACCGGTCCGAACATGAAGAGGTCATGGACCGCGCCGATCCAGGACGCCGAGTCGACCTGGCGCGACGACAGTACCGTCGTACCGGCCGGCGCCTTGCTCGGACCCAGCAGCACGGGCGTCTTCTGCGCCGCGGTCGGGACCGGGTCGAACCTGCTCCGCGAGACCCTCGACCGGACCTGGCTGCTCGGCCTGCTGCTCGTCGTACTCGTCGTCCTGGTCTGGTTCGCGGCGAGCCGGACGCGGTGGACCGACGCCGACCCGCTCCCCGCGCGGCGACGCCGGGCCTGGGGTCAGGCGGTGGTCTCCGCGATCCGCCTGTTCCGGGTACGGCCCGGCCTGTTCGGTGGGTTCGCTCTTGCCTTCGCCGTGCTGGGCCTGGTCACGGTGAGCCTGGCCGAGCTGCAAGCGGCTCGGCGGGACGCCCCGACCGACCTCGGCGCACCGACCGGGAACGCGACCGGCTTCTGGGCGACACTCCTCGCGCTCGCGGTCACGATCGTCACGATCGCGACGTACACCGTTCTCCTGGGCGCCGTGATCCGGACTCTCGACCAGCTCGATCGCGGGGTGCCGGTGACGGCGTCGGCCGCGCTCCGCCACCTGACCACGATCCGGCGCCCGCTCGCCCGCGCGGCCACGCAGTACGTCGTCGTGCTGTTCGTGCTGACGATCTTCGTCGCGACCATTCCGGCGGCCGTGTACTACGCCGTCAGTCGCGCGTTCGTCGTCCAGGTCGTGGTCGCGGAGCACTGCCCCGGCGGTACGGCGTTGCGTCGCAGCCGGCAGCTGGTCCAGCGCCGGTGGTGGCGGACCGCCGTACCGCTGACTCTCGTCGTCGGTCTCGGCCTGGCCGTCGGTCCGATCGCCGGAATCGTCCTGCTGCTGGCCACCGACTGGTCACCGACGCTGATCAACGTACTGTCGTCGATCCTCTTCGCGCTGGCGATGCCGATCGCGGCCGCGGCCGTCGCGTACCTCTACTTCGACCGGGCCGCCGCCGGACCGCAGTCACCCGGATCGGGGGAGCTGTCGGCCGCCGCACGACCCTAGTCTCGGGACGGCTAGGAGGGAGGCCGAGATGCCCCGCTTCCGGCGCGAGTGGCTGCTGCCGATCGCCGCAGGAGTGGTCGCGGGTGCCCTCGTCACAGCGCTGATCTTCGTCGCGGTGCGACCCAAAGGCAGTACGGCGGGCGCGCCGCCGAACTCGGTGGATCCGAACAAGGCGATGTGCGCCGCGATCCCGGTGGCGAACCAGGTGCTGCCGTCGGTCGTCACGATCTCGGCGCAGCGTGGCGCTCAGGCGGGTACCGGGTCCGGGCAGATCATCGAGGACGGCGGCTACATCCTCACCAACGACCACGTCATCTCGGTCGCGGTCGCCGGCGGCAGCGTGTCGGTCCAGTACAGCGACGGCCGTACTTCGGGCGCCACGATCGTCGGGCGCGATCCGAGTACCGACCTCGCCGTACTCAAGGCTGCCGATGACGCCAAGAGCCTGCCGGTGATCGCGATCGGCTCCTCCAAGACGTTGCAGGTCGGACAGCCTGTGATCGCGCTCGGCGCTCCCCTGGGACTCAACAGCACCGTCACCTCCGGCATCGTCAGCGCACTCGACCGGTACGTGCCGGTGCCGGGCGAGGGCGTCGTCCACCACCTGATCGGCGCCATCCAGACCGACGCGGCGATCAACCCTGGCAACAGTGGCGGTGCGCTCGTCGACTGCACCGGTCACCTGGTCGGCGTCAACGCCGCGATCGCCACCGTGCCGAACGCCGTCGGGGTCAGCGGCGGCGGGAGCGTCGGGCTCGGCTTCGCGATCCCGATCGATCTGGCGAAGCCGATCGCCGATCAGCTGATCGCGACCGGCAAGCCGGGCCACCCGACCACCGGGCTGCAGGTGCAGGAGATTCCGCCGGCGATCGCCAAGTCCTCGGGTGCGCCGGCCGGCCTGTTCGTACTCGCGGTCGACGCCGGAGGCCCGGCAGCGAAGGCTGGTCTGAAGGCGGGCGACATCATCACCGCGATCGACGGCCAGACCGCGGTCAGCAGCGAGCAGATCGTGGTCGCGACCTTGACCCGCAAGGCCGGCGACACCCTGGACCTGAAGTATCAACGGGCGGGTACGGCAGCCAGCGCCACACTGACCCTCGCCGCTCAGTGAGCTGGATGAGAAGCCAGCAGATCCAGTCCGAGCTCCCGGGCCAGGAACTCCGCGGCCAACCGCCCTTTCACGCTGTTCCCGGCTCGATCCAGCCGCGGCCCGAACGTGCCCAGCGCACCCTTGCCCGGCGAGACGGTCACCATGCCACCGCCGATCCCGCTCTTGCCAGGAACCCCGACGTCGAGCAGCCAGTCCCCCGACGTCTCGTACAGACCGGCGATCGTCATTACCGCCAGCGTCACCCGGGCAACGTCGGCATCCACCACCCGCCGACGGGTCGTCGGACACACCCCGCCGTCGGCCAGCGTCGCTCCCATCGCCGCCAGGTCCGCCGCGGTGACGGACAAGCAACTCTGCCTGGTATAGAGCTCGGTTGCCTCAATCGGGTCCCCGGCCAGACCGCCGACGCTGCGCAGCAGCGCGGCGAACGCCCGGTTCCGGTGGTTCGTCGCCAGCGCCGAGTCGAGTACGTCGTCGTCCAGCGCGAGCTCCCGCCCGGCGAAGCGCGACAACCCGTCGACGATGAACTGCCAGCGAGCATCCACCGAGCCACCGGGCGTGAGGCTGGTCGTGGCGATCGCGCCCGCGTTCACCATCGGATTCGTCCGGCCCGCCGATGACTGCTCGACCGCCTTCACCGAGTTGAACGGCAGCCCGGTCGCGTTGACTCCGACGAGCTTGCGTACGGCGTCGAGGCCCACCGCTTGACACGTCAGCGCGAACACGAACGGCTTCGCGACGCTCATGATCGTGAACGCCCGGCGCGACTCCCCCACCTCGAACAAGCGCCCGTCGACGGCCGCGACACACAGCCCGAACGACTCCGGATCGACCTCGGCCAGCGCGGGATAGACATCACTCACCGAACCGTCATCGACAACCCGGAAGCGTTCGTACGCCGCCTGGACCAGCTCGGTGACGGTGACCGCCGCCGGCAGCCCGCCCGTGGACACGTACCGCATGTCAGAACGACCAGACCAGCGGGATCACGATAATTGCCGTGAGCAACCACCAGGCCAGGACCGGCAGACCCAGCTTCCAGTAGTCGCCGAAGCGGTAGCCCGCGGGGCTCATGATCATCATGTTCGCCGGCGTCGAGATGGGCGTCAGCAGCGAGGCCGCACCCGCGACCGCGATCAGCATCAGCACCGGGCGTACCGACGTACCGGTCCCGTGGGCGGCCGCCACCGCGATCGGCACGACGATCAGCACGGTCGCCGTGTTGCTCACCACCTGGCCGAGCGCGGCGGTCACCAGAAACAGCGCGAGCAGCAACAGGTACGGGCGGCCAGGCCCGACCGCGTCGATGATCAGGTCGGCGATCCGGTCGGCGCCACCGCTGGACCGGATCGCCCCCGACAACGGGATCAGGGCGCCGATCAGTACGACGATCTGCCACGAGATCGCGCGGTACGCCTGCGCCGGCCGGACGACCTTGGTCAGCACCATCGCCAGCGCGGCGAGCAGGCCGGCCATCGCGGGCGGTACGGCGCCGGTCGCGAGCAGCACGACCATCGCGGCGAGGATCGCGACGGCGACCGACGCCTTCGGTCCCCACGGCACGGCCTGGCGGCGAACGAGTTCTGGCGAATCCACCAGCAGGATGTCTCGATCTCGGGTGAGCTCGTCCAGCGCCGTCCAGGCGCCGTGCACGAGCAGCGCGTCCCCTTCGGCCAGCTGGGTCGGTTTGCTGCCGCGATCCTTGCCCATCCGCTGCACAGCGACGATGACCAGGTCAGGTCCGCGGTGCATCCCCGGAAACACGGTCTCACCGACCAAGGACGACCGCGGCGGGATCACCGCCTCGACCACGCCCGCCTCCCGGGTCAGCAGGTCGTCGACCTGGGCCGGCGCCATACTGACCGCGAGCCGCGACTCGACGGTCAGGTTGCTCACCTGGTCCTTCGGCCCGGTCACCACCAGTACATCGTCGACAGCTAGCGCGGCGTCGGCACGGTACCGCCCCTGCCCGTCCTGCACGCCGACGATCGAAACACCCGGGAACGGCGTCAGGTCCAGCTCGGACACTCCTCGGCCGAGCAGCGGCGACAACTCACGAACACGCAGCCGGTAGAACCCGTCGGCGAGCGCGTAGTGAAGGTCGAGCGTCTTCGCGTGCAGCGCGAGATCCACCGCCGGATGCGCGGGTCGCGCCGCCGGCAGCAAGCGGGGGCCGAGGAGGACCGAGATGGCGATGGTGCCGACGACGAGCGGCACCCCGACCAACGCGAACGAGAAGAACGAGAACGCGCCCTCGCCGGCATCGGCCGACGCCTCGGAGACGATGATGTTGACGGGCGTTCCGGTCAGCATCAGCAGCGCGCCCGCGCTCCCCGCGAACGTCAGGGGCATCAGCATCCGCGACGGCGGCTGACCGATGCGCAGCGCGAGCATCACCACCAGTGGCAGGAGGGCCGCGACCGCGCCGTTCAAGGTGATCAGGGCCGACAACACCGCACACAGGGCGGTGACCGCGATCAGCAGACGGGTCCGCGTCGTTCCGGCGTACCGTACGATCGTCTGACCGGCCCAGGCGGTGACGCCGGTCGAGTCGATGCCCTCGCTGACCACGAAGAGCGTGGCGATGAAGATCACCACCGGGTCCCCGAAACCCGCGATCACCTCGGTGAATCCGAGGACGCCGGTCGCCCACAGCGCGAGGGCGGTGAGTACGGCGACCACATCGACAGGCAGCCGGTTCCACACGAACACGGCGACGGCGAGCCCGAGGATGATCAGGCTCAGCGTTCCGTCATCCATGGCACCCGGTCCCCACTCCTAGCCGAGGTGGACCGGGGCGCCGGGACCCCACGGAATCCCGATCAGGTACCACGCGACGTAGAACAGGGTCCACGCGACCAGGACGATGCCGGTGTACGGAAGCATCATCGACACCACGGTCCCGAGGCCGGCCTTCTTCCGGTACCGCTGGCAGACCAGCACGATGAACGGCAGGTACACCATCAGCGGCGTGATCACGTTCGCCGGCCCGTCGCCGACCCGGTACGCCGCGACCACCGTCTGCGGCGCGATGCCGAGCCGGTAGAACAGCGGGATGAAGATCGGCGCCAGGATCGCCCACTTCGGGATCACGCCGGGCATGATGAGGTCGATCACGAACACCAGCAGGATGAAGCCGATCAGCAGCGGCAGCGCTCCGATGTCGGCCTTCTCGAGCAGGTCGGCCAGCCCGGTCGCGGCCAGCGTCGACATCTTCGTGTAGTTGAAGTAGGCAATGAACTGCGCGATCAGCAGCATCAGGAAGATCAGTCCGCCGAGCCCGTTGAAGGTCTTGACGATCGCGTTGATGACGTTCGTGCTGCCGGTCAGTGACTTCGCGCCGCGCCCGTACCCGAGACCGGCGGCGAGGAACAGCATCGAAATGATGAAGAGCAGGCTGCTCATGAACGGCGAGGACCCGAAGATCTCCCCGGTGTCAGGGTTGCGCAGCGGTGCCTTGGGGATGAAGGTCAGGGCCGACACGATGGCGACGGCGACCAGCAGGTAGTAGACCGACCACCGCAGCCCGCGCGACTCCAGCGCCATCTCCTCCTCGGTGGCGTGGTGCTCGACCGGCGCGTCGGACGGCGCCTCGGCCGGGTCGTACTTGCCGAGCCGCGGCTCCAGCAGCCGCTCAGTGATCACGGTCATCACCAGGGCGCAGAACAGCGTCGCGGCGACGCTGAAGTAGAAGTTGTGCGTGACGTTCAGGTGCACGCCGGGCGCGACCAGACCGATCGTCTCGTTCGTCACCTCGGTGATGATGCCGTCCGCCGGGGTGATCAGGATGTTGACGAAGAAGGCCGCGCTGACCCCCGCGTACGCCGCCGCGATGCCCGCCAGCGGATGTCGCCCCAGCGAAGCGAAGGCGGCCGCACCCAGCGGGATCAGGACCAGGTACCCGGCGTCCGAGGCCACGCTGGAGATACCGCCGAGGAGCACGATGATGAACGTGATCAACGCTTTCGGTGCGACCTTCACCATCTTCCGGATCAGCGCGGCGATCAGGCCGGCTTCCTCGGCGACGCCGACCCCGATCATCGCGACCAGGATCACCGCGACGACCCCGAAGTCGTTGAAGTTCTGGACGGCGGTGGTGAAGATGAACCGGATACCGTCACCGGTCAGCAGACTCTCGGCCTTGATCGTCTCGTGCTTCACCGTGTAGTCCGGGATCGCCGGCGCCGGTGGCGCGTCGTTGCCCGCGACACTCGTACCCTGCGGGTACTCCGGGGCGACCTGGACCGTCGCGGGTTCGGCGACCTCGGTCGTGACGCTGGTGCCGGCCCAGGACAGGATCTGGGACAGCACGATCACGATGACGATCAGCGCGAGGAAGATCAGCGCCGGGTGCGGGACCTTGTTGCCGACGCGTTCGACGCCGTCCAGGATCCGTTGCATCGCGCCGGGCTTGCCGGGCTTCTCGTCGACCGTCTTCGCGTTCATTGCTGCGCCTCTGCGGCCGCAGGACGGTCGAATGCGCGGGCGAACTCGATCAGCAGCTTCGTGCCGAAACCGCTCGCGCCCTTGTTCCGCCACGTCCGTGGCGCCGGCAGTTGGGCCGTACCGGCGATGTCGACGTGGGCCCACGGACGACCGGCGACGAACTCCTCGAGGAACAGCGCGGCGGTGATGGAGCCGGCGTTGATGCCGCCCATGTTGGTCAGGTCGGCGATGGACGAGTCGAGCTGCGTACGGTACGGGCGGTGCAGCGGGAGCTCCCAGACCGGCTCGTCGACGGCCTCACCGGCGCGCCGCAACTGCTCCACGACGGCCTTGTCGTTCCCCATCACGCCGGCGAGCTCGACCCCGAAGGTGCGCAGGCACGCGCCCGTCAGGGTGGCGATGTCGACGACGGCGTCGACCGGCTCCTCGGTCGCCAGTGCGAGGGCATCGGCCATCACGAGGCGCCCCTCGGCGTCGGTGTTCAGCACCTCGACCGTCAGCCCGTTGCGCATCCTCAGTACGTCGCCGAGCTTCATGGCCGACCCGGACGGCATGTTGTCGGTGCACATCAGGTAGCCGGTGACAGCCGTCGTACAGCGCAGCGCCTTCAGTGCCGTCATCGAGGCGAGCACAACCGCGGCGCCGGTCATGTCGTTCTTCATCTGGGCGTGCGACTCGTCGCTCGGCTTCAGGCTGATGCCGCCCGAGTCGTACATGATGCCCTTGCCGACAAAGGCGATCCGGCCGGTCGGCTCGTCCGGTTGATACCGCAGCCTGATCATCCGCGGCGGCTCCACGCTGCCACGGTTGACGCCCAGCAGTCCCCCGCAGCTCAGCTCGATCAGTTGGTCCTTGCCGAAGACCTCCACCTGCAGGCCTGCCGCCGCTCCGACCTCCTCCGCGACATCGGCCATCCGGGTCGCCGACAGCGTGCTCGCCGGGCAGTTGGCCAGGTCACGGCCCAGGCAGTACGCCGCTGCGATCACGCGACCGCGTTCGACTCCGGCGGCGACCTCATCGGCGTCCGCGTCGGAGGCCACCACCAGCAGCGACTCGAGCAATGGGTCGTCGCCGCTCTTGCCGACGAAGTACCGCCAACGGGCCAGCAGCACGCCTTCGGTCACCGCCTGGGCGAAGTCGCCGGCGGAGACCCCGACGTCCCGGGACGGAACCTCGATCGCGAGCCGCTTGTGCCAAGGGACAGCCCGGGCGAACTCGGCGGCCAGGTCCCGAACGAGCGTGACGTCCAACCGGTCCGGCGTACCGGTGCCGACCGCGACGCGGACCGGGCCGTCCGTCGTCGGCCTGACGAGCGTCTCGCCGCGCTGGGCGGTGAAGCCCGCCGAGGCCAGAGCGGCCGCGTCGGCGCCGAGCTCGTCAGCTGGTTCCGCTCCGGCGGCGACCGGAACGGCGAGCGCGTCCGCCTCGTCCATCGCTTGTTTCAGGCTGCCGACGGCGACGGCCGGCCGGTACCGCGTCGAGGGAATCGGATCGAAGTCGTCCGGGATCGTGTTCACGAGACCTACCCCCGTCAGCTCTGCAGCGCCTGGACGAGCTCCTCCTCGCGCTCCTTGGTCAGGTTCGTCTGGATGATCGTCGGGCCGTACGGCTTGAGCGCGTCGACGACCCGGTCCACGGTGGCCGACCGGGCCAGCAGGAACACGGCGGCGTGGTCTTCCTGCAGTTGCCGGCCGACCTCCTTGATCAGCTGGTCGCTGATACCGACGTCGGTGAGCTTGCCGGCGATCGCGCCACTGGCCGCACCGACGGCGAAACCCGCCAGCGGGTTCAGGAAGATCAGGCCGATCAACGTGCCCCAGAGTGCTCCGCCGGCCGCACCGTGGGCGGTCAGGTTCATGGTCTGCTGGATCCGCACCTTGCCCTTGCTGTCCTTGTAGGCGATGGCGGCGTCCTCACGCTGCAGCAACTCCTGCTTGGCCAGTTCGTCGGTCAGCTGGAGCACGCGTTCGGCGTCCTCGCGACTGTCCAGACCGAGCACCACCAGATGGGTCATGACGGATTCCTCCAGGGGGAAGGCGCCTCGCGGCGCACGCTGAACGCCTCATCCCACCAACCGCCCCGACGCGCGTCCTCCTCCGTTTAGGGTGACTTTGCCAGCCCGGTACTGCGGGCAACCCGGAGCGCGGCGGACCGCTTCTCCACCCCCAGCTTGCGATAGAGCGACATCAGGTGCGTCTTCACGGTGTTCTCGGTGATGAACAGCGCCTCGGCGATCTCGCCGTAGGAGTTGCCGAGGGCGAGCTGGTCGAGCACCTCCGCCTCCCGTACCGTCAGCCGGATGTGAGCTCCGTTCACCACCGCGTCGAGGCGACGCGGAGGCGGGCTGTTCGCGTTCGGCCTCGACCGGGCCAGCAGCGTCGTACCACCCGACTCGCTCCACGCGGCGCGGTGATCGGACAGCTTCCGCAGCGCGAACGCCGCGAACGGATGCGGATTCGGGCCGGCGACGTGCCTGCGCAACTCGTCGAGGAACGCCGGTTCGTGCCCGGCCGGGATCAGGGCGTGCAGCATCCGCTGCGGAGCGACCCGGTTCAGCGTGTCGACCAGCGAGGCTTCGGCGATCGACGTGTCGGCCGCCCGGGCCAGCAGCACGGTGCGGAACGAGGCCGCCGCCGAGGCCAGCGGCGGGTAGCTGCCACCGGCGTCCAGTACCTCGTCGATCAGGGCCGCGGTCGCCTGTGGCTCACCCCGGCTGATCGTCAGCATGGCGCGGACGAGCTCGGCCTCCGACCTGTTCCCGGTCCGATCGAGTTCGCCGAGCTGGGTCGCGATGCCGCTCTGGTCTCCGAGCAGCGCCGCCAGCCGGAAGCGCAGCAGCGCCAGGTCGCGGGACAGGAACGACGGCAACGGTCCGACCGCCTCGGGCTCGGTCGTCAGCGCCGTCGACGCGTCGTCGAGGTGGCCGCTCTCGATCAGGAGTACGCCCCGCAGTACCGCGCGCAACCCCGCGACGACAGTGTCCGAGCCCGCCACCTCCGACTCGGCCAGCTGCCCGTACCAGCGCCACGCGGCCTCCAGGTCCAGCTCACTCAGGGCCGCGAATCCCAGCACGACAGCCACGCGTACGGCGTACTCGGGTGGCAGGCCATCGTCTCCGGCCACCTCGAGAGCGGCTCGCGCCGACTCGGCCGCGTTCTGCACCTGACCGCGGACGTACTGCACGACCGCTCGATGTGCCAAGCCACCACCGATCAGGCGTACGTGGCCGGCCATCCGCGCGGTGACGATCGCCTCGTCCACGTGCTCGAGTGCTCGGTCGAGATCGTCGGACCAGGTCTCCGCGGCGGCGAGCTCGATCAGCAGCCAGGCCAGCCGCTCGGCGCCGAGCACCGTCCGATGCCGATCGGCGCCGTTGGCCGGGTCCGTCGCCAGTAGTGATCGCGTGCGGTCGATCGCTGCCCGTACGTCGTGCCAGCCGTACCGGGACTCCCACAGATGCAGCAGCGCAATGTCGGCCTGCAACGCATCGTCGTCCGGAGTGCCGTCCGTTCTTGGCGTCAGCTGGTCGGCCGACGCCGCATCCATGACCGCGCCCGCGACATCACCGCTGACCCGCCGGAGGAGTCCGCGAACACCGACCAGATGCGGATGATCGGCGACGAAGTTGTCCGGGATGGCCTCGAAGGCCGCCGCGATCAGACCGGCCTCGCCGGCGGCCAGCAGCTCCGGCCCGTGGACGAGCAGGATCCGGGCTATCAGGGCGGGATCGTCGGCGCCCAGGGCACTGCGGAGCGCGGCGCCGCCGTCGCCACGGTTCTCGTAGTACCGCGCCGATCGGTGCTGGGCGGCCACGACGATCCGCGCGTCCTCGGAGTCGGCGGCCGCCCGCCGGCGGAGCAACTCGACCAGCAAGGGGTGATAGCGATACACGGTGTCCCCGGCTGAGGCGCCCGAGCCACCTGCGTACGCCGTCACCAGCAGACCGCTGCCCGCCAGCTCCGCCAGCATCGCGCCGGACTCCGGGTCGCCGCTCAGCATCGTCGCCAGCCGACCGGTCACCGATCCGGCGCCGAACGTGCTCAGCAGCATCGCCTGGACCCGCGTGTCCAAGGTGCTGAACGTCTCCCCGAGGAGCAGGTCGAGCACCGGCTGCTGGTT
Source organism: Kribbella sp. NPDC031520 (assembly GCF_055580825.1). Lineage (NCBI taxonomy): Bacteria > Bacillati > Actinomycetota > Actinomycetes > Propionibacteriales > Kribbellaceae > Kribbella > Kribbella sp. NPDC031520. Next base: position 433,490 of record NZ_JBVIKS010000002.1, read on the forward strand.
GACCAACGGCCAAACAGCGTCACCGGACGCCGCGAGCGTCCGGGCCGCGAGCACCAGGGCCGCGGCCCAGCCGGCCGTGTTCCGCTGGAACAGCTGCACGTCTTCCGGTGTTGCCTTGCCGGCATGCGAGCGCACCAGTTCGGTCGCCTCGGCATCGGTGAAGCGCAGATCCCCCGACCGCAAGGTCAGCGCGAGTCCCCGCAACCCCAGTTCCGATACCGGCAGCGGCAGGTCGTACCGGCTGGCCAGGACCACCCGGATCGGGTCCGGCGCCTTCCGCAGTACGCCTGACAGCTCCGCGACGGTGTCCGGCGGCAGCAGGTGCGCGTCGTCGATCACGATCGGATCCGTCGGTACGCCGGCGGCGGCCTGTTCGAGGGCGTGTTCCAGCGCCTCCGGTTCCTGCCCGGGGACCCACACCACCGCGTCGCCTGACTGCCGCCGACGCGCCACCCAGTCGGACAGCAACACCGTCTTGCCGGTGCCGGCCGGTGCCACCAGCATCGTCAGCGTCGAGCGGACGCCGAGATCGAGCGCCGCATGCAGCCGCTGCCGGCTCACGAGAGTCAGCGGCGGTCGCGGGATTCCGCCCGTGCTCCGGCCACGGTCCGCACGCCCAGGCATCGGGGTAGTCACCCTCGTCGCCCCTCCCCTGGCCGACGTCCCACGTTTCTTGACCGATATCACGTGGTCTTGAAGTGCCGGTTGCCCAAATCACGAGACTAACGGGCGCCGGTGGATTATGGCAGAGGCCGGATCGACTTTCGGCCGGTCAAGCGTTGTATTGAAGGGCATTGCCCTACTGCCGCTTCGGTGGCCGGCCGACCCGGGGCACGCGGGCGCCGATCCACACCGCGACCGCGACGAGCAGGCCGATACCCACCAGCCATCCCCACAGGCCTTCGGACACCGGCCCGAGCCGGCCGAGCGGGAATCCGCCCGGGTCCTTCGCCTGTTGCAGGCTGACCACATAGGCGATGATCGCGCGTTTGTCCTGAGGAAGTAGGACGTCATCGGAGAAGACCGGCATCTGCTGGGGGCCGGTCAGCATCGCCAGATAGATGTTCCTGGGCGAGGTGCCCATCAGCGACGGCGCATAGCGGCCGTTCGGGAGTGCGCCGCCGCGGCCGGCGAAGTTGTGGCAGGCCGTACAGTTCGTCCGGAACAGCTCACCGCCCCGGGCGATCTCGGCCTGCGGCACCTTGCTCACGTCGTACGAGTCCGCAGGGGGCACAGCGGGCCCGGGCGCCAGCGACGCGATGTACGCCGCCAGCGCCGCGATCTCCTGCTCGGTGTAAACCGGCGGCTTCTGCGGGATCTGGGCGTTGGTCTGGGCGGCCGGCATCCGCCCGGTACCGACCTGGAAATCGACCGCGGCCGCACCGACACCGATCAGCGACGGGCCGGCAACGCGTCCCTCGCCGGTCGTGCCACCCTCGGCGTGCAGACCGTGGCAACTCGAGCAGCCGACCGCGAACAACCGGCGGCCTTCCTCGATCTGCTGCGACTGCGGACCGTCCGCACCGGCCGCGTCGTTCGGCGCCAGTACGGCGTACGCCAGGCCGACCGTCACGAGCGCGGCGCCGACTACTACGGCTCTCGCGAGTGCATGCCGACGCAGCGGTCGTCGAATCCTGACGTCCGCACCGTCCATCACCCACCTCCCGCCGCCGCGCGACCAGCAGACCTGACCCGGCGCCGGCTGAGATCCCCCGATTCGGGCGAGATCGTCAGCGGGCGTCGCGCTCGGCCTGGCGACGAGCGCCGGCTGCCCGGGTCGAGGCGTCCTTCTTCAGTCCACCGGTGGTCTTCGTCGCCCGGGGACGCTTCGTGGCGTCCGGCACGGGACGGTCGACGGTCAGCGCCGAAGTCCCGGCAACCTGCGAGCCTTTGGAGCTGGGCGAGGCGTTGGAGCGCGCTGCTGCGAGCCGTTCGCTGCGCAGTTCCATCGATGCTCGCCTGGCGACCGTCGCCACCTCCCGGCTGACCTGCGCCAGCACCAACTCGAACAGTTCCGCCTTGTCCCGGTCCCGCTAGCAGCTTCAACGCGTCCCGCTCGGTCTCCGCGACCAGCAATCGCTCGGCTTCCGTCAATGAGTTCAACAGCCCTTGATTCATGACAGTCTCCTCGGCCCAACGGCAGCCTACCTCGCCATATCGTTGCCGCCAGCAACCAGCACGAGGTCAAAGGAAGGTGGAGAGCAGCAGGGTCATGGCGAGACCCATGATCGAGATGACGGTCTCCATCACCGACCAGGTCTTGATGGTCTCGCCAACGGTCATCCCGAAGTACTCCTTGACCAGCCAGAACCCGGCGTCGTTGACGTGCGAGAAGAACAGCGACCCGGCACCGATCGCGAGCACCACCAGCGCGATGTGACTCGTACTCAGCCCGCCCGCGAGCGGGGCGACGATACCGGCGGCCGTGACCGTGGCGACCGTTGCGGAACCCGTGGCGAGCCGGATCAGGACGGCGACGATCCAGCCGAGGAGCAAGGCCGACAGGTTCGCGGCGATCGCGATCTTGGCGATCGCCGTACCGGTGCCGCCGTCCACCAGGACCTGCTTGAACCCGCCGCCGGCGCCGACGATCAGCATCACGCCCGAGATCGGCAGCAGGCTCTCGCCGATCTTCCGGCTCAGTTCCGGTACGCCGAAACCGACCGCGGTCCCGAACGTGTACATCGCGAGCAGTACGGCGATCAGCAGCGCGACGACCGGGTCGCCGATGAACTGCAGCACCGGGTAGATCGCGTTGTCCTTGCTCATCCAGACGTCGGACGCGGCCTTGATCAGCATCAGCACGACCGGGAGGAGAACCGTGCTCAGTGTCGCCGCGAAGCTCGGCGTACCGGTCCGGACCGTGCCCGGCGCGCTCCCCTGGGCTGTCCCCTGGACGGTGCCTTGCGGAGCGGCGTGCTGCGGGTTGTGCGGTTCAGCGGTGGGTGTGCTGTGCGTCCCGTCCTGCGTCCGCTCCGGCTCGGAGTCGTGGTGGCCGGAGCCGACCTCGAGCGCGGCGCCCGCGGCACCGATCGGGACCCACTTCGCGGCCAGCCGGCCGAACAACGGACCGGCGACGATCACGGTCGGGATCGCGACCAGCAGCCCGAGCGCGAGCGTGATGCCGACGTTGCCCTTCAGTACGCCGATCGCGGCCAGCGGACCGGGGTGCGGTGGTACGAACCCGTGCAGTACGGACAGGCCGGCCAGCGCCGGGATACCGAGGAGCATCGCGCGCGCACCGGTACGCCGTACCGCGAGAACGACCACCGGGATCAGCAGCACGAGGCCGATCTCGAAGAACATCGGGATGCCGATGATGAACGCGATCAGCGCCATCTTCCACGGCAACCCACCGGATCTGCCGCGCAGCAGCGTGTCGACGACCTGGTCGGCCCCACCGGAGTCGGCCAGCAGTTTGCCGACCATCGCGCCCAGCGCGATCAGTACGCCGACGTACCCGAGGACGCTGCCGACGCCGTTCTCGTACGACTTCGTGACGGCACCGGCGCCGATCCCGGACGCCACCCCGACGAACAACGCGCCGATCGTCAGCGACAGGAACGCATGCACCTTCAGCGCGACGATCAGCACCACGATGATCGCGATACCGACCACCGCCATGATCAGCACCCGGGTGTCGTGCCCGTTCCAGGGCGCATGAACATCCGCCTCGGCCACCAGCGGAAGACCGACTTCGTAAGCGAGACTCATAGCACTCCACCGCTCTCCGGTCGCTACCAGTACCCCCTCTCCCGCAGTCTCCCACCAACCCGCGGATTATGCGGGTCGGCGCGGCGCACACCCGCGCACTCAGTTGCCGGTACCCCTGAGCAAACCGTCGAGAACCTCGGCTGCTTCGTCGTAGCCGGCGTCGGCTATGCGCTGCAGTTCTCGGAGGTCTTTCACGGCTGCGGCTCGTTTTGTGAGGAGTTCGCCGGCGTGTTGGCTGCCTTCGTCAAGGAGGTCGCTCAGCTCCTGTACGTCGTCCGCAGCCTCGGCCAGGTCGGCGAGTTGGTCGAGGGCGCGTTCGTTGCCCTCGTCGGCGAGGGCGCGCAGGGTTTCGCGGTCGAAGGTCGTCATCCGGCGAGCCTGTCGCCTTGCCCCAGGGGAAAGGTCAAGCTGGTGTGGTGATCACCATCGGCCAGCTGGCGCAGTACGTCGGGGTCTCGACCAAGACGATCCGGGTCTACCACGAGAAGGGCCTGCTGCCGGAACCGCCGCGGGACGCATCCGGATACCGCCGCTACACCGCGCAGGATCTGGTCGAGCTGATCAAGATCCGTACGCTCGCGGAGGCCGGCCTGCCGCTCGCCCGGATCGCCTCGGTGACCGCGGGAACCGCAGCCGAACTGGCCGCGGCAGCTGCCGCGGCGGAGGCGGAGCTCACGGCCCGGATCGACACGCTGACCAGGACCCGTACCCGGCTGCATGAACTTGCCGTCGGCAACAACCCGTTCCTGCCCGGCGAAGTCGAGCAGCACTTGCGGCAACTCGCGGAGCTCGGGTTCTCGGACCGCTGGATCGCGATGGAACGCGATCTCTGGATCCTCACCTTCGCGACCGACGCCGCGACCGCCCACCGCTACTTCACCGATCAGGCCGAGGCACAGGCCGATCCCGTACTCGGCCGCCTCTACCTCGACTGCGACCGCGCGTACCACCTCGCCCCGGACGACCCGGCACTCGCCGACCTCGCGGAGCGGATCGTCGACGCGTCACTCGAACGGTACCCAGCCGGCGAACTTCGCGAGCAGCTCGCCGACGCGGGGCTCCCCCAGCTCGTGCAGTCGTCGATCAACGCGTCGTCACCGGCGTGGGAGCGTCTCGACGTACTGATCCGTCGTGGCCTCAGCCGACGTGTACCCAGGGGCGGTCGGATCGTTTGGGCTCCGCGCGACGCAGGACCTCGCGGGTGACCGGGGGTACGTCGCCCTCCCCGGAGATCAGGTAGCGGATGAGGAAGTGGAACGGGTTGCCCTCGGCCCAGGCGAAGTAGATGTGGGGCATCACGTGCCAGTCGTCGCGGATCTTCAGCAGCAGCGCGGCGATCGCGTTCGGGACGCTCGGGCTGTCGACGCGCAGGATGTCGTACCCGAACCGCTCCTCGCCGCGGACGTCCAGCTCGGTCTCGAACTGGGACGCGTCAGTCAGCGTCACCTCGAGGAACAGGATCGGCGGACCCTCCGGCAGGTTCCGCATCTCCCGCTGCTCGGCCTCCTTGTCCCGGTACTCCGCCTCGTCGCGGTCGTCCGGCTCGTTCGCGATGATCCGCAGATCGCCGTGCTCGGCGGCCGCCGAGATCAGCCGGCACGCCTGTTCGTCGAAGCGGACCTCGGTCGCGCGCAGCTCCAGCGACCGGGTGGCGCGCGAGATCAGCGAGGTCAGGACGATCGCGACGATGAAGAACGACGCGATCTGCACGCCGTCCGGCCGCTCGATGATGTTCGCGATCGTCGTGTAGAGCAGCACCAGGCTGATCACGCCGAACCCGACGGTCTTGAACTTCTCCTGCTTGCGCCGCGCCGACAACGTCACCGCGATCGACGCGGACATGATCAGCACCAGGACGCCGGTCGCGTACGCGCCGCCCTGGGCGTCGACGTCGGCCTTGAACAGCAGCGTGATCACGAACGCGATCAGGCCGAACACGATCACCAGCGGGCGGGTCGCACGCGCCCAGTCCGGGACCATGCCGTACCGGGGCAGGTAGCGCGGGACGATGTTCAGCAGACCGGCCATCGCGGACGCCCCGGCGAACCACAGGATCAGGATGGTGCTGACGTCGTACACCGTCCCGAACACGTTGCCGAGGTGCTCGTGGGCCAGGAACGCGAGCGCCCGGCCGGACGCGGCGCCGCCGTCCTTGAACTCGTCCTCGGGGATCAGCACGATCGTCGTGAAGCTGCTGGTGATCAGGAAGCCGCTCATGATCAGCGCGGCGGTGGTGAGCAGCTTGCGGGTGTTCCGGATCCGCGTCTCCGGGTGTATGGGGTCGTCGTCCGGCGCGCCGTCCACCTGCGGCATCACCGCGACCCCGGTCTCGAAGCCGGACAGACCGAGCGCGAGCTTCGGGAACACGACCAGCGAGATGCCGATCATCACCCAGATGTTCGAGTGCTCGGTGGTCAGCATGCCGCGCCAGTTCGTCACCAGCTCGGGCGCGGTGACGACGTTCCACAATGCGTTGCCGACGACAACCAAGTTGAGTCCGAGGTACACCACGACCAGCGCGACGGCGATCCCGATGGCCTCGCCGAAGCCCCGCAGGAACACACCCGCGAGCAACGCCAGCAGCACCAGGGTGATGATCACTTCCTTGCCGTGGAACCACTGCGGGACGTACGGGTTCTCGACCACGTGCGCGGTGGCGTCCGCGGCCGACAACGTCATCGTGATGATGAAATCCGTCGCCATGAACCCGAGCAGCACCAGGATCGTGAACTTGCCCTTCCACCGCCCGAGCAGCCGGTCGAGCATCGCGATCGAGCCCTCGCCGTGCGGGCTCTCCGCCGCCACGCGGCGGTACACGGGCAAGGCGCCCAGCAGGGTCAGCAGCACCAGGATCAGCGTCGCCACCGGCGACAGCAACCCGACGGCGGCCGCCGCGATGGCAGGCTGATAGCCAAGCGTGGAGAAGTAGTCCACCCCGGTGAGGCACATGACCTTCCACCACCGGTGAGTCGGGTGCGGCGCCGGCCGATGCGGCCCTTGCTGCCCGACCGGCCGGTCGTGCAGCAGCCAGGCCAGCACTTTACCGTGGGTGACCGGCGGCACACCGACCGTCTCGTTCTCACGCGTTTCTATCACTGCCGGGAGCCTAACCAGCCGGTCACGCCCGCCCCGCGGTTTCTAACGCCTCTCTAACACCGGTGTCAGCAGGACCACGTCACCGGGCTACGGCTCGAAGCGGTACCCCATGCCCGGCTCGGTGATCAGGTGGTCCGGACGGGACGGATCGGGCTCGAGCTTGCGCCGCAGCTGGGCCATGTACACGCGCAGGTAGTTGGTCTCCGCCTCGTAGCCGGGACCCCAGACGTCGCGCAGCAGCTGCTTCTGGCCGATCAGCTTGCCCGGGTTCCGGACCAGGATCTCCAGCAGGTTCCACTCGGTCGGAGTGAGCCGGACATCGCCCGCGGCGGTCGTGGCACGCCGGGCGGCGAGGTCGATCGTGAAGGCCGCCGTACTGACGGTGGCCGCGCTGGTCTCCGGTGTCGTCCGGCGGAGTGCGGCCCGGATCCGGGCGAGCAGCTCGTCCATCCCGAACGGCTTGGTGACGTAGTCGTCGGCGCCCGCGTCGAGAGCCGCGACCTTGTCGGCCTGGGTGTCGCGGGCCGACAGTACGATGATCGACGCCGTGCTCCAGCCCCGCAGACCGTGGACGACCTCCACCCCGTTCAGGTCCGGCAACCCGAGGTCGAGGATCACCAGGTCCGGCGGATGCTTGCCGGCGGACGCGAGCGCCGCGGCGCCGTCGGCGGCGGTGTCGACGTCGTAGTGGCGGGCGCGCAGGTTGATGGCCAGCGCGCGGAGCAGTTGCCGGTCGTCGTCCACGATGAGGATGCGGGTCATGGGGCCACCGGGAGCGTCACTGTCATGGTCAGCCCTCCGCCGGGTGTCGATGCGGGTGTGAGTACCCCGGCCATCGCCTCGGTGAACCCGCGGGCGATCGCGAGGCCGAGTCCGACGCCGCCGTCCGCGGGATTGTCACCGAGCCGCTGGAACGGGGTGAACATCCGGTCGAAGTCCTCGGCGGGTACGCCGGGACCGGTGTCGACCACCACGACACGGACCACGTCGCCGTCGCCCACCGCGCCGACGCGGACGGCCGCCGTACCGTAGCGCCGGCCGTTGTCGACCAGGTTGGCGATCACCCGTTCGAGCAGGCCGGCGTCCGCGAGCACGAGCGGCAGGTCGTCGGGTACGTCGACCTCGACCGCGTCGTGCGGCATCCCGGCGAGGGCCTTGCCGACGACCTCGTCGAGCACCAGCGGACGTACGTCGACGCTCAGTGCGCCGGCCTGCAGGCGGCTCATCGCGAGCAGGTTCGCGATCAGGTCGTCGAGGCGGTCCGCGGACTCCTCGATCGTCTCCAGCAGTTCGCGCTGTTCCTCGGGACTCCAGTCGACGTCGCTCTGCCGGAGGCTCGAAACGGCGGCCTTGATCCCCGACAGCGGGGTCCGGAGGTCGTGCCCGACGGCGGCGAGGAGGGCAGAGCGGAGCTTGTCGACCTCGGCGAGCTGCCGCGCCCGGCCGGCCTGGTCGGCCAGCTGCCGGTCCTCCCAGGCCCGCGCGGCCGCGCCCGCCAGCCGGGTCAGCAGCCTCCGGTCCTCGGCGAACAGTTCGGGTCCTTCGGTGACCAGCCGCAGCCCGTCCCGGGCCGGAATCGACATCACCGGGGTTCCCCGCAGCGGTGGTCCGGCGAGGGCAACCACCTCGCCGGACTGTTCGACCAGCGCGACCGAGTCCATGCCGAAGGTTTCCCGGACCTCCTCGAGCACCGCGAGCAGCGAGTCGGCGGTCACCGGCTCGACGCTGATCCTCGACAGCACCTCGGCCTCACTGCGGCTGCGCGCGGCCGCGATCCGGCGGCTGGTCGCGAGGTCGACCGTGACGCTGACCGTCAGTGCGACGATCACGAACACGACCAGGGCGATGATGCTGTCGCGTTGCTCGACCGCGAACGTGTGGTACGGCGTGGTGAAGAAGAAGTTTGCCAACAGCACCGATCCGAGCGCGGCGACGACGCCGGGAAGGATGCCGCCGGTCACCGCGATCAGTACGACGAGCAGCAGGTACAGCAAAAGGATGCTCTCCAGCGCGAGGCTGTCGCGGACCGGCACCAAGGCGATCGTCAGCGCCGGCAGACACCCGACGACGAGGCCGAGTCCGGTCCACAGCCGGGCCTGGCGTCCGTGCCTGGACGACTGGATCCGGCCGAGTGGGCGCCCGGCGGCATCCGGCCTGCGGTTCTGCTCCACGAGGTCACTGTGGCACGTCGTCCCGTCACACGGGAGACCCGCGCCGGACGCGCTCACCGGTGTGACCTTCCGGGGCAGGTGCCACGGACGGCTCGACCCGCCTGGCCTCGAGGACCTCCGCGGAGCCCATCTGCCACGGTACGTTGATCACCATCACCCCGGGCTGGAACAGCAGCCGGGCCTTCAACCGCAGCGCGCTCTGGTTGTGCAGCAGCGCCTCCCACCAGTGCCCCACGACGTACTCCGGGATGAACACCGCGACCAGATCCCGTGGGCTGGTCCGGCGGATGTCGCGCACGTAGTCGAGCACCGGCCCGGTGACGTCGCGGTACGGCGAATGCAGCACCTTCAACGGCACCGGCAACTCCCGCTCGCTCCACTCCAGCAACAGCGCGTCGGCCGCCTCCTGGTCGGTCGCGACCGTCACGGCGGTGAGCGACGTCGGACGGGTCGCCCGCGCGTACGCGAGCGCTCTCAGGGTCGGCGTGTGCAGCTTGGAGACCAGCACGACCGCGAACACGCGCGGCGGCAGCGTGACGCCGCCCGGGCCCGGTGTCAGCTCGACCTCGACGCGGTCGTAGTACCGCCGGATTCCCCGCATCAGTACGAACACGGCCGGCATCGCGATCACGACGATCCAGGCGCCGTGCATGAACTTCGTGATCAGCACGATCACCAGCACGACCGCCGTGAAGACCGCGCCGAACCCGTTGATCGCCCGGGACCGGTGCATCGAGGCCGTGGCCGAGGGCTCCCTCAGCAGCCGGGTCCAGTGCACCACCATGCCGGCCTGGCTGAGGGTGAAGGACACGAAGACGCCGATGATGTACAGCTGGATCAGCCGCGTCGTACTCGCGTTGAAGACCCAGATCAGGAGTCCAGCCAGCGCCGACAGGATCACGATGCCGTTGCTGTACACCAGCCGGTCCCCGCGCCGGGAGAACTGCCGTGGCAGGAACCCGTCGTGGCCGAGCAGCGACGCCAGGATCGGGAATCCGTTGAACGCGGTGTTCGCGGCCAGCACCAGGATCGCGGCCGTGAACGCCTGGACCGCGAAGAACCCGATCGAGTGGTACCCGCCGAACACGGCACCGGCGACCTGCGCGATCACGGTGCGCTGCGCGTAGCCTGCCGGCGCGCCGACCAGCCGTGCCGGATCGTCGGTGACGTGGACGTGCGAGGTAAGCGCCAGCACCGTGATGCCGGCGAACATCGCGACCGTCAGCCCGCCCATGATCGCCAGCGTGGACGCCGCGTTCTGGCTCTTGGGTGGCTTGAAGTTCGGTACGCCGTTGCTGACCGCCTCGACCCCGGTCAGTGCCGTACATCCGGAGGCGAAGGCGCGCATCGCGAGCAGCAGTACGGCCAGACCGGTCAGGTGACTCGCGGGCACGATCCCGTACGAAGCGGACTCGGCTCGCGGCGCGTCACCGCCGAGCATCCGGGCGAACCCGACCGCGATCATCACCATCACGACTGCGATGAACCCGTACGTCGGGACCGCGAACGCCGTCCCCGACTCCTTCACCCCCCGCAGGTTCATCAACGCGAGCAGGGCGATCATCCCGATCGACACTGCGACCGCGTGCGGAGCGAGCGCGGGGATCGCCGAGACGATGTTCTGCACGCCCGCGGCGACCGACACTGCGACCGTCAGCACGTAGTCGACCAGCAGCGCGCTGGCCGCGACGAGGGACGCATTCCGGCCGAGGTTCGCCCGGCTGACGGCATACGCGCCGCCGCCGCTCGGGTAGGCGTGGCAGGTCTGCCGGTACGACGCGACGACCACGAGCAGCAAGAGAACCACCACGGCCGCCACCCAGGGCGCAAGCTGCAGCAATGCGAGCCCGCCCAGGCTGAGCATCAGCAGGATCTCCTCGGTCGCGTACGCGTTCGAGGACAACGGGTCGCTGCAGAAGACCGGCAACGCGAGCTTCTTCGGCAACAGCGTCTCGCCCAACCGCTCACTCCGCAGCGGCCGCCCGACCAGCAACCGCTTCGGCACCTCCAGCACCTTCACCCCACCAGCCAACCGCCGCCGCGGCGCCAGTACCCCCGATCTTGACGCCCCCTTGACACCCACCCCACAGATCTTGACGCCACCTTGACGGACCTGTCGCAGGTGGTAGACCGGTTGGACGGCACACCTTGCCGGAGCTTCCGTAGCTGATCGGCGATGCGTCAGCCGAACATCGCCGCGACCTGCTCGGCCAACTCGTCCGCGGGGACGTCGCGCTGGTGCGTGTCGACCGCCCACCGGTGTCCCGAGGGGTCCAGGAACTGCGCGGTGCGGTCGCCCCAGAAGGCGTCGTACGGCTCCTCGACCGGTGTTGCACCGGCGGCGATCGCGCGATCGAACGCGGCGTCGGCGTGAGGCACCTGCAGATGGAAGGCGGCCGGGCTGCCTCCAAGGGTCGCCGGGGTGCACTGGCCGCGGTCCGGCCACTCCCCCGCGACAGCCAGGGTCGTGTCGCCGAGCCGCAGCTCGATGGTCAGCGGACGGCCGTCGGGCAGTGGTACCCGGCTTGTTTCCTCGGCGCCGAGGACGTCGACGTACCAGGCGGCCGCGGAGTTGGGATCGTTCACGACGAGATGTACGGCGATCTGTGGCATACATGGCACCATACAGTGCGTCTGGTCAGTCCGTCTAGACGCGCCGTTTGGTAGGGTCGGCCCGGTGATGGCCCGACGAGACGATCCCCAGCAGGGCGGAGCCGAACTGCGCGACCGCATCCTCGACGCGCTCCGCGAGCTCTTGCGCGAGCGCACCTTCGACACACTCAGCGTCGCCGAGATCATCACCGCGGCCGGAGTGTCGCGAGCAAGCTTCTACTTCTACTTCGCCGGCAAACAGGCGGTCCTGGCCGAGCTGGTGCGGCAAGCGGTCGGCGCCGGGCACGAGGCCGCCGAGCCGTGGGTCCGCGCACAGGCGACGCCGCGGCAGACCCTACGAGCCGGCATCGAGGCGGGCGCGGACCTCTGGCTGTCGAATGCCGCCGTACTGCGTGCCATCGTGGAGAGCTGGGCGGCGGACCCACAGTTGCGGGAGCTCTGGCTGGCGCAGATGGCGACGTTCACAGACGCGACCGTCGCGCGAATCGAAGCCGACCGTGAAACCGACCCAGGCGTCGCCACCAAACTCCGAGACGTCGACATCCCGGCCCTCGCCGCAACGCTCACCTGGGCCGGCGAACGCCTCTACTACTTGGCCGCCTGCGGCATCCCACCCTTCGACAATCGAGCCGTCCTGGTCGATACCCTCACCCACCTCTGGCTGTCAGCCCTCTACGAGTAGCGCGGCGAAGTAGCGGCGGCGATAGAAGCGCTGGGCCGGCAGAACTGCTGGGCAGAGGAGGCGGCGGAGGCCGGGGGCGGGGTGGGTTCGCGAGCGGATGGTCAGCCAGACGGAGTCGTCCGTACGGCGCTCCGCGAGGAAGGTTTCCGCACCGCGAATGGGGTGACCGGCGAGGGTGCCGTAGGTGAAGGCCGCCCGGCGGGGTTCGTTGATCACGGACGTGACTTCGACCGGCTCGTGGACGCGGACCGGACCGAGGTGGGCGACGATCCAGTACCTGCGGCCTGTTGTGAACTTCCGGTCGGGGTGTTCGTAGGTTCGAGCGTTGAGAGGTCAGGGCGCATGTGGTCATTGTCCAGTTGGTGACGTGTGGCTGGCATCGGCGTACGACACGGGACAGGGTTGGTGGGCATGACGTACAGGGACCGTGAGGCGACGGGGTTTCAGGAGCAGGCGGCGTACGACGGGTCCATTGATCTGCGGACGGACTTCGTCATGGTCTACGGGCTGAACGACACGACGGCGGAGCGGATCGCGCGGTGGCGGGAGGCCGGTTATCGGGTGCATCTGATGACCGGGATCTCCTGGGGTACGTACCAGGACTATCTCGACGGGCGGTGGGACGGGGCGAGGCACTGGGACGACGCGCAGACGACCGCGGACGGGAAGCCGATCCTGCACGGGCAGAGCGCCGACATTCCGTACATGGTGCCGACGTTCGGTTTCACCGAATACCTGGTGCAGAAGTTGCGGCCGGTCATCGAGCTCGGGGTCGAAGGCATCCACCTGGAGGAGCCCGAGTTCTGGGCGCGCGCCGGCTACTCGGAGTCGTTCAAGCGGGAGTGGCGGGCGTACTTCAAGGAGCCGTGGCAGCCGCCGCACAGCACGCCCGAGGCGCATTTCCGGTCCGGCCAGCTCAAGCAGCACCTCCTCTCCCGCAGCCTCGACCGCGTCACCTCGGTACTGCGGGACGAGGCGCTCGCGCAGGGCCGGGAGGTCCGGTTCTACGTCCCGACGCACAGCCTCCTCAACTACACGCAGTGGCAGATCGTCAGCCCCGAATCGCGGCTGCGGACACTCCCCTCGATCGACGGCGCCATCGCCCAGGTGTGGACCGGTACGTCACGAACGCCGAACGTCTACAAGGGCAAGGTCGCCGAGCGGACGTTCGAGACCGCGTACCTCGAGTACGGCATCGCGCAGGACCTGACCCGCGGCACCGACCGGCGGATGTGGTTCCTGCACGACCCGATCGAGGACCACCCGGACCGGACCTGGGAGGACTACCTCGCCAACTACCAGCGCACGCTCGTCGCGTCGCTCCTGCACCCGGGCGTCTCCCGGTACGAGGTCGCGCCGTGGCCGCACCGGATCTTCAACCGTCCGTACCTGCGCGAAGGTTCCACCGAACGCGAACTCATCCCGCCCGACACCGCGACCAGCTACCTGATCGCGATGAACAGCCTCCGCGATCTCGACCAGCCCGACGTACGGTGGGCGCACGACGGGCCGCGGATCGGGATCGCGCTCTCGGACACGGCGATGTTCCAGCGCTGGTCGCCGGGTGGCGAGAGCGGGCATTACGACGGTCTGCAGGACGCGCTCGCACTCGAGGGCCGTGAGCAACTACATTTCTCCGACTTCTACGGCCTCGCGCTGCCCCCGCTGTACGAAGGGCAACGCGTCACGCCGGTGCAACTCGAGAGCGTCATCGACTCCCCCGACGCACTCGACGACCTCGACGTACTCGTCCTGAGCTACGAGTTCCAGAAGCCGCTCGCGCCGAGCATCCACTACGCGCTGGCCGGCTGGGTGAACCGCGGCGGCAGCCTGTTGTACGTCGGGGACGGCGCGGACCCGTACCACGAGATCCGCTCCTGGTGGACCGGCCGGTACGAGACCTGCGCCGACCACCTGGCCGAGGCACTCGGCGCCGACCGGAGCCGTGACGACGTCCAGCCGATCGGTCAGGGTCGCATCCGCTTCCTCGGGCAAAGGCCCGCCGACTTCGCCGAGGATCCCACCGCCTTGCTCACCGCGCTCCGTGAGCTGGCCGGTCCCACCTGGCAGCCGACCAACTGGCTGTCCGTCCAGCGCGGCCCGTACCTGATCGGCGCCGTGCTCGACGGCACACACGTTGTCGAGGGCACCTATCTCGACCTCCTCGACCCGCACCTCGGCATCGTCCGGCACCGCCAACTCGAAGCGGGCGGCCTGGCGTGGCTCCGTGACCTCACGTACGACGACGTACCACTCCTCGCCTCCGCCGGCCGCATCACCGACTGGCACGAAGACGAGTCCACCATCACCTTCACCTGCGAGGCCCCGAGCGGAGTCGACGTCACCACCGCCCTCCGAGTCGGAACCAAGCCCCAATCCGTCAATGCCGACTCCACGTACGACCCCGACCTCCAGCTCCTCCACCTCCACCACCCTGGCACCCCCACCGGCACCCACATCACCATCACCCGCTGACCTCCCGCCCGATCCCGCGCCGAGCCCCCGCCGACCTCCCGCCGAGTCGTGGATTTCGGCGCGGATTCTCAGCCCGGATTCACGACTCGGCGGACCGGTGCTCAGCCAATCGCCACGACTCGGCGGCGGCGAGCGACGGCAAGCGAACGACAGCGGGCAGCGGGCGGATTAGGGTGGCGGGTATGGCGGTTCGGTTGGTGCAGGTTTCGATCAAGGCGTACGACAAGTCGGCGATCGGGCGGTTCTGGGCGGAGGCGCTCGGGTGGCAGGTCACGAACGACGATCCGAACGAGACCAACGTCGAGCCGCCCGGCCTCACCTACCCGGACCCGCGCGCGATCTACATCGACGTACTCACGGTCCCCGAGCCGAAGACCGTGAAGAACCGGGTCCACCTCGACCTCGCGACCACCTCCCTGCAGCACCAGGCGGAGCTGATCGCGAAGCTGAAGACCCTGGGCGCGACACCGATCGACATCAGCCAGGGCGACGTCCCGTGGACGGTGCTCGCCGATCCCGAGGGCAACGAGTTCTGTGTACTCGAGCCGCGGCCCGAGTACAGCGACACGGGACCGGTGGCTGCGGTGGTCGTCGACTGTACGGACCCGGCGGAGATGGCGCGCTTCTGGGGCGAGGCCATGGACTGGACCGTGCAGAGGATTGTCGACAATCAAGCAGTCCTACGATCGACGATCGGCCCGTACCTGGAGTTCATCCGTACGCCGGACGCCAAGGCTGGCCTGAACCGCATCCACCTCGACCTCCGCCCGTACCCCGGCGACGACCACGCCGCGGAGGCGGACCGCCTGCGCACCCTCGGCGCCACCGACCTCGACATCGGCCAGGGCGACGTCCCGTGGACCGTCTTCGCCGACCCAGAAGGCAACGAGTTCTGCCTGCTCGCCCCGCTCTAGGCGGTCGGCATCTCGACCGTCACCCGCAGGCCGCCCTCGGGCCGCGGCGTGACAGTCAGCGTGCCGTCGTGGGCGCGGGTGATGCTCTTGACGATGGCCAGGCCTAGGCCGACGCCGGTGTGGTTGTCGGTCCGGACCCGCTCGCTGCCGCGCTGGAACGGCTCGACCAGCGTGGAGATCACGTGCGGAGGGAGCTGCTCCCCTGTGTTCTCGACGGTGAGCACCACGGTCGGGGTGTCGACGCTCGTCGTCACCCACACCTGCCCCGCATCCGGCAGATTGTGGACAATCGCATTGTGCACAAGGTTCGTCGTCAGCTGCAGAAGCAGCGCGGGCGAGCCGACGGTCGGCGCCTGCTCCCCGCTGGTCTCGATCGTGATGCCGTTCTTCTCGGCCAGCGGTAGCAGGGTCTCGGTCGCCTCCTCCGCGATCAGCGAGAGATCGACCCGTTCGCGGCTGAACGCGCGCTGGTTCGCCCGGCTCAGCACGAGCAGCGCCTCGGTCAGGTCGATCGCACGCGTGTTGACCGCACGCAACCGGTCGACGAGTACGTCGTTGTCGTGCGACATGTCGTTGCGGGCGACGTCGAGCAGCGTCTGCGTGATCGCCAGCGGCGTGCGAAGCTCGTGGGACGCGTTCGCGGCGAACCGCTGCTGCTCGGCCACGTGCGCCTCGAGCTGCGCGAGCATCGCGTCGAACGCGTCGGCCAGCTCCCGGAACTCGTCGCTCGGCCCGGGCATCCGGATCCGGTGCGACAACGACCCGCTCGCCGCGACCCGGGTCGCCTCGGTGATCCGGCGCAGCGGGTCGAGCATCCGCCCGGCCAGGATCCATCCGCCGACGAGACCGAACACCAGCAGGAACGCCATCACCACCGCCGCGACCGGGGCGAACGAGCGCCAGAGCAGATGCGGGAACGTGTACGTCGTGGTCATGATGATCACGCCACCCGACCTGAACTGCATCAGCCCGAACCAGGCGGCGACCAGCAGCAGGACCCCCGCGACCATCAGGAAGCCCGCGTAGCTGATCGCGAGCTTCAGCCGGACGCTGAAGCCGGGCTCCCTATCCATCGGCGTCGATCCGGTACCCGGCACCGGCCACGGTCGCGATGATCCACGGCTCGCCGAGCCGCTTCCGCAGCGCCGACACGGTGATCCGGACGGCGTTCGTGAACGGGTCGGCGTTCTCGTCCCAGGCCCGCGCGAGCAGGTCCTCCGCGCTGACTATGCCGCCCTCGGCCGCCACCAGGACCTCGAGTACGGCGAACTGCTTCCGGGTCAGCGCGACGTACTTCCCGTCCCGGTAGACCTCGCGCCGGAACGGGTCGAGCCGCAGGCCGGCGATCTCCCGCACCGGCGGGCGGTTGTACGCACGCCGCCGGTCCAGCGCACGCAACCGCAGCACCAGCTCCTGGAACTCGAAGGGTTTGGTCAGGTAGTCGTCGGCGCCGAGCTCGAACCCGGACGCCTTGTCGTCCAGCCGCGACGCGGCGGTCAGCATCAGGATCGGCATACCGCTGCCGGAGGCAACGATCCGGGCGGCGATCTCGTCGCCCGACGGACCCGGGATGTCGCGGTCCAGGACGGCGATGTCGTAGGCGTTCAGATCGAGCAGCTCCAGCGCGACGTGGCCGTCGCCGGCGACGTCGGCCGCGATCGCCTCCAGCCGCAGCCCGTCGCGGATCGCACCGGCCATCTCCGGTTCGTCCTCGACGATCAACACCCGCATATCGATGATGCTACGTGCTGGGTCATATCGTCCGCGTATCCAAAACCCGATACCGGCGGGCAACACGCCGGCGCATTCACTGGCTGATATGACCGTCAGCCAACCAGCGCCCCGGACCAGGTCCAGGGCCAGATCCACCATCCGGGCGGCCTTCCTGCTCGCCAACGTGGCGCTCATCGGCGTCTTCGTCCACCAGACCATGGCGACCTCCATCCCGACCGCGAACCGCGGCGGTCTCGGCGAGGCGGACGGCGCGATGCCGGACGGTGTCACGGTGTTCGACAACACGGTCCCGGGCGTCGTCAACCTCGACCCGAACCTGCTCGGAGCGCTCCGCCGGGCGGCGACGGCAGCGGCGCGGGACGGGATCGTCTTCTACGTCAACAGCGGCTGGCGCTCACCGGCGTACCAGGCTCAACTGCTGAGTCAGGCAGTCGACAAGTACGGCTCGAAGGAGGAGGCCGCCCGCTGGGTCGCCACGCCCCAGAACTCGCCCCACGTCCAGGGCCAGGCGATCGACATCGGGCGCTCCGACGCGACGGCCTGGCTCTCCGAGCACGGCGCCGCGTACGGGCTGTGCCAGATCTACGACAACGAGCCGTGGCACTACGAGCTCCGCCCGGAGGCCGTCCAGCACGGCTGCCCGCCGCGGTACGCGGACCCGACGCACGACCCGAGGATGCAGCAGTGACCCTGACCGTCCGCCCGATCACCGCGGCCGCGCACCTCGACTTCGTGCAGGCGCAGCGCTCGGTGAGCTTCCTCCAGACGCCGGCGTGGGCGCACGTGAAGACCGAGTGGCGCAGCGAGTCGCTCGGCTGGTACGACGGTGAGCGGCTCGTCGGCGCCGGGCTCGTCCTGCACCGCCCGGTGCCGCGGCTGGAGCGGTTCACGCTGGCGTACCTCGCCGAAGGCCCCGTCATCGACTGGACCGGCACGCTGGACGAATGGCTCCGGCCGCTGGCGGCGTACCTGAAGGCGAACGGCGCGTTCGCGATCCGGCTCGGGCCTCCGGTGCGTACGGAGACCTGGACCGCCGCACAGGTCAAGGAAGGCGTCGCCGACCCGCGGATCAGCCGGCTGTCCGAGCTCCCCGGGACGAAGAACCCGGTCGGCACCCACGTGACGGAGCAGTTGCGCGCCGGCGGGTGGTTGCCGCAGAACCCGGAGGACGGATTCGGGACCGGCCATCCGCAGTACAACTTCGAGCTCCCGCTGGGCCGTTCCGAGGACGACGTACTGCGCGGCATGAACCAGCAGTGGCGGCGCAACATCAAGAAGGCTGCCAAGGAAGGTGTCGAGGTCGTCGTCGGCGACGACCTGAAGGCGTTCCACGACCTGTACGTCCACACCGCGGAGCGCGACCACTTCACGCCGCGACCGTTGCAGTACTTCGAAACCATGTTCGCGGCCTTGCGTACCGAGGACCGGATCCGGCTGTACCTCGCCTACCACGAGGGCGAGCTGGTGGCGGGCGCGATCATGGTGCTGGTCGGGGCGCAGGCCTGGTACTCGTACGGCGCGTCGGCGACCGAGAAGCGTGAGGTGCGCGGATCGAACGCGTGCCAGTGGGCGATGATCCGGGACGCGATGGCGGCGGGCTGCGACGTGTACAGCCTGCGCGGCATCACCCCGACGCTGGACGCCGATGATCCGCATGTCGGGCTGATCCAGTTCAAGGTCGGCACCGGCGGCGAGGCGGTCCGGTACGTCGGCGAGTGGGACCTGCCGCTCCGGCCGCTGGTGTACCGCGCGTTCGACCTCTACCTGACGCAACGCGAACGACGACGCCGCTCGTCCTGACCTGGTGCTCGTCCTGACATATCGCCGGCATATCGGAATTTCGATACGCCACGGCAACATCCGGCCGGGTTCACTGGCCGGATGCCTTCGATCTGCCGCGGTACGACGTGCCTCTGACCGGTCTCCGCTTCTGGTTCACGACGTTCACCGGGCTCGCATTGTTGACAATCCTCGCGTTTCCCGTCGCCGCGCTCACGGTCTGGCTCCTGGGCCGCCGCCGGGGAACGCGACGCGCACTGGCCGAGGTCGGCATCGTCTACTGGACGGTCCCGCTGGTGTGGATGACGATGCTGCCGAACAGCGGCGCCGGCCTCGTACCCGGCACGATCAGCCTGGTCCCGTTCCGCGACCTGGTGACGATGTCGGTTCCGCAGATTGTCGGCAATCTGCTGATCTTCGCCGCGCTCGGCTTCTTCGCGCCGATGCGCTTCGCGGCACTCGCCTCCGTACGGCGGATCCTGCTGCTCGGTGCGGTCTGCTCGACCACGGTCGAGGTACTGCAGTACGTCCTGGAGCTCGACCGGGTGTCCTCGGTGGACGACGTACTGCTGAACACCGTCGGTGCCGGCCTGGCCGCGCTCGCGTCGTACCGGTGGTGGCTCCGGCCGACATTTCGTGGAGATATGGAAAACCGGATACGCGAGGGCAACGCCGCTCGTTCTTGACTGGGAGGCATGAACTACGGCGAACCAGCGGAACTGCTGGCCTCCGCACCCGTCCTGACCACGGGAGTCACGGTCTTCGGCTGCGAACCGGACGAGGAACTGCTGTTCCGGGAACTCGCACCGCGCCTCGGTGTGCTGCCGAACATCACCAGTGCCCAGCTGACCGAGCAGAACGCGGACCTGTCCTTCGGCAACCGCTGCGTCAGCATCGGCCACAAGCATCCCGTGACGAACGACGCCCTGCGGGCCCTGAGCCGAGCAGGCGTCGAGTACGTTTCGACCAGGAGTATCGGCTTCAACCACCTCGACCTGGACTATGCGGCGAGCGTCGGTATCGAGGTCGGGAACGTTGCCTACTCCCCCGACAGCGTCGCCGACTACACGCTGATGCTGATCCTGATGGCGATACGGAACGCGAAGTCCGTCGTCCGGCGGGCCGACATCCACGACTACCGGCTGAGCGAGGTCCGTGGGCGTGACCTGCGCGATCTCACCGTCGGCGTCGTCGGCACCGGGCGGATCGGCGCCGCGGTCCTGGACCGGCTGCGCGGGTTCGGCTGCCGGGTGCTTGCCTACGACAACCGTCCGGCGACGTCGGCCGAGTATGCCGGGTTCGACGAACTTCTCCAGCAGAGCGACGTGATCACGTTGCACACGCCGCTCACCGCCGAGACGCAGCACCTGCTGAATCGCCGGCGCATCGCGCAGTTGAAGCCGGGTGCGTTCGTGGTGAACACCGGACGCGGTGCACTGATCGACACCGAGGCCCTCGCCGACGCGCTCGAGTCACACCGGCTCGGCGGCGCCGCGCTCGACGTACTCGAAGGTGAAGAAGGCATCTTCTACGCCGATCACAGCAACAAGCCGATCCAGAGCACGTTGCTGCTGCGACTCCAGGCACTGCCCAACGTGCTGATCAGCCCGCACACCGCGTACTACACCGACCGTGCCCTGCGGGACATGGTCGAGAACTCCCTTGCCAATTGCCTGAACTTCGAAAGCAGGAAGCACCATGAGTAAGTTGAAGGTCGGAATCCTGTTCGGCGGCGTGTCCGAGGAACACGGAGTCTCGGTCAAGTCCGCACGGGAGGTCGCGAAGCACCTCGACACCGAGAAGTACGAGCCGTACTACATCGGCATCGCGCAGAGCGGCGCCTGGAAGCTGTGCGACGGTCCGGACACGGACTGGGAGAGCGGCGATCCCGTCGTACTGTCGCCGGACAGCAGCGTGCGCGGTCTGCTCGTACTGGAGTCCGACCGGCTCGGCTCGCGGATCAGGCACGGGCAGTACCGGACGATCAACCTGGACGTGATCCTCCCGGTGCTGCACGGCAAGCGCGGCGAGGACGGCGCGATGCAGGGTCTGCTCGAGCTCTCCGGCATCCCGTACGCCGGCTGCGACATCCAGAGCTCGGTGTTGTGCATGGACAAGACGCTGACGTACCTGGTCGTGCAGAGCGCGGGCATCGCGACGCCGAACTTCCGGATCGTCGGCGCGAAGGAGACGATCGACCCCGAGCAGTTCAGCTACCCCGTGTTCGTGAAGCCGGCCCGGTCAGGGTCGTCGTTCGGCGTCAGCAAGGTGACGCAGGCGGACGAGCTGGCGAACGCCGTCGAGACCGCGGCACAGTACGACTCGAAGATCCTGATCGAGGAGGCTGTCGTCGCGAGCGAGGTCGGTTGCGCGATCCTCGGCAACGACCCGGAACTGATCGTCGGCGAGGTCGACCACATCGCGCTGTCGCATGGCTTCTTCAAGATCCACCAGGAGAGCTCGCCGGAGACCGGTTCGGAGAACTCGACGCCGATCGTTCCGGCCGACATCCCCGCCGAGACGCGCTCGCTGGTCCAGGAAACCGCGAAGGCCGTGTACCGGGCGCTGGGCTGCACCGGGCTGGCCCGCGTCGACCTGTTCCTCAAGGAGGACGGGTCGGTGGTCCTCAACGAGGTCAACACCTTCCCGGGCCTGACGTCGTACAGCCGGTACCCGCGGATGATGACAGCGGCCGGGCTGCCGCTCGGCAAGGTGATCGACGAGCTGGTGTCGGTGACGCTGTCGGGGAGTCCGCGGTGACGGCGGCTCTGGTGATGTCCGACCTCGTGTACGTCGACGAGTTCGCGGCCGGGATCCGGTGGGACGCGAAGTACGCGACCTGGGACAACTTCACCGGGAAGCCGGTGGACGGATACCGGGCGAACCGGATCGTCGGCACCCGTGCGCTGTGCGCGGCACTGGAACGTGCGCAGGAGAAGGCCGAGCCGCTCGGGTTCGGCCTGCTCTTGTGGGACGGGTACCGCCCGCAACGGGCCGTCGACAACTTCGTGCGCTGGTCCGAACTGCCCGAGGACGGCCGGACGAAACCGCGGCACTACCCGAACATCGAACGGGCCGACATGCTCACCCAGGGGTACGTCGCGACGCGATCGGGACACACCCGCGGAAGTGCGGTCGACCTGACGCTGTACCACCTGGACACCGGCGAACTGGCGGACATGGGCGGTGATCACGACCTGATGGACTCGATCTCCCGCCACGGTGCCTCCGGCATCAGCGCGGCGCAGGCCGACACCCGCGAAACGCTCGCGGTCGTGATGGAGGCCGCCGGCTTCGAGCGGTACGACTGCGAGTGGTGGCACTACGCCCTGCGCGACGAGCCGTATCCGCACACCTACTTCGACATCCCGATCGCATGATCCGGCCGGCGGAACCCACCGACACCGCAGCCGTGAACGAGCTGCTCGGCCAACTCGGCTATCCACAGGACGACCCGGACGCGACGACCGCCCGGCTCAAGTCCTGGGCGGACGACCCGGCCAGCGCCGTCCTCGTCGCCGATGCCGACGGCAACCTTCTCGGACTGGTGGCGGTACACACCGAGCCGTTCATCCAGTTCGACGGTTCTTCGGGACGGATCGTGGCGCTGGTCGTCGCCGACCGGGCCCGCCGCCGAGGGATCGCGACCGAACTGATGGCGGCCGCGGAATCGTTCGCCGTGAGCCAGGGCTGCGTCCGCTTCGAGGTCACCAGTTCGAACTACCGCACCGAGGCGCACAAGTTCTACGAGGGCCGCGGCTACGTCAACCAGGCCGACCGCTCGTCCCGCTTCATCCGCAACCTGCCGCAGCTCAACGTCCGATCATAGGGAGCCGGACCACTTCTCCTCGATCCGGCCGAACTTCCACACCGCGTGCGCGCCGAGCCAGGTGATCACGAACAGGCCGACGATCGCGTACCCGACGTAGTTCAGATCGACGCCCGCGATCGCCGCCAGCGGACCGTGCTCGATGTGCAGCTTGTCGGTGAGGATCGAGATCAGCTCGATGCTGCCGATCACCAGCGCGACCGCGACCGACAGCCCGGTGATCGTGATGTTGTAGTACACCTTCCGGACCGGCTTCGCGAACGCCCACCCGTACGCGAAGTTCATCAGGCAGCCATCGATCGTGTCGAGCAGGCTCATCCCGGCGGCGAACAGGATCGGCAGGGTGAGTACGGCGTACCACGGCAGGCTGAACGCGGCCGCGCCGCCGGCCAGGACGAGCAGGCTCACCTCGGTCGCGGTGTCGAACCCGAGACCGAACAGGAGGCCGACCGGGTACATCTGCCACGGCCGCGTGACCGTCTTCGTCACGCCGGACAGGAGGCGGTTCAGGAAGCCGCGGTTGTTCAGGTGCTGCTCGAGCGTCGCCTCGTCGTACCCGCCGGTGCGCATCCGGCGGAACATCTTGACCACGGCAACGAGGACGCCGAGGTTGAGCGCGGCGATCAGGTACAGGAAGACGCCGGAGACCGCCGTTCCGACCACGCCGGTGAGCTGCTGCAGCCGCGACGAGCCGTCCGTGACCTGTCCGGCCAGCGTCCGGACGCCGATGCCGAGCAGGAAGCACAGTACGAACACGACGGTCGAGTGGCCGAGCGAGAACCAGAACCCGACCGACAACGGCCGCCGCCCGTCGGCCATCAGCTTGCGGGTGGTGTTGTCGATCGCCGCGATGTGGTCGGCGTCGAACGCGTGCCGCATACCGAGCGTGTACGCAGTGACACCGAGACCGACCCCGAAGACGCCGGCCGACCCGAGCAGGTAATGCCGCGGGGCCACGATCAGCGCGAGCACGCCCCAGCCGATCAGGTGCAGGACCAGTACGAACGCCGCCATCGCGCCGACCGACATCCACTCGCGCCGCGTCACGTCCATTCGCCTCACGAATCGCCAGTAAACCCCTGTTGCGGATCAGATGCAACTGAGTCGCATCAGGCGTACGGGTCTTCACAGCGCGTACGCCTGCACGGCATCATCGGGTCCGTGCCGAAACTTCTGCTGACGTCGTCGGGGATCAGGAACGCGAGTATCACCAACGCGCTCGTCGAGTTGCTCGGGAAGCCGATCTCGGAGGCGAGTGCGTTGTTCGTGCCGACCGGGATCTACCCGTTTCCCGGTGGCGGTGAGAAGGCGTGGCGCGCGGTCAAGGGGCCGATGCTGGAGCTCGGGTGGAAGTCGCTGGGACTGCTCGAGCTGACCGCGCTGCCGTCGATCCAGGAGAAGAGCTGGGTGCCGACGCTGCGGGAGACGGATGCGTTGCTGGTTTGGGGCGGCGACGTCCTGTATCTGAGCTACTGGCTGCGGAAGTCGGGTATCGCCGAACTGTTGCCGTCGCTGGACCTCGTCTACGTCGGCGTCAGCGCGGGGAGCATCGCGCTGACACCGTACAACTGCGACTGGGAGTTCGACCTCGAGTTCGTCCCGGAGGGCAGCGACATGGCATCGCACGCTCAGCCGCTCGGGCTGGTCGACTTCACGCTGTACCCGCACCTCGGCCGCGCGGACATGGAGGACACCACCCCGGAGAACATCGAACGCTGGGCCTCCACCGTCCCGGTCCCGACGTACGCCATCGACGACGACACCGCGATCAAGGTCGTCGACGGCAAGCCAGAGGTCATCTCCGAAGGCGAGTGGAAACTCTTCAACCCCTGACGTCGCAGGTACAACGGTCGTCGCAGCAGGATCGTTGCGGCGTGAGCATGAGCAGCTGCCTGCCGGCGGGTGCTGTGACGGTCGGTGGAACGACGGCGGCGCGAGCCTGCTGTGCCGGCCTGAGAGCACGGTGCGCGGGCAGATGCTTCTTGCGGCCGGCCCGGATGCCGTTGGCGATCACCAGGACCTCGGCCAGCTCGTGCGAGGCGATCACCGCGGCCAGGCCCAGTAGGCCGGTCGCAGCCAGCGGGACCAACGTGACGAGGATCCCGCCGGACAGCAGCAGGTTCTGGGTGAAGATCCCGCGCGCGGACCGGGCGTGCGCGATCGCGTCGGGCAGCCGGCGCAGGTCCGCGCCCATCAGCGCGACATCGGCCGCCTCGATCGCGACGTCGCTGCCCATCGCACCCATCGCGATCCCCGCGTCCGCGGTCGCCAGCGCGGGCGCGTCGTTGATCCCGTCGCCGACCATTGCGACCGGGCCGCGAGCCTGCAGTTCGCGGACGATCCGGGCCTTGTCGTCCGGCAGCAGCTCCGCGCGGACATCCGCGATACCTGCCTGAGCGGCGATCGCGGCCGCCGTCCGGGCGTTGTCGCCGGTCAGCATCACCAGCTCGACACCTTGGCGCCGGAGCATCGCCACCGCCTCGGCGGCCTCCGGCCTGATCTCGTCGCGTACACCGATAGCACCCAGTAGTACGCGGTCGTGCTCGACCAGTACCACGGTCGCGCCTGCGTCCTGCAGACGCTCCACGTCGGGCAGCAGTGCGCCGGCTTCGACGTAGCCGGGCTTGCCCAACCGCGCAGGCCGGCCGGCGATCGTCCCGGTCAAACCCTGCCCGGGTGCGGCTTGCACACGGTCGGCCGGGTTGATGCCGTTCCCCGCTGCGGCGAGGATCGCGGCCGCCAGCGGGTGCTCGCTGCGGAGCTCGAGCGCTGCGGCTACGGACAGGACGACGGCCTGGCCGGTTCCCGGTACGGCGACGACCTCGACGACGGCCGGTTCGTTGCGCGTCAGGGTTCCGGTCTTGTCGAGGGCAACGATCCGGATCGCGCCGAGTGCCTCGACCGCGGCGCCACCTTTGATCAGTACGCCGGCCTTGGAGGCCGTACCGATCGCAGCCACCACCGCGACCGGCACCGACAGCGCGAACGCACACGGAGCGGCCGCCACCAGGACCACGAGCGAACGTCCGATCCACACCCCGGGATCGCCGAGCAGACTGCCCGCACCGGCGACCAGGGCGGCCAGGATCAGTACGCCGGGCACCAGCGGCCGGGCGAGCCGCTCGGCGAGACGCTGGCTCGACCCCTTCCGTTCCTGGGCGTCGTGCACGACGTGCACCAGTCGCGCCAGCGAGTTGTCGGCCGCGGTCGCGGTCACGGTGACCTCGAGAACCCCTGCACCGTTGACCGCGCCGGCGAAAACCTCTGCTCCGGCTCCGACCTCGACCGGGACCGATTCACCGGTGACCACCGACATGTCCAGCGCGCTGCGGCCGGACGACACCACGCCGTCCGTCGCGACCCGCTCCCCCGGCTTCACGAGCAGCACGTCGCCGACCCGGAGCTCGTCGGGCGCGAGTACGACCTGGGCGCCACCACGCAGCACCGTCGCGGTTGGCGGCACCAGGCTGAGCAGTGCGCGGAGGCCGTGCTGCGTACGGGCGACGGCGTACTCCTCGAGCCCTTCGGCGATCGAGAACAGTACCGCCAGCATCGCCGCCTCACCGTAGTTGCCCAGGGCAACCGCGCCGACGGCGGCGAGGGTCATCAGCAAGCCGACTCCGAGTCTGCCGCGGCGCAATGCGCGGAGGGTCCCGGGTACGAAGGTCGCCGCTCCGATGACTAGCGCCGCCAGCTCGAGCACTCGGGCGGCTGTGCCGGGCACGAAGATCGCGGCGAGCAGCAGCACACCGGCCACGGCGGCCGCCTGCAACTCACGAACCTGCCAGACCGCAGCCGGTGGCGCCGCGGCTTCCTCCTCCGAGACGCCCGGAGCATCGGTCGCACAGCAAACGTCAGCCACGCCGCGCCCCGCCCGCCTTCACCAGGCCGCTTCGAAGCGGGTCGGCCTGAAGCGGGTCGGCCTGAAGCGCATGGGCCTGAAGTGCGCCGTCGTGCAGCGGGTCGCCCGCTGCGCAGGCGTAGTCCTCCGGGTCGCACGCGGTGTCGCCCGCGTGGTCCACGAGCAGGACGAGCGCCGCCAGGTCGGCCAGCGCCCGCGCCAGCTTCGGGTCGGCCAGCTCGTACCGCACACGGCGCCCGACCGGCACGGTCCGCACCAGACCACAGCCACGCAGACATGCGAGGTGGTTCGACACGTTTCCGCGCGTCATCCCGAGCCGATCGGCAAGATCCGAAGGAAACGCGGGCTCGGCGAGGAGTGCCAGCAGCAACCGCCGCCGGTTCTCGTCCGCCAGCGCCGTACCCACCCGAGCCAGCGCCGCCGCGTCCACGACCACCCCAGGTCCGTCACTCATGCCGCGACGATACATCCACCGCTGAATTCAGTACAACCTGAATCCTCAGCGGAGAGTCCACCAGGTTCTGTCGCCGCAGCCGCTGCCGTGGTGCCATGAGAATGTGGACAGAGCTGCTGTGCACGACGAGCTCGAGAGAACCCGCGCCGACTTCCGCCGGCTCGTCGGAGGAGCCGATCGCGACGACCTGCGGAGGCCGTCCGACGGCACCCGCTGGAACAACCGCCAGCTGCTCTTCCACATGTTGCTCGGCTACCTGATCGTCGGGGCGCTGCTGCGGCTGGTGAGGCTGTTCGGGCGGTTACCTCCAGCAGTGGGACGCGGGTACGCCCGTGTCCTCAACGCCGGAACGCGCCCGTTCGACACCGTGAACTTCCTCGGCTCGTGGGCCGCCGGTCACACCGTCAGCCCGCAGCGCATGATCGTCATGTTCGACCACACGGCCGCGAAACTGCACCGTCGCCTCGATGCCGAGTCCGACGCTGATCTCGCCCGCGGCATGCACTACCCCGACAGGTGGGATCCGTTCTTCGACGACTACATGACGCTGGCGGACATCTACCACTTCCCTACCCAGCACTACGACTTCCACCGCCGCCAGCTCACCCTGCACCAACCGGACTGACCCCAGCACCCGCCCGTCCGAGGTTGTCACGATCATCGATCCGCCGGAGCCGACGGAGCCTGGGCCGCCGCCGACTGGGCCTGCGCCGATCTGACCGTGTTTCAGAGGGCCGCTGTCAGACGGGTGATGGCTTCGTCGACGGTCGCCCGTGGGCAGCCGAGGTTGACGCGCAGGTAGCCGTGGCCCTCGTGGCCGAACTTCTGGCCCTTGTCGAACCACAGCCGGGCTTTGGTGAGCATGAACTTGTCCAGGGCCTGGGCGTCCAGTCCGAGAGCGCGGCAGTCCATCCAGGCCAGGTACAGCGAGTCGGCCGGGAGGACGTGGAGCTTGTCGGTGGCGGCATGTACGGCGTCCGCGAACTGGCGGTGGTTATCGCGGACGTACGGGAGCAGCTCCTCCAGCCACGGTTCGCCGTACCGGTAGGCCGCCTCGCCCGCGACCATCCCGAGCAGGTTGACGATCGGGAACAGGTTCCGTTCGTACTGGCGGGCGAGCTCCGCGCGGACGCGTGGATCGGGTACGAACACGTTGGCGCACTGCAGTCCGGGCAGGTTGAACGTCTTGCTCGGCGCCGTACACGTGATGCTGTTCCGCGCGAAGTCCGGTCCCAGCGATGCGAACGGGACGTGCCGCTTGTCCGGATTCATGATCAGGTCCTGGTGGATCTCGTCAGCCACGACCAGTACGCCGTGCCGCGCGCAGATCTCCCCCATCGTCCGCAGCTCGTCCTCCGACCACACGTTGCCGGTGGGATTGTGCGGGTGGCTGAGAATGAACAGCTTCGTGTCCGGCCGGATCGCAGCCTCGAAGCTGGCGGCGTTGAATCGGTAGCCGTTGGCCGTCCGTTCCAAGGGTGCGTAGGCGAGCCGGCGACCGTTCAGCAGTACGTCCTGGTGGAAGTGCACGTAGACCGGCGGCTGGATCAGCACCGAATCCCCCGGCGCGGAGAACGCCTGCACCACGGTCTTGAGGGTGGTGATGATCCCCGCCGTCACCACCACCCACTCCCGCGGCACCTCCCACCCGAACCGTTTCGCCTGCCACCCCGTCACCGCATCCAGATAGCCTTCGGTCGGCCCGGCCGCGTACCCGAACACGCCGTACTCGACAGCGTCGTGCAGCGCATCGATCACCGGGCGGGGCGACCGAAAGTCCATGTCCGCAACCCACATCGGCAACGGATCGGCCGCGATCTCGTCGGCGGCCAGCCACTGCTCGGCACCCGCCCACTTCATCGAGTTCGCCGTACGCCGATCAACAATCTCGCCGAAGTCGGACTCATGACCCATGCCACTCACCGTACGTCGGCGCCCCGTTCGGTGACGGCTTCGCCTTGCGGGCTCGTGGTTTGCGGGTGGGTTCTGGTTGGGGGTCGGGGGCGAACGGGATGAAAGGCATGCTGAGTGGCAGGGCTGCCAGGCGCATGAGGAGCAGGGCGTTGTCGTCGCCGGCGGTCTTGTTGAGGCGGAGGCGGCCGCAGTTGGTGCAGCGGTGGATGAGGACCCAGCGGCCCTCGCCGCGGACGGTGACTGCTATGGGTTCCATGCCGCCGGAGCAGTCGGCCTTGCGGTCACCTGGGACGTTGCGGTCCAGGTGCCGGGACCACAGACAGCTCGGGCAGTGGTTGCGGTGGGTGGTGCCGGGGGCGTCGAGGGAGACCTCTACGCCGCAGTGCTCACAACTGAACGAACGTGCGAAAGCCAAACCGATGAACCTTTCAGAGCGAAGCTGCAGGACAGGACAGACATCGGCTTCCCTCCTTCCGGTCTGCGCCGGCTCGTCCGGCGCACGTTTCCCCAGCAGATCAGCCCGCGACCGGCGGCGTCAATCGATTAAGACACCCGGGCGGCGGCGTGCAGGGCCAGGCCGTCGGTGGCTGCGATGTCGGCGCGGAACCAGCCGCCCGAGTCGACGGCGTACGTCGGGCCGCTGCAATGCCCGGGCGTGTAGTCCCCGTGGAATACGTCGCAGTACACCCCGGCCGGAAGGTCGGTGTGGAAGCTTCGACCGGTCAGTGCAGAGCTCTCGTCGTTGAGGACGAGGTAGCCCGTGGTACCGCGGCCGAACGCGATCGCGTCGTTCCCGTTGTCCCACCACTCGGTCACACCGGTCCCCCGTACGGCGTTGTGGAAGGCAACCATGTTGGCGATCACCCGCCACTCGTGCTCGCACCGCCAGCGGTTCGTGAAGCACGTCGTGTCCACGGTCTGCCCCGTACTGGTCGACGGCGGGCCCTCGTCGTTCGAGCTGTACTCGTAGCTCGACATCACCTTCGGCGTACCGTACGTCCAGGCCAGCATGAACGCGTTCGCCATCGCGTACCGCCCGTTGTCGCGGAACGTCAGCACCCCGCCGCCGCGCTGCGTGTCGTGGTTGTCCGTGAACACCACCGCATCGTTCGACGGCAGCGGCTCCGCGAACGTCCGCAGGTACGCCAGCTTCTCGGTGTTGAAGATCTTCGCCAGATCCTTCCCGTACCGGAACTCGAGCACGTCCCCGTTCCCGACGTACTCGTCCGGTGTGATCGGCTCGCCGTCGCCGTAGATGACCTCTTGGTAGATGTACGCCGACCGCGACAACCGCGCCTTGATCGCCGCGATGTCGTCGGCCGGCATGTGCTTCGACGCGTCCAGCCGGAACCCGTCGACCCCGATCGACAGCAGATCGTTCAGGTACGCCGCGATCTTCCCGCGCACGTCATCGGTCTCGGTCGCCAGATCCGCCAGGTCGACGAGCTCGCAGTTCTGGACTTCGTACCGGTCGAAGTAGTTGACGACGTCGTCGTTCCCGTTCCGGCCGCAATGATGGAAGTCCAGCGTTTGGTAGATCCCCGGATAGTCGTAGTGCGTGTACGACGACCCCGCACTCCCCACCCCGCCCGACGATCCGCCGGTCATGTGGTTGATCACGGCATCCACGTAAACCTTCACGCCGGCCGCATGACAACTGTTGACCATGGCAACAAAGTCGCTGCGCGTTCCGCGCCGGGTCTGGTCGATCTTGTAGCTGACCGGCTGATAGTCCTGCCACCACGGATACCCGGCGACCACGACATGCTCCTGAGGCGGCGAAACCTGCACAGCGCCGTACCCCTTGGGCCCGAGCACCGCCCCACACTCGCGCCCGACCGAAGCCCAGTTCCATTCGAACAGCTGGACGATGACGTCCCGATCCCCACCCGGCGCCGCCTGCGCCCGCACACTGCTCAACCCGAGCATCGACAGACCGAGCAACAGAACCAGCAATCGACGCATCAGCAAACTCCCTCGGGGCGGCGGGTACCCCATGAAACCACCGCGCCCGGCCGAACGCGACCCCTCGCGCCCGCACCTTTCCGCTCAGTTACGTCTCCACCGCAGGCTGATCGTGAGGTCCATACTCAGGACATGACCGACGAGCTGTCGCGGCTCGACGCGACCGGACAGGCCGACCTGGTCCACCGCGGTGAGGTCACCGCGGTGGAACTGGTCGAGGCCGCGATCGCCCGCGTCGAAGCCCTCAACCCGGTGCTGAACGCCGTAGTTACTCCGATCTTCGAGCAGGCGCTCGAGACAGCTGAGCGCGGTCCGTCAGGCCCGTTCGCGGGTGTGCCGTACCTGCTCAAGGATCTCGCGTGCGAGATGGCCGGCGTACGGTTCACCGAGGGCTCCCGGTTCCTGGCCGGCAACGTGTCGACGCACGCCCTTTGCCCATGGCAACGACCTGGGCGGTTCGCTGCGCTACCCCGCGTCCGCCTGCGGCCTGTTCGGGCTGAAGCCGACCAGGGCGCGTAACCCACTCGGCCCGGGGTACGGCGACGTGGCGGCCGGCAGCGCGGTGGAGCACGCGCTGACCCGATCGGTCCGGGACAGCGCGGCACTGCTCGACGCGACCTCCGGTCCGGCGCTCGGCGACCCGTACTGCGCGCCACCGCCGGACCGCCCGTTCCTGGACGAGGTCGGCCGCGACCCCGGGCGGCTGCGGATCGGGTACACCGCGCGGACGCCGGACGGCGATCTCGGCCATCCCGACTGCGTCGCCGCGGTCGAGCACGCCGCCCGGCTGTGCGACTCGCTCGGCCATGAGGTCGTCGAGACCGACTGGCCGGCCTTCACCACAGGTGACCGCCGCCGAGTGGCTGACGGCGATCGAGGAACTCCAGCGCTTCACCCGCCGCGTCGCGCAGTTCCTCACCACGATCGACACGTTCCTCACACCGACAATGTCCACCCCACCGCCGTCGATCGGCACCATCTACTCGACCCCCGACGACCCATGGCGCTCGATCGAAGTCAGCGGCCCGACCGTCCGCTACGCGGGCATCGTCGCCAACCTCACCGGGAACCCCGCGATGTCCGTCCCTCTTTGGCAGAACGCCGCCAACCTACCGATCGGCGTCCACTTCCTGGCTCCGTTCGGCGACGAAGCAACCCTCTTCCGCCTCGCCGCCCAGCTCGAATCAGCTTCGCCCTGGGCCGACCGTCTCCCGCCGATCCACGCGTCGCACGGGCCCGGATTGCTGGTAGGCGGGTAGTCCGAGCAGCTTGTCGACTGTGGTGAAGGTGTAGCCCTGGGCGCGTAGGCGGGGAACCAGTAGCTTTACGGCCTCGACGGTTGCGGCTCGGTCGGCGGATTTTCCGTCCCAGCCGTCGTGGAAGATGATGATCGAGCCGGGCCGGGTGGTGCGGAGGGCCTGGGCGGCGATCCGCTGCGCGCTGGGTTGGGCCACTTCCAGGAGGTGGCAGAACTCGCCGGACACCACTTCGAGACCGTGCTGCTCGAGGAGGTCGGGCAGCGCGGGGATTCGGAGCAGCCACGGTGGGCGATAGAGCGCCGGGCTGATGCCGAGCTCGGCGAAGGCGGCCGTCCCTCGTTCCAGTTCGTCGGCGAGGGTACGGCGGCGGAGGTACTGCGTGAACTCGTGCGTATGTCCGTGCAGCCCGACCACGTGCCCCGTCGACACCAGCCGCTTCGTCACCTCGGGGTGTCGCTGAACGGCCTTGCCCACTTGGAAGAACGTTGCCCGGATGTCCTCCTCGTCGAGGTAGTCCGCGAGCTGCGAGGTGTACGGCTCGTTCGGGCCGTCGTCGAAGGTGAGCGCGACCGCACGTTCGCCGGCCGGCCCGCGGTACGGGAACCGGCCGAGAGCCTGCGAGTACGGCGACATCATGAACCAGTACGCCGTACCGACCGCCAAACCGGCGCCGGC
This sequence comes from Kribbella sp. NPDC031520, assembly GCF_055580825.1. Lineage (NCBI taxonomy): Bacteria > Bacillati > Actinomycetota > Actinomycetes > Propionibacteriales > Kribbellaceae > Kribbella > Kribbella sp. NPDC031520. The sequence continues at coordinate 466,626 of NZ_JBVIKS010000002.1, forward strand.
GCCGTACCGTGAGATCGTCCGCGCGCTCACCGCTTCGCCAGCCAGGTGTTCTCCACCAGCCCGGCCGCCACGATCGCGCCGGCAACGATCGCCGCCAACCAGGCCAGCCCGATTGCTCTCGCCCTGATCCGCTGCGCTCGCGGACCGGACCTCCAGCGCTCCACGGTCTGGCTCCGGAACGCCGGCGCCGTACCGATCACCGGCCGTCCGGCGACGCGGTTCACCATCACCGCGAGCGCGTAGTAGAAGAGGAACGACACCGCCACGTTGTAGACCAGCCCACGCGCCAGCCGTCGCGCGGACGTGAAAGTCGGGTTGGCCCGGTCGAAAGCCACGCGCCCGCGCGCCCGCAACTGCCCCAGCAACCCCAGTTCGTCCGCGCCCTGGGTCCCGGTCAGGTCGTACCCCGACCAGACGTCCTTCCGGAACGCGATGTTGGTTGCCGTCACGTACATGACCCGCCCGGTGGCCCGGTACACCAGATGCACCAGGTCGAACAGGATGCCGGCGTACACCCGCCCCCACCACGGCCCACCGACATACGTGCACGGGCCCGCCACCGCCACGCGCTCCGGATCGTCCCGGAAGCTCCGGTCGATCCGTGACAACCAGCCCGCGTCGAAGACGGTGTCCGCGTCGCTCGACACCACGATCTCGCCCCGCGCCACCGCGCTCCCCCGGTGCCGCGCCGCGCATACACCGGGTACCTCCTCGCGCACCACCACCGCGCCGTACGACCGAGCGATCTCCGCCGTCCGATCGGTGCAGTTGTTGTCAACCACAACCACTTCGACCCCGCCGGCGAAGTCCTGCTCCGCGAGCGACCGCAAACACTCCCCGATCAGCCGCTCCTCGTTGAAGGCAGGAATGACCACTGTGAATCTGACGTGCCCAATCGACATGCCGGTAACCCTAGGGCCTCCCAGACCCTTCAACGATGGTGCTAGCCCCCGTATCCTCGGACGGGTTAGCCCCCTGCGGTCGGCGTATCAATCACCGGCTTCGAGCCTCCTTTAGGTAAGAAGCCGATCTCGTGGAGCGGGGAGGCACAGCAGATGACGAATCTCGTCGATCAGCCGGCCGGTGGTCTCGATCAGCAGACGGACGTCGCGTTCCATTACTGGCGCCGCGTGCTTTGGCTCGTGGTGGGCGCCGCCGTCTTCGCCGGGCTCGCCATACTGCTCGGAGGCTCTCTCGGCAACGGGCCGCAGTGGTTCTGGATCACCCTCCTGGTGATCACCGTCGTACTGGGCCTGGTGCTGCTCTTCCGGACCGACCTCCTCGAGCGGGTGCTGCCGAGCTCTCAATCCGAGCGGCTCCCCGTCCAGCTCGCGGTCCTGCGCTGGGGCACGCTGGCCCTCTCCGTACTCACCACCGCGCACTTCGGCATTACGGCGAGCCTCAAAGGTCAGGCACGGTCGATGGTCGGCATCGAGCTCGCCGGCAACAGCAAGGCCTGGACGGGCTGCGACTGCGACGGCCCGTTCAACAGGGCCGTACGGCAGGACTTCTGGTTCATCGGCTCGTACGTTCTACTGCTCGTCGTACTGGTCCTGTGGGCCGGCTGGTACTTCCGGCTCCCCACGCTACGGCGGGCGCGCTACGCCGTCGCCATCTCGGTCGTCGTGGCCGGCGTACTCGACCTCGCCGAGAACATCCTCATGCTCGCTGCAGGAACGGCGGACGGGCCCTGGCAGCTGGCCGCGGTCTGCGCGTGGGCAAAGTTCGCCTTGCTGCTCGTCGCCGTCGTGTACGTCGCAGCCGGCGCGTTCGCGTGGTGGTCGACGCCGCGCTGGGTCCGGCTCGCGTCGTGGGCGCTACCGTCGTACGCCCGAAGGCCGCCGGACACGGACGGGCCGTCCGCCGGCGGAACCCAGGTGGATCGGGGCACCGCGCCCAGAGGGGTCGCGAAGCACGGCATCGCGCTGTCCGGCGGCGGCATCCGAGCGTCGTCGATCAGCCTCGGTGCGCTCCAGGCACTCGACGGCGGCCTGCTCGGCTGGTCGACGGCGCGTGCGGTCACCGCGGTATCGGGTGGATCGAACATGGCGGCGGGCTGGAGCATCGCGCGGTCGAGCTACCAGACCACAGACGGCGGGAATCCCGGTCGGGTGCAGCCAGGCAGTCTGGCACCGACTCCTTGGGTGATGCAGCCCAACGGCTGGCTCACCCCGGAGGAACGCCATCTGGTCGACAACCTCGGGTACCTCGCGTCGAACGAGCCGCGCGGATCCGACACCGACCCGGCCGCCACGAACTCCACCAAGCAGGAGGCGCTCGCAGGCAACCAGCCGTCCACCAAAGCGTCGTACCGGCCGACCGTCTGGGCAACGGTCATCGCTGGACTCACGGTCAATGCGCTGGTGCTGGCGAGCATCGTCTGGGCGATCACCCGTCCGGTTGGCTGGATGCTGCGCAACTACACGGACCGGCACGGCATCCTGCCCGCGGGCGCGATGCATGAGCTCGTCAAGGAGCACGGGCTCGCCCGGCCGGGCGTGGTCTTCCTGGTCGTCGGATTCGCGATCGTACTGCTCTGGACCCTCGCCGCTCAGTTCCTCGTCGGCCCCGCCCAGAACCAGCCGTGGGCGCGCCTCACGATGGTGGCACTGAAGTGGGCGTCGTACGCCGCGCTCGGCATCGGGCTGTTGCTCGCGCTGACTGTGTGGGGGTTCGTCGAGCTGGCCGGCGCGGTCGCTCATCTGACGTTGCCCACGGCGATCGCCACCGCGACCGCGGCCGCCGGGGTGATCGGCTCGGCCGTCCGGATTCTCCGGAAGCCGGCCGCCCGTTTCGCTCCGATGCTCGGTGGGTTCGCCTTCATCGTCGTCGCGCTGTTTCTGGCGGCGGTGTCGACCTGGACGGCCGCCAAACACGGGGTGAGCTGGTCCGGCAACGATCTGCTCAGCTGGCAGTCCGGCTGGAACTGGGTCCTCGCGCTGGCGATCGTGACCTACGTGATCCTCGGACCGAGCCCGGAGGACTGGTCGCTGGCACCCTTCTACCGGGGCAAGCTGCGGCTGGCGTACGCGACGTACCGGGGCGCCAACGACGAGCAAATCCAGGCGTACCAGAACGACAACATCGCCGGTGCCGACGATGCCAAGCGTGAACCGGGGCTGTTCTCGTTCAACCAAGACGTGCAGGGCGTTCGTACGCCGTTGGTGGTGTGCACGACCAGTACTGTCACGTCACGAGCGGTCCGCAGCCATTACGGCACGCCGGCGCTGAGCGTGACGTTCGATCCGGACCGGACGATCTTGCATCTGCCGCAGGACGGGCGCGGTCACACCCTCGAGTTCGCCGCACCCACGAGCGTGGTCAACAAGCTCGGCGAAGGCCTGCACAAACGGATCACCACGATGATGGCTGTTGCGATCTCCAGCGCCGCGGTCTCCCCCGCGATGGGCCGCATCGGCATCGGACCGACCAGCATGCTGCTGACCTTCTTCAACATCCGGCTCGGCGTCTGGATCGCCAACCCGCGGTTCATCACCCAGCTGGAAGCCAACGGTCTGCAGGTCAAGGACGAGCTGCGGTACGCGCGTACCGGTCTCGGCTACCTGTTCAAGGAGTTCTTCGGGATCCACGACCTCGACGACCCGTACCTGTACCTCACCGACGGCGGGCACTGGGAGAACACCGGGCTCGTCGAGCTGCTCCGGCTTCCCGAGGTCACCGAGATCGTCTGCGTCGACGCCGACTCCGGCCCGGGCGACGCGACCAGTTCGCTCGGCAAGGCGATCGCGATCGCGCCGAGCGAGTGCGACATCCGGATCGACATCAGCCTCGACCCGCTCCGGGCGGCGCCGAGCGGCTCGCGCGTACCGGCGTACTCGCCGCGGACCGTCAACATCGGGTTCTTCACCAAGGGCGCCGGGTTCTTCACCGACCAGACGCAGGTCGGGGTGCTCTGGTACGCCAAGCCCGGTCTCGCCAAGGAGATGCCGGCCGCGCTGCTCGCCTTCCACGAGCGGTACCCGAGCTATCCGCGGGAGTCGACGCTGAACCAGTTCTTCGACACCGCGAGCTTCGTTGCCTACCGCAACCTCGGGCGGTACAACGCCGGCCAGATCCTGTTCGCCCGCGAGAAACTGATGGAGGCTCTCACCGAGCTGCTGGTTCTGGACGCCGCAGCGCTCTACCAGAAGTTGCAGGCGATGGCTGCTGATCCTCAAGGTCACTGGGTCATGATCGAGCTGCTGCGCGCTGCCCGGAGCGCGGCCGGCCCCGACACCACCGCCACGGCGTCGCGCGTCGCCGTGTACTGCCGCGCCGTCAGGAATTCCCTGGTGACACAGCCCTGACGAGCCAGCGCGACATCGGGCGCAGCTCGGCGAAGGCGGCCCGGTACCGCTCGATCTGCTCGGACGGGGCGTACCACCACGCCAGACTGACGTGTAGGCCGTCCAGATCGAACCCGACTCCCAGCTCGACGTTCCTCGCGATCCGTACGATCGCGCCCTGCCGCTGCCACGCCCGCAGCAGGACCTCGCCGTACCCCCACACCGAGAAGTCCTCGTACGCCGGATCCGCATCCGCGACCGTGTTGAGCAGGCCGATCATCGGCTGCCGGACCAGGTCCTCCCGCTCCCGCCGGCACTGCCGCCGTACGTCGGCCGAAGGCTCACCCTCGAGCTGCAGCAGTACGTCGAGCGCGGACGTCGGCCACCCCTCGAAACCCCTGGTCACAACCCGCAGCCTAGCGAGCTGCGACAACGCTGTCAGTGCGCTCGATGCCTTGACGCCATCCCGATTCCAGCGTCCCATTGGCTAACAGGGGTGGGGGGTAAGCGTGTTCGTAGCGCGTCGACGTACGGTCCTCGGCGTTTCGCCGCAGCTGGAGGCCAGGGTCGGACCGTTCAGCCTGCGACGGCGCGACAACCTTGCCCGAACCATCGCGGCACTCGCACTGGTCGGCGCGGCCTACTATCTCGGTGCACGTCTGGGGCTGAGCCTGTCCCTGGTCTCGCGAAACGTGACGCCGCTGTGGCCGCCCAGCGGGATCGCACTCGCAGCGTTCCTGGTGCTGGGGAGATCGATGTGGCCGGGCGTCGCGCTCGCGGCCCTTGCCGTGAACCTACCGATCAGCGCCGGCCTACTGCCCGCCGGACTGACCGCGGTCGGCAACACCCTCGCTCCGCTCGTAGCGTCGATCGTGCTCGAACGCGTCGGGTTCCAGCGGCAGCTCGACCGCCGACGTGACGCCCTCGCGATCGTCTTCCTCGGCGCCCTCGCGAGCATGACGATCAGCGCGACCATCGGCGCCGTCACGTTGACCATCTCGAAAGGTACGCACGACCTGGCCGGCGCGTGGGCGGTCTGGTGGACCGGCGACGCGATGGGCGTTCTCGCCGTCACCCCTTTTCTCCTGTGCATCCCTCTCTTCCGGGAGCTCGAGCCCTGGCCCGTGCGACGCTGGCTCGAAGGCGTGCTGATCCTCGTACTGACCACGGTCGTCGCCTGGTGGACGACGTACACCGATCTGTCTTTGTTGTTCCTGGTGCTGCCCTTGATGGCGTGGGCTTCGTGGCGCCTACAGCTGCGCGGCGCCGCACCCGCCGCCCTGATCGCGTCGTTGATCGCGACCTGGTCTGCAACACACAGCCGCGGTCCGTTCGCCGGCAAGTCTCTGCTCGAGCAGATGCTGACCCTTCAGGCCTTCAACGCCACCGTCGCGCTGATGTCCTTCTTCCTCGCCGCGCTTGTCACCGAGCGCACGATACTGGCCGGCGCACTGATGTCCGCGGCCCGACAGCAACTGAGCCTCGAGGAAGCACGGGCCCGCCGAGAACACACGATCGCCGAAACGCTGCAACGCAGCCTGCTCCCGGACCGAATGCCCGATATCCCCGGCGTCGCAGTTGCCGCGCGGTACGTCCCAGCGACCGCTGACCTCCACGTCGGCGGCGACTGGTACGACGTACTTCAACTCCGCGACGGCCGCGTAGCACTCGTCATCGGCGACGTGGCGGGCCACGGCCTCCAAGCCGCCGCAGCCATGGCCCAACTGAGAATGGCCGTCCGCGCGTACGCCGTCCACGACCCGTCCCCCACCGCGGTATTGACCGGCCTGCACGACCTGATCCGCGACCTCCCAGTGGCCGACCTTGTCACCCTCCTCTACGTCGTCTACGACCCGGCCACCGGCGAACTGAGGTTCACGAACGCCGGACACCCGCCGGCCCTCCTGATCGACAACGGCAACACGCACTACCTGGACGGTGCACTGGCTCCACCCTTGGGCGTACTGACGGACTGGGACTACACCGAGGCAACCAACGAACTGCCACCCGGCGCGACCCTCCTCCTCTACACCGACGGCCTGATAGAACGTCGCACCCGTTCGATCCAAGAAGGCCTGGACCAGCTGCAGACCGAAGCCTCGGTGAAGTCCGACCTGGAGGCCCTCTGCGACCATCTCCTCTCCACCCTTCTGGAGAACGACAAGGTCGCCGACGACATAGCCTTGATCGCGCTACGACCACTGGAGAGTTGATGGACGCTCGCGGTCTGCACGAGTCGCACGTCGTCTCGACGCCTTCGTTGAACCTCGCGTACGAGGCCGCAGGGCCGTCGGACGGTCCGACCGTCGTGCTCCTGCACGGGTTCCCGTACGACGTGCGCTGCTACGACGATGTGGCGTCAATCCTCGCCGAGGAAGGGATGCGCGTCGTGGCACCGTACCTGCGGGGATACGGGCCGACGCGGTATCGCGATCCGGCCGTCATGCGCTCCGGTCAACAGGCCGCGCTCGGCCAGGATCTGCTCGATCTCCTCGACGCCCTCGAGGTCGAACGTGCAGTCGTCGGCGGCTTCGACTGGGGCGGCCGAGCCGGCTGTATCGCCGCAGCCGTAGCACCCGAACGGATCGCAGGCTTGGTAACGGTTGGCGGCTACAACATCCAGAACATCGCCCGATCCGGCGAGCCCGCACCGCCCGAGGTCGAGAGCGCCGCCTGGTACACCCACTACTTCCTCACCGATCGCGGCCGCGCCGGCCTCGAGCGCTACACCGAAGAGCTGTGCGGCCTGCTCTGGCGGCAGTGGTCCCCGACTTGGTCCGGCTGCGACACTGCCTTCGCCGCATCCGCCCCCAGCCTGCACAACCCCGACTTTGTAGACACTGTCATCCACTCCTACCAACACCGCCGCCAAGCCGCTCCCGGCGATCCCCGCTACGACAAGCTGGAAGACGTCTTGGCAACAAGCCCCGCCATCACCGTCCCCACCATCTCCCTGGACGCCCTGGCGGACGGTCTGGGCCCCGACGACTCCCGGCCGGACGAACCACTCTTCACCGGAGGCTTCGACCGCCGCGACCTCCCCGGCATCGGCCACAACCCGCCTCAGGAGGACCCGGCCAGCTTCGCCCAAGCAGTACTGGATGTCGCCGCACGGCAATCTCCCGGTGGTGCAACTTTTCGGGTCTGACGCGTATCGAGATAGCTAGAGGCTGTTTGCTGTTGGGGAGGGATGGTCAACATGTCGAGACGACTTGGTACTGCGGGCCGGATGGCTGCTGCCACTGTCTTGCTGACGGGGGTGCTGGCCGCGGCGCCGGGCGAAGCCCTGGCTACTGACACAACCGCGACCGCCGCATGCAAGATCGAGGCCGGTTCGGTGACCGCCGCCGGCGATCACACCCACAGGGTGATCACTGCCGGCTCACCACCAACGGTGCTGGCAAAGCCGACGTACACGAACCTGTTCCCGGAGGGTCTGCCCAGGGTGAGCAGTCTGTATTTCAACGACCCCGTCATCCCTGGTTTCGGTGGCGCGTACTTCGGCCACGTGGTGATCGGCTCGGGGCTGTACAGCAGCGGGTACTTCCTCACTGAATCCGGTGAGATCGACCGGACCCAGACGCACAACTTCCGGATCGGCGGCGGCTGGGGCGACGTCACCTTCCTCGAGACCAGCTACCCGCACGATACGAATCCGTACGCCTTGGTCAACCACTATGCGCTGCACGGAAACGGCACAATCACCCGGTGGGACGACAAAGGCGGGTTCGGCTGGACCAACCCGCAGTCCGCGGGCGGCTTCTCCGCGGTCAAGACGATGGCGCTGATCAGCCAGACGGCGACGTACGACACCTTCCTGGCCACCACTCGCGGCGGCGCCCTCTACACGATCCGGCTGCCCCTGACATCGCCGATGAAACCGGTCGTGAAGCGGGTCCGTAGCTCCACCTGGGGGTCCTTCGACGCACTGCTCGCCGAGAAGTGCGGCCAGTACGGCACTCTGCTGCTGGGGATCGACAAGGACACCCAGTCCGCCTACCTGTACGCCCTCGGCCACGCAACCGGCCCGACCACAGTCATCAAGGGCCTCGGCAAGGTCCCCGCCACCTTCACCGACCCGCTGTACTTCCGCTTCACCGGCGAACCCGGCACCGCCCCGCTACTGTTCGGCGAGTGACTTCAGTCGTCGCGGCCCTGCCAGGTGGTCACGCAGACTTCGTTCCCCTCCAGGTCGGCAAGCACCCAGAAAGCCGGGGCACGCGTCGCGGACACCAGCCGTCCCCCGGCCGCCAGCGCCGCCTCGACCCGCCGCGGCGCCTCGTCATGCGGGACACACACGTCGAAGTGGATTCGATTGCGCTGCGGACGTGCCTCGTCCATCTGCTGGAACCAGACGGCCGGGCTCTGCCCGACGGGGTCGACGAGCGGATCCTCCGGTCCGTCGGCACCCGCCTCATCGCCGTAACCCAGTACCGCCTTCCAGAACGGCCGGATCCCGGCGATGTCCAGCGCATCGATCGCGATCTCCACAATCTGCACGGACCTCGGTGCGCCGGTACCGATCTCGGGCTCAGCCACCAACCCGGCCTTCTCCGCCGTCGCAGAGATCCGCAGCGCCAGCTCGACATCCCGAGTGGTCACCGCCGCAGACTCCAACGACTGCAGCGTGAAGACGACCCGATCAGGCCGAACATCGACCCGAAGGTGCCCGTCGGCATTGTCCCCGCACGCCGCAACAGCCTCCGCCGCCAACCCCACGGCCCGAGTCAACGAGTCCACCACAACCGACGTACGCAAAGCTCCCAACATGAACCGCCACCCGGCACCCGCAACCGCGTCCGACGCTTCCTGCCGCCCCAGAATCCGCTCCATCCCCCCATCCTCGCAGCCGCCATCCAGCTACCGACGAATGGACGGCTTCTCGAGGGGTAGGGCTTCGCCGCGCATTCCGGATCGGCGGATCAGGCTGGAGACCAGTTGTTGAGCCTGGTCGAGAGTTTCGTCGAGGATCTTGAGGCCATGGTCGACGTGGCCTGCCTGGAACGACCAGCGGGCGACGGCCAGGCCTTGTACCAACGAGTCGTTGATCTCGATCGCTTCACGGTGCAACAGTGCGGCTGCCTCCAGCCGGCGGCGTTCCAGCTCACCCACGCGCAACCTGTCAGCTGCACGGCCGAGTAGCAGACCCAGTATCAGCATTGGCGCGACGCGCGTTGCCCATCCGCTGACGGTCAAGTGGACATCGCGCAGTACGACCCAGAGAACAATGAATGCGACGGCGGACAGCCCGGCAATCCCACCAGCCAGCAGGCCGAACGTGATCGCTACCAGAGCAACCGGGAAGACGTAGAGCAGGAAATAGTCATCCCCTGGCGTCCCAGCGAACACTGTCAGCAGCAGTACTGCGCCGTACAGCCCGCAGGCCACCGCGAGGGCAATGGCAGAGTGCTGCCGGAACCACGGATTCCGCGGCGGCCGAAGATGCGGGGACCAGGCAACGTCTTTCATACGTCAAGCAATAGGCGCACCCGCGGTCCCTCCACAGGGCCAAACGTCCCGTGTGTGGTGGGTTCCACGCGTTCGGCACCGGTGTCAGCGGGTCAGGTCGCGGCGGGTGAATCGGAGGCCGGCTGCGACGGCCGCGATCAGGGGGATCGCTGCAAGGACCACGAAGTCACCGGCGGGTGCCGTGCCGGCGAGGAGGTCCACTGGGCGGAAGTAGTGGAACGGTGAGGCGAAGCGCAGCGGGCTGATGCCGTCGATGAGCAGGGCGATGAAGTTCAGGAAGAACCAGGCGACGACGATGCCGACCGTGATGCCGATCGCCCGGCCGCGTAAGCTTGAGGCCGCCGACACGAGTACGCCGAGCATCGCGACGCCGACGAACAACAGCCACGAGCCGCCGAACGCTCGCAGTACCGAAGCCATCGGCAGGCCGGCCACCTGGCCGATCGTCTCCCGCGCGATCAGTACGGCGACCAGGCCGCCCAACTCCGCAGCGGTCACGGCAACGATCGAGGCGACGGCCTTTGCGGCCAGGAATCGCACCCGGCCGACCGGGCGGGCGAGTACCAGATCGATCGTGCCGCGCTCGACCTCGGTGGCCACCGATCCGGCGGCGACCAGCAGCGCCGACGAGGTCAGCAACGCGAGCACGACTGGGTGTGTCATCCCGAGACTCAACCATCCGTCCGGGTGGAAGAAGTCCGCCGAGCCGCCGAGGAACGCCGTCATCGCCTTGGGCGGCGACTGCAGGAACGGCACGTTCGGCGCGTCCTTGGTGAACGACGACGAGGCGAACAGGATCAGGTAGAAGAAAGCGCCCACCCCGAGGGCCAGGATGCCGATCGTACGGCCTACCTGACGGAGCGTCTGGCGGAGTACGACAACGCTCATCGGGCCTCCCCGTAGATCTCGAAGAACGTCTCGGCGAGATGCACCGGTTCGCAGACGAACTCGTGCACGGCGAACGTACCGAGCCGGCGCATCAACGGCTCCATGTCCCCACGGAACTCGAACCGGTGCACCAGGCCGTCGCTCTCCAGCGCCGAGACGCCGGCGACGTCGAGGGCTCCGTCGGCGATCGGCGTCTTCAGTACCAGGGTGCAGTGGTGCACACTCTCGCCGGTCACGTCGGCGGTCGCGCCGGTCGCCACGATCCGGCCGGCCTTGATCACGGCGACCCGCTCTGTCGTCTGCTCGACCTCGGTCAGGATGTGCGAGGACAGGAAGACGGTGCCGCCCGCGCGTCGATGGTCGTCGAGCAATCCGACGAACCGTTCCTTCATGACCGGGTCGAGACCCTCGGTCGGCTCGTCGAGCACCAGTACGCGGGGCGCGTGCTGGAACGCCTGTACGAGGCCGATCTTCTGCCGCATACCGCGTGAGTAGAGCCTGACCTGCCGATGCAGATCAGCTGCCGACAGTTCGAGTCGCTCGCACAGCTCGTTCCGCCGCACCGGTGGACGTCCCTGCAGGTCGCCGAGATACTCGAGGCACTCGAGGCCGGTCAGCTGTGGCCACAGCCCGTACTCCCCCGGCAGGTGGCCCACGTCGGCCAGCACCACCCTGAGGTCGCTCGCGATGTCGCGGCCGAGAATACGAATCGTCCCGGACGTCGGCCGCACCAGCCCGAGCATGCTCCGGATGGTTGTCGTCTTACCGGCGCCGTTCGGACCGACGTACCCGAACGCCTCACCGTCGGCGATCGAGAACGACACCCCGTCGACGGCCAGCTTGTCGCCGTACCGCTTGACCAGCCCGGCCACCTCGATCGCGACACCCACCGGCCGACCTCCGCTCCACCTGACCCGCTACTCCCTCACCGTACGTCGCGAACCCGACAGTTGTGCCGGGTCAGGGTTGGTCCGTGCGGAGGTGGCGGGCGTGCCAGTCGGGGGCGGGGGTTGTCGGGGTCAGGCGCACGCGGATGTCTACGGCGACGGCGCCGGACGGGGCGGCGGTCAGGGGGTTGATGTCGAGTTCGGCGAGTTCGGGGATGGTGCCGGCCAGCCAGGCGATTCGGTGGATCACCTCCAGGACCGCCTCTTGGTCGGCGGCTCGGGCGCCGCGGTAGCCGGCCAGTAGTGGGGCGCAGCGGAGGGAGTACAGCATCTCGCGGGCGTCGAGGTCGGTGAGTGGGAGGCCGCGCCATTGGCGGTCGGCGAGTACGTCGGTCAGTACGCCGCCGCTGCCGGCCATCAGCAGCGGGCCGAAGAGCGGGTCGCGGACTACTCCGATGACCAGCTCGGTTCCAGTCGGTGCCATCGCCTGGACCAGTACGTGCGGATCCCCCGTCGCGGTGGTGATTTCGTCGTACGCCTGGCCGAGCTGGACCGCGTTGGTCAGTCCGACGCGCACGCCGCCGATGTCGGTCTTGTGTACGACGCCGGGCGCGGCTGTCTTCAAGGCGACGGGGTACTGCGCCGCGGCAAGGGCCTCCGAGCGCGTCGCGGCGGTCACCACCCGGATCACGGGGACTCCGGCTCGGCGCAGGAGCTGATTCGACTCGTGCGGATCGAGCCAGCCGCCGTCGGGGTTCTGCCGCAGATACCGTCGTACGACGGCCCGTGCGCCGGCTGCGTCGACGCGGGCCAGCTCCGGTACGACGCCCTGCGGCCTTGCTCGCCATTCGGCGTACTGGACGGCGTGCGCCAGGGCCCGTACGGCACTCTCCGGGAACGGGAACACCGGCAGCCGCCGCCCGTCCGCCAGCGCAATCTCCGGCGCCGCGTGCACCGCTCCGACACAGTTCACAACAACCGGCACGACCCGGCCTTCGGGAACCTGGCCGGCGGCGGCTATGGCGGCGTAGATCTCGTTGACGTTTCCGGCCCGCGTCGCGGCATAGTTCACCACCAAGGCGTCGACCTCGTCGCTCGCCACCAGGACGCGCAGCGCCTGCTCCAAGCTCGCCGGAGACGCGGCCGCGCCGAGGTCGACGGGGTTCGCCGTACCCACCGCGCCGATCGCGGCAAGCTGCTCCTGAATCGCCGCGCTCAACACCGGCAGCTCGAGCCCGAGCCGCGCGCCGGTGTCCGCGGCGAGAATCCCGGCCCCGCCGGCATTTCCGACCACCGCGAGCCGGCGTCCCCGGGGCAACGGCGGTACGGCGAGCACCCGGGCCGTCTCCACCAGCTCCTCGACGGTGTCCATCCGCAGTACGCCGGACTGCGCGAACAACGCATCGACGGCCGTCTCGGGAGTCGCGGCGGCCGCGGTGTGCGAGACTCCGGCCCGGCGTCCTCCGGCCGAGCGGCCGCCCTTGACCACCAGGATCGGTTTGGTCCGCCCGATCATCCGGGCCAGCGCGCCGAACTTCTGCGGGTTCCCGAACGACTCCAGGTACAGCCCGATCACGGCAGTCCGTTGGTCGTCCCACCAGTGCAGCAGCACATCGTTGCCGCTGACATCAACCTTGTTGCCGAGGGAAACGAATTCGGAGATCCCGAGACCGGTCCGGCCGGCATGCTCGAGTACCGCGATGCCGACCGCGCCCGACTGCGCCGCGATGGCGAGGGTTCCCGGCGTCGGCGCCACCTCGGCGAAGGTCGCGTTCAGCCGTACGTCCGGAGCGGTGTTGACCAGGCCGAGGCAGTTCGGGCCGATCAGCCGGATGCTGTGCCGGCGCGCGATCGCGAGCAGCTTCCGCTGCGACTCCCGGCCGGCCTCACCGAGCTCGGAGAAGCCGGACGTCAGCACCACCGCACCGCCGACGTCGCACTTTCCACACTCCGCGAGCACCTCGAGCACGCGCTCCGCCGGAACGGCGATCACCGCGAGATCGATCGTGTTCGGCACCGCCGAGATCGACGGGTACGACGGCAGGTCGGCGACCTGTTCGGCGTTCGGATTCACCGCGTACACCGAGCCGGTGAATCCGCCTCTGACGATGTTGTGCAGGAGTTCGTGCCCGATGCCGCCGGGCCGGCGGCCGGCGCCGATCACGGCAACAGTCCTAGGTGAGAAGAGCCGTTGCAGGGAACGGTTCTCTGCCGCCCGCTCGCGAGACGCCATCTTCGCCAGTGTCACCGGGTGGTACGCCGTGTCGAGCACCAGCTCGACCACACCACTCTCGAGCTTGCGTACCTGCTCGAAACCGGAATCGGCGAGCAACCGCAGCATCCTGCCGTTCTCCCCCAGCGTGTCGGCGCGGAGTCGCTCGATACCGTGCTCCCGGGCGGTCGCCGCCAACTGCTCCAGCAACAGCGTCCCGATCCCCCGGCCCTGTACCGAGTCCTGGAGCAGGAAGGCCATCTCGGCCTCACCGGCGCGCAGCGCTTCGTAACTCGCGACACCGACCACCTGGTCGCCGTACTCCGCGACCAGCGCGACGTGACCGTCCTGCTCGGCGGCGAGGTGATGCGTGTAGTCGGTGGCCATGCTCCGGTTGACGCCGAAGAACCGCAGGTACATCGACTCGTCCGAGACCCGGTCGTTCATCGCGAGCAGCGCCGGCTCGTCGTCCGCCCGGATCGGGCGGATCCGTACCACCGACCCGTCCGACGCCAGCACGTCCCACCCGGTCTGCGGCCGCGCCTGATCCAGCAGCGTCATCACAGCTCCCTCCGCACCATCCCACCTCACCTCGCTGCAACACCGCCGGGACAGTGCCGTTGGGTCCCGGGGGTCCGGGACCTTCGCCTCTAGGACGTCACCGGCTGTGACCGGGACGCTGAGGACCATGGATGCGATCGACCTGGCACGGTGGCAGTTCGGAATCACCACCGTGTACCACTTCTTGTTCGTGCCGATCACCATCGGCCTGTCGTCCCTGGTGGCCGGCCTGCACACGGCCTGGTACCGCACCGGGAAGCAGAAGTACCGGCAGCTCACCCAGTTCTGGGGCAAGTTGTTCCTGATCAACTTCGCGATGGGTGTCGTCACCGGCATCGTCCAGGAGTTCCAGTTCGGGATGAACTGGAGTGCCTACTCGAAGTTCGTCGGCGACATCTTCGGTGCTCCGCTGGCGATCGAAGGACTGCTCGCCTTCTTCCTCGAATCCACCTTCCTCGGGTTGTGGATCTTCGGCTGGGACCGGCTGCCGAAGCGGATCCACCTGGCCAGCATCTGGCTCGTTGCCATCGGCACCATGCTGTCGGCGTACTTCATCCTCGCCGCGAACTCGTGGATGCAGTGGCCGGTGGGCTACACGTACAACAAGGGCAGCGGCCGGGCCGAACTGCACGACTTCGGCGCCGTACTGACCAACAAGGTGGCCCTGGCAACCTTCCCGCACACACTCGCGGCCTGCTTCTTGACCGGCGGCGCCTTCATGCTCGGCATCGCGCTCTGGCACGTGCTGCGCGGCGGCGAAGAGCGTACGGAACTGTTCCGTCCCGCGGTCAAGCTCGGCGCGATCACGGTTCTGGTCGCAGCGGTCGCGGTGCTGGTCACCGGCGACATCCAGGGCAAGATCATGACCGAAACCCAGCCGATGAAGATGGCCGCGGCCGAGGCCCTGTACGAGACCTCTCAACCCGCCGGCTTCTCGCTGCTGACCATCGGTTCGCTCGACGGCCAGCGAGAGGTGTGGTCACTGACAGTGCCGCACGGGCTGTCCTTCCTCGCCACCGGCACCTGGAACGGCAAGGTCCGGGGCATCAACGACCTCCAGCAGGCGTACGAGCAACGCTTCGGCCCGGGCAGCTACAAACCGAACATCCCGGTGACGTACTGGACCTTCCGGCTGATGATCCTGTTCGGAGCCCTGTCGGCGCTGGTTGCCCTGATCGCCTTGTGGTACATCCGGCGACCGGGCAGGAAACCGTCGAAATGGCTAGTCAGATCCGCGATCGCGCTACCGCTGCTGCCCCTGGTCGCGAACAGCTTCGGCTGGATCTTCACCGAGCTGGGCCGGCAGCCGTGGATCGTCTTCGGACTCATGCAGACCCGGGACGGCGTCTCACCGACCGTCGGCGCCGGATCGGTCCTCACCTCGATGATCACCTTCACCGTCCTGTACGGCGTTCTCGCGGTGATTGAGGTCGCCCTGCTGCTCCGCTTCGCCCGGACCGTACCCGCTGAACCCTCGGCGGACGCCGCCGAGCCCGACGCCGCTTTCCTGTACTGAGGAGTGCTCCCGTGCATCTCACCGACATCTGGTTCCTGCTGATCGCGGTTCTGTGGACCGGCTACCTCGTGCTCGAGGGCTTCGACTTCGGCGTCGGCATGCTGCTATCTGCGGTCGCCAAGGATCCCGTCGATCGCCAGGTCGCGCTCCGGACCATCGGTCCGGTCTGGGACGGCAACGAGGTGTGGCTGCTGGTCGCCGGCGGCGCTACCTTCGCTGCCTTCCCGATCTGGTACGCCAGCCTGTTCTCCGGCTTCTACCTCGCTCTTCTGGTGATCCTGGTTGCGCTGATCGTGCGCGGCGTCGCCCTGGAGTACCGCAACAAGCTCCACGATGCCGCGTGGCACCGGCGCTGGGATCTCGCGATCGTGATCGGCAGCGCCGTACCGGCGTTGCTCTGGGGCGTCGCGCTGGCCAACATCGTGCGCGGCGTACCGCTGGACGCGCAGCACAACTACACCGGCAACTTCTTCACCCTGCTGAACCCGTACGCGCTGCTCGGCGGGCTCACCACCCTGGTGCTCTTCGCTCTGCACGGCGCGATCTTCCTCGCGCTCAAGACGCACGGACCGGTACGTGACCGCGCCCGCGCACTGGTACTCCCACTGGGTGCGGCGACGGTGCCGCTGGCGGCGGCGTTCTTGATCTGGACCCAGTCGTACGACGGTTCCTGGATCACGTGGACGCTGGCGCTGCTCGCCGCCGCGTGCCTCGTCGGCGGCCTGCTCGCCTCGCGGGTCGGCCGCGACGGGCTCGGCTTCATCGGAACGGCCGCGACCATCGTGCTCGCGTCCGCGACGCTGTTCGTCACGCTGTATCCGAACGTGCTGCCGTCGACCACGGACCCGGCGTTCAGTCTGACCACGACGAATGCGTCGTCCACGCACTACACGTTGACGATCATGACCTGGGTGGCTGTGATCTTCACGCCGATCGTGCTGCTGTACCAGGGCTATACCTACTGGGTGTTCCGCCAGCGCCTCACCCGGGACGACATCCCACAGGACAGCGCGTCGGGCCCCGCGCCTGACTCCGCGCCTGGCCCGGCACCTGATACCGCGCGGGCCGAGACCGCCTGATGCCGGCCGTCGACCGGCGCCTGCTCCGGCACACCCGCAGCACCAGGATCTTCCTGGTGCTGTCGGGCGTGATCGGCACCGCGCAAGCCGTACTCATCCTCCTCCAGGCCTGGCTGCTCGCCGCGATCATCGCGGACGCGTTCCTCGCCGGTCTCGGCCTCGACCGCCTCCGCGGCCGCGTGATCGCGCTCGCGGCCACGCTTCTCAGCCGGGCCGTACTGTCCTGGGTCGCCGAGGTCGTCGCGCAACACTGCTCGGCGGCCGTGAAGTCCGAGCTGCGGATGCGGTTCCTCGAGAAGATCGTTGCCCTGGGCCCGCGTTGGCTGACGGGTGAGCGCAGCGGCGAGCTCACCACACTCACCACCCGCGGCATCGATGCCCTCGACGACTACTTCGCCCGGTACCTGCCACAGCTGGTCCTGGTCACCGTCGTACCGCTGGTGGTTGCGTCCCGGATGCTGACAGCGGACTGGCTGAGCGCGGTGATCGTCGTCGTCACGCTGCCGTTGATCCCGATCTTCATGGTGCTCGTCGGGCTCACCACCAAGGCCTCGACCGCACGGCAGTGGGCGACGCTGCAGTCCCTCGCACATCACTTTCTGGACGTGCTCGCCGGAATCGGGACGCTCAAGGTGTTCGGCCGTTCCCGCGCCCAGGTCGAGACGATCCGGCGGCTGTCCGACCGCCAACGGCGTACGACGCTCGCAACGTTGCGGATCGCGTTCCTGTCGTCCCTGGTCCTTGAGCTGCTGGCGACGTTGTCGGTCGCGCTCGTCGCGGTCTCGGTCGGCCTTCGGCTGGTCGACGGGCGGCTTTCCTTGCAGACCGCGCTGCTGGTTCTGATCCTCGCCCCGGAGGCGTACCTGCCATTCCGCCTACTGGGTGCCCATTATCACGCAAGCGCGGAGGGCCTCGCGGCTGCCGACCAACTGTTCGCCGTCATCGAGCAATCCGCCCCGGCCCCGGGCCACCACATTGCCGACCCCACGGCCGGGATCGTCCTACGGCACGTCACAGTCAACGGTCGAGCGGCCACCACCGCCGGGGACACCGAGCTGATGGCGCTCGACGACGTGTCGGTGCTGATCCCGGCCGGGCAGGTGACCGGCATCGTCGGGGCGAGCGGTGGTGGGAAGTCCACGGTGCTCGGGCTGTTGCTCGGTACGATCCGGCCGGACCGTGGGCAGGTACTTGCCGGTGGCATCGACCTCGCCGACGCCGATCCGGCGCAATGGCGCCGCAACCTCGCCTGGATGGGGCAGGATCCGGTCCTGTTCGCCGGCACCGTCGCGGACAACATCCTGCTGGGCACCGACGAGCCGTCGTCGGACCGCATCGCCCTCGGTCACGCCGACGCGGACGATCTCGCGGTGCAACGGGTAGCCCAGGCAGCACGGGCGGCACAGGCGGCACGCGCGGCGCAGGCGGCGCAGGCGGCACGGGCGGCGCGGGCGGCACGGGCGGCGCGGGCGGCGCGGGCGGCGCGGGTTGACGTACCGCTGGAGTTGGTGCTCGGTGAGCGGGGCGACGGGGTGTCGGCGGGGCAGCGGCGGCGGATTGCGCTTGCTCGGGCGATTCTGCGCGACGCGCCGGTGATGCTGCTCGACGAGCCGACCGAGAGCGTGGATCCGGAAACCGAGCAGGCGCTGCTCGAGTCGCTCCCGGCGGCGTTCGCCGGCCGGACCGTCGTGATCGTCACCCATCGCCCTGCTCTGCTCGACCTGTGCGACAACGTGATCCACCTCGACCGTACGGCGGTACCGGCATGAGCACGTTCCGCTGGCTGGCGGCCGTCGTACGGCCGGAGCTGAAGCGACTGATCGCCGCCGCACTGCTGGGCACGCTGGCGATGGCGTGTTCGATCGGGCTGATGGCCACGTCGGCCTGGCTGATCTCGCGGGCCGCGGAGCATCCGCCGGTGCTCTACCTGATGGTCGCGATCGTCGCCGTGCGCGTGTTCGGCATCGGACGTGGCGTACTCCGGTACGCCGAACGGCTCGTCGGCCACGACGCCGCGTTCCGGGTCCTCGGGCGGACCCGTGTCCAGGCGTGGATCGACCTCGACCGCGCCGCGCCTGCCGGACTGGGTGGTACGCGCGCCGGCGACCTGCTGACCCGCGTCACGCGGGACGTCGACGCGATCCAGGACCTGCTCGTCCGTGCCCTGCTCCCGGTCGCGATCAGCCTGCTGACCGGCATCGCCACCGTCGTTCTGCTGACCGCGCTCCTGCCTGCCGCCGGCGCCGTCCTGCTGATCGGACTGTCGGCCGCCGGTCTGGGCGCGCCCGCAGCCTCGCTGATCCTGTCCGCGCGAGCCGAACGACGCTTCGCCCCGGCTAGATCGACGCTCACCACGAACGTCCACGAGCTCCTGACCGGCCTCGCGGACCTGACCGCGTACGGCGCAACCGATCAGCGGCTGCACCAGATCCGGCAGCAGGACGGCCGGTTGACGGCGATCCTGCGCCGCTCGGCGTTCTCCACCGGAGTCGGCGCGGCCGTGGCGAACGCGGTGCTCGCCTGCACCGTGACGGGCGAGATCCTGGTGGGCGTCCCTGCGGTCCGCGACGGGCGGCTCGCCGGCGTCGTGCTCGCCGTATTGGTCCTCACCCCGCTGGCCGCCTTCGAACTCGTCACGCCACTCCCCGCGGCCGCCCGCCACCTGATCCGCGGCTGGCAAGCCGCCGCCCGCCTCCGCGCCCTGACCGAGCTGCCGAACCCATCAGTTGCCTGGGGCACCGAGGCGGGCGTGGGGGCGGGCGGGTTGGCTGTGCGAGGGCTTACTGTGCGCTGGCCTGATGCCTCCGTTCCCGCTCTGGCCGGGGTCGATCTCGAACTGGTCCCCGGGCGGCGGGTCGGGTTGATCGGGCCGAGCGGATCCGGGAAGAGCACGTTGGCCGCGGCCCTGATGGGTTTCCTCACCCCCGAAGCCGGGCGGATCACGCTCAGCGGCACGGAGCTGGCTGCGATCGACGAAGAGTCGTACCGTCGGCAGGTAGTGCTCTGCGGGCAGGACGACCATGTCTTCGACACCACCATCCGCGAGAACCTCATGATCGGCAAACCGGACGCCACCGACCAGGAACTCTTCGACGCGCTCGACCGCGTCCGCCTCGGCGCCTGGGTCCGCAGGCAACCAACCGGCCTCGGCACCACCGTCGGAGAACGCGGCGCGCGCATCTCCGGCGGCGAACGCCAACGTCTCGTCCTCGCCCGCGCACTCCTCGCCGACCCCGCCGTACTCGTCCTTGACGAACCCACCGCCCACCTCGACGACCCGACCGCCGACGAACTCATCCACGACATCACCGACGCCACCGAGGGGCGAACCACGCTCCTCATCACCCACCGCTACCGCGACCTCGAGGCCGTCGACGACGTCCTCGACCTCTCGAAGGAAACGTCATGCACGAGCTCACCGGAAAGCCCCTGTCCGACCAGGAAGTCGCCGATCTCGACGCGTACTGGCGAGCCGCCAACTACCTCTCCGCCGGCCAGATCTATCTACTCGGCAACCCACTCCTGACCGAACCGCTGCAGGCCGAGCACATCAAGCCACGACTGCTCGGCCACTGGGGCACGACACCCGGCCTCAACATGCTGTACACCCACCTCAACCGGGTGATCCGCCGCCGCGACCTCACCATGATGTACGTCATCGGTCCCGGCCACGGCGGCCCGGCCATCGCCGCGAACACCTGGCTCGAAGGCAGCTACAGCGACACCTACCCGGACGTCTCCCGGGACGCGGCCGGCATGGCGCGGCTGTTCCGCCAGTTCTCCTTCCCCGGTGGTATCCCGAGCCACGTGGCGCCGGAGCTGCCCGGTTCGATCCACGAGGGCGGCGAGCTCGGCTACTCCCTCAGCCACGCGTACGGCGCCGTACTGGACAACCCGGAGCTGATCGTGGCCTGTGTGATCGGCGACGGCGAGGCCGAGACCGGCCCGCTCGCTGCCTCCTGGCACTCGAACAAGTTCCTCGACCCGGCCACCGACGGCGCCGTCCTGCCGATCCTGCACCTGAACGGGTACAAGATCGCCAACCCGACAGTGCTGGCGCGGATCGGCGACGACGAGCTGACCCGGCTGCTCGAGGGGTACGGCTACCGCCCGTACCTCGTCGACGGCGCGGAGCCCGAACACGTCCATCAAGCCCTCGCCCTCACACTCGACCGGGTCCTCGACGACATCACGGCGATCCAGACCGAGGCCCGCGCGGGCCACGCCGCGCCGCGCCGGCCGTGGCCGATGATCGTACTGCGTACTCCGAAAGGCTGGACCGGCCCGCGCGAGGTCGACGGCGTACCGGTCGAAGGCACGTGGCGGGCACACCAGGTGCCACTGTCCGGCGTACGGACCTCGCCGGAACACCTGCGGATGCTCGAGGACTGGCTGCGCAGCTACCGCCCGGAGGAACTGTTCGACTCCGAGGGCCGACCGGTGCCGCGCCTGCTCCAACAGGTCCCGGCGAACCGGATGGGATCCAGCCCGCACAGCAACGGCGGCCTGCTTCGCCGCGACCTCGATCTACCACCGGTCGCGGAGTACGCCGTACCTGTTCAGAGTCCTGGGGAATCCGAGCACGAGCCGACGCGGGTGCTCGGCAACTACCTGCGCGACGTGATGCGAGCGAGCCTGCCGTACCGGAACTTCCGCGTCTTCGGACCGGACGAGACCGCGTCGAACCGCTTGGACGCCCTGTACGACGTGACCGGCAAGGCCTGGAACGCCGAAGTACTACCGACCGACGAACACCTCGCGGTCGACGGCCGGGTGATGGAGATCCTCAGCGAACACACCTGCCAAGGCTGGCTGGAGGGGTACCTACTGACCGGCCGCCACGGCTGGTTCTCCTGCTACGAGGCGTTCGTGCACATCGTCGACTCGATGGTCAACCAGCACGCCAAGTGGCTCAAGGTCACCCGCGGACTCCCCT
Source organism: Kribbella sp. NPDC031520 (assembly GCF_055580825.1). Lineage (NCBI taxonomy): Bacteria > Bacillati > Actinomycetota > Actinomycetes > Propionibacteriales > Kribbellaceae > Kribbella > Kribbella sp. NPDC031520. The sequence continues at coordinate 488,460 of NZ_JBVIKS010000002.1, forward strand.
GGCGACGGCCGATCTCGTCCCTCAACTACCTGCTCACCTCACACGTGTGGCGGCAGGACCACAACGGGTTCTCGCACCAGGACCCCGGCTTCATCGACCACGTCGTGAACAAGAAGGCCGAGGTCATCCGCGTCTACCTGCCGCCGGACACGAACACCCTGCTCGCAACCGCCGACCACTGCCTGCGCAGCAAGGACTACATCAACGTGATCGTGGCCGGTAAACAACCGCAGGCCGACTGGCTCGGCCCGGAGCAGGCCGCGCTGCACTGCGCCCGCGGGATCGGCGTCTGGGAGTTCGCGAGCAACGACGCCGGCGAACCCGACGTGGTGATGGCCTGCGCGGGCGACGTACCGACGCTCGAGACTCTCGCCGCCGTGAACCTGCTGCACGAGCACCTGCCCTCGTTGAAGATCCGCGTCGTCAACGTGGTCGACCTGATGCGCCTGCAGCCGGCGAGCGAACATCCGCACGGGCTCCCCGACGCCGACTTCGACGCGCTGTTCACGACGGACAAGCCGGTGATCTTCGCGTACCACGGCTATCCGTGGCTGATCCACCGGTTGACGTACCGGCGTACGAACCACGGCAACCTTCACGTTCGCGGATACAAGGAGGAAGGCACCACGACCACGCCGTTCGACATGGTCGTGCGGAACGACCTCGACCGGTTCCACCTGGCGCTCGACGTCATCGACCGGGTACCAGGCCTCGCGCAGCGCGCCGCCGACGTACGCCAGTGGCTCGTCGACCAGCGCGCCCGGCACCACGACTACATCCTCGAACACGGCGAGGACCTGCCCGAGATCCGCGACTGGCACTGGCGACGCAGGCCGGCGTGAAGGTAGGAGCTAGACGTCCAGGTCGTGTTCGCGGAGGCGGGCTCGGGCTTCGTCGAAGTCCTCGCGGGTGATTTCACCGGCGGCGAAGCGGCGTTCCAGGACGTCCAGGGGCGATGGGAGCTGGGGCCGGGGCTGGCGGCGTGGTTGCCGGATCACCCATACGGTGGCCCACGCCGCGCCGCCGATCACCAGGACCCACAAGACCATCATGGCGACGAACCAAAGTCCGCCGCCCGTACTCCAGTGCATCATCGTCGGTCAGTCCTCTCAGGCGACTTTCGCGGAGCCGGTCAGTAGCCGGCCGAGTTCTTCACCCCAGCGTTCGGCGCGCTCGAGCTCGACGTCGCGGATCGGCCCGGTCGTCTCGTTCACGAAGAAGCTCTCGGAGGTGCCGATCATCCGGTAACCCATCCGGCGCAACACCTTCGCCGCGGATCGGGCTGCCGAGCCCGGCAGCCGCCGTACCGTCGCGATCCGGGTGTCGAACGTCGTCACCTGCGGCGCCCGGCGGCCACGCGGCGGCTTCAGCGCTGCGAGCCAGTCGCGGATGCCAACCTCGATCGGCATCACGACATCGCCCTGTTTCCACGCTTCCTGCCGCGTGGACAGCCGGCTCATCGAGAACGCATGCGTCGGTCCCCCGACGACCAGCAGCCGGACGTCGTCGGGTACGACGTCCGGCGCCCGGTTCACCGGGATCGCTTCGGCCGGTCCGTACCGCCGCAGCCCGTCGCGGATCGCTCGCGCGATCCGCTCGGTGTTGCCGAACATCGTCTCGTACACGATCAGCGTACGATCGTTCGCGGACATGATTCCTCCTGTCAGGCCGTTGGAACGACAGCACCGGTACGTCGTGCAACCGTCAGGCGTAGGCGCTCGGTGTCGGTCAGGTGATGCGGCACGATCGCGACCGGGCAGGTCATCGCAGCCATCGAGCGCCGCGCGACCGGGTCGATCGGCAGCGGGCCGCTGTGCGCGCCGACGACCACCAGGCCGACCTCGGCGCTCTCGTGCACCAGCGCCGCCGCCGGTGCCCGGCTGCTCAGGAACCGGGTCACCTTCACGGTCGGGAACCGGCTCGTCCACGGGCCGAGCGTCTCGGCCAGCACGTACTCGGCCCGGCTGATCCACGAGCACTCCGGGTCGTCGTCGACGAACGGACGCTCCGCCGGCAGCCCGGCGTGCACCACGATCAGGCCGCCCTCGCGGGCCGCCGCCTCGCCGAACGCGAACTCCAGCGCCTCGGCCGACAACGCCGTACCATCGATGCCCACGGCAACCTTCCGGTCGAGCAGCGACGGCTTCCAGGACAGCGGTACGACGACCACCGGACAGCCCGCCCGTGCCGTCAGCGTCAGGTTCGCCTGGGTATGCACGAGCCGCTGCGGCCCACGACTCCGGGACCGCGCAACCACCAGCATCCGCGCGTGCCGCGCCGCGTGCGCGAGCACCCGGCCTCTCGATCCCTCAGCGGCGACCGCCGCCAGTTCGAGCGCGTAGCCGTTCAGGTGCCGCACGTGCCCGACCGCGGCCCGCAACGCGGCATCGGCCTGCTCGGCCGGCGGCTTCGCGGCGTACCCCGGAGTCATCGGGTTGAAGGAACCGTGCGCCGAGTACGGCGCCACGAGCACCAGCTCGGCACCGGAACGCAGTGCCTCGGCGGCGGCGTAGTCCACCACCCGCAGGTTCTCCGCGCTCCCGTCCACTTCGACCACGACAGGCCCGGTACGGTTCCAGCTACTCATGTCACTCTCCTCATTGCCGAGACTGTTGAACAGGTACGAGGGCCAACGGGCACGTCGCATGGTGCAGGACGCCGCGCGTCGTCGATCCGAGCAGCATCGAGGTCAGCCGGGCGCGATGGTGACTGCCGACGACCAGGAGCTGGGCGTCGGACTGCTCGGCGGCCGTAACCAGGCCGTCGACCACGTGTCCGCGCCGTACCTCGACTTGGAAGTCGGGGTACTTCTGCCGCCATTCGTCGGCGAGGTTCTCGAAGTGCCGCTGCGCGTTCTCGGACCATTCGGCGCTGACGCCGGCGGTGTTCATCGCGTCCCAGCTGAAGACGGCGGGCAGGTCCCAGACATGCAGGATCCGTACCGGCAGCCGGCGCTCGCGGGCCGCACCGACCGCGAACTCGAGCAGCTCCGCGTTGTCCTCAGTATCGTCAAGGGCGACCAGCACCGGGCCGGCGTGGTCGGACGGCTTCCAGTGCTCCGGCACGATGACGACCGGTACCGTCGCGTGCGCCGTGACCGCCTCCGAGGTGGAGCCGATCAGCAGCCGCTTGAACGTCCCCAGGCCGCGGCGCCCGACGACCAGCATGCGGCTGTCCGCCGCGGCTTCGGTGAGCGTCCGGGCCGGCGGCCCGACCATCAGGTTCGCTTCGTTGTCCAGTGCGTTCGGGCTTTCGTCCAGGTACTTCTGGACGTCGTTGACGAGCTCCGTCGCCTGGTCGTCGACGAAGTCCGGCTCCCATCCGGGGACGTGCCGGACCTGTTCGTCGATCACGTACACCGCCTGGAGGGGTTCCTGCCGGAGCCGTGACTCCTGCAGCGCCCACTCCAGGGCACCGGCGTCACGCCATGAGCCGTCGACTCCCACGAGGATGACCGGCTTGCTGGTCATGGTGTCGTCCTTCCACTCGTGTTCCGACACTTCGATCGTGAGCTTTCGCGCGGACGACGGTCAGAGCCCTTCTCACCCCACCTGTATGAGCCGAACGGCCCAGACCTCCCGGGACCTCTGCCTAGTAGAAGATTCCGCCCGGTTTGCGGCTCGTGTCGTCGGAGGCCCAGGTCAAGTTGTTGCGTACGGCAACGACGCCGTCGACGCCCGCGACGAGGTGCTCGGCGAAGGCGACCGTACTGCGCGCCTCGACCTGACCGGTCAACGTGACCACGCCCTCCAGCACCGAGACCTCGACGGCGCGCGGGTCCTCCCACAGGTGCCGGTCCACGACGTCACGCCGCACCCGGGCCAGGATCTCCGGATCGGACGCCGTGTACGCGCTGAGCAGGTCGGACCGCGTCACGATGCCGGTGAGCTCGTCACCGTCCATCACGACCAGCCGGGTGATCTCGCGGGCCGCCATCAGGCGAGCGGCCTCGTCCAGGGTGCAGCCACCTTCGATCGTGACAGCCGGACTGGTCATCAGCATCGCGGCGGTCACAGCGTCCGCCTTGATCCGCGCCTTCCGGTGCAACCAACCTGAGGGCTTCTCCGCCTTGTAGAGCAGGTCGCTCTCGGACACGACCCCGGCGACACCGCCGGACACGTCCCGGACCGGCACCGCACTGATGTGGTGTTCTGCGAGCAGCGAAGCGACCGCCTTGAACGGCGTGTCTTCGGCGACCGTGACGACGTCCTTCGTCATCACGTCGGAAACAGTCAGGAAGTGACGCATCATGGGCCTTCCTCTCAGTCGCTGGGGGGCTGGCCGAGGTTCGTTGTACCGGGGTCGTCGCCGCCCTGGTCCAGGCGGAACGGCGGGTACTGGTCGACCATCAGGCCGGCGTACGCCGCGACACGGAGCGCCCAGCGGTTCATCCCGAGGACCAGGTCGAAGACCGCTCGCGGGTACCGCCCGGTGAACAGCAGCACGATCGCGGCCACCAGGACGAGGAGCCCGACAAGCCCACCACTCCAGCCCCAGGCCCGATCATCGGCCTGCGAGGCGAACCACGTACCAGTGCCGACGAAGAACCCGACCACCAGGTAGTGCGGGATCGCCAGCAGCCACCACTTCACCAGCACGAGTCCGCGGGACAGGTGCTCCGGGTAGTTGACCTCGAGATGCGCGGGGTAGTCCGGTACGTCGTGCAACGTGAACGGCGGATACTTGTCCGTTCCGAGTGCGCCGTACGCGTAGAACTGCACGCGCCACCACCAGCGCAGGACTCCGACGTTGAAGTCGAAGATCCAGCGCGGATACCGCCCGGTGAACAGAATCGCGAAGAACGCCACGAAGCTCAGCACCGCGAACGCGATCCCCAGCACCGCGAGCACCAGCAGGTGCGGAATCACCAGCACCCACTTCACCAACCACAACCACCGATTCAGCCGCTCGTCGAGCGCCCCGTCCACCCGAACCGGGTAGGTCACAGTACTCATCACGTTCTCCCGTCAGTCGTCCGTCACCCCCAGGCTCGGCCGTACGACGTCCGCACAGCAGAGTCAAAGGTCCCGCCTACGGCACGTCTTGCTGCACGATCTGTTAGCGAGGTCGGGACCGGCTCATTTCTGGCCGCGGATCCAGCGGCGCGCGACGGTGCGCCAGTCGGCATCCCAGCCGCGGAGGCGACGGCGGTTCAGCGGAGTGCGGGTCGAGCCAGACGGTCACCTGAGCACCGGCCGGAGTGCCGATCACGACGTGCGCGAGCCCCTGCCGTTCGGTCCCGTGCGGATCGACGAGCCGGCGTACGAGCATGAGCACCCACAGCTCCCCCGTACGATGCTTCGTGCCCATCACGCCCTCCCCGTGAAGCCCTTGGTCTTCAGCCGACCACCGTGTTCATCAGAACTGGAAGACCACGCGGGCCGGGATGTCTCCGGCCAGTACGTCCGCGATGGACTGGTTGACGTCGTCGAGCTTGCGGTCGACGGCGATCACCCGGGTCCGGCCGGCGGCGTGCAGGGCGAACACGTCGGCGAGATCGTTGCGGGTACCAACGATCGAGCCGATCACGCTCTTGCCGTTCAGGACGGTGTCGAAGATCGGCACGTTCATCGCTCCGTCGTCCGCGGGCAACGCCACGCAGACCAGCCGCCCGCCGCGCCGCAGCGCCTGGAAGGCCTGGTCGAACACCCGCGGATTCGCCGCCAGCACGACCGCGACGTCGGCACCGCCCAGCGCCTGGATCGCCGCCACCGGATCGACCTTCGCAGCGTTCACGACGTGATCCGCGCCGAGTTCCTTCGCCATCTCCAGTTTCGCGTCCTCGACGTCGACCCCGATCGTGACGCCACCGACGATCCGCGCGTACTGCAGGGCGAGATGCCCCAGGCCGCCGACTCCGAAGATCGCCACCGTCTCGTTCGGCTCCACGTGCGCGACCTTGATCGCCTTGTACGTCGTCACGCCGGCGCACGTCAGCGGGGCCGCGTCCCGGGAGGAGACCGCGTCCGGCACCGGCGTCGCGAAGGCCGCGGGTACGACGGCGTACTCGGCGAAGCTGCCGTTGACCGAGTAACCGGAGTTACGCTGCTCGAGGCAGAGCGTCTCCCAGCCACCGATGCAGTACCGGCACTTGCCGCACGCGTATCCGAGCCAAGCGATAGCCACCCGGTCGCCCACCGCGCGTTCGGTGACATCGGCACCGAGCTGTTCGACGACGCCGATGCCTTCGTGACCGGGAACGAACGGCGGCGTCGGCTTCACCGGCCAGTCGCCGTGCGCGGCGTGGATGTCGGTATGGCACAGCCCACTGGTCTCCATCCGGACCAGAACCTCGCCGGGCCCGGGATCGGGTACAGGGAGTTCCTGGATCTCCAGAGGCTTACGGAAATCGGTGACAACTGCTGCCTTCATGATGGTCCTTTCGACAGAACGGGTTGTGGATCGGGTGACGAAGTGGCCGCCGAGCCCGGCGGGGAGGGAGAAACCCTCCGGTCCGCCGGGAGCGACGTCGAGCAGGAGGGTCGTGTCGCCCCAGGCCTGGTCGAGGCGCCGGTCGAGGTAGAACGGGCTGCCCTCGATCTCACCGAGCAGCAGGTCGCCCGGACCGACCAGGAACTCGTTCTCCGGGTAGCACTTCGGCGTGCTTGTGTCGCGGCAGTCTCCGGACTGGACGAGCATCACCGGCGCGCCACGGCCGTCGCTCAGATGACGGATCGCCTGCCGAGCGGCCGCGGTGGCCGTAATACGCTCGGCGGACTTCGTACCCGGGCCGTCCTTGGCCGCGTGCGCGCCACCGTTGACGTTCTCGTACCGTGGCTTGACCTCGACCGGACTCCCCGGGTCAACGGGTTCGACGTACCGCATGATCCTTCTCCCTCGACTCGACGAGTCCATGCCCTTCGAGCCAACCGCGGACCGCGCGCCGCTCGTAGGGCCGAAAGACCCCTCCGGCCTGTGACCGCCGTGATCTGCCCGATCGGTCCGCCCACGGCTGAACCTGGGGCCCAAGGTCCCGGCTCGAACGGACCGATCGGCCGGTGCGGGCGATGGGCCCGGTGGCCGATGCTCTTGATGAGATCGGGGTGGGATCGGCTTCGGAGGTGGACCGTGGGCGCACAGGTCAGGGCAGTGCCGTGGGTGCGGCAACTGGTGATCGACGCCGGCCGCGCCGCACGCCGCCGGCATGCGATCCACGGTCTGTTCGAGGTCGACGTAACCTCGGCACGGGCGGCCCTTCGCCGCGACGGCAACGAGCGGCTCTTCACCGCGTTCGTGATCCACTGCATCGCCGCCGCGGTCGCCGCGGATCCGAGCGTCCAGGCGTACCGCGACCTGCGCGGCCGGGAGGTCGTGTTCGACCAGGTCGACATCGGGCTGCCCGTCGAGGTCGACGTGGACGGGAAGCCGTTCGCGTTCACGCATGTCCTGCGCGATGCGGGCCGCCGTACGGTCGAAGACCTGCATCGGGAGATGCACGCGGTCAAAGCCGATCCGCACCTGAGCCCGTCGGTCCGCAAGGAGCCGTGGGTGCACGCCTACCTGCTACTGCCCGGCTTCGTCCGCGTCGCACTGCTCGGCGCCCTGCACCGGCTGCCGAATCGGCAACGGGCGCTGGCCGGAACCGTTGGTGTGACCGCGGTCGGGATGTTCGGCGCCGGCGCCGGCTGGGGCATCGCCTTCCAGCTGCACACCCTCAGCATCGTCGTCGGCGGTATCGCCCGGCGACCGATCTTCTTCCAGGGCGTACTCGTCGAACGCGAGTTCCTGCAACTGACCATCAGCCTCGACCACGACGTCGTCGACGGCGCCCCCGCCGCCCGCTTCGTCAGCCGGCTGCGCTCATTGCTGACGCCCGCCACCGGCATCCATCTGACCGAGAAAGAGCCGGCCTGAAGCACAAGCTCGTGCCCGTCGGGTGTCGACAAACTCGCCCGCCACCGGAGGCTGACATGACCACGCCGGCCGCACAGATGCCGTCGGCAACCATCTGGCGCGTCGTACACAAGGCCTTCGTCACCCTCTTCACGACCGGCGCCGCCATCCACGTCGTCCTGGCACTCACCACCCCACGCTCGTACGACGGATTCGCCGACGCAGCGCTCTTCAGCTGGACCACAGACGCATGGCAGCACATCTTCATGGCCCACCCCACCCTGTGGGCCCTCCTCCTGGCGGCCACCGAACTCACCATCGCCGTCCTCCTGGTCAAGGCCCGCCGCCTCGGCTACGCCGCCGTCATCACATTCCACCTGGCCCTCATGCTCTTCGGCTGGGGCTTCTGGCTTTGGTGCGTACCCGCCCTCGCCATCGCCCTACCAGCCGCCCGCCGCGCGTGGCTCAGCTCGACCCAACAACTGGAAGGGCCAGGTGTTTCAGAGGGCGGTTGAGCCGACCAGTTGGCCCAGACCGTACGTGATCGCCATCGCCAAGGCGCCGCCCACGACGAGCCTGGCGACGGCGGGCGGCCGGCGGGCCTCACCCAGGTGCGCGCTCAAGGCTCCCGTTCCGGCGAGAGCAAGCAGGACGACGGCGAAGGTGACCGGTACGCGGCTCCCGGGCCCCGGGAGCAGGATCGCGATCAGCGGCAGTAACGCGCCCACCGTGAATGCGAGAGCGGAGGCTCCGGCCGCGTGCCACGGGTTGGTCAACTCGTCGGGGCGAATACCGAGCTCTGCCTCGGCGTGCGCGCTCAACGCATCCTGCTCGGTCAACTCAGTCGCCACCAGCTTCGCCGTCTCGGGCCGCAAACCCCTCGCTACATAGATAGCGGTCAACTCGGCGAGCTCCTCCTCCGGTGACGTGGCCAGCTCGGCCCGTTCCTTCGCCAACAGGGCTCGCTCCGTGTCACGCTGGCTGCTCACCGAGACGTACTCGCCCAGCGCCATCGACACCGCACCGGCAGTCAGACCCGCTACACCCGCTGTCAGGATCGCGGTCGCCGACGTGGTCGCTCCGGCCACACCCACGACGAGTCCCGCTGTCGACACGATTCCGTCGTTGGCACCCAAGACCCCAGCACGAAGCCAGTTCAGCCGCCCGGCGAGCCCCGCACGATGTGGTTCACCGCTGTGCGCGGACACACCATCGAAGCCAGCCATCTCGATCCCCCTCCGGACCAGCCCTGCAACGCACAGCGCTCCTGCGACCATACTCCCGGCGCGACGATTCACCTGAGGAGCAGCTGGGCTCCAGCCGGCACGGTCAGTCGAGGCGATCCCGCTGGAATCGGTCGCCCGGCCTGCGCGTACGGCGGACTGGTTCGACTGCTCGGCCGCATGGCCTGCCTGCGGCTGTCGTGCTCTGCCCGCGGCTGTCGTACTCGGGCGAGGCTGCCGTGACGCCTCCGTCAACGCACACTCAGAAGGACGGCTGGGCTTCGATATCAGAAGCGCTGGCGAGCATCCTCGGAGCCGGATGCTGAGAGGGTCGCGGCCCACTCCGCGGACCACCGGCCGAGCGGGCGCAGCGCGCGGTGGACGCCGTGACCCAGCTCGGTGAGGGCGTAGGTGGTGTCCGGATGCTGCTCGACGAGGGCAGCGTCGAGCAGCTCGGTCAGCCGTTGCCGCAGCACGCTGGAGGACATGTTGTCGCAGCGCTCCTGCAACGCGCGGAACCCGACCGGCCCGTCTCGCAGTTCCCAGACGATCCGCAGGTTCCACCTACGGCCGAACAGATCGAGGGCGGCCATCAGCGGCCGGCCAGTACTCGACCCGCGGACCGCCCGTCCTGGCCTGGGTGTCGCCATCCGTCGTCCCGTCCCCTCTTGCTGCTTCGATATCAGACACACTATCGTGGGCCCCCGTTGATTCGTTTTCCGAAGCGCTTCATGAGGCGCTGAACGGAGGTTGCATGCACAAGCTGCTGGTCCTGTATCCCGAACCCACCGATCCCGACCACTTCCGCGACTATTACGTGAACACGCACCTCCCGCTGGTCACGCGCATGCCCGGCCTGCTTGCCTGGCGCTACAGCTTCGACGTAGCAGCGACGCAGGGACAGCCGCCGTACTTCGCGGTCTTCGAAGCCGAGTTCGCCGACGCCGCAGCAATGACCGCGGCAAGGTCGTCCCCCCAGGGCCGCCAGGTAACTGCCGACGTCCCCAACTACGCCACCGGCGGCGTGGTCGTCATCCACTTCCCGGTACGGAACGGCCTGCACTGAGCCTGCGTCGCGCTACGAGTTGAAGTGGGAAGGGTTCATTCACTGAGCTCTGTCAATTCGCGGGGCTCAGCTTGCTGTGGCGAGCTGGGCTGCGAGTTGTTGGAGTTGGATGCCGTGTGCTTCGAGTTGGAGTCGTACCGGGTTGGCGCGTCCGGGTGCGAAGCCGAGCGTGGTCAGTTGCCGGCGGCTGCGGCGGCTGAGTTGCGTGCCGAGTGGGTCGAGGGCGTCTTGGAGTACGCCGTACAGCAGGTGGTTCGGGCTGATCGTGGTATCACCGCGGCCGGCGGCGAATTGGGCGGCGAGTTCGAAGGCACGTTTGGTGAGGATGTGGAAGCACAGCGGGTCGGGTCCTGGGTGTCCGCCGCGCCAGCGGGGGCGGCGGCGGACTCGTCGTTCGGCGGCTTGGACCGCGTCCGGGCCGAAGGTTTCTTCGAGGCGCTGCCGGACGTGGTCGAGGTTGACGCCGAAGGCCCGCAGAGCGCCGGATGCGTCTGTCCCTGTGATGGTCGGTTCGTGGTTCAGCAGTTCGGCCCGGGCGCTCGCGAGATCTAGCCCGTGGGCTTTGAGGAGGGTCGCTGCCTGGCTGTTGCCGTGGCGGAGGATGCCCAGCAGGAGGTGCTCGTCGGCCAGGCCGGAGTGCCCGAGGGAGCGGGCTTCGGTGAGTGCGTGACGGATGACTTGTCGCCCGTCCGGGGTCAGCCGATCCCACATGCGGCCGCTTCCGTCGTCGCCGACGGCGGCGCGGAGCTGGCGGCGGAGCCAGTCGTTCATCGGGGCGCCTCTGATCGCCGGAGCGTGTGTCCGTGCTTGTGGTGCACTGCCTGCTTGGACACTCCGAGGCGGCGGGCGATGTCGCGCCAGGACCAGCCGGCCTGCCGGGCCTGCTCGACCTGTAGTTCCTCGAGGACCTCGACCAGTTGCCGCAGCGCGACCACCGCGGCGAGTCCAACCTCGGGCCTGTCGCTGGTCGCCGCGTTCATCAGCCGCCTGCTTTCCTCGACGTCCACACCCATATCGTCAACGTAACTTGACGCCCAGGCTGCGTCAATGCACGTTGACGATCGTCCTCGGAACCGCGGCGGCGGAGTACCGGGCCTGGTGCTGGCCGGTTCTCGGCCGCGGGCAGATGATGGGCGCTGTGACCGTTGCCGAGGAGTCGTTCCAGCAGTCCAAGCCTGCGTGTTGGTGCTGTGGTGCCGAGTTCGATGAGCGTGACTTGATCCGGTTGGGTGAGCACCCAGAGGTCGGCGTATGTCTGGGGTGTGCCCGGTATCTGCAGCGGCGGGCCGTCGAGCGTGAGGACGAACTGCGGCCGTCGCGGTCGGCGCGCGTCCGCGATGGTGTACGCAGCGTGCGAGGCCGGGTGATGGCTCGCGGCTGGCACCGGCTGCCCGTCGTCGGACGGCTGCTGCGGCGGATCGATCGTCACCTACCCTGAACGCGAGCAGCCAGGTCAGTCCAGAGCCGGCCGAGTTGCGCCGCCCGGCAGCTGATCTCGAACCCCTCGCCGACCGCGGCGCTCGTAGTAGCGCAGCGTCTCGGTGTTCACCCCGTCCCGCACGGCCAGCTCCCGTCGACGAGGAGTTGACCGTGGACCTTACGAGAAATGCGTATCTGCTTCTCCGGGTGCTCCCAGCGGCTCTCACATACCGCTCGAGGAGCCCGGCGTTCCTGATCCGGCGTTACAGCGGCGCGAAATCGTTGCCGCTGTTGGGAGTCGAGTTCTGTCCGAGGTCAACTGCGGGTGCCAGTAGACTGATCTCGTTGTTCATCCGATGTCGGCTCACTTGTGAGCCAGAGGTCAGGTGAAGCGATGTGGTCAGCCGCTAGGTACTCGGTGACCTCCGCGTCGCCGAGCTCGTACTGCACCAGCCCGCTCCAGCCGGCTTGGCCGTTGTCGCGAGCGAGCAGCCAGCCTCGGCGCCAGCCCGTTGGCGTCAGGACCATCACGTGTCCGGGGAGCGGGAAGGTCCGCAGCGTCCAGTCCGCGTGCGCGTCCAGCGTCCGGACGTGTTCCATGCCGTTCATGACGGCAACCCACTGCGCAGCCGGAGCTCGTCGCGAATCACCCGGGGCAGGGGAAGCCGGTACTGCTCCAGCGCTTTGGCGTAGGCACCGAGTGACAAGGCGAGGCGATTGGCGTCGCTGCGGGAGGGGACGTCCGGGCGCCGCTGGTTTCGCGCCTGCCGATCGGCCGCGCGAGCGGACATGATCTCGGCGAACAGGTCGAGGAGATCACGATCCGCGGCACAGCGGCGAGCTGCGCCGCCCGGGACAGAGAAGGGGATGGACATCGGGCATCGCCTCGTGGGGCTGCGGGGGTTCCCGACATGCCACCTGGAATGCCATCGCTCCGGAGTCTTCCTCAGTCTACCTGCTCGGCAAGACAGTGGTTGCGGGCTCGTGCCTGCGGATGCAGAGTCTCACACCCGCCCCAGGTGACCAACGCGATGACGTAGAGCGCGGTGCTTGGAAGACCCACGATCTGGACCGAAGCAAGGTCCTCTCTGCACCAACCTCGCTGGGCGGTGGCGGCGGCGCATGCTGACGGCGCTTGTTCATCCATCGGGGCAGTAGCTCTGAGCCGTCGGTCAGTTGTCCGCAGCGGGACCACGCGGGTTCCAGTTGTGATTGACGGGTGAGCCACGTCGGACCGCTGGGTGGCCCTACGTCCTGCTCGGCCAGTAGCCTTCGGCGTCCTTGACCTGCACCGCGTCGCCACTGACGGTGGCCCAGTAGACCGGTCCGAACGTCTGGACGACCTGTTCACCGGCGAGAATGTGCAGCGCCCCACCGAGCCCGACCATGTATCGCAGTTCGCCCAGCCCTTCGACAACGTGGAAAGTCACGCGGCGCCCGTCGACCGTGGTTACCTCCAACGTGGCAGCGACCTGAACACCTGTGGGCGGTGCATCCGACTCCCGGACGCCGTCGTGGTCTCGGATGACATGGCTGGACATACCTGCAGCGTGGCACAGCCAAAGCCCAGGTCGCCACCATCACGCCGCGTCAGCCAACTCGACCAGGTTCTTCGGGCCTCAGCATGTGAAGCTCGATGAGGATGCCGATCGCTGTCGCGATCCTGGTGCGGCTCTGGATTTGCGGCTTCGAGGTGCCGCGAGGGGCTTTCTGGTTGGAACCGGCGTACTGTGGGATGTAGTTCCGGCATCGACGACATCCCGCCTTGAGGCTGCCAGCCACACCGGCCCTTCGTGGGAGATGTCATGTCGGTACTTCACCGCACGCGCAACGCGCCCAAGCCCCCGGTAGTCGACACACCGCCCTCGGCGGTCGACGAACTCGTCACACCGTTGCCGGCCCGGGTGCCGCGCACCCGGATCAGCGGTGCCTGGCTCGGGATCTGCGTCACTGTGATCGGTTTCGTCGTCCTGATCGTCTTCATGCTGCAGAACACCGGCAGTGTCGCGGTCAACTTCTTGTGGCTGAACGGCTCCGTGCCGCTCGCGCTCGCGTTGTTCATCGCCGGTGTCGCCGCTGCCGTGTTGGCCACGTCGATCGGCGCGGCCCGGATGACCCAGCTGCGCCGCCTGGTCCGCCGCGGTAAGGATTGAGGTTGTCGCGATGACCGTCATTGCCCGCGACGGCAGGACAGTCAGGTCCGCGTCCGCACCGTCGACGCCACGACTGCGATTGCGCCCCGCAGGATCGAAAGGCCTGCTGGACGGGGGCTGGTGGCCGCGCTCGACAGATCCGGTCGCCGAGATCCCCGGCCTCGTCCTGGCCGTCGACACGCTGCGCGGGCCGATCACCCGCATCATGCTCTACCGCGGCGACTGGGACAGCCATCCGCGCCGCCTGGCCGTCGACGGGCGGGTCGTGCATCTGGGATTCTTCGCCAGCCAGCCGCCCGGATTGCTGATTGCCCTGGCCGGCAGAGCCGGTGCGCGCGTGGACCTGGGTGTCATCCCGCCAGGTACCGCAGCAGCTGCGGCCGCTGCTGCGTTGACGCTTGCTGCCAAGGAGGGCAACCGGATCCATGCGCAAGACCTGGTGCCGGCTTCGGCGGGTTCCGGCGCCGGGCCCTCGAGTGAGTCACTGACAGCCGGGCCATCGCCTGAAGACGCCTGGGAGACCGACGGCGGTCACCTCGCAGCCGCGACCCCGGTCCTCGCCAACGTGACGGCCTGACGGCCGACGCGGCGGCGAGGGCTGGTCAAAGGAGTTCAGGCACGGCCACCAGCGTGCGAAGTACCGCTATGAGCCGGGCCACCAGCGGCTACGCGGACCTGGCGCGGGAGATCCGCCGTCTGGGTCTGCAGCGGCGACGGCCGGGGTTCTACACTGTCGTGCTGATCGCCAACTTGATGACGCTCGGCGGCGTCGTCACCGCGGCGTTCCTGCGCGACTCGTGGTGGCTGATGCTCCTTGCGGTCGCGCTGGCGATCGTGTCCGCGCAGCTCGGCCTGCTGAACACCAACCTGCTGAACGCGTCCGCGCGTTGCTGAAGCCCGGCATCCGGGGCAGGACCACGGAGCTCGCGCTGCTCGGCGTCCACCTCGGCGGCTACGGACCCGGGCGCGCCAGTCGATCAGGTAGTACGGCGGGACGGCGAGCTCGACGCCGGATGGCGGCGTTCGCGACGTACGCCGACGCCGTCCTGCACAACGGGCTCGGGCGCTACCAATTGTGCGGGACGCCGCCCTCCACGTATTCGAGCAGGGCATCGTCGGGTTCTGCGCGTCCTTCTCTAGGTTCTGCCTACCTCGACAGTCCCGGCCCGGCGCACCCCTCGTTCCCCTGGCCTACTGGGTCGGGGCGGTGGATACCTGGCGTGGAAAGATGGCGGGTATGACGTTGCCTGCCTTGCCCGAGGAATCGTTTCAGCGTGTGTTGTGCGTCGTCGCGCACCCTGACGACATGGAGTACGGCACGTCCGCAGCCGTCGCTCGCTGGACCGCGCGCGGTATCGAGGTCGGCTATCTCCTGCTCACCCGCGGCGAAGCGGGCATGCCGAACCATCCCGACGAAACGGCCCGGCTGCGCGTCGCCGAACAGCAGGCGGCCTGCGACCTCGTGGGCGTCCAGCACCTGACCGTCCTCGAACATCCCGACGGCGTACTCGTCTACGGCCTCGACCTCCGCCGCGACATCTGCCGAGAGATCCGCCGGTTCAAACCCGACGTCGTCCTCGGCACCGGATACGACATCGAGACGCCCTTCGGCTTCGACCAGGCCGACCATCGCGCGGCCGGCCTCGCCACACTCGATGCCGTACGCGACGCCGGCAACCGATGGGTCTTCCCCGAACAGGTCGACGACGAGAACCTCGAACCCCACTCCGCCCGCTGGTACCTCGTCCCCGGACTCGCCGGCTCCGCCAGCCACGGCGTCGACGTCACGGGTGAACCGCTACGCCGCGGCATCGCCTCGCTCGAAGCGCACGCCGCGTACCTGGCCGCACTCCCGGGCCATCCGGCCCCCGCGGACCTCATCCCCATGTTCACCGCGATGAGCGGCAAGGCCATGGGCGTCGAACACGCCGTCCTGTTCCGCGCCCACGACCTGCAAGCACCACCGGACTTCTTCACCGAAGCCACCCAGGACTGACTCGGACACCCGTCGTACAAGCAAACCGGTCAGCTGCGTGATGACCTTCGCACGCCGGCCCGTGGCCTCCTGCCGGGTGAGGACCTCGGTGCCGATGCTGCGATAGAGCTCCAGCATCTCGACGCTCTGACAATGACGTAGTTCCAGTCGGACCCCGGGTTCGTCACCGAGCCGGTGAGCGTCGACGATCTGGATGCCGCCGTCCTCGGACCAGCCGATGGCGATGATGTGCCGCGTCCGCGTGCTGGGCAAAACTTCCCGTTGGGTGTCGGATGTCCCCAGAGTTGGTTGATGATCTCGGCCGCTGCGCGTAGTTCGTTGGCCGCGGCGACGGGGCTGGTCAGGTGCGGGCTGCCGTGGGCGATCATGTTGCGCAGGTCGCCATGGGTGCGTTCTTGGTGGCGGTTCTGTTGTCCACGGAAATGCCCCACGGTTCGTACCCAGTTGGTGAGGTCTCGCATCCTACAACGCCGCAGGGCGCATGACCTCAAGCACCACCGCCGGCAATACGACGACCTACAGCTATGACGGAGACGGGCGCCGCCTGGCCGCGACCTCCTCCTCCACCGCCGCGACGGAGTTCATCTGGGATCCGGTCAGCTACGACCTCGCGCTCGAACGCGACGGCGCGAACAACACCATCCGGCGCTACACCTACGGGCTCGACCTGATCAGCATGACCACTGCGGGCACCAACGGCGGCACGTACTACTACCTTCCGGACGCCCAGGACTCACCACTGGCTCTCACCGACCCCACCGGCGCACTCCAATGGACCTACCAGTGGGAGCCCTACGGCAACGCGAAGAACACCGTCAAGGTAGACCCCGAACGCACCAGCCAACCCACGCCAATGGCTGTCGGAGTACTCCGACAACGGCCAATACCACCTCAGAGCGCGCCAATACGACCCCACATCCGGCCAATTCACCAGCCTCGACCCCGGCGGCAGCGGCGACCCCTACGGCTACGCCAACGCCAACCCGCTCACCAACACAGACCCGCTGGGCACCTGGACGTGGCGTGGCGTCCTCAACACAGTCCACCGAGTCTCCGAAACCGTGTCCGCGGTCGCCGGCGTCGCAGCGATCGTCTGTGCCGCCACCGTCGTGTGCGCGCCCGCCGCCCCATTCATCGGAGCCGTAGCAATCACTGCCGGCGTTGTTGCTGCCGGCACCGGAATCGCCATCGCCGTCGACCAATGCACAAGCCCTAAGGGCTCCTGCGCCTCCGCCGTTGTCAACGCTGCCATCGACGTTGTCGGGGTAGCTGGTATCGGCGGTAGCCTCCGGGTTGGGAAAGCCGCCGCAGAGGAGTTGCCAGCCGTCGTGTTCAGCCGGGGCCGTGCTCCCGGCATCGCGCAGAACTTCGACCATGCGGTCGCCAGCGGTGCGCCGACGCGACTGACTCGTGTCGGCTCGGCGGCGCGGGTTGCGAACCGTCGGGCCGCCTTGCGTGGCCAGGCTCCCGCGCCTGCTGGACAATCGCTGGACGAGTACCCCTTCGCCTCCTCGGCGCAAGGCGGTTCCGGCGCCTTCGTGCGCGCGGTGCCGAAAGCAGAGCAGGATTACCAGGGCGGAGTCCTCAGCCGGTTCTACCAGGACTCCAGTGTGCAACCAGGTGATGACTACGACGTAATCTTTGGACCGTGATGACCGACGACCTTCCGGCAGCCCTCGCCGCGATCGAGAAGGCCCTGCAGCGCCTCGACAGGGACGTCCTACGGCAATCTTTGCAGCCCGGTGTGCCCGCCGGGAAGGTGCAGGACGTTCTAGGTCTGATCGGCCTGACCGCTCCACCCGAGTTGGAAGCGCTCTACGGGTGGAGAAACGGCACGTCGACGGCGGACGTCGCGGCCCTCGACGACATCCAGCTCTTTCCGGGTTTCTATCTGCTGTCGCTCGAGGACGCGGTCGCGAACTACCGGGCATTCGTCACCGACTCGCGCTGGGTGGCCGGCTGGCTCCCGATCTTCGCCAACGGAGGCGGTGACTTCTACGCCCTGGACCTCAGTTCGCCGGCGGTGAGGCCGGTGCGCCACTTCTGGATTGACGAGTCTGAGCATCCGATCGAGTTCAACTCGATCGGTGCGATGTTCGCGACTCTCGCCGAAGCCTTCGCGCGGGGAGTGTTCTTCGTCGACCCGAGCGGCTACCTGGAGATGGACGACCTCGTCTTCGGCGAACTCGCCGCCGAGCTGAACCCCGATGTGGACTGGTGGCACGGCTAGGGGGCGGCCTGTATCGAGTCCCGCCCTGCGAGCAGAGCCTGCTCTCGGTGCGCTGCGCTTGGGGCTCCGTCGACCTCGGCGCTGCCGGGGCCTCGCAGGACGGGACTGCTGTTGGGTTCACGCTTGCGGTTGGGCGCGAACGGTTTCACGGTCCGGGCTGGTCGCTGACGGCGCGGTGCGGGGCCAGGTCCAGGCAAACCGCACGACGAGGGCGAGAAGGATCAATTCCAGAACGATTCCAAGGCCGTAGAAGTACAGCCACTCCCCGCCCACCGCGTTGAATGCCGTGACGGGGACGTAGAGCGAAGCCACGATGAGGTTCGTGATGCGGTTCACCCTGGCGGGCAGCGTCATCGACAGCACGATCATGAGGATCGGGATGGCCACGAGGGTCAGCGCCGTGGTCGAGAAGGTCTGGGAGAGGTCGAACTTGAAGACCTTGCCGTCGAGGATGTCTTCGACGACGCCGGGCCTGAAGAAGTTGAGAATGTCCACGTAGGCGTAGAGGAACATGAAGCTTGTCCACGTTGCGGCGAGCTTGGCTCGCACCGGGATCGGCTGGTCTTCCAGTGTGGCGGTGCTGGGTTGACGTGTTCTCATCATGGGCTCCGTTGTCGTGTGAGGATCGGTAGGTCCACGATCGCCTGGTCCGGCGGCGGGCGCCTCGGCCCGGAGGCTGGGGTTCGCCTGGCCGATGGCATGGTCTCTGTCTAGTTCTTTCGGCGGGTACGCCGAGGCGCGCCAATCCTTACCCTGGAGCCGTGGTCACCATTCGGCGCTCCATCTGGCATGAGCCGCGGCCTGCTGACGCCCCACCCGTCGGTCGGCTCGACTGGCTGCTGGTGGGCGTACTCGCGGCCGCCGCCTTGGTAGAGGGCATCGCTCGGCCGGGCTTGGCCTGGCGACCCCTTGTGACGGTGCTCGCCCTGGCGCTGATGCCTACCCTGCTTTGGCGGCGGGGCCGCCCCCTGATGGCCGCCCTGGTCGGGTGGGGCATCGCCGGGCTGCTCTCCGTCCTCCAGTTAACTGCGTACACCAGGGACCTCGGCCTCGACTCCATGGCGGCCGTACTGATCCTGCTCTACTCCCTGGTGCGGTGGGGCTCAGGCCGGGAGATCGTCTTGGGGACGGCGTTCGTGACAGTCGTCGTCGTACTGGGGATGTACGCCTCCTCCGCGGGCCGGGCCGACGTTTTCGGCGGGACTGTCCTCTTGCTGTTGCTCGTCGCCCTCGCGGTGGTGTTCCGCTACCGCGCGGACCTCTGGCGCCGCCGACAGCGCGAGATCCGCAATCAGGAGCGGGTGGCGCTGGCGCGCGAGCTGCACGACACCGTGGCCCACCACGTCTCGGCCATCGCCGTGCAGGCGCAGGCCGGCCGCGTGGTCGCCGGCCTCCAGCCTGAGAAGGCTGTCCAGGTCCTGGCCGCGATCGAGTCTGAAGCGTCGCGAACCCTGGCGGAGATGAGATCCATGGTGCGGGTGCTGCGTGAGGAGGAAGCCGTCGCCTACTCACCGCAGCTGGGTGTCGCGGACCTGCCTGCGCTGGCACGCGCGGACGCGACGCCCACCGTCGAGGTCTCGCTGGACGGTTCGTTGACCCGGCTGGCACGACCCGTGGACGCCGCGCTCTATCGCCTCGCGCAGGAGTCGCTGACCAACGCCGTACGGCATGCCCGGAGCGCGACCCGCGTCGGGATCGACGTACGCCGGGAGGGCGACGCCGTCAGGCTGCGTGTCAGCGACGACGGACAGACCGAGCCGGGGCCGGCTCCAGGGCCTGGGTTCGGCCTGCTGGGCATGGCCGAACGCGCCCAGCTCCTCGGCGGATCGCTCTCCGCGGGCCCGGGGCCCGCGGGTGGCTGGGTGGTCGAGGCCGTACTGCCGGTGGAGGCGTTGGGATGAGCATCCGTGTTGTCGTGGCCGACGACCAGGACCTGGTCCGGACCGGGTTGGTGATGATCCTCGGCGCACAACCCGACCTCGAGGTCGTGGGGGAGGCAGCGGACGGGCTCGCCGCGCTCGACATGGCGACCCGCCTGCGTCCCGATGTCCTCCTCGTCGACATCCGGATGCCCGGGCTCGACGGCGTCGAGGTGACGCGGCGCCTGGCCGGGCCGGACGTGACGGACCCGATGGCGGTCGTCGTGATCACCACCTTCGACCTCGACGAGTACGTCCTCGGCGCCCTCCGCGCCGGCGCCCGCGGCTTCCTGCTCAAAGACGCCGGTCCGGAGCTCCTCGTGCAGGCCGTCCACGCGGCGGCCGACGGGGACGCGCTGATCGCCCCCAACGTCACCCGCCGGCTGCTGGCGACCTTCGCCGACCAGGCGCCGGTAGTACCGGTCCAGCCCATCGCCCCGCTCACCGAGCGCGAGGAGGAGGTGCTCGCGCTGGTGGCACGGGGCCGGACCAACGCCGAGATCGCCACCGAACTCTTCGTCGGCCTGAGCACGGTCAAGTCCCACGTCGCATCGCTGATGACCAAGCTCAGCGCCCGCAACCGCGTGGAGATCGCGATGTGGGCACACGACACCAGACGCGTGAGAGCAAATTAGCGGTACAGATCGCAGGGTAGGCACGTGGGGTTCGCTAGCCCAGCGATGAGTGCGGCCGGTCCCAGCCGGCAACAAATGCTCCGGTGCTGAGCCGGGGGCGGGTGAGCGCCCGCAGCGGGCGCGGGAAGGAGCACAGCGACCAGAGCGCCTGCGTAGCACGTGTGGGTCTGCTTCACTCCCCCACATCACACTCCTACCTGATGCGCATGCCGGATGGCTCGGGCGATGACCAGTCGCTGGATCTCCGACGTACCTTCGAAGATGGTGTAGATCTCCTCGAGCCTCGACAGGCTCGATGAGGGTGGTCTACCGAGATCCGCACTTCCCTAAACCGTGCGTCAGCCGCCCGAATAGTGCTCCGGAGCCCGAGAGTACGAGCCCAGCGCAGCTTTCCCTAACCACCTTCCGCTGTCGGTGGTGTGGATCGCGGCTACAGCACGCGTAAGGGCGTGCGCCCCGCTGCCGTGTCGTATCTGCCGAGTTTTGCAAGGCGAGCGAGTTCCTGCCGGCCGCGGCGCGCGCAGTGTTGCGCCTGCTCTCGTGGCGTGATGATGGGAGCGTGGCCGAGCTTCCGTCTGGGACGGTCTCGATGTTGTTCTCCGACGTCGAGCGATCGACGCTTCTGTTGACGCGCCTCGGCAGGGCGTATGAGCAGGCTCTGGATCGCTACCAACTGGCCCAGCGGGCGGCATGGGCCGCGTTCGGCGGCGTGGAGATGGGCACCGAGGGCGACAGCTTCTTCGTGGTGTTCTCAACCGCGGAGGACGCAGTTGGCGCGGCGGTGCAGGCACAGGTCGCTCTTGGCGGGCTCGAGTGGCCAAACGACGAGCAGGTTCGGGTACGCATGGGCATCCACACCGGCACCCCTCGGGTCCACGGTGCGGACTACGTAGGGATCGACGTTCACCGGGCCGCTCGGATCGCTGCTGCCGCCCATGGCGGTCAGGTTGTGGTCTCCGATGCGACCGCGAAGCTGGTCGTTGGCCGGCTTCCGCTGAGAGTTTCGCTGCGGGACCTCGGCATGCACCGATTGAAGGACCTCGACGCTCCAGAGCACGTGTACCAGCTCGTGATCCCCGGTTTGCCGGTCGACTTCCCGCCGCTGAAATCACTCGGCACCAGCGTGAGCTTGCCAATCACTACCACCCCTCTGCTGGGTCGCCGTACCGAGGTAGCCGATCTGGTGAGTTTGTTGATGGACCCACAGGTTCGCCTGGTTACGCTCACGGGGCCGGGCGGGTCGGGAAAGACCCGGCTGTCGATCGCGGCCGCACGTCAGGTCGCCGAGCAGTTCCCGGCCGGGGTTTGCTTTGCATCGTTGGCCGCCTTCACAAGCCCCGGCCTCATCTGGAGCAGCATCGGGGAGGTCCTCGGTCTACCCTCCGAGAGGCGCGCCCCGCCAGCCTTCTTCGAATCCGTGGCACCGCTGTCGGCGGTGTTCGTACTGGACAACCTCGAACAGATGGACGGTGCAGCTGCGGCCGTGGACAAGCTATTGCACTCAACCACCGAGATCGTCGTGCTCGCGACCTCGCGACGCCCCCTCAACCTGGCCAGTGAACGTCAATACGCCGTGTTACCGCTCGCGCTCCCGAGTGAGGACACCCTGGGGGCGGCTATGGCATCGGCGGCGGTGCGGCTGTTCGTCGAGCGGGCCCGAGCCGTGCGCCCTTCATTTGCCCTGACATCCTCCAACGCCACGAACGTGTCGGAGATCTGTCGACACCTCGACGGCCTGCCGCTGGCCATTGAGCTCGCCGCCGCACGCATCAACGTGCTCGGACCCCACGCTCTGCTGCTGCGCCTCGCGCAGGCCCTCGACCTGCGCGGTTCCGACGTGGATCGACCGGCCCGACACACCTCACTTCGGGCCACCATCGACTGGTCCTACGGCCTGCTCACCGCAGAACAGCGTCTGCTGTTCCGACAACTCGGCGTGTTCGCTGGCGGCGCGGACCTCGAGGCTCTCGCGGCGATCCATGCGGACGACGCCGACAGAGGCACCCCATTGATCGATCTGGTCGCTGACCTGGTCGACGCCAACCTGGCGACAGTCACCGACGACGACAACGGCGAGCCTAGGTTCGCGATGCTGGAGACCGTCCGGTCATTCGCCGTCGAGGAGCTCACCCAAGCCGGCGAAGGCGCTGACGTGCGTCGCCGGCACGCCGCACACTATGTGAAGGTTGCCGAGCGGCTGGAGGCGCGCCGGATACTGACGACCCCCGCGCAGGTGCGGCGCTGGACCGGTCTGTTCGACCTGGAGCGGAACAACTTCCGGGAGGTATTGGCCTGGGCTAGCGCCACGGCCGGCGAGGCCGAGGCGGGCGCCCGATCGCGTCGAAGTATGGGGCTGGCCTTGCTGTCCAGCGTGGCGTGGATGTGGAAGCACCATGACCTCGCCGAAGTTCGCCGCTGGTTGGAGGCGTGCATCGAGACCCCGCCCGGAGGGGAGACCGCAGAGTTGGGCCGGTGTTTCGCCGAGTACGCCGAGATCCTGGAGCTTCAGGGGGAGCTGCTCGAGGGGCGTGAGGCGGCCCGTCGAAGCGTCGAGATCCTGCGGAGGCTGGGTGACTCGGAGTTGCCCAATGCTCTGGCGGTCCTGGGCGGCCTGGAGGTTGCGCTCGGGGACCGAGTCGAGGGCCGAAGCGCCTTGGAGGATTCCGTACTGCGTGCACGAGAATTGGCCGACAGTTTCACTCTCGGCTTCGTGCTGACACGTATGGCTTTCGTGGATATGGACGAGGAGAACTGGGAACACGCACTGAAGCTGCTTCACGAGGCGGTCGACGTGTCCTCCGCCGCCGGTAGCGACTACATGACAACCCATGCCAACCACAACATCGCTTTCATCCTGCGTAAGCTCGGCCGCGCCAGTGAAGCGCTCGAGCTGATGTCCGCGCATTTGAAACCCTCGCTGCGCATGGAAAGCGCCCTCAACCTCGCCCTCCTCGCCGTGGACTACAGTGCCGTACTCGCTGAGGCCGGATTCCCAAGGTGGGCGCCGATCCTGTTGGGGGCCGCCGACGCCGAACGTGAACGTCGAGGAGTCGCCCGCGATCGCCAGCAGGAAGCCCAGGTCGCAGACGCCCACGCAGCGGCGCGATCGAGCATGACGCCCACGGAGTGGAGCGACGCCTACCAACGGGGACACAGCATGATCATCAGCGACGCCATCGAGAGCGCGATCGCTGCAACCTCCGACCCCGACGACTGACAGGTTGGCGCTAGCAGTTGCGCGGCCAGCCGTATTGGCTATGGGTGCGTTGGGGACGAGCAGACAGAGCGATGCTTCATTTCGCAGTCGAACGTTCGATGAACAGAGGCGCGACATGACCCGGCAGGCAGTGGCCGTGGATCAATCGTGATGCGAAATGACGTCACTCGTCCGCCAGGTGATCTGCGACAGCCGAAAGGCACGGATCGCGGCATGTCCGGATGTCTGTCGAGGACAATGTAGGTGTGGAGCCGACGAGCACTGAGAAGTTGGGGGCCTCCAGGTCGCTGATCGACGGCGAGCCGTGGGAGTGGCCGTTGCACGGGCTGCGGCACGTACCCGAGTCCGACACCACTGGTTGGTATCTGTGGACGGGCGAACTGCGAGAGGACCCGGACTTCTTCATGCCATGGCACGTGTCGCACGCCCTTCATCGATGCCCGGACCTGGACCGCCTGTTGGATCTTCCGCCGGGCTCACGCTTCATCTACGCGCCTGGCTATCTGGACGTGTGGGAGGATCCATCACTTCTGGAACCTTGATCCTTCCGCCGTCCGAACTTCCTCCCAGCGACCGCGCGGGATGCGGCATGTCAGTGCGTTGTGGCGGCTATTGTCTTCGGGTGGCCGAGACCCTGGTGCGAGCCTTCCCATCGCGCCTGCACTCCGCCGCATCGGAGGTCATCGGGTCGCTACCGGCAAGCGCCTACGAGCCAGTTGGGGATATCGGGACAAGCAACGGACGCGCCTACCCGGGCCTCCGTCTCGCGAGCGAACGGGTATCGATCCCCTCCAGGATCTACAACCCGCAGCCGGAGCAGCCGCTGCTCCGCCAGCTCGATGACGAGCGCTTGTTCGTCTTGTCCTGCATCTACACCCGGCATCACGATGGATTCGTCCGCCAAGAGTTCGCGTCCCGGATCCTTGCGTCGGATGACGCCTGCATCATCCCGTTCGTTGTCCAACTCCTCGGCGAGTACGTCGTCGAGATTTGTGCCGACGTCGAGCGCTTCGTCCTCGAGAGTCTGCCGACTCGCCCGAACATGCCCGAGGGTTTCGCAACCTGCCTCGCCGACAATCCGTGCTACGCGGCGCTCACAAAACAGCGTGCGACCAGCTACTGGTCTTGCTACTACCGCCGCCAGTACCCATCCCGACAGACCTACCCGGGCCTTGTCGCGTTGGATGCACTGCGCACGCCGGCCTGACCTCTGAGCACCGCAACGCCACGCGAGTGGAACCAACGCCCTGAATTCGGCATGACGCGCGGATCGCGGCAGATCAGCCCACCTGATCTTGGCGTTCGGCCGTCGGCTGTAACCGAGGTTTCTCAACTCCAGGAGGGATTGCGCCTCGGCAGCCACGGCCCAAACAGCGACTCGTACTCCTCACCAGTTTTCGACGGTTAGGACGAAGTCAGGTGGGTGCGGGCCACCGCATCGCGCAAGCGGCCAGCAGCAGCGGGACAATCACCAGCTCCAACGACAGTGCTGTTGCGAGTTGAACTCGCCGAGCACCAAGCTCTTGCTCGTCTCTGGCTCGTCGCGCTGCAGGTGCTCCGCAGCGGACTGCATGGTCAGCAGATCTCCGCCACCTGAAAACGTCAGGCAGTCCCACCAGGACGGTAGCCCGATCATGGCCTCCAGAGCTTCGGCAAGGCCTTGGCCGATAAGGCTGGCTTGCCCTTCGGAACTGGCATACAAGACCGGACGGGTCGAGCGGCGTTCACCGCGGAGGAAGAACGTGCCGCCAGCGAAGTCACCTGCTATGCCTTCCAAGGCACCTCCGGACGACAGATGGACAGGCTCGCCGTGGGCACCGCGCGTGAGGGTCAAACTCGCAGACTTCCCAAGCAGTTCGGCGAGACCCTGGTCCTGGCGAACCATTTCCAGGATCCCGGCATGACAGCGCGGAATGCGGCAGATCCGGAAGTTTGGATCGCATCATCCGCGGCGGTCGACCGAAGAACCCGGTTCAGGTGCTCTCCGGTGAGTAGATGGTTGGCGGCCACTCACCAAGGCCGTCCCAGAGACGTGAAGTCGTCCGCACTGATCGCATCGGTACGCGAATCGGCTTCGCCTTTGGACGTGTTCGGGGCTGACGTCCTGTACGTGATCGGCGAAGAGTTCACTCAGACCGGCGTCGGAAAGAAAGTGCCACTCCTGCGGGTTTGGGATCGCGCCACTGGACCTGATCTGGTTGCCGCACGGGCAGCACCACTTCGCCATGCGGCGATTATCCAGGTGTTCGCACGGCGCGTCCGCACATGGCCAGTCGGGGATCGCGGCAGATGCGGACATTCACGGGCTCAGTTGCCCATCTCAACCATCACAGGCCTCAGGATCTGCCGGCCGACCTCCTGATGGTCTTCCCGGTCGCTCGTGTAGTAGGCGAACTCCAGGTCGCTCGCTGCGGCTCTGAGCAGCTGACGCAGGCGGGCGCTTGCGTTGTCGAGAGCATCGGACGCCTGCTCGGCGAGCCGCGCGAGGTCGAGCAAGCTCGCGGCATCGTTCTCAAACTCGGTCCACCCCCGCATGAGAGGCATGCAGACTCGCTTTGCGTGGTCATCCATGCTCGAAGGATAGGAGTGCGCGTTCGCACATCGGCGCGGCCGCGCCTTCCGGTCTGCCGAAGAACGACGCCGCGAGGACCGTGCCGATGTCGGAGGGCGTGGCTTTGATGCTGACTGAGTACATCGAGGGCTCGACGCCTCGGCCGTACGCCTTGCCGTGGGAGAAGGTCGACGGGAAAGCGTACACGGTCGCCGTCCTGTTCGGCTGGACTGACGACAGGCACATTCGGGCGCGGACGTACGACGAGCTCGTGTGGAAGCCGGCGCTCTTCCACGCCGGCGTCATACCCGAGCCGACAAAGGACGCTCGCGGCAGGCGGCTGTACTACCCCAGTCGGGAGAACGGGATGCATGCGCTGCGGCATTACTACGCGAGCATCACCCTGGCGGACGGCGTGAACATCAAGGAGTTGGCGCAGTATCTGGGACACGGCGATCCAGGGTTCACACTGCGCCTGTCACCCACATGCTTCCTTCATCCCACGAGCGGGCGCGGAAGGCGGTCGACTCGCGGCTCTCCCGTCTCTTCGCGATGGAGGCCCACGGAGCTGTGACGGAACTGGCCGCCGACCGGTCCCCCACAACCCACTGGGAACCTGACGGCGGCCAGGCTCTCGAAGACGCTGGAATCAGCCTCTGACCTGCGGAAACACCTACCGGATGCGCATGCCTGAGATGGCTCGGGCGATGACGAGGCGTTGGATCTCGCTGGTGCCTTCGAAGATGGTGTAGATCTTGGCGTCTCGGTGCATGCGTTCTACTGGGTATTCGCGGGTGTAGCCGTTGCCGCCGAGGATTTGGATGGCTTCTTCGGTTACGCGGACGGCTACCTCGCCGGCCTTGAGTTTGGCCATGGAGCCTTCGCCGTGGCGGTAGTCGGGGGTTTCGCCGCGCATCAGGGCGGCGGACATGTTGGCGGCTCGCCAGACCAGCAACCGTGCGGCGTCGATTTCCATGGCCATGTCGGCGAGTTTGAAGGCGATGCCCTGGTTGTCGATGATCGGGCGGCCGAATTGTTCGCGGGTCTTGGCGTAGTCGAGGGCTACTTCGTAGGCGGCGCGGGCGATGCCGATGGCTTGGGCGCCGACGATGTGGCGGGTCATTTCGAAGGTGGCCATCGAGGCGTTGCGGCCGGCCGGGCGGGCGGCCGCGGCATCAGCACTCGCGCCGGCGGGGGCGGCGGCACGGGCAGCGGCTTCCTGAGCAGCGGCTTCGCGGGCGCGGGCGAGGCGTTCGTCGAGTTTTTCCTTGCCGCCGAGGACGTTGCCGGCAGGGATGCGGACGTTGTCGAAGAAGACGTCGGCGGTGTGGGAGGCGCGCAGGCCGTGCTTCCTCAATTTCGTGCCCTGCTCCAGGCCGCGGACCTCGGACTTGGGTACGACGAACGCCGCCTGGCCCTTGGTGCCCAACGACGGGTCGACGGTAGCGACGACGACGTGGATGTCCGCGATGCCGCCGTTCGTCGCCCAGGCCTTCTGCCCGTTGATGACCCACTCGTGCGACGCCTCGTCGTACACAGCACGAGTGCGGATCGCCGACACGTCAGAGCCCGCGCCGGGTTCGGAGGAGCAGAAGGCGGCGACGCGTACGTCGTCAGGCGTCCCGTAGCAGCGGGGCATCCACTGACTCCACTGTTCCGGCGTACCGTTCGAGAAGATCGCGGACGACGCGAGGCCGGTGCCCTTGAGGGACATGCCGATGCCGGCGTCGCCCCAGAAGAGCTCTTCGTGGACGAGCGGCATCAGCAGGCCGGACGGGTCGACGAACAGGTTGACGTTGGCGTCGAGACCGTACAGGCCGATCTTGGCGGCCTCCTGGATGACCGGCCAGGGGGTCTCTTCGCGCTCGTCCCATTCCGCGGCGGCCGGGCGGATCACGTCGGCGGCGAAGGAGTGGGCCCAGTCGCGGATCTCCTTCTGCTCCTCGTTGAGCGCGAGGGAGAAGGGGCTCCAGCCCGGCTTGGACCGCTCGGCGCCGAGCTCACCGGCGAGCGCCATCACGTCTGCGGACACAACAGAGTCGGTCATCAGATCCTCACAAGAGCAGGGATGTTACCGACGAGTGTAACTGTCGTTTGCACCAAGGGGTACTGCTGTGGCTAAGATCGGTGCATGAGCTCCGCGCTGCTCGCGATCGGACGCCGCCGGACCACGGCGGAGCGTCGTCGCGACCGGGAGCGGGACATCATCCGGGCCACCCGGGAGATCTTCGACGAGCGCGGCACGATCGACGCCCAGATCGACGACATCGCCAAGCGGGTCGGGATCAACAAGGCGCTGATCTACCGGCACTTCGCCGGCAAGGAAGAACTGTTCGCGCTCACGCTCGTCGACTACCTGCAGGAACTCGACGATCGCCTGCAACAGATCGACAGTCCGAGAAGGACCCCGCTGAACCGGCTCAAGTCGCTGAGTGAGACGTTCGTCGACTTCTGCCTCGGCTACCCGGCGTTCACGGACTGCGCGATGAGCCTGCTGAGGCGGACCGGCGAGGAGTTGTTCGGCGAGATCACTGAGCCGGTCATGGTCAAGCTCGGTACGGCGATGGCGGCCGCGCTGGACCGGATCGCCCAGGTCCTCCAGGCGGGGCAGCGCGCCGGCGTCTTCGACGAGGTCGACACCGCGTACCTGGCCAACCACCTGTACACGCAGACCCTGGGATCGTTGCATATGGCAAGGGTCGGATTGATCGTGTCGAGCGGGCAGCCGGGGCACCCGGTGGTGCATCATGCCGATGTCGGTACGGTCCGCGAGACCGCGATCACCGCCACCCTCGCGACCGCCGTGGGCCGCAAGGCCCTGTTCGCCGCCAAGACAGCCGCCAAAACCGCCGCCAAGACAGTACGAACAGCCCCGACCAAGAAATCCACCACCCGCTCCGCTAGAGCAGGAGAGACATCGTGACCGAACCGCGCAAGGTGGCCGTGGTCGCCGGCAACCGGATCCCGTTCGCCCGGCAGGACAAGACCTACCGGCACGCCTCCAACTCCGACATGCTGACCGCCGCGCTGAACGGCCTGGTCGACCGGACCGGCCTCGGCGGGCAGGAGGTCGGCGAAGTGGTCGCCGGCGCCGTCCTCAAGCACGCGCGCGACTGGAACATGGTCCGCGAGGTCGTGCTCGGTTCGAAGCTCGCGCCGACCACCCCGGCGTACGACATCCAACAGGCCTGCGGCACCGGGCTCGAGGCGGCGATCCTGGTCGGCAACAAGATCGCGCTCGGCCAGATCGACGCGGGCATCGCGGGTGGCGTCGACACGGCGTCCGACGCCCCCCTGAGCGTCAACGACCACCTGCGCAACGTCCTCCTCGACCTCAACCGCGCCAAGACGTACTCGGACCGCCTCAAGGTCCTGGCCCGCGTCCGTCCGAGGGACGTCGTACCGGAGATCCCGCGCAACGCCGAGCCGCGGACCGGGAAGTCGATGGGCGACCACGCCGCCCTGACCGCGCTGGAGTGGGGCATCACCCGCGAGGCGCAGGACGAGCTGGCCTACAAGTCCCACCTCAACCTCGCCGCAGCGTATGACCGGGGCTTCCAGCAGGACCTGATCACGCCGTACCTCGGCCTCGAGAAGGACCAGAACCTCCGACCCGACACCACGCTCGAGAAGCTCGCGAAGCTGAAGCCCGTCTTCGGCAAGGGCGAGACCGCGACGATGACCGCCGGCAACTCGACCCCGCTGACCGACGGCGCCTCGACCGTACTGCTGTCCACCGACGAGTGGGCGCAGGAGCACGGTCTCCGCCCACTCGCGTACCTGACCCACTCGCAGACCGCCGCGGTCGACTACGTGAAGGGCGCCGAGGGCCTGCTGATGGCCCCCGCGTACGCCGTACCGCGGATGCTGGCCAGGGCCGGGCTGACGCTCCAGGACTTCGACTACTACGAGATCCACGAGGCGTTCGCGTCCCAGGTGCTCGCCACGCTGAAGGCGTGGGAGGATCCGATCTTCTGCAAGGAACGGCTCGGCCTGGACGCTCCGCTCGGCGAGGTCGACCGGGACAAGCTGAACGTGAACGGCAGCTCGCTGGCCGCGGGGCACCCGTTCGCGGCGACCGGCGGGCGGATCGTCGCCGCGCTGGCCAAGCAACTGGACGAGAACGGTGGCGGCCGCGGGCTGATCTCGATCTGCGCCGCGGGTGGCCAGGGTGTCGTCGCCATCCTCGAGAAGTAGGAGCTGAGATGACGGATCGCTACCAGACCTTCACCCGGACGCCGCTCGGCAAGACCCTGGTGAAGAACCTGGGCCTGCCCGACCCGATGCCGCTGCCGCGCTGGTACGAGGGCGCCCCGGTGATCGACGGTACGGTCGTCTTCGGCGCGATCGGTGAGACCGACGCCGGCAAGGCGATCCAGGCCCTGCTGCGCGACATCGGCGCCTCCTTCAGTACGGCGACCGAAGGCGTCGCGTCGATCGGGATCCGGCCGAAGGCGCTGGTCTTCGACGCGACCGGCGCCACCTCGACCGCGGACCTGAGCAGCCTGCAACGGTTCTTCTCCCCGGTCATCCGCCAGCTCGCCCCGGCGGGCCGCGTGATCGTCGTCGGCCGTACTCCGGAGCTCGCCAGCTCCACTGACCAGCACATCGCGCAGCGCGCGCTGGAGGGCTTCACCCGCAGCCTCGGCAAGGAGGTGAAGCGCGGCGCCACGGTCAACCTGGTGTACGTCGCTCCCGACGCGCACGAGCAGCTCGACTCGACGCTCCGCTTCTTCCTCTCCCCCAAGTCGGCGTACGTCGACGGCCAGGTCGCCCGGATCGGCACCGGCCCGCTGGTCAGCAACGACCCGCAGCGCCCGCTGGCCGGCCGTACGGCGTTGGTCACCGGCGCAGCGCGCGGTATCGGCGCCGCGATCGCGAACACGCTCGCCCGCGACGGTGCGACCGTGATCGGCCTCGACGTACCGCAGAACGCGGACCCCCTGCGCAAGGTGATCTCCAAGATCGGCGGTACCGAGCTGCTCCTCGACGTGACCGCCGTCGACGCGGCGCAGCGGATCGCGGCGCACGCGCAGGAGCAGCACGGCGGCCTCGACATCGTCGTACACAACGCCGGCATCACCCGCGACCGGCGGCTGGTGAACATGCGGACCGACGCCTGGGACGCCGTCCTCGACGTGAACCTGCGGGCGCCCGAGCGGATCACCAAGCACCTGGTCGAATCCGGTGCGCTCCGCGACGGCGGCTCGATCGTCGGCGTCTCGTCGATGGCCGGGATCGCCGGCAACAACGGCCAGACGAACTACGCGACCTCGAAGGCCGGCGTGATCGGTCTGGTGCAGGCGCTCGCGCCCGTACTCGCCGAGAAGCAGATCCGGATCAACGCGGTAGCGCCCGGGTTCATCGAGACCGAGATGACCGCGAAGATCCCGTTCACGATCCGCGAGGTCGGCCGCCGGCTGAACTCCCTGCAACAAGGCGGCCTGCCGATCGACGTCGCGGAGACGATCGCCTGGTTCGCGGACCCGGCGTCCGCGGGCGTGACCGGCAACGTGGTCCGCGTCTGCGGTCAGAGCCTGTTGGGCGCGTGAGATGCCCACCCGGCGGTACGACGACTCCCCCGGCCTCGGTTCGCTGTACGCGCGGACCGTCAAGGCCACCCTGCGCCGTGCCGACTACGAGCCGAACGAGGACGGCCTCACCCTCGAGCTCCCCCGGTCGTCGATCGACCAGGACCACCTGACGGCGTACCGCGAGGTCACCGGTTTCCAGGCCGGTCCCGCGCTGCCCCCGACGTATCCGCATGTCCTGGCCTTCCCGCTGCACCTGGACCTGATGTCCGATCCCTCATTCCCGTACAAGCCGATGGGGATCGTGCACCTGTCCAACACGATCACGCAGAAGCAGCCGATCCAGCTGCACGCCGAGCCGTCGATCCGCGTGCACAGCACACCCGAACGCCCGCATCCGAAGGGCACCGTGTTCGACGTGGTCAGCGAGGTCTTCGTCGACCACGAACTGGTGTGGAGCGACCTGACGACGCTGCTCAGCCGCTCGGCCGGTACGCCGGACGCGCACGCCGACCTGCTGCCCGACCCGGTGCTGACCGCGAACGCGTGGTGGGACCTGCGCGGCAACCTCGGCCGCCGGTACGCCGCCGCGTCCGGCGACCGGAACCCGATCCACCTGTTCAAGCTCACTGCCCAGGCGTTCGGGTTCCCGCGCCAGATCGCGCACGGTATGTGGGCCAAGGCTGCCGCGCTCGCGTCGATCCAGCGGGCCGGCGCGCTGCCGGACGCCTTCACGGTCCGCGTGGACTTCCGCAAGCCGTTGCTGCTCCCGTCGCGGGTCCAGTTCGGCTTCCAGCAGTCCGGCAAGACCACCGACTTCGCGCTGTACGACGACTCACACGACGTGACGCACCTGATCGGCCAGCTACAGGAACGCTGAACCGCCAGGCCATCACAATCGCGCTCCGCAGCCGGCGCTCGCGCTCACGCCGCATCCTCGTCGGCGATTGCGATGGCCTGGGGCACCGCCGCACGCCGGATCCGGTCCAGCACCTCGCCGATCGGGGCCGGCTCCCACCGGAGGCCGTCGCGTTCGCGGATCGCCAGGGCACCGGCCTCGGCTTCGCGCGCCCCGATGACGGCCTGGTACGGCGCCAGCCGGTTCTCCCGGATCCGCGCGCCGAGGCTGCCCTCGTCGGCGTGCGCGATCTCCACCCGCAGGCCGCGGTCCGACGCCCGCCGGGCGACCTCGACGGCGAGCTTCTCCTCGTCGTCCGAGATCGGCAGTACGACGACCTGCACCGGCGCGAGCCACGCCGGGAACGCGCCGCCGTGCACCTCGATCAGCTGGGCCATCGCCCGTTCGATACTGCCGACGATCGCCCGGTGCACCATCACCGGCCGGTGTTTGTTGCCGTCGGCACCGATGTACTCGAGCCCGAACGCGGCCGGCTGGTGGAAGTCGAGCTGGACGGTCGACAGGCTGAACTCGCGACCGGCCGAATCCATCATCTGGATGTCGATCTTCGGCCCGTAGAACGCGGCGTCCCCCGGCGCGTCCTCATAGTCGACGCCGGCGTCCTTCAGCACCTCGCGGAGCAGCTCGGCGGCCTGCGCCCAGCTCGCCGCGTCACCGACGTACTTGCTCGACGGACTGTTGAACTCGGCATCGACGGAAGGCAGCGCGAGGACGTAGCGAGACGCCGCGACGCCCATATCGGCGTACGCCTGGTTGATCAGCTTCAGCGCCGACGCGGCCTCGGCGGCGACCTGGTCGAGGCGGCAGAAGATGTGCGCGTCGTTCAGCTGCATCGCGCGGACCCGGCTCAGTCCGCCGATCGCGCCGGACAACTCGGCGCGGTACTGGCCGCCGAGTTCGGAGATGCGCAGCGGGAGTTCACGGTAGCTGTGCGAGCGGGAGCGGTACATCAGCGCGTGGTGCGGGCAGATGCTCGGCCGCAGGACGAGTTCCTCGCCGCCCATGTCCATCGGCGGGTACATGTCGTCGTGGTACTTCGCCCAGTGGCCGGAGATCTCGTACAGCTCCTTCTTCGCCAGCACCGGCGAATACACCTGCTGGTAGCCGGCTCTTCGCTCCACCTCAGCGATGTAGCTCTCGAGCGCACGCCGTACGGCGGCGCCGGCCGGCAGCCAGTAGGGCAGGCCCGCGCCGATGAGCGGGTCGGAGTCGAACAGGCCGAGTTCGCGGCCGATCTTACGGTGGTCGTACATGGTGGTCTCCTCGTTGAGATGGGGCGAGAGACCACCGGGCACGACGAAGCCCCGGGGCACTCGCCCCGGGGCTTCGGTCGACAGTCAGCTGTCAGCGCGCCGGGACGAACCTCGGCGTCGTCGTCACTACTGCGCGCTGCAACATGCTCCTAAGTTAGCAGATCCGAATCCAACCCGACCGGACGGATGAGTCCCTCCTGTGCGACGGACGCGATCAGGCGGCCGTCCACGGTGTAGAGCCGGCCGGTGGCGAAGCCCCGCGCGCCGGACGCCGACGGCGATGCCTGGTCGTACAGCAGCCACTCGTCAGCGCGGAACGGGCGGTGGAACCAGAGCGCGTGGTCGAGCGACGCGGGCTGGATCCGCCGGTCGCCGATCACGATGCCGTGCGGCAGCAGGCTGGCCCCGAGCAACGTCAGGTCACTCGCATACGCGAGCACACACGCGTGCAACGCCGGCTCGTCGAGCAGCTTCCCGGCGGCGCGGATCCAGAACTGCCGGCCCGTCACCCCGGCCAGCCGTACGTCGAGCGACGCCCATTCGCGGTCCCAGTCCGCCGCGGGCCGTCCGCTCCGCGCTTCGAGTACGGTCGCGAGGCGCGGCGCCTCTTCCGGCGGTACGACGTCGTCCGGCATCGGGTCCTGGTGGTCGAGACCGGGCTCCGGCCGCTGGAACGACGCCGACATGTAGAAGATCGGCTTCCCGTGCTGGGACGCGACCACCCGGCGGCTGCTGAACGATCCGCCGTCACGGGTCGGCTCCGCGCGGTACACGATCGGTACCGACGTGTCTCCGGCGCGCAGGAAGTACCCGTGCAGGGAGTGCACGACGCGCTCGGCGTCGACGGTCCGGCTGGCCGCGGCGAGCGCCTGTCCGAGGACCTGCCCGCCGAACACCCGCTGCATCGAGGTCTGCGGCTGACGACCCCGGAACAGGTCGACGTCGATCTTCTCCAGGTCGAGCAGCTCGACCAGATCCTCCAACGACTCAGGCATGCCTCATCCTGACAGGCGCAGCCGCCCTACTCCGCCGTACCCACTGTGGAAACCGTCACGTACGCCCCGCCCGCCTCATGTCCCATTTGGCTGGCATACCCACCAAACGCCGGGTTCCTGAGCCTCGCTGAGGGTCACAAACCCCCGATTTGCCTGGTCAACCAGGGCAAATGCGGCGCCGGGGACCGGGCGGGGCGAGGGCGTGCGGTCAGTTGTCGTCTTCGCGGTTCAGCTCGGCGAGGAACTGCTCCACCTCGGCGCCCAGTTCATCGGCGGACGGGGTGGAGTCGGCGAGGAGGCTCTTCCGGCTCAGTGAGCCGGCTGCGGCGTCGTACTGCGTCTCGAGGGCCTTCACCACCGCGCTGGCGTCCTCCGAGGCGTCGACCTGCTCGTCGACCAGCCGACCCGTGACGGCGGCCTCGTCGAGCAGGGCCTTGCTAGGGAGGAGCAGGCCGGTCGCGGCCGAGATTGCGTGCACGAGCGCCAGCGCGGCACCCGGGAAGCGGTTCTCGGCGAGGTAGTGCGGGACGTGGACGGCGAAGCCCATCGCGTCCTTGCCGGCCTCGCCCAGGCGGACCTGGAGCATCGTGCCGGCGCTCGCGGGCAGCACCATCTCGCCGTCCCAGATGTTCGAGCGGGTGACCAGCTCCGGCCGGGTCGCGTGCGCGGTCAGGCCGAGCGGGCGGGTGTGCGGGACTCCCATCGGGATGCCGTGGACGCCGATCGTGAGGGTCACGTTGTACAGATCGATCAGCTGGCGGATCGCGCCGGCGAACCGATCCCAGTGGTTGTCCGGCTCGGCGCCCTCCAGCAGCAGGAACTCGACGCCCGCGTCGTCGGTGACGAGGTGCAGCGAGAGGTGCGGCGGGGTGTAGTCGGTGAACCGGTCCTCGGCGAACGTCACCTCGGGCCGGCGGGCCCGGTAATCGTGCAGCAGGTCGACGTCGAACCGCGCCAGCAACCGGTGGTCCAGCACCTCGAGCAGGTGGTCGGCGGTCACGCGGCCGGCCTGGCCGGCGTCCATGAACCCGTCCAGCGAGTGCACCATGACCTTCGGCGTCGCCGCCGGGCCGGTCGCCACCGACTCGTCGACGATCTCGTAGAGGTCGTCCGGTCGCAGCATCGTCGTCTCCTTCGCAGTCGCCAACTGGCCCTTCTATTGTCCCCAACGCCGGGGTGCGCCGGACAAATTCCGGTCAGCCAGAAGTTGCAGGGAAGATTCAGGATGTTCCAAGACTCGGCACCGGGGCGACAACTCTGGAAAGCGCTTGCTAGCGTGGTCCCCGTGAGCCTCGAACCGACTTCCGCCCCGACCGTCATGCTGGCGATGAACGCCGGCAGCCGCGAGCGCGT
Organism: Kribbella sp. NPDC031520; assembly: GCF_055580825.1. Lineage (NCBI taxonomy): Bacteria > Bacillati > Actinomycetota > Actinomycetes > Propionibacteriales > Kribbellaceae > Kribbella > Kribbella sp. NPDC031520. Next base: position 524,753 of record NZ_JBVIKS010000002.1, read on the forward strand.
GCTCGTCCCGCGTGTCCGGCAGCGCCTGGAAGCGGTCGCCACCGTCCTGCCGGTCGGCCCCGGTACGAGCTTCCTCGCCGACCCCGCCGTACGGGCGGCGCTCCCGGACGTCGACGTACTGCTCACGGGCTGGGGCTGTCCGCGGATCGGGCCGGACGTCCTGGACGAGGCGCCCAAGCTCCAGGCGATCCTGCACGCGGCCGGCTCGGTGAAGGCGATCGTGGACCCGATCGCGTTCGACCGCGGCATCCAGGTCTCGTCGGCGGCCACCGCGAACGCGCAGCCGGTCGCCGAGTTCACGGTCGCGGCGATCGTGATGGCCGGCAAGCGGGCGTTCCGGCTCGCGGCGCAGTACCGGCTCGAGCGGCGCAAGGCCGACGCGCACGAGATGCCTGGCAACTACGGCGCCACGGTCGGCCTGCTCGGGGCGTCGCGGATCGCGCGGATGGTCGCCGAGCGGCTGCGCACGTTCGATCTCGAAGTACTGATCAGCGACCCCTACCTGACCGCGGACGAGGCCGCCGGGCTGGGCGCGGAGCTGGTGGACAACGACACGCTCTTCAGCCGCAGCGACATCCTCAGCGTGCACGCCCCGCTGCTGCCCGAGACCGTCGGCCTCGTCGATGCCCGCCTGCTCGGCCTGCTGAAGGACGGCGCCTCGCTGATCAACACCGCCCGCGGCAAGATCATCGACTCCGACGCGCTGCTCCGCGCGTGCGCGTCGGGCCGGATCGACGCGGTCCTCGACGTCACCGACCCGGAGCCGCTGCCGCCGGACTCGCCGCTGCTCGACCTGCCGAACGTCTTCGTCACCCCGCACGTCGCCGGTGCCGTCGGCAACGAGATCGCCCGCCTCGGCGAACTCGCCGTCAGCGAACTCGAACGCCTCGCCACCGGACAACCCCTGCAACACGCCATCAGCCCCACCGAACTCGGAAGGCTCGCCTAGTGACCCGCCTGATCCTGCCCGCGACCGACCGCGAGCTTTCGCGCCAGACCGGCTGGGTGCGGGCGCATTGGGAGGCACTCGCGGATCACCTGCTCGACTCGCTCGTGCCGTACTTCTCCCCCGGCGGGTCGCTGGTCCAGCTGCCCGGCCGCCCGAGCCGGTCCGGTACGGCGTCCGACGCGCTGGAAGGTTTCGCCCGGTCGTTCATGCTGGCCGCGTTCCGGATCGCCGGCGTGCAGGGCAAGGGTTGTGAGCAGCTGATCGAGCGGTACGCACGGGGCGTCGCGAACGGTGCGAACCCGGACCACCCGGAGGCGTGGCTGCGGCTCACCCCGCGGTCGCAACAGATGGTCGAGGCCGCGGCGATCGCGGTATCGCTGCACGAGACCCGCGAGTGGATCTGGGACCGCCTCGACACCCGGGCGCAGGAGCACGTCGCGGAGTGGCTCGGCGGGTTCATCGGGTCGACCACGCACGACAACAACTGGCGGCTGTTCCAGGTCGTCAGCGAGCAGTTCCTCGCGTCGGTCGGCGCGCCGTACAAGCAGGAGGACATCGACGGCGGCCTCGACCGGATCGAGGACTGGTACGTCGGCAACGGCTGGTACTCCGACGGCGACGGCCAGAACTTCGACAACTACATCGGCTGGGCGATGCACCTGTACCCGGGTCTGTGGGCGCGGATGGCCGCCGCGACGCCGGGAGCGCAGTACGAGGACCGCCTGAAGCTGTACAAGGAGCGGATCCGGCTGTTCCTCGAGGACGCCGTACACCTCGTCGGGAACGACGGGGCGCCGATCTACCAGGGGCGGTCGCTGACGTACCGGATGGCGGCCGCGGCGCCGTACTGGATGGGCGCATTGCTCGACTCGACGCCGCTGAGCCCGGGTGAGACGCGGCGGTTGTGCTCCGGGATCGCGCGGCATTTCGTCCAGCACGGGGTGCCGGACGAGCGTGGGGTGCTGACGCTCGGGTGGTACGACACGTTCCTGCCGACGACGCAGCAGTACTCCGGACCTGGGTCGCCGTACTGGGCTTCGAAGGGTTTCGTCGGGTTGATCCTGCCGCCGGAGCATCCGGTCTGGTCGGATCCGGAGGACTCGGTTCCGCTGGACGACGCGGATCAGCTGAAGGCGATGCCAGAGCCGGGGTGGATCGTGCACGCCAGCCGGCACGATCAGGTCGTGCAGCTGGTGAACCACGGCGCCGACCATGCGCCCGTTGCCGAACCCGAAGGTGTCGAGCCGGCGGGTGATCCGCACTACAACCGGCTGGCGTACGCGAACCACGCGGGGCCGGACCTGTCGGATCACGAGCCGGGGATCGACAACCTGATCTCGTTGGTGTCGCCCGATGGTGTCGCGAGCGCGCGGGGGCGGATCCGGCGGCTCGGCGTCGAGGGACGTACGGCGTCCTCGTGGCACAAGTCATGGCTCGGGGCCGACGGTCCGTGGCGGATCGAGGTCACGTCGCTGGTCCACAACGGGTGGGAGATCCGATGCGCCCTGGTCGAAGGCCCGGAGGGCGCGGCCGTCCGCAGCGCCGGCTTCGCCATCGCCGGAAACTCCTTGCCTGAGGCAACCTCCACGGCGGCTGCGCCGCCGGAGCGAGCGGAGACGGCGGAGGAAGCGGGCGCCGCCCCCACCACCTCCACCCCCACCACCGCGTCCGCGCGCAGCGCGGACGGGTTGTTGTCTGCGGTTGTCGGGTTGTACGGGTATGAAGCAGCGGGCGTGCACCGAGCGGTAGGTGTGAACCCGTTCGGCGTCCACTCGGCGACGCCGTACCTGACCGCACAGCATCACGGCGAACCGCTTGTGCTGGTGAACGCCGTACTGCTCACCCGGGACGCACTGCGGCCGGAAGCGCTTGCCGAGGGCATCGATGTGCGGGTGGACGGTACGACGGTCCGGATCGGCCTGCCCGGCGGCGACACCGAGGTGATCGCGCTGGGACAGAGTAGATTGACGGAATGAGCACGTACGAGAAACTCCTGCAGGAACAGATCCGGAACGAATTCACCGCGTCGCAGCAGTACGTGGCAGTCGCTGTCTGGTACGACGCGCAGGATCTCCCGCGGCTGGCCGCGCACTTCTACAAGCAGTCCCTGGAAGAGCGCAACCACGCGATGATGATGGTGCAGTACCTGCTGGACAAGGACATCCGGCCGCAGATCCCGTCGGTCGGCGAGGTCGAGTCGGATTTCAAGACCGCGATCGAGCCGCTGGAGCTCGCGCTGGCGCAGGAGATCACCGTCACCAAGCAGATCGAGACGCTGGCCCGTACGGCCCGCGACGAGAGCGACTACGTCGGTGAGCAGTTCATGCAGTGGTTCCTCAAGGAGCAGGTCGAGGAGGTCGCCGCGATGAAGACGCTCGTGAACGTCGCACAGCGCGCCGGTGACAACCTGTTCCACCTCGAGGACTTCCTGGCCCGCGAGGTGGTCGGCGACACCGCCGCCGACCCGACCGCCCCGGCCGCCGCCGGCGGCGCGGTCTGAGCCGTCCGGCCTACCAGCTCCCGCCGCCTCCGCCTCCACCGCCACCACCGGAGGACCCGCCGCTGAAGCTGAAGCCCGAGGTACTGCCGCCGCCCGAGCCGCTGGAGCTTGCCGAGGGCGGCGAAACGAACGAGTCGGCGACCGTGGAACCGACCGAGGCGGCTGTCCAGGTGGAGGCGTAGTACGACGGACCGACGTACCAGACCGGGTCCGGGGACAGCCGACCGACCTGGACCAGCTCCGCACAGACCTGCTGCCAGCGATCCGCCAGGCCGAAGGCGATCGCCCAGGGCAGGTGCTTCGAGAAGATGTCCTCGCCCTCCTCGAACCGCAACTGATCGGCCTCGGCGGTCGCGAGGTACGTCCGGAATCCGATGACCTGGTCCAGAACCGCCCGCCCGGCCGCTGTCCGCCTCCCCCGCCGCTGCTGCGCTCGCCACGCCCACACCACCACCAGCAGTGTGATCGCAGGTACGACGATCACCAGGAACCGCCCACCGGTGAACGGACCCGACCCGAGCTGTCCCGCGGCAACGGCGAGTACGACGACCGCGATCGCGCTGAGCCAAGCAACGCCCGAGCTCCCGCCGCTGCCCGACCCGTGCGGCAGCCTTCGGTACCACTTCCGCTCCCGGACCTGCGCCCACAGGGCAGCGATCGTCTCGTTCGCGACCCGTTGCATCGTGTAGTTGCCTCGGCCCGGCGGCAGGAGCAGTCGCTCGTCACCGGACTCCTGCGACGGGAACAGCCCCTTGAGCAAAGCCTTCTCGTGCGGCGCGATCGCGACCGCCGGGTCGACGAGGACCGCCTTCCGCGCGCGGTCGCTGGAGTTGTCGATCCGTACGGCGCCACGCACCGCCAGGTCGATGAGCGTGGCCGAGACCTCGCGGGTCGTCGCGCTCCTGTTGAGCAACACGCCACCCTCGCCGACCGGGATCCGCGGCGGCGCGAACGCGATCGGCAGCTGGTCCTCGCTGAGATCGTCCTTCACCAGCCGGGTGGCGACGCCGTCCGGCGGGACGGTGCCTGGCGGCAGACCGGCGTACCGCTCGTCCCGATTGCCCATCCGCCGGTAGAACAGGGCGAATGCGACTCCCGCCAGCGTCAGCGCCCCGGAACCCGCGAGCGCGAGCCAGGACAGTCCGTTCCGCTGCATCCAGGTCGGCGGGTCGACCACGATCGGGGTGTCGTTCTGCACGGCGCCGGACCTGATCCCGGCGACGACCGTGAGTTGGCTGCCGCGGACCAGGTTCGGGGCACCGAACACGCCCTTGCCGCCGCTCGCCGACTTCTGCGCGCAGGTCCGCGTCGAGCCGGTCTCGCCCGCGAAGCACTCCACCTGGGTGACGCCCTGCGGAACCGTGACATCGACCGTGACCTTGTCGATCACCGCGTCCCAGCCGCTGCCGGTGGCGTCCCAGTACAGCTCGCTGTGGTCGGCGAAGTGCCGTAGTGCGCCGCGTACGTCGTAGGTGATCAGGTACGTCGCATGGTCCAGCGGGATCCGCTGGGTCTCGGAGCCGATCTTGATCCGCAGGATCTGGTCCCGGTCGGAATGGGACTTGATCGTCTCGGTGGTGAAACCGGCCGGCGCGTCGCTCGACACCTTGATGCCGGAAACCTCGTACTTCTGGTCCTTCGAGCCGTCGTCCTTGTACGGCTCCCGGACCACGAGGTCGCGGTAGGTTCCGTGCCGGCCGATGCTTGCGAACCTGTAGGCGATCGTCTCCTGGACGTGCAGCACACCGTCCGCGGACACCGTGTAGTCGATCGTGAAGTTCTTGATCTCGTCACCGTCCGCCGCCGGCGCAGCACCAGCCGGAACCGCGACTCCGGCCGGCACCAGGACGGCGAGGGCGGCGAGGAACGTGCCGCCAATCACCCCGAGTGCACGTCGTACGGTCACCAGCTCCCGCCGCCTCCGCCGCCGCCACCACCGCCGGAGAAGCCGCCGCTGAAGCCGGAAGAGCTGCCGCCGCCGCTGCCCGAGCTGGACGGGGTCGGCGGCGGGTCGAAGCTGTGGGCGAGGGTCGAGCCGACGGCGCCGGCGGTCCAGCCGGAGGTGTAGTACGACGGGCCGGAGTACCAGTACGGGTCCTGCGGGATGCGGCCCGCGGCGACCAGCTGCTCGCACACCTTCTGCCAGCGGTCGGCGAGCCCGAACGCGATCGCCCACGGCAGGTACTTCGAGAAGATGTCCTCGCCCTCCTCGAACCGGAGCTGGTCCGCCTCGGCGGTGGCCAGGTACTTCCGGAAGCCGACCAGCTGGTCGGTGACCGCCCGGCCCGCCGGGTTCCGTTGCCCACGGCCACGGACCGCGATCCAGATGCCTAGGGCAACGATCACGGCGATCACCGGGACCGAGACCGCGAACGCCCGGCCCGCCCCGCCGGTCGCGGCGCTGGCCACCGTCCCGAACAAGCCGGCGCCGACAACCCAGATCGCGATCATCGCCATACAGGCACAGCCGAAGCCGTTCTTGAACACCGAACCACCTCCGGCCCGCGGCATCCGCAGGTACCACTGGCGCGCCCGCACCTGGTTGCGGAGCGCCTTGATCAGCTCGTTGTGCGCGTGCCGCATGGTGTTGTCGCCGACCGCGCCCCGCTGCAGCACGACCTCGGATCCGGGCTGCAGTGTCGGGAAGAGGCCGGACATCAGCGCCTGCTCGTGCGGAGCGGTCGCGGCCGCCGGGTTCAGCAGCACCGCCTTCTGCGTAGTGCCGTCGTTGTCGATCCGGACGCCGCCGCGGACGGCCATGTCGATGAGCGTCGCGGCCGTCTCGACGGTGGTCGCCTTCGCGTCGATCAGCAGGCCGCCCTCGGCGACCGGGATCTTCGGCGGCGCGAACGCCACCGGGAGCTGGTCCTCACGGAGATCGTCCTTCACCGGCTGGGCCGCGACCCCGTCGGGCGGGAACGTCCCCGGCGGCATCCCGGCGTACCGCTGGTCCTTGTTGCCGAGCTTCGCGTAGAGCGCGGCGACCACGATCGCCGCGACGGTGACGATGCCGGAGACGATCAGCTGCAGCCAGGACAGGCCGTTGCGCTCCATCCAGCTCGGCGGGTCGACCACGATCGGGGCGTCGTTCTTGACCGCGCCCGCGGTGATACCGGCCACGATCGTGAGCTGGTTGCCGCTCTCCAGCTGGGTCGCGCCGAACATACCCTTGCCGCCGGTGACCGTGCTGGACGGGCAGTTCTGGTTCGAGCCGACGGTACCGATGAAGCACTCGACCTTGGTCACGCCCTGCGGGACGTCGACGTTGACCTGGACGTTCGCGATGGTCGCGTCCCAGCTGCGGCCGGTCGCGTCCCAGTACAGCTCGCTGTGGTCGGCGAAGTGCCGCAGCGCGCCGCGCACGTCGTACGTGATCACGTACGTCGCCTCGGTACCGGGGACCGTGTCGTCGGCCGAGCCGATCTTGATCCGCTCGGTCGAGTACCGGCCCTTGTTCGACTCCGTCGTGGTCTTGGTGAAGTCCGAGCTGACGCCCCGCGTCGGCGAGGTCACGTGGACGTTCGAGACCTGGTACTCCTGGTCCTTCGAGTCGTCGTCCTTGTACGGCTCGCGGGTCACCAGGTCTCGGTAGATGCCGTGCCGGCCGGTGCTCACGAAGTGGTAGTCGATCGTCTCCTTGACCTGCAGTACGCCGTCCGATGTGACGGTGTAGTCGATCGTGAAGTTCCTGATCTCGTCGCCGGCTTCGGCCGATGCCGGCAACGCGAATCCGGCCAGTGCCAGAACGGCGACCAGCATCGTGACGACTACCCCGAAAGCCCTACGCATGTCCGTGACCCTACCGACGAGGAGGGTCCGCGCGTGGCAGGCCCGACACGAATCCGCGCGCTGAAGGCCCTTGTGCGAAGTGTCCGATAGGGGAATCGTGGGTGGACCAGGAGGAACGTCATGGCAGACAAGACGAACGCTTCCCAAGGCACCGGAGCCGCGCCCGCTGTGGACAACCCGGCCGCCATCCGCAACGTGGTGCTGGTCGGCCCGTCGGGCGCCGGCAAGACCACCCTCGTCGAGGCCCTGCTGGTGGCCTCCGGAGTCCTGAACAGACCCGGCACCGTCGTCGACGGAACCACGGTGTGCGACTTCGACGACGCCGAGATCCGGCAGCAGCGCTCCGTGGGCCTGGCGCTCGCGTCGCTTCCGCACGACGGCGTGAAGGTGAACCTGATCGACACCCCCGGGTACGCCGATTTCGTCGGCGAGCTGCGGGCCGGGCTGCGCGCCGCGGACTGTGCGCTGTTCGTGGTCTCGGCGAGCGAGGGCGTCGACGAGCCGACCCGCACCGTCTGGCAGGAGTGCGAGGAGGTCGGGATGCCGCGCGCGGTCGTGATCACCAAACTCGACCACGCCCGGGCGAACTACCAGAACGCGCTCGCCACCGCCCAGGCCGCGTTCGGCGACAAGGTCCTGCCGCTCTACCTGCCCGCTGGTGACGGGCTGATCGGGCTGCTCTCCCAGTCGTATTACGAGTACTCCGGCGGCAAGCGCTCCACCACCCCGGCGGACTCTTCGTACGCGGACCAGATCGAGGAACTGCGCGGCACCCTGATCGAGGGGATCATCGAGGAGTCCGAGGACGAGTCGCTGATGGACCGCTACCTCGGCGGCGAGGAGATCGACCAGAAGGTGCTGATCGAAGACCTCGAGCGGGCGGTCGCGCGCGGCTCGTTCTTCCCGGTCGTCCCGGTCTGCAGCGCCTCCGGGGTCGGGACGTACGAGCTGCTCGAAGTGATCACCAGCGGGTTCCCGTCGCCGCCCGAGCACACCATTCCGGACGTCTTCAACCCGCACGGGGTCGCCCGTAAGGGCCTCGCCTGCGACCCGGACGGCCCGCTGCTGGCAGAGGTGGTGAAGACGACGTCGGACCCGTACGTCGGCAGGGTCAGCCTGGTCCGGGTGTTCTCCGGCACCATCAGGCCCGACGCGACGGTTCACGTGTCGGGCCATTTCACGTCGTTCTTCGGTGACCACAACGGTGCCGCGCACGGGCATGAGGACCACGACGAGGACGAGCGGATCGGTACGCTCTCGTTCCCCCTCGGCAAGACCCAGCGGCATGCCGCGGAGGTCGTCGCCGGTGACATGTGCGCGATCGGGCGGCTGACCCGGGCAGAGACCGGTGACACGCTGTCCGACAAGACGGAGCCGCTGCTGCTCAAGCCGTGGAACATGCCGGAACCGCTGCTCCCGATCGCCGTCCAGGCGCATGCCAAGACCGACGAGGACAAGCTTGGGGTCGGGCTGCAACGGCTCGCGGCGGAGGATCCGACGCTACGGATCGAGCAGAACCCGGAGACCCACCAGATCGTGCTGTGGTGCATGGGCGAGGCACACTCCGACGTCGTCCTCGACGCGCTGTCCAACCGGTACGGCGTCACCGTCGACACCGTGGAGCTCCGGGTGCCGTTGCGGGAGACGTTCAGCGGGCCGGCCAAGGGTCACGGACGGCACGTGAAGCAGTCCGGCGGCCACGGGCAGTACGCCGTCTGCGACATCGAGGTCGAGCCGCTGCCGGAGGGCACCGGGTTCGAGTTCGTCGACAAGGTGGTCGGCGGTGCCGTGCCGCGGCAGTTCATCCCGAGCGTGGAGAAGGGCGTCCGGGCGCAGATGGAGAAGGGCGTCGCGGCCGGGTACCCGATGGTCGACATCCGGGTCACGCTCACCGACGGCAAGGCGCACAGCGTCGACTCGTCGGACATGGCGTTCCAGATGGCGGGCGGGCTCGCGCTGCGCGAGGCCGCGGCCGCGGCCCGGGTCTCGATGCTCGAACCGGTGGACCTGGTCTCGGTGCTGGTACCGGACGAGCTGGTCGGTGCGGTGATGAGCGACCTGTCCGGGCGGCGCGGCCGGCTGCTCGGCACGGACAAGGTCGGCGAGAACAGGACGCTGGTGAAGGCCGAAGTCCCACAGGTGGAGATCACCCGCTACACGATCGACCTGCGCTCGCTGTCCCACGGCGCGGCGTCGTTCAGCCGCGAGTTCTCCCGCTACGAGGCGATGCCGGACTCCGTGGCGGCCAAGCTGAAGTGATCAGCCTTTGTTGAGGCGGCGGCGTACGTCGCGGGATTTCAGGTACGCCGCCACCTCGTCGTAGCGCTCGCTCTGGTTGGCGAACTCGACGTACGAGCGGACGCGGTGCAGCCAGTCGAGCGTCGACGGCTTCACCGCGGCCAGCGCCTCGGTCAGGTGCTGCATCGCCAGCGGCGGCTCGCCACCGGTGGACAGCGCCTCGTCGATCACCTTGTCCACGCCGCGTTCGATCAACGCGCGCAGATCGGCGCCGCTGAACATCGCGGTCTGCGCGGCGAGCGCCTTCAGGTCGAGACCATCGGCCGGTACGTCCTTCGTGAGCACCTCCAGGATGTCCACGCGGGCCGGCTCGTCCGGCGGCGGTACGAAGATCACCCGGTCGAACCGCCCCGGCCGGAGCATCGCCTCGTCCACGTCCCACGGCGCGTTCGTCGCCGCGAGAACGAGAAGGCCGTCGTTCTCGGAGCCGATCGCGTCGAGCTCCTGGAGCAGTACGTCGACCAGCCGGCGCGACTCGGACCCGCCGTGCTTGTGCCGGGCGAAGGCGAGCGCGTCCAGCTCGTCGAGGAACAGTACGCACGGACCGTTGGCGCGGGCGCGTTCGAACGCCTCGTGCAGGTTCCGCTCGGACACCCCGAGGTACGGGTCCATCACGTCCTCGATCCGGACGTTGACGAACGGCAGACCGCACTCCCCCGCGGTTGCCCGCGCGAGCAGCGTCTTGCCGCACCCGGGCGGCCCGTACAGCATCACGCCGCCGCCGGCCTTGCGCCCGTACTTCTCGTACAGCTCCGGACGGCTCTGCGGGAGGATCACCATCCGGTGGATCACCCGCTTGATCTCCTCCATGCCGCCGACCTGGTCGAAGGTGGTCGCCTCCTTCACCAGGTCCTGCTCGTACGGCGCCTCGGCCTCCGGACCGACCTTGATCCGTACGCCGCTGCGCTCGGCGATCATGCCGTCGACGAGCTGCTGCAGGCGACCCGTGCCCTCGACGACGCCGCGCTGACGGGCCGCCTCGAGCAGGTTCCGGAGCAGCGCGAGCCGCCCGTTCGCAGCGGCCAGTTCCCCGACCGGCACGAACTGGTCGTCGGGCAGGCCGTGGTGATCGAGGAGTACGACGTACTGGTCGAGCGCTTCCTCGGCCTCCCCGGCCACGTTCAGCGACTCGGCCAGCACGAGCCGCAGCAGCAGATCGTCGGGATTGGCCTCGACCGCCTTGCGCAGGGACTCGATCCGGTCGTTACTCATGATCCCCATTTCCGGTTGATCCAGCGGCGTACCAGTGGTGGGACGACCCACGAATAGACGCAGAACGCCAGCCAGATCATGGCGAACGCGAACGACAGCGGGCCGAGGCCGGCGGCGCGGAGGCCGTAGATGACCGCGACCGCGCCGATCCAGACGACCAGCGGGTTCACCCGCGCGAACGGCCGCAGCGGCAGCATCAGCGGATGGTTGAACAGCTTGGCCTCGCGGGCGGCCGCACGCAGGTCGGCGTCGCCCGGCTGCGCGGCAGCGGCCGAGCGCAACGAGTCGTACCCCGCGCGGGCGTCACCGGTCAGCATCGACGCCGTACCGTGCAAGGCGCGCGCGTTCGGGTCCTCAGGGTCGTACGAGAGCGCCTCGGCGCTGTGCTTGTGCATGTCGCGGTCCTTGCCGAGCGCGAACGCGACCTGTGCGCGGGCCGCGGAAACGGCCACGCTCTCCGGTGCGTGGGACGCCGCTCGCTCGACCAGCGCGCCCGCCTTCTCGGCCTGACCGGCCGCGAGGCAGACGTGTGCGTACCCGAGCAGGAGGTCCGGGTCGTTCGGGTCGAGACTCAGGCCCTGCAGGAACGCGGCCTCCGCCTCGGGCAGCCGGCCCTCGGAACGCAGCGAGGACCCGAGCACGTGGAGCATCGCCGGGAACGGACCGTGCTGCGCCAGACCGTCCCGCAGTACGTCGATCGCTTCGCCGTTCCGGTCGACGGAATGCAGCGCCGCACCACGGAAGAGGTACGCGCGGTAGTCGAGCGCGGCGTCGCCGGACAGGCCCTGGAGCTCCTCGAGAACCCGTTCCGGACGGCCGATTCGCAACCAGTGCGCGGCCATCTGCAGGCGGGCCTCACTCGGGTCGTTCACAGCACCTCCGTCACCAGGTAGAGGAGCACGCCCTCGACGACCGCGCCGCCGATCGTCACCGCGATCCCCGTCGTCCACAGAGATCCGTAGTCCGTGCCGCGCAACTGGAACGCCCGGTCCATCGGCCGCTGCAGCCGGAGCTGCAGCATGCAGCAGAGCACCGCCACCACACGGATCCCTACGCGGAACCCCGAGGTGAGGCCGGCGTCGTCGTACAGCAGGAGGAACATCGCGACGACCACGGCGAACCCGGCCCCACCCGTCAGCAGGATCAAGCGGCGCTTGGCGGCGTCGACGCCGAGCCGGCCCGAGTTCAGGTAGGCGACCACGGTGGATGCGAGCACACCACCGAAGAACGCGACGTACGTCTGCGACATCAGGCGCCACGGCCGTACCGACATGTCCACGCCGGCGCTGACGGTCGGCCGCAGGAGATCGTCCGGCATCGGGCTCCTAGTAGTGGGCGGGCGGGTTCGGCTCGCGCAGTGTATAGCCTGTCGGGATGAGCGAGAACTGCATCTTCTGCGGGATCGTGGCCGGCGACATTCCCTCCACGCGGGTCGCGGAGACCGATCGGGCGATCGCGTTCATGGACATCTCACCGGCGACGCCCGGCCATCTGCTGGTCGTCCCGCGGGAGCACTCGACCGACCTGCGCGAAGCCGCCCCCGAGGACCTGACCGCGATCATGACGCTCGGCCAGTCGATGATCGGTCGCGTCATCGAGCGCCTCGACGGCGCAACCGGCGCCAACCTGCTCAGCTGCATCGGCGCCGACGCCTGGCAGAGCGTCTTCCACACCCACCTGCACGTGATCCCGCGTTATCCGAACGACCCGATGGTCCTCCCGTGGAAGCCCGAGCCCGGCGACCTCGACGAGATCAAGGCCGCCCACGCGAAGCTGGTCTAGCCACCAGCTCGTAGACGGACAGGAGCTCGGGCAGCAGCACCGACCAGTCGTACTTCGGTACTGCGGCGAGGCCAGCCGACCGGAGCCGATCACGTTCGTCCGGCCGGCGCAGCAGCCGCAGTACCCGGGCAGCCAGCTCGGCGGCGTTCCCGGGCTCGAACAACTCCCCCAGCCGCCCGCCTTCCAGCACCTGTCCGAACGCGGGCAGGTCGCTCGCGAGCACCGGCGCACCCGCCGCCATGGCCTCCAGCAGGACGATCCCGAAGCTCTCACCGCCGAGGTGCGGAGCGACGTACACGTCCGACCCTGCCAGCATGTCCGCGCGGGCCTCGTCGTCGATCGCTCCGAGGAACAGCACGTTCGCGTGGTACCGGGGCGGCAGCGACCGGCGTACCTCGTCTGCCTGCCCCGACCCTGCGACGAGGATCTTCAAGTGGGGGCGCTCGGCCAGTAGGAGCGGTACGGCGTCGAGGAGGACGCCGAGACCCTTGCGGGGTTCGTCCAGGCGGCCGAGGAAGCTGATCGTGCCGTCCTCGCCCGTCCAGTCGGCGCGGGGGCTGCCCTTGAAGCGGGCGGTGTAAAGGCCGTTCGGGATCACCACCGCCTCGCCGCCGATGTGCTGCACCATCATCGAGCGAGCGTTCTCGGACACGGCGATCCGCGCGTCGATCTTCTCCAGCGCGGGCCGGAGCAGGCTCGACGCGACGCTCATCGCCCGGGACCGCACCTGCCAGGTGTGGAACGTCGCCACGAACGGCCCGTCCGCGGACCACAGCGCGATGATCGACGCGCTCGGTGTGGTCGGCTCGTGGACGTGGACGACGTCGAAGTCCCCGTCGGCGAGCCAGCTCTTCACGCGGGCCGCCGTACGCGGACCGAACGTCACCCGGGCGACCGACCCGTTGTACGGCACGCCGACCGCGCGGCCGGACGAGACGACGTACGGCGGGATGCTGCTGTGCGACAGCGGGTCGTCGACGGGAGCGAGGACGGAGACCTCGTGGCCGACGGCGAGCAGCGCCTCGGCGAGGTCGCGGACGTGGTTCTGTACCCCGCCGGGGGTGCCCAGCGAGTACGGGCACACCACGCCGATCCTCACGGGACGATTGTCTCCCGTCCGTGGTGGTCAGAGGAAAATGCGCTGCAACATGTGCCAATCCTCCGGGTGCTCGGCGATACCGGCAGCGAAGGCATCCGCGCAGCGTTGGGTCATCTCGGCCGCACTGTCCGGCTCGATCGCATCGTGGAACGTGATCACCAGGTCGCGGCCGTCGTAGTGCAGCGTCGCCGGGATCAGCGGCGCGCCGGTCTTCAGGCTCAGCGCGGCCGGACCGACCGGCATCCGCGACGGGCGGCCGAAGAACGTCACCGGGACGCCGCGCTCGGACAGGTCCCGGTCGGCGACCAGGCAGACGAATCCCCCGGCATGCAGGCGGTTCGTGAGTACGTCGGTGACGTCCTCGTCACCACCGGTGAGCGGGAGCACCTCCATGCCGAGCTTTTTGCGGTAAGCGATGAAGCGGTCGAACAGGGACTCCGGCTGGAGACGCTCTGCGACGGTCGACACCGGCATCCCGGTCAGGCCGGCCCAGGCGCCTGCGTGGTCGTAGTTCGCGAGATGCGGCAGCGCACAGATCACGCCCTGACCTGCGGCGTACGCGTCCCGCAGCAGCTTCTCGTTCACGGTCCGGACCCGGTCGACGATCTCCTCGTCGGACCACTCCGGCAGCCGGAACGCCTCCTGCCAGTACCGCAGGTACGACCGCAGCCCGGCCCGGGTCAGCTCGTCCAGTTCGGCGTCGGTGGCTTCCGGTCGTACGGCGGCCAGGTTGCCGCGCAGGCGCCGTACGCCGCGACCGTTGCGCGCGTACGTCCGATCGGCTGCCTTCGTGAACAGCCACGTCACGGTCCGTTCGGGCAGCCGCCGTACCAGCGTCCAGGCGAGCGCGAACGCCAGGTCGACGGCGCGCTGCCGGGCACCTTCCATCAGGATTCGAGGTCGTTCTTCGCCGGGTCGGACATGACCTGCTTACGGACCGAGAGCGAGCGCTGGACGACGGTGATCGTGCTCGCGACGGCGACGTACCAGATCACCAGCTCGAGCAGGATCGGCAGGTTGAACACGTCCGAGAAGAACGCCAGGATCAGCGTGAACACCAGCCGGTCGGCGCGCTCGGCGAGCCCGCCGCTGGCCTTCAGGCCGAGGCTCTCCGCCTTCGCCCGGGCGTACGACGTGACCGCGCCCATCACCAGGGCCCACAGCGTCACCGCGGCCATCAGCGTGGAGTCGCCGGCCCGCGAGTTCGCGTAGAACATCACCAGGCCGCCGTAGATCGCGCCGTCGGCGATCCGGTCCAGCGTCGAGTCCAGGAACGAGCCCCACTTCGACGACGTCCCCGAGGTCCGGGCCATGTAGCCGTCGATCAGGTCCGAGAACACGAAGCAGGTGATCACCACGACGCCGATCCACAGGTGACCGCTGGGGAAGAAGATCAGCGCCCCGGCGGACACGCCGATGGTGCCGACCAGCGTGACCATGTCGGCGCTCACACCGAGCTTGAGCAGGAGGGTGGCGATCGGCGTGATCACCTTGGTCCAGAACTGCCGGAATCTGTTAAGCATGGCGACGCGATCGTAGTTCACCCGGGTCACGCCCGGGTGACAAGACCCGGGTTTCGGCGCGCGGTGACGCTGTCGAAGCGCGATCCTGGGGTTGAGGAGGTGACCGGGATGCGTCGTACGGGTGTCCTCGTGCCGGTGCTCTCCGTGCTCACAGTGCTCGCCGTGCTTGCTGCCGGTGGCTGCACCGTCGCCCAGCGCGCCGACGGCCGCCGCCCGTCCCCTCAAGTGCCGGCGGCGGTGGTCCCGACCGTGATGGTTCCCCCGCAGGCCGAAGGCCTCGACGGTACGGCGGGAGCGCCCGGGCCGCAGGTCTGTACGGCGATCACCCGCACACTGACCGCGAAGTTCCGCAGCCCGGTCACCGCGAAGCCGTACGCCTGGAACGACGGCGGCCTCCCGGCAATGGACCTCTGCACGCTGCTGCTCGGCACCCTGCCTGTGACGATCGGGGTCAGCGCGCTGCCGGCCGGGCCCGACACGCTCGACCGGCTGGTGGAGAATCCGGGATCGGTCGAAGCACTTCCGGAACTCGGGCCGGACGCCACCGTCAGCGAGTCGCGGATCGTCTTCAAGGTGGGCGACCGAGCGGTACGGATCAGCCCGGCCGGCGGTATCGACCGCGATCCCGCCGATGGGATCGAGAAGGCCCGGGCGGTCACGATCGCGCTGGCCGTGCGGGACGCCGTACCGAAAAGCCTGCGCCCGGCCCGGCAGACCGACGAGACATGCCAGCTGTCGACGTCGACGGCGGAGCGCTTCGTCCAGCTGCAGATCCAGCTGCGACGGGACTACCGGGTGAAGGGTGCGCTGACCTGCATCTGGGGCACGTTCGACGCGACGGTGTCGATCGTGGAGGCGTTCGACCAGTCGTCGATCCCGGAGGCGGAGCGGGTGCCGCCGCCACAGTTCGCGCCGATCGGACAGCCCGGGTACTACCTCCCCGATGCGGGCGAACTCGTCTTCCGCCAGAACCGCCGCGTGGTCCGCGTGTCAGCGCTGACGGACCCACCCCGCCAGGTCACGCTGGACGAGCTGACCGACATCGTCGACCCGATGCTGCCGCTGTTCATCCGCTGACCTATGGCGCTGAACTACGGCCAGTTCTTCGCCAGCAGTGCGCGGGTGTCCGGGAGGAGCTGCGGGAGCACCTTGGTGTTGGCGATCACCGGCATGAAGTTCATGTCGCCGGTCCACCGCGGCACCACGTGCTGATGCAGGTGGGCGGCGATGCCGGCGCCGGCGATCTCGCCCTGGTTCATCCCGATGTTGAAGCCGTGCGCCGCCGACACCGTACGGATCGCCTGCATCGCCTGCCGGGTCAGGTCCGCGACGTCGCGGACCTCGGCGTCGGTCAGCTCGGTGTAGTCGGCCACGTGCCGGTAGGGGACGATCATCAGATGCCCAGGGTTGTACGGGTACAGATTCAGGACCGCGTACGCCGCCTCGCCGCGGTGCACGATCAGCGCCTCCGTGTCGGGCAGACCCGGCAGCCGGCAGAACGGGCAGCCCGAACCGGCGTCGGCACTCGTCGGCTTGTTCTCGCCCTCGATGTAGGCCATCCGGTGCGGCGTCCACAGCCGCAGGAACGGATCCGGCACCCCGACACCGTCCTGCGGCACCAACTCCTGCGGTGTGTAGGGCGAGTCGGGGTGATCGGTCATACCTGCACGCGCTTCTTGACGGCGTCGACGATCTCCGCGACCGCGTCGGCGATCGGTACGCCGTTGTTCTGCGTGCCGTCGCGGTACCGGAAGGACACCGAACCGGCCGCCATGTCCTCGTCGCCGGCGATCAGCATGTACGGCGTCTTGGCCTTCTGCGCGTTCCGGATCTTCTTCTGCATCCGGTCGTCGGACGCGTCGATCTCGACCCGGATCCCGTGCGCCTTCAGCTGCTCGGCGACCTCGAACAGGTAGTCGACGTGCCCGTCGGTGATCGGGATGCCGATCACCTGGACCGGCGCCAGCCACGGAGGGAAGGCGCCCGCGTAGTGCTCGGTCAGGACCGCGACGAACCGCTCGATCGAACCGAACAGCGCGCGGTGGATCATCACCGGCCGCTGCCGCGAACCGTCCGGCGCGGTGTACTCCAGCTCGAACCGCTCCGGCAGGTTGAAGTCCAGCTGGATCGTCGACATCTGCCAGGTCCGGCCGATCGCGTCCCGGGTCTGGACCGAGATCTTCGGGCCGTAGAAGGCCGCGCCGCCCGGGTCCGGGACCAGCTCGAGACCGGAGCCCTCGGCAACTTCCCGGAGCGTCTCGGTGGCCTCCTCCCAGACCTCGTCGGAGCCGACGAACTTGTCCGGGTTCTTCGTGGAGAGCTCGAGGTAGAAGTCGTCGAGGCCGTAGTCGGCCAGCAGACCGAGCACGAACGTCAGCAGGTTGCGCAGCTCGTCGCGCATCTGCTCACGGGTGCAGTAGATGTGCGCGTCGTCCTGCGTGAAGCCACGCGCGCGGGTCATGCCGTGGACGACACCGGACTTCTCCAGCCGGTACACGGTGCCGAACTCGAACAGCCGCAGCGGCAGCTCCCGGTACGACCGGCCGCGGGCCGCGAAGATCAGGTTGTGCATCGGGCAGTTCATCGGCTTCAGGTAGTAGTCCTGGCCCTGCTTGCGGATCTGCCCGTCCGCGCCGCGCTCCTCGTCCAGGTGCATGGGCGGGTACATGCCGTCGGCGTACCAGTCCAGGTGGCCGGAGGTCTCGAACAGCTGGCCCTTGGTGATGTGCGGCGAGTACACGAACTCGTAGTCGTCCTCGACGTGGCGCTGGCGGGAGTAGTCCTCCATCACCTTGCGCAGCACACCGCCCTTGGGGTGGAAGACCGCGAGGCCGGAGCCGATCTCGTCCGGGAAGCTGAACAGGTCGAGCTCGGTGCCGAGCTTGCGGTGGTCGCGCTTGGCGGCCTCCTCCAGGCGGGTCAGGTGCGCCTTCAGCTCGTCCTTGCTTTCCCAGGCCGTCCCGTAGATGCGCTGCAGCTGCGGGTTCTTCTCACTGCCCCGCCAGTACGCGGCCGCCGTACGCATCAGCTTGAAGTTGCCCAGGTACCCAGTAGCGGGGACGTGCGGGCCGCGGCAGAGGTCCTTCCAGGCGACGCTGTCGTCCCGCCGGACGTTGTCGTAGATCGTCAGCTCGCCACCGCCGACCTCGACACTCGCACCCTCGGCCGCGTCCGCCGCCGAGCCCTTGATGCCGATCAGCTCGAGCTTGTACGGCTCGTCGGCCAGCTCTTGGCGTGCGTCGTCGTCGCTGACCACCCGGCGGCTGAACCGCTGCCGCTCCTTGATGATCTGCTGCATCTTCTTCTCGAGCTTGGTCAGGTCCTCCGGCGTGAACGGCGTCTCGACGTCGAAGTCGTAGTAGAACCCGTTCTCCACCGGCGGACCGATCCCCAGCTTGGCGTCCGGGAAGAGGTCCTGTACGGCCTGCGCCAGGACGTGCGCGGTCGAGTGCCGGATGATCGCGCGGCCGTCCTCGGACGCCGCCTTGACCGGCTCGATCTGGTCGCCGTCCTGGACGACCCGGGACAGGTCCCGCAGCTCACCGTTGACCCGGGCGGCGATCGCGGAGCGGTCCTGGCCGAAGATCCCGGCGAACAGCTCCCCGATCGTCGTCGTCTCGGTGACGCTGCGCTCGGCCTCGCCTTCGACGCCGATCAGGTGGATCTTGACTTCGGGCACGTTCGCTCCTTCGTTCACGAGCAGATGGTATCGACAACGAAAGTAGGCGGCCGGACCAGCCGGTAGTCAGCTGTGCCGGCCGTCCTGATCCGCCACCGCCTGCGGCGCGAACAGGCTGCTGTCAGCGTGGAGTATTCAGAGCGATCGTGATCTGCTCGGAGACCTTCGCGGCCAGCTCCAGGGCGGCGCGGCGGGTGGCCGGCTGCAGGGCGGAGTGGTCGAGCGGGCCTTCGGCGGCGATGTGCATGTCGGTCGGGATGTCGATGACGGCGGCCGCCCGGGACTCGAAGTACGGGCGGAGCTGCTTCTCGACGTCCTTGTTCACGTCGCCGGGACCGTTCGAGACCGCGATCACCGCGCGGCGGATCAGCCGTTGCGCCTCGGGGCCTTGGTTGTCGAGCTCCTCCAGCATCTGTACGGCGGCCGCGCAGGACAGGCTCTTCCACTTGATCGGGATGACGAGGGCGTCAGCCGCCTTCATCGCCTCGCGCCAGTTGCTGGAGCCCTCGTTGTTCCCGGTGTCGATCACCAGCACCTTGTAGAACCGGCTCAGCAGGCGGTGGATCTGGTCGAAGTCCTTCGCCTCGATCTGCGCGTACGTGGTGGTCGCGGACGTGAGTACGTCGTACTGTCCTGCGACCTGGTGCCGCAGGTAGGCCGCGACGTCACCGAGCCGGGCGTCCGGCTGGGTCAGCATCGGCATCGCCTGCAGCATGTCCGTGACGGTGGATCGGCTGTTCGTGTCGTGGGTCCGCAGGTGCATGTTGCCGCGCAGCTCGTTGTTGTCCCACGCAACCACACCGCCACCACGGGCCTGGCCGAGCGCGCCGGACAGCAGCAGCGTGGTCGGCGTCTTGCCGGAGCCGCCCTTCGGGTTCGCGACGACGATCGTCACCGGGCGGCGGAAGGCCGTCGCGGCGGTCGCACGGGCGAGCCGCTCGGAGCGTTCCGACGTACCCGGCCGCAGCTTCAGCACGCTGCGGACACCGCGCTCGGCCGGGGCCTCCCGCGGCAACGGCAGCGCCTGGATCAGGTCGTCGGTGCGGAAGGACAGGTTCTGCGGCGGTTGCGGAGCCTGCTGCTGGCCCGGGATGCCCTGCGGGAAGAAGTGCTGCGCCGCCGGGGACAGTGGCTGACCCTGGGGTTGACCCTGCGGCTGGCCCGGGAGACCTTGCGGGGGCTGGACCGGTTGCGGCTGGTTCGGCTGGGCAGGGGGCTGCTGCGGAACGGGCTGCTGTTCTGGGTGCTGGAACGAGGAGCCGCCGAAGACCGGGGTGTCCTGCTGGGCCTCGTCCACCGGCTGCGGCTCGTCCTCGTCGTCCTGCGGTTCCGGCTGGCTCCATGTCGAGGCGGCAGAGTCCGGTACCGGCTGCGTCCAGGGCGGGGCGGGCTGGCTCGGCTGGGCCCACGGCGCCGGCTGGTCGGCCGGCTTGGCCGACCACGAGTCGCCCGGGAAGTCCTGGGACAGCGCGTCCGCCGGCTCGGCGGTGTCCTCGGTCTTGTCCTCGACGGGCTCGTTGTCGTCCGGCTGGGTCCAGGAGGGGGTCGGCTGCCACATTCTCCGGACCTCGGCCGCCGCCGCTTCCCGGTCCTTGTGCTGTCCGGAGTTGTGCGAGTCGGTCACGACCTGGGTCCCCGATTCTGTCAGAGGGGGCGAGTGGCCCCTGGAGCTTGCTGGGTTGCCCGGAGGTGAGGTCTCCGGGAGGGTCCACTATCCCATGACCGGGTGTCCTCACAAGGTCACCACCCGGAGCGTCAGGTTTCTGCGTCGACCAGCTCGAAGGGGACATAGGAGAGGTTCGGCACGGGCTCACCGCGTAGCTGGGCGAGGAGTAGGTCGACGGCGCGGTGGCCCATCTCCAGTTCGTTCTGCCGGACGTGCAGATACGGCGGTCCGCCGATCGAGTCCCCCGGCGAGTCGAAGCATGCCACCACGCGGTCACCGCCCAGCGCTCGGTCGACCATCCGCGCCAGGTTGTATTCACAGGCGACATACGCCGTCACCTCAGGCGTGCGATCGCGGAACGCCCGGATAACGTCCATCTCCGCGTGCACGCTCTCCGTCGTCGTCGAACCGGGAATGGTGCTGCGTAGGTCGATCAGCTCATGTGGCCGACCACGGTCGGCGAAGGCGGAGCGGAAGCCTTCCAGGCGGTCCTCGATCGAGGACGTGTTCACGGGTGGCGGCGAGATGAACGCGATGTGTTCGTGGCCCTGGTCGAGCAGCCGCCCGGTGAGTGCCCTCGCAGCGGCCACGTTGTCGGTGAGTACTGCAGCCACAGGGATGCCGGACAGGTGGCGGTCGACGAGTACGACCGGGAACCCGTCGAGCACCTGCCGCAGCAGACTGGCGTTGTAGAAGTCGCCGTACACCGGGAAGACGATCAGGCCATCCACTGTCGCCACCAGCGAGTCGACGGCCTTCTCCTCGTCGGTCTGGCGGCCGTGCGTACGCCGTACCACCAAGTGGACCCCATACTCCGTACAGCGTTCCTCGATGGCGTTCAGCAGGTCCAACCCGAACGCCTCCGACATGCTCGGCACGATCAGCGCCACCGATCGCGCCTCGCGCCGTTGCGCCGGGCGGAGCGGAACGGTCACGTCGGTCAGATCAGGCAGCCGCCGTACGACGAACGTCCCCTTGCCGCGGACACGCTCCACCAGACCGGCTTCCCGCAGTACCTCCAACGCGCGCTTGGAGGTGATCCGGCTGACCCCGAACTGCGCCGCCAGCTCCATCTCGGACGGCACCCGCTCCCTCGGCCGCAACGCACCCCGCCGGAGCTGCTCCAGCACATGCGCACAAATCCGCTCGTACAGCAGCGCCACAGCCCGTCCTCTCCACAACTCCCCGGTTGACATATCCAATCATCCCCGCCAACTGTCGGTACCGGGTGGCAGCGTGACGGGCATGGACATCACGGGAAAGACAGCCGTCGTCACCGGCGCCGCGGTCGGCATCGGACGCGCGATCGCGGTCCGCCTGGCCGCGGCCGGCGCCTCAGTGGTGGTCGCGGATCTCGACGCCACCGGCGGACGCGAGACCTGCCGGCTGATCGGGCCGGCGGCCCGCTTCGTCGAAGTCGACCTGCGCGACGACGACGCCGTACGCGAGCTGATGGCATGTCAACCGCAGATCCTCGTCAACAACGCGGGCGGTGGTGCGGCCCTCAGGCCGTGCTTCCCGGAGGCGACGATCGCGCGGTGGACCGCCTCGCTCGAGGTGAACCTCCGTGCGCCGATGCTCACCACACAGCTCGCGCTGCCCGGCATGCAGGCAGCCGGTGGCGGCGCGGTGGTCAACGTCGGATCGACCGCGGGGCTGGGCTTCGGGCCTCATGTCTCACCGGAGTACAGCGCGGCCAAGGCGGCGTTGATCCGGCTGACCGCGACGCTCGCGCCACTGCAGGAAAGCCACGGGGTGCGGGTGAACTGTGTCGTTCCGGACTGGGTCGCGACCCCTCGCGGTGTGCGCGAACGCGACGCCCTGCCGGCCTCCGAGCGCGGTCCCGCGCTCGTGCCGCTCTCGGCGGTGACCGATGCCGTCGTCCGCTTCGTTTCCGACGAGACACTGGCCGGCCGAGTGGTCCTGCTCGACCGGGACCAGGAACCGCGCTATCTGAACTAGTCGCCGCTGGTCGCCGCCCCTTTGGGCTGACACCATTCCTGCATGACCCGCCCTCCGGTG
The DNA here is from genome assembly GCF_055580825.1 of Kribbella sp. NPDC031520. Lineage (NCBI taxonomy): Bacteria > Bacillati > Actinomycetota > Actinomycetes > Propionibacteriales > Kribbellaceae > Kribbella > Kribbella sp. NPDC031520. Next base: position 547,272 of record NZ_JBVIKS010000002.1, read on the forward strand.
CCCGCCTTCGCGCTGCGGCCTGTGCTGTTGATTGCGTTGGGCGTGGGAGCGGTACTGACCGCGCTGTCCGGGCGGTACGGGTACCACCGCGACGAGCTGTACTTCGTGGTCGCGGGCCGGCACCTCAGCTGGGGGTACGTCGACCAGCCGCCGCTGACGCCGTTCATCGCGCGGGTGTCGACCGCGGTCTTCGGCGACACCGTGATGGGGCTGCGGGTGCTGTCGACGGTGTGCTGTGTCGCGACGATCGTCGTGATCGCGTTGCTGGCCCGGGAGTTCGGCAGCTCTCGGCGCGGCCAGGTGCTCGCCGCGGTCTGCGCCGCGGTGTCCGGGTTCGTTCTCGGAGTCGGGCACATGGTGTCGACGGCGACGTACGACCTGCTGGCCTGGATGTTGATCGGACTGTTCGCCGTAAAGCTCTTGCGGACCCGCGACGGGCGCTGGTGGCTGGCGCTCGGGCTGACGGCGGGGATCGCGCTGGAGAACAAGTACCTGGTCGTACTGCCGGTCGGCGCGCTGCTGGTCTCGTTGCTGATCGTCGGGCCACGGAGCGTCCTGCGTTCCTGGTGGCTGCTCGCCGGTGTCGCGATCGCCGGACTGATCGCGTTGCCGAACGTCGTGTGGCAGTTCCAGCACGACTGGCCGCAGCTCACGGTCGCGGGCGGGATCAGCTCGGACGACGGCACCGAGAACCGGATCATGTTCGTCCCGCTGCAGATCCTGCAGCTGTCGCCGTTCCTGGTCCCGTTCTGGATCGCCGGGTTCCGCCGGATGTGGGCGTCATCCTGGGCGCGGGCGGTGGCGCTCGCGTATCCGGTGCTGTGCGTCGCCGTACTCGCGGTCGGCGGCAAGTCGTACTACGCCCTGCCGCTGCTGCTCATCCTGGTCGCGGCCGGGTGCGAGCCGATGCTCGACTGGGTCGACCGGCGCCGGCAGTCCGCGATCGTCGTCCTGATCCTGACCGCGCTGACGTCGGCCGTGTTCACGCTGCCCCTGTTGCCGGCGTCGGCGGCGGACGTCGTAATCCCGGTGAACAAGGAACAGGGCGAGCAGATCGGCTGGCCGGCGTTCACCGACGCCGTAGCTGCCGCGTGGTCACACGTTCCAGCGGACCAGCGCTCGACGGCGACGATCTTCGCCGGCAACTACGGCGAGGCAGGTGCGCTCGTCCGCTACGGACCGTCCCGCGGGCTGCCGGCGCCGTACTCCGGGCACATGAGTTTCTTCGAGTGGGCGCGCCCGCCGGACACCAACACCGGCCCCGTCCTGCTCGTCGAACTCGAGCGAACCCCGACCTACGAGTCCCACTTCCGCGACTGCCAACAGGTCGGCACAGTCCACAGCATCGTCTCCAACGACGAAAACGGCACAGCCCTAGTCCTCTGCACCGCCCCCACCGAGCCGTGGTCCACCCTCTGGCCAAAACTCCGCCAGTACTACTAACACTCAACCTGGCGGAATCCCATCCGCTCCCTGCTCCCCCGCACCAACCGGCTCGCCCGACACCGCCACCTCGACATACCGGCGTCCCACCCAGCACGTCCCCCGGTCACCCGCGCCAAGCACCCGCCGACCGAGCGACCTGGTACGCCGGAGGCGGGCGCCGGCCAGGGTGGTGAGTAACCGCCCAAACCCGACCCCAACGACCGCCCAACCCGACCGAGCGCCGAGCGAAGCGAAGGCACCACACAGGTCGGCCTGGGTGGTCAGTTGCCTGCGAGACCCAACCCCAGCCGGTCAGCTGGCCCGCCTCAGCAGCCGAGCGAAGCGAAGGCCTCCAGGCGTGGACCATCAGTCAGAGTGGTGAGTAACAGACGAACCCAACCCCATCCGGTGAGCTGACCGCCCAACCCGACCCAGCAGCCCGAGCGAAGCGAAGGCGCCCCCGCGTGGAGCATCAGCCCGGGTGGTGAGCAGCCGGCCAACCCGACCCCAGCAGGTGAACTGACTGCCCAACCCAACCCAAGGAGCCGAGCGAAGCGAAGGCCGCCGAGCGAAGCGAAGGCGCAGGGGGTGCGGGTGGCGAAGCCCCCGCAACGCGGCAAGCGAAGCGCAGCCGCACAAATAACGAAGGCGACGTGGTCAGCAAGCCCGTAAGGGCTCGCGACACACGTCGCCCATCGCCTTCGTGGACGATACTGGGATCGAACCAGTGACCTCTTCCGTGTCAGGGAAGCGCGCTACCGCTGCGCCAATCGTCCGTCCGGAACACTCACCGCCGTGAGGTTCCCGAGGTGGAGACGGGATTCGAACCCGTGTACACGGCTTTGCAGGCCGTTGCCTCGCCTCTCGGCCACTCCACCACTGAGGCTGTTCGACATGTGAGGACGGTGGCCTGCCGAACCCTCTCCGAGCGGACGACCGGGTTCGAACCGGCGACCTCAACCTTGGCAAGGTTGCGCTCTACCAACTGAGCTACGTCCGCGTTGCGCCCGAGTCTGTGTCCCCCGGCGCGAGAAGAACATTAGCCCATCTCCGCCGGAGTTCAAAAACGGGGGTCCCCCGGTACGTCGACGTACGGTCACCAACTGCTCACCCGGGAACTCCTGCGCGGGCCTGGATCGCCTGCGCACTAAGGTGTTGCGCGGAAGGAGCACCACATGCGTATCTGGCTGAACGGCGCCCTGCTGGACGGCGCGGCGACGGTTTCGCCGCTGGACCACGGGCTGACCACGGGTGACGGCGTCTTCGAGACGATCAAGATCGAGAACGGTCGGCCGTTCGCGGTTCGCCGGCATCTGGAGCGGCTGGTCCGTTCGGCGGTCGGGCTGGGTCTGCCGACGCCGGACGTCGCCGCGATCGAGGACGGCATCGCGGCGGTGGTCGCGGCGGATCCGGGGATTCCGTTCGGCCGGTTGCGGATCACGTACACAGGCGGTGTCTCGCCGCTCTCGTCCGACCGCGGTACGGACGGCCCGACGGTCCTGGTCGCGACGCAGGAGATCAAGCGCCCGTCGGCGACGTCGGCGATCGTCACGGTCCCGTGGGTCCGCAACGAACGCAGCGCGGTCGCCGGCCTGAAGACCACGTCGTACGCCGAGAACGTCCGCGCGCTCGCCTACGCGAAGGAACGCGGCGGCAGCGAGGCGATCTTCGCGAACACCGTCGGCCAACTGTGCGAAGGCACCGGCTCGAACATCTTCTGCGTGTACGACGGCGAGCTGGTCACGCCGACCCTCGAGTCCGGCGCACTGGCCGGGGTGACGCGCGCCCTCGTACTGGAGTGGTTCGGCGGCACCGAACGCGACGTACCGCTCGAGAAACTGTCCGAGGCCGAGGAGATCTTCCTCACATCCACAACCCGCGACGTCCAGGCCATCCACCGCGTCGACACCCGCGACCTACCCGCCCCCGGCACCATCACCGCCCAGGTAGCAAAGATCTTCACCGAACGCTCCGCCCAAAACGTAAACCCCTGACCCCGCACTCACCAACGCCGCTTCAGGTGGACCGACCCCTCCCCCACGCACCACCTGACGGTTCGCCAGCCCACCACAATCGCGTCCCGCAGACACACCCCCGCGCAACGCGACCGGACGAGACCCGATTGTGATGGCCTGCAGAACCGCCCAAGCACTTGCCGGAGATGTTCCGGCCGGCAACTCCCCACACCGGCCCAGCGCGAGGAATCGTCAGATGCGGAGCGCGAGGCAATCACAGTCGCGCGCCATGGCGCACGCACCCGGAGAACGCGACCGGACGGTGCCGGTTGTGTGACCTGGAGAACCGCGCCAGCACTCCCCCGAGGCGCGTACTCCCCCACGCCGACTCAGCGCGAGGAATCGTCAGATGCGAAGTGCGAGGCAATCACCTGCGCCGCGGCGGGCCCGGGGCACACGACCGCGCGGTGCCGGTTGTGACGACGTGGAGAACCGCGGCTGTACTCACCGGACGTGTTCCGGCGAGCAGCTCCGCCGCGCCGGCCCGGCGCGGCGGATCGTCGGATGAGGAGCACCAGGCCATCACAGTCGTACGCCGCAGGCGCGTCCGGGGGACGCTATCGCGCCGTGCCGGTTGTGATGGCCTGGTGGAGTTACTCGCCGGAGGCTTTTCGGCGTTCTCGGTAGGCGGCTACGTGTAGGCGGTTGCCGCAGGTGCGGGCGTCGCAGTAGCGCTTGGAACGGTTGCGGGACAGGTCGATCAGCGCGTCGTCACAGTCCGGCGCCTCGCAGCGGCGGAGGCGTTCGCGCTCCCCCGCCGAGATCACCTGCGCCAGCGCGATCCCACACTCCACCGTGATCCGGCAGGCCAGTGACGCGCCCGCTCTCGAGTAGTGGATGTGCCACGGATGCCCGTCGTGGTTCGTCAGCCGCGGTGTCGACGTACCGCGCGCGATGATCGCGTTGATCATCGTCGCCGCGGACGCGTCGGAGTCGGTCGTGAACACCGGCGCGAACAACGGCCGCAGGTCGCGGACCTCGGCCAGGTCCTTCTCCGACAGCGAGTCGACCGCGCTGAACTCCCGTTCCTGGACGAACTTCTCCAGCTCCTCCAGGGTCTCCAGCGAATCGACCTGGCTGTTCGGTCCGGGCATGGTGTTGACGAGCCGGACCAGCGTCCCGAGCGCCTGCTCGGTGTCGTGCGAGAAAGTCACAATCACGTCTCCAACGCGACGGGATCTCCGTCCTGCAGCAAGAGTAGCCCGGCCCGATTAGATCGTCGCTGCATTCATGCGATATGGTTTCACCCGCAACACCACATCAGAAACACCAGCACCACGCTGGGCGATTGGCGCAGTGGTAGCGCGCTTCGTTCACACCGAAGAGGTCACTGGTTCGAACCCGGTATCGCCCACGAAGGCGACAGGCGACGTGTGTCGCGCACTCCGTGCGCTGACCACGTCGCCTTCGTCATTTGTGCGGCTTCGCTCCGCTCGCCGCGTTGCGGGGGCTCCGCCACCCGCACCCCCTGCGCCTTCGCTTCGCTCGGCGGCCTTCGCTTCGCTCGGCTCCTGGGTCGGGTTGGGCAGTCAGCTCACCTGCTGGGGTCGGGTTGGCCGGCCACTCACCACCCGGGCTGACGTTCCACGCCGGACGCCCTACCCGGCGCCCTTCGCTTCGCTCGGCTCCTCGGTCGGGATGGGCAGTCAGCTCACCTGCTCGGGTCGGGTTGGCCGGCTACTCACCACCCGGGCCGACGTTCCACGCCGGACGCCCTGCCCGGCGCCCTTCGCGTCCCTCGGCTCCTCGGTCGGGATGGGCAGTCAGCTCACCTGCTGAGGGCAGGTTGCCCGGCTTCTCACCACCCGGGCTGATGCTGCACGCGGGACGCCTTGCTCGGCGGCCTTCGCTTCGCTCGGCTCCTGGGACGGGATGGGCAATCAGCTCACCTGCTGGGGTCGAGTTGGCCAGCTAGTCACCACCCGGGCTGATGTTCCACGCGGGATGCCTTCGCTTGGTTCGGCTCCTGGGGCTGGGTCTTGTGCCTTCGCTTCGCTCGGCTTCGTGGCTGGGGTTGGTGGGTTGGCGTGCGTGCCGTGGTCGGGTCCGTCGGGGCTTGGGTTGCTTGTCGTGGTTGGTTTCGTTTGGGGTGCTTGTCGGGGTTGGGCTGCTTCGGCGCGCTCGTGGGGGCATCGGGCGGGTCGTTCAGGCGCTTAGTCTCGGGCGGGTGGTGGGGTGGGGGACGGTGGAGAACAGGGGGTGCAGGCCGAACCAGTCGGTGATGGAGCGGGTGAGGGCCCGGCGGCCGTCCAGCTCGACGGTGTGGTTCTTTACGGCTGATGCCAGTGGGAGGTCTCCCATCCAGATCGCGGTCAACGTCTTTGCGTCGGTGCTGAGCGTGACGTCGACGCCGAAGCCCGGATCGGTCAGGCACAGGTCCGCCTCCGGGAGGACGAGCCAGAAGTTGCGCAGCTTTTCGGGAGCGCCGGCGAACCGGAAGTGGATCACGGTGCGACCTGCCGGCAGTACCTCCGCCTTGACGGTGGTGCGCACCCACCACATGAGCAGTCCGGTGTCGGGTGACTGCTCGAAGATGGGCCGGCGCAGCCAGCGTTCGCTCCAGATGCCGATCTGGGCGAGGACCGGCCCGAGCTCCTGTCCTGCGGGAGTCAGGTGGTACTCGCTCCCTCGTGCGTTCGGCAGTGGTCGGCGCTCGACGATGCCCGCGCGTTCGAGTTCGCGGAGGCGTTTGCTCAACAGCGACGAGGACATCAGCGGTACGCCACGCTGGATGTCGTTGAAGCGACGGCTCCCGGTCAGTGCCAGTTCGCGCAGGACCAGTGGGGTCCAGCGCTCGGTGATCACTTCCGAGGCCTGGGCGATGGGACAGAACTGGCCATAACCGGGCATGTCTCCAATCTCCTCGCGCCCCGGACCACCGGCAACTGCAGATTCTGCAGTTGATCCGCGGCCCCGTCGGCGATGCCATCGAAGCAGGCCACCGGCGTCCGGCCGGGCCAGGCGAAAGGAAACGCTCATGTACATCCTCACGATTCACAGCGTCTCGGACCCGCAGGCGTTCTGGAGCGGACAACTCAACCTGCCGGAGGGCACCGAGCTGCCCATGGTGGTGCCCAGCGCGGACGGTGCCCGCGGCATCTGCGTCTTCAGGTCCGACTCGGTCGAGACGGTACGGAACCTCGTCGACGGTGCGACCGGTCCGGTGAGCCGCAACGAGTTCTACGCGATCAACGAGGGCGGCGCGCTCGGGCTGCCCGCCTAGTGGGCAGCGGAGGGCGGGCGAGCAGGTATCGCCCACGAGAGTCGACAGGCGGCGTGTGCCGCGTACGAACGTGCGCTGACCACGTCGCCTTCGTCATTTGTGCGGCTGCGCTTCGCTTGCCGCGTTGCGGGCTCCGCCACCCGCACCCACCTGCGCCTTCGCTTCGCTGGGCTCCTGAGTCGGCTTGAGCGGTCAGCCCGGCTGGGTTGGGCGGTCAGCTCGGCTCCTGGGGTCGGGTTGAGCGGTCAGCTTGGCCGGGTTGGGCGGTCAGCCTCCGCGTGCACCAGTTCACCGCGGGCGACCTCGAACTGCGGGCCGCCGCACCCTGGAGCGCGAAGGCGGTCCGGCGGGCGGGCAGAGGGCGCCGGTGAGGAAGTTGCTCACCTGTCGTGGTTGGGTTCGTCTGTACTCACCAACCGAGCTGATGCTCCACGAAAGGGCGCCTTCGCTTCGCTCGGCTGCTGGTGAGGGGTTGGGCGGTCAGCTTGGCTGCTGGGTTGGGTTGGGCGGTCGGGTCGGTTGCTGGGGACGGGTTTGCCTGCTACTCGCAGCCGAGCTGAGGGGCTGCCCGGGAGGGCTTCGCTTCGCTCGGCTGGTGGCGTGGGCGTGGGGGGCGGAAGACGAGGGATAACCGCCGCGCTGAGGGGCTGACGGGGCGTGGGGTGGGTGCCAGAGTGAGGGCGACGTGTATTCCACGCACTCAGGAGGCGCCATGTCTGGCTCCCGCTCGTCTCGATCCTCCTCGTCCTCCTCGTCCTCCTCGTCCTCGTCCTCCTCGTCCTCGTCCTCCTCGTCCTCCTCTTCCCCCTCTTCCTCGTCCTCCTCTTCTTCGGCTTCCTCGGCGCGTTCGAGTCGTCGGGTGTTTCTGGCCGGGTCGGGGGCGGTGGCCGCCGGTGCTGCCGGTGTGGCGTGGGTTGGGAGTTCGGTCGAAGCGGTCGCGGGGTCAAGTGGGCTTGGGCCGGCGACGTTCGATCCCCAGCTGCGGGAGATGCTGCAGAGAGTCGATTCTCAGCGGATCGGTGCGACCGTTCAGCGGCTGACCGAGTTCGGTACCAGGCACACCCTGTCCAGCCAGACCGACCAGCTGCGAGGCATCGGAGCGGCCACGGACTGGGTGGCCGCGCAACTCGAGGCCATCGCCGCGACGTCCGGCGGACGGATGACCGTACAGCGGCAGTCGTTCATCCAACCGGTCGCCAGCCGGATCCCCGTGCCGACTCCGATCACCAACGTCATCGCCACGCTGAAGGGAACCGCGTCACCCGAGCGGTTCTATGTCGTCACCGGGCATCTCGACTCACGAGTGACCGACGTCATGGACTCGACGAGCGACGCACCGGGTGCGGACGACGACGGGTCCGGCGTCGCGTGTGTGCTCGAACTCGCCCGGGTGTTCGCGGCCCACCAGTTCCCCGGCACGATCATCTTCGCCACGGTCGCCGGCGAGGAACAGGGGCTGTACGGCTCCTCCTTCATGGCGCAGCAGATGGCGGCGGCAGGCAACGACGTACAGGGCATGTTCAGCAACGACATCATCGGGGCCAGCCGGTCGTTCGACGGCCACAAACCCGACCCGTTCACGGTGCGGATGTTCCTGGAAGGGGTCCCGACCAACGTGACGGCCACTCAGATCTCCCTCCTGCAAACGACCGGTGGCGAGAACGACGGGCAGGCTCGCCAACTCGGCCGCTTCGTCCACTCGGTCGCGCCGTACAGCCTGACCGGCATGAACATCCGGCTGATCTGGCGGCGCGACCGGTTCCTGCGCGGCAGCGACCACCTTTCCTTCCAGGGCCAGGGCTACCCCGCCGCCAGATTCACCGAGCCCCGGGAGAACTTCAACCACGAACACCAGGACGTCCGGATCGAGGACGGCGTACAGTTCGGCGACCTGATCGAGTTCGTGGACTTCGACTACATCGCCCGGGTGACCAGGGTGAACGCGGCCGCGCTGTGGGGGCTGGCCAGCTTGCCCGGCACGCCCAAGAACGCCCAGATCCACACGACACCGCCCGGTACCCTCTCCGGCACCAACCTCACCACGCTGTCCTGGAACGCCAACCCCGAAACGGACCTGGCCGGGTACGAGGTGGTGTTACGGGAGACCACGGAATCCGATTGGACCAGCGCGATTCCGGTCGGGAACGTCACCACGGCAACGCTCGACATCTCCAAGGACAACGTGCAGCTGGGCATCCGCGCGGTGGACCGGAACGGAAACCGGAGCCCGGTCGCGTTCCCGCGGCCGGTGGCCTAGCCGCCACGCCGGCCGCGGGTGTTCGACTCAGTCGGAGGTCTGCTGCATCCCCTCAGGCCTTGTCCAACTGAGCTACCAGGTCGGCGTCGAGCTTCAACGACACAGCCGCAAGCGCCTCCTCCAGCTGGGCGATGGAGGACACTCCGACGAGCGGTACGACGCCGTGGTGCATCAGCCACGCGAGTACTACCTGGTTCACCGTCACGCCCAGCTCCCCCGCAGCCCGGCGGATCGCCTCGAAGCGCACGTATGCCGTGGGATGCGCATAACCCCGCTGCACCGAGAAGGGCCGGTCAGGACGAGCGTACGAACCTGTGAGCAAAGCCTGGTGCGCAACCAGCGTCACGTCTGGGTGCTCCGCCAGATAGTCGAAGTGCTCGATGCCCGCGTGCTGGAAATGCGGCGTGCCGCGTCGTAGAACGCCTTGTAAAGCAGGAGGATTCGGCCACAGGTAGGTCGCGTGCTGCTGGATCACGGAGTACTGCTCGACACCCTGAGCGGCCGCGAGCTGCCGTGCACGATCTAGACGCCACGTGGCCGTGTTACTGCAGCCGACAAGGTCCACGACCCCCTCTGCTGCCAGCTGCCCGAAAGCAGCCACTGTCTCGTCCAAAGGCGTACTGCGGTCGTCTATGTGCGCGTAGTACAAGTCGATCCGCTCCACGCCGAGCCGCGCCAGACTGCCCTTCACGGCCTCGCTGACGACTGCGGCGCTCAGCCCCTCCCAGTGCGCATCCCCCGGGTCGCCGGGCTTTGTCGTACCCGCACCGCACTTCGTCGCGATCACCACGTCGTCACGGTTCCCGCGGGAACGCATCCACTGCCCCAGCAACTCCTCGCTCTCACCGCCCTGCCCGAGCCACTGGTTGTAGTTGTTCGACGTGTCGATGAACGTCCCACCGGCGTCGACGAACCGGTCCAGGATCGCCGTGGCCGTGTCGGCCGGCGTGGACGTACCGAAGTTCATCGCACCCAGACAGAGCGCACTGACAGGCTTACGGTTCCCCAGAGACACCATGTCCCCACGGTGCCTTTTCGACCGCGCTCTAAGTCAAGAGGATCAGACCAGCCAGTGGCCGTTCTCCAGCAGGACGCGGTCCTTGAGTTCGTTGACTTCGCGCCAGGCCTGGATCTTCGTGGGAGTCACGCGGAAGAACGGGTAGTTCGCCAAAGGACGGGGGTCGAAGCCGGCCTTCAGTGCGAACGCCTCGCCCTCGGCGTCCGTTGCCTCGGTGACTTCGGCGGTGCCGGTCACGTGGACCACGTCGCGGACCTCCCCCAGCGTGAGCTGCAGAACCGGGTTGGCGAGCAGGTTGCGTGCCGTCGGGTTGGTCCTGGACGTCGACAGCAGCAGCGTGCCGTTGGTCCACAGGAACGAGAGCGGCGTCAGGTACGGCGTACCGTCCAGGGATGCTGTCGCCACCCAGGCGTCGACGTCCTGGTCCAGGCGGGTCAGGGTGTCCTGCTTGCGGACGTCCAACGGGCGGGGTGCTGCCGTCATCGTCGCTCCTCTGTCACAAGTGCTGCGCGGGCTCCGTCAAACGGGTGACGGCGCTGGGCCGCACATTGTGACAGGCGAAGGGTGTGGTCCGGATGACCGGGGACGATTGGCTGGCAACACGGTTCGAGCAGAACCGCGATCGGCTGCGCGCGGTCGCGTACCGGATCCTCGGCTCCGAGCCCGAGGCGGAGGACGCGGTCCAGGAGACCTGGATCCGGCTCAGTCGCAGCGACACCGCGGCCATCGACAACCTCGGCGGCTGGCTCACCACGGTCGTCGGGCGGATCTGCCTCGACATGCTGCGCACCCGCCGCGGGCGGCCCGAACACCCGGTCGGCGAGCTCTCCCCCGTGCTCGCCGACGGCGACGTACCCGATCCCGAACTCGAGGCGGTCCAGGCGGACACGGTCGGGCTCGCGCTGCTCGTCGTACTCGAAACGCTGTCGCCGGCCGAGCGGCTCGCCTTCGTACTGCACGACCTGTTCGCCGTACCGTTCGAGGACATCGCGCCGATCATCCGGAAGTCCCCGGCCGCGGCGCGGCAGATCGCGAGCCGCGCGCGACGCCGGGTTCGCGGTACGCCGGAACCGACCGACGTCGACGTCGTACGCCAGAAGGAAGTCGTGAACGCGTTCCTGATGGCGGCGCGTGGCGCGGACTTCTCGGCGTTGGTCGCCGTCCTCGATCCGGACGTCGTCGTCCGCGCGGACGCCGGTGCGGAGGCGTACGGGACCGAGGCGGTACTCGCCGGCGCGACGGCGGTGGCACGCGAGTTCACCGGGCGGGCCGCGGCCGCCAAGCTCGTACTCGTCGACGGGATGCCGGGGCTGGTGTGGATGCAACGCGGCGAACCGCTGATTGTGTTCTCTTTCACGGTCAGCGACGGGCGTGTCGCCGCGATCGACCTCCGCGGCGACGCCGAGTACCTCGAAAGGGTCGATCTCGTGACCTTGAAGGCCTGAGCCGGCGGCGTGGCGAGTGGACATCCCAGGCAGGATTCGCGCGACGAACAAGGCGCCTTCAGCGGCAGCGGAATCGGGTTTTTGCCGGCGCCGAAAGTGCGCTACTGTTCTGCTCTCGCACCGAGCGGAAACGCTCCGGAGGCGGCGCGGACGTAGCTCAGTTGGTAGAGCGCAACCTTGCCAAGGTTGAGGTCGCCGGTTCGAACCCGGTCGTCCGCTCGGAGAGGGTTTCGGCTTTCTACGGTGGAGTGGCCGAGAGGTTAGGCAGCGGCCTGCAAAGCCGTCCACGCGGGTTCGAATCCCGTCTCCACCTCGAGAACCTCAGCCCGGCTGAGCGTTCCGGACGGACGATTGGCGCAGCGGTAGCGCGCTTCCCTGACACGGAAGAGGTCACTGGTTCGATCCCAGTATCGTCCACGAAGGCGATGGGCGACGTGTGTCGCGCACTGACGTGCGCTGACCACGTCGCCTTCGTCATTTGTGCGGCTGCGCTTCGCTTGCCGCGTTGCGGGGGCTCCGCCACCCGCACCCCCTGCGCCTTCGCTTCGCTCGGCGGCCTTCGCTTCGCTCGGCTCCTGGGTTGGGTTGGGCGGGTGGCTCGGCTCCTTGGGTTGGGTTGGCGGGTCGGTCACCGCCGGGGTGGAGGTTCTACGTGTGGCGGGCTTGGGCCGCTACTGCTAGTAGGAGGACTGCTGCTCCTACGAAAGCCATTGGGGTCAGGTGTTCTTTGAAGACGAGGATGCCTATGGCTGTGGCTACTGCTGGTTCTAGTAGGGCTATTACTGATGCTGTGGAGGCTTTGAGGGTTCTTAGGCCTTCGTAGAACAGGGTGTAGGCGAGGGCGGTGGGGACTAGGCCGAAGTAGGCGATCAGGAGCCAGCCCGTCCAGGTTATTGGGAGGGTGGCGAAGGGGGCTAGGACGGCCGCTCCTGTTAGGAAACCTAGGAGGGCTGTGGTTTGGGGGTCTGGGGTGTTGCGGTTCAGGAGGGTGGTTAGGGAGTAGCCGGCTGCTGAGGCCAGGGCGGCTGCTATTCCTGTGAGGCTGGCTGTGCCTGTGGTTGCTGTTAGGAGAGTCAGGCCGGTCAGGGCGGCTCCGGTTGCGAGTGTCGGGCGTTCTCTGAGCGCCAGGGTGATGATGAGGGGGGCCGCTCCCAGGGCTATGACGGTGGCTATTCCTATGCCTACTCGGGGGATGGCGGTGAAGTAGCCGAGTTGGCAGACGGCTAGGCCCAGGCCGCTGAAGATGTGGCGCGGCCGCGGGCGGATGGGGGTTCGGTGGCGCCTGGCGAGGCGTGCTGCGGCCAGCCAGCCGGCGGCTGCGGCGAGCCGCCAGAAGGAGGTGGAGAGAGGCGTCAGGCCGGCTTCGGAGAGCAGGGCTCCGGTTGGGCCGCCTGTGCCCCAGGCGAGGGCGGCTAGGAGTACAAGGGCTAAGGCACGTCTGGTTGAGACGCGTTGGTGCATCGGATGCTCCGGGTGTTCGCAACGGGTGATGGGGCTTCTGCGAACAGCCCGAAGGAGCTCAGGGCGTTGAGCCTGAGCGTGAAGGGTGGCCGTCCGCTACGCGGCGGCCGGCGGGGTGATGATTCGATGCACGAGGGAGACCTTAGCCAGCCTCCCGAGCGTGAGCGAACGGTTTACATGCGGAGGTACGAGCCGCCGTTGAAGTCGAGGACGGTGCCGGTGGCAAATTCGGCTTCGGCGGAGGCCAGGTAGAGGATTGCCGCGGCTACTTCGGACGGATCCGCTACTCGCTCCAGGGGGCTTTCGAGACGGCGGCGGTCGTAGCCTTCGCCGGCCAGGTTCACCGCGGCCATGTCGGTGACCGTCCAGCCCGGTGCGATGGCGGTGACGGCGATTCCCTCGGGGCCCAGCGCGCGAGCCAGGGACTGGGTGAAGGAGACGATCGCCGCCTTCGAGGCGCCGTATGCGGGCTGGTTCGGTTCGCCGCGGAACGCGCCGCGCGACGAGACGTTGACGATCCGGCCGCCGCGGGTCATGTGCCGTACGGCGCACCACGTTACGTTGGCTGGACCAACGAGGTTGACGGCGAGCGTGTCCGCCCACGCCTGCTGCCATTCGGCGTACGTCGTCTCGCGGATGCGGTGCGGGTGGTAGACGCCGGCGTTGTTCACGAGTACGTCGATGCTGCCGAGCGCGGAGGCGGCGGCCGAGACCATGGTCTCGATCGCGGCCGGGTCCGCCAGGTCCGCGGGTACGGCGACGTGGCCGGAACCGGGGAGCTCCTTCACCACCTGGGCGGCTGCCTCGGCGGAGGAGCTGTAGTGCACCGCCACCCTGTCCCCCGCGGCGGCGAAGGCCCGCGCCGTCGCTGCACCGATCCCCCGAGAAGCTCCTGTCACCAGCACCGATCGGTTCATACGACCGATCTTTTCATCACGGACGAGGCTTCCAGTCGCTGCGGTACGACTTCGCCGCGCGGACCCACTCCTTCTTGGACTCGTTGCGTAGACGTACGTCCGCACGCCGCGCCATGTACGCCGCCTCCCGCTGCAGCTTCACCCAGCTCTCGTAGCGCCGGTACGGCAGCGTGCCGTCCTCGAGACCCGCCTGCACGGCACAGCCCGGCTCGGACTTGTGTGAGCAGTCCTTGAACTTGCAGCGCTCAGCCAGCTCCGTCACGTCTGGGAACGCGGCAGCCAGCCCCTCCCCGCTCTCCTGCAGACCGATCCCCCGCAGCCCAGGCGTGTCGATGACGACCCCACCGTGTGGCAGCACGATCAGCTCTCGCCGTACCGACGTGTGCCGCCCCTTGCCGTCCTCACGGATCTCCCGCACGTCCAGCAGCTCCACACCCGCCAGAGCATTCACCAGCGACGACTTGCCTGCACCACTGGACCCCAGCAACGCCAACGTCGCGTCTCCGTCCAGCAACGCACGTATGTCGTCCATGCCCGCGCCTGTGGTCGCACTGCACACCAGTACATCGGCACCTGGCGCAGCAGCGGCCACGTCCTCGGCCAGCAGGTCGGCGTCACTCACGAGGTCGGACTTCGTCAGTACGACGACCGGACGCGCGCCGCTCTCCCACGCCAGCGCCATGAAGCGCTCGATCCGGACGATGTTCGGCTCCGGGACCAGGCCGACGACGATCGCGATCACATCGACGTTCGACGCGAGCACCTGCCCGCGGGACGAGCCGCCCACCTCGGCCCGGACGATCACCGTACGACGCGGTAGCACCGATTCCACGGTGATCCGGTCGTCCGGCCAGAACCGCAGGACCACCCAGTCGCCGGTACACGGGCCGGCCTGGGCATCCGACGCGATCTCGGCGAGCAACGCCCCGGACCAGCTGGCCCGGACCGGCCCGTCTTCGGTGAGAACCGTCGCCAGGCCCTTGTCGACCCGGGCGACGCGTCCCGGGACCAGGTCCTCGGGGACGGCCTGTAGACATTCGGCCGTGGAACTGTCGAGTCCCAGGGCCTGGAGTTTCGCTGACATGCGACGAACCTTTCGAACGGTCCGGCCGCGCGATTCAGCGCCGCGGACGGACGGTAACGGAGACAACTGGCCGATCGGCCGCTTCCGAGCTCATGGCGGGTTGCCTCCTTTCCGGTCCGTGCGGTCCAGCCAGGACCGTGTTCGCGTTGCCGTCAGCCTAGGTCGTCGGTCTCCCCCTGCGCACCGGGTTTTCCGACCGAGGCCGTGCTGCGCTCGGGCTCCTCGGCCACCTCGTCCGCAGCGACATCGACGGCGTCCTTCTCAGGCAGTTCATTGGCGGCAGGTGCCTCCGTGCGTGGGCCGGCCAGCTTCTCCACCTTCCGCGCCACCTCGATCTCCGGCCGTTCGCCCGCCTCGACCGGCGTCAGCGGGTGCCGGGCGTGCACATGATGCGGCTCCGGCTCCGCCTTCATCACCGGCTCGACCTCGTCCGTGTCGTGGTCCTCGGCGACGGTCTCCTTCTTGACCTCGGTCACGTGCGCCTTGTGCGGCCACAGCCGGTCGACGACGGCATTCAGCGCAGCACCGATCAATACGGCGATAGCGGTCATGTACAGCCACATCAGTACGGCGATCGGCGCCGCCAGCGGCCCGTAGATCGACGTACCGCCGACCGTGCTCTGCAGGATCCACCGGAGCACGAAGCTGCCCAGGATCCAGATCGACAGCGCCAGGAACGACCCTGGCAGGTCGGAGACCCACGGCGTCCGGATCGGTACGGAAAGGTGGTACAGGGTGTTCAGGAAGCCCGCGGACAGGATCGTGACGACCGGCCAGTACAGCTGGTTCAGGAAGTCCAGGCGGTGCGGCAGCAGGGCGTTGACCGCATCCGGGCCGGCCAGCACCAGCGGCAGCACGATCACGCCGATGACCAGCGCCGCGCAGTACAGGCTGAACGACAGCGCGCGGGTCCGGACGATGCCGCGCTTGCCGCCCATCCCGTACATGATCGTGATGGTGTCGACGAACACGTTCAGCGCGCGGCTGCCGGACCAGAGCGAGAGCACGAAACCGATCGAGATGACGTCCGGCCGGCCGCCGTTCAGCACCTGGTCCAGCGTCGGCGAGATGACGCTCTTGATCGAGTCGTCGGTCAGCGCCCGCGCCGCCAGGTCGACGATCTGCTGCTTGACGTCGTTGATCGTCTCGACCTCGAACCACTTGCTCGCGATGTAACCGAGCGAGCCGGCCAGCCCGAAGATCAGCGGCGGCAGCGAGAGGATCGCGAAGAACGCCCCCTCGGCGGCCAGACCGGTGACCCGGTAGCGCAGGCAGACCCCGATGGTCTGCGTGAGCAGCTTCCAGGTCGTCGCGGGGATCTTCCGGACCCATGCCAATGAGAGGGAGCTCCCACCAGTGGGTCCTGCCCCGATGCGTGCCATACCGCTTACCGTACTGACATGGCGGACCCATTCGCGGTAACGAATCAGGCTCCCCCACTGCGGGGCGTGAACTTCTTCACCCGGGACGCGGCGCTCGGTGACGCTCTGCGTCCGTACGCCGACCTCGCGGAGGATCCCGGCCTGCGCCGGATCGGTGAGCTGGCCGGGTCCGAGGAGGCGCTTGCGCACGCCCTTCCGGCGAACCAGAACCCGCCGGTGCTGCGTACCCACGACCGGTACGGGAACCGCGTCGACGAGGTCGACTTCCACCCGTCGTGGCACTGGCTGATGCAGCAGGCCGTCGGGTTCGGGCTCCAGGCTGCGCCGTGGACCAGCGAGGCGCCCGTGCCGCACCTCACTCGCGCGGCCGGGTTCTACCTGTGGTCGCAGGTCGAGCCGGGGCATGGTTGCCCGATCTCCATGACGTACGCCGCCGTACCGGCGCTGCGGGCCGACGAGGCGCTGGCGAAGGAGTGGATCCCGCAGCTCGCGTCGACGGAGTACGACGTACGCCGGCTGCCGGCCGCGGCGAAGAACGGCGTACTGGCCGGGATGGGGATGACCGAGAAGCAGGGCGGTTCCGACGTACGGGCGAACGTCACGACGGCGACGCCGGTCGGGGACGAGTACCAGCTGCACGGGCACAAGTGGTTCTGCTCGGCGCCGCAGGTGGACGTGTTCCTCGTACTGGCGCAGGCGCCGGACGGGCTGAGCTGCTTCGTCGTACCGCGAGTTCTTGCCGACGGCAACCGGAACCCGTTCGCGCTGCAGCGGCTGAAGGACAAGCTCGGGAACCGGTCGAACGCTTCGTCCGAGGTCGAGTTCCACGGGACGATCGGCTACCGGCTCGGAGAGGAAGGCGCCGGGGTCCGGACGATCATCGAGATGGTGGCCGCTACCCGCCTCGACTGCGTCCTCGGGTCGTCCGCCCTCCAACGCCGCGCCCTGGTCGAGGCCATCTGGCACACCCGCCACCGCTCAGCCTTCGGCGGCCTACTGGCCGACAAGCCTGCGATGCAGAACGTGCTGGCGGACTTGGCGCTCGAGAGCGAGGCGGCGACGGCCCTGGGGATGCGGTTGGCAGCCGCAGTGGACGCCACGGTTGCCGGTGACCAGAGCGAGGCTGCCTTCCGGCGGATTGGGTTGCCGTTGGCGAAGTTTTGGGTTTGTAAGCGGACGCCGTTCATGGTGGCCGAGGCGCTGGAGTGTCTTGGCGGGAACGGGTACGTCGAGGAGTCGGGGCTGCCGCTGCTCTACCGGGAGTCGCCGTTGAACTCGGTCTGGGAAGGGTCCGGGAACGTGAACGCGCTCGACGTACTCCGGGCGCTGCAACGGCCCGAGTCGCTCGACGCCTGGCTGACGGAGATGGCCGCCGTTCAGGGTGCCGACCAGCGGCTCGATGCAGCCGTGAACGACGTACTGCAAGCGCTTGCTGACGCCGAGAATGCCGAAGCCGGTGTGCGAAGGCTGGCTGCGCTGATGGCCCTGTGCCTGCAGGGTTCGTTGCTGCTCAGGTACTCGACACCCGAGGTCGCGGACGCGTTCGTGGCGTCGCGATTGGCGAAGGACTGGGGTGGGGTGTTCGGGACGTTGCCGAGGACGACACCGTTCGAGCAGATCGTCGATCGCGCGATAGGGTGAGCCACGTCGCGACTGGCGCGCTGAAGGTGGATAACCACCGGGGAGCGAAACCCGTCGGCACCGTGCGCCTGGGTGCCTTCGACCCACTGCAACCGCAGGAGAGACAACGATGACTCAATCCTTCGACGCCGCCGCCGCGTCGGCCGCGTACAACAACGCGCTGCAGGTGATCGCCGCGGTCGAGCCGACCATCGCCGGCGCGATCAGGGCCGAGCTGGCCGACCAGCGGTCCTCGCTGAAGCTGATCGCCAGCGAGAACTACGCCTCCCCCGCCACCTTGCTCACGATGGGCAACTGGCTGTCGGACAAGTACGCCGAGGGCACCGTCGGGCACCGCTTCTACGCCGGCTGCCAGAACGTCGACACCGTCGAGCAGACCGCCGCCGACCACGCGACCGCGCTGTTCGACGCCCGGCACGCCTACGTCCAGCCGCATTCCGGCATCGACGCGAACCTGGTCGCGTTCTGGGCGATCCTGGCGCAGCGGATCGAGTCCCCGGCGCTCGCCGAGGCCGGCGCGAAGCACGTCAACGACCTGACCGACGAGGACTGGACCAAGCTCCGCAAGGCGCTCGGCGACCAGAAGATGCTCGGTATGTCGCTGGACGCCGGCGGTCACCTGACCCACGGCTTCCGCCCGAACATCTCCGGCAAGATGTTCAACCAGCACTCGTACGGCACGAACCCGGAGACCGGGCTGCTCGACTACGACGAGGTGGCCCGCACGGCGCGCGAGTTCAAGCCGCTGATCCTGATCGCCGGCTACTCGGCGTACCCGCGCAAGGTGAACTTCGCCAAGATGCGCGAGATCGCCGACGAGGTCGGCGCCACCCTGATGGTCGACATGGCGCACTTCGCCGGCCTGGTCGCGGGCAAGGTCTTCACCGGCGACTTCGACCCGGTCCCGCACGCGCACGTCACCACGACCACCACGCACAAGTCGCTGCGCGGCCCGCGCGGCGGCATGGTGCTCTGCCAGCCGGAGTACGCGGAGTCCGTCGACCGCGGCTGCCCGATGGTGCTCGGCGGTCCGCTCAGCCAGACGATGGCCGCAAAAGCGGTCGCCCTGGCCGAGGCGCGGCAGCCCGCCTTCAAGGACTACGCGCAGGCCGTCGCCGACAACGCGGTCACGCTGGCCGAGGGCCTGATGAAGCGCGGCGTGAAGCTCGTGACGGACGGTACGGAGAACCACCTCGTCCTGCTCGACGTCTCGTCGTACGGCATCACCGGCCGCCAGGCCGAGTCCGCCCTGCTCGACGCGGGCATCGTCACGAACCGCAACGCCGTACCCCGCGACCCGAACGGCGCCTGGTACACCTCCGGCGTCCGGATCGGTACGCCGGCCCTGACCACGCGCGGGTTCGGCGCCGACGAGTTCGACCGGGTGGCCGAGCTGATCGTGGACGTCCTGTCCGCGACCACCCCGACCACCACGTCCGCCGGCGCCCCGTCGAAGGCGAAGTACGTCCTCGCCGACGGCGTCGCCGACAAGACCCGCGCCGCCTCCGCCGAAATCCTCGACAAGCACCCGCTGTACCCAGGCCTCGAGCTCAACTGAACGCACGGACGGCGCCCGCCTGGGCGCGGGCGCTGTCCGACGTCAGTTGGTGACTGTTCCGGCCGGCGGATGACTGGGCAACGCCTTGCACACCTGCTCGGCGATACCGACGGCCTCGGTCGGGTCAGGGCCGTACGTCAGGACATAACCGAGCCGGCGGTGGTACGCGGTCGGCTCCCAGCGCCATCGGATCAGTCCGTCCGGCGCATCGATCGGATCCGGCGGCTGGGCAGGCAGCCCGTCGGCGAACAGCTCGTGGTCGCCATGGACGAACCGGATGGCTGCGGCCGCCTGGGCCGCACGGCCAACCGGATCCGTTCTCGGATCGAGGGCATCGAGCAGCACCTGACGCAACACGTCGACGCCGGTGCTCAGCTGCAGCAGTTCCCAGATGCGGTCGCCACCGAGCCGACGGTTGACCTCGACAACCTTGGGTCCGTCGTCGGTCAGCATGAGTTCCACATGTGCCGGCCCGTCCAGGTGTCCCAGCGCCGTCAAGGCTAGGAGCGCCTCGGTCCGGAGATCGCCGACGTCCACCCGGGCGGGCATGAGATGACCGACCTCGACGAAATGCGGCGGCCCGGAGGTGAACTTCTCGGTCACCATCAGGGCCTCGTGCCGGCCCGAGACCGATCGGGTCTCGACGCTGAACTCCGGGCCGGACAAGCGCTCTTCCGCGAGTACCGCACCCAGACCGGCCGAGCGGACCCAATGCCAGCCCTCCTCGGCCTGCTCGGCGCTGTCGACCGCGAAGACCCCCAGACTCCCGTTGCCGAGGTCGGGCTTGAGAACGATCGGGCCCGTCGCGGCGAAGGCGCGCACCTCGGCCGGATCGGAACACAGCCGGTGCCGAACCGGCCGGCACCCTCCGTCCGCGAGCAGATCCCGCTCAGCGCTCTTTCCCGGCCGCCGGTCCGCCGGCCCCGGGACGGACCGGATCCCGAGCTGCGCCGAGATCGCGGCCACCGCGGGCAGCGCGAATTCGCCGTACCCGGCCACCACGTCGAGCAGATCACTCCGGTGCAGAGCGGCGGCGGTTTCGAGGATCTCCGCGGGCCGATCCCAGCGCGCCACCCGCAGCCCGGCGGCCCATCGCTGATAGGGCGCGAGGTCGTAGCCACCGGGCATCCCGTCGAGCTGGAGCAGCGTGACGCGACCGGGCAGGCCGACAAGCCGGGCGGCCAACTCCGGCCAGGCGCCGACGAGCAGCAGATGCGTCATGACACCGCGGCCTTGTCGAGTGCGTCCCGGACGTCGCCGACCAGATCGGCCGTCGCCTCACAGCCACACGAGATCCGTACGAGACCGGCGGGTACTGCGAGATGCGGCCACGCACCGATGTCATTGGCGGTCGACTGCAGACCGCCGTAGCTGGTGGCCGGACTGATCAAGCGGCTCGCGCGGAGGAAACGATGCAGGTACGCGCGATCGGGCAGGCGGAAGGCCAGCAGACCACCGCCGAGCGTCATCTGCCGGGACGCGAGCTGGTACTGCGGATCGGACGGCGAACCCGGCCAACGCAGTCCGGTCACCTCGGCGCGCGTCGCGAGCAGCTTCACCAGAGCCGCCGCGTTCGCATTCTGCCGTTGCACTCGCAACTCCAATGTCCCGATCGACCGCAGCGCCAGCCAGCAGGTGAAGGCGGCCGGAATACCGCCGTGCAGATAACGCCAGTCCCGCAACGCCGTCAGCAACGCGGGGTCGCGGCTGCTGACATGGCCGAGCACCAGATCGTGGTGACCGCCGACGACCTTGGCATCGCTGCACATCACCAGATCCGCGCCCAGGTCCAGCGGACACTGACCCAGTGGCGAGGCAACCGAGTTGTCCACGGCCACCAAGGCACCGGCCGCGTGCGCGAGGTCGGTGATCTCGCGCAGGTCGTAGAGCTCCAGCAGCGGATTGCTCGGTGACTCGACCACGACGAGCCGGGCCCCGATGACGGCGGCCGGCAAGTCGGCCATGGTGTCGAGCACAACGGTCTCGACGCCCCGGCCGGCGAGCTGATCGGCGATCTGCCGGGTCTCGTAGTAGGTCCCGCCCTCGAACAGCACCAGCCGATCAGCGGGCCGCAGCAATCCGAGCAGTACGGCGGAGACCGCTGCCATCCCGCTGTTGAAGACGACCGACCGGCCACGATCGAGAGCCCCCAGCGCATCCTCGAGCTGATCCGCCGACCGATGCCCCCACCGGCCGTACCGGACCGGCGCGAGGTCGTCCAGATCCTGGTGGTACGCCGAAGCGAACTCAGGCGAGACGACCAAGGGACCGGCCGGCTGCGGGACCGGAATCGCAGCCCGCGCGGCGAGGGTCCCGACTCCGAAATCACCGTTCGTCCAGTCCATCCGCGGCTCCCCTCCGTGACCGGCCGTTCACCGGGCGCTGACGTACATTAACCGGTTAACAGCCGCCTGCACAGAGCTCGGAAGACCTTTTCACCTGGATCGAATCGACGCCGACGTGACCCGGGCCTCGAGCTCAGCCGACGTCTGGCTCCGACGCCTTCGTGCCGTGCTTCGGCATGAGCACGGCGGCCAGGACAGCTCCGGCGACGGCGATCGCCGCGGAGACCCACATCGTGGTGTTGAGGCTGGTGAGGAAGGCAGCTCGTACGCTGCGCGCAAGCGCCGGCGAGCCGGTCCTGGCGGCGACCGCGAGGCCGCCCGCGAGACTCCGCTCGGCCGCGTCGGCCAACTGCGCGGGCAAGCCGCCGACCTGGACGTGGTGCCGGTAGACCGAGTTGAGGACGGTGCCGAGGACGGCGACGCCGACCGTGCCGCCTACCTGGCGGAACGCCTGCAGGAGGGCGGAGCCGGTACCGGCGCGCTCCGGGTCGAGGACGCCGAGGGCGGCGTTCATTGCCTGGGGCATCGAACAGCCGAGCCCGAAACCGACCACCACGAACCAGATCGCGGTGTAGCCGTAGCCCGTACCGAGATCCGTGGACGCCCCGAGCACGAACCCGACAGCCATCACCGCGAACCCGGCCATGACGACCAGGCGCGTGCCCACGCGAGAGTCGACCGGTTCGGCGAGCTTGGCACCGACGGTCATGCCACCGATGAACGGCAGCAGCTTCAGGCCGGTGTGCAGGGCGTCCGATCCGTTGATGCCCTGGAAGTACTGCGGCATCGTGAACAACAGACCGAAGATCGCGAACACCGACACCGTCAGCAGTACGGCGCCACCGCTGAAGACCCGCTCGCGGAACAGCCGCAGCTCGATCAGCGGCTCAGTGTTCCGGCGCTGCCACAGCAGGAAGCCCGCGATCAGTGCGACGGCCAGCGCGAGGAACACGATCGTGACGCCGTCCGTCCACGAGGACTCGCCGGCTTTCGTCACGCCGTACACCAGGGCCGCGAGGCCGGCGCTGGACAACAGGATGCCGAGCCAGTCGATCGCCGGCCGGTTCGCGCTCCGGCTCTCCGGCACCAGCAGCGTGACCGCGATCGCCGCGAGGAACGCGATCGGGATGTTGATCACGAAGATCCACTGCCAGCCGGCGTGGTCGAGCAGCAGACCGCCGACGATCGGGCCGAGTGGCATACCGATGCTGTTGGCAATGACGAAGAAGCCGATCGCCTTCTTCCGCTCCTCCTCGGTGCGGAACAGTACGGTGATCAGCGACAGCGCCACCGGCACGATCATCGCCGCGCCGATGCCGAGGAACGCCCGGGCGGCGATCAGCTGACCGGCCGACCCGGACAGCGCGCAGGCGAGCGACGCGAGCCCGAACAGCGTCAGCGCGATCGCGATGATCTTGCGCCGCCCGTACCGGTCGCCGAGCAGACCGGCCGGCAGCAGCAGCGCGGCGAGCACCAGGTTGTAGCTGTTCGCCATCCACTGCAGCTGGCTGGTGGACGCGTCGAGGTCCTTGGCGAGCGTCGGCAGCGCGACGTTCAGCACGGTGGTGTCCAGACCGAGGACGAGTACGGCGAGACACAGCGCGATGAGCACACCGAACCGGCGGGCGCCGGTCAGTGTCGACTGCGGGGTGGTCGTGGTCATGAGATTCAAATTATCAGAATCTTGTGATAGTTGCGATAGATCAAATTACTGTAAGCTTCAACTGTGGTGGAGGAACCCAGCCGGGAGGCCGTCAGCCAGTTCGTGGAGCGGTTCGCGGGCGTCCTGGCGAACAGCGGCGTACCGACCATGTCGGCGCGCGTGATGGGCGCGATGCTGGTCAGCCCGAACGGGACGATGACCGCGGCCGAGCTGGCCGAGATGCTGAAGATCAGCCAGCCCGCGGTGTCCGGCGCCGTCCGGCAGCTGCTGCAGGTGTCGTTCATCTCCCGCGAGCGCCTGCCCGGGTCCCGCAAGGACCACTATCGGATCCGCGAGGACGTGTTCGCCGCGATCCTCGAACGCCGGAACCTCGCCCTCGGCGAGTGGGAGGCGACCAGCCGCTCCGGCGCCGCACTGTTCGGCGAAGACTCCCCCGTCTGCCGGCGCCTGACCGAGGCCGCCGACTTCTTCGCGTTCATCCACGCCGACATGGAACAGATGATCAAGGAGTGGCGAGCGGAACATCCTCGATGAACCGTCGCGAGGCCGGGCAGCTCGTCGGTACGGCCTGGCTCGACAGCGACTACCGGATCGCCTGGGAGACCCGGATCATGCGCCGCCGGGTGCCGCTGTACCGGGCCGGGATCGCCGTACTGCGCGCGCTCAACGCTGTCACCGGCGGGCGCGACCGGCCGTCGTTGAAGGTGACGCAATGGAACCGCGTCGGCCCGCACGGCGGGACGTTCGTGATGGACAAGCTCGAGACGATGACCGGGCGGACGGATCACCCGGTGACGTCGCGGGCCGAACTGCGGGCGCGTACGTCGTTCGCGTCCCGGCTGGCGCGGGCGATCTCGGCGGACGAGTGGCCGCAGATCATCTCCGAGTACGAGCGGCGCCGGCGTGGTGAGCGTCCGCAGTACCACTATGTCGGGCACCGGCCGCTGAACGCGGAGTCACACGCGCTGATGGACGAGGCGTGGGTGCGGGGCGAGCTGCCGACGGACAGGTTCCGGGCGTGGAACGTCATCAAGTACGAGGACGACGGCGCGTTCTACAGCGAGTTCTACACCCATGGCGACGCCCGCGGTTATCCCGGCGGCGAGACGAACCCGCGGTTCCGGCTCGGCCGGATCATGTTCGACGTCAGCTGGCGCGACAGGGCGACGCTCGCGCTCGAGCGTCAGGTACTGCGGCGAAGCCGGGTTCTTCGCGCGAAAGAGCTGGTCAAGTTCTTCCGGATCGAACTGCGGGAGATGTTCCGCCCGCCGGCCCCTCCCGCGGCGAACCCGACGAGGAAACGCCGGGACGCCTTCACCCCAGAGGTCATCGCCGCCGTCGCCGCCTTCGCCAAACCCAAGGAGCTCCGCTCCCCGACCGCCCGCGGCGAGACCACCCCCAGCCTGACCGCGCCTCCGCCATCGACGTCGCCAACACCCTCGCGAAGGCACTACCACCAGCAGTCAACGGACAGTTGCTGGCGGCAACTCCACGCAAACCCGCCGAGCAACAGCCAGCGCCGCCGCATCCATCCCATACGGCGCAACCACCTGAGCCCCCACCGGCAACCCACCCAACAACCCGACCGGCACACTCACCGCCGGATGCCCAGTCACGTTGAACACCCAGCACGGATCCCCGGTGACGATGCTCTCCTCGTGCTGATCGTAGCCATGGGCAACAGTCAGCGTGGTCGGCGTGACGAGTACGTCGACCTCCGCGAAGAGGTCGGCCAGCGCGGTGTTGTTCCGGTTCCGCACCTCGACAGCCCGCCGCACCGCAGCCGTCGTCATACCCCGTCCGTTGTCGAGCGCCGACAGCACGGGCCACGCTTCGTCGGTCGGTTCGAGCTCCAGCGGTACGTCGACCACGTCCACGCCACACACCGCCAACCGCTCCCGAACCACCCGATCCACACCCACGTCAGCCGCACACACCCCAAGCGTCGACCGATACGCCACCCGCCACTGCCGACTTTGAGAACCCACCAACCATGAATCGCCGCCCATGGTGGTTGGTGGATTCTCAAAGACGGCACACCCGCGGTGGTCAGCCGGCGGACCGCGTCACCTGGCCCGGCAAGTGACGAGGGCTGGCGGTGGATCACTCGGCCACCAGGGCGTACGCGAAGGCGAGGCGGCGGTCGAGCCAGTCAGCTCGCACCGTGATCAAGGTGGTGCCCTCGGAGTACATGGCGACCTGGTCGGCCGTGCGCCACTCGAGGGTGCGGGTCTTCGTGGGCTGGTCGCCGCCTTCGTCGCCGACGCCGGTCAGGCCGTCGAGGACTCCGACGAGCAGGCGGCTCGCTGCCTTGGCGGCCAGGCGGGCGGGTGGGCCGCTCAGCCATTCGGTGCGGCCCAAGAGCTCGGGACGACCGGGTTGGGTGATGCGCCAGTTCGGGCGCAGGAGCGGCCGGGTGGACGGGATGCGGGTGATCGTGCCGAGCTCGGTGCCGCCGGCATCAAGGACCGACCAGGTGTGCTCGGACGACTCCGCGACCCGGCAGAGCAGGTGGGTCAGGTCCGCGTCGAGGTAGAGCGAGCGGTCGGAGCCGACGTACGCGTACGGCGTGAGCACCCGGTCGTCCTTCGGGCCGGACGCCACCCGGATCGCGTTCGGACCCCACTCGATGCGGTTGCGGGTTCGGGTCGCGGGGCGTTCGACGTTCCCCAGGGTGAACTCACTGACGCTCTCCCAGCCGGACACTCGCTGAGTGTACGGGTGGCCGGACGCGGACCGCGGCCCACAGCACCAGGGCCGCGAACAGTACGGCGACCAGTACGCAGGCGGCCGGGATGCTCGACAGGCTGATCAGGGCGCCGAATCCGGTCATCGCGAGCGGCATCAGGGCCTCGTCGGACAGGTTCACGAGGCTGTAGCTGCGCCCGAGGTACGACGGATCGACCGACTGCTGGAACGCCGCCGACAACTGCGCCGACGCGATCCCCGCCGTACTCCCGATCATCGCCATCGCCACGAACACCGCGAGCTTCGGGGCCAGCCCGATCATCGCGCACCCGGCCGCCTGAACCACCAGCGCGAGCAACCCGGACCGCGCCAGGTCGGAAGGCTTCCACCGCATCGCCACCACCGCCCCGGCGGCCGCCGCGATCCCGGACGCGGCCTGGAACCACCCGAACCAGGCCGAACCCCAGCCCGCGGCGTGCGTCCGCTGCACCAACCCCACCGCGAGGATCGGCCCGACGCACAGGTTGAGCCCGGAGAACGCGATCACCAGCGTCCGCGCCCGTACGTCCCGCTTCAAGTACGCGAACCCGGCCCGCAAATCAGCAACCACAGATCCACCCGAGGACACCGGCTGCGGCAACCGCGGCTTCACCACGAACGCGAGCGCCACCGCGATCACGACGAACGACGCCGCATCGACGATCATCACCATGACGAGGCCGCCGTGCGCGACCAGCAGACCACCCAACGGCGCCCCGGCGAACGCCGCGAGCCGCGTCGCCAGCTGCGTACCTGCCGACAGCGTCACGAGATCCTCGGACCGGACCATCCGCCGCGGCAGCGTCCCGGACGCCGGCGTGTACAGCGCGTCGACCGCCCCGAAAACGAGCGCCACCGCGAGCAGCAACGCCAGCGACAACCCCCAGATCGTCACGGCCGTCGCGGCGGCGGCGAGTACGACGATCCGCGCCAGGTTGGCCAGGATCATCGTCCGCCGCCCGTCGAGCCGGTCCGCGAGCGCACCGCCGTACAGCAGGATGAGCGCCTTCGGGAGCGCGCCGATGCCCATCACCAGTCCGGCGCCGGCCGGGGTCGTGACCTGCGCAGCGCTCCAGGCGAGCCCGACGTACCAGGCCGTGTCGCCGGCCCACGAGATCGCGGCCGACAAGATCCACCCTTGTACCCGCCGGTCCCTCCGGAGCGGCGGGAAGACCGGGGACGTCATGGACGCGCCGGTACGGCGTGCGCGAAGAAGAACACGCGGTGCGCGTCCTCCCCCTCGGCGGGGTTCTCGGCGTACTCACGGACCAGGTCCTCGACCCGTTCGCTCAACTCGACCAGCTGCGACGGCGTCAATGTGAGCCATCTCTCGGTCGCGTACGCCGCCCGCACCCAGGGTTCGCCGAACTCGTACCTCATGTCGAACCACTGGCGCACCTTGCCGACGTGATGGGCCAGGTTCGCGTCCTCGGCCGACGCCGCCACCAACTCCCCCGCCGGGTCGCCCTGCGCGTCCGCGATCGACCACGAGTACTGCGAGGTGTCGCCGAGCTTCCACCACCGCTCGCGCCGGGTCTTCGCGAGCTCAGGCGCTTCGACGATCACGCCCGCGGACGCGAGAACCTTCAGGTGATGGCTGATGTTGCCGACAAGTTCTCCGGTGGCCCCGGCCAGCCGGGACGCGGTCGCCGGGCCGTCGATGTTCAGCAGATCGAGCAGCCGGCGGCGCAGTGGATGGTGCATCGCGGCGAGCACGGACGGCGTCACGGTGCGCCGGTTCGGAGGCGTCATACGGCGAACCGTAGCTTCCACAAGAACTCTTGCACAAGATATCTTGCGGAACGGCTCTGATAACAGAATCAATCCCCACCAGACTGATAGACATAGCCACATCGTGAGATTCCGTCTCAGGATGTAGGAACGGGAGTTGATTTGTCAGGCGCTGGAGCTGACGCTTGGGAACATGCTCGCTGCCCTGTCCACCCACCTCGTAGGTCGCATTCATGTCGACCTCGGGCGGATGCGCAGCGCTATCTGTTGTCCTTCGATGTTCTGACAGCCACCCTGCCCGGGCCAACGACGGCCCCCTGATCATCCCCGATCACCGCTGGGTGCGCACCGCGCGGAACGCATCGAACCGACGACGCTTCGATCTCCCCGCCGCTGGTGAGCACCTGTCACGAGGACAAGGACACGCCCCCCGATGACTGCCGGCGTCACCACTCCTGCTGCCCGCAAACCCGCGCGCCCCCGCAAGGGCAAGGGCGAAGGCCAGTGGGCACTCGGATACCGCGAGCCGCTGAACAAGAACGAAGAGAACAAGAAGAACGACGACGGCCTGAACGTCCGGGCCCGGATCGAGAACGTCTACGCGCACCGCGGTTTCGACTCGATCGACCCGGCGGACCTGCGCGGCCGGTTCCGGTGGTGGGGGCTGTACACGCAGCGCAAGCCCGGGATCGACGGCGGCAAGACCGCGACGCTCGAGCCGGAGGAGCTGGACGACCGCTACTTCATGATGCGGGTCCGGGTCGAGGGCGGCCAGCTGACCACCGAGCAGCTCGCGGTGATCGCCGAGGTCTCGACGAAGTACGCCCGCAACACCGCTGACATCACCGACCGGCAGAACATCCAGCTGCACTGGATCGCGATCGAGGACGTACCGGCGATCTGGCAGCGGCTCGAGGCCGTCGGCCTGTACACGACCGAGGCGTGCGGCGACGTACCGCGCGTGGTGATCGCCAGCCCGGTCGCCGGGATCGCCGCGGACGAGATCATCGACCCGACGCCGGCGATCGACGAGATCGTCGAGAAGTACATCGGCTCGAACGAGTTCTCGAACCTGCCCCGGAAGTTCAAGACCGCGCTCACCGGTCACCCGTCGCACGACGTGGTGCCGGAGGTGAACGACATCGCGTTCGTCGGCGTGGTGCACCCGGAGTACGGCCCGGGCTTCGACCTGTGGGTCGGCGGCGGCCTGTCGACGAACCCGATGCTCGCGCAGCGGCTCGGCGCCTGGATCCCGCGCGACGAGGTGGCCGAGGCGTGGTGGGGCGTGACCAGCATCTTCCGCGACTACGGGTACCGCCGGCTGCGGACCCGGGCGCGGCTGAAGTTCCTGCTCGCGGACTGGGGCACCGAAAAGTTCCGCGAAGTTCTCGAAACCAAGTACCTCAAGCGGAAGCTGATCGACGGCCCGGCGCCGGAGGTGCCCGCGGTCCAGGGTGACCACGTCGGCGTGCACAAGCAGAACGACGGCAAGTACTTCGTCGGCGTCGCCCCGGTCGTCGGCCGGGTCTCCGGTACGACGCTCGCGCAGGTCGCGGACGTGGTCGCGGCGCACGGGTCGAACCGGATCCGGACCACCGCCCAGCAGAAGCTGCTGGTGCTGGACGTCGAGGAGTCGCAGGTCGACTCGCTGGTCGCGGAGCTGGACAAGCTCGGCTTCCAGGCGAACCCGTCGGCCTGGCGGCGGAACACGATGGCCTGCACCGGGATCGAGTTCTGCAAGCTGGCGATCGTCGAGACCAAGGCGAAAGCGGCACAGCTGATCAACGAGCTCGAGGAGCGGATCCCCGAACTCGATGTACCGATCACCGTGAACGTGAACGGCTGCCCGAACTCCTGCGCCCGGATCCAGGTCGCGGACATCGGGCTCAAGGGCCAGCTGGTGATGGATGCCGACGGCAACCAGGTCCCCGGCTACCAGGTGCACCTCGGCGGCGGTCTCGGCCTGGACGCCGGCTTCGGCCGGAAGCTCCGTGGTCACAAGGTCACCGCGGACGGCCTCACCGACTACGTCGAGCGCGTCACCCAGAACTACCTGAAGGAACGCAACGAGGGCGAGCGCTTCGCCCAGTGGGTCACCCGAGCGGACGAGGAGGCACTGACATGAGTGAACGCGCTGCGCCTCTGTACTGCCCGTACTGCGGAGACGAGGACCTCAGGCCCTCCGAAGAAGGCCATGGCGCGTGGGAGTGCCGGCCGTGTGCACGGGTGTTCCAGCTGAAGATGATCGGGTTGCGGGTGAATGTGGAATGAGTACAGACCTGAAGACGCTCGCCGAGGAGGCGAACGAACGGCTCGCCGACGCGTCGGCGGTCGAGGTGCTCGCGTGGGCGAGGGAGACGTTCGGTGACGAGCTCGTCGTGACCGCCTCGATGGCCGACGGCGCACTCCCCCACCTCGCGGCACAGGCCGCGCCGGGTGTCGACGTACTGTTCCTCGACACCGGCTACCACTTCGCGGAGACCATCGGGACCCGGGACGCGGTGGCCGCGACGCTGCCGATCAACCTGATCAACGCCACCCCGAAGCAGACCGTGGCCGAGCAGGACGCGGAGTACGGCGAGAAGCTGCACGACCGCGACCCGAACAAGTGCTGCGCACTGCGCAAGGTCGAGCCGCTCAACCGGTACCTGTCCGGCTACAAGGCGTGGGTGACCGGCATCCGCCGCGAGGAGGCGCCGACCCGCGCGAACACGCCGGTCGTCGAGTACGACGAGAAGCGCGACATGGTGAAGCTGAACCCGATCGCGCCGTGGACGCAGGACGACCTGGACAGCTACATCCAGGACAACGGCGTACTCGTCAACCTCCTGCAGTACGACGGCTACCCGTCGATCGGCTGTGAGCCGTGCACGCAACGCGTCGCGCCGGGCGAGGACCCGCGCAGCGGCCGCTGGGCGGGTACCGGCAAGGTGGAATGCGGGTTGCACACATGAGCACAACTGTTACCGAGTTGGACGCTCTCGAGAGTGAATCGATCTTCGTGTTCCGTGAGGTGGCGGCGGAGTTCGAGCGGCCGGTGATCCTGTTCTCCGGTGGCAAGGACTCGATCGTGATGCTGCACCTGGCCCGGAAGGCGTTCGCCCCGGCGGGCGTACCGTTCACGTTGCTGCACGTCGACACCGGCCACAACTTCCCCGAGGTACTGGCGTATCGGGACGCGGTGGTGAAGGAGCTCGGTCTGCGGCTCGAGGTGGCCGGCGTCGAGGACTACATCGCCGACGGCCGGCTGCGTGAGCGTACCGACGGGACCCGGAACCAGCTGCAGACGATTCCGTTGCTCGACGCAATCAACAAGCACCGCTTCGACGCGGTGTTCGGCGGCGGCCGGCGCGACGAGGAGCGGGCCCGGGCGAAGGAGCGGATCTTCAGCCTGCGCGACGAGTTCGGGCAGTGGGACCCGCGCAACCAGCGGCCGGAACTGTGGTCGCTGTACAACGGCAAGCACCGGCCGGGTGAGCACGTCCGGGTGTTCCCGCTGTCCAACTGGACCGAGCTGGACATCTGGCACTACATCGAGCGCGAGCAGATCCCGCTGCCGTCGATCTACTACGCGCACGAGCGGGACGTGTTCGAACGTGACGGCATGTTGCTTGCCGTCGGCCCCTACTCGCAGCCGCGCGACGGCGAAACCGTGACCCAGCGCCTAGTGCGGTACCGCACCGTCGGCGACATGTCCTGCACCGGCGCCGTCGCGTCCACCGCGACGACCGCCGCGGACGTGGTCGTCGAGGTCGCGGCCAGCGAGATCACCGAACGCGGCGCCACCCGCGCCGACGACCGGGCCAGCGAGGCCGCGATGGAAGACCGTAAACGAGAGGGGTACTTCTGATGAGCACCCTGTTGCGGCTGGCAACCGCCGGATCGGTGGACGACGGCAAGTCGACGCTGGTCGGGCGGCTGCTGCACGACTGCAAGGCGATCCTCGCCGACCAGATCGCGCATGTGAAGACGGTCTCCGAGGCCCGCGGTGGCGACTTCGACTTCGCCCTCCTGACCGACGGCCTGCGGGCCGAGCGGGAGCAGGGCATCACGATCGACGTCGCCTACCGGTACTTCGCCACCGACAAGCGGTCCTTCATCCTGGCCGACTGCCCCGGGCACGTGCAGTACACCCGGAACACCGTCACCGGCGCCTCGACCGCGGACGTGGTGATCATCCTCGTCGACGCCCGGCACGGCGTACTCGAGCAGACCCGCCGGCACCTCGCGGTGGCCGGGCTGCTCCGGGTGCCGCACGTCGTCCTCGCGGTGAACAAGATCGACCTGGTCGGCTACGACGAGGCGGTGTTCACCAAGATCGCCAAGGAGGTCAACGACGTCGCCGACCAGCTCGGCATCGCCGACATCCAGGCGATCCCGGTCTCCGCACTCGTTGGCGACAACGTGGTCGACAAGTCCACCGAGACCGCCTGGTACGACGGGCCGACGCTGCTGGAGTACCTGGAGAACGCCAGCGGCCGGATCGACAACTCCCAGCAGCCGCTGCGGTTCCCGGTGCAGTACGTGATCCGCCCGCAGAGCGACGACGAGTACCGCGATTACCGCGGCTACACCGGTACCGTTGCCTCCGGCACCGTTTCGGTCGGCGACCCGGTGATCGTGCTGCCCGCCGGCCGCCGTACGTCGATCGCCGGCATCGACCGGCCCGTCGTCACGGCCACGAGCACCGCAGTGGTCGAGCGGCCGTCCGCGGTCGCCGGTGAAGCGGTCACGATCCGGCTCACCGACGACATCGACGTCGCCCGCGGCTCGGTGATCGTCGCCGCCGACGCCTCCCCCGGTACCCGCCGGGAGCTGGCCGCCACCGTGAGCTGGTTGTCCGACCGGCCACTGACCGTCGGGGCCCGGGTGCTGATCAAGCACACCACCACCACCGCACAGGCGATCGTCACCAAGATCACCGGCGCGCTGGACCTCGACACGCTCGGAGTCATCGACGCCGCCGAGCTCGCCCTGAACGACATCGGCAAGGTGCAACTCAAGATCGCCGCACCGCTGGCTGCCGACCCGTACTCCCGCAACACCATCACCGGATCGTTCCTGCTGATCGACGCCCACGACGGGTGGACGCTGGCAGCCGGCATGATCGACGACGAAGAAGGGGAACTGCTGTGACTGCTCCAGCGCTCGTGATCCTCGCCCACGGCAGCCGCGACCCGCGGTCGGCCGCCACCGTGCACGCTCTCGTCAAGTGCCTGCGCGGGATGCGCGACGACCTGCGGATCGAAGCCTCCTTCCTCGACCACTGCCCGCCGACGCCGTACCAGGTGCTCGGGAAGCTCGCCGCCGAAGGTGTCGAGGAGGTCGTCGTCCTGCCGCTGCTGCTGTCGGCCGCGTACCACGCGCGGATCGACGTACCGGCCGTCGTCGACGAGGCGCGCAGCCGCTTCCCCGGTCTGCGGATCACCGCCTCGGACGTGCTCGGGTACGACGACACGCTGCTCGACGTCCTCGACCGCCGGATGCGCGCCGAGCTGAAGGACGGCCGCGTCCGTGAGCTGGACGCGCTGGTGCTGGCGTGCGCCGGCTCGAGCGACTCGCACGCCAACGCGAGCGTCACCCGTCTCGCCCGCCTGTGGGGTCAGCGCCACAAGCTCCCGGTGACCGCCGCGTTCGTGTGCGCCGCGTCGCCGTCGCCCGCCGAGGCGGTCCTGCAGTGGCGGCTCGAGGGTCGCCGCCACGTGGCGGTCGGCTCGCTGTTCCTGGCGCCCGGCGTACTGCCCGACCGCGCCGAGACGACCTCGCGCCGCGCGGGTGCCGTCGCAGTATCCGCACCCCTGGGCGTCAGCGCCGAGGTCGCCCGCCTGGTCCTCCTCCGCTACGGCGTAGCCGGCCTGGACCTGCTCACCCTCGAGCCGGCCCCACGCCCGGTCATCGCCCGCCCCGAGCTGGTCCGTACCGCTTAGAACCTGTTCGGGTCGAGGAAGGAGACGTCCGTGTAGGGCGTCTCCTTCGTCGTTGCCTGGGCCAGTAGTTCGCCGATTCCGGCGCAGTGCTTGAACCCGTGTCCGCTGTCGCCACCGGCGATCACCACGCGGTCGCCGTACCGCCCGGCCAGGAACTGGCCGTCGAGCGAGTCGGTCACCATGCAGGGCATCAGCTTCACGGGCTCGGGGTCGAGGTCCGGGAAGTGGTCCGCGATCGCGGCCGACAGCTCGGCGATGTCCTTGCGCGGATGGATGTAGCGGTCGAGCTCGTCCGGATCGACGTCCTGGTCGCGTTCCGCGCCGTCGAGACCGACCTTGACCAGGAAGTCCTCGTCGGAACCGTGACCCCACAGGCCGCGGCCGTCCGCGAACTCCCAGATGAACGACGGGAAGTTCCGCAGCCGGAACGCCTCCGACGCCGGATCCTTCGGCTGGAACCAGAACAGCGGCGTACGCCGCGGTGACAACGACACGTCCGGCACGAGCTTGCCCAGCCACGCGCCGGTCGCGATCACGACCTGCTCCGCGGTGATCGTCGCGGTCGGCGTCCGCACGACCACGCCGTCGGGCCGTACGTCGATCCCCGTGACCATCGTGTGCGGATAGACGGTCGCCCCGAGCCGCACGGCCTCGGCGACGTGCGCGCGCACGGTCGGCTCGGCGTAACAGATCCCCGCCCCGGGATCCCACACCGCGACGTCGCCGTCAGTCAGTGCGTACTGCGGGAACCGCTCGTGCAGCTCGTCGTACGTCAACTCGATCGTCGGCGCACCCGCCTCGGCAGCCGCCTGCCGCGCACCCTGTACCGGCCGACTGTTGGGAGCGCCAACATTCAGCGAACCGGTCTGCCGGACGTACGTTTCCCCGGTCCGCTCCCCCAGATCCGTCCACAACGCCAGGGACGTCCGGGCGATCGCAGTCAGCCCCGGATGCTCCATACACGCCACCCGGAACAACCGCGTGGTCCCGTGCGAGGACCCGAACGGATGCCCGACCGCCTGCCGCTCGATCCCGACGACATCGACCCCGCGAGCAGCCAATCGCCACAACGCCGCCGACCCGAACGCCCCCAGCCCGACCACCACGACCTCCGCCATGCAGTCACCCTATGCCGGGGCCTGGTTTCTCAGCGGCCGACCATCGCCATCCCGTCCGGGTTGTAGCGGTCGCCCTGTACGCCGACCCGGGCCGCGAGGGCGTCGAGATCGGCGATCTCGTCGGCCGACAGCGCGACCTGCGTCGCGGCGGTGTTCTCGTCGATCCGGCCGCGGCGACGGGTGCCGGGGATCGGGACGATCCACGACTGCTGGGCGAGCAGCCAGGCGAGGGCCACCTGACCCGGGGTGCATCCCCTGGGCTCCGCGAGGGACCGTACGTAACGCACCAGCGCCTCGTTGGCGGCGAGGTTGTCCGCCTCGAAGCGCGGGACCCTCGTCCGGATGTCGCCGGCGCTGAACTCGGTCGACGTGTCCACCGTGCCGGTCAGGAATCCCTTGCCCAGTGGGCTGAACGGGACGAAGCCGATGCCGAGCTCGGCGCAGGTGGGCAGCACCTCCGGCTCGGGATCGCGGGTCCAGAGGGAGTACTCGCTCTGCACGGCCGTGACCGGGTGGACGGCGTGCGCCCGGCGGATGGTCGCGGCGCCGGCTTCGGACAGGCCGAAGTGACGCACCTTCCCGGCCTGTACGAGTTCGGCCACCGTCCCGGCGACGTCCTCGATCGGTACCTCGGGATCGACCCGGTGCTGGTAGAACAAGTCGATCACGTCGATGCCGAGCCGGCCCAGCGACTCGTCCGCCACCCGCCGGATCTGCTCCGGCCGCGAGTTCGTCCCGAGCATCTTGCCGTCCTGGATGTTCCACCCGAACTTCGTCGCGATCACCACCTGGTCCCGCAGCGGCGCCAGGGCCTCGCCGACGAGTTCCTCGTTCGCGTACGGCCCGTAGACCTCGGCCGTGTCGAAGAACGTGACGCCCTGCTCGACGGCGTACCGGATGACACCGATCATGTCGTCGCGGTCGCCGGGGTTGGGGCCGTAGCTCTGCGACATTCCCATGCAGCCGAGACCGATCGCCGACACCTGCAGACCCTGACCGAGCGTTCGTGTGTGCATAGCCCGACCGTAGATCCAGGGCACTGCCGGCGGGAGACTCTGGCGTTCCGGGTACTGCCAGTACCTCCATGGCTAGCGTGATATCTTGATATCTATGGCGAAGGACGTGACCAAGAACATCCTGTTGCGGCTCGATCCGGAGTTGGCCGATCGGCTGCAGACAGTGGCTTCCGTGGAGGGGCGATCGGTGTCGGACGTTGCGCGGGAGGCGATCGCGGCGCTGGTGGATCAGCGGCGGCAGGACGCGCAGTTCAGTCAGCTGCTCGAGGAGAACCTGAGCCGCCACGAGGAATCACTTCGCCGGCTGCGTGGAGACGACTGATGCGATACCTCGGCCGGTACGACGTCCTCGCCGTCGCCGCGCGCGTGCTGCGGTGTGCGTCGGACGACGTCGTCCGCCGGTCGGACCTGGACGCGATCGACCGCGTGCTGGCCGCCGTACGCCGTACCAGCGGGCTCGCCGAGTCGGCCGGGGCGTTACTCGCGGGGCTGGTGCGGGAGCGGCCGTTCGACGGCGCGAACCGGGTGGTGGCGGTCGCGGTCGTGCTGCAGTTCGTCTCGCTGAACCGTGCCGAGCTGCAACTTGAACCGGTGCGTGACGTCGACGAGCTGCTCGACCGGATCGCGGCTGGTGCCGCTGGCGACGCGGAGGCGGCGACGTTCGTCCGGAGCCGGCTCGAGCATCACCCGGTGACGGCGGAAGACCTGCAGGAGCACCTGAAGATCGAGCTGCTGCTCGAGGACGTCGTTCAGGATTTGTGGAGCGGAGATCCGATGTACGAACAGTTCAGCGAGGAAGCCCGGCGGGTCATCGTGCTGGCGCAGGAGGAGGCCCGCGGCCTCGACCACGTGTACATCGGCACCGAGCATCTCCTCCTCGGCGTGATCGTTGAAGGATCGGGTGTTGCGGCGCGGGTGCTGGCCGACCTGGGGATCACCGCCCCGGCGGTGCGGGATCTGGTCGTGGAGATCATCGGCCGTGGGAAGAGCGGTGCGACCGCGGGCTCGATCCCGTTCACGCCGCGGGCGAAGAGCACGTTCGAGTTCGCGTGGGGCGAGGCACGGGCGCGCGGCGCCGAGCAGGTCGGGGCGGAGCACCTACTGCTCGGTGTACTGCACGACAGCGACGGAGTCGGCGCCCAAATCATCACCAAGCTGGCCGAGAGCACCGACCAGGTACGCCGCCAGCTCGAGCAGCAGACCAGCAGGTACCACCGCCTGGAGTCCGTCATCACGAGCGCGTTCGCCGACGACGCCGGCACAACGTGGCCGACGTACGGCCGGCGACATCACCTGATCGCCGAGCTCAACGCCGTCCTGGACGAGAACGAACGCCTGCACGAGCAGGTCGCGAAGCTGCGCGAGATCCTGCGCCGCCACGGACTCGACCCAGATGCCTGACCGCGAAACGGTCAGGTCGCCGCGAGGCGCTTCTTCTCCTTCGCCACGTCGAAGTCCGCGGCCGGCCACTGCGGGTCCAGCTCCTTCAGCGTCTCCAGCAGGATCGTGGTGACGGCCCAGTTGCGGTACCACTTGCGGTCGCTCGGGATCACGTACCACGGCGCGTCCGGCGTGTTACAGCGCTCGATCGCCGCGTGGTACGCG
Organism: Kribbella sp. NPDC031520; assembly: GCF_055580825.1. Classification (NCBI taxonomy): domain Bacteria; kingdom Bacillati; phylum Actinomycetota; class Actinomycetes; order Propionibacteriales; family Kribbellaceae; genus Kribbella; species Kribbella sp. NPDC031520. The sequence continues at coordinate 584,830 of NZ_JBVIKS010000002.1, forward strand.
TCCATGTAGTCCGGCCACAGCCGGCGTTCGTCGACGTCGCCCGGGTTGTACTTCCAGTGCTTGGTCGGGTCGTCGAGACGCGCCTCGAGGCGGGCCCGCTGCTCCTCGGGCGAGATGTGCAGGTAGCACTTGACGGTCGTCACGCCGCTCGCGGTCAGCTCCGCCTCGAACTCGTTGATCTGGTCGTAGCGCCGGGTCCACACGTTCGGCGTGACCAGTTCACGGACGCGGGCGATCAGTACGTCCTCGTAGTGCGACCGGTCGAAGATGCCGATCATCCCGGCGCCCGGTACGGCCTGCCGGATCCGCCACAGGAACCCGCGGCGCTTCTCGGCCGGCGTCGGCGCCTTGAACGAGGTGATCTTCAGGCCCTGCGGATCCATCAGCCCCGCACCGTGCCGGATCACCCCGCCCTTGCCGGACGTGTCCATCCCTTGCAGCACCAGCAGGATCCGCCGCTCTCCACCGGTACGTCCCTCGGCGAACAACCGCTCCTGCCAGTCCGACACCTCGGCGCCGAGCGCCTCCAGCGCGACCTTGCCGTCGTCCTTCGTACCGGAGAACCCGGCCGTCGACCGCGTGTCGTACTTCGTCAGGTCCACCTCGCCGGTCGGTACCCGCAACAGCTCGCGCAGTCCCCCGTCGGCAGCGTCCTGGCCCTTCTTCTGCTTCGCCATTCACTCATCCTGCCTCATCCACCGTCGGGTCCGGCGCGTTTGTGCTGGCGTGTGTTTCACAAGCTGCGGCGCGGGCCAGCGCGATCAACCGCGACAGCGCACGGAGGTACTTCTTGCGGTAGCCGCCCTTGAGCATGTCCTTCGAGAACAGCTGGTCGAGTGGTACGCCGCCGGCGAGGAGCGGGAGATTGCGGTCGTACATGCGGTCGGCGAGCACCACTGTGCGGAGCGCGACGTTCTCGTCGGTCAACGGCCGTACGTCGGTGATCGCGACCGTCTCGACCCCGTCCAGGAGGGCGCCGTACTTGCTCGGGTGCAGCTCGGCCAGATGCCGGTGCAGGTCGACGAAATGGTCGCACGAGGCGTTCGGGCGTACGGCTGCCTCCTGCTGGACCTTCTCGTCCGGCCACGGGTCCGGCGCGGACGGCAGGCCGCGGTGCCGGTAGTCCGGCCCGTCCACCCGGCGTACGTCGAACCGGGCGGCGAGCGCCTGGATCTCCCTCAGGAAGTCGACTGCCTGGAACCGCCCTTCGCCGAGCTTGTCCGGCAGGGTGTTCGAGGTGGCCGCGAACTCGACGCCGGCGTCTGCCAGTTGGGCCAGCAGGCGGGAGATCAGCATGGTGTCGCCGGGGTCGTCGAGTTCGAACTCGTCTATGCAGAGCAGGCGGTAGGACGAGAGCTTCTCGACTGCCGTACGGAGGCCCAGCGCGCCTACCAGGTTCGTCAGTTCGACGAAGGTGCAGTACATCTTCGGGCCGGCAGCCTCGTGCCATAGCGAGGCGAGGAGGTGGGTCTTGCCGACTCCGAACCCGCCGTCGAGATAGACGCCCGGTTTGTCCGGGACCGGGGAGGATGGACGGAGGCGGGACCAGAACGACGGGGTTCGCCTGGGGGCGGCCAAGTGGTTCGCGCGCTCCTGCAGTCCGGCCAGCGCCTCGGCTTGTGACGGTTCGTCCGGGTCCGGGCGGTACGTGTTGAACCGGACGTCCGCGAACCGCGGCGGCGGAACGCACTCCGACAGCAGCCGATCCGGACTCACCTCCGGCCATCGCTCACTCAACCGCACCACCATGGCCCCAACCCTACAAAGCCGCGCAGCCTAGCCTTCAACGTATGACCAACAACTGGCTCCGTCCGCTCGGCGGCACCGGCCTGACCGTCTCGGCCGTCTGCGCCGGCGGCAGCGGTATCGCGGGCATGCCCGCCGTCTTCGGGTACGACGTCACCGCGCAGGAGGCGGTCGACCTGGTCCTGCGGGTGTTCGACAGCCCGCTGACCTGGATCGACACCTCGAACGGGTACGGCGACGGCACCAGCGAGACCCGGATCGGCCAGGCGATCCGCGAGTACGGCGGCCTCCCTGACGGCTTTCTGGTAGCAACCAAGGTGGACGCTCGAGATGGTGACTACTCAGGTGCGAGGGTCCGTGCGAGTGTTGCCGAGAGCAAGGAACGGCTCGGGCTGGACGACCTTCCGCTGGTCTACCTGCACGACCCGGAGTTCCACGACTTCGACTACATGCGGGACGCGGTCGATACGTTGATGCAGCTGCGCGCCGACGGCGAGATCGGGCACGTCGGCCTGGCGGGTGGCGACACCCGGGAGCTGTCGCGGTACCTCGACCTCGGCGGTTTCGAAGTACTGCTCGTGCACAACCGGTGGAGCCTGGTCGACCACTCCGCGCTTGGCATTTTCGAGCGGGCGCGAGCAGAGGGCATCGCGGTCGTCAACGCGGCGATCTACGGCGGCGGGATCCTGGCGAACCCGGGCGGCGCGACGAAGTACGCCTACCGCGAGGCGCCGCCCGGCCTGCTCGAGGCCGTGGCGGAGATGTCCGCGGCCTGCCGCGAGTACGGCGTCGAGCTCGCGACCGCCGCGCTGCGGCACTCCATCGACGACCCGGGGATCGCCGGAACGGTCGTCGGGATCACCAAGCCGGCCCGCGTCGACGCGCTGCTGGCCGCCCGCGATGCGGACCTCCCGGACGAACTGCTTAACCGGTTAGCTAGCCTGCTTCCGGACAAGCAGTACTGGGTGGAGAAGGAGACGACGTGACGAACGGCTTCCCGAGCGGGTTCACCTGGGGCGCGGCGACCGCGTCGTACCAGGTCGAGGGTGCGGTCTCGGCGGACGGCCGCGGGCCGAGCATCTGGGACACGTTCGCGCACACCCCAGGCCGGATCTCCGACGGTACGAACGGCGACGTCGCCGTCGACCACTACCACCGTTTCGCCGAGGACATCCGGCTGCTGGCGGACCTCGGGCTGAACGCGTACCGGTTCTCGATCGCCTGGCCGCGGATCATGCCGGACGGCGTGGTGAACCCGGCCGGCCTGGACTTCTACCGGCGGCTGGCGGAGGCGTGCCTGGCGAACGGCGTGACCCCGTACGCGACGCTCTACCACTGGGACCTGCCACAGCCGCTCGAGGATGCCGGCGGCTGGCTTGTCCGCGATACGGCCGAGCGGTTCCGCGACTACGCCGTGGTTGTGCACGACGGGTTGTCGGACGTCGTCAAGCACTGGATCACGCTGAACGAGCCGTGGTGCTCGGCCTTCCTCGGGTACGGGAACGGGGAGCACGCGCCGGGGCGGACCGTCGGCGCGGACGCGTTGAAGGCGGCGCACCACCTGCTGCTCGGGCACGGGCTGGCGCTGGACGCGATCCGCCCTGCGGGTTCGACGGGTTCGGCGGGTTCGACGTACGGCATCGCGCTGAACCCGGCGCCGATCCATCCCGCGTCCGACTCCCCCGCCGACCGCGACGCCGCGCGGCGGATCGACGGCCTGCGGAACCGGCTGTTCTTGGAACCGCTGCTGTCGGGGCAGTACCCGGCCGACGTACTGGAAGACACCGGGATGACGGAGTGGTTCGCGGCGCAGGAGGCGGACCTGCCGTTGATCGGGGCACCGCTCGACTTCCTCGGCGTGAACTACTACTGCCCGACCACGGTCGCCGCGCCGGACGGGCCGATCTCGACGCCCGGGCCGTCGCCGCAACCCGGCAGCGAGAACGTCGTTGCCGTCGACACCGGTCTGCCGAAGACCCAGATGGGCTGGCCGATCCAGGCCTCCGGACTGCGCGACATCCTGGTCGCGATCAACAAGCTCGCACCCGGGCTGCCGTTGTACGTGACCGAGAACGGGTCGGCGTACCCGGATGTCGTCACCGCGGACGGCGAGGTCGAGGACGACGAGCGGCTCGACTACCTGCGGCAACACGTTGCCGTGTGCAAGGACCTCGTGGGCGAAGGGTTCCCGCTGAAGGGGTACTTCGCGTGGTCGCTGCTCGACAACTTCGAGTGGGCCTGGGGCTACAGCCGTCGCTTCGGGATCGTGTACGTCGACTACGCGACCCAGCAGCGCATCGTGAAGAAGAGCGGCCGCTGGTTGCAGAACTTCCTCGGCGCGGACGTGTGACACTCACCAACCCGCGGCGTGTCGCGCGGTTGATGATTGCTGGACGTCCAGGCCATCACAATCGTGCCGATGGCACGCATCCCCGCGGGGTAACGCGGCGGCGAGTCGATCGTGATGGCCTGGCGGTCCGCGGTTGTTGACCTCAACTCATGTTGAGGTTCTAGCGTTTCCCGGTGTGAAAGCGATCAGACTGCACGCATTCGGCCCGGCGGAGAACCTCGTCTACGAGGACGTGCCCGACCCGACCCCGTCCACCGGCACGGTCCTCGTCGACGTCGAGGCGGCGGGGGTCCACCTCGTCGACACGATGATCCGGGCCGGCTCCACCGGCGACAGCCCGATCCCGGTGCCGTCGTTGCCGACCATCCCGGGACGTGAGATCGCGGGCCGGGTGTCCGCGGTCGGCCCGGACGTGGACCCGTTGTGGATCGGCAAGCGCGTCGTCGTACACCTCGGCATGGTCCCCGGCGGCTACGCCGAACGCGCCGTCGCCAAGGTCGAGTCCCTCTACGAGTTGCCGGATCACGTCGACGCCGCCCAGGCCGTCGCCGCCATCGGCACCGGCCGCACCACCGCCGGCATCCTCCAGCAAGCACGCCTCACGATGGAAGACGTCGTACTCATCACCTCCGCCGCCGGCGGAATCGGCAGCTACCTGATCCAGGCCGCCCGCAACGTCGGCGCCGTCGCCATCGGCCTCGCCGGCGGCCCGGAGAAGGTAGAACTCGTCCGCTCCCTCGGAGCGCAGTACGCCGTCGACTACCGCAACCCGGACTGGCCGCAGATCCTGAAGGACGCCTTGGGCGACCAGGAGATCACCGTCCTCCTCGACGGCGTTGGCGGCCCCAACGGCCAACAAGCCTTCGGCTTACTCTCCCCCGGCGCCCGAGCCCTCCTCTTCGGCTGGTCCGGCGGCGGCCCGATCGAGTTCACCCACAAAGACCTGATGGCCCGAGGACTGACCGTCGGCTGGGCCTTGGGCGCGAAGATGGCCCGCCAACTCCGCACCCTGGAAGCCGCCGCCCTGGAAGAAACCACCAGCGGCCGGTGGCAGGCCCTGACAACGGTCTTCCCGCTGTCCGACGCAGCAGCGGCCCACCGCGCGCTCGAGAACCGAGAGACAACCGGCAAGGTCGTCCTCACCACCTGAACCCCGGAGCCACCCTGGTGGATGCGGCTCCGGGGTCCGGCACTGCGGTGTCAGCCGGCGAAGTCGCTGTACATGTCGCTCACAGGACCGTTCCTCTCGTCGATGGGCGGGGCGGTACGCCATGCCAGAACATTGACACCGGTACGTGATGGCTGTGATATCCCAGCAGGGCATAACGTTCCCGCTATGGAGCTCGAACTACGGCATCTGCGGGCCGTCTGCCGACTCGCGGACACCGGCAGCGTCTCCAAGGCCGCGGCCAGCCTCGGTGTCTCGCAGCCGTCACTGACCGCGCAGTTGCGCCGGATCGAGGGCGCCATCGGCGGGCCGCTGTTCGAGCGAGGTACGCACGGCGTGGTGGCAACGCCGCTCGGGCGGCACGTGCTCATCCGGGCGCGGGCGATGCTCTCCGACATGGACGAGCTGATCGGGTCGAGTCGGCGCTACACGTCCGGGTCCGGGCCGCTGCGGCTCGGGTCCGTGCGGACGGTGATGTTCGGGGAGTGGTTGTCCCGGGTCGAGGAGGCGCTGCCGGCGCGGGAGATCAGTACGCAGGTCGATCCGTCGTGCGCCGTACTCACGGAACTACTGGCGGCGGACGTACTGGACATCGTCCTGCTCGGCCGCTGCGACGACGCGCACGCGCCGCCGTGCCCGCAGGGCGTACGGGAGCAGACGATGGTGTTCCCGGAGCCGTTCGCGGTCGTGCTCCCCGCCGACCACCGGCTGGCCGATGCCGACGAGGTCGCACTGGCGGACCTCGCGGACGACGTGTGGATCTCCCCACCCGCCGGGAAGGAGGACGGCGACCTCGCCTATCTGCGCGACGCGTGCGAACAGGCCGGCTTCGTTCCCGACTTCCGGTACGCCAACCTCGACACCACCGAGATCGAACAACTCATCGGCGCCGGCCGCGGCGTGAGCCTGTGCGCACCGACGGTCCGCGACCTCCCCCGTACGGTCGTCAAGCCGCTGTCCGGCCAGCCCCTGCTGTGGCGCCGGGCCCTCCGCTACCGCTCCGACACCGTGGACCAGCAAACCGTCGACGCCATCCACCAAGCCTTCGTCACCACCTACCGCCACACCATCACCACCAACACCGCCACCCGCCCCTGGTGGCCCACCCGCCCCGAAGCCCACCCCGCCATCATCGACCCCGGCCAACCAACTTCAGCTTGAGCCGTGACCGGCACATGTCAGGTGCCTCGGGGGGCGTACATGATGACGGCTACGCCGAGGAGGCATAGGGCGGCTCCGGTGAGGTCGTAGCGGTCGGGTTTGAAGTGGTCGATGAGCATGCCCCAGGCGAGGGAGCCGGCTACGAAGATGCCGCCGTACGCGGCGAGGATGCGGCCGAAGTTGGGGTCGGGCTGGAAGGTGGCGACGAAGCCGTAGGCGCCTAGGGCAACTATTCCGCCGGCGATCCAGAGCACACCGCGGTGTTCCCGCCAGCCCTGCCAGATCAGCCAGGCGCCGCCGATCTCCGCGATGGCGGCCAGCACGAAGAGCAGGATGGACCGCAGTACCGTCACCGGCCACCGCCGCGGCGCGACGGGATCAGTACGGATCTCGTGCGCTCGCCGGTCACGCCGAGGCTGGTGAACGGGAGGGGGCAGTCGGGGTCAGCTGCGCAGGTCTCCAGGTCGTCGCAGCCGGCGGTGATGCCGGCGCGTAGTGTTTCGGCGATGACCGTGAGGTCGGCGAGCTTTGCTTCCACGTCCGCCAGTTTCTCCCGGGCGCGTGTCTGGAGTCCGGCTCCCTCGCCGCGCCGGTGCCGATGTCGCGCGGTGTCGAGGAGCTCGGACACCTCGGCGAGCGTGAAGCCGAGGCGCTGGGCCGCCTTGATGACGCGCAAGGTGGTGACGACTTCGGCCGGGTAGATGCGGTGCCCGCCGAGGCTGCGGCTGGGTTGGTCGAGCAGGCCGCGGCGTTCGTAGTACCTGAGGGTTTGCAGGTTCACGCCGGCGGCGGCTGCTACTTCGCTGGGTTTCATAGCCGGGCCGTCAGGCCGTCCAGTACGGCGGTGTGTGCGGGTGGGACTGTGATGCGGAGGTTGAGCGCGCCCGTAAGGCTGAAGGTGAAGGACGAGCAGCAGGCTGACTCGCGGGCGATGAGGTCCATAGCGGTGGCGTGTGCAACGGGATCGAGCGTCAGGTCGAGGGTCCGGTCGTCGACGCGGTTCGCTCGCCGGAGGTACGTCGCGAAGAGCTGATCGAACTCGGCCAGCCGCAGCGGTTGCTCGGCCGTAGGGAGGGTGCAGGCGTCCGGTACCCAGGTTTCGTCCATGAGTCGACGGTAAACCCGTACCGAAGTACCGGATGCAAGTCGTTACGGCTCGTACGTCAGCGTGAAGACGACCGCGCCGAAGCTGACCCGGTCGCCCGGGCGGACGTGGACCGTGGTGGTGATCCGCCGGTCGTTCACGCAGGTGCCGTTCATCGAGCCGAGGTCGCGGAGCATCCAGCCGTCGTCCACGTACCGCAACTCGGCGTGGCACCGCGACACGGTCTCGTCCCCGAGCCGGAGGGTCGCCCCCGGCCCACGCCCCACCCGTACGGTCGACGACCCAGGCGCGGGCAACGCAAGGGCGGGCGCGGGCGGAGCCGGCACCTCCCGAACGAGGCTCAGCCGAGGCACCGCATCGACCCAAGACCGCCGACGCCCACCGGACGCCCGGCGGGCATCCAGCGCGCCACTCGGAGTCGGCCCGCGATGAGCGTCCTCGGCACCACTAAGCCGGCGTGTGAAGGAGAGCCGTGGGAGCTTTGATCGGACAGTCCGGATCCACGAACCGAAGCGGGATTCGCCGGTGGGAAGGTCGCGCAGGACGTCGGCCAGTTCGCCGTTGGTGCGGGCCCGGAGTACGACGTTCATCCGCCGGACGAACGTGTCGTGGGACAGGCGGCCGGAGCCGGCGCCGTCGCGGAGTACGGCCAGGGCACGGTCACGCTCCGCGTCCGACGGACGCGTACCCACCCCGATCGTGCTCATACAGGCATTGTCCGAGGCGACTCGGGCAGCTGTCCACCTGGGAAGTGTCCGTGGGGTGGGACACAATGACGGGATGCGACTGCCTGTGATGCCGCCGGTCAAGCCGATGCTCGCCAAGCCGGTGAAGGAGATCCCGCGCGGGGCGATGTCCTACGAGCCGAAGTGGGACGGGTTCCGGTCGATCATCTTCCGCGACGGCGACGAGGTGGAGATCGGCAGCCGGAACGAGAAGCCGATGACGCGGTACTTCCCCGAGCTGGTCGAGGCGGTGAAGGCGAACCTGCCGGAGCGCTGCGCGATCGACGGCGAGATCATCGTGATCGGCGCGTCCGGCGACCGGCTCGACTTCGAGGTGCTGCAGCAGCGCATCCACCCGGCCGCGAGCCGGGTGAACATGCTCTCCGAGAAGACCCCGGCCCGGTTCGTCGCGTTCGACCTGCTGGCGCTCGGCGACGACGACTACACCGAGCGCCCCTTCAGCGAACGCCGTACGGCGCTGCTCGACGCGCTGGCGAACGTCAAGGAGCCGATCCACGTCACGCCCGCGACCGCTGACCACGACACCGCGGCGCAGTGGTTCGAGCAGTTCGAGGGCGCCGGCCTGGACGGCCTGATAGCGAAGCCGCTGGACGGGCTGTACATCCCGGACAAGCGGACGATGTTCAAGATCAAGCCGGAACGTACGGCGGACTGCGTCGTCGCCGGGTACCGCCTGCACAAGTCCGGCCCGGACCGGATCGGCTCGCTGCTGCTCGGGCTGTACAACGACGACGGCACGCTGGCCAGCGTCGGCGTGATCGGCGCGTTCCCGATGGAGCGCCGCAAGGAGCTGTTCGAGGAGATGCAGCCGCTGGTCACGACGTTCGACGAGCACCCGTGGGCGTGGGCGAAGCAGGAGGAAGGCGTCCGTACGCCGCGGAACGCCGAAGGCAGCCGCTGGCAGGCGGGCAAGGACCTGTCGTTCACACCGCTGCGCCCGGAGCTGGTCGTCGAGGTCCGGTACGACCACATGGAAGGCATCCGCTTCCGGCACACCGCCCAGTTCGTCCGCTGGCGCCCGGACCGCACGCCGGAGTCCTGCACGTACGAGCAACTGGAGGAGCCGGTGAAGTTCGACCTGGCCGACGTCCTCTCCAGCGCCCAACGCTGATGCTGTACTCGCTCTACACGCGCAGGCTCCGGCGCCAGCTCAAAGGCCTGCCCAAACCGAGCCATGTCGCGATCGTGATGGACGGCAACCGGCGCTGGGCTCGCGGCGCCGGGTACGACGACGTACGCGTCGGTCATCGCTTCGGGGCGAAGCACCTGGAGCAGTTCCTGCAGTGGAGCGCGGACGCCGGGATCACCTGCGTCACCGCGTGGGTCGCGTCGGCCGACAACATGCGCAAACGCGATTCGGCCGAGGTCGACTACCTCATGGAGCTGACCGAGAGCGTGCTGGCCGAGCACGTACGGCGCGACCACCGCTGGCGGCTGCAGGTCGCGGGCCAGTTGGATTTGTTGCCCGATTCAACGGCTCGGGCGTTGAAGGAGGCCGTCGAGCTCAGCCGGGATCGTGACGCCGGTGACCTGACGCTTGCGATCGGCTACTCGGGGCGGCTCGAGGTAGTGGACGCCGTACGCGCGGTTCTGGACGACGCCGCGGCGGACGGGCGGTCGCTCGAGGAGGTGGCGGACGCGCTCAGCGAGGAGGAGATCGGGCGGCACTTGTACGTTCCGGGTCTGCCCGACCCCGAGCTCGTCATCCGGACCAGCGGCGAGCTGCGGATGTCGGACTTCCTGCTGTGGCAGGCGACCCGGTCGGACATCGAGTTCTGCGACCTGTACTGGCCCGCGTTCCGCGAGGTGGACCTGCTCCGCGCGCTCCGCACGTACGGAAGACGGAGACTGCAACGATTCAGTTGAATACTTTCTCCGCAGACCGGGGCACTATGGACGCATACCGACTGGTAAGCGGAGGTGGCGCGATGTACGACGTCGTACTGCTTGTCGAACAGGAACTGTCCGAGCCGGACGCGAGACGGGTCGTCGAACTTCACCAGGACATGCCCGAGCCGGTCAAGTACCACGTGCTCGTGCCGTGCCACAACGCGGAAGCCGGTGTCGAGGCGTCGATCAGCGCGCTCGGTACGGCGGACCTCTACGGCCCGGGCCTCGCCGGGCAGCGGCAGGACCTGGCGGAGGCGCAGAAGGCGATCGACACCGAGGCCAAGGGCTGCAGCGGACGCAGCGTGCAGCGGCTCCGTGACCTCGGGCAGAACGCCGAGGGCGGCATCTCGCACGACCGGCCGATCGACGCGCTGGTCGCGACCGTCCAGCACGTGCACGGTCAGGAGGTCATCATCCTGACCCGGCCGCACATCGTCGCCGAGTTCTTCCATCTGGACTGGACCAACTCGGCGCGCCGGCACCTCGGCGTCCCCGTGCTGCACCTGCTGGAGTACGAGTCGCGGACCAGCGCTGGAGCAGAACCACGCAAGTGAGAACAGATCAGACACCTGCAGCTGTACCGGATTCCTTGAACTGCGTGTGGTACAGATCGGCGTACTCGCCACCCAAGGCGAGCAGCTGATCGTGCGTGCCGCGCTCGATGATGTTGCCGTGGTCAACGACCAGGATCAGGTCCGCGTTCCGCACCGTTGACAGCCGGTGCGCGATCACCAGCGACGTCCGGCCTTCGAGCGCGGTGTCCAGCGCCCGCTGGACGGCGACCTCGGACTCGGAGTCCAGGTGCGCGGTCGCCTCGTCGAGGACCACGATCTTCGGTGCCTTGAGCAACAACCGGGCGATCGCGAGTCGTTGCCGTTCGCCACCGGACAGCCGGTGCCCGCGATCGCCGACCACCGTGTCCAGCCCGTCCGGCAGCCCCGACACCAGCTCCCAGATCTGCGCGGCCTTCAACGCCGCCACCATCTCTTCCTCGAGAGCTTCCGGCTTGGCGTACAGCAGGTTCGCGCGGATCGTGTCATGGAACATGTGCGCGTCCTGCGTCACGTACCCGATCGTGTCGTGCAGCGACTGCAGAGTGACCCCGCGAACGTCGTGCCCGCCGATACGCACCTCTCCCCCGGTCACGTCGTACAAGCGAGCCACAAGGTTGGTGATGGTGGTCTTGCCGGCGCCGGACGGGCCTACCAGCGCGATCATCTGGCCGGGCTCCACGACGAAGCTCACGTCGTCGAGCACCTGCGCCGACGCCCGCTTGTCCAACACCGCCACCGACTCGAGGCTGGCCAGTGAGACCTGCTCGGCGGTCGGATACGCGAACGCGACATGGTCGAACTCCACGCTCGCCGCGTCGTCCGGCAGCGGCTCCGCGTCGGGCGCGTCCTTGATCATCGGCTCCAGGTCGAGCACCTCGAAGACGCGCTCGAACGACACGAGCGCGGTCATCACGTCGACACGTACGTTCGACAGCGCGGTCAGCGGGCCGTACAACCGGCCGAGCAGAGCGACGAGCGCGAGCAGCGTGCCGACGGTCAACGTCTGGCGGACGGCCAGGTTGCCGCCCACGCCGTACACCAAGGCCGTCGCGAGCGCCGCGACCAGCGTGAGCGCCGTGAAGAACACCCGGCCGAGCATCGCGATCCGGATCCCCAGGTCGCGAACCCGTCCGGCGCGTTCGCCGAAGTCGCGCTCCTCCAGCGCCGGGTGCCCGAACAGCGTGACCAGCAGCGCGCCGCTGACGCTGAACCGCTCGGTCATCGCGGACGACATCTCGGCGTTCAGGTTCATCTGCTCGCGGGTCATCGCGGCCAGCCGGCGGCCGAGAATGCGGGCCGGGATCAGGAAGACCGGCAGCAGCAGGATCGCGACCACGGTCAGCTGCCAGCTCAGCGCGAGCATCGCCCCGACCACGAGGATCAGGCTGATGATGTTCGAGACGACGCCGGACAGCGTGCTGGTGAAGGCCTGCTGGGCGCCGATCACGTCGTTGTTGAGGCGCGACACGAGCGCACCGGTCTGCGTCCGGGTGAAGAACGCGACCGGCATCCGCTGGACGTGCGCGTACACCTTCGTCCGCAGGTCGTAGATCAGTCCCTCACCGATCCGCGCCGAGAACGACCGCTGCACCAGGCCGAGCACCGCCTCCACAACGGCGAGCAGCGCGACCACCAGCGCCAGCGCGGTCACCAGGCCCGCGTTCCCCTTGGTGATGCCGTCGTCGACGATCTTCTTGAACAGCAGCGGCGACGCGATCACCAGGAACGCGGACAGGATCACCAGCACCAGGAACGCGGTGATCTGCCACCGGAACGGGCGCGCGAACTTCAGGATCCGCCGCACCGTGCCCTTCGCCAGCTTGCGCCCGACGATCGACGCGTCCTGACGCCGCCAGCCGGCCGCGGCCATCCCACCCATCATCGACATACTGCCGCCTCTCTTCGTACTGCATCTTCTCAACAGCCGGGGACAGAACACACTTCCCGCAACTTTTGGTTGCGCATCCGGCCGGACCTGGTCTACAGTCATGAGCAACCAAAGGTTGCGAAAGGAATGAGGGGCCATGAGCAGGAGCATCGAGCGGGAGATTCGGGTCGAGGCGGCGCCGGAGGTCGTCTACGAGGTGGTCAGCTCGCCCGAGCACCTGCGCGAGTGGTGGCCGGACGAGGCCGACCTCAAGCCGGTCACCGGCACTACCGGAACGATCGGCTTCAAGCGGGACGACGGCATGATGACCGTCGCGCTCACCGTGGTCGAGGCCCAGCCGCCGCGCCGGTTCGCGTTCCGCTGGGACTACGAGGGCGAGACCGCGACCCCGGAGAACTCGGTGCTGGTGACGTTCGACCTGGTCCCGGTCGACGGCGGCACACTGCTCCGGTTCGCCGAGACCGGGTACGACGAGGCCGCCAAGTCCGACGCGGTACTCGCGGACCACACCGAGGGCTGGGACTACTTCCTGCCCCGGATCGCGCCGTACGTGGCCCGGCTGGCCGCCAGGCCGTGATCGACGACGAGCTCTGGTCGGCGATCGGCGACCCGACCAGACGGCGGATGCTCGACCTGCTGCTCGCGGACGGCGGCGGTACGGCGACCAGTCTCAGCGAGCGGCTTCCGGTCACCCGGCAGGCGGTCGCCAAACATCTCGGCGTGCTCGAACGCGCCGGGCTCGCGCACTCCGCGCCGTCCGGCCGGGAACGCCGCTACACCGTGGACGAGGCACGCCTCGCCCACGCCATCGACCAGCTGTTCGACGTCACCCAGACCTGGGACCGGCGGCTGCAGCGCATCAAGCGGATCGCCGAGGCGATCGGGAAAACAGAGAGGCAAGAACCATGAGCGACATTCTGCACAGAGTCGGCATCATCGCACCGACCAAGGACGTGTACGACGCCCTGACCACGATCGACGGGCTGGCCGGCTGGTGGACCGAGGACACCAAGGGCGACGTCGACGGCGTGATCGAGTTCCGTTTCGCCAGCGCGGGCGGCGACGGGTTCGACATGAAGGTGCTGGAGACCTCACCCGAACTGGTCCGCTGGGAGGTCGTTGGTGGACCCGACGAATGGATCGGTACCCAGGTCAGCTTCACGCTGTCCCGGGCCGACGAGTACACGATCGTCCTGTTCAAGCAGGAGGGCTGGCGGGAGCAGGTCGAGTTCATGTACCACTGCAGCACCAAGTGGGCGACGTTCCTGATGAGCCTCAAGCAGTACGTCGAAACCGGCAAGGGCGAACCCGCGCCGAACGACGTACTCGTCAGCAACTGGCACTAGCCGAAGGCGGCGATCAGCTCCTTCAGGCGCCGGGCCTGTGCGGAACGCTCCGCCTTGAGCTGATCGTCGTACGAGCGGTCCGCGGCGCCGAGGAGCAAAGCCTTGGTCTCGCGGATCGCTCCGGGCAGCGGGGTCAGCAGCGCGTCGGTCAGGTCCTTCACCGTCGCGGCCAGCTCGTCGACCGGTACGACGATGTTCGCCAGGCCGAGCTCCTTCGCCTCGTCCGCCTCCACCCAGCGGGTGGTCGCGCAGATCTCCAGCGCCCGCGCATAGCCGACGAGTTCGACGAGCGGCTTGGTACCACCGAGGTCCGGGACCAGACCGAGCGCGGGCTCGCGCATGCTGAACCGGGCGTCCGGCGTGACGACCCGCAGGTCGCAGGCCAGCGCGAGCTGGAAGCCGGCGCCGACCGCGTGGCCCTGGACTGCCGCGATGCTGACGATCTCGGGCTTCCGCAGCCAGGAGAAGCCGCTCTGGAAGTGCGCGATGAGCTCGTCCAGCTCGTCGGCAGGCTTCGCGCCGAGGCTGAGCAGGGGCTCCTCGCCGAGGTCGTTGTCACCCATGATCAGCCGGCGGTCCAGCCCGGCCGAGAACGACTGCCCCTCCCCCGACACGACGACCACCCGGACCTCGGACGGCAGCGCCGTACCGAAGTCCGCCAGCTCGGCCCACATCGCCGGCGTCTGGGCGTTGCGCACCTCAGGACGATCCAGCACCACCCGGGCCACTGGCCCGTCCACCGTCAGTCGCAGACCTGTCATGCCGTGGATATTACTCACAAGTAGTCAGGCGAGCGAGACCAGGTCGGCGTAGTCGTTCGTCCAGAGGTCCTCGACACCGTCCGGGAGCAGGACGACGCGCTCCGGCTCGAGGGCCTCGACGGCGCCCTCGTCGTGGGTGACCAGGACGATCGCGCCGGCGTACGAGCGGATCGCGTTCAGCACCTCCGCGCGGGACGCCGGGTCGAGGTTGTTGGTCGGCTCGTCGAGGAGCAGGACGTTCGCCGCGGACACGACCAGGGTCGCCAGCGCGAGCCGGGTCTTCTCGCCACCCGAGAGCACGCGGGCGGGCTTGTCGGCGTCGTCGCCGGTGAACAGGAACGAGCCGAGGACGCTGCGCGCCTGGGTCTCGTTCAGGTCCGGGGCGGCGGACTTCATGTTCTCCAGCACGGTCCGGTTGACGTCGAGCGTCTCGTGCTCCTGCGCGTAGTACCCGAGTTTGAGGCCGTGGCCGTCGATGATCTCGCCGGTGTCGGCCTTCTCGATCCCGCCGAGGATCCGCAGCAGCGTGGTCTTGCCGGCGCCGTTCAGCCCGAGTACGACGACGCGCGAGCCCTTGTCGATGGCCAGGTCGACGTCGGTGAAGATCTCGAGCGAGCCGTACGACTTCGACAGTTCCCGCGCCATCAGCGGCGTCTTGCCGCACGGAGCCGGTGTCGGGAACGCGATCTTCGCGACGCGGTCCGCCTGGCGGGTGTCCTCCAGCGACGACATCAACTGCTCGGCGCGGCGCAGCATCTGCTGGGCGGCGGTCGCCTTGGTCGCCTTGGCGCGCATCTTGTTCGCCTGGTCGACGAGCTGCGTGGCCTTCTTCTCGGCGTTCGCCCGTTCGCGTTTGCGGCGGCGCTCGTCGGTTTCGCGCTGGTTCAGGTAGGCCTTCCAGCCGACGTTGTAGATGTCGATCTCGGCGCGGTTCGCGTCCAGGTGGAAGACCCGGGTGACGGTCTGCTCGAGCAGGTTCACGTCGTGGCTGATCATGATCACACCACCGGCGTACGACTTCAGGAAGTCGCGCAGCCAGATGATCGAGTCGGCGTCCAGGTGGTTGGTCGGCTCGTCCAGCAGCAGCGTCTCGGCCTGCGCGAACAGGATCCGGGCCAGCTCGACCCGGCGGCGCTGACCACCCGAGAGCGTCGACAGCGGCTGGCCGAGGACGCGGTCCGGCAGGCCGAGGTTCGCGGCGATCCGGGCCGCCTCGGACTCCGCCGCGTACCCACCGGCGGCGTGCAGGTCGGCCTCGGCGCGCTCGTACCGCCGCATGCCCTTGGCGCGGGTCTTCTCGTCGGTGCTGCCCATCGACTTCTCGGCCGAGCGCAGCCGCCGTACGACGTCGTCCAGCCCGCGGGCGGACAGGATCCGGTCCCGGGCGAGTACGTCGAGGTCGCCGGTGCGCGGGTCCTGCGGCAGGTAGCCGATCTCGCCCGAGGACGTCACCGACCCGCTGGCCGGCAGGCCCTCACCGGCGAGGATCTTGGTCAGTGTGGTCTTGCCGGCCCCGTTGCGCCCGACCAGCCCGACCTTGTCGCCGGGACCGACCCGGAACGACGCGGGCGCGAGCAGTTGGCGAGCACCGACACGAACCTCGAGATTGGAAACAGTGATCATCGGGGTTCGCAGGGGTCCTTACGCTTGGCGGTACTGGCGGGCTTGGCTGCTCTAGTGTAAGTGCCGTGAAATTCAATCCGGACGCGGATCTCGACACCAGTGGCGTCGAGGACACCCGCGGTAGTGGTGGTGGCGGCCGCAGTGGGCTGCCGTCCGGGGTGATCCCGGTCGGTGGCGGTATCGGCGGCATCATCCTGCTGGTCGTGATCCTGCTGCTGTCCGGTGGCCTGCCAGGCGGAGGTGGCAGCGACCAACCGGCGACGCAGAACACGGCGACGGGCAGCCTGAGCAACTGCAAGAAGGGCTCCGACCTGCAGTCGAACTCGGACTGCCGGTTCGTCTTCTACCAGAACTCGATCCAGAGCTTCTGGGCCACCGAACTCCCCCGGCGCGGCAAGAAGTACACGCCGGCCGCGATGCGGGTCTTCGACGGCTCGGTGAACACCGGCTGCGGCCCGGCGACCAGCGCGGTCGGCCCGTTCTACTGCCCGCCGGACATGCGGGTGTACCTGGACCTCGGCTTCTTCCAGACCCTGCAGACCGACCTCGGCGCGCGCGGCGGCGAGTTCGCCGAGGCGTACGTCGTGGCGCACGAGTACGGGCACCACATCCAGAACCTGTACGGCATCCTCGACCGGATCAAGACCCGGAACGGCCCCACCTCGGACTCGGTCCGTTCCGAACTCCAGGCCGACTGCCTGGCCGGCGTCTGGACCAACCACGCCACCACGGTCCCGAACAAGAGCGGCCAGCCGCTCATCACCGACCTCACCCAGGACGACATCGCCCGCGGCCTCGACGCCGCCGCCTCCGTCGGCGACGACCGCATCCAGCAGAAGACCCAGGGCCAGGTAACCCCGGAATCCTTCAGCCACGGCACCGCCGCCCAACGCATGAAGTGGTTCAAGACCGGCATGGACTCCGGCGACCTGACCGCCTGCGACACCTGGTCCGCCCGCACCCTCTAGAACACACAAAGAACCGCCCTGCACTCGCGCATTGAGTGCAGGGCGGTTGTCGTTTGCGCGTCAGGCAACCTGGGCGGGGCGGTGGTAGCCGGGGAGGAGTTCGTCGACGAGGGCGTCGGTTTCGGCTTCGGGGCCGCGGGGGCCGCCGTGTTTGGTCAGGGCGGCGTACATCTGGCCGGCGACGTTGGTGACGTCGGCCGTCGTACCGAAGTGGGCCGCGAGGCGGAGGGTGGCGCGCCACAGTTCCTCCGAGGCCGGCGAGAAGCTCAGGCCGGTCTGCAGCGCCGTCCGGGCGAGGTTGCCGTCGTTGTGGCCGAGCGACGCCTCGGCGAGCCGCAGGGCGGCGTCGACGACGGCCTCGACCATCCGGCGCTCGATCCCGGACGCGGCGAGCCATGAGTAGCGGCCGCCGGGCAGGTTCGACCAGGCGGGACCGTGCACCAGGCTGAGCGCCGTCGACAGCGGTCCGCGCGGGTCGTCCACCATCGACGCCTGCTTGGCCAGCGTACGGAACACGTCCCAGTCGACCCGGACCACGCTGCGGTTCAGCATCCAGCGGCCGGACTCGTCGGCGTACATCGCGTCCACACCGACCCACCGGCGGGTGTGCTCGAGCGCGGCGTCGCGCAGCTCCGGGCTGATGCCGCGCGGCCAGATCGCACCGGCGAGCACGTTCGGGTGCACGCCGTAGTCCTGGCTGGCCAGGAACGCAACGATCTCCGTCGACAGCGCGATCCGGCCCTCGTCGATCGTCCCGCGGGCGTCGACCTCGACCGGGCCGAGCAGGTCGACCTCGACCGGCGCCGGCTGACTCAGGTCCATGGCCGAGTACTCGTACGCCGGCATGTCCTGCTCCGAGCGGCGCTTGTCCCGGGCGTCCGCCTCGGCCGCGTCGAACAGCTGGACCAGGTCCGCGAACTGCTCCGGGTTGACGCTGTGCGCGTCGACCTCGAGACCGAGCAACCGGCAGACGGCCTGGTTCTTCTCGTCCACGACGAACCGCCACGGCGAGTTGAGTACGTCGCCGACCACGACCACGGAGATGCACCGCTTGGCGTCCGCGGCCAGCCGGTTCAGCTGGTCCTGCTCCTCCGGCGACGGCGGCGCGGACAGGAAGATGATCTCCGCGCCCCACAGCGCCGCGTCCGGATGCGTCATCCGGGCCTCGGCGACCGAGTTCGTGTTCCGCCGCTGGCAGGCCTGGACCTGCGCCTCGGTACGGCGGACGACCTCGGCCATCGCGTCGTCGAGCCGGACCCAGTAGCTCAGCCGGGCCGGCGCCAGCGAGGACAGGTCGTCACCGAACCCGACCATGCTGATGTGCGCGCCCTCCGACCACAGGTTGGTCGCCAGCTCGACGGCCAGCGAACCGACCACGTCGCGGGAGGCGTTCGTGACGCCCCCGAACGCGACGATCCCGTTCGCGGTGTCGACGTCGATCAGTACCGTCGCACCGTCCGCGTTCTGACCGACGGTGACCAGCGTCGGGTACGGCGCCGGCGCGTTCACCTCGGCGTTCGGAGCGTACGCGCGCCGCAGCGTCCAGCGGGTGCCTTCGGCCATCGCTTGCCACGGACCGGGCGGGGCGGGCTGCGCCTCGTACGGGTCCAGGACCAGGGTCAGCGCCCGGTCGGTCACCAGCGCGGCGACCACCTTCGGCATCGGTCGGCTCAGCTGCGTCATGTCCGCGCCGAGCTTGCGCAGCGCGTTGTCCACGAACTGCGCAGTCGGTACGTCGGCCGCCAGCCGCAGGTCGATCTCGGTCTGCCGCTGGCCGGCCGCCTTCGGGCCGGGGCCCTGCGCCCATCCGCGGCGCCGCTTCAGCGCCAGCGCCAGACCGGCGGCGAGCAGCGTCGCACCGAAGCCGAAGATACCGGCCTCCTGCAGGCTGATGCCGCTGTGCGCCTCGACCGGCACCGCCACCGGCACCTGGGTGCCACCGCCGGCCGGCTCGCCCTGCTCGTTCGTCCCGGCACCCGGAACGTGCGGCTCGGCAATCACGTTCGGCCAGGTCGGCTTGGCGTTCTTCGCGCCCGGGTCCGTCGTCGAGCTGACGATGCCCAGCGAGGAACCCTTCTCGGTGCCCTGCTCCGAGAACCGCCCCGGCCCGGTGGTGGTCTTCGTACCGGTCTTGTGGTCGACCGTGACCTTCGGCTTCGTGACGGTCTTCGTCTCGGTCGTCTTGGTCTCGGTCGTCCTGGTGGTCGTCTTGGTCTCGGTGGTGGACATCGTGGTGTGGTCGCCGACGCTCACCCGGACCGTGTGCACCCCCGGGCCCTTGGCGTCGGCCGGGAGCCGCACCTGCCAGCCCGGCATGATCAGGTCCGGGTTGGTCAGCCGGCGGCCGTCCGGCTGCAGCTTGTTCTTGTTGAGGTCGTAGATCTCCTTGTACCGGCGGCCGTCGCCGAGGTGCCGCTCCGCGATGTCCCAGAGGCAGTCGTAGTTCCGGCCGTGCGGCGGACGGACCTCGGTGTACTTGATGACCTGACCCTTGTGGTCGTGGTTCGTCCGTACGCCGGTCGTCGTCTTCTTCGCCTGCTGGTTGTTGCCGGTGAGGATCGTGCTGGACGCCTCGGTCTGGCGGAACTGCGAGGCCGCCGAGTCTCCGCTGCCGTGCCGCGCGGTCACCGCGGTGGGAGCGGCCGGGCCGCTCGTCGTCACCGCGCTCGCGACGGGCAGGCTGACGCCCGCTCCGGCCGCGATCAGTACGACGGTACCGATCAGCCGGCGGGCCAGTGCCTGCGAGCCGCCGCCGAGCGGGACCCGTGGGGAAAGGCCGTGGCCGCGGACCTCCGCGACCGCCTCCGCGATCAGGCAGATCACGAAGTGCAGCCAGGCGATCCAGATGAAGAACGCGATGATGCCCAGCACCGTCTCGATGCTCAGCTCGCTGAACAGCATGCTCTTGCTGGGCATCTTGTCCGGCCACGGCGTACCGAAGAACCGCAGCAGCACGTACGGCACCCCGCCGACGATCGCGAGGATCGCGAGCAGCGCGACGAAGCCCTTCAGCCGGTCCGCGCCCGGACTCCCCGACCGCCGCTGCGGCAACCGCGCCGCCTGCACCGGATCATTGGTCCTTACCATCGCTCCTCCATACCCCCACCATCAGCCACCGATGGCCTCAACTTCCTGCACAGGAAGCCGCTGCACGGCGTGAACGTCCGCCTTACCGATCGAGTGCCAGCCGTTTTGGTCCTTACCGATCCAGTACGAAACTTCCCACGTGATCGTCAGCTTGACCGTGTACATCCCGTCGGGCTGACTTGCGCTGGACTTGGTGTAGATGTGCTTGCATGGGTTCACCTGGTTGTACGGATCCTTTGTCTGGTCGTACCCGGTCGGGTCGTCCAGCGGAGTCACACCGGTCTTGCACTTGAACGGCGCGGTCCCGTCTCCGGGATCAATCGTCAACTCGACGACCATTCCGCGCATGGTCAGGTTGTGCCCGGGGCTGAAGTAGCTGCTCGTCGTACCGTCGGTCTCGTAGACCTCGGAGCTATACGGCGTCAGCGTGAAGTACGCCGGGACATTTACCCGCGGGGTGTAGGTCGGCATGATCTGCAGCGCCGGGTCTCGGTATTTCGTCTGAAACCGATACCAGAAAGCCTTCATGTAGTCCGGGAACGGACACTGCGCTTCCTCAGCAGCGTCGACTGGCATGTAAGCGCGCTCGAGATGGGCCTTGTCGCCGCCGTTGTAGGTGTCCAGGTTGTAGTCGGTGATTGTGACCCGGAGTACCCACTTCTTGCCGTCCGGCGCCTTGGGCAGGTTGATGCCCGGCGGGATGTCGAAGTCACGGCACGGCACGAACGGCCTACCCGCGAGACGCGTCCTCCAGGTCGGGGGCGGTGAGCCGTCACCGAGGTACGGCTCGCCGGAGCTGCAGTACGAGCCGAAGCCGACCGAGTTCATGTACATGGTGCAGACAGAGTTGCCGGTGACGACGGTATCCGCGGACGCCGTGGTGGCAGGGGCGACGAGGAGCAGTGCCAGTACGGCGCTCAAGGCGAGCAATGTGCGGGCTACCCGGTTGTGCATCCTCACTCCCCAGACTCGTCTTCCCGCAGATTATCTTCGACCAGGGGCATCATGCCCGTTGCCCAGTACCCCGTCACCTCTTCGCAACCTGAATTTCCGGGTTCCGATCTAGGCCGGATAGTGCACGCCTGCACAGTTCACGCCCTTGCTCGTCGCCAGCCGGTACGGCAGCCAGCCCATGCCGGTCTGCACCATCTCGATCACCTCGGGTGACCCCTTCGGCGTCACGACGGTCCAGTTCCGCGCCTTCGGATCCCAGTACTGGGTGGTCTGCGAGCGGCAGGTCTGGACCGCGACGGTGCCGTCTTTGGTGCTGTGTGCACCGACGACGACCACGCTCCCCGGCGGCTTCATCACCCAGCCGTTCCGCTTCGCGTCGACGATCCCCTGGGTCACGTCCGCGTAGAAGAACGACGGGAAGCGCTGCTTCAGGATCGTGTCGTCGCGGTCGACGAGGGCCTTGAAGTAGAGCGGATAGCTGGTCACGAGACCTTGGACGGCGGGGTTGGAGGCGAAGTTCCCGGCGACCACGATGACCTGTTTCGCGGTGGGCGCGGACGGCTGCGTGGTGGTGGCGGGTTCGGTCGGGGCGCTGGTCGGTTGGCTCGGGTCCGCGGACGGGGTGCTCGCGGACGCCGTCGGACCGGAGTCGCCGCCGGCCGGAACCGGGAGGCTGCCGTCGTTCGAGTCCTTGCCGCAGGCACTCAGCAGGAGAACACCGGCCAACACAACAGGAATGGCAAACCTACGCACGAAGCCTTTCCTCCGGGTCACTAGCGCTTGGTCTTGGTCGTGGGCGGTACGGACGGACCGGTCGGCGGGGTGCCGGACGGGTCCGGGGTATCCGACGGGTTCGGCGTCGGGGTCACGTTCGGCGAGCAGGTGGCCGGGAACGGGAACGGGGACAGTGTCCAGGTCGGGGTCGGCGAGCCGACGGTCCAGGTCGGGCACGGCAGGTCGATCGTCGGCGGCTGGGCTGTGGTGATCGGGATGTTGCCCGGTCCGTCGGTGGTCGGGTTGACGACGATCGGGGGGACGCTGGGGCTGTCGTCGGCCTTGTCGACGCCTTGTTCGGCGTGGGCCTGGCCGGTGCCGACGGCTTTCAGGGACTGCTTGCCGATCAGGCCCAGGAACGTGGTCTTGTTCTGGATCGCGACCTGGATGTCGACTTCCTTCTCGGTCAGCGTGGTCGGGCCGCAGGCGGTCACGTTCGGGTCGTTCGACTGGACCTGGCCGCAGAAGCCCGCGATCGCGGTCGCGGCCTTGGTGGTGTCGATCTTCGCCTCGGCCGAGTTCAGCTGGATCGCCGCGGCGCCGACGCGCGCGGCTTCCTGTGCGTACCCGACGGCGCGCGACCGGGCACCCAGCTGCCGGCCGCCGTCGATGACGAGACCGGCCAGCGTGAAGATCATCACCGCGAGGATCGCGACCGCGGGGCTCAACGCCCCCCGGGAGAAGCGCCGATGGTTGCGCGGGGCATCGATCCGGACGAACTCGACGAGCCGGGACAGGGACCGGGGCGTAGGAGCCGTCACCGCACCCCCCGGTACGGGTCGAGCGACGAGGTGAAGCGCTTGGTGATCGTGGTGTCGCCGCCGAGGCCGAGCAGGCCGAGGTCGCGGTAGTTGATCGTGCAGGTGACCTCGACCGACAACGGCTGCCCGGCAACGAAGCCGGTGGTCAGCGATCCGGAAACAGTGTCCTTGCAGGACTTCACCGAGTGGCTCATCGCGTCGGTCACAGCCTGGTCGACGCGTCCCTGAGCCTCCTGCGCCGAACGCGACTGACTCGCGCCGCGGGCGCCGTCGCGGGCCGCGCCCTCCAGCTGCGAGGAGGTCTGGAAGTACCGGCCGCAGGCGAGCAGGAACATGAACAGCGCGAGCAGCACCGGCGCCAGGATCACCATCTCCAGCGCCATCGTCCCGCGCTCCCGGCGGCGTACCGGCAACACCGGCCGCAGCAACCGCATAGGAAGGACCCTCACTTGTCCGCCTGGAACTGCTCGATCGGCCCGGTCGCGGTCTGGGTCACGGTCAGGTTCAGACCGGGTACCAGCGAGACGGTGTCGCCCTTGACGGTGAACGACACCATGCCTTGTGGATTGTTGTACTCCGGGAACGGGACGCTCGCGTGCTGCAACGTCGTACCGCCCAACTGCTTGGCGTAGGACTCGATGTCCGCGCGCACCTTCTCCCCCACGGCCGGCGTGTAGACCGGCGGCTGGACGAGCCGCAGCCGCGAGACACCCTCCTGCGCCGCGTTCAGCGCGACGGACCGCCCGTACAGCCACAGGGCGGTCTGGATGGAGACGAAGATCAGCGCGAGGATCATCGGCGCCAGGATCGCCAGCTCCAGGGTGCTGACCCCCCGCTCCGAGCGTCTCCGCCGTACCTTCGTCCACCCCACGCGCATCGCTCTGCCCGTCAGCCCTGGTTGATGTCCGCGGTGTGCTTGCTGATCACGGCCTTCACCACGGCACCGATCGCGAGCGCGGCGACGACCAGGATGCCGGAGATGATCGCCCACTCCAGCGCGGAGGCGCCGAGCTCGGTGGGGCCCTGCTTCGCACGGGCGCGCTGGGCGTGCGCACGCGCCACGGCATAGCGGGCCATGGTCCGCCAGAACATCAACTCCGAGGAGGTCATCTGATTGCCTTTCAGATCGTGAGGCCGAAGCAGGCCCCAGTATGCCGGGTTCGACGGGCTACTCCGCCTAACGGATCCCTTGCCCTGATCACTGTTCGGCCTAACTTCCCAGGATGGCCACCCCGGCCGGGAAGGCCAGGAACAGGAAGAACGCCGCGATCATGACGAGCTGGGCGACCAGCATGGACTGGGACCGCTCACCCGCCTTGCCTTCCACGTCGGCCAGCTCCTTGCGGCGCAGCGAGGCGGCCCGGGCGAGCAGCGAGGAACGGATCTTCGCGCCCTCGTCGCCGGCCAGTGCGAGCGCCGACGCCAGGTCGCGGAGTTCCTCGACACCGAGGTCCTCGCCGAGCCGGGCCATCGCGTCCCACGGCGTGATGCCGATCAGCCGCGCGTTCGCGAGCGCCTGCCGGATCCGGGCCATCGCCCAGTGCTCGCCGATCGTGGACGCGGTCATCAGCGCCTCGGGCAGGCCGCGGCCGCCGGCCAGGTTCATCGCGACCAGGTCCAGGAAGCTGCCGACCACGTGCCGGAAGTCCCGGCGCCGCTTCTCCGCCTGCTGGCGCAGCGCCAGGTCGGGCAGGAAGAACGCCAGCGCCATGAACGCCAGCGTGACGATCGCCGGCGAGAATCCCGGCGCGGTCAGCCCGATCGCTGAGAACAGGAACAGCACGATCGGGATGAACACCAGCGCGCCGAGCGCGAACAGCACCTTGGTGGCGAGCATCGCCGCGAACGGCTGGTTCATCACCGCGAGGTCGCGGCGGAGTTTGCCGAACGACCAACCGCGCGCGTTCGCCTCCAGCTCCAGCCGGCGGCCGAGCGACTCGCGGGCCCGGTCGACGCCGCCGAGCACCCGCTCACCGGCGGCGCTGGTGGTCGCGCCGCTCATGTACCCGCCGCGCCCGGCGTCGATCCGGGCGATCGTGGACAGTACGTTGGCCCGCGGCTTGATGAACATCCGGACCAGCACGTACACGCCGAGCCCGGCGATACCGCCGGTGATGAAGGCCCAGGTCATCCGCTCACCACCTCCATCCGCTCGTCACCCGGCCGGCTCGGGCCGTGGTCCTTGGTCGTACCGATCAGGAACCGCTCCGGTACCTCGATCTTGGCCAGCCGCCGCAGCCAGAGCAGGCCGATCGCGTACAGGCCGATCACGATGGCCAGCACGATCTGCCCGATGAAGCCGCGGTACGGAGCCATGTACGTCGGGTTGAACAGCACCAGGCCCGCCGCCATGATCAGCGTGATCGCGACGACGACCTGCACGCTGCGCCGGGTGGAGCGCCGCTCGGCGGCGACCTTCCGGCGGACGTCGAGCTCCTCGCGGGCCGAGTCGGCCAGCGCGCTGAGCACCTCGCGCAGACCGGGACCGCGGAGCCGCGCGTTCAGCACCAGTGCCGCGACGATCAGGTCGGCGGACGGGTCGTCCAGGTCGTCGGCGAACCGCATCAGGGCCGACGGCAACGGTTCGCGGATCCGCAGCCGGTCGACCAGCAGGTTCAGGCTCGGCTTGATCGCCGGCGCCGCGTTCACCGCGGTGGCCGGGATGGCCTGTTCGAGGCCGACCGCGCCGGCGATGGTGTCGCGCAATGCCTCGGTCCAGGTGGCGAGCGCGTCCAGGCGCTCGATCGCCCGGCGTTCCTCACCGGTACCGCCGAAGAAACGGTCCGCCATCACGGCCAGCAGGCCGAGCGCGACGGCCAGCACCAGCCAGCGGGTGACCACGAGGACGAGCAGGCCGACCGCGAGCCCGGCGCCGAACCGGATCAGGTTCTTGCGGTTCTCGGCGCTCCGGTCGCGGAACAGCGACGGCGTCTCGTCCCTCGGTTCGGTACCGCGGAGGGCGACGATCAGCAGCAGTAGCGCGCCACCCACCACCGCCCCGCAGATCAGCGCACCCAGCGTTTCCATGCTCATGGCATCACGCCCAGGTTCCGTGCACGAGGGGCTGGTAGCCGAAGTGTTCGAGCTCGTCCATGCAAGCGATCGGCGCGTGCGCGGCGGCGCGGCCGTCCGGGCCGGGCGCGAACACCTCGCCGGACAGCACCCGGCCGTCCCAGCCGGTGACCTCGCGGATGCTCTCGATGTACCGGCTGACGCCGCCGCCGCGCTGGTAGTCGTTGTGCCGCCGGACGAACACGACGAAGTCGAGCGCGCCGGCGATCAGCATCTGGGTGGCGTCCATCGGCAGCCGCTCGCTCGCCTGGATGGCGTACGTACTGATCCGGTTGAACACCTCCATCGAGCTGTTCGAGTGGATCGTCGACAGCGAGCCGTCGTTGCCCTGGCTCATCGCGTTCAGCATCGTGACGATCTCGTCGCCGAGCACCTCACCGACGATGACGCGGGACGGGTTCATCCGCAGCGAGCGGCGGACCAGGTCGGCCATCGTGACCTCGCCGACGCCTTCGGAGTTCGGCAGCCGTTCCTCGAACGCGACCACGTTCGGGTGCAGGTCCTTGAACTCGCCCAGGCCGAGCTCGAGCGAACGCTCGACGGTGATCAGCCGCTCGTGCGGCTGGATCTCGTTGGCCAGCGCGCGCAGCAGCGTCGTCTTCCCGGAGTTCGTCGCGCCCGCGATCATGATGTTCTTCCGGGCCGCGACCGCCGCCCGCAGGAACGAGCCGACGTCGTCGCTCATGGTGCCGTTGACCACCAGGTCGCGGAGGAACACCCGGCCGAGCCGGGCCCGCCGGATCGAGACCACCGGCCGGGCGGTCACGCCCATCACCGCGGACAACCGGGAACCGTCCGGCAGCCGCAGGTCCAGCTGCGGGTTCGCCGAGTCGAACGGGCGGCTGGTCAGACCCGCGTGCGACGCCAGCACCTGGATCAGCTCGATCAGTTCGTCGTCGCTCTCGGCCACCGGGCCGGGCGTCTCCTCGCGGCCGTCGCCGTACTGCACGAAGACCTGGTCGCAGCCGTTGATGTCGATGTTCTCGACCTCGGGGTCGTCGATCAGCGGCTGCAGCCGGCCGACCCCGAACAGCGCGGAGTGGATCGCACCGGCGATCTGCGCGTCGTCGTCCGGCGTCGGCGGCGTCCGCCCCTCGGCCAGCTCGTACCGCGCGTGATCCTCGAGCACCTGCACGATCAGCGACCGGGCGTACTCCCGCTCGTCCTCCGCGCTCATCGGAGGTACGCCGTTGACCTGGTCCCGGCGGCGCTGCTCGTTCAGCCGCTCGGCGACCTGCACGCGAAGCCGGCGGACCAGCTCCTGGTCCGCGCTCATGAGTAATCCCCGGGCGGGAACGCCGCGTTCGCCATGTCGAAGTCCTGCGGCGGCGGAGCGGCGACCAGCGATGCCATCTCCGCGGTGATCACGGACGCGGACCGGATCAGCTGGGTCTTGTCGAGACGGCCGTGGCCGCGCCCGTCGAAGAACGCCGCGCCGGCCGGGTCGTACGCCAGGTGCCAACGGTGCCGTACCGGGAGCGACATCGCGTCCAGCACGCTCCACACCTGCTTCACGCCGTCCCGCTGCTTCGGGTCGGCCACCACGACCACACCGAGTTGCGCGTCGACGTGGTGCACCAGCGTCGACAACCGCTCCCGCAGATGCGCCACGGACGAGCCCGTCGCCGAGCACACCAGTACGACGAGACGCGCGGACTGGATGACCGGCAGCTGCGGCGACGACGCACCGATCCGCCCACAGTCCGCCAGTACGTCGCTGTGCTGCATCTGGTTGAACGAGATGCCGAGCGGATGCCACAGCCCGCCCATACCGCCCACCTGCTCGGGCGAACGTACGCCGAGCAGTACGTCGAGACCGCCGTCCAGCTGCTGGCTGTGCGCCAGGATGACCTCGTCACCGAGCCCCTTACGGCTCGCGGCCGCGAGGCTGACCAGGCCACGGTCGGAGTTCAGCGCCGCGCCGGCCGGGCCGGTCATCCGGATCGCCACGTCGCTGCCGGCCGGGTCGCACTCGGCCAGCAGCACCTGCCGCGGCCAGAGCGCACCGAAGACAAGGCTGGCCGTGGTCACGCCGGGCGAGCCCTTCGCGCTCGCCAGTGCCACCAGTGCCATCAGTTGGACCCACCGTTGCGGGAGACCTCGGGCTTGCTGCCCGGCGCCAGCTTCCCGACCACGAGGGTCTTCGCCGCGGCCGCCGCGGCGACCGTGTTGAACTTCGAGGACGGAACCAGAACGGTGATGTTCAGCGAGCTGTTCGCGTTCGTCTTGCTGTCGGTGATCGCGCCGGCGGTCGAGGTCACCTCGGCGGCGGAGACCAGTGGGACCGGGGACCCGCCCTCGTTGGCCGCGGGGACGCGGACGATCGAGACCATGTCGCCGACCTGCAGGCCGTCCGACGGCGCGTGCCCGGCGTCCAGGCTGATACCGACCAGGGCACCGTCGATCGGGATCGGCTGCTCGCCCTCCTTGGTGAAGTTGGCAGGCGTGACGAACTGGTCCTTGTACAGCCAGCTGGTCGTGTACCGGCCGATGTACTTGCTGGCCTGGGACCACGGGATCAGGCCGCCGGTGGCGCCGGCCAGGTCACCGCGGGAGAAGTCTTTGGCCTCGACCTTGTGCCCCGGTGGGAGCGCGGTGGCAGAGATCGCCACGAAGTCGGAGCGGTTGCCGCTGTTCAGCGCGATCAGCGCCGAACCGGCGGCACCGAGCAGGATCAGGATGACCGCGAGCGCGGCCAGCGCCGGACGTCGTTCCCGGCCGCTCGGGAGGCGGTTCGAGCCGCCACCCGTCGGTCGGCCCGCAGCCCGGGACCCTTGGGAAGAGGTACGCGTGGAGGACGAGAGACTCACGCGCCTACCGTAATGGCAGCAAGGTACCAATCGCGCCGGCAGGCCGTGCCGTTACCGGGCCGCGACCCGCTCCCGCTCCCGCCCGGTCAGCAGCTGGTTGAACAGTCCGGGACCGCCGTACAACTGGTCTAGATAGGCGTACAGCGCCCGCAGGCTCAGACCGAGCTGCCGCTCCCACGCTTCGCGCCCTTCCAGCCAGTCGATCAACTCGCGTCCCTCGGCCAGCGTGACGGCCGCGTTCACCGGCTGGTCCATCCGGTTCGAGTCCTCGTCCCAGGCCGTGTCCGCCCCGCGTACGGCCTGTAAGGCGGCCGCCAGCTGGTCGAGCGCCGCGCCCTCGTAGAAGCTGCCGAACCCGTACCGGCCGCGGTCCCGGTCAGTGCCGTGCAGTTGGTCGAGGTACTCGCACAGGGCCAGGAACAGCTCGATGCCGTCGTACTCCGGACCGCCGGGCACCACCCGCCGCAGGTCGTGAACCAGGTCGCGGGCCTGGCTCACCGTCCATTCCGAGTCACCGAGCCGTTCTGACATGGCACGGATCCTAGGTGGACACAGGGCGTTAATTGTTAACAGCTTGTGTGCTCCAGATTGCTGGCAAGTAACCGATTCTTTGCTACATTCCGGAACCTGAGGGTCCCGATGACAACTGGTGAGCACCGGGGCCCTGTGGACGGGGAGGCGGTGATTCGGCTGACCACACCCACGGTGTCCGCCGCTGAGGCGACGGACCGGGCCCGCTCGGTGGTTGGACGTGCCCTCGGGATCTTGCACCCCGCGGCGGTACCGCTGCGTGACGGTCGCGTCCGGCTGACCTCGCGACGCGACACGCTCGCCGCACAGGTGCTGCGGTCGCTCGAGGACTACCTCGCGGGCCGCGCCGCCCAGGAAGCGAGCGACGACCGCCTGGTGGCGGAGGCGGTCGCGATTCTCGGAGCCGATGTCGCCCGCGCTCGCCGGCAGGACCCGGCGCGCGGCGCGACCGACGCCCTCGACCGGTACCTGAGCGGCCCCGGCCTGGACGCGAGCCACAGGGCCGAGGCCGAGGCGATGCTGCGCGTCGCCCTCACCGGCGCGTCCGCGAACGACCCGGCGGCGGCCGAGCGGCTGGCCGCGATGTCGGCACCGGCGGCTGCTCCCGCGCCGTCGACGATCGTGTCCGCCTCGGCCGCGATCAGCCGCGAGGCTGCGTTCCTCGACGTCCGCACGGCGCCGGCACCCAGCGGACGGGCCGGCGGACGGGCCGGCGGACGGGCCGGCGGACGGCAACGCCGTACGGTCGGCACCAGGCACCGGAGCGCAACCGGACGCCGGCTCTGGACCTCGCAGCTGCGCGGCACCGGGCTGGGCCTCGCGCAACGACCCGACACGCAGGTCTCGCTCACCGACACGCACGCACTGGGCCTGCTCGGAGGGATGAACGAGCGTGATCTGGCCGCGTCCCTCACCGACCGGCCGGACGTCGACGCCCGGCAGGCCGTCGTACAACTGGCGGGCGGCGACGTACCGCAGCACGTCCGTGTCGAGGTCGGCAGCGTCCCACTAGGCGCCCTGGCCTGTACCACGACGGGCTCAGGTACGGAGACCGACCCGCACGTACTGCACCTCGCGTCCGGGCTCACCGACGAGCAGGTCCGGATCGTCTGGGCACAACAGCTCTCCCAGCTGTCGCAGGAGGTCGCCGCCGGTCAGGCCGAGCGCCCCCACGGCGTACTCGGGCGGCTCAAGGCAGCCTTCGGTCACGAACGGCGCGACCGCCGGGTACAGGCCGACCAGGCCGCGTTCCAGGTCATGCTCCGGGACTGGCACGAGGCCAACGCGCAGACCCAGGCGAACGGGCAACCGGGACGGCGCGGCGTCGCCGACCTCCAGCGCGACCTGGAGGCACTCGCCCGGAACATCCGCCGTCGCGGCGGCGCCGAGCCTGCCCTGCCCTGGACCGCCGGAGCGGTCGTCGACCCGGCCGCGGCCGACTTCGGGCGCGCGGCCGAGCGTGCCCAGGCCGTGACGACGGCGCCGCTGAACACCGAGGAGCATCTGCGGACCCAGGTGGTCACGCAGATCGAGACGCTCGAGGCCGCGGTCGCCGACCTGAACGCCAAGGCCGAGACCAAGCAGAAGACCTCGCGGGGCGCGCGCAGCGAGGCCGTGAAGTCCGACAAGGACGCGGCCGACGAGGACCGGCAGCGCGACCTCGGGGCTCCGGAACGCGCGCGCAAGCTGCGGGTCGCGGCGACCACCTCGCGCGCCAAGGCCGCCCGGCACACCAAGATCGCCGAAGGCTACACCGCGGCGGCGGGCACGGCACAGCAGGCACTGGACCAGTACCGGCAGCTGCTGAGCGAGATCGACGACGGCGCCCCGGCGGCCCGGATCACCGAGCTGGCCGGTACGGCGAAGCAGCACGTGCAGGCGTACGAGCGCAGCCTCGACCGCGCGATGCCGGCCAAGAACCTGTTGATGACCGGCGTACCGGGTGGCGACGGGCCGACGCTGCCGCTCGACGCCGTCAACGGGGTGATCGACGAGTTCAACCGGAGAAATCCCACGCGGAAGATCTCCCACCTGTCCGAGCGCGGCCCGCTGCCGAACCCCTCCGCGGAGTACCGCCGGGTGCTCTCCGAGGACGGCATGGTGTTTGCCGTCGGCAACCATCCGGACACCGGTGCCGGGCAGCTGGCGCAGGTCCGGCTGCGGCTGAGGCCGCGGGACGTCACCGAGCTGACCGACCGCGACTACAAGCTGGCCGAGCAGATGTCCGCCTCGCTCGGCGAGGGCGGTATCAACGTCGGCACCACCGACACCCACTCGACCAGCGCGAGCTTCGGCCTCAGCCTGCAGCCGTTGCTCGCGCTGGCCGCGGCCGGTACGCCGCTGCACGCGGCCGCTCAGCTGGTCTCGCCACGGGTCGAGGTGACCCAGGGGCGGACGCTGGCCAACAGCAGTGGAGCCACGGCGCACTACCAGTCCGGCTGGGTCGACGCGAACACCGGCGAATCGCTGCTGTACCAGTGGTCCGGCAAGTGGGAGATCGAAGTACGCGACTCCCCCACCGAACAGTGGTCTCCGGTCGAGACGTTCGACGCCGGCCAGCAGCAGACCTGGGTGTCCAGCGCCTACGCGGTGCCGGCGGCGACCGAAACCGACTCGCTGGACCAGATCGGCTTCGGCGCGCAGGTCACCGGCGAGTTCCCGCGGCACACGGTCAGCAGCATCACCGGACTGCAGGACGTCACCGACGGCCTGGTGCGCAAGGCCCAGCAGCAGTACGGCGACCTGGACCGGGTCGCGTACAACCAGATCGCGGGTCTGATGATCAACGACTCGCACCGCCTGCTCCGCGAGATGAGCCAGCCCGGTGGCATCACCCGGCGGATCCAGACCGGCGGTGAGACCGAGTACGAGCTCACCTGGGAGGTCGAACCGGTCTGGAGCCGCGCCGAACTCGTCGGCGAGTCCAGCATGGACATCTCGCAGGAAGAGGTCCTGGTCGATTTCGCCGGCGTGAACGCGAGCCAGACGTTCGGTACGTCGGCCACGGCGAGCGGGTCATTGTCCTTTCCGGGCAAGGCGGACGTGGCGCACCCGCTGGGTGCCGCGACGGTGCTCAACGACGTCGGCGGCAGCGGCGTGAGTCTCTCGCCGAACGTGTCCGCCGGACGCAACGTGTCCCGCTCCGGTGGCCAGAACGTCAGCATGACCGCGATCACCCCGGCCGTGCACCGCAACCACGGCACGACCCAGGGCGTCCTGCTCGGGCTGAACGTGCGCGCCACGCTGCGCAGGATCGACGACCCGAAGGCGCAGCCGATCGTCGAGACCGGCAAGTGCAGCGCCCTGCTCCGGGTCGCCGAGAACGACCTGCTCCGGGTCGGCGCCCGCGCGGACAAGGACGCCGTACTGCGCGACAACGGCGTTGTCCGGACAGATCCGAAGGGCAACGTGCTGCTGCGCGGCGACGCGCTGCCGACGACCCTGCCGCAGCAGATGCCGCCGTGGATGGGCTACGGGCCGAACCAGTTGCGCGGTGTCGGCAAGGCCCTGCCGCGGAAGCTGCAGGGCGCCGAGGACCTGCAGCGCAGGGCGTTGACCGCGCTGGGCGACATGGGTCTGGTGCCCAAGCCCGGCACGCAGGGCACCGAGGTGCAGCGCCTGAACCGTGAGCGGATCGTCAACCAGATCAATGCGCCACGGATCGAGGCGGGCATCAACCAGGCCTGCCAGAGCGGCCTGATCGTGTCGCTGGAGGACCAGGGCTTCGCCGGTACGCCGCGCCGGCGGCACTTCCGGTTGTCGCTGACACAGGACCACGACGAGACGACCGGGCAGTTCAGGGCCGAGGGCGCCGGTGTCAGCGAGACCGACACCAACG
The DNA here is from genome assembly GCF_055580825.1 of Kribbella sp. NPDC031520. Taxonomy (NCBI): domain Bacteria; kingdom Bacillati; phylum Actinomycetota; class Actinomycetes; order Propionibacteriales; family Kribbellaceae; genus Kribbella; species Kribbella sp. NPDC031520. Next base: position 617,963 of record NZ_JBVIKS010000002.1, read on the forward strand.
TCTTGCTGAACATCAGCTCGCGGGCCACCGGGCGGACGTCCGGGCGGTCCAAGGCGCTGCCGCTGTCCGCCGGTATCGGCGGCACCCACGCACCGGCGACCGGGATCGCCGGACTGCTGGGCAGGCTCGGCCTGAACGGTAACCGGACCGCGCGTGGCCGGAACTCCAGCCAGACGGCCGGACGGCGCGCTCAGCGCGTGACGCTGAACCAGTCCGGCCAGCCGCTCGACATGCTCGACCAGAAGTTCCGGATGACCTTCGCCGAGATCACCGACCGCGGCGACGCCGAGCTGGCCGCGGTCGACGGCCGGATGGAGATCGCGTACGACAGCGCGCTGACGCGGGCCGATACCCCGGTGTACGAGAAGAACCCGAAGGCGCCGGACAACGCGGCGGTCCAGGCGGCGATCCCGGTCGCGGTCGACCCGGGCACCGCGGACCCGCTCCCGGGGCAGGAGCGCCGGCGAGGGCCTGCCGATGTGATCTGCGATGCGATCCCGGCGATCCGCGCCGACTCGACCGCGCTGCCGGCGTTGCACGCCGCGCTGTCGCCGGTCAGCCTGTGCGCCAACCGGGAATGGCTGAACGGCGACTACCGGCTGCCGTTCACGGTGGTCAAGGCGCCCGGCAACCCGGTGCACATGCTGAAGGACCGCACGATCCTGCCGCAGGAGTACCAGATCGTGGTCCGCGGCAAGGCGGTCAGCCTGACGCACGTCGCGATGAGCCAGCAGGACACCCTCGACATCAACTTCACGATGAGCGACGTCGGCGCGACGACCGGCACGTCCTCGTCCGGCGGGTTCGGCGGCAGCGCCGGCGGTGGCGGAGTGAACGCCGACGGCACCGGGAGGAGCGGCGGGATCTCGGCCGGCCGGACCGGTGGCCGGGCGCAGTCGACGACGACCAGCGAGACGTCCGGTGACGAGCGGCTGCTGGTCAACCCCGGCACCCACCACGAGTTCGTCGAGCGGTTCGAGATGACCGCGGACATCGTGCACAACGGCGAGGTGGTCGGATCGGTCCCGCTGCCGGATGCCCTTGCGCAGAAGGCGATGGCCGAGCGGCGGGCGCTGGAGCTGTACGCGGAGAAGAAGCTCGACCTGCCGCTGTGGGTGGTGGCCGACGCCACCGAGCGCTACCTGAACGACAAGCTGCCGATCAGCCACCGGACCGCGGCCGCGATGCTGATGCGCTACCAGGAGGAGAAGGCCGGCGTGACCACCGGCCTCGCCGCCGAGCACACGACCGCGGTCCTGACCGCGAAGCTGGTCGGGCAGACCGGGACCCCGGCGCCGCAGGCAGCCGGTGACGCGGAGCAGTTCGAGCAGGCCACGCAGCAGGTCGTACAGCGCGCCGACGAGCGGCGCGAGGTGCACGGCACCGAGGTGTACGTGGAGAGCCTCGGCGCCTCCCAGATCGAGTCGGTCATGGTCGGCGACCGGATGCTCGACCTGCGCGAGCTGGTCGAGCCGCAGGTCGACGAGCTGGCTCCCGGCCTGCGGACCGCCAGCCTGCAACTGCAGGACGACCTCGACGTCGACCTGGACCCGCGGGGCTACCTGGGTCACTTCGAGGACATGCTCGGGGCCGGCGCGTTCGTCGCCCCGATCGAGGTCCCGATCCAGGGGCAGCAGCGGCCGGACGTGCTGTTCGTCCAGGTCTCGGCGCAGTACGTCGGCCCGCGCACCATCGACAACGTCCCCAGCAAGCCCGACGGCACCCCCGACATCCCGAAGGAGGCGGTCTTCGGGATCGTCCAGGGCTACGACTACCAGGGGCTCGACCAGCAGACCGGGCACACGGTGTCGATCACCGGCGGGATCGACGGCAAGACCAGTACCGCTCTCGGGCCGGACGCGGACGCAATCGCCGGCCTGGCGACCGACCGGACCACGACCCACATTGGCGGCACCGGCACCCTGAACGTCGGGATCCACCGGGTGGGCCACGACCTGAAGCGGACCGAGCAGGACGTCCTCTTCACCACCCAGGTCGTCCGGATCCGGAACGCCGGTGCGGCCGCCCAGGCCAGCGCCCGCTGGAAGCTCGGCCTGATCGACCCGGCCGACATCACCAGCGTGTCCGCGCCGCGGCAGGTTCGCGCGAAAATGGTCCAGTGGATCCCAGAGGGCGATCTGCTGGACGGCCCGCCGCCGGCCCGGACCCCGGAAGCCGAGCAGGAGCAGGCGATCGACTATCGCCCGATCCAGGTGCCGGAGGGTGCGGTCCCGCTCCGGGTCGCGCTGCACGGGCGTGGAAACGCCCGGCAGCACGAGTTGCTGGCCAACCTGTCCGAGAAACTGGAACAGCGCCTGGGCAAGAAGTTCGTCGCGGCGTACCAGCATCTGCTGCACGCGCAACTGAAGCCGTCGGCGCTCAAGGCCAAGGCCGCCCGGTTGCTCGACAAAGGCATCGACCTACAGCCGATGACGGAACCCGGAAACGGTCGCTCGACGGTGTACGTCTCGGTGCGCGCAAGGGCAGTCGGCTGGGAGCTGCACGGGCCGGAGCTGGAGGGCCAGACAGGTACCGTCTGGCGTCGGCAGCAGAAGTACTGGTCGTCGAGTACGACCAACCGGCTGACGCCGCTGACCGCAACCGGCGGCTTGTACGGCGGGATGGTGAGCGGCTCGATCGGCGAGCAGGTCAAAGAGACCTCGTCGGACGCGGCGGGCACCCGGTTGGAGGCCCACCGGGTCCTCGAGGGCCAGCAGGTCACGGTCCGGATCCCGATCGAGTACGACGCCACTGCCGGGATCGGGACCGACAACGGGCACGGCGAGCCGGTCATCCGCGAGACCATCGAGCTGCCGAACTTGGCCAGCGGCCAGATGTACTTCCGGATGCCCGCGCACCAGTACCTCGACGTACTCGAACGGCTGGAGCGCGGCGCGGACCTCGACACCGCCCTGGCCGAGTCGCGGCTGCAGTCGGTGCCGGAGGACTTCGGGCCGCCCGACGTCGTGGCGACGGAGTACCAGCAGGGCAAGGACGGTGCGGCGGTGTTCCAGCCGTACACGCCGTTGCTGGACCTCGTCGCCCAGGCCAAGGCCAACCGGCGGCCGATGGTGCTGCTGGTTCAGCAGGCCGACGGCCGGGAGCAGAAGTACGAGGCGTCGGCCAAGGGCGTCCTGCAGGGCCAGGCCGACGGCGGCTTCGGCACCGCGTTCGGTCAGCTGGACCGGCGGATCGTACTGATGGCCGAAGGGCGCGAGGTCGACCTCCGGAAGCTGTTCAACACCTCGCCGCCCGGAACCTTCAACGCCCGGGTGGCCGAGGCACTGATGGCGAAGGGCGTACCGCGGGACGTCCTGAAGGGTCTGGACTTCGGCACGACCGCGCACAGCATGGCGCAACCGGCCGCCCACGAGGCGCGGAACCACGCCGCAGCCACGGCCAGGGGAACCATTGCCCAAACCGGCCACGGGCCGTCGCTGACCGGACCGTGAGCCGATGACAAAAGGGGGACTTGATGGCATTCGCGGTGGCGCGGACCCGGGACGAGGCGCAGCTTTACCTCGAGTTGCATCCCTGCCCGGACTGCGGGTCGGACGAGGCGCCGTGGCAACAGGCGCTGGTCGACGTCGACGGTGAGCTCGCGTCGAGCTACACCGCGACGTGCCCGGGTTGTTCGGCCGAACGCGAGTACCTGTTCGGGCTGCCCGAGCGGGAGACGCCGGTGCACGGCTGGCCGACGTTCGGTGGACCGGAGCCATCCGAGATCATCGACGCGGGTCAGTGGCTCGGCGTCGCCGAACGCGCCGTGTCGGCGGTACCACCGGAACCCGCCGAAGCCGGTAGGGTGCTCGCCATCGCGCAGGCCGCCGTCGCCGAGGTGATCAAGTTCGTCCCGGCCGGCGCCGACGCCGTACCCGAGGACGAGTTCTGGACACCGCAGGGACAGGCGGAACGGGCCGCCGAGCCGTCCCGGTTCCGGCTGGACAGGCTGCTGCTGGCCCGGGACACGTACGCCGAGCTGGCCGGAGAGATGGGAGCGGGATAACCGATGCTGATGGCGCGGAGCCTCTGGGAAGCCGAGATCTACGTGTCGCTCCGGATCGCGGAGAACGCGCCGGCGGGTGCGCAGGTGACGCCGGCGCCGCCGCTGAAGGTGGGCACGAACATGGTCGAGGGAGCGGACGCCTGGACCTACCGGTCACCGGTCGGTGAGCTCACCATCCCGTACGTGTCGGAGAAGACGACGATCCAGACCGGCGCGCACTTCGGGCTCGGGCGGTCGCGGCTGATCGACGCCGCGGAGTGGCTGCGGGTCGCGGACCTGTACGGCCGCCGGGCACTCGAGGACCAGATGGCGTACGCCGGCGAGCCGAAGCCGGAGGGAGACGACCCGGCCGGGCGGGAGCGGCGGTACTACATCGAGCTCGGCTGGGAGCTCGCGGCAGACGCGATCCAGCAGGCGATGGCGTTCCTGCCCGACGGTGCGGACGACGTACCGGACTCGGAACTGTGGTCGCAGTTCGGTGCCGGAGTGAAGGCGCAGGACCCGTACGCGCTGACGCGGGCGCGGCTGGAGGAACACCTGGAGTACTACCGCGGTGTGCTCGAGGACTTTCGCGCGTACTACAACCCGGCCTGATGTGAGAATTGCCACCACTGATTCGCCGCTCCCTTGATGAGAAAGATGGCGAAAAAGTGAACAGCTGGTTGCTACTCTCCCGGCCTACCCGATTCACGCCTCGGAACCGGGTCCTGCACGGGGAGAGCTGGATTGACGACTGCGGCCATCACGGGAGACAGTCCACGAGAACTGGCCCAGGCCAGGGCACGCCGGGTGCTCGGGCCTGCGTTCGGCATCGTGGCTCCCGAGGCTGTTGTTCTCCGCACCGGCAGGCTGCAGGTCGCCGGCGGCCAACTGCCGGCGCGGACTCTACGCCAGCTGGAACGCCGGCTCACCCGGCGCGCGGCTACGAACGTCACAGACGACCGTTTGCTCGCGGAGGCGGTCGCCCTCGTCGGCGCTGAACTGGATCGCTTCCGAGGCGGCTCGCCCGCCGACGGAGCAACCGCCGCGCTGGACTCGCTGCTGGACCTCCCGAATCTCCCTGAGTCCCGGCAGGCCGAAACCCAAGCCCTGCTCCAGGACCTCCTGGACGGCAACCCACTGGCGTCCGACGCCGACCTACGCCGCCTGACGAGAGCACGAGCCCGCCGCCCAGGCGAACGCCCGCTGGCCACCGACCTCATCACCCTGGCCCGGACCCTCACCCGCGACACCGAACAGCTCGCACGCCCCCGCACCCCCACCCCAACCCTCCGCACCCCGAACCGCCCCCGCCCCCCGGTAGGAACCACCCACCACCCCGCCCCCGCCGCAGCCTCCACGCGCGGCGCGGGTGGTGCGGGCGTCACGCGTGGCGTGGGTGGGGTGCTCGGGGCGCCGATTCGGTGGGTTCGGGGGTTTTTGCGGGAGGTTCGGGCCGAGGTTCGGGCCAGTCGGGAAGCTCGGGATCGGGCGACCGCGGCGCGGTACGACGAGTTTCGGCAGCTGAGCCGGGAGTGGCACGAGACGCGGGGCGGTCTCGGGGTGCGCAGTCTCGGCGAGGTCGAGGCCGACCTGGAGAACGTGTCCCGGGCCATCGGACGTGGCGTGGCTCCGATTCCGGTGCACCCGGGTACCGGGCTGCAGGTCGTCGTACCGGAACGGGACCATCCCCCGGCGGTGACGCCGGAGCAGCGGTTCGCGGCACGCGTACGACGGCAGATCGCCGAGCTCGAGTCCGCGGCCGCTCAACACGAGCAGCGCGCCGAGGTCCGTACGCGCAGCGCGGGGGACGCCAGTGAACGTGCCGCCGACTTGTTCGAACAGGCCGAACAACAGGCCTCCGCAGCCGACGCCTCCGCCGGCGAACGCGCCCGCCGCCTGCGCACCCGAGCCGTAGCCACGCTGCGCATCGCCGACCGCCACACCGCCATCGCAGCAGCCTGCACCACAGCCGCGAACCAAGCCCGAGCAGCCGCCGACTCCTACGAAGCACTGCTCAACCTCCAGCCCACCGCCCCGACCACCACCGCCGACCAGACAACCGGTGCGGAGACGGCTCAGGGCCTGATGGATGCAGCGCGGACCGCGGTTCAGCAGGTTCGCGCGTACGAGCGGGCGACCGCAGCCACGCTGCCCTCGGTGGATGTGCAGCACAACGGGTTGCCGTCGGGGCGGTTGCCTCATCTGACGACGCTGTGCAAGGACCTCAACAAGGCACTCGAGCGCCGGGGGTCGTCGTACCAGTTCACGCCGGACGTGCTGCACCGGATCCTGCGGGCCGAGAGCCGGCGGATCCTGTCGCCGGACGGTTTCGTACTGACGGTAGGCAACGACCCGAGGGCGGACGTCGGCGAGCTCGTACAGCTGCAGCTGAAGCTCGACCCGGGTGAACTGCAGGAGGTGTTGGACAGCCCGATCGGGATCGACGAGGCTCAGGTCGGGCAGGTGGTGCAAGCGGGGTTCGGCGTCACCACCTCGGCGACGCGCAACTCCGGGACGACCATCGGCGCGAGCCTGCGTTCACTGACGGCCGGGCTGCCCGACACCAGCAAGGCCAAGGCGATCGCACAGCTCCCCCGCGTCGAGGTCGACTCCGGCCGGACGTACGCAGTCAGCGGCGGCGCGACCGAGTTCGCCCAGACCGGTGCGGTCGAGGCACTCCGCGGCGAGTTCCTCCGCTACCGCGCCACCCGCCCGCGCTGGCACTGGCGGGTCCGCAGCTCGGCCACCGGCGACTGGTCACCGGAGCGCAGCGTGACCTTCGGAGCGGACCACGACTCCCCCACCCTCGACCTCGGTTTCATCCACACGTACACCGTCCCGCCCCCGACCGACCAGACCGACCTCACCACCCTCGGCCTGGACGCGGAACGCAGTACGGCGATGCCCGAGCACATGGCCACCCGCGTCGACGGCATCAACGAGCTGTGCGACCGGACCGTCGCCGAGCTCACCCGGCGGCTCGGCACGCTCGACCGCGTCGGCCACGACCGCGTCCGCAGCCTGGTCGCCGAGGACGCGATCACCCGCCTCGACGAGACCACCCGTCCCGGGGGCCTGTGGCGGCTGATCACGAACGGCGGCCGCCCGGTCGCCTGGGCCCAGCTCGAAACCGTCGCGGACATCGAGTCCGCGGAACTGGTCAGCGACAGCTCCCCCGACCACAAGCTCGAGTTGTGGCGCGTCGGCAACTCCGGCGCGTCCGGCGGCCAGGCGTTCGGCTCGTCCAGGACGGTCGGCGTCTCGGCGACGTACGGCGGCTCCGCACTCGCGGACGTCGGTTCGACCGGCGTCGACGTGGCGCCGGGCCTGAGAGCGGGACGCAGTACCGGCCGCGACGACGCCGCGTCCACCGCCGACCTGGGAAGCCGTTGGAGCACCCAACGAGTAGCTCCGACCGTCGGCGTGAAGCTCCGCCTGCGCCACAAGGTCACTGTGCACCGCCTCGACCGCGAGGAGTCCTTCACCACCACGAGCGAGGGCGACGCACATCTGCGGATGGCCGAACGCGACGCCTTCCGCTACGGCCTTCCGGTACCGGCCGCGGCCATCCTCCGCGACCCCGACGGCACGCCGCGCCTCGGCACCGACGGACGGCTGCTCCTTCGCGGCGACGCCGAACCGACCGCGTCCACGCTCCAGCTGCCAGGCTGGCTCGGCAACGGCCCGGGCAAGCTCCGCGGCGCCGGCCCGGCGATGATCCGCAACCTGACCGGCGCCGACGAAATACGCGAGGTCTTCCTCGAACACCTGGCCCGGGAGTCGATGATCCCGCCGCTCGGCCCCGACGGAGTACCGCGCCCGGCCGGTCTCACCGGTCTGGATCCGGCCGTCCAGCTCAGCCGCTCCGAGAACTGGGAACACGCCGTACAGCAGGTGGCCCGGCGTCGTCTCGAGACGGGCTACGACCACGCGGCCCAGGACGGCCTGACGTTCCGCCTGACCGAGCACCGGACCGGCCACCAGCCGCGGATCCGCTCGTACCGGATGTCGATCGAGCAGCACTTCGACCGTGCGCGACCGCTCGGCCTGGCCGGCGACGACATGGTCGTGAACGTCGACATCGGGGTCAGTACGTCGGGACGCACCGGCGGCCGGTCCCGGAGCCTGCCGTGGTCGGCCAAGCTCGGCGTCACCGATGCACCGGCCGACGGTCACGCCGGGATCGCCCCGCAGGCCGGCGCGTTCTTCGGCCGGACGTCGCTCGGCCGGTACGCCGGCTGGTCGTCGAACCGCAGCGTCTACCGGATGACCGTGTCCGAGTCGAGCGCCCAGGTCGCGGTGTTCGAGGTACCGCACACGATCACGATCAGCGAGATCACCGACGACGGCACCGAGGTACCCGTGGTCTCGTCCGAGGGCGCCGCCCAGGTCTGGATGGACAGCGAGTTCTGCAACCCCGCCGACGGGGCCGAGCTCACCGTTCCCGGCCGGGTCGACCCCACTCTGTTGCAGACGGCAACCATCCAGCACGTCGACGCGCGCGACCCGATGCGCCGGCTGATCGCCGCGGTCCCGGAGCTCGGGCACGGCGACGCCTCCGCGCTGCACCACCTCAGCGCGTTCCTCGCACCGCGGAACCTGATCAGCCGGCCGGAGCTGCTGACCACCGAGTACAGCACCGGCCTGGCGATCGGCCCGGGGCCGTCCGATCCGTTCGACGCGCTCCGGCACCTCACGCTCGTCCCGCGACGTACGACGCTCAACGTCAGCACCCGGGTCGAGAACCTGAAGTACGTCGGCACCGGACACCCGATCCTGGCCGAGCTCAACCTGACCCTGGCCGGCGCCAGCAGCACGTCCTCCGTCTCGACCGGCACGACGACCGGGGCGAGCGGCGGCGCCGGGTCGGTGTCGGCCGACGGCTCCTCGATCGGCGGTACGGCCGGTGGCACCCGGTCGACCTCGGTCTCCGCGTCCGCTACGCGGTCGACGACCAGCGCCGTCGAGCGGACGCTGATGCGGGACGGCCAGCATTACCAGTTCCTCGGCGACCTCGTCCTCGAGGCGCAACTGCGGGCCGAAGGCGCGAAGCCGCGGGCGATCCCGCTGGAGACGGGTGCTGTCGTACTCACGCTTCCCGAGCACGAGGCGCTGTGGATGTACGGACGGCGTCAGCTGGATCTGCCGCTCCAGGTGGTCTCGGACGCGGTCGAGCGCCTCACCAACGGAAGCCTCGACCTGACCGGCCGTACGGCGACCTCGTTGCTGCAGCGCTACGTGGACGAGAAGGCCGGCGCCGTGGACGGTCTGGCCGCCGGGCACACCGACGAGCGACTGGCCGACCTGGTCCGGCGCATCACCGGCATGCAGCGGATCCCGGGCGATCCCCTGGACGCCGTACTGGCCTCGGCCGAGCGGTTGTCCCGGCGACGGGTCGCCGTACCGTTGCCGCGGCACTACAAGCACCTGATGGGCGCCGCGCAGGTCGACAAGTCCTCGCTGCAGGACCACGACGGCAACGACACGGACATCTTCCGCGAGGTGGGTGCCGCGCTCGCCGAGCACGACCCGCGGATGACGGCCGACCCGGTACTGATGAGTGCGCTGCGCGGTGACCTGTCCGGTCCCCGCTGGCGCAACCAGCTCGACGACATGCTCGACCCGCGCGGTTTCGTCCGCGAGCTCCCGGTCGGCAACTGGGGCGCCCGTGACAAGCGCGTCCGGATCCGGTTCCGCTTCGTCGGCCCGGTGACCGCCGAGCCCGATGGTCTGACGGCTCACAGCGGTAACGGTTACGGCCTCATCGAGCTGTGGAGGATGTACGAGCTGAACCGCAGCGTCACCCGCGGTACGACGTTCGGCGGAACGCTCGGCCTGTCCGGCTCTCAGGGCGCGTCCCTGACCGCGGGTGTCGGCGCGGAACTCGGCGCCTCGACGACCGCGTCGAGCAGCGAGATCAACACCCGGATCAACAGCGGTCTGGCGCTCACGACCGCCCGGGTCGAGCGCGACTACGAGGTGACGGTCGAGATCGAGGACGTGGCCGGCGGGAAGACGACGCGCCGGGTCTCGAACGGCCGGATCAGCCTGGCGGTGCCGGCCTCGGTGCTCGACTCGGAGCCGTCGGTCGACGGTGAGAGGTTGGCCGACCACCGGTCGGTCCGGCTGCCGGACAACTACCTGGTCGAGGGCACCACCGCGCACCAAGAGGACGCCGATCCGGAGAACGTCCTGTTCGACTCGGCCTGCCGGCGGCTCCGCCGGGCCGATCTGCTCGGCGCCACCGGGGTCCGGACGCACCAGGCGACGCTGGAGGCCCTGCTCGGCGGCAGCAACCGGATGGTCGCGTTCCAGGAGATGGCCGGACCGTCCGGGTACGAGCTCGTCCCGCTCGCCATCCCCGGCGACCCGGCCCGCGCCGTCGTGGTGCGGGTGCGCGCGGAGGCCTCCGCTCTGGAACTGATCTCGGACCCGGACGAGGACGCGACCATGCAGCTCGGTGAGAACACACGTGAGTTGCGGGTCAGCCAGCTGACGGCGAAGAGCGACCACTTGTTGCCGGGCTCCGGCACCGTCGGTGGCGGCACGGCCGGCGGCGCGCTGAACGCGAGCGCGACGGAAGGCCGGCAGGTCGCCGAGCAGGACACCGGTACGGTCGGCGTCCGGCACGAGACCGGTGCGTACGAGTCCGGGCAGGTCGTGACGGTGAAGGTGACCGTCGCGTACCACCTCGAGTTCGAGCGGCAGCGCCTCGACCGGCATCAGCGCCCGACGGTGGACCGCACTGCGACGGTACGGAACGCGGCGTCCGGCGAGGCGTACCTGACGATGTTCCGGCACGAGTACGAGGCGATGCAGGCCCGGATGGAGACCGGCGAGCCCGCGCTGACGGGCTGGGACCCGGACCGGCAGCCGCGACCGGCGCGGGTGCGAACGGTTCGGCTCGATGTCACCGCCGACGAGGCACACCCGTACAAACCGCTGGTCGACGCGCTCGACCGGGCGCGCCGCGACCGGACGAATGTCCGGCTCCGGATCCGTCAGCCCGACGGCACCCGGCGCGTGTACGTCGCCGGCCCGGACGGCACGTTGACCTGCCGTGGCGACAACGCGTTCGCGAAGGCGTTCGCGACGCTGCACCCGCGGCTCGCCGTGCTGGCCGAGGGCCGGGTGAACCTCCGCGACCTGCTCAGCTCTGGGTCGGGGCGCTTCACGGCGACGGTCGTCGACGCACTCCAGCAGCACGGGATCCCCGCGGCCGCTCTCACCGGTACGGACTCGCGGATGCGGCAGACGAAGGCGGAGAACAGTCCGATGTACCGTCCGACCGAGTCCGGCGCGGGCCAGGGGCTGGCCGTCGATTGAGCGGCTACGACCCGCCGTACGCGATCGCCCGGACCCACGCCGAGGCGGCGCTGTACCTCGAACTCAACCCGTGCCCGGACTGCGGCTCGACCCAGACCGATTGGCACGACCAACAGATCGACGACGTGCTCAGCTGTACGGGCGTCTGCGCGGGCTGCGGCGCGCTCCGCGAGTACCTGTTCTCGCCGCCGCAGCGCACGTACGACGACGACTTCGACGGACCGGAGCCGTCCGAGCTGATCGACGCCGGCCAGTGGCTCGCGCTCGCCGACCGGATCGCCGGCCAGGTCGCGGTCGACGACCGGAGCGAGGAGGCGCGTGCCGCGATGGCCGTCGCCCGGCAGGCGGTGGCGGAGGTCGTGAAGTTCGTCCCGCCGGCCGCGGACGTCGTACCCGACGAGGCGTTCTGGACCGAGGCGGGCCGGGCCGAGCGGGCGCTCGATCCGGGGCGGTTCCGGCTGGAGCGGCTGCTGGTGATCCGGGACAGCTACTCCGACCCGGGCTGATCCAGGTCGATCCGGATCGCGAGAGCGTCGGCGCCGGCTTGTTCGAGGACCTTCTGCTTCGGGTCCGGTACGCCGAGGAACGGCGGCCGCACCAGGCCCACGAGGTCGCGGAGCCGCGGGTCCTCGAGGACGGTGTCGACGGCCCGCCGGTCTCCCCCGCACACCAGCACGTCCAGCTTCGCCGGGGCCAGGATCCGCACCGCCACCTCGGTCGCGGCCGCGAATGCCTCCCGCGCCTGGTTGTCCCGGCGGCGCGCGAACCGCTGCTGCGACCAGCCGCCGGCCTTCGTCGTACCCTGCACGTGCCGGGAACCGACCTTCGAGTCGACCAGCTTGCCGCCGGCAAACACGCCGGCGCCGTAGCCACCGCGCCGGACCAGCAGCACACCGAGCCGCCGGGGCTTCAGCACGTGCGCGACGAGCCCCTCGCGGGAAAGGTCCGCAAGGGGCTCGAAGGGCACGGTGACGACGGCGGAGGAGCCGTCCTCGGCGGTCAACGTGACACTGGCGGGCGTCACGTCGTACCGCACCGCACCGTGGCGCTCACCGAAGCCGTCCAGCCACCTGTCCAGTCGGCCCGGGGCCACCGAAACGGTTCGCGTCACACGTTGAAGCCGAGGGCGCGGAGCTGGTCGCGGCCGTCGTCGGTGATCTTCTCCGGGCCCCACGGCGGCATCCAGACCCAGTTGATCCGGAAGTCGTTGACCAGGCCGTCGAGGGCCATCCGGGTCTGGTCCTCGATCACGTCGGTCAGCGGGCAGGCCGCGGACGTCAGCGTCATGTCGATGATCGCCGTACTGGTGTCGTCGACCGTGATGCCGTAGATCAGGCCGAGGTCGACGACGTTGATGCCGAGCTCGGGGTCGACCACGTCCTTGAGTGCCTCGGTCACGTCCTCGACCGCGGCCGGACTGGTGCCGGGCTGAGCCGCCGCTTCCAGGTCGACCTCGGGCAGCTCGATCTTCTCGTCGGTCTGGTCAGCCATTGCTCACTCCTTCGGTTGCCGCCAGGGCCTGCGCCGTGGCGTCCCGCCACGCCGACCACCCCAGCAGTGCACACTTCACCCGGGCCGGGAACTGCGCGACGCCCGCGAACGCCACACCGTCCTCCAGAACCTCTTCGTCGGGTTCGACATTCCCCCGGCCCTGCATCAGTTCGAGGAACTTCTCGTACGTCGCCATGCCCTCGGCCACCGGCTTGCCGATCACCAGGTCCGACATCACCGACGTCGCCGCCTGGCTGATCGAGCAGCCGACGCTGTCGTGGGTGACGGCCCTCACCGTGTCGCCGTCGAGCTCGACCCGGAGCGTGACCTCGTCCCCGCAGGACGGGTTCACGTGGTGCACCTCCACGTCGTACGGCTCCGCGAGACCCGCGTGGTGCGGGCTGCGGTAGTGGTCCAGGATGATCTCCTGGTAGAGGCTGTCCAGCTGCATATCAATCCACCTTGAAGTACGAGCGCACGAATCCCAGGCCGTCCACGAGCGCCTCGATCTCCTCGGGGGTCGTGTACAGATAGAAAGACGCTCTGGTCGACGATTGCATTCCGAACCGCTCGTGCACCGGACGCGCGCAGTGGTGGCCGGCCCGCACGGCGATACCGCGGGTGTCCAGCACGGTCGACACGTCGTGCGGGTGTACGCCGTCCAGCGCGAAGCTGATCGCGCCGCCGTGGTCCGTGGCGTCGGTCGGGCCGAGCAGCTTCAGACCCGGAACGGTCTTCAGCCCCTCGAGCGCGTACTCGACGATCGCGTGCTCGTGCGCCGCGATCTTGTCCATCCCGATCCCGGACAGGTAGTCGACGGCCGCACCGAGTCCGACCGCCTGCGCGATCGGCGGCGTACCGGCCTCGAACCGGGCCGGCGGGGCGGCGTACGTCGAACCGGTCATCCGCACGATCTCGATCATCTCGCCGCCACCGAGGAACGGCGGCAGCGAGGCGAGCAGGTCGTAGCGGCCCCAGAGCACGCCGATGCCGGTCGGGCCGACCACTTTGTGGCCGGTGAAGGCCAGCAGGTCGGCGCCGAGCGTGGACACGTCGACCGGGAACTGCGGGACAGCCTGCGACGCGTCGACGACGACGGTCGCGCCGACTGCGTGCGCCTTCGCGGCGATGTCGCTGATCGGGTTGATCGTGCCGAGCGCGTTCGAGACCCAGGTCAGCGCGACGACCTTGGTCTGCTCGGTGAGCAGCTCGTCGATGTTCGACAGGTCGAGGCGGCCGTCCTCGGTGACGCCGAACCACTTCAGCGTCGCGCCGGTCCGCTCGCAGGCGAGCTGCCACGGGACGATGTTGCTGTGGTGCTCCATCTCGGAGACGACCACGACATCACCCGGCTTGAGCGATGCGCCGAGCGTGTGCGCGGCCAGGTTGAGCGCCTCGGAGGCGTTCTTGGTGAACACGATCTCGTCCCGCGACGGGGCGCCGATGAACGCCGCCACCTTGTCGCGACCACCCTCGTACGCCGCCGTGGCCTCGGCACCGAGCTGGTGCATGGCGCGGGCGACGTTCGCGTTGTGCTTGAGGTAGTGGTCCTCGATCGCCTGGACGACCTGGCGCGGCTTCTGCGACGAGTTCGCCGAATCCAGGTACACCAAGGGGAACCCGCCCGCGAGTTCGCGGGACAGGATCGGGAAGTCCGCCCGGACCGACTGCACGTCCAACGGACTCAAAGGCCCAGTCAGGGGGCTGCTAGTGGTCCGGGCGTCGGTCACTTGGCGCCTGCCTTGAGGAACCGCTCGTACCCGTTGGCTTCCAGCTCCTCGGCCAGCTCCGGGCCACCCTCCTCGGCGACGCGGCCGTCGACGAAGACGTGCACGAAGTCCGGCTTGATGTAGCGCAGGATCCGCGTGTAGTGGGTGATCAGCAGGACGCCCTTGTCGCCCTGCGAGGCGAACCGGTTGACGCCCTCGGAGACGATCTTCAGCGCGTCGATGTCGAGGCCGGAGTCGGTTTCGTCGAGGATCGCGATCTTCGGGTTCAGCAGCTCCAGCTGGACGATCTCGTGGCGCTTCTTCTCACCGCCGGAGAAGCCCTCGTTGACGTTCCGGGTACCGAAGTCGGCGTCCATGTCCAGGTCGGCGAGCGCCTTGTTGACGTCCTTGACCCAGGTGCGCAGCTTCGGCGCCTCGCCGTCGATCGCGGTCTTCGCGGTCCGGAGGAAGTTCGCCACCGAGACGCCGGGGACCTCGACCGGGTACTGCATGGCCAGGAACAGGCCGGCCCGGGCGCGCTCGTCGACCTTCATGTCGAGGACGTCCTCGCCATCGAGGGTGACGGTGCCGCTGGTGATGTTGTACTTCGGGTGGCCGGCGATCGAGTACGCCAGCGTCGACTTGCCGGAACCGTTCGGGCCCATGATCGCGTGCGTCTGGCCACCGGCGATGGTCAGGTTGACGCCGCGCAGGATCTGCTTCGGGCCGGCGTCGGTGTCGACCGACACGTGCAGGTCGCGAATCTCGAGTGTCGCCATGAGGTTTCTCTATCTCCGTCGTTTACAGGGAAGCTTCGTTGATGGGGTTCTTCACGTCGACGAGTACGTCGTCGCCGTCGAGGCGCACGGGGTAGATCGGCACCGGGTCGTACGCGGGCAGGCTGGTCGGCTCGCCGGTACGGAGGTCGAAGCGCGACCCGTGCAGCCAGCACTCGATCTCGCACTCGCCGACGTCACCCTCGGACAGCTGGATCTGCGCGTGCGAGCACTCGTCCCGCACCGCGAAGTACTGCCCTTCGCTCTTCACGACCGCGACCTCGACACCACCGACCTCGACCGGGATCACTCCCTCGTCGGGGACGTCGGCGGCGGCGCAGGCGCGCTCGAACGTGTCGCTCACTTGCCGACAACCGCCTTGGCGGACTCGCTCAGCTCGGCAGCCCGGGCGAGCTTCTCCTCGATCACGTCGTGCAGGTGCTCGGAGACCTCGGGGACGCCGATCTTGCCGATGATGTCGTTGAAGAAGCCGGACACCACGAGTCGCCGGGCGGCGTCCTCGGGAATGCCACGGGCCTGCAGGTAGAACAGCTGCTCGTCGTCGAACCGGCCGGTCGCCGACGCGTGGCCGGCGCCCTCGATCTCGCCGGTCTCGATCTCCAGGTTCGGCACCGAGTCGGCGCGGGCGCCGTCGGTAAGGACCAGGTTCCGGTTCAGCTCGAAGGTGTTGGTGCCTTCGGCCGCGGCGCGGATCAGGACGTCGCCGATCCACACCGAGCGGGCGTGGTCACCGGCCAGCGCGCCCTTGTAGATCACGTTGCTCTTGCAGTTGGCGGCCTCGTGGTCGACGAAGAGCCGGTTCTCGTGGTGCTGGCCCGACTCGGCGAAGTACACGCCCAGGAGTTCCGCGTCGCCGCCAGGCCCGGCGTACCGGACGTTGGTGGCGATCCGGACGATCTTGCCGCCCAGCGTCACGACGACGTGGTGGAGCTTCGCGTCCCGGCCGACCAGCGCGTCGTGCTGGCCCAGGTGGATCGACTCGTGGTCGCCCTGCTGGATCGAGACGACCCGCAGGTCGGCGCCGTCGCCGACGACGATCTCGACGTTGCTGCCCAGCTCACCGGCGCCGTTGTGGTCGATGATCACGATGGCCTTGCTGTGCCGGCCGGCCTCGACGATCAGGTGGCTGAAGCCGCGCGCGCCGAGGCTCGCGACGTTCACGTGCACCGGCTCGGTCAGCTCGGCCTCGACCGGGATCCGGACCGCGAACGCGTCGCCCGCGTGGTTCCAGGCGACGGCCGCGGAGCGGTCCTGCGGCTTGCCGACCTTCAGCGAGTCCGCGGCGACGGTCTCGAAGACCACACCCTCCGGACCGGACGCGTCGACCTTCGGCGTCTCGGTGCCGGCCGCGTCGTCGAACAGGGCCTTCAGCTGCTTGACCGGGGTGAAGCGCCACTCCTCCTCGCGCCCGTTCGGCACCGCGAAGTCGGCCACGTCATAGGACGTCGGCCGCTCGTTGCGGGCCTGGAGCGGGACCGGCGAACCCGGCCCGTGGGAGTGCGCCCTGTTGCCGGTCGCAACAAGGGTTTCTGCTGACGACATCAGCCGACGGCCCCTTCCATCTGCAGCTCGATCAAACGGTTCAGTTCCAGCGCGTACTCCATCGGGAGCTCGCGGGCGATCGGCTCGATGAAGCCGCGGACGATCATCGCCATCGCCTCGTCCTCGGCCATGCCCCGGCTCATCAGGTAGAAGAGCTGGTCGTCGCTGACCTTGGACACGGTCGCCTCGTGCCCCATCGCCACGTCGTCCTCGCGGACGTCGACGTACGGGTAGGTGTCCGAACGGCTGATGGTGTCGACCAGCAGCGCGTCACAGCGCACCGTGGACTTGCTGTGGTGCGACCCCGGCGCCACCTCGACCAGACCGCGGTACGACGTCCGGCCGCCACCGCGGGCCACCGACTTCGACACGATCGAGCTGGAGGTGTACGGCGCGTTGTGCACCATCTTCGAACCGGCGTCCTGGTGCTGGCCCTCGCCCGCGAACGCGACCGACAGGGTCTCGCCCTTGGCGTGCTCGCCCATCAGGTAGACGGCCGGGTACTTCATCGTCACCTTGGAGCCGATGTTGCCGTCGATCCACTCCATCGTCGCGCCCGCTTCGCAGGTGGCGCGCTTGGTGACCAGGTTGTAGACGTTGTTCGACCAGTTCTGGATCGTCGTGTAGCGGCAGCGGGCGCCCTTCTTCACGATGATCTCGACGACCGCGGAGTGCAGCGAGTCGGACTTGTAGATCGGCGCCGTGCAGCCCTCGACGTAGTGGACGTAGGCGTCCTCGTCGACGATGATCAGCGTCCGCTCGAACTGGCCCATGTTCTCGGTGTTGATCCGGAAGTACGCCTGCAGCGGGATGTCCACCTTGACGCCCTTGGGGACGTAGATGAACGAGCCGCCGGACCAGACCGCGGTGTTCAGCGACGCGAACTTGTTGTCGCCGACCGGGATGACGGAGCCGAAGTACTCCTTGAAGAGCTCCGGGTGCTCCTTCAGGCCGGTGTCGGTGTCCAGGAAGATGACGCCCTGGGCCTCCAGGTCCTCACGGATCTGGTGGTAGACGACCTCGGACTCGTACTGCGCGGCGACGCCGGCCACGAGGCGCTGCTTCTCCGCCTCCGGGATGCCGAGCTTGTCGTAGGTGTTCTTGATGTCCGGCGGCAGCTCCTCCCAGGAGGTGGCCTGCTTCTCGGTGGACCGGACGAAGTACTTGATGTTGTCGAAGTCGATCCCGGACAGGTCGGCACCCCAGGACGGCATCGGCTTGCGGCCGAAGAGCTTCAGGCCCTTCAGGCGCAGGTCGAGCATCCACTCCGGCTCGTTCTTGAGGGTGGAGATGCCTCGCACCACGTCCTCGCTCAAGCCGCGCTGCGCGACGGCGCCGGCAGCGTCGGAGTCGGCCCAGCCGTACTGGTAGTTGCCGAGGCCTTCCAGTTCGGGGTGAGCGGTTTGCGTCATCGTGCAGTCCTCGCAGATTCGCCGTCGGTTACAGGGGTAACGGGGGTCGCACCCGGGATATGTGTCGTACAGACACCGTCGCCGTGGGCGATGGTGGCCAACCGCTGTACGTGCTTGCCGAGGAGTCTCGAGAACACCTCGGTCTCGGCCTCGCACAGCTGGGGGAACTGCTCGGCCACGTGCGCGACCGGGCAGTGGTGCTGGCAGAGCTGCGCGCCGTGGGCTGCAACTGCCGTGGAGGCGGCGTACCCGTCGGCCGTCAGGGCCTGGGCGAGCACCTCCGTCTTCTTGCCCTCCGGAGCCTGCGCGAGCAGGTCCCGGTACCGCTCCTCCACCTCGGCGACGCGACGGCGGGCGAACTCCGTCACCGCGTCGTCACCGCCGGCCTCGGCGATGAACCGCATCGCGGTCGTCGCGAGGTCGTCGTACGCCGTGTGGAAGGCGTGCCGGCCGGTGTCGGTCAGCACGAACACCTTCGCGGGACGGCCGCGGCCACGGGGGCCGTAGACGCGCTCCTCGCGGGACTCCACCAGGCCCTCGTCGAGCAGGTGGTCCAGGTGCCGGCGGACCGCCGCCGGGGTGAGTTCGAGCCGTTCCGCCAGCACCGCGGCGCTGGACGGGCCATTGGTCAGGATCGAGCGGGCGACCCGGTCCCGGGTGGACTCGTCCCGCGCACCGGCGGTGCCGTGGGACACGGCCGAACCAGTCGCAGGAGTTTTCACAACATCAGTGTCGCGTAATTCCCCGGGGCCTTCAAATAAGGCTCCCCTAACCGCTTCCCGGGCTCAGGCGCGACTCAGGGGGAGGCGTGAGCGAGGTCACTCCGGGCCGTTCTCTATGCTGCGGTTTGTGCCAGTCGCGGTGGAGATCGACAACCTCGTCGTGCGGTACGGCGAGAAGACCGCGGTCGACGGTCTCAGTCTCACCGTAGCCGCCGGCACGGTGACGGCCGTGCTCGGCCCGAACGGTGCCGGCAAGACCACGACCGTGGAGACCTGTGAGGGCTTCCGGCGCCCGGACTCCGGCAGCGTCCGGGTCCTCGGCCTGGACCCGCTCGCCGACCACGACGAGCTGATGCCCAAGATCGGCGTGATGCTCCAGGAGGGCGGCGCCTGGTCGGGCGTCCGGGCCGTGGAGATGCTGCGGTACGTCGCCACGCTGCACACCCACCCGCTCGACGTCCCCGCGCTGGTGGAGCGGCTGGACCTCGGCAGTTGCGGACGGACGCCGTACCGGCGGCTGTCCGGCGGGCAGAAGCAGCGGCTGTCGTTCGGGCTGGCGATCGTCGGCCGCCCGGAGATCGCGTTCCTGGACGAGCCGACCACCGGGCTCGACCCGCACGGCCGGCGCGAGATCTGGCAGCTGATCCGCGACCTCCGCAACGACGGCGTCACCGTCGTACTGACGACGCACGCGATGGACGAGGCCGAACAGCTGTCCGACCAGGTGCACGTCGTCTCGGCCGGCAAGGTGATCGCCTCCGGCACCCCGGACGCTTTGACCGAACATCACACCAAGTCCCTCGAGGACGTCTTCCTCGAACTCACGTCACCGAGGAACGAGAAATGACGACCTACGCACCGCAGCCGGGGAGTGCGCCTTGGTCGCGCAAGGTGCTCGCGCACACCCGGATGGAGTTCAAGCTCCTGCTCCGCAACGGCGAACAGTTGCTGCTGGCGCTCGTCATCCCGCTGGGCGTACTCGTCCTGCTCGGCGCGACCGGCCTCGGCGACCGCCTCCCCCTCGGCAGCGGCCGGCCGATCGACGAAGCAGTCCCCCGCGTCCTCGCCCTCGCAGTCCTCTCGTCGTCCTTCACCTCGCTCGCCATCGCGACCGGCTTCGAGCGCCGCTACGGCGTCATCAAACGCCTCGGCGCCTCACCCCTCTCCCGCACCGGCCTGCTGGCGGGCAAGATCGGCGCTGTACTGATCGTCCAGCTCATCCAGCTCGCCGTTCTGATCGGCACCGGGTTCGCGCTCGGCTGGAAACCCGTCGGTGGCTTCAACGCCGTCTTCGGCGTGATCCTGACGGTCTTGTGCGGTACGGCAGCCTTCGCATCACTGGGCCTGCTGATGGCCGGCGTACTGCGAGCCGAAGCAACCCTGGCGGCCGCAAACCTCCTGTACCTGTTGCTGCTGGTGGGCGGCGCGATCATGACGCCGGTCGACGAGTACCCGAGCGGCATGCAGAACGTCGTACGGCTGCTGCCGAGCGCCGCCCTGGCGAGCGGCATCTCGAACTCGACCGTCGCCGGGGTGATCCCCTGGGCGGCCGCACTGTCGCTCGCGCTGTGGGCGGCGGTGCTCGGATACCTGGTCTCCAGGACGTTCAAATGGGACTGACCTTTAGAGTGTGCCGGTGATGAGCACGGATACCCCGCCCCAGGAGAGCGCGCCGGTGAGCCGGTTCTGGCGCCTGATCCCCGAGCCGAGCCTGGACGTCGTACGTCGCTGGGGCTGGGCCTCGGTGGTGGTGAACATCGGCATCGTGGTGACCGGCGGGCTGGTCCGGCTGACCGGTTCGGGCCTCGGCTGCCCGACCTGGCCGTCGTGCACCGACGACTCGTACGTCCCGCACGCCGCGCTCGGCTATCACGGCGCGATCGAGTTCACGAACCGGATGCTCGGGTTCGTGGTCGCGATCGTGGCGATCGTCACCTGGCTGGTCGTGATGCGCTACCGCCCGGCCCGCCGCGACCTGCGCCGGCTGGCGACCGCGGCCGCGCTCGGCGTACCGCTGCAGGGCGTGATCGGCGGCATCAGCGTGCTCACCGGCCTGAACCCGTGGATCGTGTCGGCGCACTTCCTGGTCTCGCCGGTGATCATCACGCTGACGGTGTCGATGATGCGCCGCTCACGCACCAGCCCGTACCCGCATACTCCCCCGGTGGTCCGCGCGCTGGCCACCGCCGCCGTGGTCGCGGTCTGGCTGACCGTTGCCCTGGGCACCATTGTCACCGGAGCCGGTCCGCACTCGGGCGATCCGGAGACCGGCCGGAACGGGTTCGACCCGGAACTGGTCAGCCAGCTGCACGCGGACGTCGTGTTCGGCCTGCTCGGCATCACGATCGCCCTGGTGATCGCGACCCGGGTGACCGCGACGTCGCGGACGTTGCGCAAGCTCGCCGCCTGGTTGCTGGCGATCGAGCTGCTGCAGGGCGTCGTCGGCTTCACGCAGTACTTCACCGGCCTGCCTTGGGGCGTCGTACTCGTCCATATGTTCCTGGCCGGCCTACTGATCGCCCTCGTCACCGCCGTCTACGGCGAACGCGGGACGCCCGCGACCTAATCGACCGGTTCCACCGGTCACACGCCGGCAGGAGTTGGCAGTACACCCAGCTGGGTCAGCCAGCCGAACTGGTCCACGATGTTCCAGTGCTGGACGATCCGTCCGTCGCGTACACGCATGATGTCGACGTATTCGAAGGTCACGCGCCTGCCCGTCGCCGGAACGCCGGCGAAATCCCCGGTGTTGGTACCCGACATCGTCTTCCTGGTCACGACCTGGTCGCCCTCGGCGATCATCTCGTTGATGGTGAACGTCGCGTCGGGGTACGCCTGGGCGAACGCCTGCAGGAACACCTTGCCGCCTTCGCGATCCGGCGGGACGCCCGGAGGGCTGGTGAGGTTGACGAAATCCGGGTCGTTCAGTTCGTCGTAGGCGTCGAAGTCCTTCCCGTTCTGGACCTCCTCGACGAACCGCCTGATAACAGCCTTGTTCCGCTCGATCTGCTCACGGTCTTCCATGTCTGCCACCACCTCTGAGTCGCGGCGCCGACCACCGGCGCCGACACCACCCAGCGTCATCGGGCGGCATTCCCGATCGACAGAGCACCCGTTCCCGGCCGGCCGGGAAACCTCCGGGCAGAGCGAACGCGGGACACCCGCCACCTGACGGGCGCCCCGCGGTTTCTCAGTACCGCACCTTGTAGACGGCGCCTGGCCCGAAGACCGGCCCGGCGACGTACAGCCCGCCCCACCGGTTGAAGGCCGTGCCTCCTGGCAGTGTGAGCTGATCCTTCACCAGCTCCCGCTTGTATCCGGCCCGGTGGCCCCGGCCCGGGTACTGCAGGAACAGACCGCCGTGCGTCGGGCCGGTCAACTCGAACCGGAACCAGCTGGCCTTGTCGAGCTCGACGACCGCGAGCGTCCCGCGCGGGCCACCCGCCAGGTCGACGATCGACGTGTAGCCGTCCGCGTACCGCTTGCAGCTGCCCTTGTTCGGCTTGACCGGGTCGCACACCGCACCCACCGAACCTGGCCGGATCCGCCAGATCTCCGACGTCCCCGGCGTGGCCGGGACTCCACGGAGCTCACCGACGTACCAGTAGCCGTCCGAGCCGACGGTCACCGAGGTCGCCACCGCTTCGGCAACGAACGGGGAACCGGCCGGCGGCAGGCCGATGCCGGGCGGCAGACCCGCCGGGACCTTGACCGTGCGCGGCTTCAGCCGGGCCACGGTCTTGACGTGGCCGTTCGGCCAGACCCTGAGCAGGTCGTTGTTCGCGGCATCGGACACCAGGACGGTTCCGTCGCTCAAGGCCGCGACACCGAACGGGTTGGACTCGGTCGGCGAATCGGCCTGGTTGTACGGGTCCGGGTCATGCGCCTGGTACGCCGCGATGTCGGCCACCACGACCGGCGACTTGCCCGGCCGCAGCCGGTACAGCGTCGCGCCGCCCGGTGGCGTGTCACCCTCCGGCCCGCCACCGCCGGTCAGGGCGTACGTACGGCCCCACCTGTCGGTGTCGATCGCCGGCGCGAACCCGCCCGGGATCTGCCCGAGCTTCCAGGTCCGGTGCCCGTTGGTCGCGTACACGGAACCGTCCGTGACGCTGTACATGACCAGGTTCCTGTACGTCGAGACGCCGCGCGGCCCGTCCAGTCCGGTCGCGACCGGGTGCAGACTCGAATGGTTGCCGACGGCGTCGGCCTGTCCTGCGACCAGGACCGAACCGGCCAGCGCGAGCGCCGCGAGCGCGGCAATGCGTGTTCGTACCCCCATGTATCCCCCTGAAGCCCTAGGAAACGAAGTCTCCCCAGGTGTGGAACCCCCTCCACAGACCTGACTATCGCAGCATCAGATCACGATCAGGTCAACGGGAGGACTCCCTGCAGGCAGCCAGCGACACAGGGTGCAGGAGCTCAGCGCAGCAGCGGGTCGATCGCGGCGGCGATGAACAGCAGCGCCAGGTAGATGTTCGAGAAGTGGAACAGCCGCATCGGCTTCAGCGCCGCGCCGTCCGCGCCGGTGTGGGCCCGGAGCAACAACCGGCGGGCCTCGCGGAGGAAGACGAAGCCGAGCACGATCGCGGCCGGCCCGTAGACGTAGCCGGTACCGGCGACCGGCCAGAGGGCGAGCGAGGTGATCACCATGACGACGGAGTACGCCATGATCTGCCGCGCGGTGGCGACCGGGGTGGCGACCACCGGCAGCATCGGTACGTCGACCGACGCGTAGTCCTCGCGGTACCGCATCGCGAGCGACCAGGTGTGCGGCGGCGTCCAGAAGAACACCACCAGGAACAGCACGACCGGCGTCCAGGCCAGCTTGCCGGTGACCGCGGTCCAGCCGATCAGGGTCGGGAAGCAGCCCGCGATACCGCCCCAGACGATGTTCTGCACGGTCCGGCGCTTGAGCAGCATCGTGTAGCCGAAGACGTAGAACAGGTTCGCCGCGAGCGCGAGGCCGGAGGACAGCCAGTTCACGAAGAAGCCGAGCTCCAGGGTGGCCAGTACGCCGAGCACGACGCCGAAGACCGTCGCCGAGCGAGGGCTGACCGCGTGCCGCGGCAGCGGGCGGCGCCGGGTCCGCCGCATCTGCTCGTCGATGTCGCGGTCGAACACGCAGTTGATCGTGTTCGCACTGCCGGAGGCGAGGATGCCGCCGATCAGCGTCGCCAGCACGATCCGGAGCCCGGGCACGCCGTCGGCGGCCAGGAACATCACCGGCACCGTGGTCACCAGCAGCAGCTCGATGATGCGCGGCTTGGTCAGACCGACGTACGCCTTCACCACGTCGCGCACCGACGGACTCACTGTTGCTGCTGATACAGCAGTAGCGTCCGGCAGCGGCGTCGGGTACGACGTCGTCGCGGCGGGACGCGGGTCGACGGCCGTCACGAACACCTCGAACAGATCTGGGTTGACGCCGGTTGCCCGGCGCTGACGATTCAGCAGTCTACGACGCCCCGTAGGAGGGTTCTGCCACCCCCCTCCGTTGGCCGGGAACAGCCCGCCGAGCTGAACGGTTGACAAACAGTCGGACGGTGCGCAGCGGAACGAGTCGGCCACAGTAGGCTCGTCCTGAGCAGACACCCTGAAGACTTCCATCGAGAGGAGCGCCGCCGGCGTGACGGAGAAGACCAAGCTTGAATGGACCGAGCTCGACCAGCGCGCGGTCGACACCGTACGGGTGCTCGCGATGGACGCGGTCGAGAAGGTCGGGAACGGACACCCGGGTACGGCGATGAGCCTGGCGCCGGCGGCGTACCTGCTGTTCCAGAAGGTGATGCGGCACAACCCGGCGGACCCGCACTGGGCCGGCCGCGACCGTTTCGTGCTGTCCGCGGGCCACTCCAGCCTGACCCTGTACATCCAGCTGTACCTGGCCGGCTTCGGCCTCGAGCTGGACGACCTGAAGTCGCTGCGGACCTGGGGCAGCAAGACCCCGGGCCACCCGGAGTACCGGCACACCCCGGGCGTCGAGACGACCACCGGCCCGCTCGGCCAGGGCGTCGGCAACGCGGTCGGGATGGCGATGGCGGCCCGCCGCGAGCGCGGCCTCCTCGACCCCGAGACGCCGAAGGGCGAGAGCCTGTTCGACCACAACGTCTACGTGATCGCGTCCGACGGCGACATCGAGGAAGGTGTCGCGTCCGAGGCCTCGTCGCTGGCCGGGCACCAGAAGCTCGGGAACCTCACCCTGATCTACGACGCGAACAAGATCTCGATCGAGGACAACACCGACATCGCGCTGTCCGAGGACGTCGCCGCCCGCTACGCGGCGTACGGCTGGCACGTCCAGGACGTCGACTGGACGAACGGCGGGACCGGGTACGAGGAGAACGTCCAGGCGCTGTACGACGCGCTCGAGGCAGCCAAGGCGGTCACCGACAAGCCGAGCTTCATCCGGCTGCACACGATCATCGGCTGGCCCTCGCCGGGCAAGCAGAACACCGGCAAGATCCACGGCTCGGCGCTCGGCGGCGACGAGGTCGCGGCCACCAAGAAGGTGCTCGGCTGGGACCCGGAGCAGACCTTCCAGGTCGCCGACGACGTGATCGCGCACACCCGCAAGGCACTGGACCGCGGCAAGGCGCTGGAAGCCGAGTGGGACAAGGGCTTCGAGACCTGGAAGGCGGCCAACGGCGAACGCGCCGCGCTGCTCGAACGGCTGCAGCAGCGCGAGCTGCCCACCGGCTGGAAGGACGCGCTGCCGAGCTGGGAGGCCGACGCCAAGGGCGTCGCGACCCGCGCCGCCTCCGGTGACGTGCTGACCAAGCTGGCACCGGAGCTGCCCGAGCTGTGGGGCGGTTCGGCCGACCTCGCCGGCTCGAACAACACCACTCCGAAGGGCCAGCCGTCCTTCATCCCGGCGGAGTACTCGACCAAGGAGTTCTCCGGCGACGAGTACGGCCGGGTGCTGCACTTCGGCATCCGCGAGCACGCGATGGGCGCGGTCCTGAACGGCATCGCCCTGCACGGCCTGACCCGTCCGTACGGCGGCACCTTCCTGGTCTTCTCCGACTACATGCGCCCCTCGGTGCGGCTCGCCGCATTGATGAAGCTGCCGGTCACGTACGTGTGGACGCACGACTCGATCGGCCTCGGCGAGGACGGTCCGACGCACCAGCCGGTCGAGCACCTGTCCGCGCTGCGCGCGATCCCGGGCCTGGACGTCGTCCGCCCCGGTGACGCCAACGAGACGGCCGCCGCCTGGGAGGCGATCCTCGAGCACACCGACCGCCCGGCCGGCCTGGTCCTGACCCGGCAGAACGTGCCGACCTTCCCGCGTGGCACCGACGGCTTCGCCACGACCGAGAACGTCCGCAAGGGGGCTTACGTACTGCTCGACACCGACGGCACGCCGGACGTCGTGCTGATCGGCACCGGCTCGGAGCTGCAGCTCGCCGTCGAGGCGCGCGCCAAGCTGGCCGAGGAGGGCGTCAAGGCCCGCGTGGTGTCGATGGTCTCCCGCGAGTGGTTCGACGAGCAGGAGGACGGGTACCGCGAGTCCGTCATCCCGGCCGATGTCCGGGCGCGGGTCTCGGTCGAGGCCGGGATCGCGCTCAGCTGGCACGACATCGTCGGTGACGCGGGCCGGTCGGTCAGCCTGGAGCACTACGGCGCGTCCGCGGCGTACCAGACGCTGTACGACGAGTTCGGCATCACTACCGACGCGGTCGTCCAGGCCGCCAAGGACAGTATCGCTGCCGCCGCCCAGATCAGCGGTCCGGGTGTTCCGCCCGGTCGCTCCGCCGCCGGGCCGGTCGGACCGGCCGACGCCAACTGACATCACACGAGAACATTCGGAAGAAGGCATCGGACTCATGAACGATCGCTTGAAAGCACTCGCTGACGCGGGTGTCTCCATCTGGCTGGACGACCTGTCCCGCGAGCGGCTGACCAGCGGCAGCCTGCAGGCGCTGATCGAGGACAAGCACGTCACCGGCGTGACCACCAACCCGACGATCTTCGCCAAGGCGATCTCGGACGCGGACGCGTACTCCTCGATCATCGGCCGGCTGGCCGCGCAGGGCGTCTCCACCGACGAGGCGATCCGGGTGATCACCACCGACGACGTCCGCGACGGCGCCGACGTGTTCAAGCCGACGTACGACGACACCGAGGGCCAGGACGGCCGGGTGTCGATCGAGGTCGAGCCGAGCCTCGCGCACGACACCGACGGCACGATCCGGCAGGCCAAGGAACTGTGGGACATCGTCGGCCGGGAGAACATCTTCGTGAAGATCCCGGCCACCAAGGCGGGGCTGCCGGCGATCTCCGCGACGCTCGCCGCCGGGGTCAGCGTGAACGTGACGCTGATCTTCTCGCTGGAGCGCTACAAGGCCGTCGCCGAGGCGTTCCTGTCCGGCCTGGAGCAGGCTGTCGAGAACGGCCACGACGTCAGCAAGATGGCCAGTGTCGCGTCGTTCTTCGTCAGCCGGGTGGACACCGAGGTGGACAAGCGGCTGGACGCGATCGGCACCGACGAGGCCAAGGCGCTGAAGGGCAAGGCCGCGATCGCCAACGCGCGGCTCGCGTTCCAGGCGTACGAGGAGATCTTCGACACCGACCGCTGGCGCGAGCTGGAGACGGCCGGCGCCAAGCCGCAGCGGCCGCTGTGGGCGTCTACCGGTACCAAGGACCCGTCGTACTCCCCCACGCTGTACGTCGACAACCTGGTCACCCGCGGCGTCGTGAACACGATGCCGGAGGCAACGATCAAGGCGGTCGAGGAGCACAGCGAGTTCTCCGGTGACACGGTCCGCGGCGACTACGCGGCCGACCGCAAGGTGATCGACGACCTGGAGCGGCTCGGCATCTCCTACGACGAGGTCGTCCAGGTGCTCGAGGACGAGGGTGTCGCGAAGTTCGACGCGTCCTGGTCGGAGCTGCAGGACACCGTCACCGCCGCCCTGAAGGGTGCCGCCAAGTGACGACTCCGAAGGTGACCACCGAGAACGGCGACTGGGCCGAGGTCGTCGACAAGCTGGTGGCGGAGAAGATCGCCTCCCGGATCGCCGCGAAGGACGCGACGATCTGGGGGCCGGAGGCCGAGCACGAGGCGTCGATCCGGCTCGGCTGGGTCGACCTGCACGAGACCTCGCGGCCGCTGCTGGCCGAGATCGAGGCGCTCCAGGCCGACCTGCGCGCCGAGGGCCTGGACCGGATCGTGCTGTCCGGTATGGGCGGCTCCTCGCTGGCCCCGGAGGTCATCACCCGTACGGCGGGCGTCGAGCTCGTCGTCCTGGACTCGACCGACCCGAGTGTCGTCAAGCGCGCGCTCGACGGCGACCTGTCGAAGACCGTGATCGTGGTGTCCAGCAAGTCCGGCGGTACGGTCGAGACCGACAGCCACCGCCGTACCTTCGCGAAGGCGTTCACGGACGCGGGTATCGACGCGGCGTCGCGGATCGTCGTCGTGACCGACCCGGGTTCGCCGTTCGAGACGTTGTCGAAGGACGAGGGCTACCGCAAGACGTTCCTCGCCGACCCGAACATCGGCGGCAGGTACAGCGCGCTGACGGCGTTCGGCCTGGTGCCGTCCGGTCTGGCCGGCGCCGACATCGCCGAGCTGCTCGACCAGGCGGCCGAGGCCGCTCCGGCGCTGCAGGCCGACTCGACCGACAACCCGGCGCTGTGGCTGGGTGCGGTGCTGGCGGCCAGCGCGGGTCGGGACAAGGCGATCATCACCGCTGACGGTTCGGACATCGTCGGGTTCCCCGACTGGGCCGAGCAGCTGATCGCGGAGAGCACCGGCAAGAACGGCACCGGCGTACTGCCGGTCGCGGTCGAGGTGACCGCGCCGGAGCTGCGCAGCGACGCGGCCGACCTGACCAACGCGCTGCTCGCGGACAAGGCGACCAGCGGTGTACCGACGGCGCTGACGTCGGGGTCGCTCGGTGGGCAGATGCTGCTGTGGGAGACGGCGACGGCGGTGGCGGGGTACCTGCTCGGCATCAACCCGTTCGACCAGCCCGACGTCGAGAGCGCGAAGAAGGCCGCGCGTGGTCTGCTCGACGCGCAGCCGGAGCCGGAGGCCGCGGCGTTCACCGAGGGCGCTGTCGAGGTCCGCGGTTCGGAGGGTCTGCTCGACGGCGTCGACTCGTTGCAGGGTGCGGTGGACGCGCTGCTCGGCAAGCTCGAGGACAAGGGCTACGTCGCGGTGATGGCGTACCTGGACTCCGAGCGGGACGCCGACCTGCTCGCGGTCCGTCCGGCGCTGGCCACCAAGACTGGCCGTCCGGTGACCTTCGGCTGGGGCCCGCGGTTCCTGCACTCGACCGGTCAGTACCACAAGGGCGGCCACCCGGAAGGCGTGTACCTGCAGATCACCGGTGCGCACCCGGTGGACGTGGAGATCCCCGACCGGCCGTTCAGCTTCGGCACGCTGATCTCGGCGCAGGCCGCCGGTGACGCGAACGTGCTGGCGGAGCGCGGCCGTCCGGTGCTGCGGCTGCACCTCACGGACGTGGCGAACGGCGTACAGCAGCTCCTGTCCCTGTTCAAGTAGGAACGACACTCGGAGGAACGCGGCCCATGACCGCTGAGCTCGACGAAGAGCCGACAGGTCCGGTGAACCCGCTGCGGGATCCGCAGGATCGGCGGCTGCCGAGGATCGCCGGGCCGTGCGGCCTGGTGATCTTCGGGGTCACCGGGGACCTCGCCCGGAAGAAGCTGATGCCGGCGGTCTACGACCTGGCGAACCGGGGGCTGCTGCCCCCGGGTTTCGCGCTGGTCGGGTTCGCGCGCCGGGACTACACCAACCAGGACTTCGCCCAGATCGTCCACGACTCGGTGAAGGAGCACGCCCGGACGCCGTTCCGCGAGGAGGTCTGGCAGCAGCTCGCCGAGGGCTTCCGGTTCGTACCGGGCGACCTGACCGACGACGAGGCGTTCAAGCGGCTGCGGGAGACCGTCGACGAGCTCGACGTGACCCGCGGTACCGGCGGCAACCACGCGTTCTACCTGTCGATCCCGCCGGGCCTGTTCCCGGAGGTCGTCCGGCAGCTGTCCGAGCACGGGCTGACCGACGAGAAGCCCGGCTGCTGGCGGCGGGTGGTGATCGAGAAGCCGTTCGGTCACGACCTGAAGAGCGCCCGCGAGCTGAACCACGTGGTCGAGTCGGTCTTCCCGCCCGAGGCGGTCTTCCGGATCGACCACTACCTGGGCAAGGAAACGGTCCAGAACATCCTCGCGCTGCGGTTCGCGAACGCGATGTTCGAGCCGATCTGGAACAGCAACTACGTCGACCACGTCCAGATCACGATGGCCGAGGACATCGGCATCGGCGGCCGCGCCGGCTACTACGACGGCATCGGCGCCGCCCGGGACGTGATCCAGAACCACCTGCTCCAACTGCTCGCGCTGGTCGCGATGGAGGAGCCGGTCAGCTTCGACGCCTGGTCGCTGCGCCAGGAGAAGAAGAAGGTCCTGAACGCCGTCCAGCTGCCTGAGCGGCTGGACCTGCACAGCGCCCGCGGGCAGTACGCGGACGGCTGGGCCGGTGGCATGAAGGTCAAGGGGTACCTGCAGGAGGACGGCATCCCGTCGAACTCCACGACTGAGACCTTCGCCGCGTTGCGGGTCGACGTGGACACGCGGCGCTGGGCGGGCGTGCCGTTCTACCTCCGTACGGGCAAGCGGCTGGGCCGGCGTGTCACCGAGGTCGCGGTGATGTTCAAGCGGGCGCCGCACCTGCCGTTCACGAAGACCGAGACCGAGGAGCTCGGGCAGAACGCCCTGGTCCTACGGATCCAGCCGGACGAGGGCATCACGGTCCGCTTCGGCGCCAAGGTCCCCGGTACGGCGATGGAGATCCGCGACGTGAACATGGACTTCGCGTACGGCGGATCGTTCACCGAGTCGTCCCCCGAGGCGTACGAGCGGCTGATCCTCGACGTACTGCTCGGCGACCCGCCGCTGTTCCCGCAGCACACCGAGGTCGAGCTGGGCTGGAAGATCCTCGACCCGGTGCTGGACTATTGGGCCCGGCACGGTCAGCCGGAGCAGTACGCGTCCGGCGACTGGGGACCGGACTCGGCGCACGAGATGCTCGCCCGCGACGGACGTGCCTGGAGGCGGCCATGATCATCGACCTGACCGACACCACGTCGAGCGAGATCGCGTCGGCGCTGCTCAAGGCGCGGCGGAACGCCGGATCGCCCGCGATGGGCATGGTCGGCACGATCGTGGTCGTCGTCGACGAGGCGTCGCACCACGACGCGATGAAGGCCGCGAACGAGGCCGGACGGGAACACCCGTCCCGGGTGCTGGTGGCGATCTTGCGGCCGGGCAAGGGTACGGCGGGGCTCGACGCCGAAGTCCGTGTGGGTGAAGGGATTCCGGGCGAGGCGGTGCTGCTCCGGCTGCACGGCGAGCTGGCGAAGGTCCCGGAGTCCGTGATCACGCCGCTGCTGCTTCCGGACTCCCCCGTGATCGTGTGGTGGCCGGGCGGCGGGCCGCGCGTTCCGGCCGAGGACCCGCTGGGCAAGCTCGGCCGGCGACGGGTGACGGACGCCGCGGCCACGCGGCGGGCCTCGGTGGACTACACGGCCCGGGCGGAGGGGTATGCGCCCGGTGACACCGACTTTGCCTGGACGCGGTTGACGCCCTGGCGGGCGTTGATGGCGGCGGCGCTGGATCAGTACCCGACGAAGGTGACCGGGGCTGAGGTCACGGCGGCCCGCGGGAACCCCAGTGCGGATCTGATGGCTGCCTGGTTGCAGTCCCGGTTGAAGGTGCCGGTCGAGCAGCGGAACTCGCGTGGCCCCGGCGTCACGGCGGTACGGCTGTTCACGCCGTCCGGGGCGATCGCGTTGACGCGGCCGGACGGTGCGGTGGCGACGTTCAGCGTGCCGGGCCAGCCGGATCGGCCGGTGGCGTTGAAGCGGCGTACGACGTCCGAGCTGTTGAGCGAGGAACTGCGGCGGCTCGACCCGGACGACGTCTACGCGAAGACGCTCGCCTGCATGGTGGAGCGGGACTCGATGCCGGCCGACGAGAAGAAGGTCGGGGCGACGGCGCGGAAGTCCACGGCGGCGAAGGTGTCGGCTGCCGGGAAGCAGGTCGTGGCCAAGAAGTCCGCCACAGCTTCGAAGACGGCCGCGCCGGTGAAGAAGGCCGCGGCCAAGAAGGCTGCGACGAAGAAAACTGCGGCCAAGAAGTCTGGGGCAGCGAAGAAAGCGGTGAAGCGGTGACTGTTGATCCGGAGTTGTTGGTCCATTCCGATCCGGAGGACCTGGCGTTCTCGGTGGCCGGGCGGTTCGTCACGGCGATCGTCGACGCGCAGAGCACCGGCGGGGTCGCGCAGGTCGTGCTCACCGGCGGGCGGGTGGCCGCGAAGATCTACCAGGCCGTCGCCGAGTCGCCCGCGCGGATCGAGGTCGACTGGCAGCGGGTCGAGTTCTGGTGGGGCGACGAACGGTTCCTCCCGTCCGGCGACCCCGAACGGAACGAGACCCAGGCGCGGGACGCGTTCCTGTCCGCGTTGGACGTCGATCCGGCCCGGGTCCACCCGATGCCTGCCGACACCGGCCAGAGCGCCGAGGAGGCCGCCGCAGCGTACGTGGCCGAACTCGAAGCGGCCGGTTCGCCGACCTTCGACGTACTGATGCTGGGCGTCGGCCCCGACGGCCACGTGGCCTCCCTGTTCCCCGGCTACCCGCAACTCGAGGTCACCGACGTCGCGGCGGTCGCCGTACACGACTCCCCGAAGCCACCGCCGACCCGGGTGTCGCTCACCCTGCCGGTGCTGAGCCGGAGCCGCGAGGTGTGGTTCGTCGTCTCGGGCGAGGACAAGGCCGAGGCGGTCGCGACCGCTCTGGCCGAAGGGGACGTCCCGGCCGCCCGGCCGAAGGGACAGAACCGCACCCTGTGGTTGCTGGACGAGGCCGCGGCGTCGAAGGTGCCGTAGTTCGGCCGTGGCCGCACTGTCCGGGTGACAGACTCGGCGCATGACTTTCCGTGAGTTGCATGCCGGGCGGTTCGTGATGCCGAACGCGTGGGATGCCGGGAGCGCGGTACTGCTGGCAGCAGCCGGATTCCCGGCGATCGCGACGACGAGCGCCGGGATCGCGTTCTCGATGGCGAAGGGCGATCACACCCTCCCGGACGGCGCACCGGCGGTGTCGCGGGAACAGATGTTCGAGCGGATCCACGAGATCACGTCCGCGGTCGGCGTACCGGTGAACGGCGACCTCGAGGACGGGTACGGCGCCGCGCCGGCGCGGGTGGCCGAGACGATCACGCTGGCGCGTGCGGCCGGGCTCGCGGGCGGGAATATCGAGGACTTCGACGGGCGAGAGCTGTACGACGTGTCGCTCGCCGTCGAGCGGATCGTTGCCGCCCGGGAGGCGGCCGGCCCGTCGTTCGTGCTGACCGCTCGGACGGACGGGCAGTTGCTGCGTACGCCGGTCGCGCTGGCGGAGTCGATCGAGCGGGCGAACCGGTTCCGCGCGGCCGGCGCCGACTGCTTGTACGTCCCCGGGGTGAACTCGCTCGACGCGATCCGCACGCTGGTCGCGGAGATCGACGGGCCGCTCAACGTGGTGATCGGCCTGGGTACGTCGACGCTGACCGTCGCCGACCTGCACTCGGCCGGCGTCACGCGGATCAGCCTCGGCGGCTCGATCGCCCGCGCTGCGCTCGGCTTCGTCCGCCGCAGCGCCGAGGAACTCGCCACCCGCGGCACGATCACTTTCGCCGCCGGCCAGATCCCACAGGCTGACCTGAACGACCTCTTTGCGCGATCATCCAAGGGTGAGCGCTGAACCGGAGGTGTCAGGCCAGGTCGGCCTGCGGGCGCTGGCGGCCGTCCACGGCATCGTCGGCCTCGCCACCTGCGCATGCCTGATCCTCCTTTACACGGGCGCCGACGCGTTCGGTCCCGTCAACGACGTCGGAAACGCGGTGTTCGGCGTGCTGAGCCTGCTGCTGGCGTGGTGGCTGCGGCCGTACCGGATGTTCGGCGTGCTCTTCGGGCTGGCCTTGGTCGGGGCTGTGCTGACCGTCGTCGGCACGGTCCTTGTCATGTCCGCGATCACCGGCTTCTACCTGGCGGGCTTGTGGTCGGGCCTCGGATTCGCCCTGATCGGAGGCTGGCTCGTCGGGTTCAGCCGGCTGAGCATGCCGTCGGCCCGACTGCGCCGCGCGGGGTCGATCGCCGGTGTGGTCATGCTCCTAGGCCTGATCGGTGCGCCCGGCATCCCGATGGACGTGGACGTCATCGAGGTCGCGCCGGCCTGGACCTTCGTCGCCGGCTTCGGCTGGGCCGGGACCTACCTACTCTTCCCGGTCTGGAGCCTTCGCCTCGCCTGGAGCGACCGTACCGAAAGCAGCGTCTAGCGGCGGGAACATCCCGCGGACGTCTCCCCCGCGCACCCAGATGCCGATCGCCAGCACAGCCGTTGCCTCCAGCAACCTCGCGTGCTGCAGGCCGCCCGCGTTCACCGGCACGCAGCCCAGGTCTCGTACCAGCTCAGCGGCCGGCTCCAGCCCGCCGTCACCACACATCGGCACGCCCAACCCGGCCGGCGGATTCCGCCATACCAAATCGGCCGCGAGATTGAACGCCTTCACCACCTGCACACCTGGCGCCGCCGCACGGATCGCCTCCGCCGTCCCCTCCTGCGCCAACGTGAAGTCCCGGTGATCCACCGCATTCGTGCAATCGATCAACGTCGTCCCGGACGGCACCCTGCGCGCGACCTCAACCGCAACCTCGGCCGGGACAGCCAGCAACACCACCTCGCCGTACGCCGCCGCCTCGTCCAAGGTCCCGGCCGTGGCCCCGATCCGTTTCGCGACCGCCGTGGCGCGCTCGGGGTCGCGGCCGCCGATCATCACGTCGTGGCCGGCGCGGACCCAGCCGCCGGCGAGTGCCTCGGCCATCATTCCGTTGCCCAGTGTTCCTATTCGCATGGTCCAGACGGTAGACAGTTCGATGCACACCTCCCGGTGCCCAACGGACCGCGCACAATGGACGGGTGGAGCCGAGATTCTTCGCGGACTGTCAGGCACGGGTCGCCGCCGATCTGATCAGCGGGCGCTGGCCGATGGTGGTCCTGTACTCGCTCGCCGACGGCCCGGCCCGTCCCGGCGAACTCCGCCGGCAGATCGGCAGCATCAGCCAGAAGGTCCTCACCGAGACCCTGCGCCGCCTCGAGCACAACGGTCTGGTCGAGCGGCAGCGGTACGCCGAAGCGCCGCCACGCGTCGAGTACTCGCTGACCACGGCCGGCAAGGACCTGCTGGTACCGATCCGCGCGCTCGGCGACTGGGCCGACCTTTACGCCGACCAGCTGCCGACCGAGAACAAACCGTAAGCCACCACCCGATTTCGGCGGAGGTACGAACCATGTTCAGCCTGCAGCAGCTCGTCGACGCCCCACCCGCCGAGGTCGCCCGCGCCTTCACCGAACCCGAACCGTTCGCCGCCTGGTTCGTCGCCGACGGCTTCCGCACCCCGTCCGACCGGATCACCATCGACGCCCGCCCCGGCGGGCTGATCTCCGCGGTCTTCGTCAACGACACGACCGAGCTCCCGTTCACCCTCCACTTCGGCGCCCTCGACCTGCCACACCACGTCGAGCTCCGCTTCGACGAGCCCGCGGAGGAGATCACCATCCACCTGACCGCCCTCGACGGCGACCGCACCCAACTCGACTACCGAAGTGTCGGCCTCACCGACGAACAGCAAGCCCCGATCAAGGCCGGCGTAGCCACCATGCTCACCCACCTCGCCACCTACTTCGGCTGACGACCCCTTCGAAGTTCCGGTCTATCCGGAGGCTCCTCCGCAACGCCCGATAGAATCTCCACCATGACAGCTTCCGAGTCCACCGACCGGCCGTACAGCGCGTTCCCCGTCCGGATCGGTCTGCAGGTCCAGCCCCAGCACGCCCAGTACGCCGACATCCGGCGGACGGCCGCCGCGGCCGAGGAGATCGGCGTCGACGTCCTGTTCAACTGGGACCACTTCTACCCGTTGAGCGGTGAGCCCGAGGGTCTGCACTTCGAGTGCTGGACCATGCTGGCCGCCTGGGCCGAGGCGACCGAGCGGGTCGAGATCGGCGCCCTGGTCACCTGCAACTCCTACCGCAACCCCGACCTGCTCGCCGACATGGCGCGCACCGTCGACCACATCAGTGACGGCCGGCTGATCTTCGGTATCGGCTCCGGCTGGTTCGAGAAGGACTACGACGAGTACGGCTACGACTTCGGTACGGCGGGCGGCCGGCTGGACGCCCTCGGCGAGGCGCTGCCGCGGATCGAGCGCCGCTGGGAGAAGCTCAACCCGAAGCCGACCCGGGACATCCCGGTGCTGATCGGTGGCGGCGGCGAGAAGAAGACGCTGAAGCTGGTCGCGCAGCACGCGAACATCTGGCACGGCTTCGGTGACGCCGAGACGATCGCGCACAAACACGCCGTCCTCGACGAGCACTGCAAGACGATCGGCCGCGACCCGGGCGAGATCGAGCGCTCGGTCGGTGTCGGCGACAAGAAGCCCGAGGAGGTCGGCAAGCAGCTGCTCGACGTCGGCACCCGGCTGTTCACCGTGCACGCCGGCGGTCCGGACTACGACCTCGGCCTGCTCCGCGAGTGGGTCGCGTGGCGCGACGAGGTCAACTCCAAGTAGTACGAACGGCCGGGTGACCGCCGTACCGGTCACCCGGCCCAGGTCCTGTCTGGCCTAGACTTTCCGGCATGTCTACGTTGCCTGGGAACGGTTCGGTGCGGCCCATCACCCGGTGGGGTGAGGACGTCATGCACCGGGTCAATCAGCCTGTCACCGACTTCGGGAACGACCTGCAGACACTGGTCGCCGACATGGTCGCGACGATGAACGCGGCCGAGGGCGTCGGCCTGGCCGCGAACCAGGTCGGGGTGGACCTGCAGCTGTTCGTGTTCGACTGCCCGGACAAGGACGGCAGCCACGTACAGGGCGTGGTGTGCAACCCGGTCCTGGAGCTGCCGGAGGGCAAGGACCGCAACCTCGACGAGGGCGACGAGGGCTGCCTCTCACTGCCCGGCGCGTTCACCAAGTGCGCCCGCCCCGACTACGCCAAGGTCACCGGGGTCGACCAGCACAACCAGCCGGTCACGTACGAGGGCAGCGGTCTGCTCGCGCGCTGCCTGCAGCACGAGACCGACCACACGCAGGGAATGGTCTTCGGCGACCGGCTCTCCCGGAAGTACCGCAAGCGCCTGTACGCGGAGGCCGAGGAGTTCGCGCCCGACTACCCGAGCGACTGGCCGGTCTCCCCGATGGTCGACGCCGACCAGGATCACGAGGAAACCCCAGCGACCTGAGCCGTCACCAGCGGGCCTTCTCCAGGTCGATCGCCTCGACGGTCTCCTCCGGGGTCTTACCAGTGGTGTCCAGCCACAGTCCCCGGCGCGGGATCCCGTCGAGCCCGACCTGGAGCGCCCGTACGGCGTCCTCGAGCGACCCGCCCTGCTGCTGCCAGCCGCGGTACGAGTTCCCGCCGCCGCGGCCGAGCTCCCGCGCCACGATCGACTCCACGGACGGGACGAGTACGACGAGGTACGACTCGACGTCCCGCAGCCGGGAGAACCAGCGCTCGACGTGCTCCCCCAGCACGATGTCGCTGCACACGAAGTCGAACCCGTTGTCCGCGTAGTGCTGAGCGACCAGCGCGCTCGCGTCGTACCGCAACTCCAACTGCCGCACCGCTTCGGCCGACGGGTCGGGCGTCATCACCTCCGCACCGGCGACCACGCCGCGATAGAACACGTCCCCGTCGATCGTCGCCGCGGGCGGCCCCATCCGCGCAGCCAGCAGCGGCGCGATCGTCGACTTCCCCGCCGCTTGCATTCCGGTGATCAGGACGACCTTCGACATGACAGCTATGCCATCACAGCGGTCAATCGCTTTTGAGGGTACGCGTGGAGTTCCAGAGAACACCGCGGTTCAGCCGGTCGGGGTACGCCTCGATCATCGCGTTGTAGAGGTCGAGCGCGGTGTTGGTCCGGGCCTCGGCGGCGGCGAACGTCTCGAGGTACCGGCGGGTCTCGCCGATGTACCGCGGGTCGTCCGAGGCGTCGGCCTGGCGGTGCCCGGAGACGACG
Organism: Kribbella sp. NPDC031520; assembly: GCF_055580825.1. Classification (NCBI taxonomy): domain Bacteria; kingdom Bacillati; phylum Actinomycetota; class Actinomycetes; order Propionibacteriales; family Kribbellaceae; genus Kribbella; species Kribbella sp. NPDC031520. The sequence continues at coordinate 656,045 of NZ_JBVIKS010000002.1, forward strand.
GCTGACGGGTGCAGCGCGGCGAGGACGTCGAGCGCCGACAGCCACTGCTCGATGCCGTCGGCAACGGCTTCGGACAGGTAGAGGTGGACCTCGTCGTACACGGCGTCACCCGCGACCACCAGCCCGATCGACGGGACATACAACGCTGAGCTGCCGTCGGTGTCGGTGTGACCCAGATCGATCGCGACCAACTCCTCGCCTTCCAGCGTGAACGTGTCGCCGTCGAGCGGCTCGGCGATGACCAGGCGCTCGGGCAGCTGCCCCGGGAACCGTGTCCGCCAGAAGCCGTCCAGCCACGGCGGAGTGAGCTGCTTGCGCATTCCCTCGACAACCGAGGGCAGAGCGACCATCCGGGCGCCGGGGAAGCGGTCGAGCACCGGGGCGGCGCCGAAGAAGTGGTCGCCGTGGCTGTGCGTGACGAAGATCGTGGTCAGGTTCTTCCCCGTGGCAGCGATCCAGCCGGCCAGGTCCTCACCCTCTGCCTGCGTCATCAGCGGGTCGACGAGGACGGCGTCGTGGTCGCCGTAGATCAGCGTGGCCGCGGTCGGCGACCACATCCGCCGTACCTCACCCGGCGGCAGATCGTCGGAGACGGCCGGCTTGGACGGTGCGACGTACGTCGAGTAGTTCAACATGCTCTGCTCCTGGGCTGTCCTGGGATTGCTACCCGAACAGCCTCCGGCCGCGGGTGCCGGCGCGGGAAGGTCGCCACTTCCTGGGTGCGGCGCACCCTGGAAGTTCAGGATGTGGCCAGCCGGGCCAGGGCGTCGGCACTCGGACTGCCCGGTTCCGCCGTACCGACCAGGAGTTGCTGTCCCGGGGCGGCCCGTACGTCGAAGGTCTGGTATGTCAGCTCGACCCGGCCCACCTCGGGGTGGTTGAAGATCTTGTAGGCCCTGCTGAACCCACGGGCCGTCCGGTCCTCCCACAGGGCACGGAACTCCGGCGAGCGCGGCAGCAGGTCGGCCACCAGTGCCTTGATCTCGGGGTCGTCCGGATACGTCGCCGCGTTGAAGCGGACGGCGTACACGGCCCGCCGGACCACGACCTCCCAGTCACCGAAGATGTCGCGCGCCTTGGGATGGTCGAACATCATCCGCAGGATGTTCGTCATCCCGAACGGCGCCAGCAGACCTTGGGCGATCCTGTTCGTCGCGAGGACCTCGTACGCCGGGTTCAGCACATACGCCGCCGCGGCGGAGAAGGTGTCGAGCAGTTGCAGCAGTGCCGGATGGACCTGGTCCCGCGCGGCGCCGAGTGCCGGGGCGGGCGCGAGGCCGGCCAGCCGGAACAGGTGTACCCGAGCGTCCGGGTCGAGCCTCAGCGCATGCGCGATCCCGTTCAGCACCTGGGCCGACGGGTTCCGCTCGCGGCCCTGCTCGAGCCGGGTGTAGTAGTCGGCGCTCACGACGGCCAGTACCGCGACCTCTTCGCGTCGCAGTCCCGCCACCCGCCGGTCACCACCGACTGGCAGACCGACCACGCCCGGGTCGACCCGGGCCCGTTCGGCCCGCAGGAACGCGCCGAGTTCACCGACGGTCATGGCGATCAGCCTACGTGCGGGTCAGCGCCGGGTGGTGTAGCCGGGCCAGGCCTCGGCTTTCAGTGTGTAGATGGTGGCGTCGAACGGTATGCCGTCGTCCTCCAGGACCGCCTCGTGGTCGAAGCTCATGCCGAGCCGGCGCATGACCGCGATGCTACGGACGTTCGGCGTGTCGGTCACCGCAATGACCCGGGGCAGCCCTGCCTCGGTGAAGGCGTAGTCGAGCCAGGACGCCGCCGCCTCGGTGGCGTAGCCGTAGCCCCAGTGCTCGGGGGCCAGGCGCCAGCCGATCTCGAGGTCGTCCGGGTACCACTTCTCGCGGGACAGACCGGCGGCGCCGAGGAACGCGCCGTCCGAGCGCCGCTCGACCGCGAGGAAGCCGAACCCGTTCGCGGCGTACGACGCGTTGATCGCCCAGGCGGTCCGATCGGCTTCCTCGCGGGACAACGGTGGGCCCAGGAATTCGGTCACCTTCGGGTCCGCGTTGAGCGCGGCCCATCCATCCAGGTCGGCCTCGCAAAACGGGCGCAGTACCAGGCGTTCCGTCGTACGCACGGCTCCCCCTCAGGATCGGGTGGCGTAGAAGGCTACTGCTGCTGAGGATGCCACGTTGAGGGAGTCGACGCCGCCGGCCATCGGGATCCTGACCGTCAGGTCGGCCTGGCGGAGGACGTTGGGTTTGAGGCCGTGGCCCTCGGTGCCGAAGATCAGCGCGAGCTTCTCGTCGTTGCGGGCCGCGAGCTCGTCGAGGGTGATCGAGTCGTCGGTGAGCGCCATCGCGGCGGCGACGTACCCGTTGTCCTGCAGCAGTTTCAGGTCGCCCGGCCAGTTCTGCAGGCGGGTCCACGGGACCTGGAACACTGTACCCATCGACACCTTGATCGAGCGCCGGTACAGCGGGTCGGCGCAGGTCGGCGTCACCAGGACGAGCCCGACACCGAGCGCGGCCGCGGCCCGGAAGCCGGCGCCGACGTTGGTGTGGTCAACGATGTCGTCGAAGATCGCGATTCTTCGTACGTCGCTTCTGATCAGCTCGGTCAGCGGTACGGCGGCACGGCGCTTGTACGACGCGAGCGCGCCGCGGTGCACGTGGAACCCGGTGACCTGCTCGGCCAGCTCCTCCGACACGACGTACACGGGCTTGTCCGGCCACTGCTCCAGCACGTCCCGCAACGAGTCGAGCCAGCGCGGCGCGAGCAGGAACGAGCGCGGCTCGTACCCGGCGCCGGCGGCGCGGCGGATCACCTTGTCGCCCTCGGCAATGAAGAGCCCGTGCTCCTCCTCGAGCAGCCGCCGCAGACTCACCTCCCGCAACTTCACGTAGTCAGCCAGCCGCTCGTCGGCGGCGTCCTCGATCGGAACCAGCGTCACGCCCGCCGCACTCCAGCACCAGGCTCCGCCGCCGCACCGTCCCGCTCCGCCGCCGCCCCACCGTCCCGCTCCGCCGCCGCCCCACCGTCCCGCTCCGCCGGCGCCGCACCGTCCTGCTCCCCCGCCGCCCCACCGTCCTGCTCCGACGCGAGCTGTGCGGCCACGTCGACTACGTTGCCGATGACAACGATCGCCGGCGCGCCGACGCCGTTCTCCCGCATCGCGTCGGCGATCCCGGCGAGGTCGGACGTCACCGTCCGCTGACCGGGAAGGGTGCCGTCGGCAATCGCCGCCGCGGGGGTGTCCGCCGGGCGACCGCGCTCGATCAGCCGCGCGGTGATCGCCGGCAGGTTCTCGACGGCCATCAGCAGCACGAGCGTGCCGTGCAGCTGCGCGAGCGCGTCCCAGTTCACCAGCGAGTCCGGGTGCGACGGAGGGATGTGCCCCGACACCACCGTGAACTCGTGCGTCACGCCGCGATGCGTGACCGGGATCCCCGCGACGGCCGGTACCGAGATCGAGCTGGTGATCCCCGGCACCACGGTCCACGGTACGCCGGCCGCCGCGCACGCCAGCGCCTCCTCGAACCCGCGGCCGAACACGTACGGATCGCCGCCCTTGAGCCGGACGACGACCTTCCCCTGCCGCCCGCGGTCGACCAGGATGCGGTTGATCTCCTCCTGCTGCGCCGCCCGCCCGCGCGGCAACTTCGCCGCGTCGAACAGCTCGACGTCCGGGTGCAGCTCGTCCAGCAGCTGCTGCGGCGCGAGCCGGTCCGCGACCACCACGTCCGCCTCGGCGAGCAGCCGCCGCCCGCGAACCGTGATCAGATCCGGATCGCCCGGTCCCCCGCCGACGAGGTACACCCCGGGCCGCCGGCCGACGTCGCGCGCCGCCAGCTCGCCGGTCCGCAGTCCTTCGAGGATCGAGTCCCGTACGGCCGCCGACCGGCGGTGGTCGCCGCCGCCGAGGACGCCGATCGTCACGTTGTCGTGCTGTCCCGACGCGGGCGTCCACGCGGTCGCGCGTGACCGGTCGTCGGACCGTACGCAGAAGATCCGCAGCTGCTCGGCCTCGGCCGACACCTGGTCGTTGACCGCGGCATCGTCCGTCGCAACCACGACGTACCAGGCCCCCTCGAGGTCGCCGGACTCGTACCCGCGCTCGATCCAGGTCAGCGACGGGTTGCCGAGCAGACCCTCGATCGTGGGCGTGATCGACGGCGAGATCAGGTCGATCCGCGCGCCCGCCTCGATCAGCCGCGGCAGCCGCCGCTGGGCGACACCGCCGCCGCCGACGACGACCACGCGCCGCCCCTCGAGGACGAGACCGGACAGGTACTGGTGGGTCACGAAGAGATCCCCGCGTCCTCGAACGTGGCCATCTCGGCGAGCGCGCGGGCCGCGCAGGTCAGGATCGGGTACGCCAGCACCGCCCCGGTCCCCTCGCCGAGCCGCAGGTCCAGGTCCACGAGCGGCTGCAGACCGAGCTGCTTCAACGCGACCGCGTGCCCAGGCTCGGCCGACCGGTGACCGGCGACGCAGTAGTCGATGACGGCCGGGTGGAACGCCTGCGCGACGAGCGCGGCCGCGCCTGCGATCACGCCGTCGAGGATGACCGGCACCTTGTTCGCCGCGGCGCCGAGGATGTATCCGGCGAGGGCGGCGTGTTCGAGGCCGCCGTACGCCTGGAGCGCCTTGAGCGGCTCGGTCGGTGGTACGGCGTGGAGCGCGAGGGCGTCCCGTACGACGGCGGTCTTGTGCGCGAGCGCCGCGTCGTCGATCCCGGTACCGCGGCCGGTGACCGCGTCGGCCGTGGCGCCGGTGAACGTCGCGATCAGCGCGGCCGAGGCGGTGGTGTTGGCGATGCCCATGTCACCCGTCAGCAGGCAGCGGTACCCCTCCTGGACCAGCTTGTCCGCAAGGTCGAAGCCGACCGCGATCGCCTTGCGCGCCTCGTCCTCGGTGAGGGCGTCGGTCTGGGAGAGGTCGCGGGTGCCCGGGCGGACGTTCGCGTGGACGATGTCGAGCTGCTCGACCGGGGTCGCCACGCCGACGTCGACGACCCGTACGTCGACGTTGTTGTTCTTGGCGAAGGCGTTCACCGCGGCGCCGCCGGCCGCGAAGTTCGCGAGCATGGCGGCGGTGACCTCCTGCGGCCACGGGGAGACGTTCTGGGCGTGTACGCCGTGATCCCCCGCGAAGACCGTCACGACGGCCGGGCCCGGTACGGCTGGGGCGCCGGTCATGCCGGCGAGCTTCACCGACAGCTCCTCGAGTACGCCGAGAGAGCCGGCCGGCTTGGTCAGCTGCGTATGCCGTTCCTCGGCCGCCCGCATCGCCGCCTGATCCGCGGGAGCGATCCGCTCCAGGTACTCGTCCACCAGGTCCTCCAGTCGTAGCTTCCGCACCGATCTTGCCATCCTCGAGTGTGTGCCCCGGGACGGACCGGCGTCCTGTGGACAGTAATGTCGGCATCACCACATGTCGCGAGATGCCGGAGGGCTGTTTCATGTCGCTCGATCGTCCCGTCGCACCGGACCCGTACGAACTCCTCCCGGAGGCCGGTTCGTTCACCGTCACCAGCACCGACGCCGCCGGCGGCGAGCCGCTGGCCGACGCGCACGCGTTCGCCGGCAGGAACACTTCCCCGCAGCTCAGCTGGTCCGGTTTCCCCGCGGAGACCAAGGCGTTCGTCGTCACCTGCTTCGACCCGGACGCGCCGATCGTCTCCGGTTTCTGGCACTGGGCCCTGGTCAACCTGCCCGCCACCGTCACTGAGCTCCCGACCGGCGCGGGCAGCACGGAACGCCTCGACAACGGGGCCTTCCACGTCCGCAACGACTTCGGCACCAAGAACTACGGCGGCGCCGCCCCACCCGCCGGCGACCAGGTCCACCGCTACTACTTCGTGGTCCACGCCATCGACGTAGAAGCCCTGGACGTAGACGCCGACGCAAGCCCCGCCGTAGTCGGCTTCAACCTCGCCTTCCACACCCTCGCCCGAGCCATCCTCACCCCGACCTACCAGATCGCGGAGTAGCCGCCTACAACGCCGCGACGTACACCCATTCGCCCGCTTCTCGGGTGAAGGTGCTGTTTTCGTGTTGTACGCCGGTGGTGTGGTGGGCGTTGAACTCGACGGTGCCTTCGGTGTGGAACGGGCTGCCGCCGGTGGTGCCGAGGATCTCGAGGCCGGTCCACCGGCGGTCCGGATCGAAGTCGATCGCCGCGGGGCGGGTGGTCAGCGACCAGGTGCGGCGCAGGTACGCCGCGTCGTGCATCACGAACGCGGTGTACCTGGAACGCATCAACTGCTCCGCCGTCGCCGCGGTCGCCTTCCCCTGGTGGAGGGGCCCGCAGCAAACTGCGTACGGCTGACTCTGACCGCAGGGACAACTAAGTGACATGCACCCGATTGTCCCCGATGGCGCACCAGCCACCTGATCACGCGAGCGTTCGCAGGCACAGCTCGGGATCCCCGACCGGCATCGTCGTCACCTCCGACTGGAGAGCGTCGTACTGCTCCGGGGCGAGCTTCTCCGTCAGGATCGCGTCTACTCGGCCGTGCTTGCGGCCCCAGGCGCCGATGATTCGGCCGTTGGCGAGTACGCCGTTGGGGTGGAAGCTGTCGGCGGCCGGCGTCAGTGTTCTGAGGCCGGGGGCGATGAACCGGCCGTCGTCGTCGCGGCCGAGGAGGCGGAGATCCGGTGCCACGAGCAACCGCACGCCGCGGGGTGGGGCTGCGTGGTGCAGGTGATGCTCCTCGGTGCGCAGTACCCACGCTGGTACGCCGTCGAAGTCCACCTCGAGCAGTTCGCCGGCCAGCTGGTCCCACACCACGCGGGCGTCGGCAGGTGAAAGACCGGACCACCACGCGAAGACCTTCGGGGCCGTGGGACCGAAGTACTTGAGGTGGCGCCGACAGAGCTTCAGCCGGGCCTCGTGTACGTCGAGCGCGGGGCGCCGCACCTCCCTCGCGTACACGGAGGTCGTGTCCCAGCGCACCGCGATCCGTCCGCTCGCACACGCTTCGCGCAGTCCGTCGATCCCGGACGCACGGCGCTCCTGCCCGACCAGCGTCTCGCACACCCGATCCGCCAGCGCGTCGATCCGTCGTACCGCAGCTGGATCGAGCGGAAGACGACCGACGGTGAAGACGCCGAAGTCGCGGGCCGGGAGTACGTAGACGGCACGGCGTGGGCTGTACGTCTGGAGCAGGCTCGGATGCTCCCAGTCCGTCGGCGTACATCCGCCCATCCGCGCGTGCATCCCGAGCAGGGCGTCGCGTGGAGCTGTGTCCTGCAGCCCGACGTACGCCGCCTGCTCGTGCGATCCGACCGGTAGGCGGTCTACCAAGTGGTTGACGTGCAGCCGGTAGGCGATGGCCTGGCGCCGGGTGACGGTCCGCATGTCCCGAGCCTAGGCAAGAAACACGTCATCGGAAGTCGTAGTTGTAGACCATGATCGCGCCGATGATCAGGGCCAGGAAGGCGACCATCATGCCGATCGCGGCGGCGGGCTTTCCGCGGCGGTTGGTGGCGAGGGTGGTGATTGCCAAGGCGAGGGCCGGTACGGCGAACGGGAACGCCAGGTACTGCCGGACCGGGAACCGGTCGATCAGATTCGAGAACGGCAGGAACGGCGTGACGAGTCCGGCAATGGCGAGCAACAAGGCGAGTACGCCCATCACAGCCGAACCCTTCGCACGCTGAGGCCCAGCCGACGAGGCGGCGACATACGGCTGAGCATGCTCCGGCCAAAGATGCTGCGGATAGCCGCCCTGTCCCGGATGCTGGACAGCACCTGCTTGTGGATAGCCGCCCGTCGGCTGCTGCGGATAGCCGGCGGCGGGCGATTGCGGGTAGCTCGGGGTGGTGGGGTCGGGCGGGGGGTTGGTCATGGGGGCTCCACACTTCAGGGCCAGGCGCGGGGGCGCCTGGTGGAGAGGGCGTCATCTGCGCTGACGCGGGGGCTCCGGTGACGGTTCCCCCGGACGCGCCGGATTAGTCCTCGTGGAGCGGGAGCGCGCGGACGATGACCGCGGCTTTGTGGAACTTTTTCGGCGGTGGGCGGCGAAAAAGTTCCACAAAGCGGCGCGCCTCTCCTCAGGGTTGAGTCAGTCCTTGATGCCGGATTGGGTTACGCCCTGGATGAGGTAGCGCTGGAGGAAGGCGAAGATCAGGACCAGGGGGAGGATCGACACCGCGACTGCCATGAACAGTTCGTGGATGTTGATCGTTTGGGCGGTGACGAACGTCGACATCGCGACCTGGATGGTCCACGACGACGAGTCCTGGCCGATCACCAGTGGCCAGAGGAACGAGTTCCAGTTGCCGATGAAGGTGATCGCGGCGATCGCCGCGAAGAACGGCAGCGAGTTCGGTACGACGATCCGCCAGAACACCCCGAAGTACCCGGCGCCGTCGACCCGCGCTGCCTCCTCCAACTCGCGCGGGAAACCGAGGAAGTACTGCCGGAACAGGAACGCCGCGAACCCGCTGAACAACGTCGGAATGATCAGACCCCGCAGCGACGACACCCAGCCGAGCGACGAAACGACGATGAACGACGGGATGAACGTCACCGCCCCCGGGATCATCAATGTCGCCACGATCGCGTAGAAGATCTTGTCCGCGTGCCGATAAGGGATCCGCGCCAGCCCGTACCCGGCCATAGATGCCAACAGCACCTGTCCGCCCGTTCCCAGCACCCCGACGACAGCGGAGTTGTACAGGGCCCGGGCCATCGGCACCTCGGTGTCGCCGAACAGCTCCTTGATGTTCCCCCACTGCAGGTGCGACGGGAACAACTTCCACGTCGGCGCCGTGATGTCGGCCTCGGTCGACAGCGCGTTACGCACGATCAGGTAGAACGGCAGCAGGAACAGCACCACCGCGATGAGCAGTGCGATCCACCTCAGTACCGTGCCGATCCGCCCGGCGGTGCTCTGGCTGAAGCCGATCGGTTGCGGCGTTCCCGTCGTACGTTCGGAGACTGCCATCAGTCGCCCGCCCTTCCGAAGCCCAGGATCCGGCTCTGCAGCAGCGTCACGATCATGATGATGATGGCCAGGATCAGCGCGCCGGCCGAGCCGTGGCCGAGGTCCTGGATCGAACCGAGCGAGATGCTGTACAGGTACTCCAGCGGCGGCCGCGCGTAGTTCACGTTGCCGATCAGGTTGTAGAACTCGTCGAACGCCTGGTACGCCGCGATCAGGTTCAGGATCAGTACGGCGACCGACGTCGATCGCAGCTGCGGCAGCGTGATGTACCGGAACACCTGCCACCCGGGCTTGGCCCCGTCGACGTACGCCGCCTCGTACAACGTCGGCGAGATCCGTTGCAGGCCGGCGATGAACAGGATCATGTAGAACCCCAGCTGCAGCCACAACCGGACCGTCACCAGCGGAAGCCAGTACCACGGCGGCGAGACCGTCGACAGCCAGGCGATGTTGTCGACGCCGAACCAGTTGAGGATCGTGTTCGCGAGACCGAACCGGACACCGTTGAAGATCGACAGCTTCCAGATCAGCGACGCGACGACGTACGAGCACGCGGTCGGCAGGAAGAACACCGACCGGAAGAACGCCCGCGCGATCCGCACCTGGTTGACCAGCAACGCCAGCGCCAGCGACAGCACGAACGTCAGCGGCACGATGAACACCGCGAAGATCGTGAACGTGCCCAGGCTGGACAGGAAGTTGTGGTCGGTGAGCATGTCGATGTAGTTGCGCAGGCCAACGAACTTCGACGGGGTCGCGGTGTTGTACGCCTCGAAGAAGCTGAGGACCAGGCTCCACAGGATCGGCAGGTACGAGAAGATCAGCAGCCCGAGCACGAACGGCCCGACGAACACCCAGAACCACAGGGTGTTGCCCTTGATGCCTTTCTGCCGGCGGGCTCCACCGGGGTCGACGTCTTGGCGGGTGCGCTCATCCGAACAACCGGGACAGCTCGGCGTTGACGGTCTTCTCGGCCTTGGTGATCTCGGCAGCTGGGTCGGCTCCCTTCTTGATGACGTTGGTCAGCAGGTCGGTGAAGGCCGTACCCATCTTCGGCGTCCACGCCGGGTTGTCGGTGTACGAGTGGTCCTGCGTCAGCTTGACCGTGTCGGCCGCGACGCCGCTCTGCAGCTTGGACGCCTTGGCCGCGAGGCTCTTGCGCGGTGGAATGTGGAAGCCGTAGCTCAGCGACCAGTCCTCCTGGTAGTCCGTCTTGTCGATCCACAGCCACTTGACGAACTTCTTCGCCGCGTCGACGTTCGCACTCTTGGTGGACACGAACTGCGTCCAGCCACCCGAGTACACCGAAGGCTGGCCCTGTGCGTCGAGCTTCGGGAACGGGATCACGCCGATGTCGTCGCCGAGCGCCTTCTGCATACCCGGCACCGCCCACATGCCGATCCACTGCATCGCCACGAGACCCTGATTGATCGCGGTCGGGTCCCACCAGTCCGTGGGTGCGCCGAGCAGGACACTCTTACTGGCGTACAACTCGTGCAGCTTGCCGAAGGCCTGAGCAGCACGGTCGCCGCCGAAGCCGGGCTTGTTGTCCTTGGTCAGGAACTCACCGCCGGACGAGTACAGCGCCGGGCCGCCCATGACGTTGCCGCCGTCGTTGCCGACGAAGATGCCCTTCACCTTGTTCGTGGTGAGTTCCTTGGCCGCCGAGATCAGGTCGTCGATGGTTTCCGGCGGCTTGATACCGGCCTTGTCCAGCAGGGACTTGCGGTAGTAGATGACCTGCGGGTCGATGATCATCCGGATCCCGTAGATCTTGCCGTCGAGGGTGTTGGTGGCCAGGTCGCCCGGCTGGAAGTCGTCCTTGACGTCGGCCATGATGTCGTCCAGGGGCACGACCTGGTTGCTCTTCACCATGCTGATGTTGAAGTGCCCCTCGAAGACGTCGGGGCCTTTGCTCGAGAGCAGACCGGAGGCGAGCTTCGCGTCGTAGTCGCCCGGCGTCCACTGGATGGCGACGTTGGCGTCGGGGTAGGCCTTGGCGTACTTCATCGCGGCCTGCTGGGTGCCGGCCTCACCGTACTGGTGGTACCACTGTGAGAGGTTGGGCTTCGAACCGCCGCCTCCCCCGCCTCCCGACGGTCGGCCGGTATTGCCACCGCAGGCCGCGGTGAACGCGGCCAGTGCCGCGAGTCCACCGGTCCGCTTGAGCAGGTCTCGCCGGGTCAGACCGGCGTTAGGAACATGAGCAGGCATGAATTCCACCTTCCCGAAAAAGGGAACGTCGCAGGGGTACGACGCGTTCGCACGCTCCAACACCAGGTTCCCGGCGGACGCCGGGGTGAATCGTTGGAGAAGTGCCTAGCACAATGGCTCAAAAGAGCGCCGCGCGCAAGACCGGACTGCGATCTTTCGTGTTGGAATGTGTGGAATGTTGTCAGGCCGTGATCACGTAAACATTTCACCGGCGGCGGAGGTGCGAACCAGCAGCTCCGGAGGCTCGAAACGGGCGCCGTACGCCGCGGCGAGCTCACGGGATCGCCGTACGAACGCGTCCGGTCCGTACGCGTTCACGTACTGCAACGCGCCGCCGTGCAGCGGCGGGAACCCGATGCCGAAGATCGAGCCAATGTTGGCGTCCGGCACCGACCGCAGCACGCCCTCGTCCAGGCACTTCACCGTTTCCAAGGACATCGCGAACAGCATCCGCTCCTGCAGATCGATCAGCGGTACGCCGTCGTGCGGCGGGAAGTGCTCCCACAGCCCCGGCCACAACCGCTTCGGCCCGTCCGCGGGGTAGTCGTAGAACCCAGCCCCGGCCGCCTTGCCCCGCCGGTCGAACTCGTTCACGAGACGATCCGTCACCGCCATCCCAGGATGGTCGTCGAACGCACCCGCGCTGTCGCCGGCCGCCCGTGCCGCGTCCCGGATCTTCTGCGGCAGCGTCAGCGTGACCTCGTCGAGCATGGCCAGCGGCGGCGCCGGGAACCCGGCCTGGGTCGCCGCCCGCTCGATCATCACCGGGTTGACGCCCTCGGCCACCATCGCCGCGCCCTCCATCACGAGCGTGCCGAACACCCGCGAGGTGAAGAATCCCCGGCTGTCGTTGACCACGATCGGCGTCTTCTTGATCTGCCGTACGACGTCGTACGCCTGGGCGATCGCCCGGTCCGACGTCTTCTCCCCCACGATCAGCTCGACCAGCGGCATCCGGTCGACCGGCGAGAAGAAGTGCATGCCGATGAAGTCGTCCGGCCGGTCGATCCCGTCGGCGAGCGAGGTGATCGGCAACGTCGAGGTGTTCGAGCAGAGCAGCGCGTCCGGCTCGACCACGCCGGCGATCTCCGCGAACACCTTCTGCTTCAGCCCGGTGTCCTCGAAGACGGCCTCGATCACCAGGTCGCACCCGGCCAGGTCGTTCGGATCCCCGGTCGGGGTGATCCGGCTGAGGAATGCCTCGACATCGGCGGCGGAAGTCCGGCCCTTTGCGACCTGTTTCGCCAGCAGCTTCTCGGAGTATTCTTTTCCGCGCGCAGCAGCCTCCAACGAAACATCTTTGAGCACAACGTCGATTCCGGCCTTCGCGCACGCATACGCAATTCCGGCGCCCATCATCCCCGCGCCGAGCACCCCGACCTTCCGCGCCGAGTACTTCGGTACGTCGGACGGCCGCGAACCGCCGGCGTTGATCGCCTGCAGGTCGAAGAAGAACGCCTGGATCATGTTCTTCGCGATCTGGCCGGTGGCCAGCGACACGAAGTACCGCGACTCGATCCGGGACGCGGTCTCGAAGTCGACCTGGCTGCCCTCGACCGCCGCGCTCAGGATCGCCCGCGGCGCCGGGTACGGAGCGCCCTTGAGCTGCTTGCGCAGGTTCGCCGGGAAGGCCGGCAGGAACGCGGCCAGCTTCGGCGAGGACGGCGTACCGCCCGGGATCTTGTAGCCGTCGCGGTCCCACGGCTGCTTGGCGTCACCGTCGTACGCCGTGATCCACCGCCGGGCCGCGTCGACCAGGTCCTCGGCCGGGACCACCTCGTCGACGATACCGACGCTCAGCGCGTGCGCGGGCTTCATCCGCTGACCCTGCAGCAGCACCTTCATCAGCGCGTCCTGCAGACCGAGCATCCGGACCGTCCGGGTCACTCCCCCGCCGCCGGGCAGCAGGCCGAGCGTCACCTCGGGCACGCCGAGCTCGATCCGGTTGTCGTCGGCAACGATCCGGTGGTGGCAGGCGAGTGCGATCTCCAACCCGCCACCCAGCGCCGAACCGTTGATCGCGGCAACGACCGGCACGCCGAGCGTCTCCAGCGTACGCAGTTGCCGCTTGACCTCCTCGACCGTGTCGAACACCTGCGCCGCGTCCGACGGCTGGATCTGGGACAGCTGCTGCAGGTTTCCACCGGCGAAGAACGTGGACTTGGCGCTGGTCACGATCACGCCCTTGAGCAGGGCCTTCTCGGCGACCAGGCGCTCGACGGTACGGCTCATCGCCGCGACGTACGCGTCGTTCATCGTGTTCGCCGACGCGTCCGGGTCGTTCAGCGTCAGCGTGACCACACCGGCGTCGTTCTTCCACTCGATCATGCAGGGAGCCTTTCGATGATCGTCGCGACGCCCATCCCGCCGCCGACGCACAGGGTGGCCAGTCCGTAGCGGAGCTCGCGGCGCTCCAGCTCGTCCAGCAGGGTTCCGATCAGCATCGCGCCGGTGGCGCCGAGCGGGTGCCCGAGGGCGATCGCGCCGCCGTTCACGTTCACCTTCTCGTGCGGTACGCCGAGATCCTTCATGAAGTGCATCACCGCGGCCGCGAACGCCTCGTTCATCTCGAACAGGTCGATGTCAGAAACATCCAGACCGGCGCGGGCCAGCGCCTTCCGCGCGGCCGGCGCCGGGCCGGTCAGCATGATGGTCGGATCCGCTCCGCTGACCCCGACCGACACCACCCGCCCGCGCGGCGCCTGCCCGAGCGCCTCGCCGGCCTTCTCGTTGCCGACAGCAACCAGCGCGGCCCCGTCGACGATCCCGGACGAGTTGCCCGCGTGGTGCACGTGCTCGATCCGCTCGACTGTGAGGTACTTCTCCAGCGCGACCGAGTCGAAGCCGCCGTGCTCGCCGATCGCGGCGAACGACAACGGCAGCCCGGCCAGCGTCTCCACCGACGTACCCGGCCGGACCAGCTGGTCGTGGTCGAGGATCCGCAACCCGTTGCGATCCACCACCGGTACGACCGAACGCCCGAAGTACCCGTTCGCCCAGGCCTTCGCCGCTCGGGCGTGCGACTCGGCGGCGTACGCGTCGACGTCGGTCCGGGAGAAGCCGTCGATGGTCGCGATCAGGTCCGCGCTGATGCCCTGCGGGATGAACCCGGTGCGCAGCGCGGTCTCCGGGTCCATCGCCCAGGCACCGCCGTCGGAGCCCATCTTCACTCGCGACATCGACTCGACACCTCCGGCCAGGATGAAGTCCTCCCAGCCCGACCGGACCCGCTGCGCCGCCTGGTTGACGGCCTCCAGCCCCGAGGCGCAGAACCGGTTCAGCTGCACGCCGCCGGTCGTCTCCGGGTAGCCGGCCATCAGTACGGCGGTCCGCGCGATGTCCATGCCCTGGTCGCCGATCGGCGTCACCACGCCGAGGACGACGTCGTCGATCGCGGCCGGATCCAGGTCGGGGTGCCGGGTCCGGAGCTCGTCCAGCAGACCGGTGATCAGCTGGATCGGCTTGACCTCGTGCAGCGCGCCGGTCGGTTTCCCTTTGCCGCGCGGTGTCCGGATCGCGTCGTACAGGAATGCGTCGGTCATGAGGCGATTGTGACAGTAACGCTGTCATGATGGTCAAGTACGGGTCGTTATGATCTCCGCCATGTCGGATGTCTCGGGGGACGACGCCACCCTGACAGTTGATGAACTGTCGGCGCGCGTCGGAATGACTGTGCGCACCTTGCGCTTCTATGCGGGCCGCGGACTGATCCCGCCGCCGATCCGGCGTGGCCGCGTGGGGTACTACGGTCCGGAACACATCGCGCGGCTCGACCTGGTGCGGGAGTTGCAGGCGCACGGGTTCACGCTGCAGGCGATCGAGGGATACCTCGAGCGCATCCCCACGGACGCGACGCCGCAGGACATCGCGCTGCACCGCACGCTGCTGACGCCGTGGATGCGCGACCTCCCGGAAACCCTCGATCGAGCAGCCCTGGTACGGCGTACCGGCCGGGAGCTCAGCGACGACGACATCGAGATGCTGGTGGCGCTCGGCGTGGTCGAGCCGACGCCGGACGAGGACGTGTTCCAGGTCGCGACGGCGCATCTGTCGCTCGGCGTCGAGCTGCTCGACCTGGACCTGCCGGTCGAGGCGGTGCTCGACGCCGGCCGGATCTTCACCGAGCACGGCCGCGCGATCGCGGAGGAGCTGACCGAGGTGTTCCGTACCAAGGTCTGGCCGCACTACCGCGATTCCGGCGGACCGCCCGAACACATCCAGGAACTCGTCGAACGCTTCAAACCCGTCACGATCCAGGGCCTCGTCCTGGCCTACGAACGCGCCGTCGGCGAAACCCAGCGCGACACCATCCGCCGCACCCAGAGCAAGCGCCGCTGACGAGCTGCAGCTCGACAGGACGTACACGCCCAGCACACCCCGCCACGCACCGGTGCGCCGGCTGGATCGGACCGCAGTGGAGGTATACGTCCTGTCGAGCTGCAGCTACTGCGTGATTGCGAAGCCCGGCGTTCCCGTCGGCTGCTCGTCGATGATGTCGACGCGGTCGACGGCGGCGTACGCCGGGCCGTGGTGGGACCACTCGACCATGCGCCGGACGCTGTCGCCGGAACCCTCGAAGAGGGCCTCGACGGTGCCGTCCGGGAGGTTGCGGACCCAGCCGGACACGCCCGCCTCCTGTGCCGCGCGCCGGCAGCTGGCCCGGAAGAAGACGCCCTGGACCTGCCCGTGGACGACGACGCGGCGAGCGATCACGAGTTCGGGATGCGGAGGAAGGTCAGGCCTCTGAGGTCGAGGTAGGTGTCGTTGGGCGTGGTGACGACGCGCAGCAGCACCGCGTCGCAGCCGGAGCAGCGGGCTACCGTGCCCGGGGCGTTCACGTACACGCGGGACTCGGCGAAGACGTTGGTCTGGCCGCAGCCGTTGCACTGGCCGATCGCCGCGGTCAGGTCCACGGCGAACAGCTCGCTCAGGGCTCCGGCGGCCGCATTGCCGTCGAGATAGCTGTCTTGACTCATCCGAACCGCTCCGTTCTGACTCGCGCCGGGTCGTGGCCGGCCGCGACCAGCAGGTCCGCGACCGTTTCCACGAACGCCGTCGGACCGCACACGTACGTCGTCGCACCGTCCTCCGGCTTGTACGCGTACTTGTCCAGAAGCTCCGCGTCGATCCGCCCGACCCGCGGCTCGCCGGCCGGCGCCTCCCGCGTGTACACGAGCAGTACGTCGACGTCGTCGGACGCGGCGAGCTCCTTCAGGTCGTGGACGTAGATCACCGACTCCGGGCGGCGTACGGAGTACAGCAACCGCATCGGTGTGGACGTACCGGCCGCGGCCTGCAGCATCGACCGCAGCGGTACGACGCCCGACCCGCCGCCGATCAGCTGCACCGGCCCCTCCTGCTCCGGCTTCCACACGAACCACCCGCCGACCGGCCCGCGGATCTCCAGCGGATCGCCGGCCTTCAGGACGTCGACCAGGTACGGCGAGACCTCACCGCCGGGCACCTGCTCCACGGTCAGCTCGATGGTGTCACCGGTCCACGCCGAGGCGATCGAGTACGACCGGGAGGCGCGGTAGCCGTCCGGCGCGGTCAGCCGTACGTCGAGGTGCTGCCCGGCGAGATGGCCGGGCCAGTCCGGTACGTCGAGCACGATCGTGCGGGCCGTCTCGGTCTCACGCCGCACGTCCGCAACGGTGGCAACCTGCCACGTCAGTCGCCGGCGTATCGCTGTTCTTTCCATGGGTCTCCGTACTCGTGATAGCCGGCCGTCTCCCAGAAGCCCAGGTCCTCGGTGTCGGACAACACCAGGCCGCGGACCCATTTGGCACTCTTCCAGAAGTACAGGTGCGGGACGAGGAGTCGCGCGGGTCCACCGTGCTCGGGGTCGAGCGGCTCGCCGTCGTACTCGTACGCGATCCAGGACTGCCCGTCGAGCAGGTCGTCGAGCGGCACGTTCGTGGTGTAGCCGCCGTAGCTGTGCGCCATCGCGAAGTCCGCGCCGGTCTCGACGTCCGCGAGCAGCGCGTCGAGCGACACGCCCTTCCAGGTCGTCTGCAGCTTTGACCAGCGCGTCACACAGTGGATGTCCTTCGTGATCTCCTCGGCCGGCAACGCCATCAGCGCCGCCCAGTCCCACTTGTACTTCTCCCCGCTCTCCGTGGTGACCGTGAACTCCCAGTGGTCGGTCAGGATGTGCGGCGTCGGCCCGGCCGACAGCACCGGGAACTCCCTCGTCAAGTACTGCCCCGGCGGCAGATCCGTCCCACCCCCACGCCGACCTGTGAACCCTGGCGACACGATGCCCATGAAGACCTCCCTCGGCTCCTGGAGGAAGTCAATCACGGCCGACCCGCGCGCCGGGAGACCGCACCCAAGAGACAGGACTAGACTCCGGGTAAGGCGTAGCCCCGGACCACGGCTCGTCGCGACGCGGGATGTCCGGGAGGAGCGTTGGTGAGCGAGTGGTATGGCGTACCTGCCGCAACTGCCCGCAACCGGGCCGAGGCGACCCGAGTCGAGGAAGCAACGGCGCCCGAGTTCGAGATGGAGACGCCGGCGGCCGACGAGCCGGCGGCCGACGAGTGAAGATCGCACCATCGGGTACCAGACGTCAGCGGCGACGCCGGCGGACCGAGAGCCCCGGCGGGACGCGGCTGTGGACGGCTGTTGGGTGGCGCGCGGCACGATGAGCAACGCTTCGACGATCTGGCCGCTAGAGTGGAACATCCGCCCGGTGGCGGCTCGAGTCTGGACGGTTTGGGTGGATCACGACCGCAGCGCGAGGGTGTGGCGGGCGATCAGAGCCGTCGTCGACGGCAACGGCGCGGGTCCGACCTTGGCGCACGTCGTGCTTGCCTGCACGCGGTCGCTCGCCGCGGCAGGCGCCGGGTTCGCGATGACCCGCGACCACGGACTGCTGGAGCCGGTACTGGCGACCGCCCCGGAGATCAGCGAGCTGGACGAGCTCCAGTCCGCCTTGGGCGAAGGGCCGAGTGGCGAGGCGATCGCGACCGGTACGCCGACACTCGAAGCGGACCTGTCCGGGGCCGCGGCGGGTCGGCGCTGGCCCGCGTTCGCGGCGGCCGGCGCGGATCGCGGCGTGCGCGGGGTGTTCGCGTTCCCGGTGGCCGCCGGTGCCGCGAAGATCGGCGTGCTGACCGTCTACCGGCGGCAGCCGGGGCCGCTGCTGGGTGCGCAACTGGACGACGCCTTGGTGTTCGCCGACGCCGTGTTCGTGCTCGCCCTGGACCATCGCCAGGGCGTCAGCGCAGATCTGGACGAGGTGATCGAGGCCGCCTTCACTGCCCGCCGGGCTGAGGTCCATCAAGCTGCGGGCCGGCTCGCCGCCCAGCAGCGCATCAGTGTCACCGACGCGCTGGCGCGGCTGCGCGCCCACGCCTTCAGCAGTGGGCAGTCATTGCACACGGTAGCCGTCGATGTCATGTCGAACCGTCTGCGCCTGGACGGTGACCACGCTCCCGGCGGCGATCCACCGCGGAACACGCTGCATCCGACAGACGCTGAACGGCCCGAGAAGGAACAGGAGGACGACTGATGAACGCAACAGACCGGAGAGTGCGGGAGGTGTTCATCGAACTGTCGGACACTCTCGTCGACGACTTCGACATCATCGAGTTCCTGGATCGCCTCGCGGCCCGGTGCAGCGAGTTGCTGGGGGTTTCGGCCTGCGGCATCCTGCTCGCCGATCAGCACGGCGTACTGAATCTCGTGGCGGCCTCCACCGAACAGGCGCGCCTGGTCGAGCTGACCCAGTTGCAGATCCACGAAGGCCCCTGCCTGGACGCATTCAACACCGGCCGTCCGGTCCAGGAGCCCGATCTGCGGACCGCGCGCGGCCGCTGGCCTCGCTTCGTCGCGGCCGCTGTCAGCGGCGGCTACTTGTCGGTGCAGGCGATGCCGATGCGATTGCGCGATACGGTCATCGGTGCGGTGAATCTGTTCAGCGAGTCCACGGGAACGCTGGACACGGACACGGTCACCCTCGGGCAGGCGCTGGCCGACGCAGCCACCATCGGCATCGTGCACCAACGTGCCCTGGCCCGGCAGGAGATCGTCACCGAACAGCTCCAGACAGCTCTCAACAGCCGTGTTCTCATCGAGCAGGCGAAGGGATTCCTCACTCACAGTCTCTCCGTCGACGTCGACGAGGCGTTCGCTGTGATGCGGTCCTATGCACGCGCCAACAATCGCCGCTTGACGGAGGTCGCGGACGACATCGTGCACGGCCGCCTCAGGATCCCGGGGCTCCGCTCCGTTCTGCCCGATCACTGATTCGGTGCAACGGGCAACCTGGCGCTTTGCCAGGTTGCCCGATACGCTGAACGCGCCTGTTCAGGCATGCCCCAGTCCCCGGCGCCCTTCGTGTCGCGCCCCTGGGAGGGGTTGGCACGGCACGGTGCCAGTCAGCACGACAAGATTTCGACAGCATCGCTGATCGGGCAGGTGCAGGATCGGCCTCGTCGCGCGGTCCTGCGGCGGGCCACCTGCCGGCTCCTCTCCGGCGGGTCGCCCGCCTACACGCCCATGGTGCGGCCGATGATTTCCTTCATGATTTCTGTGGTGCCGCCGTAGATGGTCTGCACGCGGGTGTCCAGGTAGGCCTTGGCAATCGGGTACTCGGTCATGAAGCCGTAGCCGCCGTGGAGCTGGAGGCAGCGGTCCACCACCTTCTTCTGGAGCTCGGTGGTCCACCATTTCGCCATGGCGGCCTCGGCCACCGTGAGGGTCCCGGCGTTCAGCTCCTGGATGCAGCGGTCTACGAAGACTCGGGCGATTTGGGTTTCGGTGGCCAGTTCGGCCAGGACGAAGCGGCTGTTCTGGAACGAGCCGATCGGGCGGCCGAAAGCCTTGCGGTCCTTCACGTACGTGAGGGTGTCGGCCAGCAGGTTCTCGCAAGCGGCGGCTGCGACGACGGCGATCGTCAGGCGCTCTTGCGGGAGCTTCTCCATCAGGTAGACGAAGCCTTTGCCCTCCTCGCCGAGCAGGTTCTCCGCCGGGACCCGGACGTTGTCGAAGAAGAGTTCGGCGGTGTCCTGGGCCTTGAGGCCGATCTTGTCGAGGTTGCGGCCGCGTTCGAACCCCGGCATCCCGCGTTCGGCGACGAGCAGCGAGATTCCTTGCGCGCCGGCTTCCGGGTCGGTTTTCGCGACGACGATCACCAGGTCGGCGAGGATTCCGTTGGAGATGAAGGTCTTCTGGCCGTTCAGTACGTAGTGGTCGCCGTCCCGGCGCGCCGTGGTCTGGATCCCTTGCAGATCACTGCCCGCACCGGGCTCGGTCATCGCGATCGCGGTGATGGTCTCCCCCGAGCAGAACGCCGGCAGCCAGCGCTTCTTCTGCTCCTCGGTCGCATAGTCGAGCAGGTACGCCGAATTGATGTCGGTGTGGATCGTGAACCCCACGCCGCTCGCCCGGACCCGTGTCAGTTCCTCGATCAGCACCGTGTTGAACCGGAAGTCCCGCGCCCCGCCGCCGCCGTACTCCTCCGGCATCATGAACCCCAGCAGCCCCGCCTCCCCCGCCGCCGTCCACAGCTCCCGAGAGACGATGCCGGCCTCCTCCCAAGCGGAGTGGTGCGGGACGATCTCTTTGTCGCAGAACGCCCGGACGGTCTCCCGGAAGGCATCGTGATCGGGATCGAAGAGTTGACGTTCCACGGGGCGGTTCCTCTCAGAGCTGTACGGCGGCGCCGGACGCCAGCAGTGCGTCGACGTCGGTGATTCCCCAGTCGGCGAGTGCCTCCCGGGTGTGCTCCCCCGGCCGCGCGGGCGGCCGGTCCAGGCGGGTCGGCGTCCGGTCGAACCGCGGCGCGGGCGCCGCCTGCCGTACCCCGTCCACCTCCACGAAGGTGCCGCGGGCAACGAGATGTGGATGGTCGCCGGCCATCGGCAGCACCGGCGCGACGCACGCGTCCGACCCGTCGAAGACCGCGGTCCACTCCGCCTGCGTACGTTGCCGGAACGCCTCGGTGAGTACCTTCCGCAGCTCCGGCCACTGCGCCGGGTCGTTCCGGTCCGGCGCGTCCAGCCCGAGCTTGTCGATCAGCTCGGCGTAGAACTGCGGCTCGATCGCCCCGACCGCGACGTGCTTGCCGTCCGAGGTCTCGTACACGTCGTAGAACGGCGCCCCTGTGTCGAGCAGGTTCGTACCGCGCTCCTGCCGCCAGGTCCCGGCCGCGAGCGCGCCGAGGAGCATCGTCGTCAGGTGCGCCGCCCCGTCCACGATCGCCGCGTCCACCACCTGCCCCTGCCCGCTGCGCCCAGCCTCGTGCAGCGCGGCGAGTACGCCGATCACCAGGTACAGCGACCCGCCCGCGAAATCGCCGAGCAGGTTCGCCGGCACCTGCGGCGGCCCACCCGCGCGGCCGATCAGATGCAACGCACCCGACAACCCCAGGTAGTCGATGTCGTGCCCGGCCGTCTGCGCCAGCGGTCCGTCCTGCCCCCACCCGGTCATCCGCCCGTACACGAGCCGCGGGTTGACCGCGTGACAGTCCTCCGGCCCCAGCCCGAGCCGTTCGGCCACCCCGGGCCGGAAACCTTCGACGAGTACGTCGGCCTGCGCGACCATCCGCCGTACGGCGTCCACGGCCGCGGGCTGCTTCAGGTCGAGCGCGGCGCTCCGGCGGCCACGGTTGACCAGGTCCAGCTCGGGCGGACCCATCGACAGGCCGCCGCCTGGGCGGTCGATCCGGAGTACGTCGGCACCGAGCTCGGCAAGCAGCATGCACGCGAACGGCGCCGGCCCGATCCCGGCCAGCTCGACCACCTTGACGCCCTCGAGTGGACCCATGCAGGCCATTGTGACAGTTCTACTGTCACGGTCGTCAAGTGACCTTGCGCAGGTACTCCGCGAAGGTGAGCTTCCCGTACTCCGGCCCGTCCACCGTCGCGTCACCCGCTGCGAACGCACGGAACGTCCGTCCCGGCACCCGTACGGGCAGCACCGGGCGCTGGACCGCCCGCGCGTCCTTCCACATCCGCGCGAGCTGGACGACGGACCGTCGTTCCGGACCACCGATGTCCTCGGCGCGGCCGTTGACCGGGGGCTGCTCCACCAGTTCGGCAAGCCGGGCCGCGACCTCCTCGACGGCGATCGGCTGCAGCGTCACCGCCGGCGCCAGGACAGCGGGAAGGAAACGCTGCGCACTGAGCACCTTGTCGACCAGGTCGTGGAACTGCGTCGCGCGCAGGATCGTGTACGGCACACCGGACTCGGCTACCAGCCGCTCGATCTCGAGCTTGTACCGGTAGTACGGCAACGGAATGCGGTCGATACCGGCGATCGACATCACGATCAGATGCCGTACTCCGGACGCCGCCGCCAGCAGGTTCCGCATCTGCTCGACGTCCCGCCGTCCCTGGCTGGTGGCCAGGTGCACGACGATGTCGAAACCGTCGAGGGCCAGCCCTTGACCGGTCGTGAGGTCGCCGACGACGTGATCGGGTCCGGGCTTCCGGCTCAGTACACGAACGTCGTGTGTCCCGAGCCGGGCGACGGTCGGCCGGCCCAGGGTCCCGGTGCCGCCGGTGACGAGGATGGAGCTCATATCGGTGATGTCCCTTCAGTCACCAACTCAGACCCGCCAGCCCTCCGATCTGTGACAACTGCCGCTCGAAATCATCCATCGCGGAAGGTCTCCGCCGCCCGCTGGATCGTCGTGTAGAACTCCGACCAGGCGGCCTCGTCGAGCAGGTCTGCGTCCTTGCCGCCCTGGCCGTCGATCAGCTCGCGGACGATGTCGGCGTGCCCGGCGTGATGCGCGGTCTCGTCGACGACCCGTACCAGCAGCGCGCCGAACGTCGTGCCGCGCTGGCCCTCGGGCCAGTGCGGCACCTCGGCCGGGTGGTCCAGGTCGAGCTCGGCGATCGACCGGTCGCTGTGTGCGCAGGCCTCGCGGTACAGCCCGGTGATGTACTCCGTCGACTCTTCCGGCCTCGCCCACATGTCCGCGCCGCCCCAGACCGAGCCGTCCGCCTCCCAGGGCAGCACTTCGGCCGGCGGGCGACCGACGCTGGTCCCGAGGTACACGTACTCGATGCCGGTCAAGTGCTTCACCAGGCCGAGCAGGTTCGTACCGGACGGGACCAGTGGCCGACGCCGGTCGTACTCGCTGAGCCCGTCGAGCTTGGCAAGCATCAACTCCCGGGTCGCCCGGAGGTAGTCCTGCAGAACGGTCTTCACGGGGCTCCTGGGGGTACGAAGGGAACTGGCGGCGCGCCGTGCTCGATCAGGTGCAGGAGCGCGGCGGTGTCGGCGTACTCGTCGATCAGGTCGGCCAGCCGGTTCAGCCTGTCCTCGCGCAGGCCGGCGAAGGAAACAGTCCCGTCGGGTGCCGGCTTACCGGTCAGCTCCGCGACTTCGGTGAGGAACGCGTGCCGGGCCGCGTCGTCGTCCAGTAACCCGTGCCAGATCGTGCCCCACACGTTGTCCACCCGGCAGCCACCTGGGAATTCCCCGGCATCACCGGTCACCTCGACGACCCCGTGGTGGATCTCGTACGCGGTAGGTGCCGGCCGCCGCAGCACCTTCTCCCGGGCAAAGGTGGTTGCGACCGGCAACAATCCCAGTCCTTGGTGATCACCCCGTACCTCCACCCCATCGGGATCGGAAAGGACTGATCCGAGTGCCTGGTACCCGCCACAGATTCCTAGTACTGGACGACCGCCGGCAACACGAGCCGTCAACGCGTCGGCCAGGCCGTTGGCTCGTAGCCAGCTGAGGTCGGCAACTGTGGCGCGGGAGCCGGGGAGGACCACCAGGTCGGCGTCGCGTACTTCGGCGGGGTTAGCGGTGAAGAAGACGCTGTTGGTCGGCTCCGCGGCCAGCGCGTCCAGGTCGGTGAAGTTGCTGATCCGCGGGAACCGCACGACCGCGATCGTCAACAGCTCGCCGGAGGACGTCCGCCGTACTGGGATGTCGAGCGCGTCCTCCGAGTCCAGCCACAGGTCCGGCAGCCACGGCAGGACGCCGTACGTCGGCCGCCCGGTCACCGACGTGAGCATGTCGATCCCCGGCTGCAGCAACGACGCGTCGCCGCGGAACTTGTTCACCAAGAACCCGCTGACCAGCTCCTGATCGGCCGCGTCCAGCAGCGCGACCGTGCCGAACATCGACGCGAACACTCCCCCGCGATCGATGTCACCGACTACCACCACCGGCGCCCGGGTGTGCTGCGCAAGCCCCATGTTCACGTAGTCGGACTGCCGCAGGTTGATCTCGGTCGGACTGCCCGCGCCTTCGCTGATCACCACGTCGTACCGCGACGCAAGATCGTCGTACGCCGCGAACGCCGCCTTGGCCAGCTCGGCACGTTCGGTGAGGAAGCCGCGAGACGACAGTTCGCCCCACGGCTCCCCCATCAGCACGACGTGACTGCGCCGGTCGCTGCCCGGCTTGAGCAGTACCGGGTTCATCGCGACCTCGGGTTCGGCGCCCGCGGCAACGGCCTGGATCCACTGCGCGCGGCCGATCTCGGTGCCGTCGGCGCAGACCATCGAGTTGTTCGACATGTTCTGCGCCTTATACGGCGCCACCCGTACGCCCTGCCGCGCCAGCCACCGGCACAACCCGGTCACGACGGTCGTCTTCCCGGCGTCGGACGTCGTACCGGCGATCAGCAACGACCCCATGTCAGGTGGCGGGCGACGCGAGTCGCAGTACTTCGGCGGTCGGGAGTTTCGCCAGGTCGGCGCCGTCGACGAGCAGCTTGGAGGCGCGGATCCCGCTGCCGATCACGACCGGTCCGGCGTTCGCGACCGCAGCGTCGATCAGGACCGGCCAGTCCGCGGGCAGTCCGATCGGCGTGATTCCGCCGTACTCCATCCCGGTCGTGCCGACTGCGTCGTCCTGGGCGGCGAACGAGATCTTCCGGACCCCGAGGTGCTTGCGGATCACGCCGTTCACATCCGCCCGATGGGTGGCGAGCACCAGCACCGCGGCGTAGGTCGACTCACCCGCCCGCTTGCCGTGGACGATCACGCAGTTCGCCGACGCCGCCATCGGTACGTCGTACTCCGCGCAGAACGCGGCCGTGTCCGCCAGGCCGGGATCGATCGCGACGGCGTACGCCGGAATCTCACCGAGCGCCGCGCGTACCGGCTCGGCGAGCAACTCCGGTACACCGGTCGCCGGCTGCCACTCGAGCTTGCCGAGGACGGGGGCGGTCATGAGTGCTTGACCAGGTCGGCGTACTCGGCGTGCTCCTCGATGAAATCCTCGTAGAACGGGCAAGCCGGCCTCACCTGCAGCCCGAGCGCCCGTGCGTCGTCGAGCGACTTCGTGGCGATCCGCCCGGCCACCCCACGGCCGCGGAACTCGGGCAGCGTCTCGGCGTGCAGGAAGGTGATCGCACCGGGGTACAGCTTGTAGTCGACGAAGCCCATCAGGTTGCCGTCCGGGTCGACTGCCTCGTACCGGGACCGCTCCTTGGCGTCCGCCACGCTGATCTCGTTCTCCATGCCCGCCACTCTAGCCAGGCCATCAGGAGCTGGACCGGCTGTGTCCTAGGGTGCCCCGGGTGCACAACTCACCACCGGGTTTCGTGGAGCTTCCTTCGCCCGCCGACGGTCCTGACCATTTCCTGACGGTGCTGCGAAACGCCGACTGGTCGACGTTCGAACCTGCTCGTGATCTGCCCCCGCTGCGGACCGCGCTCGCCGAGCTCCAGGTGGAGTACGGCGTGACCGACGCGCACCGGTTCGCGACCGAGCAGCTTCGATCCGCCGGTGCGGTGCTCCGCCATCCTGACGGGCATCTCGTCGAGCTCGACGCACTGGCGCTGAGTCCGTGCGGGCGTTACCTCGCGGTCGGCTCCTGGTGCGGCGACGACTACGAGCGCGGCGGCGTACTGCAGGTGTGGGAGCTGTACAGCGCGCGCTGTGTCAACAAGCTGGACGGAATCCCCGGTGGGGTGGGCTGGCCGGGATATGCCCGCAGCATCCAGTGGTCGCCGGACGGGCAGCGGGTCGCGGTGGCCTTCAACACCAACATGGTGGGGTTGTGGGACCCGTTCGGTTCGAAGGGCGAAGAGCCGATCGGCGATGCGTCGGTGACCGACGGCGGATCGCGTCCGCCGGACTTCGCTTTCGCGCCCGACGGTAAGCACGCCTACATCGGGATGCGGGCGGAGCGCGAGGTGCATGGCTGCATCGCTCCGCTCGAGGCGGGGCACTTCTTCTACAACGCGTACGACGAGCACGGTCCGCAGCCGGCCTGGCTGGCCGAGACCCTGCCGCCGGCGATCAAGGCCCGGCTCGGCGAGGACGAGCTGTTCTTCGACCAGGTCTTCTGGTCCCGGGACGGATCGCGGATCTACGGGTACAGCCGGCGACGGTGGGCGGCGTCGATCGACGTTCGCAGCGGCCAGGTGGTGTGGCTCGAAGGGGCCGAGACGCACGGCCAGGCCCCGGCGTGGAGCCTGGACGAACGCATGCTGGCTGTGCACCTGGACGGGCGCCTGCTGATCGCCGACGCGCTGACCGGTGGGCTCGTGGCCGAGCTCCCCGGCCTGCCAGGAGCCCAACTGTCCTGGGGACCCGGCGGCCGGCTGGCGGCGGTCCTGACCGATCACCACTTCCCGCGGGTGGTCGTGCACGACCCCGACGGCCGCAGCCACCACCTGCACGTGGCGCCGAAGGAACCGGACTGGGAGCTTCTCGACGCCACGCCCTGGGCCTGGTCGCCCGATGGCAAGTTCGCCGCCTGCCTCACCACGGCCGGTCAGGTGGAGATCTGGGCGCCGGGCGACTACCCGGAGAGCGTGGACGTCTTCGAGGTACCCGAGGAGACCACCGGGGTGCTCTGGGGCGCGGACGGCGTGATCGTCGCGGCCGGACGGACCACGCTGCGCTTCATCGAGGCCTCCACCGGTGATCTGCTCGGCGACTTCCGTTTCCTGCGGGAGCCGTACGCTTCCCGACCGCTCGAACTCGACGGTGACGACATCGGCCTCGACCTCGAGTACGAGGAGCACGGCGACCCGTCGTTCGTGCTCGACGAGGACACCTGGGCGGCGGCGTTCGCGCCGGGTCTGGTGATCGCCCCCGACGGCCGGCGCTCCGACCTCGACAAGGTGCTCTCCTGGGTGGTCGACCGGCGGTACTCATGGCCGACCTGGTGGGGCGAGCTGGAGATCGTTCCGGACGCGGCGAGCGCGGCCGGGCGCCTCGGAGCGCCGTACGACGAATACCTGCAACGGTTCGTCGACGCACCCGAACCCGCGCTCGCCGAAACCTGGCCGCCGCCGAACACCGCGACCGTCGAGGACCTGTTCCAGCTGGCGCTGCAGTCGGTCGAACCGTTGCACGGGGGCTGGGACGCGCACGTCTCCGAGCACCTCCGGCACGCGGCGCGATTGCGCGCGCGGCGTGGTGAGGTGCCGGGCGCGCTGGAGCTGCTGGCCGGCGTTCCGACCCCTTCCGAGCGGCTCGGGGGTACGGCCGATGTCGCACTGATCCTGGCCGCTGCCGGCCGGCTCGACGAGGCCCGGGCCGTGTTCACGATCACCGACGCCGAGATCGACGCCGTCCTCGACGAGTACAACGTGCCGTTCATCGCGTCATCCCTCGGTGGCGCGTACACCGCGCTCGGCGACACCGCTCGGGGTGACGCCTGGTTCGCTCGTGCCCGGGCCGCGATCGAGCCGGAGACCAATCCGGGTCAGCATCGCCTGGCCGTCGCGTGGGCGCTGGTCGAGTGCGGCCGTATCGACGAAGCGCGCGCTGTTTGGCAGGCCGCGACAACGACCCCGTCGACGTTCTACACCACGCCGTTCCTGGCGTACCTCGTACGAACGGGAAGAGACTCCCTCGCCCGGGAGCTGTTCGCCCTCAAGAGCACCTCCGGGACCGACTACGTCTCGTACTCCGAGGACGGCTCGCAGGAGTATCTGGGATACCGGGAGGAGGGCTGGTTCGACGGGTGGGACGGCGTCGAGGTCCTTGCCGATCTGGGACGTCCGGATCTGATCGGGGACTGGGCGCGGGTGTTCGGCGAGGGGTACGCGTACGAGGACGTACTCGCGAAGGCCGAAGCCAAGGCGCACGACCGCGATCAGCGGCCGACGCCGTACGACATCTCGGTGCTGGTGGACGAGTACGGCACGCTGCGCAAGACGCCCCGCGCCGCCCGCGAACACCCGACGCAACTGCTGGTCCGGCAGGCCGCCGAATGCCACCACCTCGGGGCGGTGCTGAACCTGATCCAGGCGTTGCCGTCGGACGACTTCAACGGCCGGCCCGGATCCGCGTTCCGGGCGCTCTGGATCGTGGCCACCGGAACCGGCACCGAACCGTGGTGACCCCGGGTAAATTGTGAGGCGATGGAGCAGCACGACTGGCCCGCGGAGTACGCCGAGCTGACGGCGGCGGATCGGCGCGCCCCGCTCTCACCCGCGGACCTCGACCGGCTCGCGGTCGCCGCCTTCGTGCTCGGACATGACGACGAGGTGGCAGCGTACCGGGAACGCGCGCACGAGGCGCATCTCGCCGATGGTGACGTGGTGGCGGCGATCCGGAGTGGCTTCTGGCTCGGGTTCCACCTGCAGAAGCGCGGCGAGCTCGCCCGGGCCGCCGGCTGGCAGGCGCGGATCGAGCGGCTGGTGCCGCCGGACCAGCCCCAGCTCGCCGGACTGGTCGCGATGGCTGACGCGGCGCTGAAGATGAACTCCGGCCACGCGGCCGCGGCGCTCCCGCTCTTCGAGCAGAACCTCGGCTGGGCGACCGAACCGGACGCGGTCGTCCTCGCGGCGCTCGGTCGCGGGAACTGTCTCGCGATGCTCGGCCGCGGCGCGGAGGCACTCAAGGCGCTGGACGAGGCGATGGTGCACGTAACTGCGAGCGCCGTCGGTCCCGAGGTCGCGGGGATGGCGTACTGCTCGGTGATCGCGTTCTGCCTGAGTCAGTACGACATCCGCCGCGCGCAGGAGTGGACGCAGGCGCTGACCGGTTGGTGCGACCAACAGTCCGGGCTGGTGCCGTACCGCGGGGCTTGTCTGGTGCACCGAGCACAGATCATGCAGTACCGCGGCGCCTGGTCGGATGCTGCCGAGGCGGCGGAGGACGCGTGCCGGCGGTTGACTCCGGGCGCCGTCGGCCCGGCGTGGTACCGGCTGGCGGAGGTCGAACGGCAGCGCGGGCGGTACGACGCCGCGGAGCGCGCGTACACAGCAGCGGCCGCGGACGGGATGGACGTCCAGCCAGGGTTGGCGTTGCTGCGTGCCTACCAAGGGCGCACGGACCTTGCGATGGCGGGGCTGGACCGGGCACTCGCCGAGGACGCGCTCGCGGCCAACCGTCCAATGCTGTTGGCCGCACGGGCCGAGGTCGCCCTGCAGCTCGGCGATCGCGAGACGGCACGCAAGGCAGCCGCGGAGTTGAACGAGCTGGCCCGCGCGGATTCGCCGTACCTGCAGGCGCTGGCGGCGTACTGCGAAGGCGCCGTACGGATCGCGTGCGGCGATCCGCGGGGCGCGATCCCGTCACTGCGCCGGGCGTGGACGTTGTGGCAACAGCTCGCGATGCCGTACGAGGGCGCCCAGACGCGGATGCTCGTCGCCCAGGCGTGCCGCGCACTCGGCGACGCCGACGCCGAACAAATGGAACTCGACGGAGCACGAACAGTCTTCGAACAGCTCGGCGTGCACCTCGATGACGACACGGGCCTCACGCCGCGGGAGACCGAAGTACTGCGCGTGCTCGCGACCGGTGCGACCAACCGGGCGATCGCGAACGAACTGTTCCTCAGCGAACGGACCGTCGCACGGCATGTCAGCAACATCTTCGCGAAGTTGCAGGTGTCGAACAGATCAGCGGCAACCGCATGGGCCCTGCAGCACCATGTCAATAGAAGTCAATAGACAGAAATGACCAGTCGCCTCTGACCAACCTGGCGTGACAGGTGGATGTGCCGGCGCGAACCCCGCCCTACCGTGAAGGTATGGACAGGGTTGGGACAGTGGTGATCGGGGCCGGGCAGGCCGGGCTGGCGATCGGGTACTACCTGCGGGACGACTTCGTCATCCTGGACGCGCACGAGCGGATCGGCGACTGCTGGCGGGAGCGGTACGACTCGCTCCGCCTGTTCAGCCTGCCGCGGTATGCGAGCCTGCCGGGGTTGCGGATCGACACGCGCGACTGCCCGACACGGGACGAGATGGGCAACTACCTCGAGCGGTACGCCGTACACCACGAACTGCCGGTGCGGACCGGCGTCCGGGTGACACGGCTGTCGCGGGACGACGACGGGTTCCTCGTCGAGACGAACCGAGGCGACTGGCGGGCCGACCAGGTCGTGGTCGCGGCCGGGATGCACAGCAGGCCGCGCCGGCCGGCGTTCGCGGACCAGCTCGATCCGGCGATCCGGCAACTGCATTCACTCGACTACCGCAATCCGTCGGACCTGAACGACGGTCCGGTCCTGATCGTTGGTGCGGCCAACTCCGGTACCGACATCGCGCTCGAAGCGGTCGAGAACCACCGCACGATCCTCGCCGGCCGCCACCCGGGTCAGGTACCGGTCGACATCGACTCCCCCGTCGGCCACCTGTTCACGCCGGTCGTGATGTTCCTGTTCAAGCACGTGCTCACCCGCCGTACGCCGATGGGCCGCAAGGCGATCGAGAACGCCGTACGGAACGGCCTTCCGCTGACCCGCAACAAGCTCGAGCATCTCGATGCCGCCGGCATCGAACGGATCGGCCGCATCGCCGGCGTCCGCGACGGCAAGCCGGTCACCGCGGACGGCGACGTACTCGACGAG
This sequence comes from Kribbella sp. NPDC031520, assembly GCF_055580825.1. Lineage (NCBI taxonomy): Bacteria > Bacillati > Actinomycetota > Actinomycetes > Propionibacteriales > Kribbellaceae > Kribbella > Kribbella sp. NPDC031520. The sequence continues at coordinate 686,916 of NZ_JBVIKS010000002.1, forward strand.
GTGACGTCGGTGGTGTGGTGCACCGGATCCGATCCGGACCACAGCTGGATCGACCTCCCGGTCTTCGACGCGGACGGCCGGCCCAGGCACGAGCGCGGCATCGCGACCGACGTGCCCGGGCTGTACTTCCTCGGTCTCGACTTCCAGTACGCGATCGCCTCCGCCAGCATCCAGGGCGTGGACCGGGACGCTCGCTTCTTGGTCAGACATCTGACCCGGCGGAGCGCCGATCGGACGACAGCTGTGGACAGGCGGTAGCATCACCCGCTGAAATGGGTGCGTGGCTGGGCGTGGGTCAGGGTGAGTGAGCAGGTGGCGGCAGGCGGCGGCGAGGGTGGTCCGACCGCGCTCCGCATCATGCTCGGTGGTCAGCTGCGGCGGATGCGTGAATCCGCCGGGTTCAGCCGCGCCGACGCAGGCTGGGCGATCCGCGCCTCGGAGTCCAAGGTGAGCCGGATGGAGCTCGGCCGGGTCGGGTTCAAGGAGCGCGACGTCAGCGACCTGCTCGAGCTGTACGGGATGGGCGACGAGAACGAGCGGGACCGGCTGATGGAGCTGGCCCGGGCCGCGAACAACCCCGGCTGGTGGTCCCGGTACGGCGACGTGCTGCCGTCCTGGTTCGCGAACTACGTCGGCCTCGAACTGGCCGCGACGATGATCCGGACGTACGAGGTGATGTTCGTCCCGGGCCTGCTGCAGACCGAGGACTACGCGCGCGGCGTGATCCAGCTCGGCAAGAACTTCCTGCCCGACGAGGACGTCGAGCAGCGGGTCGCGCTCCGGGTGCAACGCCAGCAGATCATCACCCGGTCGAACCCGGTCAAGCTCTGGGTGGTGATCGACGAGTCGGTGCTGCACCGGCCGGTCGGCGGGCCGGCCGTGATGCGGGCGCAGATCGAGCACCTGCTGGACTGGTCGCAGCGGCCGAACGTCACGCTGCAGGTGATGCCGTTCGAGCAGATCGGCTATCCCGGCGCGGGCGGCTCGTTCAGCGTGATGCGGTTCGCGGACAGCGACCTGCCGGACGTGGTGTACATCGAGCACGCGTCCAGCGCGCTGTACCTGGACAAGATCGAAGAGGTCGACGAGTACGTCGCGATCATGGAGGGCCTGACCATCGCGGCCGACCCGGTGTCCGCGACCGAGGGCGTCCTCAAGGACGCCCTGGCCCGGATGTGATCACGCTGTGGTTCAGGCGATCTGCAGGTCGACCTTGATGTTGCCGCGGGTGGCGTTGGAGTACGGGCAGACCTGGTGCGCCTTCGCAACCAGGTCCTCGGCGACCGCACGGTCCGCGACGCCCGGCAGGCTGACGACCAGCGCGACCTCGAGGCCGTAGCCGGTGCCGCCGTTGATCGCGCCGATCCCGACCTCGGCGGTCACGGTCGAGCTCTCGACATCCTGACGCTCCCGGCGCGCGACGACCTTCAGCGCACTGTGGAAGCAGGCCGCGTACCCGGCGGCGAACAGCTGCTCCGGGTTGGTGCCGTTGCCGGCGCCACCCATCTCGGCCGGCGGCGCGACCACGACGTCGAGCTTGCCGTCGTCGGTCGCGACCTTGCCGTCCCGGCCGCCGTGCGCGGTGGCCTTCGCGGTGTACAGAACCTTCTCAACAGCGATCGTCATAACTGGTTTCTCCTTGTGAATGTTCAGCGAGTGGGGTCGAGAACGAGCTTGCCGACGGTACGGCGGGCTCGCATGTCTTCATGGGCGGTAGCCACCTCGGACAGCGCGTATTCGCCGCCGACGATCGGCGTCAGTTTGCCGTTCGCGGTCAGGTCGAACAGCTCGGCCAGCGGACCGCCGAGCAGCTGCGGGTTCGCGAAGCAGTCGGCCAGCCAGAAGCCGGCGACGGTCTTCGAACCCTTCATCAGCCGGCTCGGGTCGAGCGGCGCGGCGGACTGCCGGGATGCGGCACCGAAGGTCACCAGCCGGCCGAAGCGGCCGAGCGCGGCGAACGACTCGTCGAACGTCGGACCGCCGACCATCTCGAGCACGATGTCGACGGGCTTACCGCCGTTCGCCTCGAGGATGCGGTCCTTCAGGCCTTCCGGCGTACCGTCGATCGCGGCGTCCGCACCGAGCTCGAGGACCTGCTTACGCTTCTCCTCGCTCGAGGCGGTCGCGATCACGCGGCCGGCGCCCCAGAGCTTCGCGAGCTGGACCGCGAGCGAGCCGACACCACCGGCACCGGCGTGCACGAGGACGGACTCCCCCGGCTGCAGGTGGGTGGACGTCTTCAGCAGGTGCCACGCGGTGGTGCCTTGCAGTACGAGCGAGAGCGCCTGGCCGTCGCTGACACCCTCCGGGACGTCCCACGCGTACGGCGCGTGCGCGACGGTCTGCTCGGCGTACCCACCGGAACCGACCAGCGCGACCACGCGCCGACCGTCGGCGGTGTGACCGACGACCTCGCCACCCGGGATCAGCGGCAGCTCGGTCTTGGACAGGTAGCTGTTCTCGACCTGGTGGGTGTCCGCGTAGTTGATGCCCGCGCGGTCGACCGTGATCAGGACCTGGCCGTCGCCGGCGACCGGCTCCGGGACGTCGCTGATCTTCAGGACCTCGGGTCCGCCGAACTCGGTGATCTGAATGGCTCGCATACACCGTACTATACACTGTACGTTAGAAGCCTTGAAGGGAGATGGGTCACAGTGGCGCGGACACCGCGGAACACGCTGAGCGCCGACCTGATCATGCGCACGGCGCTCGAGCTGATGGAGGCCAAGGGCACGGACGCGTTCAGTCTGCGCGGGGTCGCCGCCGAGCTCGGCGTCGGTCCGATGGCGCTCTACACCTACTTCCGGAACAAGGACGAGCTGTACGACGGGGTCCGGGACCACCTGATGTCCTTGCTGCCCGCCGTACCGGCCGATGTGCCGTGGCCGGACCAGGTGCGGTCGGTGTGCCGTTCATTGCGGCTGCTGATGCTGCAGCATCCTTGCCTTGCGCAACTACTGGCGGGCCGGCCGCTGAGCGGGCACGAGACGGCCCGGGTCGCCGAGGGGCTGCTCGGCGTACTGCGTTCGGCCGGCTTCGACCCCGAAACGGCGGCCCGCACGCACACGACCCTCTTCACGTACGTACTCGGCGCCACCACCTGGGAGATCCAGATGGCCGCCGAACGCCGCGACCCCGAGGCGTGGCGCCGGTTGCGCGCGACCATGGAGTCCCTGTCGGCCCGCGACTTCCCCTCGGTCGTCGAGCTCGCTCCCGAACTGGCGCGTACCACGGGCGGCGACGAACAGTTCGACTACGGCCTCGACCTGCTGCTGGCCGGACTCAGAACACCAGCGTGACGACCCTCCAAACTTTCTGTTCTTCGCTTTCCCTTAGAACACCAGCGTGACGATGGCGACGATCCCGATGCAGACGATCAACGCACGCAGGGCGATCGGCGGGAGCTTGCGGCCGTAGCGGGCGCCGACGAATCCGCCGATCGTGGAGCCGACCGCGATCAGCGCAGCGGCCACCCAGTCGATGTCGTGCACGATCACGAACAGGATCGCGGCGACCGTGTTGACGACCGTGGCGAGGACGTTCTTCAAGCCGTTCATCCGCTGCAGGTTCGAGTCGAGGCCGAGGCCGAGGATCGCCATCAGCAGTACGCCTTGCGCGGCCCCGAAGTACCCGCCGTACACACCGGTCGCGAACACGGCCGGGATCACCCACCACGCGCCGCGATGCTGGTGTGCGCCCACGCTGACCCACCGCGACAGCCACGGCTGGAACGCGACCAGCAGACAGCCGAGCAGGATCAGCACCGGTACGACGGCGTGGAACGCGGAGTCAGGCAGCGTCAGCAGCAGTACTCCCCCGACGATGCCGCCGGCCAGTGACGCCGGGACCAGCCGGATCATCCGGCCGCGCTGTCCTGCGAGCTCGCGGCGGTACCCGATCGCGCCGGCCGCCGTACCGGGCGCCAGACCGACCGTGTTGCTGACGTTCGCGAGCACCGGCGGGATGCCGACGGCGAGCAGGGCGGGGAACGTGAGCAGCGTGCCCGACCCGACCACCGCGTTGATCGTTCCCGCGCCCATCCCCGCCAGCAGGACGAACACCGCCTCGAACCATGTCATCGCCAAGAGACTTTACGCAGCTGTCCATGGCGGCGCAGATCCGTCCGGAGTCTGAACAGGAAAAACCCTCCTGGAATCTCGTCCAGGAGGGTTCTTCGGGAGCGTCGGGTCAGCGCTGCGGCGGTTGGGCAGCCGGGGGTTCGGCGGCCGGCGGTTGCTGCTGCGTCGACGGTGCCGGCGGCTCGACGGCCGGCATGGTCGGTGCGGCCTGGCCGCGGGTGCTGACGGCCGCGGACTCGGCGGCCGCGATCGCCTCGCGTACCGCGTTGTCGGCCTCGGCCACCGCGGCCGGAGCCGCCGAACTGTCGAGCTCCGTGACCTGGCCGTTGTCGAGCTCCGGCGCCTCCCAGTTGCCCTCGGCCTGCTTCGCGATCCCGGCCACCTGGCCGACCGCGGACCCCAGGCCCTTGAGCGCGTCGCCGATCTCGCTCGGGACGATCCACAGCTTGTTCGCGTCGCCCTGGGCGATCGACGGCAGCATCTGCAGGTACTGGTACGCGAGCAGACCCTGGTCCGGCTTGCCGGCGTGGATCGCGTTGAAGACCGTGGTGATGGCCTGCGCCTCACCCTGAGCCTTCAGGATCCGGGCCTGCCGCTCGGCCTCGGCGCGCAGGATGCGCGACTGCTTGTCACCTTCGGCGGTGAGGATCGCGGACTGCTTCTGGCCCTCGGCGGACAGCACGGCCGACTGCCGCATACCTTCCGCGGTGAGGATCGCGGCGCGCTTGTCCCGGTCCGCGCGCATCTGCTTCTCCATCGAGTCCTGGATCGACGGCGGCGGGTCGATCGAGCGCAGCTCGACCCGGTTCACCCGGATCCCCCACTTGCCGGTCGCCTCGTCGAGCACGTACCGGAGCTTCTCGTTGATCTCCTCGCGGGAGGTCAGCGTCTGCTCCAGGTCCATGCCACCGATGATGTTCCGCAGCGTCGTCATGGTCAGCTGCTCGATGGCCTGGATGTAGTTGGAGATCTCGTACGTCGCCCGCACCGGGTCGTTCACCTGGAAGTAGATGACGGAGTCGATCGACACCATCAGGTTGTCCTCGGTGATGACACCCTGCGGCGGGAACGCGACCACCTGCTCGCGCATGTCGATGGTGTAGCGCACCTTGTCGACGAACGGGGTCAGCAGGTTCAGGCCCGGCTGCAGGCCGGTCTTGAACTTACCGAACCGCTCGACGATGCCGACGGTCTGCTGCTGCACCACCCGGACGGATTTCACCAAGGTCACGATCACCACCAGGGCGACCAGTGCCAGGACTATGAGGAACGCGGTCACTCGACCCTCCACTCGGACGCTCGGACGGACAGTCTGCCGCCCTACCTCCGACACTACTGCGCGTAGGGGACCACTGAACGATCAGGACTGCGGCGGGTCCTGGGGTTTCGGGGGCTCGGCGTTGCCGAGCTCGTGGTGCAGGGGCTCGGCGACCGGGTACACGACCGCGGTCGCGCCGTCGATCGACATGACCTCGACGCGGGTGCCCGGGGCGATCGTCGAGATCTCGTCGTACGGGCGGGCGGTCCACAGCTCGCCGCCGAGCCGGATCGAGCCGCCGCCGTCGGGGTGGATCTCCTTCACCACCGTGCCGGTCCGCCCGATGACGTGCGCCGAACCGGTCTTGAGTTCCTGCCCGTGATGGATCTTCCGGACGATCATCGGCCGGATCGCACCGAGCATCGCGGCCGCCGTGATCAACCCGACGACGATCTGCAGCCAGAGCAGACCCGGGAAGAACGCGGCCACCCCAGCGGCGGTGAGCGCGCCGGCGGCCAGCATCAGCAAGGTGAAGTCGAGCGAGGCCAGTTCGGCCAGACCGAGGACGGCGGCGATCATCAACCACGCCGCCCACACGTTGTCCCGCAGCCAATCCATCATTTACCAAGCCTATCCGCGTCGGGGGCTTCCAGCAGATGTACGACGCGTCACCGCCCACTACCGCTCCCCCACTCCGACCGCCATTTCCCTGGCTGACCCACCAAATGCGGGGTTCCCCACCTTGGTTACGGGTGGAGAACCCCGCGTTTGCTGGGTGTGCCAGGCAAATGGGGCCGGGTCAGAGGGCGCGGGCGGTGTATCGGCCGTCCTCCTGCTTGAGGGTGAGGGCCAGGTCGAAGGTGTCGCTGAGGTTCTCGGCGGTGAGCGCCTCGTCCATCGGACCGGCGGCGACGACGCGGCCCTGCTTGAGCAGCAAGGCGTGCGTGAAGCCGGGCGGGATCTCCTCGACGTGGTGGGTGACCAGCACCATCGCCGGGGCGCCGACGGCGGTCGCGATCGAGCTCAGCGAGCGCACCAACTGTTCGCGACCCGTAAGGTCCAGGCCTGCCGCGGGCTCGTCCATCAGCATCAACTCGGGGTCGGTCATCAGCGCGCGGGCGATCTGCACCCGCTTCCGCTCCCCCTCGGACAGCGTGCCGAACGTACGGTCGGCCAGCTGTGCGATACCCAGCTCGGACAGCAACGCACCGGCGCGTGCGTGGTCGAGCTCGTCGTACTCCTCGATCCAGCGGCCGAGAACGGCGTACGACGCGGAGACGACGACGTCGGACACCCGCTCGCTCTTCGGCAGCCGGTCCGCGAGCGCGGCGCTGGTCAGCCCGATCCGCGGGCGCAGCTCGAACACATCGACCGCGCCGAGCACCTCGCCGAGCAGCCCGGCGACACCGGACGTGGGGTGCACCTGCGCGGCCAGAATCTGCAGCAGCGTGGTCTTTCCGGCACCGTTCGGACCGATCACCACCCACCGGTCGGCCTCGTCGATCGTCCAGTCGATCCCGTCGAGCAGACGCGAGTCCCCACGAACGACCGAAACCCCGGCCAGCTCCACCACTGCAGTCATGGTCAAAACCTAAGGGGTCGCCGTTGGCGGCCGGTGGTCGGGTGGTGCGAGACTTGCGGGCGTGTTGACGACCTCCGCCTCGGTCCGGTTCACGGTCTGGACGAACGCGATGCTCACCGGCGCCTGCGATCCCGACACCGCCGCGCAGAAGATCCTCGGCGACGACGTCGGTCACCACATCGCCGGACTGGCCGGGCACCCGGAACCGGCCACGCTGCCGGTCGCCCTGAACCTGTTGCGGGCGGCGGGTACGACGCAGGCGCATCTCGCGTTGCCGGTACCCGGCGATCCGATCGGACTGGCCGGTCCGCCAGCGTTCAACGAGGCGGCGCTGGAGACCGGGGAGGCCGTCGTACTCACCGGACCGGAGATCGGGCTCGTGCCGTCGTACGTCGGTCCGGCCGTCCAGTGGGCCGTGCTGCCGGCGGCCAGCCCGCTGCCCGCGGACTTCGGCGAGGCGGACCGCGGTCTGCGGCTGGCGCTGATCGACGCAGCGGAGTCGCTGGCGGCGCTGGACGTCGCCCGGTGGAAGCCCGAGGTGGCGGACGCCCTGATCGACATCCGCAAGATCGGCCGCGGAAGCGGCGACGACCTCGCCCCCGGCTACGACCCACGCGCGGTCAAGGCCGCGGCAACCGCCCGCCGCTGCCTGGCGATCGCAGACGCGGCCCTTGAGGACGACGGCGCGGCCGTCACCGGCGCGGAAGCCGACGCCCGCCGCCGCACCCTCCTGGAACTGGCCGCCGCAGCCCGCCGCGCTCTGGTCGCCGCCTGCGCCCCACCCGGTCACGCCTGACCTCCGACCTCATCCACCGCGCTGCCTCCCACCACCCCGCCGCCCGTTCCCACCCGGCGGGGCGTCCGGTTCATGTTTGAGATTTGGACCGGTAACTGGACAGTCATTTCATTTGGGTAGCGTTCGGTACGAGATGACTGGACTCGGCGAGGTGGAGAAGACGGCGGACGAGCGCCCGACGTTGCTGGTGACGTTGACGGGGACGGACCGGCCGGGGCTGACGTCCGCGGTGCTGTCCACGCTCGCGACCCGCGGGCTCGACGTGATCGACGCCGAGCAGGTCGTCCTGCGGGGCCGCCTGGTGCTCGGCGTCCTGCTGACCGCGCCGCGCGACCACAGGGACCTGAAGGAAGAGCTGAAGGCGCTCGCGAACGTACTCGACGTCGACATCTCGGTGAAGAAGGGTGTCGGCGACAACGAACCCCGCCGCAAGGGCCGCAGCCAGGTGACGATCATCGGTCGCCCGCTGTCCGCCGGCGGGCTGGCCGCGATCGCCGGCCGGATCGCCGACACCGGCGCGAACATCGACCGGATCAGCCGGATGGCGCGCTACCCGGTGACCGCGATGGAGATCGCCGTCTCCGGCGTCGAGCCCGAGGCACTGCGTACCGTCCTCGCCCAGGAGGGCGTCCGGCAGCGTCTCGACATCGCCGTCCAGGACGGCGGGCTGTACCGGCGGGCCAAGCGGCTGATCGTGATGGACGTCGACTCGACGCTGATCCAGGGCGAGGTCATCGAGATGCTCGCCGCCCACGCCGGCCGGCTCGAGGAGGTGGCCGGCGTCACCGAGAAGGCGATGCGCGGCGAGCTGGACTTCGCCGAGTCGCTCACCCACCGGGTCGCCGCGCTCGAAGGTCTGCCCGTGTCGGCACTGGACGAGGTGTACGACGCGATCGAGCTGGCGCCGGGTGCGCGGACGTTGGTACGGACGCTGAAGCGGCTCGGGTACCAGTTCGCGATCGTCAGCGGCGGGTTCAGCCAGATCACGGACAAACTCGCCGCCGAACTCGGCATCGACTACGCGAAGGCGAACGAGCTGGAGATCGTCGACGGCAAGCTCACCGGCCGGGTCGTCGGCGAGATCGTCGACCGGCCCGGCAAGGCGACCGCGCTGCGCGAGTTCGCGGAACGCTCCGGCACACCGCTGACCCAGACCGTGGCGATCGGTGACGGCGCCAACGACCTCGACATGCTCGCCGCCGCCGGCCTCGGCGTCGCGTTCAACGCCAAGCCGGTCGTCCGCGCCGCCGCCGACACCCACCTGAGCGTCCCGTACCTGGACACCATCCTGTACCTCCTCGGCATCACCCGCGAGGAAGTCGAAACCGCCGACAACGAGTTCCCGACCTGACCCTGCCGGGCCCCTACGATCCGTGATCGTGACTGAACCCTCCGATCGGCGACCGCGGACGGTCACCGTCACCGGGCCGAACCTGCCGATGGTGCCCTCGACAGTGCTGAAAGCCTTCACCGCCGAGGGTCTGAGCCCGACCGGTCTGAACCACATGGCCGTCGGTGACCGGCTGATGTTCAGCCTGCAGGTCGAGGGACACGAAGGCCGGATCCAGAGCGCACTCGACCGCCTGGACCTTGGCGCGGACTTCACCGTCGACGTGTCGGATCACCGCGTCGATCGTGCTGGAGAACGCAGCCGCGTGACCGTCTTCGGCCGGCAGTTGAGCCCGGAAGGCGTCGCCGCGATGACCGGTCAGCTCGCCGGCGCCGGTGGGCGGTTCGATCGGATCCGGCCGCTGGCCGCTGACAACGCGGCGTACCAGCTCGACGTGTCCGGGGTCGACGCGGACACGATCCGCCGGGTGGTCCGCGGTCTTCCCGAGCTGGACGGGACCGATGTCGCGGTCCAGCCGGGCGCTCCGGCCGGGAAGCACCTGATCGTGCTGGATGTCGATCAGACGTTCATCCAGGACGAGGTGATCGAACTGCTGGCCGAGGAAGCCGGCACGCTTGAGCTGGTCAAGGAGATCACGGAGCGCGCCATGCGCGGCGAGCTCGACTTCGAGGAGTCCCTGCACGAACGGGTCGCTCAGCTCAGAGGGCTGGACGAAGGTGCGTTCGACCGGGTGTACGACGAGATCACGCTCACGCCAGGCGTCCCGGTGATGGTGCTGACCGCGCAGGCCCACGGCGACGAGATCGGGTTGATCAGCGGTGGGTTCACGCAGATCACCGACCGGCTCGCGGAGGACTACGGCATCAAGAAGGAGTACACCGCCGCGAACACCCTCGAGGTCGTCGACGGCAAGCTCACCGGCCGGGTGACCGGGCCGGTGATCGACCGCGCGGCGAAGGCGACCAAGCTGCGGGAGTTCGCGGAGCGCGCGCACATCCCGATGGAGAACACGATCGCGATCGGCGACGGCGCCAACGACCTCGACATGATCCAGGCGGCCGCGGTCGGGATCGCCTTCCACGCCAAACCGATCGTGCGCGACGCGGCCCCCGCAACCATCACCCCACGCGACATGCGCCCGGTCCTCTACATCCGAGGCATCCCCCAGCACCAACACGCACAACCCGTACAACCTCCGGCAGCAGGCACGCACAGGACCAACCGGCCGAGCACCAGAGACAGCCTGCACCGCTGATCCAGCTGAACCGCGGTGGGCGATGATGGCCGGATGACCTCTTCCTTCCGCCCCGCCACGCTCGACGACGCGCCGGGGATCCACGCGATCATCGCCGCCAACGAACAGCGCTGGCACGGGCAGGTGCAGTCGGTGCCGGACGCGGTGGCTGCTGATCTGCAGCGGCCCCTGATCACCCTCGACCTCGACACGCGAGTCGTCCTCGAAGATGGTGAGGTTGTTGCCTGGGCCTGGGTGCACGGTGGCCGGCGTGCGCAGCTCGACGTACATCCGTCGTACGTCGGCCGTGGTCTGGGGACCAAGTTGCTCGACTGGGCGGAAGCGCGGGCCCGCGAGCACGAGAGCGACTGGCTCGCGCAGACGGTCGACGATGCGGATGTCGCCGGGACGAAGATCCTGACCGAGCGTGGGTACGAGGTACTCGCCACCAACTGGCTGCTCGAGCGTCCGGTCGACGGAGACGAGCCGGTGTTGCCCGACGGCGTCACGCTCCGGCCGTTCGAACAGGCCGACGCGCACGTGGTGCACCAGGTCGTCCAGGACGCGTTCGACGAGTGGCAGCCGCGGCGGCACGAGTACGAGGAGTGGGCCGGTACGAGCATCGAACGCGACAGCTTCGACCCCGAACTGTCGCCGGTCGCGGTCGCCGGTGACGAGATCGTCGGCGCCGTCCTCAGCCTGGAGCTCCCCGACTCCCCCGACGGATACGTCGACCAGGTAGCCGTACGGCGCGACTTCCGCGGCCGCGGCCTCGCCCGCGCGCTGCTGACGTACACCGCCCTCGGAGCAGGCCGCCGCGGCAAGGAGACGCTGACGCTCTGGACGCACTCCGGCACCGGCGCCCTCGCGATGTACGAGCGCCTCGGCATGCGCGTACGGCGCAGTACGACCGTCTACCGCACGAAGCTGTGACGCGCTGTTGACACGGGACGGTGAGAGCGCTCTCATAGACCTCATCCACCGCCCCTGGAGGTCGACATGCGTATCCGCCCCATCGCACTCGCCCTGGTAGTCCCACTGCTCGCCGTCGTCTCGGCCGGCGTCGCCGCACAGGCCAGCGTGCCGCCGCCACCGACCGGCTGGACGACGGTCTGGAGCGACGACTTCGACGGGCCCGGCGGCAGCCTGCCGTCGAGCTCGAACTGGATCATCGACACCGGCCACGGCTACCCGGGCGGTCCCGGGAACTGGGGCACCGGCGAGATCCAGAACTACACGAACAGCCCGGACAACCTGTCCCTGGACGGCGCCGGGAACCTACGGATCACCCCGCGCCGGGACGCGGCCGGCAACTGGACGTCGGCACGGATCGAGTCCCAGCGCGCCGACTTCAAGCCGCCGGCCGGCGGAGTGCTGGCGATCGAGAGCCGGATCCAGATGCCGAACGTCACCGGCGACGCCGCGCTCGGTTACTGGCCGGCGTTCTGGGCGCTCGGCTCGCCGTACCGCGGGAACTACTGGAACTGGCCGGGCATCGGCGAGTTCGACATCATGGAGAACGTCAACGGGATCGACTCGGTCTGGGGCGTACTGCACTGCGGCGTGAACCCCGGCGGCCCGTGCAACGAGACCACCGGCCTCGGCGCGAACCGCGCGTGCCCCGGCTCGACCTGCCAGTCCGCCTTCCACACGTACCGCTTCGAGTGGGACACCTCCGTCTCACCGAACCAGCTCAGGTGGTACGTCGACGGGCAGCAGTTCCACTCGCTCAGCCAGAGCCAGTTCCCGGCCGACACCTGGTCGAACATGACGTCGCACGCCGGGTACTTCGTGCTGCTCAACCTCGCGATCGGCGGTGCGTTCCCGGACGCGCTGAACGGCCCGACGCCGCGCGCGTCGACGGTCCCGGACAAGCCGATGGTGGTCGACTACGTCGCGGTCTCCTCCAAGGGCGGCGGCGGTACGACGGCTCCCCCGCCCGGCGGCTCCTCGGCGTACGGAACGTTGCAGGCGGAGGCGTACAACCAGCAGTCGGGTATGGGCCTGGAGACCACGACCGACACCGGCGGCGGCCAGAACCTGATGCAGATCGGCAACGGCGACTGGGCGCAGTACCGCGGCATCGACTTCGGCAGTACTGCGGCCACGCAGTTCGTGGCCCGCGTCGCATCCGGAGCCGCGGGCGGGGTCAGCGGGCTGGCAGAAGTACGCCTGGACAGCCGTAGCAACGCCCCGATCGGCAGCTTCGCGATCGCCAACACCGGCGGCTGGCAGTCCTGGCGAACCGTCCCCGCCAACCTGTCCGCCGTCACCGGCATCCACGACGTCTACCTGACCTTCACCAGCGGCCAACCAGCCGACTACGTCAACCTGAACTGGTTCACGTTCGGCCACTGACCAACTTTGAGAAGCCACCAACCACGATTGCGCGTTGAGAATGGTCGGTGGCTTCTCAAAGTTGAGGTGACAGGGGTACGACGATGTGGGTGGCGCGGGTGAGTTAGGCGGCGTGGAGGTAGTGGGCGGGGTCGCGCGGGTCGGGGGCGCGCCAGATCGGCGGGTCGCCGGGGCGGGATCTGCCCCTTCCGAAGGCGGCGCGCAGGCGCGCGATCAGGTCCGAACGAGGATCGAGGACGTCCTCCCAGCCGAAGTGCACGAGCTCGACTGCTCGATCACTCAGCCGCTGATCACGCCGGTGACCGCGGCGCAACTGCCGGCGCCGTTCCTCGGGGCTGTCGCTGTCGTACTTCGCAAGACCGTCGGCTTCGCCGATCGTCCGGAACTGCGGCCACCAGAAGTCCACGCGCTCGGGCATCCACGTGCGGCCGTCCCAGAACTGGGCCTGGAGGCTCGGCACGGGCAGGCCGGCGATGGCGAAGACCGCCCGGGCTATCGACTCGAGTACCGACTCGGCGCGCGGATCGCCGAGGCCGATCGTGGTCCGGGCCCGCCGCATGCCCGGCCATTGGAACTGGCACTCCAGCACACTGTCGAGGTCCGCGCGGGACAGGCCTCCGCGCAACGCGTGGTCGACGGTCACGATCGCCTCGGGGAAGGGCAGAGTGCGAGCGAGGTCCACCACAGTCCTCGCCGTGCTGGTGACCGGCAACCACAGGTGCCTCGCCACATCGGCCGGCTCCAGGGTCGCTCGCCGTACGACGATGTTCTCGCGCCGCTGGTTCCGCTTGGCAGTGGCCGGCCGCGTCAACCACACAGCATCGGCGGGAGGCGCCGACCGCCGCCGGCTGTCCGTCCAGGTGCGAAGCCCTGCCAGCCGGGCCGCGCTGAAGTGACTCACGACCGAGCCGGGGTGCAGCGCCTGTGCGCAGGCGATCCGGGCGAGCTCCTCGTCCACCCGGCCGTCGATGTAATGCCCGTGGTGATGCTGCAGAGCCTGCCTGCGCAGGAGCCGTCGCAGGTCGGAGTCCCGCAAGCCGACGTCGAGCAGGACTCCCCGCCCTTGCGGCGTCCGCACGAGCTCCAGCACCCGATCCCGAACTCCATCACCCAACCGATCCACCCCACCACGATGCCCCAACCCCCACCCCGCCCGCCTCCCCAGACACCACCCTGTGGACAACTCCCCCCGGGGGCCTGCCCGACTTTGAGAAGCCACCAACCACGATTGCGCGTTGAGAATGGTCGGTGGCTTCTCAAAGTTGGGGAACGGCGGTGGTGGGTGGGTGGGGTGGAGGACTTATTCTTCGGCTTATGTCTGAACTGCAGGGTGGGCCGGGTGCCCTGTTCGCTATCGGTGGTGCCGAGGACAAGCTGAAGAAGCGGACGGTGCTGCAGGAGTTCGTCGAGGCGGCCGGTGGGTCCAAGGCGCGGATCGTCGTGGTGCCGACGGCGTCCGCGCTCGGGCCTGATGTCATCGACGTGTACCGCGCGCTGTTCGCCGCCCTCGGCGCCGAGAGCGTGGTCGGCGTCCGTCCGGAGAACCGGGAGGACGCCGACGACCCGGCCTTCATCGCCCCGCTGAACGACGCCACCGGCATCTTCATGACCGGCGGCAACCAGCTCAAGCTCGCCGGTGTCGTCACCGGTACGGCGTTCGGCCGTGCGGTGACGGCTGCCCACGCCCGCGGTGCGGCGGTCGGTGGTACGTCGGCCGGCGCGAGCATCCTGGCCGAGCACATGATCGCGTTCGGGCGCTCCGGTGCGACCCCGCGGCAGCGGATGAGCCAGCTGTCCGGCGGGCTCGGCCTGGTCCAGGGCGCGATCGTCGACCAGCACTTCGCCCAGCGGAACCGGTACGGCCGGCTGTTGTCGCTGGTCGCGCAGTCCCCCGGCCTGCTCGGGATCGGCGTCGACGAGGACACCGCGGCCGTGTTCCGCGGTTCGCACCTCGAGGTCGTCGGCCGCGGTGCCGTGACGATCTTCGACGGCACCCGGATCACGTCGAACGCCCACAACGCCCAGCGATCCGAGCCGATGCTCGCGTCCGGTGTCGTCCTGCACGTCCTCCCGGCGACGGCGACGTTCGACCTACAGGACCGTGTACTGCTGTCGTACGGCAAGCAGCCGCCCGCGACGGAGATCGCGGTGATGCAGGCGGCGGAGGCGGATCTTCGCAAGCTCGCCAAGGAGATCGCCGCCGAGGGAGTGTCACCGAAGTACTACGCGGAGCGGAAGCGGCGCGAGGGCCGCCGTACGTCGAAGAAGTCCGCGGCCGCCGGGGAGTCCAGACCGGAGGCGACCGAGCCCCTGAACAGACCAACACAGGCGGCCGGCGCCGACTCGCAGCACCCCGCAGAGCTCCCCGACCGCACGCAACCAGGACAGTGACCCCACCGTATGACCACTGGCACCCCGTCCCCTGACCTCAAGATCATCGAGACCCGCGTCTACCGCGGCCCGAACGTCTGGAGCTACGACCCCGCGATCCACCTGGTCGTCGACCTCGGCTCGCTCGAGCAGTTCCCGTCGAACACCATCCCCGGCTTCACCGAGCGGCTGCTCGCCGACCTTCCGCGCCTCGACCAGCACCACTGCTCGCGCGGCCGCAGGGGCGGCTTCATCGAGCGGCTGCACGAAGGCACCTGGCTCGGCCACATCGCCGAGCACGTGTCGCTGCAGCTGCAGCAGGAGGCCGGCCACGACATGCGCCGCGGCAAGACCCGGCAGGTCAAGGGTTCGCCGGGCGTCTACAACATCGTCTACGCGTACGCCGACGAGGCGGTCGGGCTCGCCGCGGGAGAGCTCGCCGTACGGTTCGTGAACAACCTGGTCCAGCCGGACCCGGCGTTCGACTTCACCACCGAGCTGGAGAAGTTCATCAAGCAGGCCGAGCGGACCGCGTTCGGCCCGTCGACGCAGGCGATCGTGGACGAGGCGGTGTCCCGCGACATCCCGTGGATCCGGCTGAACAAGGCCAGCCTGGTGCAGCTCGGGCAGGGTGTGCACGCGAAGCGGATCCGGGCGACGATGACGTCGGAGACCGGGTCGATCGCGGTCGACGTGGCCAGCGACAAGGACCTGACCACGCGGCTGCTCGCGTCGGCCGGTCTGCCGGTACCGCGGTCGGAGTCGGTCCGGACCGTCGAGCAGGCCGTCAGCGTCGCGCACAAGATCGGCTACCCGGTCGTCTGCAAGCCGCTCGACGGCAACCACGGCCGCGGAGTCTGCCTGAACCTGCAGAACGCGGACGCGGTCCGGGAGGCTTTCCCGATCGCAGTCGAGCAGTCCCGGCGCGGCTTCGTGATCGTCGAGAACTTCGTCACCGGTAAGGACTACCGGTGCCTGATCATCAACGGCCGGATGGAGGCGATCGCGGAACGCGTACCCGCGCACGTCGTCGGCGACGGCGTCCACACGGTCGCCGAACTCGTTGACATCACCAACGCCGACCCGCGCCGCGGTGTCGGGCACGAGAAGATCCTGACCCGGATCACGATCAACAACGCCGCCCGGCAGCTGGTCCGTGACCAGGGCTTCGAGCTGGACGACGTACCGCCCGAGGACGTGATGGTGAAGCTGACGCTCACCGGCAACATGTCCACCGGCGGGATCTCCATCGACCGGACCTGGGAGGCGCACCCGGAGAACGTCGAGATCGCCGAGGAGGCGGCCCGGATGATCGGGCTGGACATCGCCGGTATCGACTTCATCTGCCCGGACATCACCCAGCCGGTGCGCGAGACCGGCGGCGCGATCTGCGAGGTGAACGCCGCGCCGGGCTTCCGGATGCACACCAACCCGACGATCGGCGAACCGCAGTACATCGCGAAACCCGTGGTGGACATGCTGTTCCCACCCGGCGCGACCAGCCGGATCCCGATCGTCGCGGTCACCGGTACGAACGGCAAGACCACGACCTCCCGGATGATCAGCCATGTCTTCAAGGGCCTCGGTCGCAAGGTCGGGATGACCTCGACCGACGGCATCGTGATCGACGAGCGGCTGGTGATCCGGCAGGACGCGTCCGGCCCGAAGTCGGCGCGGATGGTGCTGCAGAACCCGCGCGTCGACTTCGCGGTGTTCGAGGTCGCGCGCGGCGGGATCCTCCGCGAGGGGCTCGGGTACGAGCGGAACGACGTGGCCGTCGTGCTGAACATCCAGCCGGATCACCTCGGGATGCGCGGGATCGAGACGCTCGAGCAGCTGGCCGACGTGAAGGCGGTGCTGGTCGAGGCCGTCCCGCGGACCGGGTACGCCGTCCTCAACGCCGACGACCCGCTGGTGCGGAAGATGCGGCGGAAGTGCTCGGGGCAGGTCGTCTGGTTCAGCATGGCCGAGCCGGGCAGCGAGGTCCGCGACTACATCGAGGGGCACTGCCGGCGCGGTGGCCGCGCGGTCGTCCTGGAGCGGTCGGACCTCGGCGACATGATCGTCGTGAAGCACGGCCGGCGGTCGATGCAGCTCGCGTGGACACACTTGCTGCCGGCAACGTTCGGCGGGCGGGCGATGATGAACGTGCAGAACGCGATGGCGGCGGCCGCGGCGGCGTTCGCGGCCGGTGCGCCGCTGCACGACATCCGGCAGGGCCTGCGGACGTTCAGTACGTCGTACTATCTGTCGCCGGGCCGGTTGAACGAGATCGACGTCGACGGGCGCACCGTGATCGTCGACTACTGCCACAACGCGCCCGCGATGCGGATGCTCGGCGACTTCGTGGACCGGATCGGCGAGAGCCTGAGCGCGTCCTCGGAGCTCGGGCGGCCGTCGCGGATCGGCGTGATCGCGACCGCGGGCGACCGGCGCGACGACGACCTCCGCGAGCTCGGTGAGGTCGCGGCGCTGCACTTCGACGTGGTCGTCGTCCGCGAGGACGCCCGGTTGCGCGGACGCAAGCGTGGCGAGTCGGCCGATCTGGTCGCGGCCGGCGTCCAGGCCGCGATGGACGCCGGTGCGCGCTGCCGCCGGGTCGACATCGTGCTCGACGAACTGGAGGCCGTACGGTTCGCACTCGGCCTGTCCAACCCGGGTGACCTGGTCGTGCTGTGCGTCGACCAGCACCAGTCGGTCCTCGCCGAGCTCGAATCGGTGTCGCACCTGGCCCAGGCCGGCGCGCGCTCCGGCGACGAGGGCGGCGACCCGGACTTCGTCCAGCCCGACGAGGAGCCCACCGAGGACCCCGCCCGGGAACTTTCCTGAGGCGGGGGCCTAGGTCAGACGCTCTCCTCGGCCGACCGGCGCGGGAGCAGCCGGCGGCGGGGTTCGACCTCGTCGATCCAGTCGAGGTCGTCAGACAGTACTGCGTCGTTGGACCGGTCGGCGTACGGGTCCGGAGGCGGCGGTGGCGGCGGGAGTGCCCGCAGCTTGAGCGCGGTCATCGGGATCGCCAGCAGTACGCCGGCCACCATCCACGGCCAGTACTCGCGAAGCAGCGGCGCGAAGGCCTGGAAGAACGCCTCGGTCGACGCGTTGCCGACCGCGTCCATCGGCTTGCCCGACGACTGGCTGACCAGCCGGATCGACTCGACCGCCGCGAAGCACACCAGGTAGAACCCGGTCAGCGGGATCCACGAGCTCACCGACCGCCAGCCGCGTTTCCAGCAGGCGATGTACAGCAGCAGGGCCAGCCCGGCGCCGACCAGCAGCCCGTTCAGCTGCCAGCTCCACCGCCACTCGCCGAGCTGCTCGGCCGGCCGCAGCGCGTACCAGGCGACCGGCAGCGCCAGCGCGAACGCCGCCACCACCGAACTCCGGGCGCCGATCGCACCGAAGAACGCTCCGACGGCAGTTGCCACCAGCAACGTGATCAGCAGGTCGTGCACCCCGAACGACGTCCCGGTCGCCCACCACATGCCCGCGGCAACGACCAGCACCACCGGTACGGCGATCCGGATCCGCCCGATCAGCAGCCCCGCGAGCACGCCGCCGGTGAAGCCGCCGAGCACCAGCAGGTCGATCCGCGGCGGCACGAAGTACGTCGTACCGTCCGGAAGTCCCTTCAGGTACGTCGCGGAGAAGCCGCCCACGAACCAGGCGACCACCGCGGCCGGGATCGACCACAGGTAGCGCATCACAACCCCGTTCCCACCCCAGCGGGCGGACCGTCGGGGCTAGTGCTGGGCTCTCTCGACCTTGCTCTTCAAGATCTCCGGTGTGTCGACAGTAGCTCCCTCGGACCGCAACCAGCGGTCAAGACTCGCCCGATCCTGCAGAGACATCACCGCGACCACATCCCCGGCCCGGGCCTGCGCGACCAGCGACTGCGCCGCCTCGAGCTCGGTCGGGAACGCCGGTACGTCCTCGACACCGACCGACGCGGCGCCCTCCCGGAACACCGCCTCGAGCTCCGCCGGCGGACGTCCGCGCAGGTAGTCGCTCTTGTGCCCGATCGCGACCTTGTCGGTTGCCCGCGCGCCCATCGCGCCGAGCGCCGCGACCATGTCGTCGGCCCGGTCCCCCGGCGACCCCAGCGCCAGCATCAACCGGCCGCCCTCGGGGCGGACGCCGTTCATGATCTCGATCAGCGCCTCGAGCCCGGCCTCGTTGTGGGCGAGGTCGATCACCACGGTGAAGTCGCGCAGCGAGTACATGTTCATCCGGCCGGGGTTGTTCTCGTTCGGCGCGAACGTACTCAGACCCTCGATCACGGCCGCCCGCGGCAACCCGAGCCCGAGCGCGGCCGACGCCGCGGCCAGCGTGTTCTCGACGTTGTAGTGCGACAGCCCGGACAGCGTCATCGGTACGTCGACCACCTTGAGCAGCGGCTCCGGGTCGCGGGAGCTGTCCAGCACCGTGACGAACCCGTCGAGCACGGTCGTGGCGCGGCCGCCCTCGTCCAGCACCGCCCGGATCGACGGCGAGTCGGGATCGCGGGAGAACACCCAGCACTTGGCCGGCGAGCCGAGCCGCATCGCGAACGTACGGGGGTCGTCGCCGTTCACGACGCACCAACCGCGCGGCCGGGTGATCTGGGTGATCACGGCCTTCACCTCGGCGAGCTGGTCGACGGTGTCGATGCCGCCGAGCCCGAGGTGGTCGGCGGACACGTTGGTGACGACGGAGACGTCGTTGTACGCGATGCCGACGCCGCGGCGCAGGATGCCGCCGCGCGCGGTCTCGACCACGGCGAGCTGGATGCCCGGCTGGGACAGCACCTGCGCGGCGCCGCTCGGGCCGGAGAAGTCGCCGTACTTGATCAGTTCGCCGTCGAAGTACACGCCGTCGGTGCTGCACCAGCCGACATGCAGGTCGGCGGCGCGGCCGATGTGCGCGATCATCCGGGAGGTCGTGGTCTTGCCGTTCGTCCCGGTCACCGCGACCACCGGAACCTTCGGCCGCAGCGTCGGCGGCGCGTTGCCCGGCGGCTCGTCGCGGACGCGTTCACCGACGGACTTGATCAGCCCGCCCAGATCGTCCGCACCGAACGCGTCCAGGACCTCGACGATCGCAGCACCGAGCGCCCGCGCCCGGCCTTCGTGCGCCCACGGGAACGCCACCACGAGTCGCCGTACGTCGGACTCCGGACGGACGCGGACACCGATCCGGCCGATCCCGGCCTCGCGCGCGATCCGCCGTACGACGTGACCGACCACGCGGATCGCGAACCGCTGCCGGAACCCGGAGCCGATCCGGCCCGGGCGCGTGGTCCCGAGCCCGATCGCCTGCGCGTACGTCTTCGCCGCTGGGGCGGGCGCGTCCGCGAGCGCCGACACGTCGAGCGTCAGCTTGACCGCGGCGCGGCTGAAGTAGAGGTTGGCGCCGTCCAGGACACGCAGCTCTACCAAGGAAGTTGCCACTACGCTCCCATCGCGTGGTAACCGCCATCGACGTGGATGATCTCGCCGGTGGTTGAGGGGAAGAAGTCGGACAGCAGGGCGACGATCGTGCGGCCGGTCGGTTCGAGGTCGGACGGGTCCCAGCCGAGCGGGGCGCGGTCCAGCCACGGCTCCTCGAACTTCTCGAAGCCCGGGATCGCCTTCGCGGCCAGCGTCTTCAGCGGGCCGGCCGAGACCAGGTTGCAGCGAATGCCCTGCGCACCGAGGTCACGCGCCAGGTACCGGCTGGTGGACTCGAGCGCCGCCTTGGCGACACCCATCCAGTCGTACCCGGGCCAGGCGACGGTCGCGTCGAACGTCATCCCGACGACACTGCCGCCACGACCCATCAGCGGCGCGCAGGTGACCGCGAGCGCCTTCAGGCTGTACGCCGACACATGCACGGCCTGCGCCACGTCGTCCCACGGACCGTCGAGGAACTTGCCGCCGAGGATGGTCTCCGGGTTCCCGTACGCGATCGAGTGCACGACCCCGTCGAGCCCGTCGACGTGCTCGCGGACGGCGTCCGGCAGCGCGGCCAGGTGCTCCGCGTTCGTCACGTCCAGCTCGAGCACCGGCGGCTCGACCGGGAGCCGCTTCGCGATCCGCTTGGTGATGCTCAGCGCACGGCCGAAGTTCGAGATCAGGACCGTCGCGCCCTGCTCCTGCGCGACCTTGGCCGTGGCGAAGCCGATCGACGAGTCGAGCGTGACGCCGGCGACCAGGATGCGCTTGCCGTCGAGGATGCCCATCAGTTGCCCATCCCGATACCGCCGTCGACCGGGATCACCGCGCCGGTGATGTACCCGGCCTCCTCCGACGCGAGCCAACGGACCGCGTTCGCGACCTCCGACGTCAGGCCGAACCGCCCGAGCGGGATCTGGCTCAGGTACTGCTTCTGGGTCTCCTCCGGCAGTACGGCGGTCATGTCGGTCTCGACGAACCCCGGCGCGACCACGTTCGCGGTGATGCCGCGGCTGCCCAGCTCGCGGGCGATCGACCGGGCCATCCCGATCAGGCCGGACTTGCTGGCCGCGTAGTTCACCTGGCCGGGCGAGCCGAGCATTCCGACCACCGAGGAGATGAACACGATCCGGCCCTTGCGCAGCCGCAGCATGCCCTTCGCGGCCCGGCGCGCGACCCGGAACGAACCGGTCAGGTTGGTCTGCACGACCTGGTCCCAGTCCTCGTCGGACATCCGCAGTAGCAGCGTGTCGCGGGTGATCCCGGCGTTCGCCACCAGCACCTCGACCGGGCCGTGCTGCTCCGCGATCGTGTCGAACGCCGCGTCCACCTGCTCCTGGTCGGTGATGTCGCACTTCACGCCGAGGAAACCCTCCGGCGGCGGGCTGGAGTTGTAGGTCACGGCGACCTGGTCACCCGCCTCCTTGAACGCGGTCGCGATCGCCAGCCCGATGCCCCGGTTGCCTCCGGTCACCAGCACAGACCTGCTCACAAGCCCTCCTCACGTCGTCGGTCGGAGGAACGCTATCCCACTCGGCTCGTGGCTTCCGCACCCAGACCGGTCAGGAGTCCTCGAGCCGGAAACCGACCTTCATCGTCACCTGGTAGTGGTCGATCTGGTTGTCCGAGAGGTGGCCGCGGATGTCGGTGACCTCGAACCAGTCGAGATGACGAAGGGTCTCCCCGGCCCGGGTGATCCCGTTGGTGATCGCCTGGTTCAGACCCTCCTTGGAGGTGCCCACGATCTCAGTCACCCGGTACGTGCGATCGGTCATG
Source organism: Kribbella sp. NPDC031520 (assembly GCF_055580825.1). Taxonomy (NCBI): domain Bacteria; kingdom Bacillati; phylum Actinomycetota; class Actinomycetes; order Propionibacteriales; family Kribbellaceae; genus Kribbella; species Kribbella sp. NPDC031520. The sequence goes on from NZ_JBVIKS010000002.1 coordinate 709,128, forward strand.
ACATGCCTCTCTCTGCTGCCTGGCTGCGCTTGGGCGGACAGCGCGGCGTACCGTTGTTCTTGGTGAGGAGGATAGATGTCGAGACGCCATGAGCGGAGCGGCGCGGCGGTCATCTCGGTGACCAGTGCGCAGCCCGGCCGGTCCGAGGACCTGGACAGCCGGATCGTGCGGTACGCCTGGATGATGTCGATCCGGGTGGTGTGCTTCGTCCTGGCCGTGGTCACCCCGTCGCCGTGGCGCTGGCTGTTCGTCGTCGGCGCGGTCGTCCTGCCGTACTTCGCGGTGGTGCTGGCGAACGCCCATCGGTCGGCCACCCAGGCCGGCTCGAACGCGTTCATCGCGCCCGCGCGACCGGCGATCACCGAGCATCCGGCCGCCGTCGTACCGGCCGACCCCGAGCCGGATCAGGAGCCGCTTCGGGACTCCGGCGCCGACACCGAAAAGTGATGTGGGCCGGGACTGGAAAACTTGGAGTGATTCGTGTCAGAATCTCCCGCGTGCTCTGAAGTTCATGAGTGAAATTCAGGGACTTGATGCGGCGTCGGACGGCTCCCCCCGTGGCTGTCCGACGTCGCTTCATTTTGCCCAGGCAATTGATTATTGAGACATCAGGGAATGCAGGAATGTGACCGAAGAAGCCGTATCGACCGTCTGCTCCGCCAGGGGCTGCGGCAACCCCGCCACGTGGGCGTTGCGCTGGAACAACCCGAAGATCCACACGCCGGACCGGCGCAAGACCTGGCTCGCCTGCGACGAACACAAGGACAGCCTGTCCGACTTCCTGGACCGCCGGTCATTCCTGCGCGAAGTCGAACCATTCACGCCATGAATGTCGAGCCCGCCACGCAGAAACTTACCGAAAAACTGCATTTCCGGATTAGGCCGGAGTACTGATCAACCGCCGATCGCGGACATCGGGCGGGACGGTTGCAGGAAGCTCGGGTCGTTGATGCCGTGGCCGGGAAGTTTGCCGGCCATCGCGCGCCGCCAGCGGCCGGCCAGTTCCTCGTCGTCGGCACCGGCTCGCAGTGCGGTCCGCAGGTCCGACTCGGTACGCGCGAACAGGCAGTCCCGGACCTGACCGTCGGCGGTCAGCCGGACCCGGTCACAGTCACCACAGAACGGCCGCGTGACCGAGGCGATGATGCCGACCGTCTGCGGCCCGCCGCCGACCAGGAACGACTCGGCCGGTGCGCTCCCGCGCTTCGACGCGTCGTCCGGGGTCAGGTGGAACCGCTCGGTCAGCATGCCGAGGATCTCGTCGGCAGTGATCATCGTCGCGCGGTTCCAGCCGTGCTGGGCGTCCAGCGGCATCTGCTCGATGAACCGCAGTTCGTAGCCACGGTCGAGGCAGAACTCCAGCAGTTGCGGCGCTTGCGTGTCGTTCACACCGCGCATGAGGACGGCGTTCACTTTCACCGGCGTCAGACCCGCGTCGTTCGCGGCCTCCAGTCCGGCGATCACGTCCTTCATCCGATCGCGCCGGGCGAGCTGCTTGAAGGTCTCGACGTCGACCGTGTCGAGGCTCACGTTCACCCGGTCCAGACCGGCTTCCTTCAGCGCTTTCGCCTGCCGGGCAAGGCCGATCCCGTTGGTGGTCAGGGACACCTCAGGGCGGGGGGCGAGCTGGGTCGTACGGGCAACGATGTCGACCAGGCCGCGGCGCAGCAGCGGTTCGCCGCCGGTGAAGCGGATCTCGTGCACGCCGAGGTGGGTGACGGCGACCGAAACCAGGCGGACGACCTCGTCGTCGGTGAGCAGTTCCGGCTTCGGCAGCCAGTCCAGGCCTTCCTCCGGCATGCAGTACGTACAGCGGAGGTTGCAGCGGTCGGTGAGCGACACGCGCAGGTCGGTGGCGACCCGGCCGTAGCGGTCCGCCAGGCCCGTTCGCGTCGCTTGCTGGATCGCCGTCATCCCCCCAGCGTACGTGCCGGGCGTCGGCAGTTTCAGGGGATGGCTTAAGTTCGAGACGTGGGCCGTATCGTGAACATCCGCTGGATCGCCGCCGCGCTGGGGGTCCTGCTGCTGGCTACCGTGTGCGTGGAGCTCGGTCGCTGGCAGCTGCACCGGCTCGACGAGCGCAAGGCGCGCAACGCGGTGACCAGGACCAATCTGGCCGCCCAGCCTGCGCCGATCGACCAGATCCTCGGACCGCAGGGCGTGGTCGGAGACCAGCACGCGTGGCGCACCGTGGTCGTCACCGGGACGTACGACGCCTCGAAGCAGATCGTGATGAAGTACCGCAACGTCGAGGACCGGCCCGGGTTCGAGATCGTCACGCCGCTGGTCCTCGCCGACGGCAAGGCCCTGCTGGTGGACCGAGGGTTCATCCCCCGGCAGAGCTCGGAGCTGATGCCGCTGCACGTTCCCGCCGTACCGACCGGGCAGGTCACCGTGACCGGGCGGCTGCAGCGCAGCGAGCGCGGCGGTCACACGAACGGCGGTACGCCGGACGACGGGACCGCGCGGCTGATCAACGGGCCTGACTTCGCGAAGGTCCTCGGCCTCAACCTGTACGACGGATACGTGCAGATCACCAAGCAGGACCCGGCCAACGACCCGTCGTTCGGCGGGTTCCCCGGTCCGGAGATCGACGACGGTCCACACTTCTTCTACGCACTCCAGTGGTTCTTCTTCGCGCTGCTGGCGGTCGGTGGGCTGGTCTATTTCACGAAAACGGGAGGCCGCGGTGACAAGTCGGGGGACCAGCCAGAATCCGGCGACGCCGTCGAGCAGCCCGCGGCCCACGCCGGAGCGGCGGATTGAGGACTATGCGCTGATCGGTGACCTGCAGACCGCCGCACTGGTGTCCAAGCAGGGCTCGATCGACTGGCTGTGCTTCCCGCGGTTCGACTCCCCCGCATGTTTCGCGGCGCTGCTCGGTACGGACGACAACGGCCACTGGCGGATCGCGCCACAGGACGCGGACGCGGTCAGCAGCAGGCACTACCGCGGCGACACGCTGGTGCTCGAGACCGAGTGGTCGACGCCGAGCGGATCCGTCCGGGTGATCGACTTCATGCCGCCGCGGGACACTGCACCGGACGTCGTCCGGATCGTCGAGGGCATCAGCGGATCCGTCGAGATGCGGTCCGAGCTGAAGCTGCGGTTCGACTACGGTCACGTCGTCCCGTGGGTACGGCGGTCCGACGGGCAGATCGACGCGATCGCCGGGCCGGACGCGGTCTCGCTGCGGTCCGACGTCCATCAGTACGGCCGCGACCTGACGACGTTCGGCGACTTCCGGGTCGGCAAGGGCGACCAGGCCTGGTTCGTGCTGACCTGGCACCCGTCGCACCACCCGGTACCGAAGGCGACCGACGCGATCGCGTCGCTCAAGCCCACCGAGGACTTCTGGACCGAGTGGATCGGCCGCAGTACGAGTACGACCGAGCTCAGCGAGGAGGTCACCCGGTCGATCCTGACGTTGAAGGCACTGACGTACGCGCCGTCCGGTGGCATCGTCGCCGCGCCGACCACCTCGCTGCCCGAATCGCTCGGCGGTTCGCGGAACTGGGACTACCGGTACTGCTGGTTGCGCGACGCAACGATGACGCTGTCCGCGATGCTCCGCGCCGGGTACACCGAAGAGGCCCAGGCCTGGCGGAACTGGCTGCTGCGCGCGATCGCCGGCTCCCCGCAGGATGTCCAGATCATGTACGGCGTGACCGGTGAACGCCGGCTGACCGAGTTCGAGGCCGGCTGGCTGCCCGGGTACGCCGGATCGGCCCCGGTGCGGATCGGGAACGCGGCCGCGGAACAGCTGCAGATCGACGTGTTCGGCGAGGTGATGGACGTACTCGCGCTGGCCCGGGAGCACCAGATCGGTGCGACCGACGAGGCGTGGCAGGTACAGCGCGGGCTGATGCGGCACCTCGAAGAGGTGTGGAACCAGCCCGACGAAGGGATCTGGGAGGTCCGCGGCGGCCGGCAGCACTTCACGTACTCGAAGGTGATGGCCTGGGTTGCGTTCGACCGGGCCGCGCGGGCGGTCGAGCGGTTCGGGCTGACCGGGCCGGCGAAGGAGTGGCGGGCGCGCGCGGACGAGATCCACCGGGCGGTGTGCGAGCAGGCGTACGACGCGGACCGGAACACGTTCACGCAGGCGTACGGGAGCAAGGCGCTCGACGCCGCCGTCCTGCTGATCCCGCAGGTCGGGTTCCTGCCCGCGGACGATCCGCGGGTGGTCGGCACGGTGGACGCCGTCCAGCGGGAGCTGGCGTCGGAGGGTTTCGTCCGGCGGTACCTGACCGAGCACACCGACGACGGGCTGAGCGACGACGAGGGGACGTTCCTGATCTGCTCGTTCTGGCTGGCCGACGCGCTCGCGATGGTCGGCCGGGTCGGCGAGTCCCGCGACCTGTACGAGAAGCTCGTTGCCCTGCGCAACGACGTCGGCCTGCTCGCCGAGGAGTACGACGTGAGCTCCGGGCGGATGCTCGGCAACTTCCCGCAGGCGTTCTCGCATCTCGGCCTGGTGAACACCGCCTGGCACCTGACCACGGCCGAGTCACCTTTGCGCAAGTCGGCGTACTAGGTGTTTGCCGTCGGCCACGTTCGAGGTGCGCGGCTGGGCGGGGTGCGGCAGGATGGAGACGTGGACCTAGGACTTCGCGATCGCACGTACATCGTCACCGGCGCCAGCGCCGGACTCGGCTTCGCCACCGCGAAGGCTCTGGCCGCCGAAGGCGCGCGGCTGGTGATCTCCAGCCGCAACGAGGAGTCGATCGCGCGGGCCGCCGCGGAGCTCGGTGAGAACGTGGTCGGGATCCCGGTCGACAACGCCGACCCGGAGAGCGCCGAGCGGCTGGCGGCGACCGCGATCGCCAAGTGGGGCGACCTGCACGGCGCGCTGATCAGCGTCGGCGGACCGCGCGCCGGCACCGCGCTGGACTCCGACGAGGACGACTGGCGAGCGGCCTTCGACAGCGTCTTCCTCGGCGCCCTGCGGATCGCGCGGGCGGTCGCCCGGGCCGGGGCGGAGGGTACGTCGATCGCCTTCGTGCTGTCGTCGTCGGTGAAGTCCCCGATCAACGGGCTGGCGATCTCGAACGGCCTCCGCCCCGGGCTGGCGATGATCGCGAAGACGCTCGCCGACGAGCTCGGCCCGAACGGCATCCGGGTGAACGGCCTGATGCCGGGCCGGATCTCCACCGACCGGCTGAAGGAGCTCGACGGGAAGTCGGGCGACCCCGAGGCGGTCCGGCGCGCCTCGGAGAAGACCATCCCGCTGCGCCGCTACGGCACCCCCGACGAGTTCGGCCGGGTCGCCGCCTTCGTCCTCTCCCCCGCCGCCTCCTACCTCACGGGCGCCATCATCCCCGTCGACGGCGGAGCACTCCGCACGATCTGAACCGCCACGCCATCACAATCAGCCGCGCCGTCGGTGACTGCGCTCGGCCCGGCGATCAGCCGGCGATTGTGATGGCGTGGCGGTCCGCCATTCACCCCCACTGGCCCGGCACGTAGTCGCCGGCCGGTTGCTGGGTGATGACGTTGAGGCGGTTCCAGGTGTTGATGCCGGCGATGGCGGCGACCAGCGCGCCGAGCTGGTCCTCGTTGTAGTACTTGGTAGCGTTCAGCCACACGTCGTCGGGGACTCCCCCGGCGGCGTCGGCGAGCCGGGTACCGGCTTCGGTCAGTGCGAGCGCGGCACGCTCCGCCTCGGTGTAGACGGTGGCCTCGCGCCAGACCGCGACCAGGTTGATCCGGACGGCGGTCTCGCCGTGGTGGGCGAGGTCCTTCGAGTGCATGTCGACGCAGTACGCGCAGCCGTTGATCTGGCTGGCCCGCAGCTCCATCAACTCGAGCGTGGCCAGCGGTACGCCGGCATCCTGCGCGGCCCGGGCGGCCGTGTTGAGGTGCTTGACGAACTTGCCGAGCGCCGGATTGGTGAACAGGTCCAGACGTGCATCCATAACAGGTATCTCCTAGCGAATGAGCATCCGTACACCCATCCGACGAGACAGCGCTACGGAATGTCAGGGATCCGGTTGCCGTGTTCGTCCCAGTGTTCGGCGACCTTCTTGCTCGGCTGGACGCGCGGCGGTTCGCCCGGCATCTTCGGGTAGTCGGGCGGGAAGTTCAGCTCGCCCCCGGGCAGCTCCTCCCAGAGCCGGAGCAGCGGGTCGAGGGCGTACGCCATATCGTCCATGTCCGCCCACGGGTCGCCGTCCGACAGATACTCCGGAACCGTATGCAGGTTGAACGCGCGCGGGTCGTCGACCTCGGCGAGCCGTTCCCACGTCATCGGCGTGCTGACCGGAGCGCCCGGCCGTGGGCGCAGCGACCAGGCACCGGCGACGGTACGGTCGCGGAGGTTCTGGTTGAAGTCGAGGAAGATCTTCGCGTCGCCGCGCTCCTCCTTCCACCAGGCCGTGGTCACGCCGTCGTCGCGGCGCTCGAGTTCGCGGCCGAGGCCGATCGCGGCGTGCCGGACCTCGTCGAACGACCACTCGGGCCGGATCCGCACATAGATGTGGATCCCCCGGTTGCCGCTGGTCTTCGGGTATCCGCGAAGGCCCTGCTCCACGAGCAGTTCGCGCGCGACCGCGGCCACCCGCCGGGCGTCGGCGAAGGTCGCCCCGGGTTGCGGGTCGAGGTCGAGGCGCAGCTCGTCGGGCCGGTCGAGATCGGTTTTCCGGACCGCCCACGGGTGGAAGGTCAGCGTGCCCATCTGGGCCGCCCAGACCGCCGCGGCAGGCTCGGACAGGCACAGCTCGTCGATCGGGCGGCCGTTCGGCGTGAGCACGCGGCACGTCTCGAGCCAGTCCGGAGCGCCCTTCGGCAGGCGCTTCGAGTAGAACCCGTCGCCCGTCTGCCGGCCGATCGAGTCGACCGACAGCGTCATCCCCTCGCGCCAGCCGCCGGGCCAGCGTTCGAGCGCCACCGGCCGGTCCCCCGAGGCGTGCATGAACGCCGGAGCCACGGCGACGAAGTACTCACAGACCTGCAGTTTCGTGACCTCCGGGGCCCAGTCGGTCGCCTCGTAGACGACCCGCTCGGGACTCGAGACCCGGACCTCACGCTCCCCCACGGTGAGCATCACCGCCGTGCTCTTCGCCATGCGGTGACGGTATCGCCCCCGACCGACCAAATCCGGCGGGCAGCGCGAGGAAAGGCAACTTTTCTCGACCTCTGGCCACCGTAGGTGACCGGGCGGTAACGTTCCAGCACCTCGTTCCTGGGGCGTGAGGCCCCCGGGACACCTGACAAGGAGCGCGAGGATGAACAGATCCGCCCTGTTCGCCGCTGCGACAGCAGTGGCGACCACCACCGCCCTCGGACTGACCAGCGCACCAACTGCCACCGGTGCACCGACGGCGTCCCCTGTCCCCACCCCGGCCGCGGCCGTCGCGAAGGCCAAGGAGGCGATCAGCAGCAACCTGACCGCGCTGCGCGCCACCACCGCCGACGCGTTCGTGGTCAAGGACGTCATCGTCGACAAGGACGGCAGCAGCCACGTCCGGATGGACCGTACGATCGGGGGCCTCCCCGTCCTCGGCGGCGACGTCGTCGTCCACGAGACCAAGGACGGCGCCTTCAAGAGCGCCAGCCTGACACTCACCAAGAGCGCGAACATCAGCCGTACGCCGAAGCTCACCGCCGCCACCGCGACCGCGAAGGCACTCACCAAGGGCCTGAAGGCCGAAGGCAAGCCCAGCCTGGTGATCGAGGCCCGCAAGGGTGCACCGCGGCTGGCCTACCTGGTCACCACCGCCGGCACTCAGAAGGACGGTACGCCGAGCCTCATCACCACCACCGTCGACGCCCTGACCGGCGCGAAGCTGATCAGCGAGCAGCACGTCGAGACGGCCACCGGCGACGGCAAGAGCCTGTACTCCGGCACCGTGCCGCTCGAGACGAGTACGGCGACCGGCGGGTACACGCTGACCGACGCGACCCGCGGCGGCGGCTGGACCGGCGACGCGAACAACAAGACCGACTCGATCCTGTGCCAGCTCTTCCAGCTTGGCTGCACGGCGGCGACCAAGTTCGTCGACGCCGACAACCACTGGGGCAACGGCACCACGTCCGACCGCGCCTCGGCCGCCGTCGACGCGCACTACGGCGCCGCGATGACGTACGACTACTACAAGAACGTCCAGGGCCGGAACGGCATCTTCGGCGACGGCAAGGGTGTCCCGAGCCGCGTGCACTACGGCTCCAACTACGTGAACGCGTTCTGGGACGGCAAGCAGATGACGTACGGCGACGGCGACAACGTCGCGGCCGGTCCGCTGGTGTCGCTGGACGTGGCCGGTCACGAGATGTCCCACGGCGTCACCGAGCACACCGCGAACCTCACGTACTCCGGTGAGTCCGGCGGCCTGAACGAGGCCACCAGCGACATCCTCGGCACGATGGTCGAGTTCTACGCGAACAACGCCTCGGACCCGGGCGACTACTACATCGGCGAGAAGATCATGAAGGACCGCCCGGCGCTGCGGTACATGGACAAGCCGAGCAGGGACGGCACCTCGCCGGACTGCTACACCTCGGACGTCGGCAACCTGGACGTGCACTACTCGTCCGCGATCGCGAACCACTTCGCGTACCTGCTCGCCGAGGGCTCGGGCGCGAAGACGATCGGCGGCCTGCCGCACAACTCGCCGACCTGCAACGGTTCGACGCTCACCGGCATCGGGCACGACAAGCTCGGCAAGATCTGGTTCCGCGCGCTGACGACCTACATGACCAGCGGTACGACGTACGCGCAGGCCCGGACCGCCACGCTGAACGCGGCCACCGACCTGTACGGCGCGAACAGCACGGAGAAGGCCGCCGTCGCGGCTGCCTGGTCCGCGGTAGCCGTCAACTGATGGTGCTTCGCCGGGTCCTGTCCCACTGGGGCGGACAGGACCCGGCGAACAAACGCTTTGCACATTGCCAGGCGGTTTGGGTGGACCTACCGTCACAAACATGGGTGGGGAACCCGGGGGAAGGCCAAGGCTGCATGCGGCCAGGCCGGTGCTGCTCGTCGTCGACGCTGACCCGGAGCGTCTGGAGCGGTGCGAGACAGAGCTGGACCGCGGGTTCGGCGCGGACTTCCGGGTCCGCGGCGAGCTGACGGCCGCGGCTGCTCTCGACTGCCTGCGACGGGCGCACGAGTGGGGGCAGCGGGTCGCCGTCGTGCTCGTCGACCACGCGCTCCCGGACGACGAGCGGGCCGGGATCCTCGCAGCGTCGCGGACGATGCATCCCGACGCGCGCCGGGCGCTGCTGATCGAGTGGGGCGCGTGGGCCGACCGTACGACGGCGTCCGCGATCCTGTCCGCGATGGCGGTCGGCGACATCAACTATTACGTGCTCAAGCCGTGGACCGCGCATGACGAACTGTTCCACCGGACCGTCGCGGAGTTCGTCCAGGAGTGGTCGCGGTACGAGGTCGCGAACCTGCGTGAGGTGGTCGTGGTCGCGGCCGGCAACTCGGTCCGTGGTCAGGCGGTACGCAGTCTGCTGGCCCGCAACGGCATCCCGAGCGCGTTCCGGGAGAGTGGCTCGGCGCAGGCGAACGAGGTACTGGAGTTCGTCGGCGAGCCTGATCCCGGTGCGGGGGTGCTGGTCTGGATGCCGGCCGTCGGCGGCGCCGTGCTGCATGATCCGACCGATGCGGAGATCGCGGAGGCGTGGGGGGTGCCGACGACGCTGGAGTCCGACGACCCCGCGTTCGACGTGCTGGTGATCGGGGCCGGACCCGGTGGGCTCGCGGCGGCGGTCTACGGATCGTCCGAGGGGCTGCGGACGCTGGTGGTGGAGCGGGAGTCGATCGGCGGGCAGGCAGGGACGAGTTCGCTGATCCGGAACTACCTGGGGTTCTCCCGTGGTATCCGCGGCTCGGAACTGGCCCAGCGCGGGTACCAGCAGGCGTGGGTGTTCGGCGCCCACTTCGTGCTGATGCGGACCGTCGGGAAGCTGGAGCGGCGCGACGGCCGGTTCCGTGCCGTGATCGACGACGTGGGTGAGGTCACGGCACGGGCGGTCGTGCTCGCGACCGGCGTCTCGTACCGGCGGCTCGACGTACCGTCGCTCGAGCGGCTGGTCGGGAACGGCGTGTACTACGGCGCGAGTGTGTCGGAGGCGCACGGCCTGAAGGACCGGGACGCCTGCGTGGTCGGCGGCGGCAACTCGGCCGGGCAGGCGGTGCTGCACCTGGCCCGGTACTGCCGGCAGGTGCTGCTGGTGATCCGGGGCGAGGACCTGTCGGCGAGCATGTCGCAGTACCTCATCGACGCGATCGATGCCGCGGGCAACGTCACGGTACGGGCGTCCAGCGAGGTGGTCGACGGTGCCGGCGACGGGCGGCTGCAGCGGCTGACGCTCCGGGACCGGAAGACCGGTGCCGAGGAGAACCTGCCGATCGACGGGCTGTTCGTGATGATCGGTGCGGTACCGGGGACCAGCTGGCTGCCGGCCGAGGTCGCGCGGGACAAGCTCGGGTTCGTACTCACCGGCTCCGACGCGGGCGTGAACCCGCTCTGGAACGAGAGCCGGCCCCCGCAGCCGTACGAGACCACGCTTCCCGGGTTGTTCTCGATCGGCGACGTCCGGTCCGGATCCGTCAAGCGGGTGGCGTCCGCGGTCGGCGAAGGGTCGGTCGTGGTCTCCCAGATCCACACCCACCTCAAGGTCACGCCGGATGCCTGAGCGGCGGCGGTTCGTCTACACGCCCGCCATGGTCGGGCTGACCGCGCTCGTCCTGCTGGTTCCGATCGCGGGCCTGGTGTTGCTGTTGGAGAAACCGCGGCTCGACCTGCACTGGGAGCACCATCCGACGCACTTCTGGCTGGTACTGGCCACGGCGACGCTGGGCGCCGTACTGGCGTATCTGACAGGTGCTGCCGCGCTGCGCCGCGGTGACGCACGGGTGCTGTTCGTGTCGCTGGCCTTCTTGTCCGCGGCCGGGTTCCTCGGCCTGCACGCACTGGCGACCCCGAAGGTCCTGCTCGACACCCCCAACGCCGGCTTCACCCTCGCGACGCCGGTGGGTGTGGCGCTGGCATCGGTGTTCGCGTTCCTGTCCAGCCTGACCGTCTCCGGCACCGCCTGGGGACGACGCCTGCGAGCCGCGTTGCTGGTGCTGATGGCCTTGTGGGCAGTGGCGTCCGTACTGCGGCTGCCGCCGTTGCAGGCGACGTCCGTCCCCGAGGTCGCCGACGGCATCCTGCGGGGCCTCGCCGTACCCGCGGTCCTGCTGTACGGCGTCGCGGCGGCTCGCTACCTGCGGATCTGGTGGGCGCGACCGTCGTTGATGGTGCTGTCGATGATCTCCGCGTTCGTGCTGCTCGGCGAGGCGATGATCGCGCTGGTGTTCGCCCGGAACTGGGCGCTGTCGTGGTGGGAGTGGCATGCGCTGTTGCTGACCGCGTTCGTCCTGGTCGTGGCCGGGGTGCGGATCCAGTGGTACGAGGAACGGTTCGCCGACCTCTACCAGGCGGACACCGTGTCGGGACGCCGGGAGCTGAGCGTGCTGTTCGCCGACCTGCAGGGGTTCACGACGTTCTCGGAGCAGCACGACCCGGCCGAGGTCACGGCGATGCTCAACACGTACTTCGAGGTCGTCGTCCCGCCCGTGGTCCGCCGGCACGGCGGCGACGTCGACCGGATCATCGGGGACGCGCTGATGGTCACGTTCAACAAGCGCGGCGACCAGCCGGATCACGCGGCTCTCGCCGCCGCGGCCGGGCTCGCGCTGCAGGAGGCCGCGACCGCCGTCCGGGCGGCACATCCCAACTGGCCGCAGTTCCGGGTCGGGATCAACAGCGGGATCGCGTCGGTCAGCCTGCTCGGGACGGAGGGCGGCCGGACCCACACCGTCATCGGTGACACGGTGAACGTCGCGTCCCGGATCGAGGGTGCGGCCCCGGGTGGCGGGGTCGCGATCGGGCCGGGGACGAAGGCGCTGCTGCCGCAGGCGCGTACCGAGTCACTCGGACTGGTCAGTCTCAAAGGAAAGGCCGAGCCCGTCGAGGTGTACCGGCTGCTGGAGTTGCGTGCATGATCACCCGTGCCTTTGCGGTACGCACCGGGTGTTCATGTGTTGGACCTTGGAACGACCTCGTGACGGTGTGAGAATCCGGGCCATGTCTGCCCTGATCCGACCGCGGCGCCGCCTGGGCGTTCTCGTGGTCACGTCGAGTCTCGTACTGGCCGGCGCCGCCGCTTTCGTGGCCCGGTCTGCTGACGCCGCCTCCACCGATGTGGTGATCACAGAGGTGTACGGCGGTGGCGGCAACAGCGGAGCGCCGTACACCAACGACTTCGTCGAGCTGACCAACAACAGCTCCGCGCCGGTCGACGTGAGCGGCTGGTCGATCCAGTACGCGTCCGCTGCCGGTACGACGTGGCAGGTGACGAAGCTGACCGGCAGCATCGCGCCGGGCGCCGCGTACCTGGTCCAGGAGGGCGGCGGCGCGAACGGCCAGCCGATGCCGACGCCGGACGTGACCGGGACGATCCCGATGTCGGCGACAGCCGGCAAGGTTGCCCTGGTCACCAACCAGACCGCACTCGCCTGCGGTTCCGCCTGCCACGCCGACCCGGCGGTCCGCGACTACGTCGGCTTCGGTACGGCGAACGACTCCGAGACCGCGCCGGCGCCGGGCCTGTCGAACACGACCTCGGCCGCCCGGTCGAACCCGAAGCAGGACACCGACAACAACAGCGCGGACTTCGTCGCGGGCAACCCGTCGCCGGGCACGCTGACCGGTGGTCCGGCCCAGCCGCCCGTGGACGCGAAGATCCACGACATCCAGGGCGCCGCGCACCGCTCGCCGCTGGAGGGCAAGCGGGTCGGCAACGTCACCGGAGTGGTGACGGCGAAGAGCAGCAGCGGGTTCTGGTTCCAGGACACGCAGCCGGACGACAACCCGGCCACCAGCGAAGGTGTTTTCGTCTTCACCAGCTCCGCGCCGACGGTGTCGGTCGGGGACGCGCTGAATGTCGAGGGCACGGTCGCCGAGTTCCGCCCGGGCGGCTCCGGCGGTACGACGAACCTGACCACCACCGAGCTGACCAACGCCAAGATCACCGTCACCGGGACGGCCGCCGTACCGGCCCCGACGATCGTCGGCCCTGGCGGACGAGTGCCGCCGTCGACCGTGATCGACGACGACTCCAACGGTGACGTCGAGAAGACCAGCACCGCGTTCGACCCCGCGAACGACGGCCTCGACTTCTGGGAGTCGCTCGAGGGCATGTGGATCGGTATCGACCAGCCGGAGGTCACCGGTCCGACCAGCTCGTTCCGGGAGCTGTCCGTCGTACCTGCTGGTTCCGGCGTACGTACGGTGCGCGGCGGGATCCTGCTGCAGAAGACCGACTCCAACCCGGAGCGGATCCTGCTGGACGACGTTCTGACGCCGATCCCGGACGCGAAGACCGGCGACAAGCTCGCCGGAACCGTCACGGGCGTCGTCGACTACTCGTTCGGGAACTTCAAGTTCCTGCCGACCACGACGCCGACCGTGGTCGACGGCGGGGTCACGCGCGAGGTCACCAAGGCCTCCTCGTCAGTGCAGCTGTCGGTGGCGACGTTCAACGTGGAGAACCTGGACCCGTCCGACGGCGACGCCAAGTTCGACGGGCTCGCGCAGGCCGTCGTGCACAACCTCGCGGCGCCCGACATCGTCGGGCTCGAAGAGGTGCAGGACAACGACGGCGCGGTCAACTCCGGTACGACGGCCGCGGACAAGACGCTGAACCTGCTGACCGCGGCGATCGTGAAGGCGGGCGGCCCGCAGTACGCGTGGCGGGAGATCGACCCGGTGAACAACGCCGAGGGCGGCGAGCCGGGCGGCAACATCCGGGTCGCGTTCCTGTACCGGACCGACAAGCCGCTGAAGTTCGTCGACACGCCGGGTGGCGGCTCGACGACCGCGACCACGATCGTCACCGACGCCGCGGGGCGGCCGCACCTGAGCTCCTCGCCCGGGCGGGTCGACCCGGCCAACCCGGCCTGGGCCGCCACCCGGGTCCCGCTGGCGGGCGAGTTCAAGTGGCACGGGCAGACCGTGTTCGTGGTCGTGAACCACTTCAGCTCCAAGGGCGGCGACGACCCGCTGTGGGGCCGGTTCCAGCCGCCGGTACAGTCCAGCGCCCCGAAGCGGCACGAGCAGGCCGCCGTGGTGCGCGGGTTCGTGGACCAGATCCTGGCGAAGGACCAGGGCGCGAACATCGTCGTACTGGGTGACCTGAACGACTTCGACTGGTCGCAGACCGCCGACATCCTGGTCGGTTCGGGCAAGACCGCGCTGATCGACCTGCCCCGGACGCTGCCGTTGCCGGAGCGGTACAGCTACGTGTTCGAGGGGAACAGCCAGATCCTGGACCAGATCCTGATCTCGCAGAACCTCCGCCCGGCGTCGTCGTACGACGTGGTGCACATGAACGCGGAGTTCCCGGACCAGATCTCCGACCACGACCCGCAGGTGGTGAAACTGATCCCGCTGCCGTCCTGGGTGCGCTAACCGGAGTGTTACGTCGGTCGCCCGGACGGGGTTTTCGCGTCCGGGCGACCGATACTGGTGAAGTGACAGATGACACCAAGCAGTACGCCGTCCAGAAGTCCGACGCGGAGTGGAAGGCGCAGCTCTCCCCCGCCGAGTTCCACGTCCTGCGCCAGGCCGGCACCGAGCGGCCGTTCGTCGGCGAGTACACCGACACCAAGACGGTCGGCGTCTACAAGTGCCGCGCCTGCGACGCCGAGCTGTTCCGGAGTGAGACCAAGTTCGACTCGCACTGCGGCTGGCCCTCCTTCTTCGCCCCGCTCGCCGAGGATCGCGTCCAGTACATCGAGGACTCGACCCTCGGCATGAAGCGTGTCGAGGTCCGCTGCGCCAACTGCGGCTCCCACCTCGGCCACGTCTTCGAAGGCGAGGGCTACGGCACGCCCACCGACCTCCGCTACTGCATCAACAGCATCAGCCTCACCCTCCAGCCCGAGTGACCAGGTACTGGTGGTCCGCCTGACTCAGGGCTACCTTGAGCCAAAGGTCTCTCGGGGGCACTGAAGGCCGTGTGCACGGCATCTTTGCAGGAGGCAACAAGTGGCGGACATCAGGTCGCGCGCGGCAGTCGTCGGCGTAGCAGCGGTACTGGTAGCAGGAGCGCTGGTGTGGACGCAGTCCGCATCGGCCGCTCCATCAGGGCGGCACGGCCTGGCCGGGAGCGTCCCGCCCTGGGCCACGGCCGCCGCCAAGGTCGGTGAGTCGGCCGGTTCGGACAATGTCGGGTTCCGGGTCTATCTGGGTTGGCGCGATGCCGGCGGCGCGGAGGCGCTGGCCACCGCGGTGTCCACCCCCGGCTCGGCGAGCTACGGGAAGTACGTGAGCGCGGCGAAGTTCCGCACCCAGTACGCGCCGTCGGCGTCCGACGTGTCGGCAGTCCAGCAGTGGTTGCGCAAGGCGGGCTTCGACATCGGCGTCACGCCGGGCAACAACCGCTATGTGCAGGCCGAAGGCACGGTAGCGCAGGCCGCGGCCGCGTTCGGCGCCAAGTTCGGCGTCTACAAGGTCGCCGGCCAGACCCTGCGGGCGCCGGAGTCGGAGCTGTCGGTCCCGTCGACGCTGCCGTCCTCGATCACCGCGGTCGTCGGCCTGGACGAGTCGTCGGCACTGGTCACCCCGTACGCCCAGTCCCCTGACGCGACGCCGTCGCCGGCCTTCGTGAACGCGCCACCGTGCTCGGCGTACTGGAACCAGAAGGACACCGCCAACACCCCGACCCCGGACGGCACCACGGTGCCGGTCGCGTACGGCCACCCGAACCCGTGGGCGGTCTGCGGCCACACCCCGGCACAGCTCCGCAGCGCGTACGGCGTGGCGGGTGCCGTGGCCTCCGGCAACGACGGCACCGGCCAGACGGTCGCGATCATCGACGCGTACGCCTCGCCGACGATCGTTGCGGACGTCAACGAGTACTCGGCCCGGCACGGTCTGCCGAAGCTGACCGGCTCCACCTTCAGCCAGGTCACCCCGCCGGGCGTGTTCAACCGGCCGCAGAACTCCCGCCAGGACCCGCAGGGCTGGTACGGCGAGGAGACGCTCGACGTCGAGGCCGTCCACGGTGTGGCACCCGGCGCCAAGATCGTGTACGTCGGCGCGCCGAACAACTACCAGGACCTCGACGCCGCGATGAACCACGTCGTCGACCAGCACCTGGCGTCGATCGTGACGAACTCGTACGGCTTCCCGACCGAACTGCTGCCGACCGGCTACGTCAAGCCGATGAACGACACCCTGATCGAGGCCGCCGCCACCGGTATCGGCGTGTACTTCTCCTCCGGCGACTCCGGTGACCACACCGGCGGCAACCCGGCGAACGCGAGCAAGGCGACGCCGGACTGGCCCGCCGTCAGCCCGTGGGTGACCGCGGTCGGCGGGACCGCGCTGGCCGTCGGTGCCGCTGGCAACTACCTGTTCGAGACCGGTTGGGAGACCGGCCGCTCCGACCTGTCCGGTGGCGCCTGGTCGCCGACTCCGCCCGGAAACTACACCGGTGGCTCCGGCGGTGGCACCAGCCGGCTGTTCGTCCAGCCGGCGTACCAGAAGGGCGTGGTGCCGACCGCCATCGCGACCGCTCACGGCACCCGGCCGCAGCCGATGCGGACGGTGCCGGATGTGGCCGCGATCGGCGACCCGAACACCGGCTACCTGGTCGGCCAGACCCAGGCGTTCCCGGACGGGACGTCGAGGTACAGCGAGTACCGGATCGGCGGCACCAGCCTGTCCTCGCCGGTCTACGCGGGCCTGATGGCCATCGCCCAGCAGAACGCCGGGCACGACATCGGCTTCGCGAACCCGCTGCTGTACTCGAAGGCCGGCAGCTCGGCGTACCACGACATCGTCCCGCCGACGGCACCGGTCGCGGTGGTCCGCAACAACTACAGCAACGGCGTCGACGCCTCCGGTGGCACCTTCGTCAGCCTTCGCACCCTGGACTTCGACTCCGGGCTGACGATTCACGTACGCCCCGGTTACGACGACGTGACCGGCGTCGGCTCACCGAACGGAGCAGCCTGGCTGAACGCCTTGTCCCAGTAGACTGGACCGCCCCGAGCCAACCCGGACGGGGCGGAAAGGATCCATGGCTGACGACACCCGCAGACCGCGCCTTCTCGACGTCCTGTCTGCCGATCAAGCCTGGGAGGTCCCGGACGCCTGGGTGGCCGGCGTCCGGGCCCAGCTCAAGGCCTGGGCCGACGATCCCGAGGCGCTGCGCCCCCTGCGCCCCGAGGCCTTCCCCGACTTCGTCAAAGGCACTCCGGCCGCCGTCTGGTTCACCCACCAGGTGGCGCCGCTGCTAGGCGGCTGGATCCCGGTGCTGCACGGTGAGTACGCCGATCTGTCCACCGAGCTGACCCGCGACTTCTACCGGCCGTCGTCCCGCCTCGGCGGCAACGGTCACGTGATCTACGCGGCGCCGACCGACTGGCACCTGCAGGCGATCGCCGGTGCGCGCGGTTTCCGTGAGAACGGGCGCAACCACGCTCTCCAGCTGTCCCGCAACGTCGCCCGGTTGTTCGTCGACGCTCCCCCGATGGCTGCCCGGGCCACGGCGCTGACCGCCGCGTTCGACCGCGTCCTGGCCGACCGCGAGCTCACCCACCTGCACGTCACCGGCGAGTACGACGAGATCGCGAAGTACTGGCGTACCGACGCGCTCAAGGACTCCGAGCGCGCCGTGCTGCCCGAGCTCGCCGGCCCGACCGCGGCCCTGCGGTACTCGCTGAACGCGATCCGCGACACCCACGCGCGGCTGCTGATGGTGAGCCCGGACGAGTACGCCGGCGACTTCGCCCGGCTGCTGGCCGAGCTGATCCTGGCGTCCGGGCTGCGCGGCATCCCGCAGTCGGTGGCGAACATCCTCGGCGAGGCGACCGTCGACGTCCACAACGCGCTCGAGGAGATCCACTCCACCTTCACCCTCGCCACCTGGCACGGCCACGTGAACCAGTGGATGTCGCGCGCGATCCGCAACGGTCAGTCCGTCCTCGCACGGTCGTGGGGCGCCGCCGCGGCGCGGGTCGGCGTACACCTGTCCGGCGTCCTCTCCAAGCAGCCGTGGCCGGAGCCGGAGATCCCCGACCTGACCACGCTGTTCCGGATGCTCGACCGGGAACGCTGGAGCGCCCTCGAGAGCGCCGCCGCGGCCGAGCAGGACACCTCGCTCTCGGCCGCCTGGAACAGCGTCAAGAAGGACGCCAAGGAAGAGCCCGCCGGCGAGGACAGCAGCTTCGACGAGAACGAGCCGCTGCCGCCGAAGCCGCTCGACCTGAGCGACGACCCGCTGGCCGAACTCGACTCGCTGATCGGCCTGGAGTCGGTCAAGGACGCGGTCCGCAAGATGGTCGCCGAGGTGAAGACCAACCTGCGCCGCACCGAGCTCGGTCTGCCCAGCCACGAGCGCGCCCGGCACATGGTGTTCGTCGGCAAGCCCGGTACGGCGAAGACCACGATCGCGCGGCTGCTCAGCCGGATCTACCACCAGCTCGGCGTCCTGGAGAAGGGCCACGTGGTCGAGGTCGACCGCTCCGACCTGGTCGGCGCCGCGGTCGGTTCGACCGCGCCGATGACCGCGGCGAAGTTCCGCGAGGCGCTCGGCGGCGTGCTGTTCATCGACGAGGCGTACAGCCTGACGCCGGAGAACACCCCCGGCGACTACGGCCTGGAAGCGGTCGCGACGATCCTGAAGATGATGGAGGACCACCGCAACGACTGCATCGTGATCGTCGCCGGGTACCACCGCGAGATGCAGCGCTTCATGGAGTCGAACACCGGTCTGCAGTCCCGGTTCCCGAAGCTGCTGTCGTTCGCCGAGTACGACACCGACCAGCTGGTCGCGATCTTCGAGCTGCAGGCCCGGCAGAAGGGCATGATCTACGGCGAGGAAGTGCTCGACAAGGTCCGCAGCGTGATCCCGCCCGCGCCGCGTGGCCACAGCTTCGGTAACGGCCGGTTCATCCGGAACGTGCTCGAGGAGGCCGTGTCGAACCAGGCCACCCGGCTGTCCGCGAGCGACCCGGACAAGCTCACCGAACGCGACCTGCGCGAGCTGATCCCCGCGGATGTCCGGCCCCCGACGTCGATGCGCGCCGAGGACTACCTGCTGCAGAAGCCCGGTACTTAAACCGGCGTCGCAAGGGCGACGGGGTTGCCGTCGGGGTCGGCGAGGTAGGCCTGGCGCTCGCCCCACGGCATCGTGGCCGGCTCCTGGAGGACCGGGTGGCCGGCCGCGCGGAAGCGTTCCACCTCGGCCTCGACGTCGTCGACGTACACGAACAGCTCGAAGCGTGGCGCCGTACCGACCGTGATGCCGAGCTGGGCCTCGGGCCAGTTCGCGTCGGACAGCCCGAGCGACGACTCGCCGCGCTCGAGGCCGACGTAGTGCGGGTCGCCCTCGAGCGGGAACTGGTACGTCGGCTGGTACCCGAGCAGGGTGTAGAACTCCACGGCCCGGCGCATGTCGCTGACGTACAGGACCGGGAACGCCTTAGACAAGGTTCGCGATCAGGTCGGCGACCTCGGTCCGCTTCCCGGTGTAGAACGGGACCTCCTCGCGGGTGTGCCGGCGCGCCGACGCCGCGCGCAGCTCCCGCATCAGGTCGACGATCCGGTGCAGCTCGTCGGCCTCGAACGCCAGCATCCACTCGTAGTCGCCGAGCGCGAACGCCGCCACGGTGTTCGCCCGGACGTCGGGGAAGCCGCGCGCCATCTTGCCGTGTTCCGCGAGCATGAACCGGCGCTCCTCGTCCGGCAGCAGGTACCACTCGTAGGACCGGACGAACGGGTACACGCAGACGTACGCCCGCGGTTCCTCGTCGGCCAGGAAGGCCGGGATGTGGCTCTTGTTGAACTCGGCCGGCCGGTGCAGCGCGAACTGCGACCAGACCGGGACCAGGTGCCGGCCCAGCCTCGACCGGCGGAGTGCATGGTACGCCTCCTGCAGCGCGTCCGAGCTCGGCGCGTGCCACCAGATCATGAAGTCGGCGTCGGCCCGGAAACCCTCGACGTCGTAGATCCCGCGGATCACCACGTCGTCGGCCGCCAGCTTCCCGACCAGGTCGTTCAGCTCGGCGGTCAGCTCGTCCCGGTCCGCGTCCCCGAGCGGGGTCTCGACCTTGAACACCGACCACAGGGTGTAGCGGATGACATCGTTCAGCTCACGGGCCTTCGGCTTACCAGTCACGACTTCATTGTCTCCCTTGCGTTCAGGTGCTCGCGCACCCGGGTGGCCGCCTTGGCACCCGAGGCCACGCACGCCGCGATCCCAACACCCCGGTACGCGGCACCGCACAGGGCCAGTCCGGGTACGGCGTCCACGGCCGCCTCCACCCGGTCGACCCGGTCCAGATGCCCCACGGCGTACTGCGGAAGGCCGCCGCCCCACCTCGTCACCAGCGACCCGACGACGTCCCGCAGCCCGATGGCCTGGGACAGATCCGACACCGCGAGCTGGACCAGCTCCTCGTCCGAGCGCTGCAGCACATGCTCCTCACCGATCCGGCCGACCGAGGTCCGCAGTACAGCGAGATCTCCCCCGGCCGTCCCGGACCAGGCCCACTTGGCGTGCGAGTACGTCGCGGCCTTGATCGTCCGGTCCTCCACCGACGGGACGAGGAATCCCGACCCGGTCGCGCCCGCGGGCCAGTCGGCCTTGCGGACCGCGAGCGTGACGATCGCCATGCTCGCGTACTCGATCGCGGCCAGCTCGGTCGTTGCCGTCGGCACCACCTCGGCGAGCATCCGGGCCGCTGGCGTCGCGGGTACGGCGACCACGATCGCGTCGGCAGTGAGGTACGTCGGCGCGGGCACCGGCCCGGCCTCCAGTTCGAACCCGTCGGCGGTACGCGTGATCCGCCGTACGGCGAGCTTGGTCCGGATCTGCACGCCGCGGGCGATCAGGTCCTGCTCGAGGGCCGTGATGATCCGGTTGATACCACCGACGACACCGGCGAAGACGGGCTGTCCGGCGCGCTTCTGGCCGAGTTCGCGGAGCTCGGCGGTGGCGGCGAGCAGGCTCGGCGCGGTCCGGAGCTTCGCGTACAGGTCGGGCACGGCGGCGGCGAGCGAGATCTCGTCGGCCTTCCCGGCGTACACCCCGCCGAGCAGCGGGTCGACCAGCTTCTCGGTGACCGCGGACCCCATCCGGTCGGCGACGAACCGGCCGATCGCGACGTCCTCGGTCAGCGCCGGCGCGGGCAGGTCTGCCTCGTGCGCGACCTGCTCGGCGGCCGCTTTCCCGAGTACGTCGGTGGTCGCGGACGGATCGACCGGTACGCCCATCACGGTCGGCGGGATCGCGCGGATCCGGTCGCCGACCCACAGCCCGGCCGTGGTGGTGGCCGGATGCACCAGGTCTTCGCCGAGCCCGACGGCCTTGATCAGGTCGACGGCCTCCGGGCGCCGGGCCAGTACCGACTCGGCGCCGAGGTCGACCGGTACGCCTTCGAGGTCGGCACCGGCCAGCTTCCCGCCGAGCCGCGGTGAGCCTTCGAGGATCGTGACCTGCGGCGGATTCGGCCCGGTCACCAGCGCGTACGCCGCCGCCAGCCCGCTGATCCCGCCACCGACCACCACGACCCTGCTCACAGTGCCTCCAGTACGTACTTCTTGCCGGGCCCGAGATCCGTGCTCGAGACGCCGACCTGCCGGAACCCGACCCGGGTGAGGATCGTCTGCGATGCGGGGTTCCGGTCAGAGGCGCCGGCCCGCAGCGAGGTCAGCCCGTAGCCAGGGGCCAGCTCGATGACCGCCCGCACCGCGGCTGTCGCCAGCCCGCGCCCGGCCCACTTCTCCGCGATCCGGTAGCCCAGCTCGGCCTGTCCGTCGGCGAGGTCGATCAGGTTCACCCGGCCGACCACGGCGCCGTCGCCTTCGACGAGTACGTGGAACCGGCAGACGCCCGCCTCCTGCTCGGCGAGCAGGGCCGCGTGCCGGACGGCGAAGTCCGCGAAGTACTCGTCGCCGCGATCCCAGATCCAGGACGCGAAGTAGTCCCGGTTCGCCAGCTCGAAGGCCAGTACGGCGTCCGCGTGGTCCGCGCGCAGCGGCTCCAGAGTGACGCCGTGGTCAGGCAGGTACATGGGCCGATACGGGGGCCGGTACAGGTGCCGACTGCACGTACTCGGTGATCCGGCGCAGCACGTCGGGATCCGCGTCCGGCGGCACCCCGTGGCCGAGGTTGAAGATGTGGCCGGGCGCGGCCTTGCCCTCGGCGAGGATCCGGTCGATCTCGGGCTCGATCGCGTCCCACCCGGCGAACAGCAGCGCCGGGTCGAGGTTGCCCTGCACCGGTTTAGGAGTACCGATCCGCCGGACCGCCTCGTCCAGCGGGACGCGCCAGTCCACGCCGACGACGTCCGCGCCGGCCGCGCTCATCAGCCCGAGCAGTTCGCCGGTGTTCACGCCGAAGTGCACCCGCGGTACGTCGTACTGCTTGATCGCCTCGAACACCCTCGCGGTGTGCGGCAGCACGAACCGCTCGTAGTCCCGCGGCGACAGCCCGCCGGCCCACGAGTCGAACAGCTGGATCGCCGACGCACCGGCCTCCACCTGGACCGAGAGGTACGCGATCGCGACGT
This sequence comes from Kribbella sp. NPDC031520, assembly GCF_055580825.1. Taxonomy (NCBI): domain Bacteria; kingdom Bacillati; phylum Actinomycetota; class Actinomycetes; order Propionibacteriales; family Kribbellaceae; genus Kribbella; species Kribbella sp. NPDC031520. The sequence goes on from NZ_JBVIKS010000002.1 coordinate 731,710, forward strand.
CGGCGAGCCGGTCCGCGAGCGCGTGCCACAGCTCCGGGTTGCCGTGCATCATCGCCTTGGTCTTCGCGAAGTCCTTGCTCGGCCCGCCCTCGACCAGGTACGACGCGACCGTGAACGGGGCGCCCGCGAACCCGATCAGCGGCGTACTGCCGAGCTCGGCGACGAGCTGCTGCACGGCCTCGGTGGTGTACGGCACGTCCGCCGGGGTGACCGGCCGGACCCGTGCGACCCCCTCCGCGTCCCGGATCGGCTCAGCCACCACCGGGCCGACGCCAGGCTTGATGTCGATGTCGAAACCGGCCGACTTCAGCGGCGCCACGATGTCGGAGTAGAAGATCGCCGCGTCGACGCCGTAACGGCGGACCGGCTGCAGCGTTATCTCGACGACGAGGTCGGGCCGGGTGAGCGCCTCGAGCATCGAGGTGCCCTCGCGGGCCTTGCGGTACTCGGGCAGCGCGCGGCCCGCCTGACGCATGAACCACACCGGGGTGTGCGGCGGACGCTCACCGCGGGCGGCGAGCAGGTAGGCGGAGCGGTCGAGCTCGGCGAGCGGGGCCGAGGGCAGGGTCGAGGACACACAGCGATGATCCCACCCAGCCTGCCGCGGAGTCGGCTCGGGGCCTTGCCGTGCCGCAGCCGCGGCCGTACACACAGCCACCGGCGCGTCTAAGCAGGCGGCGGTGAGTAATCAGTCGTAGGCTGCCGACATGGGTGCCCGCAAGCAGGTCGACGCGCCACCCGCGGAGTTCGCCGAGGCAGTCTCGCAGTTACGAGGTGCCCGGTTCCGGCCCGAGGTTTTCGTCGAGGAGATGCCCGCACCGCAGCGGATCGCACCGCATGCGGCGGCGGTCAGCGCGGACGTGACGGTCGACGGTGACGATGTCGCCACCGGCCGCCTGGTCGTCCTCTACGATCCCGCGGGGAACGACGCCTGGCAGTCGACCTTCCGCTGTGTCGCGTACGTGCGCGCCGCCGTCGAACCGGAGATGGTGACCGACGCGCTGCTCGGCGGCGTGGGCTGGACCTGGCTGATGGAGGCGCTGGCCGACCGCGGCGCCGACTTCCTGGCGCCGAGCGGTACCGTGACCCGCGTGGTATCGGAGAGCTTCGGCGGGATGGCCGACGACGACGCGACCGCGGAGATCGAGATCCGCGCGTCGTGGAGTCCCGTGCCCGGGCCCGGTGGCCTGGTCGAGGTGACCCCGCACGCCGAGGCGTGGGGCGAGGTGCTGTGTACGGCGGCCGGCCTGCCGCCCGTTCCGCCGGGTGTGGTCGCGATGCCGACCCGGCGCGGTCAGCGGGGCCGATGAGCCCAGCCGACCAACCGCAGCCCTCGGCACCAGAGGCTCCGACCGCTGACCTGCCCCTGCTAGAGCTCAGGGACGGGCTTTCCGAGGTGATCGACACCGACGCGGTGCTGTCCGACACGGTCGAGGCCTTCCGCTCCGGCACCGGCCCGGTGGCCGTCGACGCCGAGCGCGCGTCCGGCTACCGCTACTCGCACCGTGCGTACCTGGTCCAGCTCCGCCGCGAAGGTGCCGGCTCCGCGCTCGTCGACCCGATCCCGTTCGGCGATCTGTCCGCGCTCGGTGACGCGATCGCCGACGCCGAGTGGATCATCCACGCCGCCAACCAGGACCTGGCCTGCCTGGCCGAGGTCGGGATGGTGCCCCGGCAGGTGTTCGACACCGAGCTGGCCGGCCGCCTGCTCGGATACCCGAAGGTCGGCCTCGCCTCGCTCGTCAGCGAAGTACTCGGCTACCGGATGCGCAAGGAGCACTCCGCCGCCGACTGGTCCACCCGGCCGCTGCCGGCGCCCTGGCTGGTGTACGCCGCACTCGACGTCGAGATGCTGATCGAACTGCGGAACGCGATCGAGCAGGAGCTCCGCGGCGCGGGCAAGTGGGAGTGGGCCGAGCAGGAGTTCGCCGCGATCCTCGAGGCTCCGCCGCGGGAGCCGAAACCGGACCCGTGGCGCCGTACGTCGGGCATGCACCGGGTCCGGAACCGCCGCAGCCTGGCCGTGGTCCGCGCGCTGTGGGAGGCCCGCGACCAGATCGCGGAGTCCGCGGACATCTCCCCCGGCCGGATCCTGCCGGACGCGGCGATCGTGGAGGCGGCGTCGGCGATGCCGGCCGACCGGGACGCGCTGCAGAAGCTGACCGCGTTCAAGGGCCGCGGCGCGCACCGGCACATGCGGACCTGGTGGGAGGCGGTCGACCACGCCCGCAAGCTGCCCGAGTCCGAGCTCCCGAAGCAGGGCCCGCGGTACGACGGCCCGCCGCCGGCCCGCGCGTGGGCCGACCGCGACCCGGACGCCGCCGCCCGACTGTCGGCCGCCCGGACCGCGGTCGCCGAGATCGCCGAGGCGCACCGGCTCCCGACCGAGAACCTGCTCGCCCCGGACACCATCCGCCGGCTGGCCTGGTCGCCGCCGTCGGAGGTGAACGTCGACGTGGTCACCACATTCCTCCGCGACCACCACGCCCGCCCCTGGCAGATAGCCCTCACCGCCGAGGTCCTCACCGACGCCATGTCCTCCGAGGCCCCGGCAAAGCCGCTCGACTAGGGCTGCAGCTCGACAGGACGTATACGTCCACTGTCGGCATCCACCCGGATCGTTCCCGCTCGGGTTGCTAGGTAGTAGGCGTATACGTCCTGTCGACCTGCTGATCGCCGGCGGTCAGGTCGTGGCGGATCTCGCCGCGCAACGTGACGAGTGTCCGGAGCGCGCCGATCAGGATCACCGTGGCGATGATCGCGAAGATCTGGCGGTAGCTGAGGAGGCTGACGAGCAGGCTGCCGAGGGCGAGGGAGATGGCCTGGGGTGTGGAGATCAGCACCTCGACCGCGGTCGACACCCGGCCGATCAGGTGGGTCGGTGAGCGGCGCTGCATCAGCGTCGTGAGGGCCACGAACGTCCACGGCAGCCCGACGCCACAGATCCCCGCTCCGACCAGCACGACGGCGATCGACGGTGCGGCGGCGCAGACGATGGTGGCGACCGCGAGGACGATCAGGCCGAGTGCGCAGGTGGCGATCTCCCCCAGGCGCCGTACGGTGCGGCTCGCGGTCATGCCGCCGATCACGGCCCCGACGCCCTGGCAGGTCACGAAGACGCCGGAGAACGTCGGCGGCTTCCCGAAGGCGTCCATCAGTGCGTAGATCGACGACTCGAAGAACCCGATCACCAGGATCGAGATCGCCAGCCCGAGGAGTACGTTGCGGAGCACCCGGTCGGCGACCAGGAACCGTACGCCGCCGAGCAGATCCTCCCGGAACGTGCTCTTCGCCGGGGCCGGGGTCTCGCGCACCTTGATCGTCGCGATCAGCAGACCGGCGACCGCGAACGTGGTCGCGTCGATCACCGCGACCAGCCAGCCGCCCGCGGACGCGAACACGGCCGCGCCGACCAGCGGCCCGAACAGCCGGTAGCCCTCCCTGATCGTGGCGAGGCTGGAGTTCGCGTCGACGAGCAGGTCGTCCGGCAACAGTTCCTTCAGCAGACCGTTCACGGCCGCGGGCAGTACCACGAACGAGACGCCGTACAGGAACGCGACGACCCAGATGACCCACACGTCGCCCGCGTCCCGGACCAGGACCAGCGGGAGTACGGCGGCCGCACTGGCGAAGTTGCCCCAGACAAGGATCCGCTTGCGCGGCAGCCGGTCCACCCAGACGCCGAGCAGCGGTGCGCCGAGGGCGGGCAGCACCATGAAGAAGAAGGTGAGGCCAGCCTGCGCGTTCGAGCCGGTGAGCGTCTTCACCCACATGCTCAGCACCAGCAGCATCACCGAGTCGCCGAGCATCGACGTACTCAGGCCACCGAACAGGCGCCCGAACCCGGGCTGCGCGAACAGCTTCCTCATGCCGGATCGACCCCCGGGAAGTACGTCGGCACGCCCCAGGCGACGAACTCGCAGAGCCGGGAGCCCGCGGGCCGCTGCGTCGGATCGGTCAGCCGCTCGACGTACCGATCGAGGACCTCGTTGAGCGCGTCGTTCATCTCCTTGAGCTCGTCCGCGGTCAGCCAGGCGACCATCTCGGTGTTGCTCTGCGCGGCCCGCCACTCATCGGACTCCTCGGGCACGCGCTGCTGAGCCTCCCGCAGCCGGTCCATCGCCCGGCCGAGCGTCACCTCGGACATCGCCTGCGCCGCCCGCCGCTCCTCCAGCGACGGCACCGCGTGCTCGCTGTCCCAGGTGAACCCGAGCCCCGGCACCTGCCACGGCCGCTGCCGCCCCTTGCCGCCCTCGGCCTCCACGACGAATCCGTACTGCGCAAGCTTCCGCAGGTGCCATGAGCAGTTCGCCGGCGTCTCGTCGAGCCGATCGGCCAACTCGGTGGCTGTCAGCGGTCCGCTGATCGACAGCAGCTCGATGATCGCCATCCGCACCGGATGGGCCAGGGCGTTGAGCTCACGGGGGTCACTGAGACGACGATGCGGATTCGGCATGCATCGAAAGTACTCTTTCGAAAGAGTTGTTGCAATGAACCGCAAGAAAAACCCACCCCTCGCTTCGCTCGGGGTGGGGGTGGAGTAAAAACCCACCCCCTCGCTTCGCTCGGGGTGGGGTGGTGGAGTCCCGCCGTCTCCGGCGGGCGATCTGTGCGAGTCAGGCGTGCAGTTGCGCCTCGATGGCGGTGATGACCTCGGCCGACTCCGGCTCGGTGCGCGGGCGGAAGCGGGCCGCGACAGTGCCCTCGGGGCTGAGCAGGAACTTCTCGAAGTTCCATTGGACGTCGCCGGCCTCGCCGTCGGCATCGGGGGTCTGGGTGAGCTCGTCGTACAGCGGGTGCCGGCCCTCGCCGTTCACCTCGAGCTTGCCGAGCATCGGGAACGTGACGCCGTACGTGGTCGAGCAGAAGGTCTCGATCTCCTCGGCGGTCCCGGGCTCCTGGCCGCCGAACTGGTTGCACGGTGCGCCGAGCACGGTGAAGCCGCGCGACGCGTACTTCTCCTGCAGGTTCTCCAGACCTTCGTACTGCGGCGTCAGCCCACACTTCGACGCCACGTTCACAACGAGAACGGCCTTCCCCTTGTACTCACCGAGGGAGGTCGGCGCACCGGACAGAGTGGTCAGCGGAATGTCGTACAGGCTCATACGGTGAAGCGTACGGCCTCCGTGGGAACACTCTCCGCAGTGGGCTTGGGCGTGGGCATCCAGGCCTTGGTCTCGTCGATCGCGTCGAGCAGCAGCTTGTACAGCCGGTCGTCCGGATCCGGTACACACGCCTGCGAGATGCCCTCGACCGCGCACGAGACCGCGCGCGGCGCCGTCCGGCGGGCGAAGTCCGGCGTGACGCGACGCGAGCGGGCGGTGAACGACCGTGCCCACTTGGTGGCCTGCGGTACTGCCTGAAGAACCGCGAGCGAGTCCGGTTCGAGGTCGTCCGGCGGGCGGCCGTCGAGGGCGGCGAGCTGCCGCTCCCCCACCAGCAGCGCGACGGCGAGGATGTACTGGCGTTCCTGCGAGACGACCGGCAGCGCGTGCTGGATACAGCGCGCGGTGACCCGCGGGACGACGTGTGGGTCGTCGGGGGTCAACCCGATCACGGACGGAATCAGTGGCGCGAGCCGGGACCGTCCTGAATCGCTGGTGCAGTCGTTCACGTCGCGGGCGACGCCGGCCAGCAGCGGATGCGTACAGGCCGGATGGTCCGACCACGGCTCGCCGGCCAGGTAGGACGCGAACTCCATGAAGCAGGCGCCCTTACGCGGGTTGCGGTGCTTCCCCCGGCTCAGGACCGGTACGGCCAAATCAAGATTGTTCATGGCACGACTCCAGATACACGGACCTTGGGTCCAGCATGCGCCGATTCGGCTCGCATTGCCACGGGTAACTCACCTGTGAGCGGGCGCACACGGCCGGGTTGTTTTGGAGTCCTGTTACCGACCGGTAGCATCGGGGTAGATTTCCCGACCTTCAAGGAGGGCCCCCGTGCCCCGTGAGATCCGCGACGTGGTGTACGTCGACGGCGTTCGCACTCCGTTCGGCAAGGCCAAGGGCCAGTACGCCGAGACCCGCGCCGACGACCTGGTGATCAAGTGCATCCGGGAGCTGCTGCGGCGGAACCCGGGTCTCCCCCCGGAGCGCGTGGACGAGGTCGCGATCGCGGCCACCACCCAGATCGGCGACCAGGGCCTGACCATCGGCCGGACCGCTGCCCTGCTGGCCGGCCTGCCGAACACCACCCCGGGCTACGCCATCGACCGGATGTGCGCCGGCGCGATGACCGCCGTCACCACCACCGCGGCCGGTGTCGCGTTCGGTGCGTACGACGTGGTCATCGCCGGCGGTGTCGAGCACATGGGCCGGCACCCGATGGGTGAGGGCGTCGACCCGAACCCGCGGATCATCGCCGAGAAGCTCGTCGACACCTCCGCGCTGGTGATGGGCTCCACCGCCGAGAACCTGCACGACCGGTACCCGACCATCACCAAGGAGCGCGCCGACGCGTACGCCGTCGCCTCCCAGGAGAAGGCGGCCAAGGCGTACGCGAACGACCTGATCCAGCCGGACCTGGTTCCGGTCGCGACCCGCTCCGCCGAGCAGGGCTGGGGCTACGTCAGCACCGACGAGCCGATGCGGCCGGGCACCACGGCCGAGGACCTGGCCGGGCTGAAGACCCCGTTCCGCCCGCACGGCCGGGTGACCGCAGGCAACTCCGCCGGGATCAACGACGGCGCGACCGCGTGCGTACTGACGTCGGCCGAGGCGGCCGCGGAACTCGGGCTGACCCCGAAGATGAAGCTGGTCTCGTACGCGTTCGCCGGGGTCGAGCCGGAGGTGATGGGTGAGGGCCCGATCCCCGCGACCGAGAAGGCGCTGCGGCTCGCCGGGCTGACCATCGACGACATCCAGGCCTTCGAGGTGAACGAGGCGTTCGCCGTCCAGGTGCTGGCGTTCCTGGAGCACTACGGCATCGCCGACGACGACCCGCGGGTCAACCCGTACGGCGGCGCGATCGCGTTCGGCCACCCGCTGGCGTCGTCCGGCGTCCGGCTGATGAACCAGCTCGCCAAGCAGTTCGAGCAGCGCCCCGAGGTCCGATACGGCCTCACCACCATGTGCGTCGGCCTCGGCATGGGCGGCACGGTCATCTGGGAGAACCCGAACTGGGAAGGTGCGGCCGCATGAGCCTGCAGGAAGTGATCGACTCCGCGACGGCGCTGTCGACCGACGAGATCGTCACGCTCGCGCACTCACGGGACGTCGTACTCCCTGGGAAAGCCGGTCTGATGGCGCTCATCACGCTGGACAATGGACACGACCACACCAAGCCGAACACCTTCGGGCCCAAGGGTCTGGGGTCCTTGAACGCTGCGCTGGACGCGGCGCTGGCCCGGGACGAGATCGTCGCGATCGGCGTCACCGGTAAGCCGTTCATCCTGGCCGCGGGCGCGGACCTGACCGGCGTACCGAAGCTGACCGACCGGGAGCAGGCGCTGGCGCTCGGCAAGATCGGGCACGGCGTGCTGCGGAAGCTGGCCGACGGCGGCAAGCCGTCGTTCGCGTTCGTCAACGGTGTGGCGCTCGGCGGGGGGCTCGAGGTCGCGCTGCACGCGGCGTACCGGACCGTGTCGGTCGCGGCCGGGATGCTGTCGACGCCGGAGGTCTTCCTCGGGCTGATCCCGGGCTGGGGCGGCAACTTCCTGCTGCCGAACCTGATCGGCGCGGACAACGCGGTGAAGGTCGTCGTCGAGAACGCGCTGAACCAGAACAAGATGCTCAGCGGGCCGGAGGCCGTGAAGCTCGGCATCGGCGACGTACTGCTGGAGTCGGCCGACTTCCTGGAGCAGTCGCTGCTGTGGGCGTCGAAGGTGCTCACCGGCGCTGTCGTCGTCGAGCGACCTGAGATCGACCGCGGCGAGGCGTGGGACGCGGCGGTTGCCCGGGGCAAGGGCTTTGCCGACGTCAAGGTGAGCGGGGCGGCGCCGGCGCCGTACCGTGCCCTGGAGCTGATCGCGGCGGCCAAGGACAACGACCGTGATCGTGGGTTCGCGGCCGAGGACGAGGCGCTCGCCGACCTGATCATGAGCGAGGAGCTCCGCAGCGGGCTGTACGCGTTCGACCTGGTGAACAAGCGGGCCAAGCGGCCGGCCGGTGCGCCGGACAAGTCCCTCGCACGTCCGGTGAACAAGGTCGGCGTCGTCGGTGCCGGTCTGATGGCCGGCCAGCTCGCGCTGCTGTTCGCGCGGCGGCTCGAAGTACCCGTGGTCATGACGGACCTGGACCAGGAGCGGGTGGACCGCGGGGTCGGGTACGTACACGGTGAGATCGACAAGCTGCTCGCGAAGGGCCGGGTGCGCCCGGACAAGGCGAACCAGCTGAAGGCGCTCGTCACCGGGTCGGTCGACAAGGGCGTGTTCGCGGACGCGGACTTCGTCATCGAGGCCGTGTTCGAGGAGCTGCAGCTGAAGAAGACGATCTTCGCCGACCTGGAGAAGATCGTCCGGCCGGACGCGATCCTGGCCACCAACACCTCGTCGTTGCCGGTCACCGAGATGGCCGCGGACCTCGAGCACCCGGAGCGAGTCGTCGGGTTCCACTTCTTCAACCCGGTCGCGGTGCTGCCGCTGCTCGAGATCATCCGCGCGGACCGTACCGACGACGAGTCGCTGGCGACGGCGTTCGCGGTCGGCAAGAAGCTGAAGAAGTCGTGCGTACTGGTGAAGGACGCGCCGGCGTTCGTGGTGAACCGGTTGCTGACCCGCTTCCTCGGCGAGGTCAGCGCAGCGGTCGACGAAGGTACGCCGATCCTCGAAGCCGATCGCGCCCTCTCCGCCCTGGGCCTCCCGATGCCGCCGTTCGTGCTCCTGCAGCTCGTTGGCCTGCCGGTCGCGCTGCACGTCGCGGAAACGATGAACCGGGCGTACCCGGACCGGTTCGCGGTGTCGGAGAACCTGGCGAAGGTTGTTGCCGCAGGCAAGAGCTCGTTCTACGTCTGGCCCGAGGGCAAGCCGGTCGTCGACCCGGAGGTGGAGGCCCTCGTCACGGTAGGCGACAAGCCGTCGACCCCCGACGAACTCCGCACCCGGGTCCTCACCGCCCTCGCCGAAGAAATCAAGATCATGCTCGACGAGGGCGTGGTGGCCGAGGCCCAGGACATCGACCTCTGCCTCCTCCTCGGCGCCGGCTGGCCGTTCCACCTGGGCGGCATCACGCCGTACCTCGACCGCACCGGCATCGCCGAGAAGGTCAACGGCACGCGCTTCCTGCCCAAGGGCGTGGCCAGCCTCACCTAGTACCGCTGGGGGTCGGTGCGGCGCCGGAAGCCCGCTCCGGCCCCCAGCAGCTTCAGCCCGGGATCACGCTTTCTGGACCACGCCGGTCTTCTGCTCGATCCCGACGCGGCTCTTCCGGTAGCCGTACAGCGCGTAGATGACGAACCCGAGCACCATCCAGACCAGGAACCGGATCCAGGTCTCGATCGACAGGTTCAGCATCAGGTACAGGCAGATCAGCGCCGCCAGGATCGGGACCACCGGGTTGCCCGGCACCGTGAACGAGCGCTTGATGTCGGGCCGGCTGCGACGCAGCAGCGGTACCGCGATCGACACCAGGGTGAACGCGGCCAGCGTACCGATGTTCACCATCTCCTCGAGCTTCCCGATCGGGGTGACACCGGCCACGATCGCGACGACGACGCCGATGCCGATGGTCAGGCGGTACGGCGTACCCCACTTCGGGTGCGTCTTGCCGAGCTGCCTCGGCATCAGGTGGTCGCGGCTCATCGCGAACACGACCCGCGCGGCGCCGATCATCAGCGTCAGTACGACGGTGGTCAGACCGGCGACCGCACCGGCCGAGATCAGGGTCGCGAAGCTCCCCCGGCCGACCGACTTGAACGCCTCTGCGAGCGCGGCCTCACCGCTGATGTCGGAGTACTTCACCATGCCGGTGATGACGATGCAGACCAGGACGTACAGCACGGTGCAGATCGCGAGCGAGCCGATGATGCCGCGCGGCAGGTCGCGCTGCGGGTTCTTCGCCTCCTCGGCCGTGGTCGCGACCACGTCGAACCCGATGAACGCGAAGAACACCAGCGACGCGCCGGACACCAGGCCCATGATCCCGAAGGTCGACGGGGTGAACCCGAAGAGCGCCTGGAACAGCGGCGTGGTGATCGTGACGTCACCGTTCGGCGCGGGCACGCTCGGCGGGACGAACGGGGTCAGGTTCGAGCCCTTGATGTAGAACAGGCCGGCGACGATCACGAACAGCACCACGAAGAGCTTGATCGCGACCAGGACCAGGTTGACGCGCAGCGACTCCTTGATGCCGATCGTCGCCAGCGTCGCCAGGACCAGAACCAGGAGCATCGCGAGCACGTTCACGTGGCTGTCCGGACCGATCGAGTCCGGCCAGCCGAGGCCGATCTGGTCGAGGAACAGTTTCGCGTACGTCGACCAGCCCTGCGACACGACGCTTGCCCCGAGCATCAGTTCGAGCAGCAGGTCCCAGCCGATGATCCAGGCGAAGATCTCACCGAGGGAGAAGTACGAGAACGTGTACGCCGAACCCGACACCGGCACGGTGGACGAGAACTCCGCGTAGCACAGGGCAGCCAGCGCACAGCAGACGGCGGCCAGGACGAACGACAGCGCGATACCTGGACCGGCGTACAGCTTCGCCGCGCGGCCGGTGAGCGTGAAGATGCCGGCACCGATGATGACGCCGATCCCGAAGACGGTCAGGTCGATCGCGGTGAGGCGTTTCTTGAGTTGATACTCCGGCTCGTCGGTGTCGGCGATCGACTGCTCGATCGTCTTTTTCCGCACAAGACTCATCAGCGCCTCCTCGACTGTGTCCCAACGAAGGACAGGACGGAACCATTCGAGACTGGACCCTCTCACCGGACGGGGTCAAACCGCCACTCAGCGTTGCGGCCGGTATGTTGTCAGTGATTTCCACAACGTTGCTTCGGTGAGGCCTGTGCGGCTCAGCAGGATGCGGTCGCGGGCAGCCTGGTCGATGCCGTTCCTCGCCATGTCCTCGTACAGCTCCTCGACCTTGCCGAGCCCGATCCGCCGGACGAGGAACCGGACGGCCAGCCAGCTCACGCCGTACACGTCCGCCGAGTTCTCGTAGAAGCCCTTGTCACTCGGCAACGCGGTCAGTTGCGGTACCGCGGTGTCGGCGACCTCCTGCTCCCACTTGGTCACCTCGCCCGGTCCGCTGAGTGCCTCGATCCCCCGCCAGGACACGTATTCCGCCGAGCCTTCGGCCAGCCACAGCGGTTCGTAGCCGCCGAGCGACGCGGTCACGACATGGGTGATCTCGTGCGACAACAAGATCTCGTCGACCTGGTCGCGCTGGTTCGGGTTGATCACGATGTACCCGCCGGCGATCGTACCGTCGACGCTGTCCTGGCCCGGCAGCGACGAGAACGTCGAACCGGTACTGGCCGCGGACTCGATGTCCTCGTCGGCGAACCGGGCATCCCGTACGTCGGTCTCGTCGAGCGCGATCACCAGCACCGATCCGGTGAACTTCAACGGCCAGTACGCCGTCACCTCGGCAAGGCCCTCGTTCGCCGCGTGCACGATCGCCCGGCCGCGCTTGGTGTCGCCCTTCTCGACGATCACCATCACCCGCGGCGAGCGCTGCACCTCGATCCGGCCGAGGTCCCAGGCCTCCTTGTGCGCGCCCGGCGCGAGGTCGGGGTCCAGTTCGCTGTCCGACGTCAGCAGCCAGTGACCGCCGCGGGCGATGAAGGTGTAGCCGAGCTCGGTCGTCACCGGCGTGAGGTCGACCTTGGGAATCTGGTACCGCATCAGCACCCGGACCAGGTACGTCGTACTCCCGTGGGCCTTGAGGATCTCCGGGTTGAAGCGCTCCTCGGCCTGGCTGTACCCGAGCTCCTGGAAGCCGATCTCGACCAGGTTCGCGAACAGGATCTTCTGCGCCGCGACGAGCTTCTTGTTGGTGGGGTCGAGGTCGGCGAGGAACAGCTGCTCGTTACCGGTCTGCACCGCCTGGGCGCGGCGGATCAGGATCGTGTCGATGGCGACCCGCCGGGCCGTGATCGCGGCGGCGATCCGCGAAGGCTTCGGGATCGTCGAGGGCGCGGCCGTGACGGCCACCCGGGCGCGGGCGTCCTGGTTCCGTTGTTCAACGGTGTAAACCACGCCGCCCGAAACCAGTGCCACCGCCAGCAGGAGACCTGACCAGCGGCGGAGATTGGGCGTCGTCGCACTCACTACGGGCGGTTCCCCTCCGAGTACCCGATGGTTCGCAGCCGGGCCACCCTACTCGACACCCGCCGGTTTACGCTGCCGCGGCAGCTTTCAGGGCGCGGAAAAGTCCGGCCTCGGTCATCCCGACGTGTTCCAGCATGATCCGGTCGCGGTCCTTCTGGGTCGTACCCATCGACGCGAGCTCCTGGTACAGCGTGCCGACCTCGGTCCCGCCGAACCGGGTCCACAGGTAGTCGAGCGCCAGCCAGGACAGCGGGTACGAACTGTCCGCGTGGTCGAAGAACGTGGCGTCGGGCGGCAGACTCGTCGCCTTCGCCAGGTACTTCGTCCGCACGTCCTGCCGGTACTGCGCGATCGCGAGGTCCTTCTGTCCGGGCATGTGCAGGAACTCGATGTACGTCGCGGCGCCCTCGACCAGCCAGCGCGGGGCGTACGGGCCGTACGGCGCCGTGGCCACGTGGGTGAACTCGTGGGCGAGCGTCCGGGCGTCGACCATGTCCCGGTTGTTCGGGTTCACCACGACGTACGAGTCGGCCCGTTCGCCCTCGCCGGCGACCTCGCCGGGCAGCGTGCGGTACACGAAGGTCGCCATCGCGAGCGCGTCCGCGGCGTTCCTCGGCTGGGAGTAGTCGGCGCCGCGGACGACCTTGTCGTCGAGTGCGATCACCACGCCGGAACCGTTCCAGCCACCGGGCCAGTCCGTCGAGACAGCCTGTACGGCGCTCTGTGACATCGTGACGAACTTGTTCGCGAGCGCGTCCTGGTTCTGCTCGACGACCACGAGCACCCGCGGCGCGCGTTTCACCAGCACGGGGCCGAAGTCCCAGGCTTCCTGGTGCGAGCCGCGCGGCAGCCGCTGGTCGAGGTCGGAGTCGGACACGAGCATCCAGGTGCCGTTCGCCCGCCGGCTGAACGTGTATCCGACCATCGCGCGCACCGGCACCAGGTCGATGCCGCGGATCTGGTACTCCATCGCGACCGCGACCAGGTACGTCGACGGGCCGTATTTCTGCGCGATCGTGTCGTCGTACTGCTGGGCGAGCTGCTGGTAGGTCAGCTTCGCGAACCCGAACTGGCGCAGGTTCGTGAACAGCACCCGCTGGCGCGCGACGAGCTTGCCGTTCGCCGGGTCGACATCGGCGACGAACTCCTGCTCGTTGCCGGTGAGCACGGCCTGCGAGCGCCGCTTCAGCACCTCGTTGACGGCCGCCGACCGTGCGGCCAGGTCGATCGCCGGCGTACTCGGCCCGCCGTTCGCGGCCGCGTCGCCGTCCTGGCTCGAACGGTGCAGTGCGAGCCCGCCCGCGACCGCTGCCGCGACGAGGACGAGCGACAGCAGGAACGGCCACAGTCGCGACCGCCGCCGTCGCCCGGCGGCATGCCGCCCTCCCCCCTCAGCCATTGGGTCCTGGCTAGGCGTTCCGGCCGCCGGCCGGCTCGTTGAAGCCATGACCGAGTTGCTGAGAGCCGACGTGCTGGGTCAGCTGCTCGGTGATCTCCCGGGCCAGCTCCTGGCCGGTCAACCCGATCTCCTGCAGTACGGCGGAGCGCTTCGCGTGCTCGAGGAAGACCTGCGGGACGCCGAAGTCGCGGAACGGGGTCTGGACGCCGCCGTCGCGCAGCGCCTGGGCGATCTGCTCGCCGCAGCCGCCGGCGCGGCCGTTGTCCTCGATCGACACGACCAGCTTGAAGTCCGCGGCCAGCTCGACCAGCTTCTCGTCGACCGGCTTCACCCAGCGCGGGTCCACGACGGTCACGCCGTATCCGTGCGCCTCGAGGCGCTGCGCGACGTCCATCGCGGTCGCCGCCATCGAGCCGATACCGATCAGCAGCACGTCCTGTCCGGAGCGCTTGAGTACGTCGATGTTCCCGACGCGGTCGATCTGCTCGATGTCCGGGAACACCTCGCCCTTCGCGAACCGCAGCGCGGTCGGGACGTCGGCGACGTCGACAGCCTCGTCGAGCAGCTCCTGCAGGCGCTTGCCGTCCCGCGGCGCCGCCAGCCGCAGGCCGGGGACGAGCTGCAACAGGGACATGTCGTACACGCCGTTGTGCGTCGGGCCGTCGTCACCGGTGACGCCCGCCCGGTCGAGAATGAAGGTGACGCCGCACTTGTGCAGCGCGACGTCCATCAGGACCTGGTCGAACGCGCGGTTGAGGAACGTCGAGTAGAGGCAGACGACCGGGTGCAGCCCGCCCAGCGCGAGGCCGGCGGCGCTCGTCACCGCGTGCTGCTCGGCGATCCCGACGTCGAACGTCCGGTCCGGGAACTCCTCGGCGAACGGCGCGAGGCCGGTCGGGTGCAGCATCGCCGCGGTGATCGCGACCACGTCCGGGCGCCGGTGACCGATCTTCACCAGCTCGTCGGAGAACACGTCGGTCCAGCCGCGCGGCTTGTGCGCCGGGCGGACCTGGTGCAGGTTGTCCTCCTCGTCCTCCTCGGCGGCCAGGTAGCCGAAGCCCTTCTTGGTGACCGCGTGCACGATCACCGGGCCGCCGAACGCCTTCGCGTTGCGCAGCGCGTCCTCCAGCGCGTTCCGGTCGTGGCCGTCCACCGGGCCGACGTACTTCAGGCCGAGGTCCTCGAACATGCCCTGCGGGGCGAGCATGTCCTTCAGGCCCTTCTTCACGCCGTGCAGCACCTCGTACATCGGCGGGCCGACGTACGGCGTCCGGCCGAGGTTCTTCTTGATCAGGTCGAGGATCTTCTCGTACCGCGGGTTGGTACGCAGGCTGGTCAGATGGGTGGCGAGGCCGCCGACGGTCGGGCTGTACGAGCGGCCGTTGTCGTTCACGATGATGACCAGGTTCAGGTCCTTGGCGGCGGCGATGTTGTTCAGCGCCTCCCAGGCCATGCCGCCGGTCAGCGCGCCGTCGCCGATCACCGCGACCACGTGCCGGTTCTCGCCCCGCAGCCGGTACGCCTTCGCGAGACCGTCGGCGTACGACAGGGCGGTCGAGGCGTGGCAGTTCTCGACGATGTCGTGCTTGGACTCGGCCTGGCTCGGGTACCCGGACAGGCCACCCTCCTGGCGGAGCGAGCCGAACGTCTTGGCGCGGCCGGTGACCAGCTTGTGCACGTACGCCTGGTGGCCGATGTCGAACACCAGCCGGTCCCGCGGGGAGTCGAACACCCGGTGCATCGCCAGGGTGATCTCGACCATGCCGAGGTTCGGGCCGAGGTGGCCGCCGGTACGGGTCACGGTGTCGACCAGCACGTCCCTGATCTCGGTCGCCAGCTCGGTCAGCTGCTGATCGGTCAGCTTCCTGAGGTCGTCCGGACCCTCAACCGTCTCCAGCACGCGCATCGAGCTCCTCCCGCGGGTCGTCCTCGAATGCTTGAGTCTATGCACGCCGTGCCCGGATTCCGAACTCGGCGAGATCTCACACTCCAAGACGCTACCCGCGTGTGGCTGGTTCGGCCGTGTGGCAGGTCTCACCTAGGGTGACTGGCATGGAAATGGTGAGGACGCTGTTCCGGAAGTACGACGGACAGCCGCATCGCCTGGTCGAAGCGATCCGCCTGGGCGAGGACGAGCACGGGCTGTGGGTCGGGTCGCTCCCCGGCAGCCAGGGCCAGCGCGCCGACGGCAGCTGGAAGTCGATCGACCACCACCGCGTCCGGCTGTTCCCGCGCGGCCAGTGGTGGAGCGCCCTGTTCAACGACGAACCGCACCAGACCGCGATCTACTGCGACATCACCATGCCGCCCGAGTTCGGCGTCGACTCGGTCACCGCGGTCGACCTGGACCTCGACATCCGCCTGCTCCGCGACGGCACCGTCAAGGTGATGGACGAGGACGAGTTCCACGAACACCAGATCCGCTACAACTACCCGCCCCAGATCGTCGCCACCGCCCAGGCCGTCTGCGACCACCTGGCCGCCACGATCACCACCACGGAGCCCTTCCTGACGGCCTACAAGCCGTACCTGGAGCAGATCCGTTCCATGCGTTCAGGGACTGCTTGAGCCCAGTGGCAACCGGCCCCCAGAGGCTAGGAGCCCCCCTGAGCCTCCGGGAACCGGTCACATGACGGCGTGGGCCGGCACCCCTCCATCCTGCGGTGGCGCACCGCGACAGGTCCACTCCTGAGCGCAAAGTTGCATGAACCTGCAGTCGCCCCGTGGCGGGATAGGTTGAGGATCATGCGTGATGTCCGGGTGGTTTACCGCAAGTACGACGAGAAGCTGCACTGGCACCAGTGGATGCGGTTCCTCGGCGAGGACGAGTACGGCGTGTGGCTCGGAGCCCCGGCCGGGTCCGTGTCGCAGCGCGGCGACGAGCCGGTCGTGACGCAGGAGCAGGCGCATGTGCAGCTGTTCCCGCGGGACAAGTGGTTCACCGCGATCTTCAACGACGAGCCGCGCCACACCGAGATCTACGCCGACATCACGACGCCGGTGGAGTTCTCCGACGACGTGGTGACGATGATCGACCTCGACCTGGACGTCATCAAGCGCCGCGACGGCACGGTGTTCATCGACGACGAGGACGAGTTCGCGGAGCACCAGGTCAAGTACGCGTACCCGGCCGACGTGATCGCCACCGCCCGGCAAACCTGCGACTGGCTCTTCCAGGCCGTGTCGACCGAGGAGCCGTTCCTCACCGTCTACAAGACCCACCTGGACAAGGTCCGCTAGCGCACCTTGTGAACGCTCAGGGTGCCGTTCTTGAGCATCATCACGCCTGGTAGCGGGCCGCGCTGGCCGGCGTACGTGTCCGCGACCGGGGCGACTGTCAGGTAGAGGTTCTGGCCGGCGGGGACGTCCACGGCGATCGCCGGGAGTTCGAAGGTACGGCGTACGCCGCGTGCTGTGTGCTTCTCGCGCAGCGGCATCGTGTTGTTCTGTACGACCTTCGCGGTCAGCGGGCTCGTGCCGACGCTCAGCGCGAAGTACTCCGCCGACTGCGGGATGACCGTGTAGACGTTTGCGGTGATCGTCGGTGTACCGGCGACGGTGAGCGGGCCCTTCGCGATCGGTAGGTTGACGGGTAGGCCTACGCCGGTCGGCGCGACGATCTTGCCGAGCTGGTACGTCTTGTTCGGCGCCAGACTCCGTTGCGTCAGGCAACGACCTGCCGCGGTCGAGAGGTGGTACGTGCCGAACCCGCGGAGCCCGGTCGGCCTGTGCAGCAACTGCTGCTGCATGAACCGGATCGACAGGCCGGCGAAGTTCGGCGAACCGAGCGCGATCGAACACGGGTCACCGGCCGTCGCGTAGCCGGGCGGTACGACGGCCGGCAGCGTGTGGCCACCGTTGTACCCGACGAAGATCGACCGCGCCCGGGCCCTCTTCGTCAGCGCATGGTCGAAGTTCATCAGGCCCTGGTTGAGGTTGAACAGGTTGTCCGAGATGCCTTGGCCGAACAGCACCGGGATGTCGAGCTTCCGCCCCTGCGACACGTGCCACGCCGGACCGTTGTGCGCGAAGAACGCGGTCAGGTCGCGTCCCGCCTGCCCGCTCGGCCAGGCACCGGTCGCGATCAGTGCCACGAACGCCTTCGACACCGCCGGCGGCAGATGCGTCCCGCCGCCCGCGAACAGGATCGACAGCCACATGGTCCGCGCGGCCTCCTGCGGCGCGAGGCTCTGTTTCAGGTCCCACCAGGTGATCTCCGGCGCGAGCGCGTCGAACCGGGTCGCGCCGCGGTCGCGGAGCTCGGTGAAGGCGCCGGCGAACTGGTACCCGCCGCCGTACGAGCCACCGATCGCACCGATCAGCGGATCACCCGGTCGCTGCTTCGTCACCCAGTCCAGTCCGGCGACCAGGTCGACGAGCTTCACCACGTCGCGGCCTTCGTAGTCCGGGTTCATCACGTGCGCGACGCCGGTGCTCTGCCCGAAGCTGCGCTGGTCGAAGCTCAGGACGCCGAACCCGGCGTCGAGCCACGCCGTGAACGCGGCCGGGTCCGTCGTCCGGCTGCCACCCCAGCCGTGGCTGTGGAAGATCAGCGGCACGGTGTGCTGCTTCTTCGCGTTCGCGGGCCTGAAGAGCGTGTAGCAGATCTTCACCGGCGTCGTCGTACCGGGCTCCGGCACCGAATCGACGCAGCCGTTGGTGACCGTACTGTCAGCCGCAGCCGGGACCACCGCTGACAGCAGCAGGGCGACCGCACCGGCCAGGGCAAGCACACGACGACGCATCAGTCACTCCAGGTGATCGACGGATCCCGCTTCGCACACGCTAGAGGACACTTCGGCTCCTGACCAGATCACGTACTCAGCCGTCGGCGAACCGATGGGCCGAAACCCCGTCCGC
The DNA here is from genome assembly GCF_055580825.1 of Kribbella sp. NPDC031520. Taxonomy (NCBI): domain Bacteria; kingdom Bacillati; phylum Actinomycetota; class Actinomycetes; order Propionibacteriales; family Kribbellaceae; genus Kribbella; species Kribbella sp. NPDC031520. The sequence goes on from NZ_JBVIKS010000002.1 coordinate 750,177, forward strand.
GCTGCGACACTGTGCCCGTGCATATCGCGATCGAGGTCGTGGCCCTCGTCGCTGTCGTCGCGGCCGGCGCCGCGCTGGCGCGGCGGATCGGCCTGTCGGCCCCTCTGCTGCTGGTGGTCATCGGGATCGCCGCGTCGTACCTGCCGTTCATCCCGCGGGTCGAGCTCTCGCCCGAGGTGGTGCTCGTCGGGTTCCTGCCGCCGCTGCTGTACTCGGCCGCGATCAAGACCAGCCTGGTCGACTTCACCAAGCACAGGAGGTCGATCGGGCTGCTGTCCGTCGGCCTCGTCGTGTTCACCGCGCTCGGTGTCGGGGTGGTGACGTGGTGGATGCTCGGCCGGGTCGCCGAGTCGATCGGGCAGCAGCCGCTGCCGTTCTGGGCCGCGTTCGCGATCGGCGCGGTCGTCGCGCCGCCCGACGCGGTCGCCGCGACCGCGATCGCGAAGCGCGTCGGGCTCCCCCGGCGGATCGTCACGATCCTCGAGGGCGAGAGCCTGATGAACGACGCGACGGCGCTGGTCTGCCTGCGTACGGCGCTCGGGGCGGCCATCGTCGCGCCGACCGTGCTGCACGTCGGCCTGGACTTCCTGCGCGCGGCCGGTGGCGGCGTACTGGTCGGGTTCGTCGTCACGTTCGTCCTCGCGAAGATCCGCCGCCGGTTCACCGATCCGGTGCTGGACACCACGCTCAGCCTGACCGCCCCGTTCGTCGCGTACATCGCGGCCGAGAACCGCTACATTCACGCGTCCGGCGTCCTCGCGGTCGTCGTCACCGGTCTGCTGCTGGGCCACAAAGCGCCGATCATCCAGTCCGCCAAGTCGCGGATGTCGGAACGGACCAACTGGCGGACGTTCCAGTTCCTGCTGGAGAACACGGTCTTCCTGCTGATCGGCCTGCAGACCCGGTGGATCCTCGACGATCTCAGCGCGAGTCCGCTGCCCGGCTGGCTGATCGCGGCCACGACGGTCGCGGCGTTCCTCGCCGTCGTGCTGCTGCGGCCGATCTGGGTGGTCCCGACGACGTTGCTGTCCCGCCGGCTCCTCGGCCCGTCCCGCCCCGGTCCGGTCTCCCGGCGGGCGCTGATCGTGGTGTCGTGGGCCGGGATGCGCGGTGTGGTCACGCTGGCGGCGGTGTTCACGCTGCCTGAGAACACCCCGCATCGCGAAGTACTGGTGTTCATCGCGCTGGCCGTCACCGCGGGCACGCTGCTCGTCCAGGGCTCGACGCTCCCCTGGCTGGTACGACGGTTGCGTCTGCCGGGGCCTGATCCGGCGGAGGACGCGCTGCAGGAGGCCGCGGTACTGCAGGGGGCCCAGCGGGCCGCGATCGAGAAGCTCGACGAGCTCGCCTCGCCGTCCGACCCGCCGGCCGTTCTCGACGTACTACGGCAGCGTGGTGAGGCGCGGGCGCAGGCGGCGTGGGAGCGGCTCGGGCGGCCGGAGAGCGAGTACGAGACGCCGAGCGAGGCGTACCGGCGGTTGCGGATCGCGATGCTCGAGGCTGAACGTTCGCACATCCTGAAGGTCCGCGACGCGGGGCTGGTCGCGGACGAGGTACTCCAGCGGGCGCAGAACGCGCTCGACATCGAGGAGTCGATCCTGGACCGCGACGAGGACGACGACGTCGGCGGCCGCTCCGAGAACCTGCGGCCGAAGATGCTGCCGGGTGGTGAGTGCGAGCACCTCGCCGAAGCGCCGGTGGTTGTCGCCCCGAACACGCCGGACGGCTGCGAGGAGTGCCTGGCCGACGGCGGGACATGGGTCCACCTGCGGCTGTGTCTCGGGTGCGGGCACGTGGGGTGCTGTGACTCGTCGGTGATGAAGCACGCGAGCAAGCACAACGCGGAGACGCAGCATCCGGTGATGCGCAGCTTCGAACCGGGTGAGACGTGGCGCTGGTGCTTCGCGGACGAGAAACTGGGCTAGGTTGATCGGCGTGGCTGACTGCTTGTTCTGCTCGATCATCGCGGGTTCGACGCCTGCGCAGATTGTCCTGGACACCCCGGAGGTCGTGGGTTTCCTCGACGTCCGGCCGGTGTTCAAGGGGCACACGCTGATCGTGCCGCGGACCCACGTTCCGACGCTGGTCGAGCTGTCTGACGAACTGACCGTGCCGCTGTTCGGCGCGGCCCGCTCGGTCGCGGCCGCGGTCCGGACCGCGTTCGACGCGCAGGGGTCGTTCGTTGCCGTGAACAACGTCGTGTCGCAGTCGGTGCCGCATCTCCACGTCCACGTCGTACCTCGCACGAAGGGCGACGGGTTGCGCGGTTTCTTCTGGCCACGCACGAAGTACGCCGACGCCGCCGAGGCGGAGGAGTACGCCGGGAAGCTACGCGCCGCGCTTGCCGATTAGCTCGTACTCCACCTGCGGCAACGGGTTGCCGTCGCCGAAGTCCCTGGTCTGCGTCGCCCCGGTCTCGACGAAGCCGCACTTGGTGTAGAACCGGCGGGACTGCGGGGTGTCGCGCAGGGTCCACAGGTGGATGCGGTCGTACCCGTCGGCGCTCAGTTGGCGCAGGGTCGCCTCCATCAGCGCGACCGAGACGCCACTCCCCCAGCCGTCGGGATGCGTGTAGAAGCTGTGGATCTCGGCGAACCCCGGCCGAGCCTCCGACGGCCCGGACCACGACATAGCCAGCGGCCGATCCCCCGCGAACCCGAGCATCACCAGCCCGTCGCCCGCCGCCAACCGGTCGTGCCACCGGCTCAGCCGGCTCTCGATCCCTTCGCGCGCAACCTCCTCGGAGAAGAACGGCGCGTACGCCGCGCCCCACGACGCGGCATGCACCTCCCCCACCGCCACCCCGTCCGCCGACGTAGCCGGCCGAGCCGAGATCGCACCGCCCGAAACCGAGGAGGCGGGGGTGCTGCGCGAGGCCTCGGCGGTGGAGGTGCCGTCCGATGCGGGGGTGGTCGGCCTTGGTTCGTCAGTGGAGGGGGCGGTCAAGGCGGGTCTCCAGGTTGGTGAAGGCTCGTTCTACGGCGGCTCGGACGGTTTGGTCAGGGTCCTCGGCGAGGGGACGGATTGCTTCGGCGTGCTCGTACTCGCCTGCGGCGCCGACCGCGCGTACGGCGGCGGCACGGACGCGCGGCAGCTCGTGGTCCAGGAGCGGAAGGAGCGCGTCGACCAACTGCCCGAGCTCACGTTGGGCGGTGATCTTCGCGACGTGTTCCTGCACCCGCCACGCCGGATCGCCCGCCGCCTTCAGCAGTACGTCGACGAGGTCGTCGCGCCACACGTACAGGAACACCCGGGCAGCCCACACCCGGATCCAGTAGTAGTTGACCGGATCGACCGGCTGCTTCCACCCGCCCGGGTTGTCCGACCCGGTGATCGCCACCAGCTTCGGCAACTCGGCATCGTATGCCTCCTCCCCCGAGATCGCCCCGGTGAGGAACGCGACGCACCAGTCGATGACGGTGTCCTCGCCGTACCGCGCACACGCGGCCCGCACCACGTCCCGCGGCGACTCCCTCTCGCTCATGCCGACCAGTAAACCGCGCCCCGCCGACAAAACTTCGACCCCGCGGCCTGATTACGGTGTCGCATGGCCCGCGGACGACTGCTCGACCCGACGTCGGACGAATACCGGCTGATCGCGGGATTGATCAGCTCGGCGCACCGTACGGTCGGGGCGGCCGATTCGCACTGGTGGAACCACCGGATCGGTGTGCTCCCGAGGCTCAGCCGGATCCGCAGCCAGGTGGAGCTGGACGGTACGATCTCGCTCCACCCGCGCCACGTCATCGCGGCGCTGCAACGCAACGGAGCCGGCGATCTGCGGGCGTCGCGTGATGCGTCGTACGAGGTGGTCCGCGGGGCGTTGCGGCTGGTGGGTCCGGCCGAGGTGAAGCGGACGCCGGACCAGCCGCTCGATCAGGCGCTGCCGGTGAACGAGCGGGATCTCGATCATGCGCTGACCGCGTACCGCGCGTCCGAGATCACCCAGTACGCCATGGCCCAGAACGCGATGCCGTACCTCGGCACTCCTTTCGAGCCGACGACTTTCGAGCCGACGACGCACACCGTCGCGGTACGCGGTCTGGTGGACCGTCTCGCGGAGGCTTGTGACCGCCCGCGGGACGGCGTGGCAGACGAACTGCTCCGTAGTCCGAAGCACGGCCGCTGGATCGCCGCGATCGCCATGGTCGCCGAGTCGGAGCGGCCTGGACTACTCGATGCGATGGAAGCGGACGGGCGCGACGTCGACTTGGTGGAGGAGCATCGCGCCGCCGGGCGGCAGTGGGCCCGGCTGGGTGCGGCACGGGCTGTCACGAGCCCGACCGCGGAAACGTCGGCCTATCAGATCGGCCGGGACACCGGCGGATTGCTCGCAGTTGCGGAAAAGGCTGCGGCCGAGGCCGCAGCCGCGGAGTTCGAGGAGCTCGAGGGTTTCGAGTCGCCGGCCGAGAAGTCCGCTGCTCGCGAGCCCAGTCCTGCCGAGGTACTGGGCGCGCAGGCGCCGCCTCGCGCCGCGCCGAGCGGCGCAGTCACCGGTGCTCAGACGACCCGCAACGCTGAGCGGACCGACAACCACCTCGGCCGCTAAGGCTGGGCCTGGACCCAGGTTGCGCGGTAGTCGTAGCCGTCCTGGCCTGGGTGTTCCCAGCGGAGCTGCACCTTTGCGCCAGGGGTGAGTGCCCGGTAGCCCTCGGCGTCGATGACCGAGAAGTGCGTCCAGCAGCCGCCGGGCGTACTGGGGCTGTCCAGGACGCCCCAGCCTTCCTCGTCGAACCAGGTGCGGACGACGGCATCATCCGCACCTGTGCTCATGCTCGTGTCAGCCCGCGATCAGCGAACGGAGGACGTACTGCAGGATGCCGCCGTTGCGGTAGTAGTCCGCCTCGCCAGGCGTGTCGATCCGGACCACGGCGTCGAACTCCTTCACGCCGCCGTCGGGCGAGGTCGCCTTGACGTGGACGGTGCGCGGGATGGAGCCGTCGTTCAGCGCGGTGACGCCGGTGATGTCGAACGTCTCCTCGCCGGTCAGGCCGAGGGACTCGGCGTTCTCACCCTCCGGGTACTGCAGCGGGACGACGCCCATGCCGATCAGGTTCGACCGGTGGATGCGCTCGAAGGACTCGGTGATGACGGCCTTCGCGCCGAGCAGCGCCGTACCCTTGGCCGCCCAGTCGCGGGACGAGCCCGAGCCGTACTCCTTGCCGGCCAGGATCACCAGCGGGGTGCCCTGCTCGGCGTACGCCTGGGCCGCGTCGTAGATCGTGGTGACCGGCGCGTCGTCCTTGGTGAAGTCGCGGGTGAAGCCGCCCTCGGTACCCGGCGCGATCTGGTTGCGCAGCCGGATGTTCGCGAACGTACCGCGGATCATCACCTCGTGGTTGCCGCGGCGGGAACCGTACGAGTTGAAGTCCTTCCGGTCCACACCGTGCTCGGCGAGGTACTTGCCGGCCGGGCTGTCGGCCTTGATCGAACCGGCCGGCGAGATGTGGTCGGTGGTGACCGAGTCGCCCAGCTTCGCCAGCACCCGGGCGCCGGCGATGTCGGTGACCGGCGACGGGTCCTTCGCCATGCCGTCGAAGTACGGAGGCTTCCGGACGTACGTCGACTCGGCGTCCCAGGCGAAGGTCTTGCCCTCCGGCGTCGGCAGCGACTGCCAGCGCTCGTCACCGGCGAACACGTCCGCGTAGTCCTTCGCGAACATCTCCTTGTTGATCGAGCTCGCGATCGTCCGCTCGACCTCGTCGGCACTCGGCCAGATGTCCTTCAGGAACACGTCGTTGCCGTCGGTGTCCTTGCCCAGGGCATCGGTCTCGAAGTCGAAGTCCATCGTCCCGGCCAGCGCGTAGGCGATCACGAGCGGCGGGCTCGCCAGGTAGTTCATCTTGACGTCGGGGTTGATCCGGCCCTCGAAGTTGCGGTTGCCGGACAGCACCGAGACGACGGCCAGATCGGCTTCCTGAACGCCGGCCGAAACCGCCTCGGGCAGCGGGCCGGAGTTGCCGATGCAGGTGGTGCAGCCGTAACCGACCAGGTGGAAACCGAGCTTCTCCAGGTACGGCGTGACGCCGGCCTTGTCGTAGTAATCGGTGACGACCTTCGAGCCCGGCGCGAGCGACGTCTTGACCCACGGCTTCGACGCCAGGCCCTTGTCGACCGCGTTCTTCGCCAGCAGCGCGGCGGCGAGCATGACCGACGGGTTCGACGTGTTGGTGCAGGAGGTGATGCTGGCGATCACGACGTGGCCGTGGTCGAGCTCGATCTCCTGGCCGTCCAGGCTGATCTTGGTCTTCTTCGACGGGCGGCCGTTGCCACTGCCGTGCGGCACGTGCGGCTCGTCGTTCACGTTGCCGTGACCGTTCGGCGCGTCGCTGGCCGGGAAGCTCCCGGTCTCCGACGGGTCGACCTCCAGTTCCTCGGTCGCGTAGTCGGTCAGCGCACCGCGGAAGGCTTCCTTGGCCTCGCTCAGCGCGACCCGGTCCTGCGGCCGCTTCGGGCCCGCGATCGACGGCACGACCGTCGACAGGTCGAGCTCGAGGTACTCCGAGAAGCGCGGCTCGACCTCGGGGTTGTGCCACAGGCCCTGCTCCTTGGCGTAGGCCTCGACGAGCGCGACCTCGTCGTCGCCGCGGCCGGTGAGGCGCAGGTACTCCAGCGTCACGTCGTCGATCGGGAAGATCGCGCAGGTGGAGCCGAACTCCGGGGACATGTTGCCGATCGTGGCGCGGTTCGCCAGCGGGACGGCCGCGACGCCGTCGCCGTAGAACTCGACGAACTTGCCGACCACGCCGTGCTTGCGGAGCATCTGGGTGATCGTCAGCACGACGTCGGTCGCGGTCGCACCGGCCGGCACGGACCCGGTCAGCTTGAAGCCGACGACCTTCGGGATCAGCATGCTGACCGGCTGGCCGAGCATGGCGGCCTCGGCCTCGATACCGCCGACGCCCCAGCCGAGCACGCCGAGACCGTTCACCATGGTGGTGTGGCTGTCGGTGCCGACACAGGTGTCCGGGTACGCCTGGCCGTTGCGGACCATCACCGTACGGGCCAGGTGCTCGATGTTCACCTGGTGCACGATGCCGGTACCCGGCGGGACGACCTTGAACTCGTCGAACGCGGTCTGGCCCCAGCGGAGGAACTGGTAGCGCTCGCGGTTGCGCCCGTACTCGAACTCGACGTTGCGCTCGAACGCGTCCGGCGTACCGAAAACGTCGATGATCACCGAGTGGTCGATGACCAGCTCGGCCGGTGCCAGCGGGTTGATCTTGGTCGGGTCGCCGCCCAGCTCACCGACCGCCTCGCGCATCGTGGCCAGATCGACCACGCACGGCACGCCGGTGAAGTCCTGCATGATCACCCGCGCCGGGGTGAACTGGATCTCGGTGTCCGGGGCCGCGTTCTGGTCCCAGTTGCCGAGCTTGGTGATGTGCTCGGCGGTGATGTTCGCGCCGTCCTCGGTGCGCAGCAGGTTCTCCAGCAGGACCTTCAGCGAGTACGGCAGCGTGTCCGCACCCTCGATGCCCGCCAACCTGAAGATCTCGTACGACTGCCCGTTGACCTCGAGTGCCCCTTTGGCACCGAAGCTGTCGACGCTCGCCATCAACCTGCTCCTCTGTCCAGTCCCGTGTCCGCTACGGCCCATCCTGCCGAGCCCGCTGCCCGCCCACGAGGTCAGGTCCCCCTAACCTCGGACCAGCAAACTCTCTCGACATCAAGATACACGACATCGAGCCAACTTTCAGTGCGCGGCGGCCTCGATCCTGACCGCCAGATCCGCCAGCTCGTCCAGGAGCTCCACCGCACCCCACACCTGATTCCGCGTCCGCGCTGTCAGTGGCCGGATCACCCCGGCCACGTGCAGCCGCTCGATTCCGGCGTACACACTGCTCGTCGCGCCACCGATCGCTTCCTCCGCGTCGCTCGCCGAGAAGATTGGCGCCCCGATCAGCCGGTCGAGCAAGCGATCCGCCGCGCTACCCCGCCGTACCGCGACCTCACGCCGCCATCGGGGCTGCATACCGGCAATCCGCGACGCCGACACCTGCGCCTCGCGGGCGGCGATCACAGAGGCCGTGGTGAACGACCGCACAATCGGCTCGATCCGGCCCTCGCGGTATTCCCCGAGTACGTCGAAGTATTCGGCACGCCGCGCTACCAAGGCCGACGCCAGCGGAACGACGACCCGTCGCGTCACCCCGCGGCGTCGCAGAACGGTGTTGATCAGCGCGCGCCCGATCCGTCCGTTCCCGTCGGTGAACGGATGGATCGACTCGAACTGGGCGTGGACGATCGCGGCCTGCGTCAGCACAGGCAGGTCGGTGCGGTTCGCGAATGTCACCAGATCGGCCATGTATTCCGCGACCGTCTCCGGCGCCGGCGGTACGTAGACGGCATTCCGCGGCGAGTGGTCGCTGCCGCCGATCCAGTTCTGCATGTCGCGGAACCGGCCCGCGTAGGCACTCTCCGAGGGGTCGTCGAGCATCAGCGCCAGATGTGCCATCAGGATCATCGAGACCTCGAGATCCGCTCCGGTGCCCACCGAGCCGATGAGGGCAGCCAGCGCAGCGGTCGAGGCCGCCATCGACGTCGCCGACGGATTCGATCTGATGCCGTGCAAGGCGCGCGCATAGTCGTCCACCGATGCATCGACATGCTCGATCTTCGACGAGGCGACCGACTCGGTGCGCAGCAACAGCGTCTCTAGAGCCGCGAGCTCCGCGCCGTGCGAGTGGTCCAGCGCCGCGATCTCCAGTACGCAGGCCTCCATCGCCGCGAGCAACTGCCCGTCGAGCCGCGGTTGGCGGTGCGCGATGAGCGGCGGACGCATCGTCGCGACTTCGGTCAACATGCGATCCGCCGCCGTGCCGCCGCGGGCGCGCTGGCGCCACGGACGGACCTCCGGTACGTGGGGTGGCCACGCCCACGCGGCTTGCCCAGAGTTCATCGACGCTCCTCAAGTCGGAACATCGTGCTCAATATTCCGACTTGAGGAGCATAACTCAGACTTGCCGCAAGCAATTCCGACTTGGCGTCACGAAACCTGGGGAAGGACTTCGGAGGCGATCAGGTCGAGGTGGGCGAGGTCGTGCAGGTCCATGATCTGGACGTACTGGCGGTCCGAGCCGGCGGCGGCGTACTGGCCCAGCCGATCGACGACCTCCGCCGGCGTGCCGGCGATGCTGTTCGCTTTGAGGTCCTCGACGTCGCGGCCGATCGCCTCGGCCCGCTGCTTAACCTCCGCATCATCCTTGCCGACCACGACCGTGTGAGCTGTGGACAGTGCGAGGGTCTTCGGGTCGCGGCCTGCTTCGGTGCAGGCTGCCTGGACGCGCTTGAACAGCGTCGCGGTCTCCTCGACGCTCCGGAAGCCCGCGTTGAACTCGGCGGCGTACTTCGCGGCCAGCGCCGGCGTGCGCTTCTTGCCCGCGCCGCCGACGATGATCGGCGGGTGCGGCTGCTGCACCGGCTTCGGCAGCGCCGGCGAGTCGGAGAGCTGGTAGTGCTTGCCGTCGAAGGCGTACTTCTCTCCAACCGGCGTGTCCCACAGCCCGGTGATCAGTTCGAGCTGCTCGGTCAGCAGGTCGAACCGCCCGGGGGTGTCCGGGAAGTCCAGCCCGTACGCCTTGTGCTCGGCCTCGTACCAGCCGGCGCCCAGCCCGAGCTCGGCGCGGCCGCCGCTCATCTGGTCGACCTGCGCGACCGAGATCGCGAGCACGCCGGGGTTGCGGAAGGTGGCCGAGCTGACCAGCGTGCCGAGCTTGATCCGCTTGGTCTCCCGGGCCAGCCCGGCGAGCGTGATCCACGAGTCCGTCGGCCCCGGCAGCCCGTCGGAGTCGCCCATCACGAGGTAGTGGTCGGAACGGAAGAACGCGTCGAACCCGTTCTCCTCCGTCTTGCGCGCGACGACGAGAAGGTCGTCGTACGACGCGCCCTGCTGCGGTTCGGTGAAGATCCTCAGAAGCATGGCGCCCACGCTATCTCGCGCTGGTGTACAACTTTTCCAGGTACGACGGTTGCCACTGCGGGCCGCGGTTGTACAGCCGGCGTACCAGCCCGTCGACGTCCAAGCGGTCCTCGACCGAGTTGTCCCACCAGTCCGGAATCTGGTCGTACCACCGGTCGATCCGCAGCGTCCGCCCGGCCGCGTCGATCCGCGCGAACAACCAACCGCCCTGCTCGCTGTTCGCCTCCGCCAGCCATAGGTCCCCGAGCAGCTCGCTGAGCCGGTCCGCGGCGAACTCCGGGTCGTCCACCTCCGGCGGTTCCAGATCGAACCGGTACGACGGCGCCTTCGGATCCAGCACCTGCACCTGGATCGTGAACCCCGACGGCACGATCGCCGTCCGCGCCCGGCACCAGGCCCGCAACTCCTGCTCCGCCGCCGACACCTTCGGCCGGGGCCGCGGCCGCTCGACCTCGGCCCGCATCGCCTCCTCGAGCGACCCAGCCTCCGGCACGACCCTAGGCCCATCTGCACCAACCAGGCCACCCAGCCCCGGCACAACCATCGCAGCAGCCGCAGCCGGTACGCCGTTCCGGGATCCGCCGTACGACGGCCCTACGTTATCCGCACGCCTCGCCTGCCCCGGCTCATCATCGAACCCGACAGCCTCGACCTCCCCGATCGCGTCGTCGTCGACAACAGGAACGAACCCGGTCGGCGTCTCGTCCTCTTCGTCCCCCACCAACCCACTCGAGCCCAACCATCCGGGCGCATCGGCAACCGGGTCGGACTGGGGCACCGGCTCGGGACGCGGCATGAGCTCCGGTCCAGGCTGCGGATCCGGTTCGGGCTCAGGCCTCGGAAGCGGCTCGGGCTCGGGTTGTGGGGCCGGGTCCGGCTCGGGCTGGGGTACTGGCTCGGGGCCTGGCTCCGGGAACGGCTCAGGCAGGGGCTCGGGCTCCGGACGCGGCACCGGCTCGGGCTCCGGCCGAGGAACTGGTGACGGCTCCGGGTCTGGACCAGGCGTGGGCACCGGACCGGGGGTGGGCGCCGGGCCGGGCGTGGGCGCCGGGCCGGGCGTTGGTTCTGGGCCGGGGGTTGGTTCGGGGCCGGGGGTTGGTTCGGGGCCGGGGGTTGGTTCAGGAGTGGGGCCGGGGGGTGGGCCTGGGATGGGTTCTGGACCAGGCGTCGGGCCTGGACCAGGAACTGGCGGCGCAGGTTCCGGCCAGGGCGCCGGACGTGGCTCGGGCTGCGGCCACGGCTCGGGTCGAGGCTGCGGCCACGGTTGCGGCTGGGGATAAGGCTCTACCTGAGCTTCAACGTCATACCCACGCCCCCGAACCTCCCCAGGCGCCCGGAAGACCTCATCCTCATCGTCGTCCGGCCCCACAGCCCCGACCGCCTGCTCCACTCCGGTCCCGCCGGCTGCTGCCTCCGCGCCGGACACACCCGACGGGTAGCCCACCATCGGAGCTCGCTCTACGCCGGGCGCCGGACCCTCTTCCGACAGGGTGGGTACAACCGGGATCTCGGCAGTCTGGTCATCCGCGTCCGCGTCTCCCGACGCGACTCCGGGCGAACTCGAAACGCCCTGCTGCCCGTCACGCTCGCGCAGCTGGCGGTCACGCTCGCGCAGGTGGTCGCCGAACTGGTCGCCGGGTTCGGGCATCTGATCGACGGGCCCGGCTGTCCCACGGCCGGAGCCCGCAGGCTCACCGACGTCGTCATACCGAGGCCTGGTCGGCTCGTCCAACCCGCGCCCGGCCGACTGGTCCAACCCGCGTGCCGTCGGCTCGGCGTACCCCTGCCCGGCCCGCTCGTCGGACCCACGCACGGTCGACTCGTCGAACCCGCGCCCGGCCGACTGGTCCAACCCGCGTGCCGTCGGCTCGGCGTACCCCTGTCCGGTCCGCTCGTCGGACCCACGCACGGTCGATTCGTCGAACCCGTGTCCGGTCGGCTCGTCCAGCCCGCGTGCCGTCGGTTCGTCGTACGCGCCACCGGTCGGTCCGCCGAACCCACGTCGCGTCGGCTCGTCGGCCCTGCTCCTGGTCGGCTCTTCATACGCGCGCGCCATCGGCTCGGCGAACCCGTGACCGGTCGGCTCGGCGTACCGGCGTGCCGTCGGCTCGTCCGCCCCGCGCGGGGTCGGGTCGTCGTACGCGCGGCCCGTTGGCTCGGCGTATGCGGGGGCTGTTGGCTCGGCGGACGCGGGTGCTGTTGGCTCGGCGTGGGGGTGGGCTGGGGGGTTGGCTTGTGCGTAGCTCGTCGGGGCGGGGGGTGTTGTCTGAGCGGTCGGTGGTTCGGTGGGGGTTACGGGTGCGAAGGGGGACGGGCCGGTGAAGGAGGCCAGGTCTTCTTCCGGGTCGGCCGCGGGTTCGGGGTCGAGGACCGCGGCGATTTCGGCTGTCGGTGCATCGTCGTCCTCGAGGTCGAGGACGGAGCCGGCCGGCGAGCCCTGCGGCGCCTCGTCGTCGGGCTGAGCGGGCGCCGCCGGCGCGAACGGCGAGTTGGCAGGTACCTCGTCGTCGTCCGCCGTGCGTACGAACGGTGAGTAGGCGGGTGCCTCGGTGTCATGCACCGTGCCTGCGAACGGCGAGCCGGCCGGGACCGACGACGCTGCGTCCGAGGCAGACTGCTCGTGAGACGCACCGCCGGCCGCCTGGTCGAGCGCAGGCGCGGCTGGGTCGGGCCCAGGTTGTGCGGGCGCGGACGGCGCGAAGGGTGAGGCGTCGCGTGCCCTGGGATCGGGGGCGAACGGTGAAACTGCGCGTACCTCCGGATCGGCGGCGGCCGGTGAGCCCGCCGGGGCCTCGGTAGCTGCAGCGGAGGCTCGGCCTTCTACCCATTCGCCGTTGATCCAGCGCGGGCCGGTCCACTCGGCGGCCGGTGGGTTGGTGTCGTCGGCGAAGGGGGTGTACTCGCTGGTGGGTTCCTGGTCGGGCCAGGAGGGTTGTTCGGTGGTTTCCCAGTCCTGGTCGGGGGCGGGCGTCGCGGCGGCCGGAGCGTCGGCGAAGAGGCTGTTGTAGAAGTCGTCGCCTTCGTACACGCCGCCGCCTACGCGTGGCGGTTCCGAGGACGGCAGGGTGTGGTCGTACGCCGGCAGCGGGCTCGAGAAGGCCGAGCCAGGCGCAGGTTGACGACCCGCGGAGTCTCCAGGCGCGGGCGTCTGGCTGTACGCGCTCGGGTGCTGAGGCGACGCGCCGTCGGCGTCGGGGGCAGCACCCGGGTGCTGCGGAGCCGTCTCCGGGTACGGCTGGGCCGGCCGCATCGGGAGGCCCGAACTGGGGGTGTCGTCCGGGATGTACGTGCCGGGAGCGGCCGGATCATGGCGCGGTGGAGCGATCGGCTCGGGCTCGGGCGCCTGGTCGTGCTTGCGACGCCGGAGCCAGCCCTGCCGCTTCGGGGTGACCCCGTAGTCGTCGGACCGGTCCGCCGGGAACCCGAGGATCTCGTCGCCCGAACCAGCCTCCTCGTACGGCGCGGGCTCGGCATACCCGGGGCTGTCGATGGGCTGGCCGGTGAAGGGGCTGATGCCTGGCGGGACTACGACGGATTCCTCGTCCTCCGGCGGCGGGTTCTCTCCGGTCACGGGAGGTTCAACGACCGAGACCTCGGCTGTGTCAGGGTCTTCGGCGAAACTTGCCGGTTCTGCAAAGTTTCGGGTGAAATCCTCCGCCGCGGCCGAACCAGCCAGCAGGTCGGGCTGCAGCGGCGACCGCGGGTCGATCTTGAAGTGCGCGAAGAACGCCCCGAGCGCCTCCGGCGACAGTCCAGGAGCGGATGCGGCCCGGATCAGCTCCACGCCGTACGGACGGAGCTCGTCCAGCCCACCGAGGTAGTCGGCCCACTCCGCGACCCACTCGATCATCTCGTCGGCGGCGGCCTCGTCGGAGGTGATCCACTCCCCGATCGGCGCGAACCCGTCGTCGACCGGCTGCCACGGATCCCCCGGGTAGGAGGCCCGCGCCCAGGTCGCGTTGAACGCGCCGTACACGAACCCGAGCTCACCGGCCGCCTGCCGCTGCCGCACCTCCGGCTGCCCGATCCAGTCCGGCGACCCGGCGAGCAGGTCCTCACCGGCGGTCTGGCTGTGCTGCGTGTGGAATCCCCACAGCACGGCCCGCCCGTCCGGGAGCCGGGTCATCCGCAGTACGGAGGCGGTCTCGTCCTGGTGGTGGTACCCGTCGGCGTCGGCGTACCACCGGCGGTCGAAGCCCGTGGCATGGGCGACCGCGGCGAGTGCGGTCCAGCGGGCGCGCAACTCCTCCGGGTCGTCCAGGTCAACGAGCGGCATCAGGTCTCCAGCGCAGTTGGAATCCGTGTCCAGACGCTACCCGAGGCCTCCCCCGCTGACCACTTCACTGTCCACAGGCTCAAGTACGGCGACGCACTCGATGTGGTGGGTCATCCCGAACAGGTCGAACGCCCGCAGCGACGCGATCCCGTACCCGAGCCGCCCGAACGTCTTCAGGTCCCGCGCCAGCGCCGCCGGGTCGCAGGCGACGTACGCGATACGGCGCGGCCCAAGCGCCGCGATCCGCCGTACGACGTCCTTGCCGGCCCCGGTCCGTGGCGGGTCGAGGACGACGAGGTCCACGTGCTCCAGCCCCTGGCCGGCCGCCTGGTTGAGCACCCGGTCGACGTCGCCGTTCTCGAGTGTCACGCCGTCGAGGTCGTGCAGGTTGCGCCGGGCGTTCCGGACTGCGTCCTTGTCGCCCTCGATCGCGAGCACCGCACAACCGGCCTCGGCCAGAAACGCAGCGAACAGCCCCACGCCCGAGTAGAGATCAAGCGCGGTCTCACCCGGAGCAGGCTCCAGCCCGCTCAATACGGCGTCCACCAGCGTCTCAGGCGCCGCCGGGTGGACCTGCCAGAAGCCTCCGGCCTCCACCAGGAACCGCCGGTCCCGGACTACCTCGACCAGCCGCTCTCCCGGGTCCTGATCCGTCTGTACGGCGGTCTTCCCCTCCGACGACACCACGGCCTGCACGGAGGACACCCCCGGCCACCGCGTATCCAGTACGTCAGGAGTCCCCGGATGCGCGATCAGGCACCGGTCGATCGGGATCAGGTCGTGCGAGCGGTGCGCGTACATCCCGGGCCGTCCGTCGACGACGGCGTACCGCATCCGCGTCCGCCAGCCGAGCCCGTCGTCGCCGGGCGACTCCATCACCACGGTCCGCTCGATACCGCCGATCCGCCGCAGCGTGTCCGACACGACGGTCGCCTTCAGCCGCCGCTGCTCGACGATGTTCGCGTGCTGGAAGTCACACCCGCCACACAGACCTGGACCCGCGTACGGGCACGGCGGGTCGACCCGCTGCGGCGACGGTGCCAGTACGGACACCGCGTCGGCCCGCAGGTACTTCGCGGTCTGCTCCGTGATCCGGGCGTGCACCAGCTCGCCCGGCAGCGCGTGCCGGACGAACACCACCTGCCCCTCGTGCCTAGCGACGCAGTGTCCCCCGTGCGCGACTGGACCTACCTCCAGCTCGACTACCGTCCCGACCAGACTGTTGTTCTCGTCTGTCACCGATCTCCTGACGACTTGCGGGCACCGCGCCGTACCTGGCCGGCCACCCGTTCCACCCGGTCCTGCCGCTCCTCGGCCCCCTGCGACGAGAGCAGCTGGTAAGGAACGGACGTAACCATCACACCAGGTGTGAACAAGAGGCGCCCCTTCAGCCGCAGTGCGCTCTGGTTGTGCAGCAGGTGCTCCCACCAGTGCCCCACGACGTACTCCGGGATGTAAACCATCACCACATCGCGCGGCGACTGCCGCCGGATGTCGCGGACGTACTGCAGGATCGGCCGGGTGATCTCACGGTACGGCGACGCCAGCCGCTTGAGCGGTACCGGGATGGAGTGGCGGTCCCAGTCGGCCTGGAGCGCGTCGGCTTCGTCCCGGTCGACGTCGACCGTGATCGCCTCGAGCGTGGAGGGCCGGGCCGCCTTCGCGAAGGCGAGCGCGCGGAGCGTCGGCTTGTGCAGCTTGGACACGAGCACGATCGAGTGCACCCGTGAGGGCAGCGCCAACGTCTCGTCACCCTCGACGGCCATCTGCCTACCGACCGTGTCGTAGTGCCGGCGGATGCCCTTCATCAGCACGAACAGCACCGCCATCGCGATGATCGCGATGTACGCACCGAGCAGGAACTTGGTCAGCAGTACGACGATCAGCACGATCCCGGTACACGTCAGGCCGATCGCGTTGATCACGCGGGACCGCATCATCTGCGCCCGCTTGCCCGGATCCTGCTCGTCCCGCAGCAGCCGGGTCCAGTGCCGGACCATGCCCGTCTGGCTGGTGGTGAACGAGACGAACACCCCGACGATGTACAGCTGGATCAGCCGGGTCACCTCGGCGTTGAACGAGACGATCAGGACGATCGCGAAGCCGGCCAGGATGATGATCCCGTTGCTGTACGCGAGCCGGTCGCCGCGGGTGTGCAGCTGGCGCGGCAGATAGCCGTCGCGGGCCAGGATCGAGCCGAGTACGGGGAAGCCGTTGAAGGCGGTGTTCGCAGCCAGTACGAGGATGACGCCGGTCGCCGCCGCGACCAGGTAGAAGCCGGGCGAGAAGTGGTCGAAGATCCCCTTCGCGAGCTGGCCGATCACCGGATCCTGGCTGTACCCGTCGCCGACCGGCACCCCGTCCCGAAGCAGCTGCGTGGCCGGGTCCTCGGCGAACCGCACCTTCATCACGTTCGCCAGCACCACCACGCTGATCACCATCGTGATCGAGATGGAGCCGAGCAGCGCCAGGGTGGTCGCGGCGTTCCGGCTCTTCGGCTTCTTGAACGCCGGTACGCCGTTGCTGATCGCCTCGACACCGGTCAGCGCGGCACAGCCCGAGGAGAACGCCCGCAGGATCAGGAAGGACATCGCCAGCCCGCTCGCGCCATGGGCGAACTGGTGCTCGGCCGCGATGTCGAGGCCGGCGCTCGACGCGTCCGGCAGGTGGCCGAACAACAGCCGCCCGAAGCCCCAGGCAGCCATCCCGAGGATCGTGAACATGAAGATGTACGTCGGGATCGCGAACGCGGCGCCCGACTCGCGGACCCCTCGCAGGTTCATCGTGGTGAGGAACAGCACCGCGATCACGGCCGCCTCGGCCTGGTGCCCGTCGAGCGCCGGGATCGCCGATGCGGCGTACTGCGCCGCCGACGAGATCGATACCGCGACAGTCAGGACGTAGTCGACCAGCAGCGCACTCGCGACGGTCAGGCCGGCGGTCGGACCGAGGTTGACCGTGGCGACCTCGTAGTCACCGCCGCCCGACGGGTAGGCGTGCACGTTCTGCCGGTAGGACAGTACGACGATGACCAGGACGACCGCGACGACGAGCGAGATCTTCCAGGAGATCGTCAGCGCGGCGAGGCCTGCGATCGACAGGGTCAGGAAGATCTCGTCGGGGGCGTACGCGACCGACGACAGCGCGTCGCTCGCGAACACCGGGAGGGCGATGCGCTTGGGCAGCAGGGTCTCACCCAACTGGGTGCTGCGCAGTTTGCGACCGAGCAGCAGCCGTTTGCCGATATCGCCTAGAGCGGGAGTCACAACGGTGATGTTAGAGGTCCCGCCAGGTCGGTGTAGCGTCTATCCCTGCCGAACCGAGCCAGTGGCCCCTGTCCGGGGCAAGGAGTGATCACCAGGTGCACGTTGTCATCATGGGCTGCGGCCGCGTCGGGTCGATGCTCGCTCGCGGTCTGGAGAAACGCGGACACACGGTCGCCATCATCGACCAGTCCGCGGACGCGTTCCGCCGGCTGAGCCCGTCGTACACCGGCCGGACGATCGTCGGCATGGGCTTCGATCGGGAGGTGCTGATCGAGGCCGGGATCGAGGACGCCGAGGCGTTCGCCGCGGTCTCGAACGGCGACAACTCGAACATCCTGGCCGCCCGGGTGGCGCGCGAGACGTTCGGCATCTCCAACGTGGTCGCCCGGATCTACGACCCGGGCCGCGCCGAGGTGTACCAGCGGCTCGGCATCCCCACCGTCGGTACCGTCCGCTGGACCGTCGACCAGATGATGCGCCGGCTGCTCCCGGAAGGCTCCGAGCCCGAGTGGCGGGACCCGTCCGGCACCGTCCGGCTCGCCGAGGTGCACGTCCACGCGGACTGGATCGGCCGGCCCGCGTTCGACATCGAGAAGGCGACCGGCGCGCGGGTCGCGTTCCTGACCCGGCTCGGCGAGGGCCTGCTGCCGAAGGCCGACACCGTCATCCAAGAAGGTGACCTGGTGCACGTTGTGATGCTGGAGCGGGACGCCGCCACGATCGAGTCCCAGCTCGGCACCAAACCTGAAGAGGCCTGAGGGAGCTGTGATGCGGGTTGCCATCGCCGGAGCCGGGAACGTCGGACGATCGATCGCCGGCGAACTGCTCGAGAACGGCCACGAGGTACTGCTGATCGACAAGGATCCACGCGCGATCAAGGCCGAGTCCGTACCACGCGCCGAGTGGCTGCTCGCCGACGCGTGCGAGCTGTCCTCGCTCGAGGAGGCAGCCCTGCAGCGCTGCCAGGTCGCGATCGCCAGCACCGGCGACGACAAGGTCAACCTGGTCGTCTCGCTGCTCGCCAAGACCGAGTTCGGCGTGCCCCGTACCGTTGCCCGGGTCAACCACCCGCGCAACGAGTGGATGTTCAACGAGGCCTGGGGCGTGGACGTGTCGGTGTCCACCCCGCGGATCATGTCCGCCCTCGTCGAGGAAGCCGTCTCGGTCGGCGACCTGGTACGCCTCTTCACGTTCCGCCAGGGCGACGCCAACCTGGTCGAACTCACCCTCCCCGAGGACTCCCCGATGATCGGCCAACGCGTCGGCGACGTCGACTGGCCCCTCGACACCGCCCTGGTCGTCATCCTCCGCGAGGGCCGGGTCCTCCGCCCCGACCCGGAAGGCACCCTCGAACTCAACGACGAACTCCTCTTCGTCGCCGCCGACGAAACCGAGGAACAGCTGGAGGCAATGCTCTCCCCGCACCACCAGCGCACCGACTGATTTATTCGGAGGTTTGTGGGGGCGGTCGCGGGTAGGGTCCCGGGATTGTGGAGACGTTGGAGGTTGCGCGGGCGGTCGGGGCTGCGGAGTGGGTTGCTGCCTCGGCCGGGTTGGACGTCGGGGATGTGGTTGTTCTTCACAACTCGAACAAGTTGGCGTTGCGGTTGACGGCCTGTGACGTGATGGCTCGGGTTGCTCCGTTGGGGCAGGAGGTTGCTGAGCTCGAGGTCGAGATCGCCCAGCGGCTTGCAACCGTCGGCGCTCCGATAGCGGCGCTGGAGCCTCGGGCCGAGCCTCGGGTGTACGTACGTGACGGGTTTGCGGTGACGCTGTGGACCTACTACGAGCCTGCGGCAGCTCCGGTGGCGGCAGCCGACTATGCGAAGGCGCTCGAGCGGCTGCACGCCGGGATGCGTGAGGTTGACGTGGCCGTGCCGCGGTTCACGGATCGGGTCACGGAGGCCGAGGAGATCGTTGCGAACGAAGAGCGTTCGCCGGAGCTCGGCGACGACGACCGGGTGTTCCTCAACGGACGGCTGAAGGATCTGCGAGAGGCGATCGAGGGCAAGCTGACCACGGAGCAGGTGCTGCACGGTGAGCCGCATCCGGGGAACCTGCTCAGTACGACGAGCGGCCCGCGGTTCATCGACTGGGAGACGTGTTGCCGGGGGCCGGTCGAGTTCGATCTGGCACACGTTCCCGCGGAGGTCTGCGAACACTACCCGGGCATCGACCACGGACTGCTCGACGACTGCCGCCAACTCGTACTCGCGTTGGTCGCCGCCTGGCGCTGGGACCTCGGCGACCAGTTCCCGAACGGGAAGTACTTCGGCGACGAACTCATCCGGCTGCTCCGGGCCGGTGCGCCCTGGCCGACTCTCGACGAGATCGTCAAGAGTCAGTAGAGGATCCAGCGCGTTCTTCGGGCTTGTTCTCGGGCTTGGTGCCGCGGAGGAGGTGGGCGAAGTTGTCCTTGACCTCGTCCCACTTGTCCGCCGGCATCGACGCGCGGAGTACGGCGTACGCGGCCCACAGGGTGACGGCGTAGAACGGGAGACCGAGCCCGATCTTCGCGATGCCGAGAGCGTTGACGTTGTGCGCGAGGTACAGCGGCACCATGATCACCAGGCGGATCGCGACCTGGCTGGCGAACACGATCGTGACGCGGTTCAGGCCGCGGAACAGGACCGGGTCGTTGCGCCAGGCGAGCCACGTCTGGGTGATCACGCCGTACAGCAGGCCGAACAGCGGGTACCGGGTCACGATCGTCACGAAATACAGCACGCCGTAGCCGGCGTTCAGCAGGATGCCGGGCAGGAAGGCGTCCTGGGCCTGGCCGGTGTGGTGCGCGGTCCAGGCGGAGATCAGGACGCCGATGAACCCGGCGATCACGCTGGCGATCGGCTTGCGCCGGATCAGCCGGTACAGCGCCACGACAGCGGCGGCCGAGATCGCGACGATCAACGCGAGCTTGAGGTTGTGGTCGCTGAACCCGTACACCAAGGTGAACGCGATCCACGGCAGACCGACGTCGACCATCATGCCGACCCAGCTGCCGATGCCCTTCGACGCGGCGGGCGCGGGTGCGGGCTCAGCCATGGGCTTCTTGGGGCCGGAGCTCGTAACGCGGGTTGAACATCACCCGGTCGCCGTCGACGACACCGATCCGGCCGGAGGCGATCAGCTCCGAGCCGGCGTGGATGCCGCCGATCTTGCGGCGGCCGAGCCAGATCAGCTTGACCGTGCCGGTTCCGTCGTACAACTCACCCTCCAGTGCCGGTACGCCGCCGCGCGGGCTGAACGTGATGGTGCGCAGCGTGCCGTACAACGTGACGAGTTCGCGGTCGTGGCAGCCGGTGATGGAACGCGCGCCACAGTCCTGCGCGAAGTCCTGGAGGACCTCCGCGTCCTGCTGATCGCGGTCCCCGGCCAGACCGCGGAAGGCACGCTTCCACAGCCCCTCGGGTTTGTTGCTGCCCATGGTCTCGAGTGTAGTCCGGTCAGGCCTGCTCGGCGTCGTTCGGCTGGGCGCCCTCGGGCAGCCGCAGCGGCAGCGACTCGCGGACCGCCATCGGCTCGTTCCCCCGGACGACGATCACGTTGCGGAGCGTGTCGATCATCGGCTCGGCGGCGTCCGGCTCGACCGCGGCGCGGCCCAGCACGGTGGCGCGGAGCAGCCAGCGCGGGCCGTCCACGCCGATCACGCGGGACGTCTGGCTGAAGACCTGACCTTCGGGGTCCTCGACCGGCACGACCAGCAGCAGCTCGGTACCGAACGGGCCTTCGGTCTCGGTCGCCGTACCGCCCATCTTGGCGGCCTCGCCGACGATCTCCTCCCGGACCTCGTCCCAGATGCCGGCGGTCTTCGGCGCCGCGAACGCGCGCAGCTCCAGCGCGGAGTCGTCCCGCATCAGCAGCACCGCCTGAACCACGCCGCTCTGCTCGTCGACCTGCAGCCCCAGCTCCATGCCGGGCATCCCGGCGACCCGCAACGCGCCCAGGTCGATCCGGTCGTCGGCCTCCAGGTCGGCGGCCTCGACCTCGGTCGAGTCGAACGGGCCTTCGGCGCGGGCGTCCGGCGTGGTCTCCTCGACGGTCTCGCTCGTCTCGGGCTCGTCGTTCTTGCCCTTACGGCGGAAGATCACTGCTGTTGCCTACTTCCTTGATATTGGTACGGGCGCTGACACCGCGCCGTAGTCTCGCGCATCCGACAGGTCAACGGGTGCACCTGCTCAGCGTGTCACATCTCCGAAACCGCCGGTCGACCCGTGCCCCTGATCGCCGCGCGCGGAACCCGGCAGCGTGGTCACCTCGACGAACCGGGCCTTCTCCACCTGCTGGACGACGAGCTGCGCGATCCGGTCGCCACGCCGTACCGTCACCTCGGTCGCGGGGTCGAGGTTGATCAGGTTGATCTTGATCTCCCCGCGGTACCCGGCGTCGACGGTCCCAGGGGCGTTGACGATCGAGACGCCGTGCTTCGCGGCCAGCCCGGAGCGTGGGTGCACGAACGC
Organism: Kribbella sp. NPDC031520; assembly: GCF_055580825.1. NCBI lineage: Bacteria > Bacillati > Actinomycetota > Actinomycetes > Propionibacteriales > Kribbellaceae > Kribbella > Kribbella sp. NPDC031520. The sequence continues at coordinate 772,098 of NZ_JBVIKS010000002.1, forward strand.
GGCATACCCGTCCTGGAGAGCGATCGCGATGCCGGTGCCGACCAGGCCGCGCTCCCCCGGTTTCAGGGTCAGGTCGGCGGCCGCCACCAGGTCCGCGCCGGCGTCGCCGGGGTGCGCGTAGGACGGCAGCGGGAGGTCGGGGTCGAGTCGCTGGATGAGTACCTCGGTCACAAGAGGCGACCCTATCGAGCGGCCCGCGTGGACCACATGCCAGGCTGGTCCTGTGGTCCTGGAACAAAGTACGTATCGCGAGAGTCTGCGGGTGCCGGTGTCATGGTGGATCATCGCCGCCGCCGCCGTGATCACCCTGTTCGTCATCGTGGCGGTGCCGGTCGGCACGATCGCCGGCGCGGTCGTCGGCGGGCTCGCCGCGGTCCTGCTGCTGGCGTTGTTCCTGCGGTACGGCGGGGCGCGCGTCGAGGTCGACGAGCAACACCTCCGGGCCGGGCGGGCCGAGATCGACCGTACGTACCTGGGCGACGTCGAGGCGCTGACGGGTGACGCCGCGCGGAACGCGTTCGGCCGGGACTGCGACCCGAAGGCGTACCTGGTGCTGCGCAGCTACCTGCCCGGCGCGGTCCGGGTCCAGATCACCGACCCGGGCGACCCGGCGCCGTACTGGCTGATCGCCACGCGGCATCCGGACCGGTTGGCTGCCGCCCTGAGCGGGCACAGCGTGGGAAGATCCTGACTGTCGGCAGTCGTCTTCTGAGGAGGGTTTGCAGTGGTCGGAGCGAAGATCGGCTGGAAGCTGGTACAGGCCGCGTTCACGATCGTGGTCGGCCTGGCCGCGAGCAAGGCGGTCAGCACGGCCTGGAAGCTGGGTTCGGGCGGCAAGCCGCCGAAGGACGGCCAGGGCGAGTACCTGGAGGTCATGAGCTGGGCCGCCGCGAGTGCCGCGGCCGCCGCCGCCGCGAAGCTGTTCGCGGAGCGCCGCGCCGCCGCGTACTACCTGAAGTCCACGGGCCACGCGCCGCCCGGCTACGTCCAGGACGCCACGGCCCGCCTGATCAAGGGCACCGACACGGGCCTGGTCAAGAAGCCGGACTGAGACCTGGCGAGACGCACAACAGCGGGACCTCCCCACCTTTCGGTGGGACGGTCCCGCTGTGCGTTGTACCGAAGAAGGGCCCTACCGGTCAGGCTGCGCAGTCGCGGCAGATGAGCTGTCCGTTCTTCGTCTCGGCGAGCTGGCTACGGTGGTGAACCAGGAAGCAGCTCGAACAGGTGAACTCGTCGGCCTGCCGGGGAAGGACCCGGACCGCCAGCTCCTCGTGGCTCAGGTCAGCGCCGGGCAGCTCGAAGCTCTCCGCGGCCTCGGCCTCGTCCTCGTCGACCTTGCCGGAGTTCTTGTCGTGACGGCGTGTCTTCAGCTCCTCGATCGACTCTTCGGAAGCGTCCTCGTCCGTCTTGCGCGGGGCGTCGTAATCAGTCGCCATGGTGTTTCCCTGCCCTCTTCGTACCCGTGGTGTTGCCTGCTGAGCCCTGAACGGGTGGAGCGGCCGAGAAATTCCGCGTCGGCGCACCGCGCTGAATCTTCGTCCCCCGAAACCCTTGACAGCCAGGCCGGGATCGGCAATCACCGTTCCCGAGGACGGGATTGTGCCCTATAAAGGCCCGCAATGCACGACTGGGTCCATGGTGTGACCCGCGTGTCGCCACAAATGTCAGGACCGAACACCAGAATGCTCGTTAGTGCTCGGTACTGCGCAGAAACGAACACTCAGAGGACTCTGGGCCCTTGCCTAGGCGCGTAGCGGGTCGGTCGCTGCCAGCAAGTCGTGGAAGGGGTCGAAGAGGGCCGGGGTCGCCGCGATCGACATCTCCGGTGACACCGGTGCGCCGTGCAGCCCGCCGACCCGCGCCCCGGCCTCGGCCGCGATCAGCGCGCCGGCTCCGTAGTCCCACGGGTTCAGCCCGCGCTCGAACACCGCGTCCAGCCGGCCGCAGGCCACGTAGCACAGGTCGATCGCGCCGACCCCGATCCGGCGGATGTCGCGGACCTTCGTGATCAGGTGCTGGATCACCTCGGCCTGCACCTGCCGGCGGGCCGGGTCGTACCCGAAGCCCGTACCGACCAGCGCCTTGGCGAGCTCGGTCTCACCCGACACCCGGATCGGCTTGCCGTCGGCGAACGCGCCGCCGCCCAGCGTCGCGGTGAACACCTCACCCTTCGGCGCGTCCACGACCACCCCGGCGACCGTCCGGCCGTCCACCTCGACGGCGATCGAGACGGCGTACGTCGGGATGTCGTACAGGTAGTTGACCGTGCCGTCGATCGGGTCGACCACCCAGCGCACCCCGCTGGTACCGACCACGTCGTCGCCCTCCTCGCCGAGGAACGAGTCGTCCGGCCGGGCCTTCAGCACCCGGGCGCGGATCAGCTCCTCGGACTCGCGGTCGACCGCGGTCACCACGTCGGTGATCGTGCTCTTGGTGTCGGCGACGGTGATCGTGCCGCGGCGGCGCTCCACGATCAGGTGCGCGGCCTCCTCCGCCACGTCGACCGCAAGCTTCAGCAACTCGTCCGGGAAACTCATCGACGTCCTCACTTCGTTCCGGGCGCCGATGAGGCACGAGAGACGCTGTGTTGGATGGTTCGTTCGCTTCGCTCTCTCACGCGGTTTCCTTCTGGGATGTCGGTCGGCGGAGAGGTGGGCAGCAGTCGTGGCGGCAGTCGTCCCAGGCCGGGCCGAGCTTGCCGGCGCACGGGCGGTCCGGCTGCTCGCCGCGCTCGGCGGCGGCCCGTTCGACCACCAGGTCGCGCAGCATCGTGACGAACTTCGGGTCGGTCCCCGGGGTCGCGGCCCGCGCCATCGGCAGCCCGAGCTTGTCGGCGGTCTTCGCCGCCTCGGTGTCGAGGTCGTAGATGACCTCCATGTGGTCGCTGACGAAGCCGATCGGTACGACGGCCACGCCCGGCTGCCCGTCGGCGGCGAGCGCCTCGAGGTGGTCGTTCACGTCGGGCTCCAGCCACGGCACCTGCGGCGGCCCGGACCGCGAGCAGTAGACCAGGTCCGTACGGCGCTGCCGGCCGGTGCGGCGCTCCAACTCCGCGGTGATCTCCGCGGCGACGTCGTTGTGCCAGTCGAGGTACCCGTTCCCGTCCGGGCAGCTGGTGGCGTTCATCGTGGTGGGGATCGAGTGCGTCACGTACGCGATCGCCGACCCCTCCGGGAGTTTGCTCAGCGCCTCGGCGGTCGACTCGACGAACGAGGAGACGAAGCCGGGGTGGTTCGCGTAGTGCCTGAGCTTGTCGATCCGCGGCGCGTCCGGGACCTCGCGCGCGGCATCCTCCAGGTTCTCCCGGTACTGCCGGCAGCCCGAGTACGACGGGTACGCGGACGTGACGATCACCACGGCCCGGCGCACCCCGTCGGCAGCCATCTCGCGCATCGTGTCGGTCAGGTACGGCGCCCAGTTGCGGTTGCCCCAGTAGATCGGCAGGTCCAGCCCGATCTCGTCGAACGACTCCCGCAACGCCGCGAGCAGCGCCCGGTTCTGGTCGTTGATCGGGCTCTTGCCGCCGAACGCGTAGTAGTGCTCGCCGACCTCCTTCAGCCGCTCGTCCGGGATCCCGCGGCCGCGGGTCACGTTCTGCAGGAAGGGGAGCACGTCCTCGGGCTTCTCGGGTCCACCGAAGGAGAGCAGCAGGACGGCGTCGTACGGAGCAGTGTCGATCGGGGCTGCAGCTGGCGACATAATCCAAGCTTCTCAGACGCCGATGACCTAAGCTGCTCCCGGTCTCTCATGCTCAAGCCTTACTTCCATCTCGTCCGCCGCCCCGGCGCCGGTGCGTTCTTCGCCGCCGGCATCCTCGGCCGGATGCCGATCTCGATGATCGGCCTCGGGATCGTCATCCTGATCGCCCAGGAGAGTGGTTCGTACGGTCTGGCCGGCGCGGTGTCCGGCGTGGCCGTGATCGCCGGTGCGCTGACCGGGCCGATCCAGGGGCGGCTCGTCGACCGGTTCGGTCAGCGCGGGCTGATCCTGATCGGTTCGGTCGCCTGTACGGTCGGCCTCGCGGGGCTGGTCGTCGCCGTCCGTGCCGATGCGGCTACCTGGGTGCTGTACGTCCTGTCGTTCGTTGCCGGCGGCACCCGTCCGCAGGTCGGCTCGTTCGTCCGGGCGCGATGGACGCATCTGCTCGGTCGCGGGCGCGCGCTGCAGACGGCCTTCGCGCTCGAAGCGGTCGGCGACGAGGTCGTCTTCATCGTCGGCCCGGTCGTGGTCACCACTCTGGCGACCCAGGTCAGCCCGTACGCCGCCCTGTCCGCGGCCGGCGTACTAGGACTGGCCGGCGGCGTCTGGCTCGCGCTGTTGCGTGCCTCCGATCCGCCTGGGCGTGGCAAGTCCGACGGTGCCGAGCAAGCGCCGCTGCCCTGGCTGTCGATCATGCTGCTGAGCCTGATCGGTCTGGGTCTTGGTGCGACGCTTGGTGGCGCTGAGGTCATCACGGTCGCGTTCACGACGTCGAAGGGGCGCGCGGGCCTGGCGGGCGTCGTACTGGCGATCTGGGCGTTCGGGAGCCTGCTGGCCGGGCTTTGGTACGGCTCTGTGCACTGGCGCGCTCCGGTTGAGCGGCGGCTGCTGCTCGGGACCATCGCTCTCGCTATCACGCTGGCGCCACTCCCCTGGGTCAACAGCATCCCGCTGTTGGCCGTCGTGTTGTTCTGCTGCGGTATGACGATCGCGCCGACGATGGTCGCGGTCACGGCCTGCGTCGAGGAATGGGTGCCGCCGGAGCGGCTGACCGAGGCGATCACGTGGACCGTCACCGGCATCCTGCTCGGCGTCGCGCCCGGGAACGCGGCCGCCGGGCACGCGGTCGACGTGTGGGGGCCGTCGAACGCGTACTGGGTCCCGTTCGGGGTCGGGATCGCCTGCGCGATCGTCGCGGCCGCCTCGATCACCTTCGCCCGGCCTAAAGAACGGTTCGCCCACAACTAGGCTTGCATCTCCTGTTAGGGGAGGTGTTTGGGTGTGGGCATGGACCATTCGATTGGTGCGCTGGCGCGGCTCGGGGGTGTCTCGGTGAAGACCGTGCGGCACTACTCCGAGCTCGGCCTGCTCGCGTCGTATCGGACCACGGCCGGCCACCGGCGGTACGACGAGAGTGCCGTCGCCCGGCTGCGCCTGATCCGGACGCTGCGTGCGCTCGACCTGGACCTGCCGACGATCAGCGCCGTGCTGCGGGACGAGCGCACCCTCGCCGAGGTGGCGGCCACACACGCCGACGCCGTCGCGATCCAGCTCCGTACGCTGCAACGCCAGCACGCGCTGCTCACGGTCCTCGCCCATCACTCCGACCTGGAGGACCTGTACCTCATGACCGACCAGACCGAGCAGGAACGCCGCGCCCTGATCGCCGACTTCCTGGACAGCACCGTCGGCGACACCACCCACGCAATCCGCCAGAACCTCACCCCCGAACTCCCTGACAACCCCACCGCCACCCAGTTGGAGGCCTGGCGGGAACTCACCACACTTCTCACCTCGGACGAGTTCCGTACGTCGGTACGCCGCATGGCAGCCGGCTACCGGGCCCTGGCCGGCGACAACCCGCTCCGAACCGACCCCGAGTACCGGGCGCGCCTGCAAGAGCTCCGCGAAACCGAGGCCGGCCCAGCCTGGTATCGCTACCAAGAACTACTTGCCACGATCAACGAGTGGGCGCCGCCGTTACGGATTACGGGGTAGCGGGGCGTTCCAGCCGCGGCGGATCGCGATCAGGCGGATCGTGAAGCAGGTCAGCGCGGCGGCGATCGGGACCCATAGGGCGTGGTACTCGAGCCACGCGGCGACGACCACGATGCCGGCGCCGATCAGTGCCGGGATGGCGTAGATCTCGGAGCGCAGTACGACGGGGACGCGGCCGCTGAGCACGTCCCGGAGCACTCCCCCGCCGATGCCGGACAGCACGCCGAGCATCGCGGCCGAGATCGGGGACAGGCCGAAGTCGATCGCCTTCAGGGTGCCGGTCACACAGAACAGGGCGAGGCCGGCGGCGTCGAAGATGTTCACCAGGCGCTCGACGCGGCCGATGCCGGGGTGGAGGAAGAAGGTGAGGAGCCCCGCCACGATCGGGACGACCAGGTACCGCCAGTCGCGGAGCGCGGCCGGAGGTGTCTGGCCGATCAGTACGTCGCGGATGAACCCGCCGCCGAGCCCGGTCACGAGCGCGAGCACCTCGATACCGAACACGTCCAGCTTCTTCCGTACCCCGACCAGCGCGCCGGTGATCCCGAACACGAAGATCCCGACCAGGTCGAGCACATGCAACACCATGAGCCGAACGCTAAACCACAGGCGCTCATGGCCCGGCCCTTCTATCGTTCGTGGACATGAGCCGCGCTCCGGACGTCGACTACACCAACACGTCGCGCCGCCCCGACTGGACCTCGCTCCCGCCGGCTCTGCACGAATCCCTGACCGTTGCCCTCGGCACCCACATCACCCACGTCTCGAACCCGGTCACCTCCGGCTTCACCGGCGGCTTCGCAGCCCGCGCGGAGCTGGCGGACGGCCGCCGAGTCTTCATCAAGGCAGCCAAGGAAGGCCAACACGCCTACGACGCCTACCGCCGCGAGGCAGAGGTCGTCCCCCAACTCCCAACCTCCGTCCAAGCACCCGCCATCATCACCACCGCCCACACCACCCCAGCCTGTGGTGGGGGGTGGTTTGCTGTGGTGGCTGAGTGGGTGGCGGGGCGGATGCCCGGGAATCCGTGGACGGTTGAGGACTTCGGGCGGGTGACTGCGGCTTGTGAGCGGACGGCTGAGGTGATGCGGCCGAGCCCGTTGGTGGGGTTGAGCAGGTTCGGGGATCTGGTGGGAAACGACGTGGGCGTCCCGGCGGAGATTCTTGCGGGTGAGCGAGAGTTGCCGCGTGGGTTGCAGCCGTGGGTGTCTCGAATCCTGCCGGAGTTGGTTGAACTGGTGGAGCTGGCACCGGAGGCGTTGGCCGGGGATACGGCGGCGCACTCGGACCTGAGGCCGGACAACCTGCTGATCGACGACGCCGGCACCTGCTGGACGATCGACTGGAACTGGCTGACGCTCGGACCTGCCTGGGTCGACTGGGTCGGCCTGCTGCCGGTAGCGCAGTACCAAGGCATCGACACCTTCACGGCGATCACCCGCAGCCCGCTGACCGCCGACGTACCCGGCGACTACCTCGACTGCTTCGTCGCCGTCATCGCCGCGTACATGATGAAGAACGCCGACGCCCCGCCGCCACCCGGTTGTACGCCGGCCCTCCGCAACCACCAGCGGCTGCATGCGTGGACGTTCCTCGACTGGCTCGCCGTACGGCGGAAGTGGCCTACCGTGGAGGTATGACGAAGGCGCCCACCAGCAGGTTCAAGGTCGAAGTGCTCGACGGTGACCACACCTCCCGGCGGGAGGACATCGTCAGCACCGAGGAACCACTGGAGCTGCGGCTCGAATGGCCCGGCCGGCCACCCGAGCCGCTGGTCGTCACGATGCGTACGCCCGGGTCCGACTTCGAGCTCGCTGCCGGCTTCTGCCTCGGCGAAGGCTTCGCCGTGCGCCCGGACGCGATCCGCACGGTCGCCTACTGCACCGACGTCACCCTCACCCGCGAGCAGCAGTTCAACACCGTCACCGTCAGCTTCGACGGTCCCCCGGACCGCGAACCACCCCAGCGGTACGGCGTGACCTCTGCCGCGTGCGGCGTCTGCGGCCAGCAGAGCCTCGACGAACTCGCGGAACGCCAGTACGACCCGGTCGACCCCGTCGAAGCCCCGGTGGATGTCGTACGCCGCCTGCCCGACCTGCTCCGCGAAGCGCAGCCGATGTTCAGCCGTACCGGCGGCCTGCACGCCGCCGGACTCTTCACCACCGACGGCCGCAAGGTCGTGGTGAAGGAGGACATCGGCCGGCACAACGCCGTCGACAAGGTCGTCGGCTGGACCGTCCTCAACCAGCAGAGCCGCAAAGGCCTGATCCTCGCGGTCAGCGGCCGCGCCGGCTACGAGATCGTCCAGAAGGCAGTCGCCGCCGGCCTCGGCATGATCGTCGCCGTCGGCGCCCCCTCCAGCCTCGCCGTCGATCTGGCCCGCCAGTTCGACATCACGCTGGCCGGCTTCGCCCGGGGAGACCGCTGCGTCGTCTACTCGGCCCCGGAGCGGATCATCCGTCCAGCGTGATGAAGGTGGCCTTCGGCACATACTCGTAGCGGTCGGGCATGCAGGTCAGGACGATGACCTGGCCGTGGTCGCCGGCCCGGCCGAGCAGGGCGCCCATGTCGCGCAGGCGGGCCTTGTCGGACCAGCCGAGGGCGTCGTCGAAGATCACCGGAACGCTGCCCTCGCCGGTGCTGACCAGATGGCTGATCGCCAGCCGGGTGATGATCGCCAGCTGTTCCTGGGCACCGGTCGACAGCGCCTCGACCGGCAGCCGTACGCCGTCCAGTTCGCGTTCCGCCACCGCCAGGTCGTCGTCCAGCCAGACCTGGAACGACGGCCCGTAGACGCTCCGCCCGAGCGCCTCGATCCGGCTCTGCAGGGGCTCGGAGTACTTCGTCTGCGCTTCGGCCCGGTGCCGGCTCAGCGTCTCGTGGACCCGCCGCGCGGCCTCGGCCCGGCGCAGCAGGCTGTCGTGTTCCGTACGTACGGCGGCCAGCTCCAGCTCGGCGACATCGCGCCGGGTCGCGAGCCCGTCGCGCCCGGACTGCTCCAGGCGGCCTTCCGTCGTACGCAACGCGTCGCGCAGCCGGTCGCGCTCGTCCTGGAGCCGCTTCGCGACCGCGAGCGCGTGGCTCAGCTCGCCCGCGACCTCGTCCGCCCCGGCCTCGGCAGCCTGCGCCTGTACTGCGGTCAGCTCCTCGAGCACTGCCTCGACCTCAGCAGTCGCCTCGGACTCCGCGGCAGCGACCGCCTCGTCGTCGAGCACCGCCCGCGCGGCCTCCAGCGACTCGACAGCGGCCGCCAGCCGTTCGCCCGCGAGCTCCGAACGGGCCCGCGCGTTCTGCGCCTCGGACCGGTCTTCGTCGGCCGCCTTGCCTGCCTGTGCCCGGGCGAACTCCGCGTCCGCGAGCAACCGCTCCGCCTCGGCCAGCCCGTCGCGCGCGACCTCCAGCGCCCGCTGCGCACCGGACAGGTCGTCCGGCTCCGGCTCGTCCACCTCGAAGAGCGTGTCGTGCGGCGACGCGAACTCCTCGAACAACGACATCTGCCCGGGCACGCCGACGTCCTTGCCGCCGGAGTCCTCGGCCTCCTCGGCCGGCCCGAGCCGCGCGGTCAGTACGGCGATCCGCTCCCCCGGGTCGCCACCCGCCGTCAGCGACTTCTCGGTCCGGCGGGCCTCGTTCAGCTCGGCGAGCGCGGTGTCCGCCTTCCGCAGCAGCTCCCGCGCCGCGGCGACGTCCTTCACGCCGGCCTTCTTCAGCAGGTCCTTCTCCCGCCGTACGGCGTCGTCGACCCGCGACCGCAGCGTCGCCGCCTCACCACCCGCGCGGACGGTCACCTCGACCTGACCCGGCACGCCGACCACGAGCTCGCCCGAGACAAGAAGCGCGGCCGTGTCGTCGAATCCGAGCTCCGCCGGTACGTCCCCTTCGAGGCCCGTCCCGGACAGCTCGACCGGCTCGGGGCCGAGCCGCCGTACCGTCACCTCGGGTACGCCGGCCGCCAGCGCCGCGCGGGCCTCGACCACCGCGGCACGGGCGTCCTCCAGCGCAGCCACGATCGCGTCGTCGACCTTGATCCGATCGAGGATCGTCCCCGCGGCGGCGATCCGCGCCCGGACATCGACCAGCTCGGTCTGCTGCCCGATCAACCGGTCCAGTTCGGCCCGGTCCATCAGATCGGACACCCGACGCTCGGCAGCCTGTACCTCGGTACGCCGCTGGTCCTTGAGCTCGACGACCTCCGCGAGCGCGGCCCCCGCCGCCTGGACGGTCTCGGCGGCGGTCTTCGCGACCAGCTCCGCGTCCGCCCGCCGCGCGGCCAGCTCGGACTCGAACTTCGTGAACCGCTCGACCTCGTCGAGCAGGCGTTCGCGCTCCAGCCGGGTGCGGGTGTGGTTCTCCAAGCGTGCGCGAGCAGTCTCGGCGCGCGACCTGATCGAGTCGCGGCGCAGCAGGATCTCGTCGGTCGCCTGTTTGCGTTCGCGCAGCGCCTCGACGCCGGTGAGGTGCTCGGCGAGGCGGTTCGACACGTCGTCGAGATCGAGGTTCAGCCGCTCGGCGCGACGGATGTCGGACTGTACCTCCTCCATCGCTTGCAACGCCTGCTTGAACGCGAGCTCCGCCGTCGCGACGGCCTTGCCGGATCGTGCGAAGTCACCGGTCGGCTTGCCGCGCGGCGTCCAGTACCGCAGGTACTCGTGCTCGACCGCGGTCACCAACGGCATCGACGCGCCGTCGACCGGCGTACCGGACTCGGCCGTCACCGCGGTGATCAACGGCTCCGCGTCCGCTGGCGTTGGCAGTACCAACGACTGGCCCTGGCTGACCATCAACGTCTGCCAGAGCACGGGATCGACGTTCTCGTGGAACAACCGCTCGGCCTCGTTGTGCGCCTCGCGCCCGGTCCAGGACTGCCGGCGACCGTCCGGTTCCACGATCGTCAGCTCGGTCGAACGGTTCTTCAGCCAGCGCTTCGAGTACGTCAGCTCGCGGCCGCCGAGGCTCAGCTCGGCCGTCACCTCCGGGCCGACGTCCTGGCCGACCGGCTGGATGTCCTTGATCCGGGTCGACTTCGAATCGTCGGGCAGGTCGAAGATCAGCCCGAAGGCCTCGACCAGGCTGGACTTCCCGACCTCGTTGTCGCCGACCACGACGGTCGTACCGAGCGCGCGGAACCGGACAGTACGGTCCTTGACGCCGCGGAAGTCCCGCAGCGCCAAGCTGTGTAATCTCATCCCGCGTCCCGCGCCAGTCGATGCATCAGGGAGAGCGCGGCCCCGGCGCCCTCGTCGCCACCGGCCAGCGCCTGCCGCAACTCCTCCATCGCGGCCCGGGCCGGACCGCTCAGCTGCAGCGACTCCAGGTCCGCCGCGTCCGGCGCGGGACGTACGGTCCAGAACTTCACCCAGCGCTCGACGCTCGCGAACACCTCGCCCTGCGCGTCGATGATCGAGTCGAGCCTGGCCAGCAGCGGCAGCGACAACGAGCCGTCGCCGGCGAGACGTACGTACGTCCGCTCCTTGTCCGGGAGCTCCGCGAACCAGTCCTCCAGGGCCGTGATCGACTCCTCGTCGAACAGCTCGACCCGGTGGTCGACCATGTGCCAGGCGCCGACCCGGACCGGTTCGACCTCGATGGCGCCGCCGCCGATCGTGACCTTGAGGACATTGCCGGGCGCGGCCTCCTCCGGCGAAGTGACCTCCTGCGTGCCGGAGAACCAGATCCGGTCGGTGACGCGGGTGGTCGAGTGGCGGTCGCCGAGGCCGACGTACTGCAGCCGGCCGTCCGCGACCGCTCCCTCGAGGGCTTGCTGGTCGATCGGCGGTACGTCGGACATGCCGCCGGAGAGGCTGGTCAGCTGGCCGTGGGCGAGGAGGATCCTGGTGACGTCCGGGTCCGGCTGCAGCTCGGCGTAGGCCGGTGCGGCCGGATCGGACAGTGGACGGCGGGAACGCCACGGCGCGCCGACGATCTCCACGCCCGGCAGGATCTGAAACGGAGTCGTTTCGGTCAGGACCGTCACGTGGTCCGGGGCGTGCGCGAGCCACTGGCTCGACGTCCACAGCGAGCCCGGTTCCAGCGCGTCGTGGTTGCCCGGGAGCAGGACGACCGGGACCGGGATCCGCTTCAGCGCTTCACAAGCGCGCAGGATGGTCTGCCGCTCGACCTGGTTGTGCTCGAACACGTCCCCGGTGACGACCACGAACGCCGCGCCGGTGCGCTCGGCGACCTCGCCGATCCGCGCGACAGCATCCAGCCGCGCCTGACCCCACCGGGCCTGGCCGTCCGGCCCCAGGAACCGGCGCATCATGCCGAGCTGCCAGTCCGAGCTGTGCAGAAACGTGAGCGAGTCCATTGCGGGAAGAACGCTAACCCGAGCCACCGACACTTCGCACACTCAACACACAGGGTCGCCCACACCGCCCACACTCCGGACACCTGCACCGTCTTTGAGAAGCCACCGACCACCTCTCGGGCGCAGAAATGACTGGTGGGTTCTCAAAGACGGGTGAGAGAGTCGGGCGTGGGTGCGTATCTGGAGACCGAGCGGTTGCGGTTGCGGCGGTTCAGCGCGAGCGATGCCGGGTTGCTGGTCGAGCTGGACTCCGACCCGGAGGTGATGCGGTTTCTGACCGGTCAGGCGACGCCGCGGGCCGAGATCGAGGACGTCGTACTGCCCGGGATCTTGAAGGTGTACGCCGAGCATCCGGAGCTCGGGACGTTCGCGGCCTTCGAGAAGTCGTCCGGGGCGTTCGTCGGGTGGTTCGGGATGCAGCCGACGGCGGATCCGGCGGCGGTCGACGTCGGGTACCGGTTGTTGCGGTCCGCTTGGGGCAACGGGTATGCGACCGAGGGAACGAAGGGGCTGATCGCGCATGCGTTCACCGAGCTCGGGATGGAGCGGGTGGAGGCGGACACGATGGCGGTCAACCATCGGTCGCGGGCGGTGATGCGGCGAGCCGGATTGCGGTTCGAGAAGGTGTTCCACGTGCAGTTCGACGATCCGTTGCCGGGGACCGAGTTCGGCGAGGTGCTGTATTCCCTCGACCGGGCGACCTGGGAAGCTGTGTCGCATGGATGACGACCGGCCGTACGCCGTACTCGATATCGACGCGACGCTGTCTGACACCAGCAAGCGGATCCACTTCGTCGAGAAGAAGCCGAAGGACTGGGACGCGTTCTTCGAGCACGCGAAGGACGACGCGGTGCTCGAGGAAGGTCTCGCGGTCGCGACCACGCTCGCCGCGGACCACGTGATCGTGTACCTGACCGGCCGCCCCGAGCGGCTCCGCCGCGACACCGAGAAGTGGCTGAAGGACAACGGCTTCCCCGACGGCAAGGTCTACATGCGCGGCAACACCGACCGCCGCCCGTCCATGCTGATGAAACTGGGACGGCTCAAACGCCTCGCCGAACAACGCCCGATCGCCGTCCTCGTCGACGACGACGTCAAGGTGATCGCCGCCGCCGAGAAGGCCGGCTACACAGTGATGAGGGCCGACTGGGGCCTCGATCCCGAGACCCAGCCGACCCTCTTCGAAGCTCAGGAGTCCGAAGGACGCACCTGAGCTACTTGCTCAACCCCACGATCAGCGTGTTCGCGTACGGCGGGTAGGACGACAGGTAGAAGTTCTGGACCTTCGACCCGTGCAAGAACGCGTTCCGCGCGTAGATCAGCGGCACAACCGGCGCGTCGGCCATGATCTGCTTGTCCAGCGCGCCCCACAGGCCGGCCGCCTTGGTCCGGTCCGGCTCAGCGGTGGCCGCGGCGATCGCGCTGTCCACCGCGGGGTTGGAGTAGCGGGAGATGTTGTACCCGCCGTTGCCGATCTCCGAGGTTCCGAACAGCGGCTGGATGTTGCCGATCGCGGACGGGAAGTCCGGCAGCCAGCTCGACACGGTCAGGTCGAAGTCCGGCTTGTTGCCGGTGATCAGGTCGGTCAGCGGCTCGGTGTCGAGCGGCTTGATGGTGACGGTGATCCCGGCCCGCTTCAGACCCTGCTGGATCGCCTGCGCCACCCCGAGACCGGTCGTGTTGTCGGCGGCCAGCACCAGGTTCAACCCACTGACGCCCGCGGCTGCGAGCATCTGCTTCGCCTTGTCGGGGTCGCCGGCCGGCGGCGCCTGGTACAGGTCGTACTTGTTGTACCCGTCGATGCCCGGCGTGATCAGCGTCGACGCGATCTCGCCGCCGTAGTCCGGTCCGCCCTCGGCGACCTGCACCGCCTGCTTGTCGACGGCGTACTCGATCGCCTTGCGCACGGCCGGGTTCGACAGTGCCGGGCGCTTGGTGTTCATCGCCAGGTACTCCAGCGCACCGGACGGCGACGTCGCCACCCGCGCCTTGACGGCCGGGTTGCCGTTGATCGTCGGGATCAGCGCCGCCGGTACCGACGTACCGGTGGTGGCGGCGAACTTGTCGTCGCCGGCGTCGGCGATCAGCCGCTGGTTGACGACGTCGGGTTGCAGGCCCATGTCGGTGACGATCGAGTCCGGCAGACCGGTCCGGGCCGGGTCGGTGGACTTGTCCCAGTTCGGGTTGCGCACCAGCACGAGCTTCGAGCCCGGCGTGTAGGACTGCACCTGGTACGGACCGCTGGCCATCGGCTTCTCGCCGTAGTGTGCCGGGTCGGTGTCGGCCTTCTTCGGGACCGGCGAGAACGCCGGCATGCTGACGATCCACGGCCAGTCGCCGTACGGCTTGTTCAGCTTGAAGACGATCGTCGTGTCGTCCGGCGTCTCGATCGACGCCAGGTCGCCGCCCTTGTACGGGCCGGTGTACTTGTCGCCGCCGACCAGCAGCGACTTGTGGTACCCGAGGCCGCCGGACAGCTCCGGCGCGAACGACCGCTCGACGCCGTACTTGATGTCAGCGGCAACGATCTTCGATCCGTCGGCGTACTTCAGCCCCGGCTTCAGCTTGTACGTCCAGGTCTTGCCGCCGTCGCTGACCTGTCCGGTGTCGGTGGCCAGGTCGGGGACCAGCTCCGTCGGCTTGTTCGGGTCGGTCTTCCAGGAGGTCAGGCCGCGCAGCACCAGGTGGATGCCGCTGATGCCCAGGTTCTGGCTCTTCGCCGGGTCGTAGCTGATCTCCTTGCTGGTGCTGAGGATGTGCCAGGTGCCACCCTGCTCCGCGGCCGCGGTGTTACCGCCTCCCGTGGTGCTCTTGTTGTTGGCGTTGCACGCAGCCGCCGCCAAGGCCAGCACGGCTGCCAGCGCAACCGCTCTCGATATGCGTTTCATTGGTTCCTCTCGGAGGTGGGGGGCTCGGGGAAGTAGCAGGCGGCCCGGTGGTCGGCAGAACCCTGGACGGGTTCGAGCACCGGTCGTTCGGTCGCGCAGACGTCCTCGGCCTTGTAACAGCGGGTCCGGAACGGGCATCCGGACGGCGGGTCGATCGGGGTCGGTACGTCGCCGGTCAGCACGATCCGCTCCCGCACCACGCCGGGCTCGGGAACGGGTACGGCGGACAGCAACGCCTTCGTGTACGGGTGTGCCGGCGACTCGTACACCTGCGCCGCCGGGCCTTCTTCGACGATCGTGCCGAGGTACATGACCGCGATCCGGTCGGCGACCTGCCGTACGACGGCCAGGTCGTGGGCGACCAGCACGTACGACAGGCCGAGCTCGTCGCGCAGGTCCGCCAGCAGGTTCAGCACCTGCGCCTGCACCGAGACGTCCAGCGCGGACACCGGCTCGTCACAGACGAGCAGATCGGGCTTCACCGACAGCGCCCGGGCGATCCCGATCCGCTGCCGCTGCCCGCCGGAGAACTCGTGCGGGTACCGGACCAGGTGCTGCTCGGACAGTCCGACCTGCTCCAGCAGTTCGACGAGCTGCGCCCGGGTCGGCCGGACCCCCTGGGCAAGGAACGGCGTACTCAGAATCGTGCCGACCGACTGCCGCGGGTTCAGCGAGGCCTGCGGGTCCTGGAAGACCATCTGGATCTGCCGGCGGATCGGACGCAGCCGACGGCCCTTGACCTTGGTGACGTCCTTGCCGCCGATCTCCACCCGGCCCTGCGTCGGGTCGAGCAGCCGGGTCGCGACCCGGGCGAGCGTGGACTTGCCGGAGCCGGATTCACCTACCAGGCCGAGGGTTTCGCCCTTGCGTACGACGAGGTTCACGCCGTCGACCGCCCGGACAGCCCGTGCTTTTTGCCAGGGCGCGCCGCGCAGCCCGAAGTACTTGCGAATGTCCTTGAGGTTCAGCAGGTCACTCATGCGATGACCTCCGGACGACGACCCAGATGGCAGGCCGCCTCGTGATCGCCTTGCCCCGGACGCGGCGTGAGCTCAGGCCGCTCCGTGATGCACCGCTCCCCCACCAGCTGCGTGTACGCGCACCGCGGCTGGAACGGGCACCCGGTCGTGATCGCCCCCGGCGACGGCGGACTGCCCGGGATCGTGGTCAACCGCGGCTTCGGTGGTACGTCGACCCGCGGCATCGCCCCGAGCAACCCGATGCTGTACGGATGCGCGGCCCGGTGGAACAGGTCCCGGACGGTACCCCGCTCGGCGGCACGTCCGGCGTACATCACGAGCACGTCGTCCGCGACCTCGGCGACCACACCCAGGTCGTGCGAGATCAGGATCAGCGCCGTACCGAACTCCTCCTGCACGTCGTCCAGCAGGCGCATGATCTGCGCCTGCACGGTGACGTCGAGTGCGGTCGTCGGCTCGTCCGCGATCAGCACTCTAGGGTCGTTCACCAGAGCCATAGCAATCACGACCCGCTGCCGCATTCCCCCGGAGAACTCGTGCGGGAAGCTGTCGGCGCGGCGGGCCGCGTCCGGGATGCCGACCTTGTCGAGCATCTCGACGGCCCGGTTGCGCGCGACCTTCTTCGGGACGTCGTGGTGCAGCCGGTACGCCTCGGCGACCTGCCAGCCGACCGAGTAGTACGGGTTCAGCGCGGACAGCGCGTCCTGGAAGACCATCGCGATCTCGTTGCCGCGGATCTTGCGGAGGTCGTCGTTCGGCAGGCCGTTCAGCTCGCGGCCGTCCAGCAGCACCTCGCCGGTGACGTCGGCGTTCGACGGCAGCAGGCCCATCACCGCGGACGAACTGACGCTCTTCCCGGAACCGGACTCGCCGACGATCGCCAGCGTCTGACCGGGCGCGACCGCGAAGTCGATGCCGTCGACGGCCGGCACCGGACCGTTCTCGGTCGCGAACGTGACGTGCAGATCATGGACCTCCAGCACCGGCCCCTTGAACGGCTCAGCCATGGCTCACCCTCGGATCGAGAACGCCGTGCACTATGTCCACCACCAGGTTCGCGAGGATGATCAGGAACGCCGAGAACAGGGTCACGCCGACCACCACGGCCACGTCGAGCTGTCCGACCGCGCTGATCAGCAGGTCGCCGAGACCCTGCATGCTGAAGACCTTCTCGGTCAGGATCGCGCCGCCCAGCAGACCACCGAGGTCCAGCCCGAACAGCGTGATCACCGGGACCAGTACGCCGCGCAGACCGTGCATGATCACCACGCGCGCCTCGCCGGCGCCTTTCGCGCGGGCCGTGGTGATGTAGTCGAGGTTCAGTTCCTCGAGCATCTGCGAGCGGGTCAGCCGGATGTACGAGGCCGCCTGCAGGATCGCGAGCACGATCCACGGGGTGACCAGGTGCCAGGCCCAGTCGACGGGACTCTCGGTGAGCGGGACGTACCCGTTGACCGGGACCATGTTCAGCCAGAACCCGAACACCAGGATCGCCAGCAGACCGAGCAGGAACGACGGCGTCGACACCCCGACCAGCGCGACGCCGACGGACAGCCGGTCGAGGATCCGGCCCCGGTTCAGCGCGGCGACCACACCGAGCGAGACGCCGAGGAGCAGCCACAGTACGGCGGCACCGAGAGCGATCGACGCGGTGATCGGCAGCCGGTCAGTGATCAGCGTGGTGACCGGGCGGGCGAGCGGGAACGAGTACCCGAAACAGGGCGCGTCGCAGTGCACGGCCGCCGTACCATCGCCGAACGTGCGGCCGGCGAAGATGCCCTTCAGGAAGTTCAGGTACTGCTGCACCGTGCTCTGGTCGAGCTGCATGAAGTGGCGCGCCTGCTCGAGGCGGTCCGGCGTACACGGCTTGCCGCACGCCAGGTGCGCCGGGTCGGCCGGGATCGCGTAGAAGACCAGGTAGACGGCGAGGCTCAGCGCGAGCATCACGAGCAGCGTGCCGAACATCCGGCGGGCGACGAACCACAGCAGGTCGGGCATCAGTTCGTCCTCCGCAGCCGTACGTCGAACGCGTCCCGGACACCGTCACCGAGCAACGTGAACCCGAGCACGGCGAGGAACAGCATCGCGCCCGGGAACAGCAGGAACCACGGGTCCGCGCCGGTGTACACCCAGGCGATCGAGTCCGAGATCGACCGGCCGAGACTCGGTGTCGGCGGTGGTACGCCGACGCCGAGGAAGGACAGCGCCGCCTCGGCACCGACGTACCCGGGGATCGCCAGCGTGGCGATCACCAGCACCGGGCCGAGCAGGTTCGGCAGCAGTTCGCGGGTGATCACCATCCAGCCGGTCGAGCCGACGCTGCGGGCCGCCTCGACGAACTCGCGGGTGACCAGCGAACGGGCCTGGTTGCGGATCAGCCGGGCCAGGCCGGCCCAGCCGAAGAAGCTCAGGACGCCGATCAGCAGCAGCGGCCGCGGCACCTTCGCCGGGACGATGATGCCCAGGGCAATCATGAAGACGAGCTGCGGGAATCCGAACAGGAAGTCCAGCAGCCGGGACACGACCGCGTCGTACCAGCCGCCGAAGTACGCCGCGCTGATGCCGAGCAGCGTGCCGATCACGCTGGTGACGACGGTGACCGTGATCGCGATCACCAGCGAGGTCCGCAGGCCGAGCACGACGATCGAGAACAGGTCCCGGCCGGTCAGCGGCTCGACCCCGAACCAGTGGTCGCCGCTGATCCCGCCGGCCGCACCGCTCGGCGCGTTCCCGCGGGCCGGGTCGAGCAGGTCGATGTGGTACGTCGTGGCGTCCTGGCCGGCCAGCCGTACCAGCAGCGGCGCGGCCGCGGCGATCACGATCAGCAGCACGACCAGGAAGAACCCGACCCGCGCACTGCGGTCACGCCGGACCCGGCGCAACGCCTGCCGGGTGGGCGATACGGCCCCGGCCACCGAGGTACTCACAAGCACTCCCGACTGGTTGGATTCCTACAGCCGACAAAACCTAGGCCGCATCCTTCCACCACACGTAGTCCATCTCGAATCCCGAGAATCTTTGGTCGACAACTCCACATTCGGATAGCTCTTCCTGCTTGGTTACGCTCCGCCCATGTCGAGCTCGGTGGACAACAGCTTCGTGCGGGTGGGCGAGCGGATTCTGCTGTACAACCTGTACGGCACGGAAGGCGGGGTACCGGCGATCTCGTTCGGCGGTTCGCCGAGCACGCGGTGGAAGCGGCCGGACGCGGTCGCGGCCATCGAAGCGGCCGGGGTTCGGCTGGCGCAGGCCGACCGGCCCGGGTACGGCGGGTCGACGCGGCAGCCCGGTCGTACGGTGGCGTCGGTCGTACCGGACACGGTGGCGCTGGCGGACGCGCTCGGGTGGGAGCGGTTTGCGGTGACAGGCGGGTCCGGCGGCGGGCCGCATGCGCTGGCATGTGCGGCGTTGCTGCCGGACCGGGTGACTCGCTGTGCCGTGATCGGGAGCATCTCACCGCCGATCGTCGACGGTCCGGAGCCGACCGAGGACGAGGAACAGGCGGACCCGCGCCGCAACCGCACCTCGTGGACGGCATTGCACGGCGACCTGCGCCCAGGCCTCGAGGAAACCGCCCGCTCGATCATGACCGCCGTCGAGGCGGGCGGTCCGGAGATCCCACCGGACCCCGGCGCCGAGCCCGGCCCGCCCGCACGCGAGGACCCCGCCGCGATGGCCCGCCTCGCCGCCACCTTCGTCACCAGCCACGACGGCTGGGAGGACGACCTGATCGCCTTCGCCAAGCCGTGGGGATTCGACTTCGGCGAAATCCACGTCCCGGTCACCCTCTGGCACGGCTCCACCGACGAACGCGCGGGCAAGTACGCCGATCACCTGGCCGCCGCGATCCCGGGAGCCGAGCGGCGCTACTACATCGGCGGCCACATCCCCCCAGCAAATGCGTACCGCGAACTCCTCCGCTGGCTGAAACTGTCCTGACGGACATCACGCGCTCGGCGGTCCGTTCGTCACGATGCGGTGGCCCTGGGGACCGGGGTGAGCGCGGGGACGAGTCGGTCCCACAGTCTTTCCGGTAGGAGCTGGTGCAGCCCGAGCATCAGGTGAGCCAGGCTGCCGACGCGGTAATACGCCCAAGGGCGTTCGGCGGTGGCGGCCCGGTGGACGACCCGTGCAACCCGGTCCGGCTGCAGCACGACAGGGTTGCGGCTGAGCCGGTCGACGACCTCGGCGGTGAACCGGGAGTACGGGCCGTCAGGACGGCCGTGCTGGAAGTTGCGGCGTTCAGCGTCGGCGAACGGCGTGTCGATGCCGCCCGGCTGGATCACGCTCACCCGGATCCCGAACGGCTTCAACTCGTGCCGCAGTGCTTCACTCATCGATTCCACAGCGTGCTTGCTCATGGCGTACGCGCCCATCCCCGGCATGGTGATCCGGCCGGCGACGGAGCTGACGTTGACGATCCGGCCCCAACCGCGCTCGCGCATGCCGGGTACGACCTGCTGTACGACCCGCAGCGCACCCACGACATTCACCTCCAGCTGAAGCCGCAGCACCTCGAGCGGAAGTTCCTCCAACGGCCCGCCCAGGGAGATCCCGGCGGTGTTCACCAGGACGTCGACTTCGCCGGCGAAGTCCAGATCCGAATTCGCGGTGACGTCCAGCCGCACCGGCCGTGCGCCCAGAGCGGCCAGCGGTTCCGCGGCCGACGGATCGCGATACCCGGCCAGGACCCTCGCGCCGTCGGCGAGGAACCGGACGGCAACCGCGCGCCCGACACCTCCGCTTGCACCCGTGATCAGTACTGTCCGTGTCATTTCGGGACGGTAAACTCTGGAGCGTGCTCCAAGGTCAAGGCTGCCGGCCATGCTGATCAGCGACGTTGCGGCGCGGCTGGGAGTGCGCACCGACACAGTGCGGTACTACGAACGCGAGGGCCTGCTCGACGAGCGCCACATCACCCGTCGTCCGAACGGGTACCGCGACTACGGTGAGCCGGCGGTCGAGCGTCTGAGCCTGCTGCTGCAGGCCCGCCGGTCCGGGATGTCGATCGCCGAGATCAAGACGCTGGCAGCCGCCTTCGACGGCGGCACTCTCACCGCTGATCTGCAGTTACAGGTTCTGCGCGACAAGCTCGCCCGCCTCGACGAGCAGGCCCGTGAACTGCGCGTGACCCGGAACGCTGTCGCAGACAAGATCGCCTACCTGGAATCCGGACGAAGCCGACACCACACGTCGGGAGACACGACCTGACCCCCTGTATAGGGTCGGGTTCGTGCCTGATATCGATGCAGCGTTTCTTGCTCTGCCCCGTCGTGAGTTGGCTGCAGCCGCCCTGCAGCGGGCTCGCGATCTGGGGGCGACCTTCGCCGAGTTCCGGCTGGAGCGGATCCGGTCCGAGTCCATCTCGTTGCGCGACAGCGTGCTGGAGAGTGCCAAGGACGACGAGGACCTCGGCCTGGCGGTGCGGGTGATCCACGACGGGACCTGGGGGTTCGCGGCCGGGGTCGCGCTGACCGTCGACGAGGCAGTCGTGCTGGCCGAGCAGGCGGTGAACATGGCGCAGGTGTCGCGCCCGATCAACGCGGAGACGATCGAGCTCGCCGACGAGCCGGTGTACGACGACGCCCGCTGGATCTCGTCGTACGAGATCGACCCGTTCACCGTCCCGCGAGCCGAGAAGGTCGCGCTGCTCACCGACTACAGCGACCGGCTGTTCAAGGCCGACGGCGTCGCGCACGTCAGCGTGCACGTCGCCACCGTCCACGAGTGCAAGTTCTACGCGAACTCGGCCGGTACGTCGTACACCCAGCAACGCGTCCGGATCGGCCCGTCGATCACCGCGCACGGCGTCACCGAGGACCGGTTCGACTCGATGTCGTCGACCGCTCCGCCCGCGGGCCGCGGCTGGGAGTACATGACCGGCACCGGCTGGAACTGGGACGACGAGCTCGCGCAGATCCCCGGCTGGCTGGCCGAGAAGCTGGCGGCGCCGAGCGTCGAGGCCGGTACGTACGACGTGGTCATCGACCCGTCCAACCTGTGGCTGACGATCCACGAGTCGATCGGCCACGCCACCGAGCTCGACCGCGCCCTCGGCTACGAGGCGAACTACGCGGGCACCAGCTTCGCCACCCTCGACCAGCTCGGCACGCTGAAGTACGGCTCGCCGGTCATGCACGTCACCGGCGACCGCACCGCGGAGCACGGCCTGTCCACCGTTGGCTACGACGACGAGGGCGTCGCCGGCCAGCAGTGGGACCTGGTCAAGGACGGCATCCTGGTCGGGTACCAGGTGGACCGCCGGATGGCGAAGAAGAACGAGGACGTCCTCGGCACGCCCCGCTCGAACGGCTGCGCGTACGCCGACTCCTCCGGGCACATCCCGATCCAGCGGATGGCGAACGTCTCGCTGCAGCCCGCCGCGGACGGCCCGTCCACCGAGGAGCTGATCAGCCGGGTCGAGAACGGGATCTACATCGTCGGCGACAAGTCCTGGTCGATCGACATGCAGCGGTACAACTTCCAGTTCACCGGTCAGCGGTTCTACAAGATCACCGACGGCAAGCTCGACGGTCAGCTCCGCGACGTCGCGTACCAGGCCACCACGACCGACTTCTGGGGTTCGATGGAGACGGTCGGCGGCCCGCAGACGTACGTCCTCGGCGGCGCGCTGAACTGCGGCAAGGCCGAGCCCTCGCAGTCCGGCGCGGTCAGCCACGGCTGCCCGTCCGCCCTATTCCGCGGAGTCCGTATTCTCAACACCACTCAGGAGGCCGGCCGGTGACCGCCGTACAGCTCACCCCGCAGGACACCGTCGAGCGCGGCCTGGCCCTGGCGGCGGCCGAGGGCGCCGACGGTTGCGTCGTACTCGTCGCCGAGACCTCCAGCACCAACCTCCGCTGGGCGAACAACACCCTGACCACGAACGGCGCGATGCGCGGGTCGAGCGTGACCGTGATCGCCACGGTCGGCTCGGGCGAGGGTACGGCGGCCGGCGTCATCGGCCGCTCGTCCGTCACCGAGGACTCGCTCCGCGAGATCGTCTCCGCCGCGATCGCGACCGCCCGCGCCGCCGCTCCGGCCGAGGACGCGCGACCGCTCGTGGACGGCGCCGTGTCCGCGGACTGGGAGCTCGAGCCGGAGGAGACGACGGTCGGCGTCTACGAGAAGTTCGCGCCGTCCCTCGGGGAGTCGCTGAAGCAGGCGGCGGCCGCGAAGCGCCGGCTGTACGGGTTCGCCGACCACGAGGTCGTGACCCTGTACGTCGGCTCGTCGACCGGCCTGCGGCTCCGCCAGGCGCTCCCCCGCGGGTACGTGTCCTCGACCGGGAAGATCGACACCCACTCGGCATGGGTCGGTACGGCAACGCGGGACTTCACCGACGTCGACGCGCTCGCGCTGGACACCGAGCTGACCCGCCGCCTGGGCTGGGCGTCACGGACGGTGTCGGTCGACGCGGGCCGGCACCCCACGATCCTGCCGCCGGCCGCGGTCGCGGACCTGATGACGTACCTGTACTGGGTGCTCGACGGGCGGGACGCGTACGAGGGTCAGACCGTCTTCTCGAAGTCCGGCGGCGGGACCCGGATCGGTGACACGCTGTCGGCGCAGCCGGTGAACCTGCACTCGGATCCGGCGCTCGCGGGACTGGAGGCGTTCGCGTTCGCGGTGGCGCGTTCGTCGGGCGGATCGTCGAGCGTCTTCGACAACGGCCTCACGCTGGCGGCGACGGACTGGATCCGCGGCGGGAAGCTCGAACACCTGATGACCAGCCGGTACACGGCGGCCCTGATCGACGTACCGACGGCGACGCCGGGCATCGACAACTACGTGCTGACGGTCGACGGCGCGTCCGGTTCGACCGACGACCTGGTGGCGGGGCTCGACAACGGGTTGCTCCTGACCTGCCTGTGGTACATCCGGGTCGTCGAGCCGCAGACGCTGCTGCTCACCGGGCTGACGCGCGACGGCGTCTACCTGGTCGAGAACGGCGAGGTCACCGGCGCGGTCAACAACTTCCGCTTCAACGAGAGCCCGGTCGACCTGCTCGCCCGCTTCACCGCGGCCGGCGCGACGGTGCCGTCGTTCTCGCGGGAGTGGGGCGACTACTTCTCCCGCACCGCGACGCCGCCCCTGCTGATCCCGGACTACAACATGTCCAGCGTCAGCCAGGCCAACTGACTACTTCGACAGGGCAACGCGCCACAGGACGCGCTGACCTTCCTGGTACGGCGTGAGCTCGTCGAGGTTCCAGTCCTCGGCGAGCTCGTCGACCAGCTCCTTGCCGAAGAACCGGCCGACGAACCCGTCCTGCGCCGACAGCCCGTCGTCGAGCTGTTGCCAGTGCTCCGCACACGGGTCGTCCGTGGACCTCACGGCGTACACGAAAAGGCCGCCAGGGCAGAGCACCCGGTGAATCTCGGCGACCAGCGAGCGCAGCTCGGACAGCGAGAACGCCATGTTCAGCAGCAGATTCGCGAACACGGCGTTGACCGTCGCATCAGCCGGCGGCAGCGGATCCCGTACGTCGTGCAGCGCCGCCGTCACGCGGTCGTCGAGCCCCTCACGCTGCGCCTCGAGCCGCAGCTGGTCGAGCGCCGTCTCGCTGAAGTCGGTCGCGTGCACGCTGAATCCCTGCCGGGCCAGGAAAAGCGCGTCCCGCCCGTGACCGGCGCCGAGCTCCAGTACGTCATCGATGCCCACGGCACCGAACAGCTCCACCGCCCGGCGGGCGGCCACTGACGGCTCCGCCCCGTGCAGCTGTGGACGGCGTGCGTACGCCGAGTCCCAGCGTTCCTGCTGAGCCCTCGCGAGCTCGACATGCCCAGTGTTCCCAGTGTTCCCAGTCTGCATGGTGGTGCTCCCCGTGGTCGTCACGCCGATCTGGACAACCGGCAGACCGCGCCAGCCTACCGGGCGACGCGCTGACAACGACACCGGCGCCGGACATCCACCGCACAATGGAGGGATTGGCTCACTGCGCTGGGGTACGCATGTCCGATCTCGTGGTCCAAGGGCCGTCCAGCGGCTCCTATCTGGTACCGGTCTTCAAGGTGCTCCGGAAGTACGACGGCCTCACAGCCAAGCGTCTCGCAGTACTCGAGGACGCGCAGGACCTCCTGCGCCTCCAGATCGTCCAGAACAAGGCCGTACAGACCGGACACAAGCCCGCGGACGCGGCGATGCTCGTGATCGTCGAGCAGGTCGCAGAACTCGAATCCCCGACCGACCGGATCATCGCCGACGGGATCCTCAGGCTCGGCATCTATCTCGGGCTGTACAAGGCGTACGGCATTCCGGACCGCGCCGTGCACAATCTCGCGCACGGTGCCGTCGGCGAACGGCGTCTCGCCCTCGTGAGGCACTGGGCCAAGCTGCACGAAGCCCTGCAGGAGCCACCGCCGAGCGGTCCGGCTCCGGGCGAACACACCCTGCGCGGCCGCCTCGAACGAGAGGTCTTCGAGCGGCTCGGCGCACTGCTCGTCAATCCGCGATCGCCCGCCGTTCCGGCACGCCCGGCCCGCAGAGCCCAGACCGTCGACGCCGCCGCGGCGGGCAAGGTCGTCGTGGTCGGCGGGGCCGCGATCGACTACACCTGGCGGATCGGCAGCACGCCCGCCGTCGGTACGTCGACGATGGCGATGACCTTCGCCCGCACCCCCGGCGGGAAGGGTCTCAACCAGGCTGTCGCTGCCGCCAACCTGGACCTCGACGTCTCCCTCGTCGCCGCCGTCGCGACCGACGCCGACGGCCGCGCGATCGAGGAACACCTCGAGGGCGAAGGCGTCGACATCTCGCTGCTGCAGCACGTCGAGCGGCGCGGCGCGCGAACCCCCGCGACCGGGATCTTCGAGTTGCCGTACGGCAACAGTTCGGCCGCGGTGTGGCGCGACGGCGTCGAGTTGGACACGGCAACGATCGAACGTCACGCGGACATCCTGTCCAGCTGCGACGTAGTACTGCTGACGTTCGAAGTCCCCCAGTCGGTCCTGAAGCGGGTCCTCGACGTCGTCGCCGGCGCCGACGAGCCGCCGGTCGTCATCGTCACTCCCGGCCAGCCGTACTCCGACGGTCACCTGGTCAGCCCACTCCTCAAACAGATGGACTACCTGGTCGCACACCTGTGGGAACTCGAGGGCTTCGCGTTCTCCCCCGAAGCCAAGTACGACCCGGAACTGCTGAGTGACGACCTCCTGAGCCGAGGCCTCAGATCCCTGTGTCTTCTGGGCGTCCCCGATGGCGGCACCATCTACGAACGCGGTAAACCGCCGGCCCCGATCCCCCGCCCCCACCGCCACATCGCCGAGTCCTCGATCACCCGCGACGCCTTCTGCGCCGCCCTCGCCGCCCGCCTCGTCGAAGACCGCTCCCACACCGAGAACACCTACCTCTGGGCAGCCGCCGCCATGGCCAGCTTCGCCGAGACGTACTACGAAGCCCCGACCACCCACCCCACCCGCGCCGCCGTCAACACCCACTACGACGCAATGCCAGAACGCAAGGCCTGATTGCCAATTGGCAATCGCGGGCGGACCCGTCGCGACAAAACTCGGGCTGGCGGTTTCAACTGTCCCTGCCACGATCGAAGAAAGGCTCCACCAGAGCCACCAGCGGAGCCGGCAGGGACCCCGATCCCGGAGCCCGCCGGCCGCGCGAGATCGAGGATCGAGGACACCATGGCTACCAACCAGGTACTCGCATTGATGCTCATCTTCGGCTTTTCGTTCGCGATCGCCAAGAACTGGAGGAAGGTACTCGTCTTCCTCGGCGCACTGGCCATGACCGCGGTCTGCTTCGGCGTCTACACGATCGTCGAAACGGTCCGCAACACCGACACCGTCCACAGCGACGTGGACCCAGCCGGCATCCAAGCCGGCCACCCGGACACGACCGCGACGCCGCGGAGGGGAGATCAGTGAGGCGGCACGTCGTGGTCATCGGCGGCGCGACCACGGACGTGATCTTCAGGACCAAGCGTCTGCCGGCGTTGGAGACTTCGACTGAAGCGCTCGGGTGCTGCCTCTCGCCTGGTGGCAAAGGACTCACGCAGGCCGAAGCCGCTGCCCGGTTGAAGCTTCGGACTTCGCTCATCGCGGCAGTCGGCGACGACCGGTTCGGCGATGCGATCGTGGAACACCTGCAGACCGAGGACGTGGACACCTCGCTCATCAAGCGAGTGCCTCAGGCACAGACTCCGTTCACCGGGGTGTTCCAGCAGGAGCTTGGCGACAGCATCGCCGTGAACTGGCGGAACGAGAGCCAGATCCACCTGGACCCTGAAGACCTCCTTGACCGGCAGGAGGAGGTTCTCGACTGCGACATCCTGCTGATCACGTTCGAGGTCCCGCGCGAGACGGTCGAGGCGGCGCTCGAACTGGTTCACAACAGCTCCGAGAAGCGCCCGATTGTGATCGTCACGCCTGGCCAGCCCTATACCGACGACAAGGTCTCGGCGGATGCACTTGCGCAGATCGACTACCTCGTTGCGCACGCCTGGGAGTTGGAGCCGTTCGGCCGGCAGGACATGTCTTTCGATCCTGACGCCGTTGCCCGCACTCTGCTTGCGTCCGGGGTCAAGACCCTGTGCCTGCTCGTGAGAGACGGCTGTAACGCGTACTCCCGGCCGCGTGGCGACGTGCTGCAGGTCCCTGCCCCACCGTCGATCTACAAAGAGACCGCGGTGGCCCGCGATGCGTTCTGCGCGGCGCTTGCCGCTCGGCTCATCGAGACCGGGAACATGTTCTCGGAGGATGTTGCGCGTTGGGCGGCGGCAGCGATGTCCTGCGCGGCCTCCGACTTCCCGCGGCGCGACCCGCTCCCCACCCGGCGACGCGTCAACGATCTGCTGGAACGCAGTCCGCTGTAGTCAGAAGAATCGCCTCAGGCGCTCGGGCATGAGCGGCAGCTGGTCGGGTCCGAGTGCCGTCACGAGTCGCCCGAGGCGTTCCTGCACCTCGTCGTCCTCGAGCTCCGCGAGCCCGAGCCGGAGCGTCGCGTCGTACGACACGCCGTAGTTCGACCGGATGCTGCTGTGTGACGAACAGAGAACCTTGTCACCGGCGAACGTCGAGGACTGATCGCAGGTCAGATCGACGATCGTCCTGCCCGGGTCCTGCGCGTCGCCGACCTCGAGCCAGCAGTGGTCCGGCAGACTCTCCACCGACTCGCGAACAGCTCGCACATCGCCGTAGCAATAAACCGCCGGTACGTCGTGAACCTCGCACAGAACGACCATCAACCAGGCAGACGTCACGCCGCACTGCCCGGTCGAAGGACTCTGCCGGTGATCGGCGAAGCGCCAGTGAACGGTCTTCTCGCCCCACACCGTCGAGACCAGCTCCCGGTACGACGCGAGCTCCGCCCGCCAGTCCGGCGCCGTAGCAGAACCATCACCCGCAGTCACCCGGTGACAGTACCAGCTTCAGTACCAGTTTCAGTACCAGCTTCACCGAAGTATGCGACTCCGTTCGGCAGGCAATATCCGCTCCGTCGCGCCGCGAACTCGACAGCAGAAGATCAGTGAATCCTGGAGTTCGACCCGGCTCCTTCTCGCATTCCGGTCCAGTGCGCACAGTTCGTCAATACTGCCTACCGACGGAAACGCCGTCCACATCTGGCGGAGACTCATGTACCGGCGCTTGTAGTACAGGTACGGCCGGGCCCGGACCGTCATCCACTGCTGCCAGTTCGAGGCCAGGTAGCTGGCGCCGGTGAAGCCCAGGTTCGGATCGACGACGGTGGTCAGCAGTTCGACATCGCCCTGTTTGCGAAGGAACTTCCGCACGCGCGACAGCAGGTACGACACTGCGTTGGCCGGCGCGCCGTCGAACGAGTAGACGCGCGAGACGTCCCAGATCGCCTTGCGTGGCACGCCGAACTGCAAGGTCAGCTGGTCCGCGACCCGTCTCCATTCGAGCGGGGAAACGCTGCACAGGGTCAACGGTGTTCCGCCCTGCTTGTCGACCAGGGCGAAGTTGAGTGAACCTCGGCGCGCGTTCCGGAGGTAGTGCAGGCTGCCGAAGACCCGGTCCGCGTCCGCGCCGACCTGCCGGAACTCGAGGTCCGCGAGGGCATACTCGCGACGCGGCATCAGGTCCCGCACCGCGCGTTGGTCCCGCCGCAGCCGGGAAGCGTTGCCGACGACAACGGCCAGTGCCGCCAGCCGGCCGACCGTGCCGTCCGGATCCATGGCGTACGGCAGGTGCAGGCGGGTACGGACGGCCAGCTCGCGCCGGTTCACACCCCACCAATCGGCCAGCCCGAGAAGCTGGTCCAGAGAATCTGCAGAATTCGTCCGGAAAATCCCTGACCGGGATTTCTTGGGCGGTGCCGATTCCTGAATTTCCAGTGCACTGTTTCGAACGTGAACGGGAATCGGTTCAGGGCCGGCCGCGACCGGCCGGCGCTCCGGTGGTGGGCAGATGGTCAGGCGGGGTTCGGGTTCCGGGTAGGTGGTGGCCAGGGTGCACTGCGACATGATGGTCCCCCAAATCTGCTCGTCCGTCGCGCCCCCGCGCGGCGGATACAAGTTTCATGGGGAATTGTGCGGGGCCGGAGATTCGGTTGGCAAGGTTGTTTTCGGAAACACCGGGGTGATGGTATGCAGTGGATTTGGAATGGTGCCGGTTACGGGTATCGGTGGACGGGTGTCCAGGTCGGTGTAGCCGAGTTTCAGGCGGTAGCCGTTGAGCGGATAGCGGAGGAACGTCGGGCCGGTCAACGCGGTAGCGGCCAAGCGGTCGGTGTATTCAGGGTGTTCTTCGGTGTAGCGGTGTACCTCGCCGCGGACGATGCCCCAGAAGCGGTCCTCGGGGATCAGGTTCCGGGCGGACAAGGGATTGAGAACGCCCAGCAGCAGGGCGTCGACGACGTACTGGCGAAGAATTTGCCAGGGTTTACGCGGCAGGACTCTGCGGTGCGCGTCGGGTTCGGGGCCGCGGGCAACGATCGGTTCGGTGGAGAGGTTGAGGTCGTCGACCAGGTCCTTGATCACCAGGCGGGCCGGCACGCCGTCGGGGCCGCAGATGATCGCGAGGTTTTCACCGTGCGGGTTGACTGTGATGCCGTAGTGGTGGAGTAGGTGGAGCAGCGGTCGCAGGATCGTGGCGAGCAGCCTGGCGAGCCACGTCTCCGGGTCGGCGCCACTGCGGGCGATCGCGGCCTCGGTGAAGCCCGGATGCAGTACGGCGGCCAGCGGCCACGCGGTCTCACCGTCCCGCAACCGCGGGTCGAGGGGGTCGCGCCAGATGCAGCCGAGCGTCTCGGTCCACTGGTACGGAACACCGTCGTGGGAGGACAGTTGCGGGTGTGGGACGGTGACCGAGGCGAGCTCGCCGAGGAGCTCAGTGCCCGACAAAGCTGCGTCGCGGGACCAGAGGCCGCGGAGCCATTGGGTGACCATCGGGGCGGCGAGGGTGCAGTGCTCGGGGATGCCGCGGTAGACCGAGGTGTTCAGGATCTTCAGGGGGAGCTTGACCTGGTAGCGCGACGGGTTCGAGATGTTCACCATCGTGCGGATCGACTGGGTCGGCAGGTACTCGTCGGGGCTCTCCCCCAGGACGACGATCTCGCCGTTCGCGAGTTCCCGCGCCCACTGGGTTCGGATGACGTGGTCCAGCTGCCACGGGTGGCACGGCAACCACACGTACGCGTCCGGGTCGTCCAGCACGGCCCGGAACGCCGCGACTGTGTCGGAGTCCAACTCCCGAGCGATGACAGCGTTCTCCGAGAGGTCCGGCGTACCGCGGAACTCGGCGAGTCCACGTCTTACCGCCAGCCAGACCAGGTGGAGTGGCTTACGAGCCTCTGGGGCGTAGCGCTCGCTGTCGGCGGCAGAGAAGCCCAGGCGACCCTTGTTGGCAACCAGCAGCGGGTGTCCGGTCAGGTGGCCTTCCAGCCGACTGTGGTGCAGCCCTAGTAGTTCATCCGCGGGCAGAGCGGTGCTGGTCATGCGTACGTCGGCCGCCAGCGTGCTGGTGAGTTCAGCGACGTATCCGGCCACGGTGGAGCCGTCGACGCCCAGTACGTCGGCACCGTCGACGAAGAACTGCACCGGGTCGGTGGCCGGCTCGCTCTCGTCGTTGCCGAGGATGCCGGCCGTCGTACGGCGAATCGACGCCGGATCGACTCGCCAGCTCCCGAAGGCACCACGGGTCGCGTCGAACGCGTACGAAACCCGTCCGAAGTCCAGGCGATTGTCCACCGGTTCCAGCAGCCCCTCCGTGCAGAGCTGGGAGATGAGCTTCGCCAACAGCTCGGACGAGCACTGCGTCCAGACGGTCATCCGGGGATCGCAAACGTCGTGTAGGCGGTTGACTTGGGCAGCCGGAACACCTCTCGGCCGGCCACGCTGTTCAAGATCGTCGCATTGCGGATCGCTCCGATACCCAGGTCCGGCGCAGCAACGCCGTGGCTGTGCAGATCGGCGTTGGCAACAAAGATCCGACCCTCAAGAGCCCCCTGAACGCTGTGGTCGCGGTTGATCACCCAGCGACCAGCGGCGTCATGTCGGATCTGCTCCTGCAGCGACTCCATGAACGGCAGCTGACGGTTCCGGTAGCCAGTAGCAGCGACCACAGCGTCTGTAGTGTGCTGGAACGTCTTCCCGCTGTCTGCGTGCAGCATGGTGAGGTCCAGCCCGTCTGCTCGCGCTACGGCGGACACAACAGCCACACCGCACTGCAGTTCGGCGGGCAGATCCCTGGTGTACAAGACGTCGTGGATGTCGTCCAGCGTCTCCGACGAGATGCCCTTGTAATGCCGCCACTGCTCCTTCACCAGGCGGTCACGGGTCTGTTCGTCCAACCCGTGGAAGTAGTCGACGTACGACGGCGTCGTCATCTCCAGCACCAGCTTCGAGTAATCCAGCGGCGCGAAGGACGGCGTACGGGTCAGCCACGACACAGCAGGACCGTCAGCTCGCAGAAGGTCCAGTGCGCACTCGGCACCCGACTGCCCCGAGCCGACGACGGTCACGCGACCTCTGCGCAGAAGATCGTCCCGCCGGAAGAGGTAGTCCGCAGAGTGCAGGAACCGCTCTTGAGGCAGCCCTGCCAGTGCATCCGGTACGAACGGCTCGGTACCGACGCCAACCACCAGGTGCCGCGCCTCGTAGTGCTCTAACGCCTCACCACGTTCAACTGTGAGCTCAAAGGCCGATCCGTTCCACACAGCAGACTTCACGTGGTGGCCGAAGTGCAGTGAGTCCAGCTGCGCAGCACACCACCGCAGGTACGCCTCATACTCCCGCCGCGTCGGGTGGAACTTCTCCCGCACGTAGAACTGGTACAGGCGGTCGTTGTCCCGCAGATAGGACAGGAACGACAAACGGTGCGCCGGCTCGACCAAACTGACCAGGTCCGCCAAGAACGACACCTGCAGCATCGCGTCCTCGAACATCAGCCCGCGGTGCCAGGTGAACTCCGGTCGGCTGTCGAACACCGCCAGCTGTACGTCGTCCACACCGTCGGCCAGTGCGGCCAGCCCGAGGTTGAACGGCCCGCAGCCGATCGCAATCACGTCGTACATCTCATGCCTCCTGCGCGGCCCGGGTGCGGACCATCAGTACTGCTGTCTTCTCGGGCAGCTGTAGCTCCCCGTGCTGGACGAAACCCGCCGCCGCGAACGCACGAACGGAGGGCGTGTTCTCGACGTCCGGCTCGGCCACGACCCGCGTACAGGCCGGCTCGGAGCGCAGCACCGTGTCAGAGACCTCTCGCAGCAGCTGGCGCCCCAGTCCCTTGCCCACACGGGTACCGTCGCCGATCGCGACGTGGACGCCCCAGTCCTCGTCGTCGTACGGGTAGTACTGCGCCAGCCTGTCGTGCCGCACGCGGTACAGCTCGACGTACGCGAACTCCTCCGCGTCCAACGTGACCACGCACGGCCTCGAGTGCTCCCCCGCAGTCTGCCGTGAGATCTCTTGCGCCCAGCGCTCCACAGACCAGCCTTGGTGCCACCAGCGCCGTACATGCTCCTGTGCCATCCACAGTGCGATCCGAGGAGCGTCAGCCGGTTCTGCGGGCCGCAGCGCGAAGGTCGTCACCGCAGCGGGTTCGGGATGTCGAGATAGACCGACTGTGCGTCCAGTGGCGCCACTACCTCATCGATGCCGCGCAACCGGGTCAGCATGTTCGCCTTGCACGGCAGGGTCTCCGCTTCGAGCCACCTGCGCGCCAAACGATCCCCGTCGGGTCCAGCCGCCTTCAGCAACGGCAGCGCGTACGTCAGACGATCACGAACTACGGTCAGCAGCTCGGCCTCGTCGGCGACTCCGTCCGCAGCCAGACAGCCCACCACGGCCAGCGCCTGGTTGTGCAGCAGGTAGTACGTCAGCCGATCGTCGACAATCGGATCGTCGACAACCGCCAGCGTCGAGTCGCGCAGTCCGGTGATCTTGAGCAGACCCTGCAGGTACGACGAGGCGAGGTAGTACCCCTGGTTGTCGCGGTACGCACCGCCCTTGATCCGTCCGGCGCCGTCCAGCCGCACCAGCGTGTTCTGTTGATGCGCCTCCAGCCCGATGCCGGTCTCGGCGTACAGGTGCAGCATCGGCACGAGCACGTTGTCGATGTACGCCGACACCCACGCGGCCGGGTCGTCCGCAGCGAATGAACTCAGCCGGCTCACACCACCGGGCCGTGGTGCGACCAGGCCCGCCAAACACGCGTAGCTGTTGACGTCCGCCGGCACCTCCCGGACCGCTACGTCGAGGCCCGTGAGCGTCGGTCCACCTTCGTCCAGAGCAACCCAGGCAGGGTCACGGACGATGCCGAACCGCGGATGCGCCGTCGCCGTCCCCGCGTTGTACGCGGCATCGAGCAACCGGTTGATCTCCAGGCCGCGCCGCAGCTCGGTCGGCGTCGACTCGCGCCGCGAGTTCGTGATCCGCAGGCCGAGCGACAGCTTCAGCATCACCCGCAGATCAGGGTGGAACACGGTCCGCAGACTCGAGGTCGGATACCACTCCGCGCCCGCGGGACCCAGCGCCTTCACCCGCCCGGCCGCGATCAGCTCCGCGACCCGAGGACGCCGCACGACGTCACCTGCCTGCCACGGATGGGCAGGGACCAGCACCCGGCCCGGCGACGGAGTGATACCGGCCAGCGCGCCCATCAGCTGCACAGCGTCCAGTCCCTGCAGCGAGGGCGCCCCGGCCACCTGGTCCGACGACACCAGTTCGGCGTCGGCTTCGAACCAGTGCACCGCGAAACGGCCACCGAGCTCCGGCGAGTACGCCGCCAGTTCGTCGCCGCTCAGTCCGTCCCGGCTCTTCGGTGCCGGGTGGTTCAGATGCCCGAACAGCAACGCCTGCTCGACCTCGAGGAAACGCCCCGGACCGCGCTCGCCGCCGGCCTGCTCGACGAACAGCGCGACGTTCCGGACCGACTCCGCCGTCCGGGCCGCCAGGTCGTCGACCTCGGCCGGGTCCGCGTCCGCCGACAGCACCCGGACGAGTTCCTCCGGAGCCGGCGGTACGCCGTCCAGCCGTACGTCGGTGAACTGGTGCAACCCGGTCCGCGAAGCATGCTGCACGCGCGCCGTCACCGTCGAGGCGCCGATGTCGAATGTCAACAATCCGACGGTGACCGGTATCGACGACTCCCGCGTGTAGCACCGCAGGATCGCGTTCAGATGGGCGTCAACCGCAGTGCTCACGCTGCTCCTTCGCCGGCGAGGACGTCGAGGCCGGTGGCCACAACCTGATCGAGCAGGTCCTCGATGTCCGTCGCGGTGGCGTTCGGGTTCAGCAGCGTCAGCTTCAACCCGACCGCCGCCGGGCGGCCGCCACGGGCCGGCAGCTTGGTCCGGCCGATCAGCACCCGCCCGGAGGCCAGCAACCGGCGCCGGACCTCGCCCTGGAGCGCGTCCGCGGCGGCCGCGTCCAGGCCCTGCCCGGCGACCCGGAACAACACCGTGGTCAGGGTCACCGGCGCCAGCAACTCGAGGTTGCTGTCGGCAACGACCCGGGCCGCGGCGGCGTGCGCGAGCTCGTGACAGGTGTCGAGCATCGTTCCCAGACCGGACCGGCCGTAGGCCGTCAGCGTGGTGGCAACCTTGACCGCGTCCGGCCGGCGGGTGGTCTGCAGGCTGCGGCCGAGCAGCCCGTCCAGCCCAGCGTCGATGTCGTCGGCCGGGTTCAGGTAGTCCACCGACCGGTCGAACGCCGCGAACCGGGTCCGGTCCGCCACCAGCAGCACGCTGGTGGCAGCCGGCTGCCAGCCGATCTTGTGCAGGTCCAGCGTCACCGAGTCGGCCAGCCGTACGTCGGCGAGCAGCGGCGCCAGCCGGTCCGAGAACAGCGCCCCGAACCCGTACGCCGCGTCGACGTGCAGCCAGGCGCCGTACTCGCGCGCCAGAGCGGCGATCGGCGCGATCGGGTCGATCGACCCGAAGTCCGTCGTACCGGCGGTCGCGACCACGGCGACCGGCGTTCGTCCGGGCCTGGCCAACTCGGCCTCGAGCAGGTCGGTGCGCATCCGGAAGTTCTCGTCGGCGGCGATCGTTATCGCGGCCTCCTCCCCGAGCCCGAGGGCGGCACAGGCCCGCTGGACCGAGAAGTGCGCGAGTTCGGAGCAGAACACCACCGGCCGTTCGAACCCGTGCAACCCGTTCCGCCGTACGTCGAGACCGGCCGCGGCGGCGGCGCTGTCCCGGGCGATCAGCACCGCGAGCAGGTTCGAGATCGACCCGCCCGGCGTGAGTACGCCGTCCGCCTGCAGGCCGAACCCGGCCAGCGTGGCAAGTGCCCGGACGACCCACTGCTCGATCGCGAGCGTCGCCGGACCGGAGTCGTACGTGTCCATCGAGGCGTTCGAGGCCGACGCCAGCGCGTCCGCGTCGACCGCGACCTGCAGCACCGGCGGCTGCAGGTGCGCCGCGGCGTGCGGGTGACTCAGGTCGATCCCGTGCTCCTCGAGCAGACCCGCGATCAGATCCAGCGCGGCCGGCTCCCCCACCCCCGTCGCCGGCACCCGCGGCTCGCCGAGCACCTCGGCGGCACGCCGCAGCACCGCTCCAGGCGAACCGTGCGGCAACGGTCCGCGCTCGCGATCCGAGACAGTCGAGGCCAGCGGCCACCGAGCGGCGAACTGATCACGAGCGGCTGCGGGCGGTGCGTTCACGGCGGTCAGACGCGCGACCTGCGACATCCAGTGCTCCCGGAAAGTTGTCGAGTAAGGCAACCCTTACTAAGGCAGCCCTAACTTTTGCCGCGCGCACTCATTGTGTCAACTCGACCACCCCAGGAGTGGCGATCGTCACGGTTCGCTCGTGAGGCGGCCGTGCAGGGCACGGCCGCCGTCGGAGGTCAGGCTCGGTTGGCGGGCTCCAAGGGTCTTGGGTCGGGAGTGGAGTGGTCGGGAGGGGATTGGCGATCCTGGTGGCCTGGCCACCAGGCGGCGTGGCCGATGAGGGCGGTCAGGCTGGGGGTGAAGAACATCGCCATCACGAACGCGGCCACGACGATGCCGAAGGAGACGGCGAAGCCCATCTCGGTCAGGAGGGAGTTGCCGGCCAGCATCAACGTGGCGAACGTCGCCGCGAGGATGAACCCGGCCGCGGCGACCGTCGGACCCGCGTGCCGGACCGCCATGCTCGCCGCCTCGCGCGGATCGCGGCCCTCCCGCGCCTCTTCGCGGAGCCTGGCGATCATCAGGATGTTGTAGTCGGTGCCGATGGCAACGACGAACAGGTACATGATCACCGGCAGCATGAACATCAGGCCCGAATTCCCCAGGCTGTTCTGGAAGATCAGCACGGTCGCTCCGAGGGTCGCGCCGAAGCCCAGTCCCACCGACACCATCAGGTACCAAGGCGCCACGACGCTGCGCAGCAGGAGGCCGAGGATGATCATGATCAGCAGCGCGGCCAGCGGGAACACGGTGCGGTAGTCGTGGTTGACCGCCGCGTTGATGTCCTTGTAGATCGACGACATGCCGCCGACCAGCGCCTTCGTACCCGGCGGCGCGTCGGCGTGCGCGACCTCCCGTACGTCGCCGACCGTACGGATCGCCTGATCCGTCGCCGACCCGTAGGCGAGCGTGACCGTGATGTTCGCGGTCCGGCCGTCCTTACTGAGCGCGGCCGGCTGTACGTCGGCAACGCCCGCGACCGCGCCGAGCTTCTTCTCGTACGCCGGCAACGCTGCGGCGTCGAGGCGTCCGCCATCGGTCGTGGTCACCAGCACCGAGGTCGGCTCAGCGGCACCAGCGGAGTACGCGTCCTGCATCTCGGTCTGGACGACCATCGACTCCTTCGTCTTCGGCATCGAACCGGCCGCCAGGTCGAAGGTCGCCTTGAAGCCGAGCGTGCCGAGCGCCAGTGCGACCATCACGATCCCGGACACCGCCGCGAAGAGGGCCGGTCGGCGTTGTACTCCGCGGCCGAGCGCCGCGAACCGAGCGTTCGAAGGCTCCTTCCGCCACGCCTTCGACGGCCAGAACAACACCCGCGGCGGGATCAGCGAGCAGATCGCGGGGAACAGCGTCAGCGCGGCGACCAGCGTCACCGCGACCGTGATGGCCAGCGCCGGCCCCATCTGCCGGAGGAAACCGAGGGTCGACAGCAGCAGCGCGAGGAACGCGATCATGACCGCACCGGCCGCCGAGGCGATCGCCTCGCCGACGCGTCCGACCGCGTTGATCATCGCCTCCTTGGACTGGTCACCGGCCCGCAGACGCTCGCGATAGCGGAACATCAGGAACAGGTAGTAGTCGGTGCCGACCCCGAGCAGTACGACGATCAGCAGCGCCGAGATCGAACTGCTCGCCTCGAGCCCGAACAACTTCGTGGCGTCGGCGATCAGCCCGTTGGCCGTCGAGGACACCAGTGCGAGCAGGACGAGCAGCGGCAGCAGCGCGAGGATCGGCGACCGGAAGATGATCAGCAGCGTGATCAGGATGATCGCGAACGTACCGACGAACGTCAGCGTGTTGGCGCGCGTCGACGACTCCTGCTGGTCGAGCCCCTGCGCCGCCGACCCGCCGAGCTTGGCGTCGAGCTGGCTGCCCTTCGTCAGCGACTTCGCGTCGTCGCGCAGGATCTTCGCGGCGTCGAGCTGACTCTGCTGGCCGGCATTGTCGGTGTTCATCGAGACCAGCCCGAGTACGTAGCGGCCGTCCTTCGACGGTGGACCAGGCACGACCTGCTCGACCTGGTCGATCTTCTTCGCGCCGAGCGCGGTGGTGATGTTCGCGGCGTCCTTCAGGTCGGCCGGAGTCAGCCGGCCACCGTCGGAACGCTGGTACAGGACGATGGCCGACGGCGTGAACGCGCTCGGGAACGCGCTCTGCTGGAGCTCCGCGGCCTGGATCGACTCGTAGCTCTTCGGCAGGAAGCTGCTCTGATCACTGCTCGACGGCAGGCTCGGAGCGGTCGCAACGACGGCGACCGCGATCACCAGCCAGGCCAGGATCGTCCACAGGGGATGACGGACGGCAACCCGCCCAATGCGATGGAACATTTCCGTCTGCCTCCGGGCAGGAAAGGTCGGTCAGGCGTCGAGGGCGTTGGTGATCTTGCGGATCATCTCGGTCATCGCGGGGCCGGTGCCGCCGCGTTCGGCGCGGGAGCCGGCTTCGACGGCGGTGAGGACGGTGCTGCGGAAGTCGTCGGCGGCGGCCGCGTCCTGGTCCTTGAGCAGGTGCATGGACGCGGTCAGCGCCGGGAAGACCTGGTCGGCCAGTTCGGCGGTGGACTTGCCGTCGAGCTTGAGGCCCTTCTGCTTCTCGTCCAGGGCGTGCCCGACCGGGCCCGTGGCGGAGGCCAGGGCCAGGGAGCCTGCGACGGCGACCTTGCCGGCTGACTTCACGCCGGCGGCGGTGATGAGCGCGATCGCGCCGTGGGCGGCGACGGCGAGCGTGGTCTTGTCGGTGTCGGTGAGAGCGATGGAGTTCGTCATGCAACCACTGTCACCGGGCGTGCTGACACGGTGCTGACAGCGGGCTGACAGCTACTGGCGGCCGTACGGCGTTCTGGTCAGGACGAAGGTGGCGACGGTCAGGTGGCTGATCGTCCCGCCGTCACGAACCACCTGGAGCTTCTCGCCGGCCAGGTAGCCGTCCCGGCCCAGGTACAGGTCCGGGGCCAGCGGCGACAGGCGGGTGGCGAGGCCGCCGGACAGCTGCAGGATGCCGCCGGAGACCGTGATGGTCATCGGCGTGTTGCCCCAGTACCAGTGGCCGAGCAGGTCGGTGCCCTGGGCAAGCGTCGGCTCCGGGACCCACTCCTGCGTGATCGGCGGTTCGTACCGCGCCAGGATCCGGATCAGGTCCGGCGCCAGCGAGGCGACCCGGCCGTACGTCGCGTTGCCGAGCGTGACGGCGCCGATCCGGCGCACCCGGTCCACGAACAGCCCGGCCAGGAAGCCCGGCATCGAACCGGTGTGGCCGATCAGCAGCTGCGGGTCGTCCGCGATCAGCCGCAGGCCGAGGCCGTACGACGCGTTCAGCCCTTCGCGCGGATCGGACGCGACCGGCGTCGCCATCTCCTCGACGGTGTCCCGGCTGAGCAGCTCGGGCACCGGGTCGATCCAGAACGACGCGTACCGCGCCAGGTCCTCGATCGTGCTCCACAACTGCCCGGCCGGCGCCATCGCACCCGAGTCGTGCGCCGGCTCCGGGTCGAGCTGCCCGCTGAACGGGTGCACCGAGAACCCTTGTGCGGCCGGTGCCTGCGGGAAGTACGTCGTACGCCGCATCTCCAACGGCCCGAGGATGCGCTCCTGGACCAGCTCGAGCCAGGACGTACCGCGCAGCCGGGCGACGATCTCGCCGAGCAGGCCGTACCCGAGGTTCGAGTAGTGGTGCCGGCGATCCGCGGGGCCGGCCGCGTGCGTGTCGCTCATCGCCGCGGTCAGCTCGTCGAACGAGACCCCCGGATTCCGCTCCCACCACGGACCCTCGGGCTCCGCGTTCATCCCGCCGCTGTGCGCGAGCAGGTGCCGGATCGTCCGGTCCCCGTACGCGATCCCCGGCAGATGCTTGCCGACGGCATCGTTCAGCGACAGCAGTCCGTCGTCCCGGCACTGCATCACCAGGATCGCCGTCATCGTCTTGGTGATCGACCCGATCCGGTACTGCACGTCCGCACCCGGTAGCGCACCGTCCCCGGTGGCGAACCGCCCCCGCGAACCCGTCCACACCAGGGCCCCGTCCCGCACCACCCCGGCGTTGACCGACGGCAACTTCGACTCCCCCTG
Organism: Kribbella sp. NPDC031520; assembly: GCF_055580825.1. Lineage (NCBI taxonomy): Bacteria > Bacillati > Actinomycetota > Actinomycetes > Propionibacteriales > Kribbellaceae > Kribbella > Kribbella sp. NPDC031520. The sequence continues at coordinate 812,133 of NZ_JBVIKS010000002.1, forward strand.
CGCCGCCGCCACCTCGGCGTACAAAGCGGCGGCGGTTTCAGAACGCAGGGACATTACTCAAAAGCCTCCGGTGCCGGGCAGGAGCAGATCAGGTTGCGGTCGCCGTAGGCGCCGTCGATGCGGCGGACCGGCGGCCAGTACTTCGACGCGCGGTCCACCGAGCGCGGGAAGGCGGCCTCCTCGCGCGTGTAGGTGTGCTCCCACTTGTCGTTGATCACCGACTCGGCGGTGTGCGGCGCGTTCACCAGCGGGTTGTCGGTGGCCGGCCACTCGCCCGCGGCGACCCGGTCGATCTCGTGCCGGATCGCGATCATCGCGTCGCAGAACCGGTCCAGTTCGCCCAGGTCCTCGGACTCGGTCGGCTCGACCATCAGCGTGCCGGCTACCGGGAACGACATCGTCGGCGCGTGGAACCCGTAGTCGATCAGCCGCTTCGCGACGTCGTCGACGGTGATGCCGGTGTCCTTGGTCATCGGCCGCAGATCCAGGATGCACTCGTGCGCGACCAGGCCGTTCTCGCCGGTGTACAGCACCGGGAACGCGCCCTCGAGCCGCTTCGCCACGTAGTTCGCGGTCAGTACGGCGGCCTTCGTCGCGTCGGTCAGCCCGGACGCACCCATCATCCGGATGTACGCCCAGGAGATCGCCAGCACGCCCGCGGACCCGAACGGCGCCGCGCTGATCGGGCCGACGCCGGACTCCGGACCGGCCTGGTCGAGCAGCGGGTGGTTCGGCAGGTACGGCGCGAGGTGCTCCGCGACCGCGACCGGCCCGACGCCCGGACCGCCGCCGCCGTGCGGGATGCAGAACGTCTTGTGCAGGTTCAGGTGGCTGACGTCGCCGCCGAACTCGCCCGGCTTCGCGAGCCCGAGCAGGGCGTTCAGGTTCGCGCCGTCGACGTACACCTGGCCGCCGTGGTCGTGGACGACCTGGCAGACCTCGCGGACGCTCTCCTCGTACACACCGTGCGTCGACGGGTACGTGATCATGATCGCGGCCAGCCGGTCGGCGTGCTCAGAGGCCTTGGCCCGCAGGTCGTCGAGGTTGATGGTTCCGTCTTCGTTGCCCTTGACAACGACTACCTTCATGCCGGCCATCACCGCGGACGCGGCGTTGGTGCCGTGCGCGGACGCCGGGATCAGGCAGACGTTGCGGTCCACGTCCCCGCGCCCGTGGTGGTACCCGCGGATCGCGAGCAGCCCGGCGAGCTCGCCCTGGGAGCCCGCGTTCGGCTGGATCGACACCTTCGCGTAGCCGGTGACCTCGGCCAGCCAGCGCTCCAGCTGGCCGATCAGCTTCACGTACCCGGCCGCGTCCTCGATCGGCGCGAACGGGTGCACATCGGCGAACTCCGGCCAGGTGACCGGCTCCATCTCGGTGGTCGCGTTCAGCTTCATCGTGCAGGACCCGAGCGGGATCATGCCGCGGTCCAGCGCGTAGTCCCTGTCGGACAGCTTGCGCAGGTACCGCAGCATCGCCGTCTCGGAGCGGTGCGTGTTGAACACCGGGTGCGTCAGGTACTCGGTGGTCCGCGGTACGGCGATCGCGGCGGCCTCGAGCGTGCCGTCGTACTGACCGCCGAAGGACTGGCAGACCCGGGTCAGCGTCGCGACGTCGGTCTTCTCGTCGCAGGAGATGCCGACGTGGTCCGCGTCGACAAGGCGCAGCCAGATCCCGTTCTGCCGGGCGGCGTCCACGACGTCGGCGGCGCGGCCCGGGACGCGGGCAAGGACGGTGTCGAAGAAGTCGTCGTGCACGACCTCGACGCCGCTGGCGCGCAGCGAGGCGGCAAGCTTCCCGGCGTACGCATGCACGCGCTCGGCGATCGCGCGAAGACCGTCCGGCCCGTGGTAGACGGCGTACATCGACGCGACGACCGCGAGCAGGACCTGCGCCGTACAGATGTTCGAGGTCGCCTTCTCGCGGCGGATGTGCTGCTCACGCGTCTGCAGCGCCAAGCGGTACGCCGGCGAGCCGTCGGCGTCGACGGACACGCCGACGAGGCGACCGGGCAACGACCGCTCAAGGCCCGAGCGTACGGACATGAAGCCGGCGTGCGGGCCGCCGTAGAACAGCGGTACGCCGAAGCGCTGCGACGAACCGATGACGATGTCCGCACCGGCCTCACCCGGGGCCTCGAGCACCGTCAGCGCGAGCAGGTCGGACGCGACGGCAACCAGGGTGTCGCGCTCGTGGGCGGCTGCGATCAGCGGCTTCAGGTCCCGTACGGCCCCGTTGGAACCCGGGTACTGCACCAGGAAGCCGAAGAAGTCACCCTCGGGCAGGCCGTCGGTGGTGTCGGCGACGACGACCTCGATGCCGAGCGCCTGCGCGCGGGTCTGTACGACCGCGATCGTCTGCGCGAAGCAGTCCGCGTCGACGAGGAAGCGCTCGGACTTACTCTTCTTGTTAGAGCGGTGCGCGAGCGTCATCGCCTCGGCGGCCGCGGTGCCCTCGTCGAGCAGCGACGCGTTCGCGGTCGTCAGGCCGGTCAGGTCGGACACGACGGTCTGGAAGTTCAGCAGAGCCTCGAGCCGGCCCTGGGAGATCTCCGGCTGGTACGGCGTGTAGGCCGTGTACCAGGCCGGGTTCTCGACCAGGCGGCGGACGATGACCGACGGCGTGAAGGTGCCGTAGTACCCCTGGCCGATCATCGAGGTCGCGACGTTGTTGCGGGCCGCGAGCTGGCGCAGCTCGGTCAGCGCGTCCACCTCGGAGGCCGGTTCGGGCAGCCGCAGCGCCTCGGCGGAACGGATCGAGGCCGGGACCGCGGCGTCGACCAGCGCGTCGACGTCGTCGTACCCGAGGGCCTGGACCATCCTGGCGATCTCGTCCTGGCGCGGACCGATGTGCCGGTCGGCGAACGTCGCCGAAAGCTGGGGGGTGTCGTTCACTAGAGGCTCCGATGCTGACTGTCGCTGCCGGTGGCCTCCCCCTCTGTCACGCTGCTGCGCTTCAGAGTCGCCTGTCACACTCGGTCCATGGGCCTGAGAGGTTCCGGGGAGGAATTGCCCCTTCGGCGCCCGATGAGACGGGACTCTCCCGAGTGCTGTGTACGGCTGAAACGAGGCTACCAGGAATTCGCGAACAGTTCGGGCAGCGGCCTCCGGCGACAACAAAGTCGCCCACTCACCGCGGAGCGAGTCTGCAGTGAGTGGGCGAACAAAGGAAGCTGTGTCAGCCGGTCATCCGTGCGCGGCGGCGGGCGGCGAGTTCGTCGCCGGCGTGCCCGTCGGCGCCGTCTTCGTCGTGGCCGTCGGCCCGCTCGGTCGGCAGCTCGGACAGCGAACCCTCGACCTCGCGCCAGACGCCGCCGAGCGCGATCCCGAACACGCCCTGGCCGCCGGCCAGCAGATCGATGACCTCGTCCGGCGAGGTGCACATGTAGACCGAGGCGCCGTCACTCATCAGCGTGATCTGGGTCAGGTCGTCGAAGCCGCGCTTGCTCAGATGCGCGATCGCGGTCCGGATCTGCTGCAGCGAGATCCCCGCGTCCAGCAGCCGCTTGATCACTTTCAGCAACAGCACGTCACGGAAACCGTACAGCCGTTGCGTGCCCGAGCCGGTCGCCGGGCGCACCGACGGCGAGACCAGGCCGGTACGGGCCCAGTAGTCGAGCTGCCGGTAGGTGATCCCGGCGGCGGCACAGGCCGTCGGACCCCGGAACCCGACGTCCTCCGGCATCGGCCGCAGGTCGTCGTCGAACAGCAGACCCTGGACGCCGGCGGTCTTGGCCGCTTCGGCGTGCGCGTCGGACGCCGACTGCGCCGTCAGATCCGTGTCCCCGGTGCGTGTCACGCCTGAGCCTCCCTGGATACCGACTGGAACGAGTCATCTCCGTGGAGTGACACCACCCCACGACTCCTTCACGGTAAGCCGCCGCCCGAGGCGGGTCAACGACAACCGCATCGAGCCGGGAGCGTGTCGCGACCGCCGTACGAATCGTTACCTAGTCGCTCTTGTACGGCGGGATGCGCGGTCAGCTCTTGTCGAAGTCCTCCGGAGTCACCTGGTCCAGGAACTCGCGGAACCGCTCGACCTCCTCTTCCTCCTGCACCTCGTCGGTGCCGGTGGCCTCACTCTCCGGGATCGGTACGCCGGCCTCGGCGAGGATCTCCTCCGCGCAGAACACCGGGGTGCCGGTACGCAGCGCGATCGCGATCGAGTCCGACGGCCGGGCCGAGATCTCGGTCGAGTCGTCGAACACCAGGATCGCCTCGAAGACGCCGTCGGTCAGGTTCACGATCCGGACCTCGCTGAGCGTGTGCCCGAGCACCCGGATGGTTTCCGCGAACAGGTCGTGGGTCAGCGGCCGGGGCGGTTCCATGCCCTGCTGGGCGAAAGCGATCGCACTCGCCTCGGCAGCACCGATCCAGATCGGCAGGTACCGCTCTCCGCCGACCTCCCGGAGCAGCACGATCGGCTGACTCGAGGGCATCTCCACCCGGACTCCGACCACGTCGACTTCGCGCACGACTCCAGCCTACTCCGAGCCGGAGCCCCGGGTGGGCCCGCGGGGTTCGGCCTGTGGACAAGCCAGGGACGGGCTGGAGGATGAGCTAGGGACGTGGGAGACGGGACCGCACGAGAGCTGTGTGCAGACGCACAGTGAGCGCAGCCAGCTCCGCGGTCTGTTCGGTCCGGCGCGGGCCGGTGACCTGCTCGATCAGGCCGACCTCGCGGTCCGCCGCGGTCCGGAACGCCCGCAGGTGCCGGGGTTCCAGCCCGTACGCCGCCAGCTCGGCCGCGACCTTCGCGATCACGATCGCGTCGCCGCCGTAGTGGTTGCCGCTGGCCACCACCAGGCCGTGGTTCTCCAGCTCGGCCAGCAGTTCGGCGGGTACGCCGGCCGCGGTTCGCAGCTCTTCCCGGGTCAGCCGCAGCTCGGTGCCGGTGGCACCGAAGTCCTCGGCGACCGGCTGACCAGGGGTCTGCGGCAACGAACTCGGCGCGACCGGCGGACCCCCGGCGGACGGCCGCAGCCCGCGATCGATCGCGCCGAGGTGTTCCTTGATCACCTTCAACGGCAGGTACTGGTCGCGCTGCGCGGTCAGCACGTACCGCAGCCGCTCGACGTCGGCGGCACTGAACTTGCGGTAGCCAGAAGCGGTCCGGGCCGGCGTCACCAGCCCCTCGGCCTCCAGGAAGCGGATCTTGGAGATCGTGACGTCGGCGAACTCCGCCTGCAGGAGCTGCAGCACCTCGCCGATGCCGCGGCCGCCGGCCGGCTCTTCGGCGTTCGGATCAGGCCTGGCCACTGGCGTAGTACACCAGCCGGTACTTGCCGATCTGGACCTCGTCGCCGTTGCTCAGCTGGACCTCGTCGATCCGGTCGCGGTTCACGTACGTCCCGTTCAGGCTGCCGACGTCGCGGACCTTCACGCCGTACGCGTCGCGGCGGAACTCGGCGTGCCGGCGGGACACGGTGACGTCGTCCAGGAAGATGTCGCTGTCCGGGTGCCGGCCGGCGGTGACCACGTCGACGTCGAGCAGGAAGCGGCTGCCCGCGTTCGGGCCGCGCTGGACGATCAGCAGGGCGGACCCGGCCGGCAGCGCGCCGACGGCGGCCTGGTCGGCGGCGGTCAGCGGCTCACCGGTCTGCTCCGGTTCCGGCTCGGCGCCGATCGGGGTCAGCATCGCGGTGTCGGTGACGCCCGGCTGCGGCTGCGCCGGGGCCGCCGCGGGGCGGTCCGCGCCAGGCAGCATCGCTCCGCACTGCGAGCAGAACCGGCTGCCCTCGGAGTTCTCGTGCCCGCACTGGTTGCAGAACGGCATGCTGTGATCCTCCCGATCGCCGGTGGTCCGGCGACGTTTTCGATAGACCCCGTATTGACAGTGTGACGTGCTGGAACAAGATGAGGGGACCTCAACCCTCGACCAGCAGTTGAGGTCCGGTAACGCTATCAGTCCGTGGTCAGCTCTGGTCGAGCTGGCCCTTGTAGGCGTCGGCGTCCATCAGGGCGGCCACCTCGGCGGCGTCCTCGACGTCGATGTCGAGCAGCCAGCCCTCGCCGTACGGGTCGCTGTTCACCAGGTCCGGCTGGTCGGCCAGCGCCTCGTTGACGGCCGTCACCGTGCCGTTCACCGGGGCGAACAGGTCGCTCACGCTCTTGGTCGACTCCAGCTCCCCACACGCGTCACCGGCCCGCACCGTGCTGCCGACCTCGGGCAGCTGCACGTACACGATGTCGCCGAGCTGGTCCTGCGCGAAGTCGGTGATACCGATCCGCGCGGGCCCCTCCTCGCCGGCCTTCACCCACTCGTGCTCGGCCGTGTACTTCAGGTCTTCGGGGTACACCTTCGGTCCCTCTTTCTGATTGATAGCGCTGCCTACTTGGTGGGGCTCGCCGCCGGGCGAGCGTAACGATGCTCGTCCGGCGCGTGCAAGGCAGTGATCGACACGCTGTCCAGCTCGTTGACCTCGGCCGTTCCGCCGACCTGCGGACCGGTCACCTCACTCACCAGGCCGCCCGGGAAGTTGGCCGCCTCGGCCAGGTTGTGCGACTCCCCGATCGCCTCGATGACGTACGGCGAGGTCACCTTCTGGCCGTCGATCCGGATCCCCGGTGGGTCGTCCACGAAGTCCGTACTGGCCACCACGCGGACCGCACCGTTGATCTGGATCGCCTCGGCACCGGCGTCACGCAGTTCCTCGATCGCGTCCAGCAGGTTGCTCGAGGTCATCTTGCCCTGCGGGTCGTTCAGCGTGATCCGGACCCCCTGGCCGACGGCCGCCATGGTGCCGGCCAGGATGCCCAGGGTGCGGATCTGGGCCTCGGCCTGCTCGCGCGCGGTCTGGGACTTGTCGGCGCTGGAGGACAGCGAGTTCTTCCGTTCCTCCAGGTCGGCGATCTCGCTCTCCAGCCGGCGGGTGTTCTGGCCGAGGCCGTCGAGGATCGCGACCAGGTCCTCGCGGCGGGCGTTCTGGTACCCGTCGTCGGCGCGGTTCACCCGGACCTGGACGACCGCGACACAGCCGACCAGCGCGAGGACGACCGCGACGATCGCCTGGCCGCGGGACGGTTTGAACCCGGTCCGCAACCGGCGCAGGGCCAGGTTCGGCGTCTTCGGCTTCTTCGGCATCGGCGTGGGCACGTCCGGCGCCGGCTGCTCGGGCTTCGCGTCCGGTTTGTCGTCGCTCATGATCAGGCCCGGAAGATGTGCCGGCGGATCGCGGCCATGTTGGTGAAGATGCGGATGCCGAGCACGACGACCACACCGGTGGACAGCTGCGAGCCGACGCCGAGCTGGTCACCCAGGTAGACGATCAGCGCCGCGATCAGCACGTTGGACACGAACGAGACGACGAACACCTTGTCGTCGAAGATCCCGTCCAGGAACGCGCGCAACGCTCCGAACACCGCGTCGAGCGCGGCCACCACCGCGATCGGCAGGTAGGGCTGCGCCCACTCCGGGACGTCGGGCGCGACCAGCAGGCCGACCACGACCCCGATCACCAGGCCGAGTACGGCGATCATCTCGGCCTCACCTTCGCGTAGCGCAACGCGATCGTCGCATCGGCCGGCACCAGCAAGGAGTCCTCCGTCGTGATCGTCATCCGGACATCGAAGTTGCTCACCAGGTACTGCACCCACTGCCCGCCCGAGCTCTGCGCGAACCGGGCCGGCATGGTCGCGGTGTCCCCGATCGCAAGCACTGTGTACGGCGGGGTCAGCGAACTGTAGTCGACCGTGATCGCACTGCCCGCGCCACGGATCGCGGTCAGCGACGTGAGCCGGTGCCCGTTCACCGAGATCGCCTCCGCGCCGGCCGTCCACAGCCCGTTCACCAGTTGCTGCAGGTCGACGTCGAGCAGCCGGCCTTCCTTGGCGTCGGCGTTCTTCGCGTCGTCGATGACCGCCTTGATGCCGGGGCCGGTGACCGCGATCGCGCCGGCCCGCAGCTCGAGGTCGTCGAGCTTCTGCTGCAGCGCGGCGCCGGCGCTGTCGTTGCTCAGCCCGCTCGCCTGCAGCCCGCGGACCTCGTCGGACAGCTGCGCCTGGTGGGTGCGCAGCTCGTTCAGCCGGTCGTTCGCCTGGTTGATCCGGTCGATCAGTTCCTTGCGCTGCTTCTCCGCCTCGGGTGCGGCGCGGTAGTTCTGCGCGGCGGCGATTGCGAGCAGGAAGCCGAGGACGGCGGCGGCGATCACGAGCATGATCCGGTGCCGGGAGCGGATCGGCTTGCCGCCGGAGTCCGAGCGGGTCCGGGCGGCGACGGCGTACCCCTCGTCGAGCGGGTGCGCCATCAGGTTGTTCAGCAGGGACATCGACGCGTCGACGCGCCGGGGGGTCGTCTGCTGAGGGGCTTGCTGGGTCACCCGGATGTGTCCTTGATCGGTTTCACCGTCTGGACCAGGTGCCGCAGCTGGGCGAAGTACAGCGCGCCGGCCCAGTAGTACAGCCCGGTGCCCCAGATCGCGAACGCCCAGCCGATCACGCGCGCGAGCAGGTTGAGGGTGCTGTCGCCGTCGCCGAGCAGGAGCAGCGGGAACGCGTACAGCAGGCAGAACGTGGCGGACTTGCCGAGGAAGTGCACCGGCAGGGCGTTGAAGCCGCGGCGGTGCAGGGCGGGCAACGTCAGCGTGAGCAGCACGTCGCGCAACGGCAGCGCGATCGCCAGCCACCACGGGATGATGTCGCGCAGCGCCAGGCCGATCACGGTCGCGAAGATGTACAGCCGGTCGGCGACCGGGTCGAGCATCTGGCCGAGGCGGCTGGTCTGGTTCATCCGGCGGGCGATCTGGCCGTCGGCCCAGTCGGTGAATCCGGAGATCGCCAGCACGAGCAGCGCCCAGCCGTCCGCCTTCGGCCCGAGAATCAGCCACAGGAACAGCGGCACCCCCAGCAACCGCAGGAAGCTGAGCGCGTTCGGGATCGTCCACACCCGGTCGGACACTTCCAAGTCCGGCACGCGACCCCTCCCTCTGTCCACCCTGGATACCCGTCGTAACTCTACTGGGGCGCCCGGACAGGTTTACGCCCGGCCATGCCGGGGCACGGCCCGCCCTTCGAATTGATCCGGTCCCCACATCACCTGAACGCGTCGAGCCGCAAGCCGCTACGGCTGCTACTAACCGGTGACCCGATCGATACCCCCCGGTGATGCTTACTCTGAGCAGATGAAGTTCCTCGTACTGATCTACGGCAACCCGGAGTCCCGTGCGGTCTGGGACTCGTTGACCGACGAACAGAAGAAGGAAGGCATGGCGGGGTACGCCGCTCTGCGCGCGGAGCTCGCCGAACGGCGGGAGCTCGTCGCGTCGGAATCGCTCGACGACCCGGCCCTCACCAAACAGGTACTGGTCCGCGACGGCAAGCCGCTGACCACCGACGGCCCGTTCGCCGAGGTCAAGGAACAGCTGGCCGGCTTCTACCTGCTGGACTGCGAGTCGATGGACCGCGCCGCGGAGATCGTCGCGCAGATCCCGGAGGCACCGTTCAGCGTTGTTGAAGTACGGCCGGTACGCGACCTCGGCGCGTACGCCTGATGCTCGAGGAACTGCTCCGCGAGCAGGCGCCGCAGGTGCTCGGCGCGCTGGTCCGGCGGTACGGCGACTTCGACGCGTGCGAGGACGCCGTCCAGGAGGCGCTGCTGGCGGCGTCGCTGCAGTGGCCGAGTGAGGGCGTACCGGCGAATCCGCGGAGCTGGCTGATCACGGTCGCGTCGCGGCGGCGGATCGAGGTACTGCGGAGCGAGGCGGCACGGACGCGGCGCGAGGAGACCGTCGCGTCGTGGACTCCCCCGGAACCTGCCTCGTCGGAGGACGACTCGCTGACGTTGCTGATGCTGTGCTGCCATCCGGACCTGACCCCGCAGTCGCAGGTGGCGCTGACGCTGCGTGCGGTCGGCGGCCTGACCACCGGCGAGATCGCCCGCGCATTTCTGGTGCCTGAGGCAACGATCGGGCAGCGGATCAGCCGGGCGAAGGCGAAGCTCCAGGGTGCGGTGTTCGCGATGCCCCCGGCCGCGGAACAGCCCGAGCGGCTGGCCGCCGTACTGCATGTGCTCTATCTGATCTTCAACGAGGGCTACACGGCCTCATCCGGTACGTCGCTGCACCGGGTCGAGCTGTCGGCCGAGGCGATCCGGCTGACCCGGCTGCTGCGCGCGCAGTTGCCGGCCGAGGGCGAGGTCGCCGGGTTGCTCGCGTTGATGCTGCTGACCGACGCGCGGCGGCCCGCACGTACTACGGCCACCGGTGCGTTGGTCCCATTGCCGGACCAGGACCGGACGTTGTGGGAGCAGGCGTCGATTGCCGAAGGCACCGAACTGATCGAGTCCACGTTGCGAACGGCGCCGGTCGGGCCGTACCAGCTGCAGGCAGCGATCGCCGCCGTCCACGACTCGGCCGCGGACGCCGGCGAGACGGACTGGCGCGAGATCCTGATGCTGTACGAACTCCTCGAGTCGACGGCGCCCGGTCCGATGGTGACGCTGAACCGGATCGTCGCGGTCGCGATGGTGCACGGGCCGGCCGCCGGGCTGGCGCTGCTCGACGACGTGGACCCGGCACTTCGCGACCATCACCGGCTTGCGGCTGTCCGGGCGCACCTGCTCGAACTGTCGGGCGACGCAGCCGCTGCTCGGGAGGCGTACGAGCTCGCCGCGCGGCTCACCCAGAGCACTCCCGAGCAGGTCTACCTCCTCGGCCGGGCAGCTAACTTGGGAGCTTCGGCCGCCCCCAGCTGAGCTCGGCCTGGACCTTCAGGTCGAGTACGCCGTCCTGCGCGTACGGGCGGACCGCTTCCTCGACGATCGCGTCGAAGTCGGCTGCCTCCTCCGGGGACATCAGGTCGCGCGCCAGGCTCGACGTCGAGTGGAACTGTTCGACGTAGTCCGCGACCTGCTGGCGGTACGTGACCGGCTCGGTCCGCGCCGTACCGTTCACGTCGAGCAGACCGCGCTCCCGGATGGCATCGACGACGCTGTACTTCGGGTCGTGGTTCTGTTTGCGGGAGTGCTTCTGGATGGCCTTGACGACACCGTCCCACCAGGGCATGTCGACCGGGCCGTGCTCGATCACGACGAGCTGTGCGTTCGGCGTCAGGTGCGGGACGATCCGCGCGAGCGTCGTCTCCCAGGGCATCCAGTGGATGCTGGCGCCGGCCGTCACCAGTGCGTACGGGCCATCGAGGTCAGCGGTCTCGATCGGGTTCACCTGCCAGCTGAGGTTCGGGTGGTCGCCGCCGGGGCGCTGCTTGCCGGTGTCGACCATCGGCCGGGAGAAGTCGATCGCGTCGACGTGCTCGACCCGCGGCGCGAGCGGGCGGGCGAGCGCGCCCTCACCGGCACCGATGTCGAGGACCCGGCGCGGTCCGTCGGTGATCAGGTCCAGGAGGCGGTCGAACACCTCGTCCGGGTACGGCGGCCTATGCTGGTAGGCGTCCGCCACCGCCTGTTGTTTGAACGTCGCCGCGAGTTCTGTCATGCATCGGAGCGTAGGCCGGGCCTCCGACCCGATCGCCGATTTATGCTGTCGGCCGACCGCTCGTAACCTGCGCGTTTCCTTCGGTCACACGGCCGAAATATGTGCTTCCTACTTTGAGAGTCCACGTCAGCCGCGGTGAGGCGGTGAGCCGATGTACGAGTACGTCGACCCGTTCATCGGGACCGGCGCCACCGACCTGCCCGCGCCCAAGGGTCTGGCCGGTACTTGGTGGTGGCCGAAGCCGCAGGTCGGCAACACCCACCCCGGCGCCATGTACCCGTTCGGGATGGTCTCTGCCTGCCCGTACTCCGGTGCCTACCCGACCGGCTACGGGCTGTACGACTTCAACACCGAGGGCGTACCCGGCCGGTTGTACGACCGGCAGGTCGCCTCCGGGTTCACGCACTTCCAGCAGTCCGGCACGGGCGCGATCCGCAAGTACTACAACTACTTCCGGGTGACGCCGATGCTCGGCCCGCTCGACGACCTGGGCACCACGTGGGACCTGCACGACGAGGTGGCCGAGCCCGGCTACTACGCGGCGACGCTGAGCTCGGGCGTGCGCTGCGAGCTGACGGTCGGCCCCAAGTCGGCGGTGCACCGGTACACCTTCCCGGCGAACGACGCCGCCCGGATCGTCGTCGACGCCTCGACCGGCGGCCTGGCCATCCCGCACAGCCGGACGGTGCCGCTGAAGGCACACCTGGCGCTGCTGGAGCCCGGGGTCGCTCAGGGCGAGATCCACGTCGAGGGGGTGCCGCTGGCCGTGCACCTGGAGGTCGACGCGCCCGGCTGGCGGCAGCTGCTGTGGTACGACCGGCGCCTGATGCCAGGCGGTACCCGGCTCGACTTCGACTACATCCGGCCGACCACGCTGCGGCCGTTCGGGCTGATCTTCATCGGTCCCTCGCGCGCCGAGCAGACCGTCGAGGTCCGGCTCGGGTTCTCGCTACGCGGTTGCGAGACCGCGCGCGACAACCTGCACAAGGACGTCGGCCGCAGGCAGGCCACCTTCGCCGGGCGGCGCGACCGTACGGCAGCCGACTGGCGCGACCACCTCGGCAAGGTCGAGATCAAGGCCAGTTCCGACGACCAGGCAACGGTCTTCGGTACCGCGCTCTACCACTCGCTGGTCAAGCCGTGCTTCGCCCCGGACGAGAGCCCGTCCTGGACGACCGAAGGCCCGTACGCGTTCGACATCTGCACGATGTGGGACATCTACCGCACCCAGCTCCCGCTGATGACGACGCTGTTCCCGGAACGTTCGGTCGCGCTGGCCGGCGCGTTGATGTCGATCTGCGAGCAGGAGGGCAACCTGCCGATCGGCTACCGGATGGCCAAGGGCGCCGACCGCTTCTCCCGGCAGGGCAGCGCGCTCGCGCACACCTTCCTGGCCGACCTGTGCCAGCTGGACCTGCCCGGTATCGACTGGGACTGGGCGATGGTGCACCTGGAGATGGACCTGCGCCGGACGTACGGCGAGGACTACCTGGTGCACGGTGTGGCGCACCCGATCAGCCACACCCTCGACCTCGCGTACGCCTACCACTGCACCGCGGCCATCGCCGACAAGGTGCGCGACCGGCCGCTGGTCCGGCAGATGCGCGAGCTCGCCCAAGGCTGGCAGGCGGCGTACGACCCGGCCACCGGACTGCTGCGGGACTCGACGTTCTACGAGGGCGGCAAGTGGAACTACTCCTTCCGGCTGCTGCACGACATGCGCACGCGCATCGCGCTCGCCGGCGGCGACGAGGCGTTCGTGGGGCTGCTCGACCGGTTCTTCGGGTACGACGCCGTACCGGTGACGCAGCCGGGGGTGGCGCCGAGCGTGGCCGAGATGAACGCCGGGTACGGCCTGTGCCGGTTCGAGGGGCTGAACAACGAGCCGGACTACGAGGCGCCGTGGTCGTACCACTACGCCGGACGGCCGGACCGAACCGCCGAGGTGGTGCATGCCGCGGTCGCCAACCAGTTCGGTACCGGCCGGGGTGGTCTGCCGGGTAACGACGACTCCGGCGGGCTGTCCGCGTGGTACGTGTGGGCGACGCTCGGGCTGTTCCCGGTGGCCGGACAGAACCTGTTCCTGCTGAGCGCACCGGCCGTGGCGGAGTCCACGACCCGGCTGCCGGAGGGCGGCGAGCTCTCGATCACCACGTCAGGATTCGAGCCGGTCGAGGCCGGCGGACCGGTCTCGTACGTCCAGTCCGTCACGATCAACGGCAGGACCCTCGAACGCCCCTGGATCTCCGGCCGGGAACTGCGGCACCTCCGCAACCTGCACCTCGAGCTCGGCCCGCAGCCCTCCAGCTGGGGCACCCGGATCAGGCCACCGTCCACATCCGATCGGCACCACGTCACCGGAGGTGAGTCATGAACATCGCCGACGACACGCTCGTCCCGTCAGTACCCGGCCGCCGCCTGGTCATCGTCGTCCGCGCCGACCCGGTGATCTGCGGGCACTCCGGTGAGGCGCGGTGCCTCGCGGAGGTGGCACTCACCCGCGGCTTCGACGACGTACGGATCGTGACCTGGCCGCTCGATGCGCTCGAGGCGGCCGGGCTGCCGATGAAGCCACTCGATCGCGTACTGCCGTACAGCCCCGGCATCACCGTGGAGCGGCCCGGTCCGGTCGGCGACTACCGGGTTCCGGACGGGCGGTACCTGGCCGGGCTGATCGGGCGGCTGGTCGAACTGTTCAGCGACGGGGTGCCGACGGTGGCCATGTCGCTGTACCTGAGCCCGCATGCGATCGCCGTGCAGGAAGCCGTCCAGGTGGCGCGCCGGATCGGGCCCGCTCGGGTCACCACGGTGGCTGAGGCGGTGGGCTCCGACATCACCAACGTGGTCCGCGAGTGCGTGAACACCGGCCGGTTCGGGGCGGCCGCGCACATCCTCTCGGTCTACCTGGCGGCCGACCACTGTGTCGCGGTGTCGGAGTACACCAAGGAGCTGATCGTGGCCTCGGCGGCGACGCTCGACGGCATGCACGGCACCACGTTCGCGCAGCAATGCCGGGAGCGGATCGCCATCTCGTACCCGGCGGTCGACTCCTGGTCGTACCTGTCGCTCACCGACGACAGGATCGCCGAAACCCTTGCCCGGCGCGGCCTCACGCGGGACGGGTACGTACTGTTCCTGTCCCGGATCGCCTCGGCGAAGGGGATCGAAGACCTCATCGCCGCCTACGCCGGCTCCCGGTCGGCCGAGCGGGTGGAGCTGGTCGTGGCCGGACGCGGGCCACAGGAGGACGAGGTGGTGGCGCAGGTGGCGGCCGCAGGCCTTGGTGACCGGGTGCGGGTGCTGACCGACGTGGACGACGCGGAGAAGCCGGCGCTGATGGCCGGCAGCGCGGCGTTCGTACTGCCGACCCGCGAGCAGCCGGAGTTCGTCGAGACGTTCGGCATCGCTCTGGTCGAGAAAGCCCTCGCCGGCGGCGGTCCGATCATCACCTGCGCAACCGGCGGCGTCCCCGAGGCGGTCGGTGACACGGCCCTGCTGGTGCCGCAACGAGACCCGGCCACGCTGCGGACCGTACTCGACGAGGTCGTCTGCGACTGGACCCTGGAGCAGCGGTCAGCGGCCGAACAACACGCGCGGGCGTACGCCTTGCAGTTCGACCGTGCCGCAGTCTTCGACCGCCTCCTGGCCCTCGCCGAACCCCCTACCGTCCCCGTCGCCTGACCCGCTGGCTGCGCGGCCGGCCACTTGGCTTTCTGTCGGTCTGGTTCCGGACGGCCGTCGTCCGGAACTGGGTTTACCGTGCTGACCATGCAGGCGATCTCGGAAACGCAGGTGCGCGTCGTACCGGCCAACCAGGCCTCGTGGGAGGACCTGCAGGCGGTCTTCGGTACGGCGGACGCGGGTCAGTGCCAATGCCAGCGGTTCAAGATCCGCGGGTGGATCTGGCGCGACTCGACGCTCGACGAACGGATGACCCGCCTGCAGGAGCAGACCGCCTGCGGCACACCGGACGCCCCGTCGACAAGCGGCCTGATCGCGTACGTCGACGGCGAACCGGCCGGGTGGGTCGCGGTCGAACCACGGACGGCATACTCGAAGCTGCGTACGTCGCGGATCCCCTGGACCGACCGCACCGAGGACAAGGACGACGAACAGGTCTGGTCCGTCACCTGCATGGTCGTCCGCAAGGGCTTCCGCGGACGAGGCCTCACCTACCACCTGGCCCGCGCCACGATCGACCACGCCCGCAGCCACGGCGCCCAAGCCCTCGAGGCGTACCCGATGCTCACCCAGCCCGGCAAAACCATCACCTGGGGCGAACTCCACGTCGGCCCCCACCAGTCCTTCGAAGAAGCCGGCTTCCACCAACTCACCCACCCCACCCTCCGCCGCACAGTCATGCGCATCGACTTCCCCCAACCAACCGACGCCCAGCGAGGTATCACCTAGCTCCCCGAACAACAGCCAACCGCCACTGCCGCCATCGCCCGATCCCTCGGCACCCCCACAACAGCCGTCACCGATCCCACCTGGTCCCAGCCGACGAGCAGAGGCAAACCTGCCTCGACGCGCCACGGCCAGTCCGCGTGATGGCCAACACCCAACGGCCTCCACAACCACCGATAACCCCCAGAATCAAGCGATCCCTCGGCAGCCCGCCGCAGCCGCCCGTCACCGATACCGGCTCGTCCCGGCGCTCCCGGCCGCTCGCGGCTGCTCCCGGCTGGTGGGCAGAGGTGAGTGAAACCTGCCTCGGTGAGCCATGGCCGCTCCGCGTGATGGCCGATGCCCAACAGCCTCCGTGACCATCGATCACCAGCGGTATCGGGCGATTCCGCTGCAGCTGCCGTAGCCGCCGTCCACCGATACCGGCTTGTCTCGGCTGCCCCCGGCGGTCCCTGCTGATCTCGGCTGGTGCGGAGAGGTGAAACCTGCCTCGGCGAGCTACGGTCGGTCGGCGTGATGGCCGATGCCCAACAGCCTCCGAGACCACCGATCACCAGCAGAATCGGGCGATTCCTCGGCAGTTGCTGCACGCACGCGCCGCACGACGTACAGGCTGCCGGAGCCGCCGTCACCATGCAGGCTCGTCCCGGCTGCTCTCGGCTGGTGCGCAGAGGTGAAACCAGCCTGGGCGCGCAAGGTCGGTCGATGCGCTTGATACCCGATCCCCAACCGCCTCCGCGACCACCGATAACCAGCAGAACCCAGCAGTACCCCTGACTCGTCCACGACCTCGACCTCGGCCACCCACGCCACAGCTGCGAGCAGGTGCCAGCAAGGTGCTGGATGGGGTGTTGGGGCAACAGACCCGCGAGAGTTCAGGTGGTTGCGAAGGCCGGAGGCTCGGTGCTGGGGTCGTCCGCCGGGTTCCCGTTCCACACCGCGAATCGTGCAGCTTCGGCGTAGGTAGCGGCATCCCCGCGCCACCGGCTCAACCGCCCACCACCCGCCGCGCCGGTCGTCGGCGGGACCGACTCGGGTGAGGCCGTCCCGTTCAGATCTATCCCGGACTCACCCGAGGCAGGCCCGGCCAGGTCTGCCCCAGCCAGGTCTGCCCCAGCCAGGTCTGCCCCAGCCAGGTCTGCCCCAGCCAGGTCTGCCCCAGCCAGGTCTGCCCCGGACAGGTCTGCCCCGGACAGGTCTGCCCCGGACAGGTCTGTCCCGGGCGGAGCTGGCTCGGTTAGGGCTGGCTCGGTTAGGGCTGGCTCGGTTAGGGCTGGCTCGGTTAGGGCTGGCTCGGTTAGGGCTGGCTGGGGTTGAGCTGTTTCGTTGCTGGGGGCGTCTACCTTGGCTGGCGAAGGCCTGTCTGCGGTCGGACCGTCACCCCACGGATCAGCTGCCTGCGACACGGAATGCGCAGGCTCTTCTGTCGAGGTTTCGGGGCGTGCGGCACTCATCGGCGGCTCGCATGTCCAGAGTGGTCGGAGTGGGTTGCCGGTTGCTTGTCTTGGGCGACGTAGCGGCGGCGGGTCCGCCCAGGTGGGGCGGGCGACGTGGACTTGGCCGTCGGTGATGGTGATGGTCCAGCGGCCGTTGTGCAGGTCGGTGTGATGCCGGCGGCAGAGCAATGCAAGGTTGGTGATCGTGGTTTCACCGCCGTCGAGCCATGAGATCAGGTGGTGTGCGTCGCACATGATGGGTGGAGCCCCGCAGACGACACAGCCGCGGTCGCGGACGTTCAAAGCGCGGCGGATGTCCTTGGTGACCAGGCGTTCATTGCGGCCGACGTCGAGTGGTTCGGACTTGGAGCCGAGCACGATCGGAATCACATTCGCGTCGCAAGCCAGGCGGCGGATGGTGGCTGCAGAAAGCCCATCGCTGTAGACGGTGTGGCCGATTGCGTCCGCGGTGGCGGCTTTCAGGTCCTGCAGATCGATCGTGACAGTGATGTTCGCCTTCGCTCCGTACCCCGGCACACGCTCACCGCGCCGCGAACCCCCAGCAGCACCACCCACAGACTCACCTGTCGCAATACCCGCGGCCTCCCCCGTCGCAACACCCGCAGCCCCGCCCGTCGCAACACCCGCAGCCCCGCCCGTCGCAACACCCGCAGCCCCGCCCGTCGCAACACCCGCAGCCCCGCCCGTCACAACACCCGCAGCCCCATCCGTCACAACACCCGCAGCCCCATCCGTCACAACACCCGCAGCCCCATCCGTCACAACACCCGCAGCCCCGCCCGTCACAACACCCGCAGCCCCATCCGTCACAACACCCGCAGCCCCGCCCGTCACAACACCCGCAGTGCCAGCCTCCGCGGCGCCGGTCGTTGGATCAGCCGCGCTACCAATCGCCGGGCTGACTGCAGGACCCGCGGCGTTGGCGGAACGTGTCGCAGCCGGGCCAGGGGCCGGGGCACAGGACGGTTCGGCGGCTGGTGCCGCCGATGACCGGGCCGTCGATGCTGCGACCGGGTCGGCTGTCGCGGCCGCAGCCGCGCCGGTGGTCGAGGCGGCGGTTGGGCCGGTGCCTCGTGAGTTGGCCGGAGGGCTGACCGGTGAACTGGCCGGTGGCGTGACCAATGGCGTGGTGGGTGGCGTGACCGGCGGCGTGACCGGCGGCGTGACCGGCGGCGTGACCGGCGGCGTGACCGGCGGCGTGACCGGCGGCGTGACCGGCGGGGTGACCGGCGGGGTGACCGGCGGGGTGGTCGGCGGGGTGGTTGTGTTGGTGTCCCAGGCGGTGGCGGCGATGGTCAGGGCGGTTGATAGTGCGTCGGCCTGGCGCTTGTCGCGGGAGCGGGGGTCTGGTTCGCCGTCGACGGTTTTGTGGGGGCGGGCGCCGGCGTGGACGACCGCGCGGAGGGCTTCGGCGTTCTCGTTGGCCAGGTAGCCCCTGAATTTCACGCCCCGGTCCGCCGGTGTCAGGGTCAGCGACTCACGGGCGGCGGCCTTGTGCTCTTCAGGCTCGGGGCCGTCGGAATCGAGCAGATCGCAGACCTCTCTGCCCGCGGACCGTAGCTCCGCCGGCGACATGTGCGCCGCCAGCGCGACGAACTGCTCCTCGACGACATCCAGATGCTCGACCGGCACCCGCGAACGGACCCGCTCGAGCTCGGACACGATCGCCGCGGCGTGCGCGGTCCGCATCGGCCGCACATCCCGCGGATCAGCCACGCCGGTCAGGTCATCGCCATCGGTGTCCTCAGCATCCCCGGCCTCCGAACTGACAGAATCGTCAGCCTTGTCGGGGCCTTCGGCGTTGTCGGAGTTGTCAGCGTTGGGTTCGGTGGGGAGTTCGATGCCGTCGGCGAGTGCTTTGCCTATCGCCGTGTACTTGGGGAGTGCTTTGGCCAGGCGGACGTCGCGCCAGACTTCGGCACGGTCCCGCCGGTACCGCTTGGACACCAGCTCGACGGCGTCGCGGGCACCGACGTCCTGGGCGATGCCAGTGTCTTCGATCCGGGCTACCAGTTGCAGCCGGATCTCCTCGAAGCGGGTGATGTCGGCCTCGACCGAGTCGAGGGCAGGCAGGACCTCACGGTCACTCAGCGACACTACCGATCGTCCTTCGAGAACATCCATACCCACAACGGTACCCGGCACCTCCGACAGTTTTCAAAGCCGGATCCCCTTAATTTAAAGGGATTTCCGGGAGTTGCTGTTGTCCACAGGCTCGGGATGGATTCGCAGGCCCTGTGGATCTTGCCCAAGGCAACCATGCGGATCCACGGGTGCTGGACATGTCGTGGTGACCGCGGACGGGAAACCGCACAAGCGGAATGGTGAGGTGGCGCGGTGAGGTGGCGCGGTGAGGTGGCGCGGTGAGGTGGCGCGGTGAGGTGGCGCGGTGAGGTGGCGCGGTGAGGTGGCGCGGTGAGGTGGCGCGGTGA